>CAWBSR010000008.1:0-47490 GCA_963791545.1 uncultured Actinomycetota bacterium
CCCTGTCGGTCCAAGATCGTTCAGCCTGGCCATGATGCCCGGACTGCCGCGGTGGAGGCATCGATGGCAACGACCCGCTCATTGTTCACGTTGGCCAGGACGGATCCGGGACCGGCGGTGAGTGACTCCACCGTGGGAATGAGCCCCGCCTTCACGGTCGTGGATCCTTTGATCGTCCCCGTGTCGGGGTCGACCGATTCGAACCGGCACGTCTCAGCCTCGTCTTGGCAAGACACCACGAGGACGTTGGCCGCGATCATGTACACCTTCTGCTTGTCGCCCGATGCCACCGCCCGACTGGCCAACCTCCAACGCACCTGACCGGACGCCAGGTCGACCGCGACTACCAACGGCTTGCTGCTGTCGAAGTTGGGCGCTATTTGCATCACCAATGCGCCGTTCGCCACCCCCTCCAAGGTGACTGTCGACGCGCCAGCGTCGAACAGCCTGCGCACGAGTCCCGTCGCCTGATCGATGACGTATACATCCTTCGACGCCGTTACGTTGTTGGTCCAGGCGACGATTCCCGGGCCTTGCGCCGTCGCCTGCCCGGTGAGTGTGAACGGTATCGGACTGCCGTCGGGTACCGACGCCGTCGACCACACTGGGGCTCCGTCCGGAAGCCGGTACCGCACCGCGCAACCGCCCGATGTCGTTACCAGGACCGTCACCGCCTTGCCGTCAGGGTCCACGAAAAATGCGCCCTCTTCGTGGGCCCGGGCGGGTGCCGTTCCGGCGAAAGGACTCTTGGCGCAGCCCGGTGAGATCGAGCGGCCGGCACCGGTGCCAGGGTCGACCAGCAGCAGGTCCAGGTCGTGACCCGAGGTGGCGGCGACGTCGGTGACAGCGACCAAATCGCCGGCCGGATGTAACCAGCGGGGCGTCGAGTTGAGGCGCTTACTCCAACTCTGAGAGCCGCTCGTAAGGTCGAAGGACTGGAGGGTCCCATCCTTGGCGAGCGACACTAAATGGGTACCGGCCACGAAGGCGCAGCCCCCGTCGCAGGGGGAGGCCAGTTCGTTGCTCAGCGAGGCTTGCCAGAGCTGCCGCCCCGAAGCGGCGTCGAGGGCGAGGACTGTCGTGTCGGCTATGACGACGACCCGGGTCTGGGCCGGAATGACCAGCGGCACCTTCCCGGTGTTGATCGATCGGATCGGCGGTGCAGACCACTGCACCTTGCGCGTCACCGGGTTCACGCGGCGAAGGACAGGAGTCGTCGGTGCCCCGACCGTCGGGGCGACGACATAGATGTCGGCGATACCGGGGTCACTTGAGGCGGGAACGACCGGGCCTAAGACCCGGTAGTTGACCGATAGCCTTGCGACCGACTTGGACTTGGATGTCGTAGTCATGGACGCGACAACGATGGCCGCCGTTACGCCCACCGAGACGAGCACCGCAATGACGACGACGCGGGCGCCCCTTCTGGTCGCACGCGTCGCGCCCGTCGTGACGACGGTCACCCCGGGGACGCTGGACGGAGCATCCTCCTCGAGCGGGAGGGCGTGAGCGCAGAATGGGCACAGAGGATCGCTTTGGCTCCTGAAGTGACCGGGGTCAATTGGGCCACCGCAGTTAGGACACTCGGTAACGGTTACGTGCCCTGCCATGGATTTCCCCCCCACGTCTCCCCGGAGCCGACAGTGTTGCAGGCGGCCGCACCGGGCGTCGCCTAGGTGAGATCAGCCGTCGACAGATGTGGTGATCCGGTATGGTGCTCAGCGACCGACGCGGCCAGCCGATAAGGCGTCGTCGTGATCGTGCCGCCCAGGTGACACCTCCTCCTTACGGAGCAGAACCCGCAGGCCGTCATGGCTGATGTCGTCGACCACCCCCTCAGCGACGAGGAACTCGGCCAACTTCGATAAGCTCCACGTCGAGAACGGCAACCCATGATCGGTGGGTCGCGACAACGCGATCTTCTTGATCTGCTGACGTTGCGGCAGGGTGAAGGTCGGCGGGCGGCCACCGGCGTATTTTCGGGTACAACGACTCGAAGCCGTCCTCGTTGAAGTTGTTGATGACCTCGCGCACCCGATCCGGACTGGTGAACGTCACCTTGGCGATACCCGCCACATCCATGCCCTGCACCGACAACAAGATCATCTGCGCTCGCCGCCACGTCACCACCGAGCCCGACGAACGCCGGACCAACCGCAACAAACCGATTGCCCTCATCGTTCGAAACCTCACGAACCCGCAAACCCTCGCGAGACAACCGACACCTCCGATCCGACAACCAAATGTGTCAGATCAGCCTGCGTGTCCAGCCACCCGAGGTGGTGGACCTACGAGGCGAAGGTTGCCTGCCGCGGCACTAGTTCGGGATCTGCCGCACCCGGCTCCGTCAAATTCGACTTCAGCGTGGATTCGTTGAGTGCGGCGACCAGAGCGTCGACATGCAGCATCGATTCGGTCACTTCGGCATCGCCGCCGCCGTGTAGACACCAGTTGCTAATCGAAACCGTCAACTTCCTAGTCGACCAGGTGTCCCGGCCGGGAAAATGACCGACTCGTAGACGTTTGGGCCACAGAACCTGAACTGGAAACTAATGAGAACGAACATCGAGCTGATGGGCGTGTCGAAGGTGATGCCGTCGGCGACCTGGCAAGCCCCGCCTCCGGTGCCCAAGAGCAGAAAGAACACCGCCGCCTGGCCCGGGTTGACCGTCACTAGTCGAGCCGGTCCCCCTATCGGACCGTCGGTCGCGGGAATCGGCTGTAGTAGGGCCTGCACCGAGGAGCCGCCGCCCCCGCCGGTGCCCCCCCTGTATGGCGCCACCTTCGGGTAGCCGGTCATCGAGCATGGCTGTGTCGTAGTGTTCGTGAGCGTGAAGCTCTGAACCCGGGTGCCACTTTGGTCGTTGGCCGCGGCCGGCACCACCTGGAGCCCCGACGTTGTGCACGCCCCCGGGGAACCGGCCGCCGTCGGCGACGGCCCGGCGACCGACGACCCAGGACCAACCGTTGACCCTGGGATACCGCTGGAGGACGCAACGGTGGTGGCAGTGGTGTTGGTCTTAGGGGCTGCCGGCACGCCGCCGGGGCTCGGGTCCAGCGGCGCGGTCGAAGTCACTTCGCTTGTGTCGACGGTCGTAGTGGCGGCATTTTCAGCGCCGGTGTGACCCGACTTGCAGCCACCCAGTACCGAAGCGACACCAACCATGGCCACCGATACCACAAGCCAACGTGGCGCTCGCTGACCGCCGACACCGGGGGGATGGCCACCATACGACCCCTCGTGACGGTCCGCCGACCCCGCGTCAGGGTTGGAGGCACCTGACGGCGGGGCGGGACGAGGGCGCGGACTCAGCTGAGAGTGACGACGGCACCGCTGCTGGCATTGGCGCATCCGAAGAGATCGCAGACCTGCATCACGACCAGCGCCTGCGAGTCACCCGCGACGAAACGGAATCCTTGGGGATCGGCGACGGCGCCCATGGAGCGGGTGTACGTTCCCCCGTCGCAAATCAAGTTGTTGATGGTTCTCGAACCGTGGGAGATGTAATGACCGCCGCCGGTGGAGGATTGCCTGATCGCTTGACTGACCTGCAATGTCAGGCTCTTGGATGACCCGAGCAGTTGCGGCAGTATGGGAGAGTCGATCGTTCCGCCGCACCTATAAGTCACGTCCACGATGGCTGCGGCGCCGCCGGCCGACACGGACCCAAAGCCGGGGAAGCTGAATCTGATCGACGGAGGCGCCAGGAGGCTCGATGCCACCCGGGTCGGAGCCTGGCGCGGGCTGGCACCGGCGGCGGAACCCGCCGCAATGCCCCCGACGAACATTGCTCCGACCATAAATGCCACGACGGTCACCCTGGCTGGCTTGCGCATATGTATTCCTCCCAATCGCTAAACCACCGACCGCGAGGCGCGGCTCGATGGATATCGTCCAACAGATGCCGCTGTCCGCTTTGCACTCGTCGGCGTAGTTTGTAGCATGTCGCCGCAATCGCGTCAAGGGCGTGGCGGTTTCTCGCTTTGACGACTGACCCCTTGCGGGGAACTCGAGGAGCAGGAGCACAAACACCGCTGGCCTGCGCTTCTCCGACGGGCGCCAGCCTCGGTTGGTATGCCATTTCGCACAAAAAACGGCATTCTCAAGGTAGCCAAACTGTCTGCCCTTTCGCGCTTACAAACCCTGGCCGAGCCACCTGTCGGGAGCGATCAAAGGCCTTGACCTGATCTTCTCTTACAGTGGGCCGTAGAGGACTCGAACCTCTGACCCCTTGCGCGTCATGCAAGTGCGCTACCAACTGCGCCAACGGCCCGTGAGGGCACGATCCTAGCGGCCCCGCCCGGCGGGCCGGGCCATGCCCGCCGGCGACATCGGGGCCCTCGGGCTCGACCGCCTACATGATCTCGGCAAAGCTGTTCCCGCCGCGACCCCGCAGGAGGTTCTTCAGGAGCTTCCCGGTTGGGTTCCGGGGCAGCAGTTCTTTCCGGAATTCGACATGGGCGGGCACCTTGAAGTTGGCCAGCTTCTCCCGGACCCATTCCCGCACCTCGCCCTCGGTCAGGCCTGAGCCAGGCGCCACCTGGACGACCGCCTTCACCTCCTCGCCCAGCACCGGATGCGGTACCCCGATGACGGCTGCGTCCAGTACCAGGGGGTGCTGGATCAGGCGGTCCTCGATCTCGACGCAGTACACGTTCTCCCCGCCCCGGATGATCATGTCCTTGGCCCGGTCGGTCACGAAGAGATAGCCGTCCTCGTCGAGGTAGCCGATGTCGCCCGAGTGCAGCCAACCATCGGTCACCGCCTCGGCGGTCTCCGCCGACTTGCCCCAGTAACCGGGGAAGATCTGGGCGCCCTTCAACCAGATTTCGCCGGGCTGGCCCGGTGCGAGCGGCGTACCGAGTGCGTCGACGATGCGGACCTCCACCCCCGGTAGCGGTCGGCCCACTGACTCCGGCCGGTCCACCATCTCCGGCCCCGAGTTGACCGTGACGGCCGAAGACGACTCGGTGAGCCCATAAGCGTTGCGGATCATGGCCACGTTGGGGAACGTCTCGCCAACCTCCCGGTGCAGCCGACTCCCCGACGGCGACCCGCCGTAGGCGACCGTCCGCACCGTCGACAGGTCGAAGTCATGGCGCGCCGGGTGCTCCACCACCCGCGCCACCATGGTGGGAACAGTCGTGAACACCGTCACGCCCTCCTCCTGGATCAGCCGCAGCGCCTGCTCAGGGTCGAAACGGCCCACCGTCAACACCAGCTTCACCCCCGCCGCCATACCCAGCACGATGCCGGCGTGGCAGCCGGAGACATGGAACAACGGCGCCGTGATGAGGGCGACCGGTGGGCTCCCCCCGCCGAGCTCCCGGCTGTCGCCCCACATCATCGCGGCGGCGACCGTCATATAGAAGGTGTTCTGGACGTTGGCGAGCATGGTCCGGTGCGTCGAGATGGCTCCCTTGGGCCGCCCCGTGGTTCCGCTGGTGTACAGGATCACGGCGGGGTCGTCTTCGGCGATCGGGGCATCGGGCATCACCGCCGTCGGCGACGCCGCCAGCGACTCGAAGCTGCGCATCGGCACCGATCCCGAACCACCCGAGCCGCCGGCAGCGTCGCCCGCCAACCAGGCGGGATCGCCGTCGATCAGGTACACCGCCTGCAGCGCCGGGACCTCCCCGAGCCGGTCGGTGATCCGGGCGAAACGTTCCCGATCTGCGATCAGCACCTTCGATCCGGAATCGACCAGCCCGTAGACGATCTCGTCGGCCTTCCACCAGGCGTTCAACCCGACCAGTACCGCCCCCAGGTCGACGGTTCCCCAGAACGTGAAGACCCATTCGGGATTGTTGCCGGACAGGATCGCAACCCGGTCGCCTGCCGCCACGCCGATGCCGGCCAGCGCCGCCGACACCGAGTTCGACGCCTCCACTGCGTCCCGGTACCCGATACGCCGCTCGCCATGGACCAGGTAGAGGACGTCGTTGCCTCGTCCCAGCCCCATCTCGGCCAGGGCCCGAAGCGAGGGGATACGGTTCTTGTACACGGGCATGGCAACCCCCCGGACGTCCTCCTCGACGATCTCGAAGAGCCCGCCCGGCCCGGTCAGTATCTCCTCGACCTCAAGGCTGCTCGGCACTTCTCTCCCCCCCCGGGTTCAGTCACCAACGACGCCGGCCCATACTACGAGGGCCGCCCGACGGATCCCCCCAGCCGTCAGGTAGATTTCCGCGGTGGCCGGACCAACCGGCGCGGTCCCCGCAGACCTGCTCCGCTCGGCCGCCCGCGCCATTCACGCCGAACGCGACCACGACCGGCTACTGGCCTGGGTCGCAAACGCCCTCGCCTCGGCCACCGAGGCCGCCCTGGTCGGTTTGGCCGTCGACGTCGACACCCACCCCCGCCGCTGGGTGATGTCGAACGGCAGCGTCCGCAACCTGGCCAATCTCGGCGACCCCTACTCGCTGCCCCAACTCGGCCCCATCCTGCGAGGCGAAGTCCAGGCGCTCACCGACGACGAGCACCTCCGGCGCATCCTGGCCCTGCAGTCGGTCATCGTGCTGGCCGTCCCTCGCGACGACGGTGGCATCCACGGTGTCGCCATCCTCGGCTGGCTACCCAAAGAACTCCCCCCGGCCGGCAGCGTGGCCATGGCCGAGACCGTCATCACCCACTTGGGCGTCGCCTTCGACAACCGCCTCGCCATGGCCGGCCTCGAAGCGGCGCAGCGCGACGTGGTCCACAAGCTCCAGGAGGCGGTCCGGCCGCCCCAGCCGTCGGTCCCCCAGACCGAGCTCGGGGTGTTCTACCTGGCCGCCGACCAGCAATCGTCTACCGGCGGCGACCTCTACGACTGGGTGCTGTTGCCCGATGGGTCACTTCACCTGGCGGTGGTCGATGTGATGGGAAAAGGGGTGGCCGCCACCAAGGACGCCGTCGCGGTGACCCACGCCCTGCGGCTGTTGGTCCTCGACGGGGTGCCGCTGCCCCGGGTCATCGCCCGGGCCGACACCCTGGTGACGGCCCAGAACCCGGAGTTGGTCGCCACCTTGATGATCGGCCGCTACGACCCTGCGACCGGCGACCTCCAACTCGCCGGCGGTGGCCATCCGCCCCTGCTCGTCGTTTCCCACGGCGAGGCCCGGTGGGTCGACGTCGGCGGTGTTCCTATCGGTTTCCCGGGCGCCGGCTCCGACGGTGTCGTCCTCGTCGAGTTGGGCCGCTCGGACACCGCCATCTTTTACACCGACGGCCTCATTGAATCCACCAAGGACATCATCAAGGGACTCGACGCCCTGGCCCGGTTCGCGGGCGAAACCGCCGGCTACCCCGCCGCCGCGCTGGCCCGGGCGCTGGTCGAACGGTCCCTGGCCGGGGCGGTCCGCAACGACGACTCCCTGGTCCTTGTCCTACGCCGCCGTTCCCCACCTCCGGCCACCCAGCGGGTCCCTATCTCCCCCTTCGAGTACCGCTTCACGCCGTCGACCGCCGCGGTGCCACTGGCCCGGCACTTCCTCGAGGACTGGCTCATCCGGGTCCCGGTCGAACGGGCCGACGCCGGCGACCTGTTGCTGGTGGCTTCGGAACTGGCCGCCAATGCGGTCCGCCACGCCAGCGGCCAGACGGGCAGCGTCTCCCTGCGAGCCTCGGTTCAGGGATCGGACGTGACAATCGAGTTGGAGGATGACGGGGGTGAGCCCATGCCGCTGCCAGGTCCCGCCGACCGGTTGCCCGACGGCCTGGCGGAACGGGGTCGAGGCCTGTTCCTCGTCCGGGCCCTGGTCGATCAGCTCGACTGCCGGGTCGTCGACGGCCGGACCCTGATCCGGGCGGTCCGCCGGGCGGTCGTGGCGCCATAGGTGCGCTGAATAGTTGGTGTGTACACGCCAACTACTCAGCGCACCTAGCCGTCAAGCGGGGACGTTCTCGTTCCCCGGACCCTCCTCGGGATCCTCCTGGTTATCCTCGAAGAACTCGGGTTCGTCCTTGGTGTGATCCTGCTCGTCCAGGTCGCGGCGGGCCTTCTGGATGTCCTCCTCCAGTTGATCCAGCTGTTCGGTGTCCTTTTTGACGGTTTCGGCGTCGTCCATGGGAGCCTCCTTACCCGCAAGGGTGGCGCATTACTACCATCACCGCGTGTTCGCATACGTGAACGGCTCGGTGATCGACGAAGGCGACGCCGCCATCGACGTCTTCGATCACGGGTTCACTGTCGGCGACGGGGTATTCGAAACGATCGCCCTCCGGCACGGCACGACCTTTGCCACCATCCGCCATCTGGCCCGGCTGGTCCGCTCGTCGGTCCGCATGGGCCTGCCCCGACCCGACCTGGAGGCCTTGCGAGCCGCCGTCGACCAGACCGTCGCCGCCAACCCGGGCCTGGCGTGGGGCGCCATCCGGGTCACCTATACCTCGGGGCGGGGAACGGTGGGTTCGGGCCGGGGCGGCGGCCCGGCCACGCTGGTCGTGGCCGCCCGGGAGATGCCGCCCCATGACGCCCTGGCCGAGGTCATCACCGTTCCCTGGCCCCGCAACGAGCGCGGCGCTCTCACCGGGATCAAGACCACCTCCTACGCCGAGAACGCGGTGGCCCTCGCCGACGCCCACCGCCAAGGGGCCACGGAGGCGATCTTCGCCAACACCAGGGGCAACCTCTGCGAGGGGTCGGGAACCAACGTCTTCGTGGTCGTCAACGGCCAACTCCTCACTCCCCCGCTCTCGGCGGGATGCCTGGAGGGCGTCACCCGGGGCCTCGTCATCGAGGGCTGCCAGCTCGACGTCGACCAGCGTGACGTCCCCCTCGAGGTGCTGTATATGGCCGACGAGGCTTTTCTCACTTCCGCCACCCGCGACGTGCAGCCCATCCGCTCGGTCGACGGGCGCGGGATCCCGAGCGGCCCCGGGCCCGTGACCGAACGGGCGGCCCGGGCGTACGCCGCCCTGCTGGCCGCTGACCCCGACCCACCACCAGCCGACGCCTACAGTCGCTGACATGTTGGGATACATCCCGAGCCCGCCGTCCAACGGCATCAGCCTCGGACCGCTGCGACTGCACATGTACGGCCTTCTCATCGTGGCCGGTGTCTTCGCCGCGGTGTGGCTCGCCGACCGGCGCTGGCGGTCCCGCGGGGGTGAGCCGGGGACGTTCGCGGCCATCGCAATTTGGGGGGTCCCCGGGGGGCTGATCGGCGCCCGGATCTACCACATAGTCACTGACTACGAGCTGTATACCCACCACCCGATCGGGGCTCTCGAGATCTGGCAGGGGGGCCTGGGGATCTGGGGCGGCATCGCGGGCGGCACGCTGGCCGCGTGGTTCTATGTGCGCCGCCATGACCTCGACTTCCCCGCCATCATGGACGCCGTCGCCCCGGCGCTGCCCCTGGCCCAGGCGATCGGCCGGTGGGGCAACTACTTCAACCAGGAGTTGTTCGGCCGGCCCACGAACTTGCCCTGGGGGGTCAAGATCGCGGTGGCCAACCGCCCCGCGGCCTACATCAACAACGTTGCCTTCCATCCCACGTTCCTGTACGAGAGCCTCTGGGATCTGGCGGTGGTGCTGCTGGTGCTGTACATCGAGAAGCACGTGCGGCTGCGGAAGGGCTACCTCTTCGGCGTCTACGTGGCGCTGTACACCTTCGGGCGTTTCTTCACCGAGTACATGCGGATCGACTTTGCCCACAAGATCCTCGGCCTGCGGATCAACGACTGGGTCAGCGTGATCATCTTCGTGGTGGCGACGGCGATCGTCCTGCGCAAGGGCCTGCCCGGGCGGGCCGCGGCCCCGCCGGTGACCGCGTCCGGCCGCGAGGGCGAGGTGGATGATCCGGCCCTCCAACGAGCCCCGATCGGCGTGGCCGCGATGGCCGGCGGCGGCGACACGCTCGAAGAGGGATCTCTGGGCCTGGCCAGCGAAGTCGAGCCGGACGCCGGGTCATCTTCCGAGGTGGAAAGCTTCGGTGCCAAGGTGGCAACCGCGGCACCGAAAGAGGCCGAGACGGCCGTCGCAGAACCCGGACCGGCGGCCGTAGCCGCCGAAGCCCCCGGGGACCCCCGAGCCGACGCCCCCGAATCGGCGCCCGAGGCGGCCGAGCCCGAGGTTATGGCGGCGGCCGGGACCAACCGCGAGGACCCCACGGAACCGGCCAGCGACCAGGAAGCGGCCGCGCCACCGGCGCCGGCCGCGGCCGAGTCGGTCGCTCCTGAGCCCGAGAAGACCGAGCCCGCGGCCGGCGACGCGAGCCTCGCGGAAGCGGTCGAAGCGGATTCGGCGACAGCGGAGCCGGCCATGGTCGAAGCCCCGGTGGCCAACACGGTCAACGCGGCTCCCGGCGCCGACGAACCTGCCGGCACCGCCGCGATCGTGGTCGAACCCCCCCACGAGCGGCCGCCCCACTAGCAGTGCTCGACCCGTCCCCAACCGGGGATCGAACGGCGCCTAATGCCGGGGCACGGTGAGGGCATTCGTGCCCAACCCCTGTCCAGCCGCTAGCCGAGACGGAGGCTCTGGGCGATCTGGTCGAACAACGGCGGGATGGCGGCGGCGTCGGTCTGCGAGACCATCTGGATCTGCATGGTCCGGCCGCCCGCCACCAGCACCAGGACTTCGACCACGATGTGCTGATTCTGGCTGGTGAGTGTCGAGTCCAGCTTGATCACCTGGCCAACCGGCAACCTGACGCCGCTCACCGCGACATTCGAAGTCTTCTTCCTCGCCAGGGCGACAATGGCGTCGATTCCGCTCTGGGTAGGCGGCGTGGCAGCCGGCGACGAGAAACTCACCACCGACACGAACGCGCTCGGCGCCAGCTGATAGGCGAACAAGCGGATCGCCGACTTCTGGGCCACCAGACCCTCGGCCTGCAGCAATGCCGCCAGGGGCGGGGCCTGGCCCGCGAAGTTGTCGATCTCCTTGGGCAGGGTGAGTGCGTCGCTCGCCGGGGTCCGCCAGCTGTTCGGGACGGCCAGGCTGAGCACGTCCACGGGGTCGGTCAGGATCTTGGTACCGCCCGGTCCCGGCCGGGGGTCGTAGGCGGCGGTGGTGGGCACCGGGCGCCGCGCGGAAGACGGGCCGCCCGGCCCGCCCCCGGGCACGAGGACGAGAACGAGGCCGATGGCGACAACCGCGACCGCGACCATGACGACAACGATGCGCCGGCGCGGCCGGGGACCGTTGCCAACCTGTTCCATGGACTCAACCAGCGGTTCTGCACCCTTCATCGCGGCCCCGGGACTCTACCGCCGGGAAAATGGGCGACACCCGGCACCGAACCTGCGCGAGGCTCCGGGCGAGGGAGGAGACAAATGCAGATCTACCAAGTGGACGCCTTCACCACCGAGCCGTTTCGGGGGAATCCGGCTGCGGTGTGCCTGCTGGGCGACGGCCGCCCCGACAGCTGGATGCAGTCGGTGGCCGCCGAGATGAACCTGGCCGAGACCGCTTTCGTGGAGCGCCTCGAGGGCCGCGAAGAGGCGTTCGGCCTGCGCTGGTTCACGCCCACCGTCGAGGTCGACCTGTGCGGCCACGCAACCTTGGCTTCGGCCCACGTCCTGTGGGAGGTGGGGGAGAACGCCACCCAACTCTCCTTCGGCACCCGCAGCGGGCGGCTCACGGCGACGCGCAGCGAGGGTGGGATCCAGCTCGACTTCCCCGCCGACCCTGTCTCCGCCCTCGACCCGCCACCCCATGGCCTGGCCGAGGCGCTCGGCGTGCAACCGGTCGGCGTCGGCCGAGGCCGCAGCTTCTACCTAGCTGAGCTGGCCGACGCGGCGACCGTCCGGAACTTGACCCCCGACATCGTGGCGGTGGCGGCGCTGGATGTGACCGGCGTCATCGTGACCGCCCCCGGCGACGGCGAGTCGGACTTCGTTTCCCGGTTCTTCGCACCCAAACTCGGCATCGACGAGGACCCCGTCACCGGCGCCGCCCACTGCTGCCTGGCCCCCTACTGGAAGGACCGCCTGGGCGGCGA
The DNA here is from genome assembly GCA_963791545.1 of uncultured Actinomycetota bacterium. Taxonomy (GTDB): domain Bacteria; phylum Actinomycetota; class Acidimicrobiia; order Acidimicrobiales; family Palsa-688; genus JALYXV01. Next base: position 11,932 of record CAWBSR010000008.1, read on the forward strand.
CGAGGGGCGGGCCACGCTGGTCGGCTATCAGGCGTCCGCCCGAGGGGGCTTCGTCGGCGTCGAGGTCCACGAGGGCCGGGTGCTGCTCACCGGCCACGCCGTCACCGTCATGCGAGGAGAGTTGCTGGCCTAGGACCGCCTCATCCGTTGCATCGGTTCGCCCGATCCCCGGTCGCGGGTCAACCGTAGGTGGCGACCAGCTCCTGGCCGAGGCGGGCCAGCGCCGCCCGGACCTCGATAGGGCCCTCCACCTCGACCCGGCGGCCGAATCGCACCAGTTCCGCGGCTGCGATGGCAGGGTTGGGAAAAGTGGCCACGTACCGCGCCCAGGCGCCACCGTGGCTCATACCGGGCTGCGGCTGGAGATTCGCCCATCGGCTGAGGACCGCGGAGACATAACGGATCGCCCCGGGGTCCACAGACAACTGCACCGTGACACCGGCGCCGTAGGTCCGGCCCGGGAACTCGGTCTGCACCGTCTCCCACGCTTCGGCCAGATCGAAATCCTCGGGCCGCTCGACCGCCTCCTCGGTCACCACCACCCCGTGGACCCGCGACAGCCGGAAGGTGCGTAGACCCGCTTCCGCTCCAGCCAGCAGGTACCACGTGCCCCCTTTGGACACCAGGCCGTAGGGGTGGATGCGGCGGACCGCCGCCTCCTGGCCCGGCTTGGCGTAGTTGATGTCGACCTGGACGCCTTTGACGACGGCGGCCCGAAGGGCGTCGAGATGAGGAGGCTGGTCGCTTTTGCGACCCCAACCCACCGGGTCAACCAACACCGCGTTGCCGGCCGCCGACGCCTGCTCCCGCATCGGGGCGGGCAGGGCCGCCATCAGCTTGCGCAGGGCCGATTTCACGCCCGGGTCGACGCCGACGCCGACCAGGGCGTTGGGCCCGGCGACCAGGAAAAGAGCCTGGGCCTCGTCGGTCGTCAGCCCCGAGAGGTCGATTCGGTGGCCGCCCAGCAGGGCCCAGCCGCCGCCCCGACCCCGCTGGGCATACACCGGGACCCCGGCGCCGCTGAGGCTGTCCAGGTCCCTGCGGATGGTTCGCTCGGAGGCCTCCAGACGCTCGGCCAGGTCAGACACGGTGAGCTGTCCGTGGGTCTGCAGCAGCAACACGATGGCAACCAGGCGATCCGCTCGCACAGGTCCAACCTATTCCACAAATAGGCCAGGCGGTGTCCTATTCATAGGCTCAGGGTAAACACCATGAACAAATCCGATCCCCGCCCGCTGCTCCATCGCAGCTTCGCCCAGGCCCACCAGGTGATGGCCACGGTCGCGGCCGACCAACTCGCGCTTGCGACTCCCTGCTCCGACTTTGATGTCGCCGCGCTATGAGACATATGGCTGGTGTCGGGAACCGGATGGGGTGTCCATGGGCCGAGGCGAACCCCAGACTGGGCCCCGCCCGTGCCCCCGCCCGCGCCAATGACCAGGCCCCTTTCGGTGGGCCGGCGACGAGACCCTCGACCGCAAGATCGAGCTGCCGTTCGGGACATTCACCGGCGCCACCGTCGCCCAGATCTAGGCGATGGAATTGACCACCCACACCTGGGATTTGGCCTCCGCCACCGGGCATGAGACGGCCCTGGCCGAGGCGTCGCTGGTCATCGCCCACGCCGTTTTGTCGCCCGATTATCCAGGCGGGGAGCTCCCCTTCAAACCCGTCGTGGTAGTCGCGGACGACGCCGCCGCCTACGACCGGCTGGCCGGATTTCTGGGCCGTTCGGCTGGCTAAGGGCCCGGCGTGGTATCGGCGGGACATCCCCGCCTCCTAAGCTCACAGGCATGAGTCCGTGGGACGACGCGGAGGTCGACACCGACGGCGACGAGTTGCTCGACTGGTTGTGGGACTTTCCGGAACGATACGACGTCGGGGGCGACGAGTACCCGAGCGCCCCGGTTGCGACCAGCGTCACCGACGTCCGCAAGCATCTCCGGCGCACCGGAGAAGTTGCCGCGCCGTCGGTTTTGGCACCGGCATCACCTCCGGTCCAGTACGACGACCGGCCGACACTGGCCATGGATCCGGTCGACCCGTACCAAGATGAGGACGAAGAGTCCGGCTACCCCGGCTTCATCGACTACCGGGACGGTTCCAGGCGCTTCCCGGTCCGGGACATGGCGGCGGTGGCGGCCGTCATCCTGGTCGTGGCGTTGAGCGCGGCGGTGGGGTACACGCTGTTCCACGGGTCCCGCAAGTCAGCGAAGCCTGCCAATCTGGCCATCGCCAGCCCGACGACCACCAACCTGGCTCCGAGTTTCGTTCCGCCGGTGGACACAACCCCCGCCAGTGTCGACACGACCACGTCGATCCCACCGACGACCGGGCCCAGCGCCTCCAGCGTGCCCGGGGCCGTCGTTGGCGCAACCAGCAGCACGACCCGCCACACGGCCACCACGACCGTGAAAACCACCACCACGACCACAACTGTGCCTGCGACCACGACGACCACGACGACCGCGCCGACGACGACCACGACAACGACCACGTCGTCGCCGACCACGACGTCGACGTCGACGACGTCGTCGACTGCGAACACCTCGACGCTTATCCCATCCCTCCCGTAACGGTGTCCGCCCGTTTGGACAAATCTCCATTGATGCGCCCAGCCGGCCAGCGACGAAGAGTGAGCGTGAGAGCTGGATCCTTGACCGCGGCGGTGACTCCGCGCCTCGTAACCTTCGACGTGGCGACGCAGGCCAGATCACTCATTCCGCCGGTTTGGTCGTTCGGCTCCGAATCCGGCTTCTTCGTCCCTCCTGAAAGCGGCGGCAGTAGTGTTCCCGGTGTGGACACGGGGGATGGGCTCCTCGTAGCCAGACTGGCTGCGGGCGACGAAGAGGCGATCGCGGAGATCTTCGACCGCTTCGCCCCGTTCCTGTACGGCCTGGCCCGGCGGGTGACGGGCGAGCGGAGCTCCGCCGAGGACGTGGTGCAAGAGGTCCTCACCACCCTGTGGCGCCACCCGGAGCGGTTCGATCCCACCCGCGGGTCGTTGCGGGCCTTCCTCGGGGTCCAGGCCCATCGCCGGGCCGTCGACTCGGTCCGCCGAGAGGTGCGCCGCAACGCCCACGAGGCTCGCAACGAAGCCCTCAACCCGATCACCGAGGCGGTTGCCGACGAGGTCGAATCCCTCGGTCTCGTCGACGCTGTCCGCCACGCGATCGGCCGGCTACCCCCCGCCCAGCGCCAAGCGGTCGAGCTGGCCTACTTCCAGGGCTGCACCCAGCGCGAGCTGGCCTGTGTACTGGGGATACCGGAAGGCACAGCAAAGTCGCGTTTGCGGTTGGCCCAGGCCAAGCTCAGTGAATGGCTGGCCCCACACCTGTTGGAGATGGCATGACGGCGCCGACCCCGCTGGGGCAGCCCCTGGAGGAGTTGCGTTACGCCCTCGCCGAGGCCGATGCCCACCCGCCGCCGGTGGCCCTGAAGGCGCGGGTTCTCGAATCCGCCACGACGTCTCGCCGGCCGGGGCGGGCGATCGGGACGGGGCCGCCCATCACGGCCGCCGAGGCCTACCGGCGCACCATCGTTTCGTTGGACGCCGTCGTTTCGGAACTGAGCGACGACGAATGGCACCGCCACGTCCTGCGGGACCTGGACATCCAGGGACTGATGGGGCACCTGATCGGCGTGGAACGCCATCTGCACGCCGCCCTGGGCATCGGCCCCGAGATGGCGGCCGGTAGCGACCACGTGGCGTCCACCCAGCCCGATGCCCTGGCCCAGGCAGGACGACTGCCGGCCGAGACGCACGCCGAATGGCTGGCCTTGACCTCGGCCACGGTTTCCCACGCCGAGGGCCTCGATCCTGACGGTCGGGCGCGGCCGATCCGCCTGCACACCTTTACCGTGCCCGTGGAGCGGATGCTGGTGGTTCGGTCCTTCGAGACCTGGACCCATGAGGAGGACATCCGCCGGGTGACCGGGCGCGCCCTGCAGGCGCCCGACTCCCCGAGGTTGCGGCTGATGACCGAGTTGGCCGTGTCCGCGCTCCCCTCGGGCCTGGCCCGGATCGACCGGCCCCAGACAGGACGCACGGCGCGGATCGTGCTGACCGGCCCCGGCGGGGGCACCTGGCAGGCCTCGCTCGATCGGGGCGTACCGGGCCCCACCGATGTCCGGATCATTGCCGACGCGGTTTCGTTCTGCCGGCTGGTGGCCAACCGGATACCGCCCGGGGAAGTGGCGACCGAGATCAGCGGGGATCAGGAACTCGGCTCCCTGGTGCTGGCCGGCGCCCAGGCCTTGGCCCTCGACTAGGACGGGCGGGAGAAAACGCCGACGCAATCCGAGCCGTGGACCACGGCGTCGGGATCGTCGGATTGGGCGGGGCGATGCAGCACCGCCTTGGTCGGGTTCACGGCGACGAAGTTGTTGCCGCCCCCCGCACGGGAGACGCCGGCGACGGTACCGTCGACGATCAAGCTGTAGCCGCCCACCTCGGCCGGGGGCCACAACAGGCTCACGAGGGGCCGGGCCTCGGCGTTGGCCACCGTGCTGTTGCCGGGGTGAACGACCAGTTGCCCATCGGTCAGCTCGACCCGCAGTTGCACGCTGTGGGGCCGGCCGTCTGGACCCACCGATAGGAAATAGGCCACCGAGCCGTGGTTGTCGATCTCTTCCCGAAGGCCCTCCAAGGCGACAGGCACGCTCATATTCCGAGATTAGCCCGGCTTCGGCCCATCGGTCGGGCGCACCGCTCGATTGCCGCTGACCCGTGCCATCGCCTCGGGGCAGGCATTTCCCGACCGATTTTCGGAATGGCCAGGCAGCTGGCGTGGTTGCCCCACACATGATGCGAGCCACGTGGAACGGCGTCACCGTCGCCCAAAGCGACGACACGGTGCAGGTCGAGGGCAACCACTACTTCCCGATCGATGCCGTCGACCGGCAATACGTCCGGGAAAGTGAGACCCACAGCGTCTGCCCGTGGAAAGGCACCGCCAGCTACTACGACATCGTGGTAGGGGGCGAGAGCAACAGCGACGCCGCCTGGTACTACCCCGAGCCCAAGGCGGGGGCCGAGATGGTGGGGGCGCGGGTGGCCTTCTGGAAGGGCGTGAAGGTGGAGCAGGCGTAACCGCTGCTCGTAGGCTGGGGCCATGTCTTGCTCCGCTTCGCACCACCTGATCGCGGTCGGCGGGAGCCTGCCGCGGGTGTCGTTCCGCCAGGTGTCGGCTCCCGGGAAGATCGCCTGGAACCAGGGGACGCGGGCCTCGGTCGTCTTCGTGCCCCACCTGGGGTGCTGCGCCGAGTGCGCCCGCTACGCCGGCGAGTTGAGCAGCGCCGTCGAGGCCCTGCGGGAGTGGGGTACCAGGGCCATGGTGCTGGTGGCGCCGGAGGCGGAGATCACGGCGCCCGGTTGCCTCCTGCTGGCCGATGACGGCAGCGGGAGATCTCAGCTTGGCGTGGGCCAGGAGCAGGCGGCGGTGGTCCAGGCGGACCGCTGGGGTGCCGTCTACCAGGTCGAGGCGATCGGGCCCGACGCGGCCGGCCACAGCGTTCTTCCGAGCCCTCAGGATCTGGCCGGGCTGGCCCAGTTCATCGACATCCAGTGCCCGGAGTGCGCCATCCCGAGCCGGGAGTGGATGGCAGTCAATCCCTTCCCTCTGGGCTAGTAGGGCCGTACTCAGCCTTCGGCGGCGGTGTGGCAGACGGCTTCGACGTTGTTGCCGTCCGGGTCGCGGACGAAGGCGCCGTAGTACTTCCGGTGATACTGGGGCCAGGCCTGGGGCTCGTGGAGGACGGGCGCACCGGTAGCGACCGCGGCGTCGAAAAAGGCCCGTACCGCGGCGCGGTCGTCGGCCTGAAAGGCCACGTGGATCTCCCGGTTGTTCTCACCTGTCATCAGGGGCCCGATCCAAAAGGTCGGGCGCTCGCCGATGCCATAGCCCACCACGGTCCCGAAATCCTTCACCCGGCTGCCCCCGAGCGGGGCCAGGACTTGGTCGTAGAAGGCGGCTGCGGCGGCCACGTCGCGGCACTGGATCGAGAGATGATCGAGCATCAGCGTCCAGGCTAGGGGCTGCCGCCCGGCTGTCGACGGGGCGGGTGACCAGGTTCTGGCCCGGCCCGGGTAGTCTCACGCTGCCAAATCGGACGAAGGGAGAGCCATCGGTCCACATCAGAGCGTTCTGTGCACCCCAGCACGGCTTCGCTCGCTCGAGACACCACCAGAGCACGACGTCCGAAAGGGCGCACGACCCGAGGAGTCAACATGCGAGGACGAGCACGGCTTGTCTTTTCTGTAGTCACCGTGGGCGGCATCTGTGCCGCCTTCGTCGCGCCAAACGCCAGTTTGGCGACAGCATCCATCACATCACCCGCTCCGGGCAGGAACCGGGCCCCGATTCGATCACCCGGCGCCATCCCGCTCACGGTGGGCCGGCCCGCACCGTACCGGGCAGCCAACCCCGCCACCCTGCCCCAGGCGGCCCTGGTCGCCATCGTGGCGGCGACGACGAAACCACCCGCCAACCCACTGGGCGCGATCGCCGCGGTGTCTCTGGCATCGGCGCCCGTGGCGACGGCTCCGGCCCCGCCGGTTCCCGCCATCGCGGCCCCGGCGGCCGGGACCGCGCCCAGCCCGGCTCGGGCGCCGGGAGCGGCTCCCATTGTCACCCCCCCGACATCACCAAGCGGCGTCTGGGCGTGCATCCGGCAGCACGAGTCGGGGGGCAACTATGCCACCAACACCGGAAATGGCTACTACGGCGCCTACCAGTTCTCGCTGGCCACGTGGCGGGGCATTGGTGGCACCGGGTCGCCCAGCCAGGCACCGCCGGCGGTCCAGGACGCCATGGCCCAGAAGCTGCAACAGCGTTCCGGTTGGGGCCAGTGGTCCACGCACTCGATGTGCGGCGTGTAGCCAGCATGGACCGCGGGTGGAAACCGGGCCGGGGCCGTTCCTGACCGTTCGATAGTTGGCAGGACCGGGGCAGCTCGGTGCGCGTGTTCGGATTTCGGCGCGCGCCGGGCTGTTCCCTTCGCGTCCACCGGTCGGCTTACGGCGGTGGGGCGTCCTTGGTCCACCACGCGTCGAGCGCGGTGAAGGTGGAGTGGTCGGCCGCCTGGGCATCGATGACGGCATTCTCCGTCGGGTAGGTCCAGATGTAGTCGGGCTGGGTGTTGTTGGTCCCCACCGACAGACATTCGAGGATCTGACCGGTGCGGGAGGGGAAGGCGTTGTTGTGCCAGCCGATGGTGTCCTGGGAGTCCTTGCCCGGAGGGCACGTCGACCCTGCGGTGGACGGGTCGAACCCCTTGAACTTGTTGAGGGCGGCCAGGCTGGTGGCGTAATCGGCCGGAGTGTCGAACTGGAAGGCGAAGATCTGGCCGCCGGTCAGGTTCTTGGGCGAGCAGATCAGGGCATTGGTGAGCCCCACCAGCCCAGTCGGCGGCGAGGTGTTGTGGCTGCAATCGGCGAAGGAGTCCGTGTCGGAGGGCAGCAACTGGGCCAACGGGGTGATGCCGGAGGGGGTAACCGTGGTCGTCGTGGTCACGGGGGGCACGGTCGGCGGCGCCAGGGTCACGGTTGGCAGAGTCGTCGGGAGCAGGACCGGCTTGGGCGAGGGCCCGGGCAGGAGGACCACGATCAAAACGATCAGGGCCACGACACCCGCGCAGATCCCGATGATCAGGCCGGTGCGGCTCTTCTTCTTCGGTGGGCCACCGCCGGGGGGCGTCCAAGCCGGTGCCTGCCAGTTGGGGCCACCGGGCCCCGGAGGGGAGCCACCCTGCCAGCCCGGAGGGGGCACGTGGACCGTGGCTTCCGCCGGTGGCCCGCCCCAGCCGCCTCCCGGAGGAGCCGGAGGAGGAGGAGGAGGAGGGGGAGGAGGAGGAGGCGGTTGCTGCCAGGGCGGGCCCTGGGAGCCGCCGGGGGGCGGGCCTGGTGGACCCTGGGGCGGGTAGTTGGGCGCCCCGGGCCAACTGGGCGCCGGCCAGGGCCGCCAGGGCCGGTCGAGCCGCCAGGGCCGGTCGAGCCGCCAGGGCCGGTCGGGCCGCCCGGGCCGGTCGAGCCGCCCGGGCCGGTCGAGCCGCCGGGGCCGGTTGGGTTGTCCCCGCCCGCGGTCGGCCCCATGGGGCTGCCAGGCCAACTCGGGGCGCCGGGGTTCGACGGATTCGGGCCGCCCGATGACCGCCATCCGGGCGCGCCCAGGGCCGCGGCCACCGATGCCGCGGCAGCCGGGGTGATCACCTCGGCGGCAGCCGTTCGGTCCTCCTGTTGGCTGGCCGGCGGGGTCCCACGGGTCACCGGCGGACTGAGCCGCCGACCGGGCAACATCATGCGCAGAATGTCCCCGATCTCGGGGCGGTCCTCGGGCCGTTTGGCGAGGGCCGCGGTCACCGGCTCGATCAGTTCGTCGGGCACGTCGCTCAGATCGGGTTCCGCGTTGACGACCCGGTAGATGAGCGCCGGGGTGCTGTCCTCCTGTCCACCGAAGGCCAGCCGGCCCGTCAAGGTGTACAGGGCGATGCAGCCCCAGGCGAACACGTCGACGGCAGTGGTGAGGGGCTGCCCTGTGATCTGCTCGGGCGCCAACCAGGCCGGGGTTCCCATCAAGCCGGACCGGGTCAAGGCGGTTTGCTCCATGGCGGCCGAGATGCCGAAGTCGATGACCTTGACGCCGTCAGGCGGGCACAGCACGTTGGAGGGCTTCAGGTCCCGGTGGATGATCCCGACCTGGTGGATGGCGACCAGCGCCTCGGCGATCCCGGTCAGGATGCCGACGGTGGCCGACATCCGAGGGATCCCCGCCTCGACGACATCCTGCAGGTTGGGGCCCTCGACATACTCGAATGCGACCCACGGATCGTCGGCGTCGGCGTCGGCATCGAGCACCGCCACCGTCACCCGGCTGCGGACCCGCCGGGCCGCGGCCACTTCCCGGCGGAAGCGATCTCGGAACACCTTGTCGTGGGCCAGCGCCGACTGGATGACCTTGAGGGCGACCGGGCGGCCGTTGGCGGCCTCGGCCAGGTACACCACACCCATTCCTCCGGCGCCGACTCGCGCCCGAACGAGATACGGCCCGATTTGATCTGGGTCGCCCGGCTGGAGTGCGCCGAGTGGCCTGCCCCTGGTCACCCCACCCAGCTTAGTTCGACCGGAGGTCGCCATGACGGCCGAATCGGCTGACGCATCCGAAGTTACCCGGACGGGCTCCGAAGCCGGGGCGGTGGGGCCGCGACGATACGCTGCCGCCTGGTCATGGACGGACTGCCCGGCGGCAGCACAGGCCGGGCGGGCCTAGTTGGCGACAGGTCAACCTGTCCTTCGGGTGAGGGCGGGTAGACGGCAGGCGACGATCGCTAGGGCCGGTAGCGAAAATCGAGTTGGCGGACCGCCCCGGGGGGGAGGGGTGGCAACGCTGACCGTGAGATAAAGAAGGTGGGCAGATCGAAAAGGTCGGCGAAGACCCGGTGGCGCCGGGCGGTTCCCTCCAGGTAGGCGCGACCCGAGGTACCGCCGGTGCCGATCCGCCCTCCGATCATACGGTGCACCATAAGGGCGTGCCGTTGCCGCCACGTCGTGAACATTTCGTCGATGTCGACCAGTGCCGATAAGAACCGGAACGGCATCTGAAGGATGGGCTCGTCTCGGTAGAGGTTTATGAACAGGGCCGCCATAAAGGCACGGTGGGAGAGACGGTGCTTTCCTTCGGCCATTTCACGCGCCCACGCCTCGGGATCGAAGAGGACGGCAAAATCGGCAGCCGTCCGGCTCCACAAATCGAGTTGCTCCGCCTGAGACAGGGCCGTCAGGGTCGGATTGGTTTCGATGATCTCTCGGTCCCGCTCCAGCATTTCCCCGACCGCCTTCCCATACGCGGTGGGAAAGTCGAAATCGCCCAAGGCCAGGAATGGCGCCCGTGCCAGCCATCGTTCCAGATGATCGTGCAGCGACGGCTCTGACTCCGAGCCCTCGAGCCAGGCTGCGTGTTGCTCACTTACAACGTTGGTGTAGGGCGCACCATGGATATTGAGGCGATGGCCCCTGTCGAGTCCGATTTTGTTTTCGATCAGGCGGAACTGGACGCTCTGCAATCCTGAGGCGGGGACCAACAAATCCCGGAATTCCAGGAAATCGAGCGGCGTCATCGTTTCCAGAACTTCGAGCTGCATCAGCAGAAGTCGTTGGATAGCGGTGACCCGCAGGAGGTGAGAAACGATCTGGCCCATGTCGTGTTCCGCAATGCGATCCCTTCCCATTACCGACAGCACCGTATCGATCTCAAAGAGGATCTGTTTGAACCAGAGCTCGAAAGCCTGGTGGACCACGATGAAGAGCAGTTCGTCGTGGGCCGCCGCCCCCTGCCCCCGCCCGCTGACCGGCTGCTGGGCCCCTAGCAACCGGTCCAGGTGCAGGTAGTCCCAGTAGTACCGGGGCTTCTCGGGCTCGGGTGGGGGCGGGTCCGTCGTCACGCGGCGGCCTACCGGGAGGTATCCGCCTCGACAAAGGCGGCCGCCACCGCGGCCACGTCGAGGTGGGCGGCCTCGGACTGAGCATGCAGAAGGCCCCGCGCCTCCTCCTCATCACAGTGGAGCAGGGTCATCAGGATCATCTCGGCGTCGTCGATGACCGAGTTCACCTCGAACGCGCTGGTCGAGAACTGCTGGGAGTACAACGACATCGGAACACCGGCTTTCTGAGAGGTCAGCCTCGGTCCCTGGAAGCAGCGTCGGTGCCAGGCTGACCTCTCCATGGTACCGGCCGTAGGGGTCGTCGAGGCCGCCGGGCGGCCGGGCCAGGGCCTGGGCGAGGGGTAGGAAGCTGGCGCCCGCCGCCGACCGTGCCCGGGTCCTCGGGGACCGTTTCCGGGGAGTGTCGGGAAGGCAGCTCCTCCTCGCGTCGGCGGTGCCGACGCGAGGAGGAGTCGCGGGTGCGGTGTACCTTCGGGGGACGCTGTCGGGCGTTCCCGACACCCGGTGCCCGGTCGCACGGTCACCGAACCGCCACCCCAGACCCCGGTGGCGCCCGTGGAATCGAACCGTTCGAGTTGGTCGGAGCGCCGGAGGGTCCATCCCGCAATGGCATTGCCACTTGCAGCCACTGACACCGACGAGGCGGGCCCCGACCCTCGACCTCGTCTGCGAGGTCGCATGCATGCCGTGGCGGCGGCGTTGTCGGTCGGCGCGTTGGTGTGGCTGGTGCGGTCGGCGACCTCGACCGTGGCAACCATCGCCGCCTGGATCTACGGGCTGGCGGCGGTCCTGTGCTATGTCACCAGCTCCAGCTACCACGTGCTGGCCCGTTCGGAGCGGGCCCGATCGGTGTTGCGGCGCGCCGACCACTCCATGATCTACGTGCTGATCGCGGGCACCTTCACCCCGATCTGCCTGCTGGCCATGACGGGCTGGTGGCGTTGGGCGGTCATCGCCATCTTCTGGGTCGGGGCGACGCTTGGCGTGGCCCTGACCGTGGCGCCCACCTCACCCCTGCCCCGATTCGGCACCGCCCTCTACCTGATCCTGGGTTGGGCGGCGCTGTCCGCGGTCCCCGCCTTGTGGCGTCACCCCAGCCGGCTCGTCCTGGTCATCGTGGCCGGCCTGCTCTATACGGTGGGAGCCGCCTTGTTCGGCCAGCAGCGGCCTCGATTGCGCCCCAGCCACTTCGGCTACCACGAGTTCTGGCACTGCATGGTCGTCGTCGCCGGGGCCCTACTGTTCGTCGTCAACCTGAGCCTGGTCGCCACCCCGACCCACTAGCCCCCGCTGCTTCGCCACGTTCCGGCCCGCCGCCCACGGCCCACGGCCCACGGCCCAGGGCCAGCGCTCCACCGGCGGCTGGTTGACCCATCGGCCGACCGGCAGCTCGCCCCTCGCTCCCGGGTCGGGACGGGTCCGATTTGAGCGGGCGAGAGCGGTAGCCGCCACCCGTGTTGGCGGCAGCGCCGTCAGCCCATGTCGTGGAGAGCCAGGAACGCCGGTGTCAAGGTGCCAAAGAGGCGCTCGAACACCACCCGCTGTTGCTTGTAAATGGCGGCGGCGACAGCGTCGGGATGGATCGTCCGCTGCACCGGAACGAGGTCGGCCGCCACCTCCAGGCTGTCGATGATGCCCAGCGCGAACATGCCGAGCAGGGCGGCGCCGAAGGCCGAGCCATCGGTCGCCTCGGTGCGGCCGACTTCGGACCCGAACACGTCTGCAACGAGACTTTCCGAGAAGGGGTCGCGCAGGAAGCCGCCCGTGGCCCGGATTTCTCGGACGTCGTACCCGGCGCCTTGGACCGCTTCGAGCACCAGGGCCAGTTGCTGGCATACCCCTTCGAGTGCCGCCCGGATGAGATGGGGCCGCCGATGATGGCGGCTCAGGCCGATGTAGACGCCCCGGGCCAGGGCGTTCCAATGGGGGGCCCGCTCGCTCATCAGGTACGGCAGCATCAACAGTCCGTCGGAACCCGGCGGGGCTTCAGCCGCCAACTTGACGAGTTGGTCCTTGTTCCGGCTGCCGATGTCGGGCGCCAACGCGTCTCCGACCCATTCCAGGACGGCGCCGCCGTTGCTGATGGCCCCTCCGACCGCCCAGCGATCCTCGGTCAGCTCGTAGCAGAACATCCGGCCCCGAGCGTCGATCCCGGGGTTGTCGACGATGACGCGGACGGCGCCACTGGTTCCGATGGAGCAGGCCGCCACGCCCGGCCGGATAGCCCCGACGCCCAGGTTGGCAAGAGGGCCATCACCCGCCCCGATGATCAGTGGTACGCCGGTGAGGTCGAGCTCGGTTTCGGCCTTCTTGGTCAGCTTCAGGCGGAAGGTGGTCGGGACGGTGGTGGGCAGCTGGTCGGCCCCGATCCCGGCCAAGGCCAGGGCAGGCGGCCACCATGCTCCGGTGGCCAGGTCGAAAAGCCCGGTAGAGGAAGCGATGGACCGGTCCATCACCCATTCGCCGGTGAGCTGACCCAGCACGTACTCCTTGATCCCGGCCCAGCGCCGGGCCGCCGCCATGAGCGCCGGTTCCCTCTCGCGGAACCACAGCAACTTCGATAGTGGAGCCATGGGGTGAATAGGGGTGCCCGTGTGCCGGTGGATGTCACGGCCCTCGTCGCTGTTCCGTAGCTGCTCGGCTTGCTCGGTGGCGCGGAGATCGGCCCAGGTGATTGATGGCGTCAGCGCCCCGCCGCCGCCGTCGAGGGCCATCAAGCTGTGCATGGCGGAGCTGAAGGAAACCCCGGCGACGGTAATCCCTTGACGGCGGAGCTCCGCAGTGGCCTCGCCCAAGCCGGTCGTCACCGCGTTGAGCACCAGGGCCGGGTCCTGCACCGCCCAGGCCGGCTGGGGCTCGTCCAGGGGATAACCCTGTTCGCTGGCGGCATGGCGCCGGCCATGTTGGTCGTAGGCGACAACCTTGGTACTGGTGGTGCCGATGTCGACACCGATCACGACCGGGGTCGGCGCATTCATACGGTGCTAAGCGCCAGAACCCTGAGGAAGCCGACAACCGAGATGATCGTTTTCCTCTTGGACGAACTATCGATCCTTTCCCGGATGGTCACCCCGAAGAACTCCTTTACCACTCAGAAGCCGGCGTCGGTCGACCACGCAGTAAACGGCGACTTGTGTGCAGGAGCCTGTCAGTTGGGGAACCCGACCTGGGTTCCGCCGGTCTGGATGGCGTAGCCGGTGTAGGTGGCCGCGCCGCCGAGGCCAGGCGAATCGTGGGAGTAGGCGATGTGGGCCCAGCCGGACTGGTCAGTGTCGACGCCGAAGTCGTCGAGGAGCTGCCGTCCCCCGGTGCAGGTGGCGCCGCCCTCACAGACCGGGCCCTGGTGCACCGATGTCACCTGGACCGGGACGCCCCATCCGGTCGCTGTCGAGGTCAGATTCTGGGCCAGGTACACGAACCAGGTCTGGTTGGTCGTGGTCGGGGTGCCGTAATAGACAAGGTCGACTCCGGCCGAGGTGGCCGCCAGCCACGGGAAGACCGCCTGGACCGTGTTTGTGCTCACCGGTGCCGAGCAGGACCAGCTCACGCCGTGATCGGGGGAGGTGGCGGCGAAGACGTTTTTGTCATCGGACCAGGCCATCCAGAGGTTGCCGGCGGGATCGACTGAGACATTGGGGAACTGGTGGTCGAGGCTCGCGCCTGGCTTGACGCTGCATGGGATCGGACGATCAGACCATGAGTAGCCCCCATCATTCGATACCGCCACGAACGCCTCGTTATTGGCGGTGGACCCGAGCACGAGCGGGTTGGTCGCCGGCGCCACGAAGGATTGATATGCCCAGAAGCCGCTCTGGCCGAGTCCTCCCGCCTTGGTGCCGCCGAAGTTGCGATGGTCGATGACGATGTTGCCCAACTGGTTATGGATCGCCTTGTAATCGGTGAGCGGAATGGCCTGGGCGATCTCAAGGTAGAGCGTGGCGCTATTGTCGGAGCGCAGCACGTCGATGTTGCCGGTCGCGACGTCGTGGTAGGTGAGCAGCGAAGTCGCGGGTCCCGACGCTGCGATCCACTCCCGGTCATCGATCGGCACACCCGCCTGCACCGGCGTGTTGGACCATGTGATCCCATCGTCTGTCGAATGCGCGACCGCGATAGAGGCCAAGTTCAGGCTCGACACGTACTCGGTGTATGTGCCGCCGGGATTGAGGACCGGAGCAATCGCCAGATCGATATCGCCGCCGGCCAGGCCGACTCCGGAGACCGCGTTCGGCTGGCCCAGATACTGTGCCGAGCAGGCCGAGGCTCCGGGACCACCGGTGCCGTTGCGTTGGCGCCAACCGTCGCTGCCTCCGCCAAGACCCCGTTCCGAGCCGAAGACCACGCCGTTCGAGCGTGACACGTGTATGGCGGGTTCGCCGTCGGTGTTGGTACCGCACCCCGAAGCCCCCACCGCCGTCGCCTGCGGTTGACCAATGGCAAAGGTGGCCGGACCAGCCGAAGCGGGAGCCGGTGGGGTGAAGATCGCGGCCAAGGCCACCACGCCGAACAATACCGGCAACGACCTGGGCTTCATCATTGGTCGGCCCTCCTGCGCGGGCCGCGACATACGCGGCTGTCAAAAATGTTGCCGCGAATAGTACTCCCCCGGTCACTTCGGGCGGCGCCTCATATGCCGGCGACTTCGGAGGGACCGGGACCATCCCTCGCCGTGGACCCGGTTGAGGCGCGGCTGGCCGGAGGGAAGCGGGGGCGGGTGGGGACGGGGGCTTGGCGACGGCCGCCGCGGAAAGTTGGTCTTGACAAATACCGTAGGGGGGTATAGTACTGTGGATGTCAGCGGTTCGAGGGAGCGAGCGTGAACGGTTACAGCGAAAACAAGGATGATTATCTGAAGCGGCTGCGGCGCATCGAAGGCCAGATTCGAGGTCTGCAGCGCATGGTGGATGCGGACACCTACTGCATCGACATCATCACTCAGGTGTCGGCGGCCACCAGGGCCTTGCAATCGGTCGCCATCGGTCTCCTCGAGCAGCACATCGGTCATTGCGTCGCTGAGGCCGCGGTAACCGGCGGGCCGGAAGCGGACCTCAAGGTAAAAGAGGCGTCGGATGCAATCGCCCGTCTCGTCAGGTCCTGAGCACCACCTGGAGGCGGCGAGATGACCACCACTGATTTCTCGGTAACCGGCATGTCCTGTGAGCATTGCGTCAGCGCCGTGTCATCGGAGCTGGGCAGCCTGCCTGGCGTCATTGCGGTCGATATTGACCTGGCGACCGGGGCGGTCGCGGTGACGAGCGATGCCGAACTCGAACACGTCGATGTTGTCGCGGCTGTCGTCGAGGCGGGCTACATCGTGACCGGTCCCGGAAAGGTGACCGGACCGTGACGCCCCCGGCCGAGCTCAATGGCGGTCGGCGCCGCGGTCGTTTCTGGGCAGCCGCGCCGCCAACCCAAAGCGCAACGGGGCCAAGCGGCGCGCCTGGTCCGCATCGGCGGGTCGGAGATCACCGCGGCCCGGGAGGGGACATGACCAGCGTGATTGATTGGGGCGACCACCCAGACGGTCGCGAGGTCGACCTCGTCATCGGTGGGATGACCTGCGCATCGTGCGCGGCCCGCATTGAGAGGCGGCTCAACCGCTTGGAGGGGGTGACCGCGTCCGTCAACTACGCGACCGAACACGCCAAGGTCTCCTACCCCCCCAATGTCACGGTGGCCGAGCTGGCCGCCCAGGTGGAAGCGGCCGGCTACACCGCCCAGGTCCCCGACTCGGTGAACGACGCGCCGGTGAACGTGGTCGGCGCCGATGAACCCGAGGCCGACGCCTATGCCCCGCTGCGACGGCGAGTGCTGGTCGCGGGCGCCCTGGCGGCGCCGGTAATCGTCATGGCAATGGTTCCCGGCGCCCAGTTCCGTTACTGGCAGTGGGTGTCACTGGTGCTGGCCACGCCGGTGGTGATCTGGGGGGCGTGGCCGTTCCACCGGGCGGCGTGGGCCAACGCCCGCCACGGCGCCGCCACGATGGACACCCTCATATCAGTCGGCGTCCTGGCTGCGCTCGGATGGTCGCTGTACGCCCTGTTCGTGGGCGACGCCGGCATGGCGGGCATGCGCATGCCCTTCGCGTTGACAATCGGCCAGACCTCGGGTCACGACGAGATCTACCTCGAGGCAGCGTCGGGGGTGACGGTATTCCTGCTGGCGGGGCGATACTTCGAAGCCTTGGCCAAGCGCCGCTCGGGGGCGGCGGTCACCGCGCTGCTGTCGTTGGGGGCCAAGGACGTCGCCGTGCTCGAAAACGGCGTCGAGACCCGCATCCCCGTCGAGAGGCTGGCGGTCAGCGACCGATTCGTGGTCCGCCCGGGCGAGAAGATCGCCACCGACGGCGTCGTCGAAGAAGGCGCCTCGGCGGTCGACGCCTCCCTGTTGACTGGTGAGTCGGTACCCGTCGAGGTCGGGCCCGGCGACACGGTGGCCGGTGCCACCATCAATGCCGGGGGCCGCCTCATCGTGCGCGCCACCCGCGTCGGGGCTGACACCCAGCTGGCCCAGATGGCTCGCCTGGTCACCGACGCCCAAAACGGGAAGGCACCCGTTCAGCGCCTCGCCGACCGGGTGGCGGCGGTGTTCGTGCCCGTGGTGATCGCCATCTCGGTGGCCACCTTGGGCTTCTGGTTGGGAACCGGCGGGTCGGCGACAGCCGCGTTCACGGCCGCGGTGGCAGTGCTGATCATCGCCTGCCCGTGCGCGCTGGGTCTGGCCACACCGACCGCCTTACTGGTGGGAACCGGCCGGGGCGCCCAGCTGGGCATCTTGATCAAAGGTCCCGAAGTCCTGGAATCGACCCGGCGAGTGGACACGGTGGTGCTGGACAAGACAGGCACGATCACCACCGGCCAGATGACCCTGCTCGATATGGTCGTCGCCCCCGGCGAGGACCGAGATGAAGTGCTGCGCCTGGTCGGGGCGCTCGAGGCGGTATCGGAGCATCCCATCGCCCGGGCCATCGCCCGCGCCGCGGCCGCGGAGGCGGCCCGAGCCTTGCCGACGGTCGCCGATTTCGCCAACCGTCCCGGGATCGGCGTGGCGGGCGTCATCGACGGCCACGCGGTATTCGCCGGCCGTCCGACGCAGCTTGCCAGCTCGTCGCTGCCGGTGGCCACCGAGCTGACTGCCGCGACCGACGCCGCAGAGACCGCCGGGCGCACCGTGGTGCTCGCCGGGTGGGACGGTGCCGCCCGCGCCGTGTTGGTCGTCGCCGACACTGTGAAGGCCAGCGCCGCCGACGCGATTACCCGGCTGCGCCAGCTGGGTTTACGCCCAGTGCTGTTGACCGGCGACAATCGTCGTGTCGCGGCCGCGGTGGCCGCCGAGGTCGGCATCGACGCTGACGCCGTCTACGCCGAGGCGCTGCCCGCCGGCAAGGTTGACGTCATACGGAGCCTGCAGGGCGACGGGGCGGTGGTGGCGATGGTCGGCGACGGCGTCAACGACGCCGCGGCCCTGGCTCAGGCCGACCTCGGTCTGGCGATGGGCACTGGCACTGATGTGGCTATCGAAGCGTCCGACCTCACGTTGGTCCGGGGCGATCTGCGAGCCGCCGCGGACGCCATCGCCCTGTCTCGACGCACCCTGGCCGTCATCAAGGGGAACCTCTTCTGGGCCTTCGCCTACAACATCGCCGCCATCCCCCTCGCCGCAGCCGGCTACCTCAACCCCATGATCGCGGGGGCGGCCATGGCCTTCAGCTCGGTGTTCGTGGTGTCCAACAGCCTCCGACTGCGCCGCTTCCAGCCGGTACCGGTGTTCGCCCCGCCTGGACGGCGCCACGGCGCGACCGACTCCGCTCCTACACGAGGTGACCCCGCCCCTGGCGCGATCCCGCCACCCTGACTGCCAGGCTGGCCCGGCGAGCCCGGGCGCCGCGATGGCCAGGGGACAGGGATCCCGGCTGTTGGTTTCCTTTCTTCTTTTTGAAAGATTGCTGAAGCACTGACGTGGGTAAGCGTCCCGTCGTGACCCACCCGGGACTCACCTACATCATGCCGATTCGGCGGACGTCGGATGAGGCAGATGAGGAACTGACCGACTACCTCCGCTGGCTGTCCGGCCGGGTGGACCTGCTGGTGGTGGACAACTCGCCGCCGGAGGTGTTCACGATCAACGACCAGGCGTGGGGCGCCTGGTGCCGACATGTGCGGCCGGATCCCCGTTTCGGCCAGCCCCGGAATCCCAAAGTAGCGAACGTGATGACCGGCGTGACCCTGGCGGCGCAGGAGGTCCTCGTCGTGGCCGACGATGACGTCCGCTGGGATGAGGCATCCTTGGCGCGGGCCGCTTCCCTGGCCCAACATGGCGATCTGGTGCGACCGCAGAATTATTTCTCGCCCCTGCTCTGGCATGCCCGATGGGACACGGCCCGGACCCTCATCAACCGGGCTGTCGGCGCCGACTTCCCGGGCACGCTGGTCGTGCGGCGGTCGGCAGTCGAAGCGGCCGGTGGTTATGACGGCGACGCCCTGTTCGAAAACCTGGAGCTGATACGGACCATCGAGACGTCCGGAGGGCGCATCGTCAACGCCCCCGACCTTTTCGTGCGCCGCCTTCCGCCCACCACTGCCAGGTTCTGGTCCCAACGGGTCCGTCAGGCGTACGACGATTTCGCACTCCCCGTCCGCATGTTCATCTGGCTCTGCCTGCTCCCCGCGCTGGCTCTGGTGGCGAGACTTTTCGGCTCTCTGGGAGTGGCCGGTGCCGCAGTCACCTCGATGATCGTCGCCGAGGTCGGCCGCCGGCGGAAGGGGGGCCGGCAGGTATTTCCCGTCGACGGCGCCTTCTGGGCCCCCGTCTGGCTGGCGGAACGAGCTGTGTGTGCCTGGTTGGCCTGCGGGATTCGCCTGCTGTGCGGCGGCGTGCGCTACAACGGCTCGATCCTCAATTGCTCGGCCCACTCCTCTCGGCAGATCCGGCGGCGCCTTGGCACCGGCGCCGCCCCGCGCCCCACCTCCCTGGGGGATCTCCGGTGAGCCAGTTGCCCCGGTCCCGGGGTCCCATCAGCAAATTCGTGATCGATCAACTCCGACGCGAGCCCCAGAGCGGGGCCTGCCCCCGCAGCCCCCGCCTGGCCGCGCCCGACGAGGATGACCTTCAGCTCGCCCTGTACTGCTGTTACGAACTGCACTACCGCGGCTTCGAAGGGGTCAGCGACGATTGGGAGTGGAACATCGCTCTACTGGCGTTGCGGCAGCGCCTCGAGGCGCTTTGGATCGGCCAATTGTTCGACCTGGTGGGAGCGCCGGCGCCGGTCGGCGACCTCAGGGAAGAGCTGCGAGCGGTCGTCGCCAGCGGAACCGGGCCCTCCCTCTCGGCCTATATGGCGGAGCGGGGCACCCGGGAGCAGTTCCGCGAGTTCGCGGTCCACCGGTCGGCCTACCAGTTGAAGGAGGCCGACCCCCACAGTTGGGCCATCCCTCGCGTTGACGGCATTGCCAAGGCGGCGCTGGTCGAGATCCAGACCAGCGAATATGGCGACGGCCGTCCCGAGGCCATGCATGCCGTGCTGTTCGCACGCACGATGCAATGTCTGGGCCTTGACTCCACCTACGGGGCCTACCTTGACGACATACCGGGCGTGACTTTGGCAACAGTGAACCTGATCTCCTACTTTGGACTTCATCGACGCTGGCGGGGCGCTCTTCTCGGTCACTTGGCGGTCTTTGAGATGGCTTCAGTCACGCCGATGGGACGTTATTCGAGGGCACTGCGTCGTCTCGGCCTGAGTTCCCAGGCCACCGCCTTTTACGACATCCACGTCGAGGCGGACGCGGTCCATGAAGTGATTGCCTTGAACCGGTTGGCGGGAGGTTTCGGCGCGGCAGAGCCTCGTCGGGCGGGCGATCTCCTTTTCGGCGCCCGGGCCGCGATGGCCGTCGAGGAGCGTTTCGCCCGCCACTTGCTCGGCTGCTGGGCGAACGACACCTCATCGTTGTACGGCCGACCGCCGGGCCGGTGTGCGCCGCTCGGAACCATGCAACAGAAGGCTTCGTAACCGCAATCGGGCCCGGGGGCCCGGTGGTGCCAGGCCGCTGCCAGCGCGGAGCGGTTCCCTTTGGAGTACCCGTCGCGGGCGGCGCCACGAGCCCCGATTGGAGGGCCAGTTGCCCGCCCCGATGCGCACGCGGGGAACAAATCGGACACTCCGGGAGGAGAACTTGACATCAGCACGTGATTCTGGGCCGAGCGGTGGGTAAACGTCCCGCAGTACCGGCGGAACACAGGAGGATCGTCAATGACCAAGCCCGGGACATCATGAGCCCGAACCCGCAGATCGTGGGCACCGACACCACCGTGGCAGAAGGCGCTGGCACCATGGCTGAGAATGACATCGGCGCGGCGCCGATCTGTAACTCCGAAAGCCGCCTCCAGGGAATGCTGACGGATCGGTGAGGTTCGGTTCGACCGACGACCCAATCGCCCGTCTCCTCGATCAGACCGGGCACACACTGGCGGTCGCCGAATCTCTCACCGGCGGCTGTCTGTCGAGCCGCTTCGCCCAGCGCCCCGGCGCATCCACCTGGTACCGCGGCGCGCTCGTGGCCTACGCCGCCGACGTCAAGCACGAAGTACTCGGCGTACGGCCCGGTCCCGTCGTCAGTCGCGAGGCGGCTCTTGACATGGCGAGCGGGGTCGCCCGGCTGTTCGGAGCGTCGGCCGCCATCGCGGTCACCGGCGTCGGTGGCCCCGATGAACAGGACGGCCAACCGCCAGGCACGGTGTGGGTGGCGGTCGTGGTGGACGGCGTTGCCGTTGCCGCTCGGCTGGACTTGGCCGGCAGCCCCGAGGAGATCGTCGACGGGACATGCCAGCGGGCGACGGAGCTCTTGACGGAGCAAATAAGAGCGGCCGAAGCGGACCCAATCGGCAGCCGCTCCTAGGTCGGATCCGACCCACCGGCGCCCGGCGGTCCTACGCCCGGCCTGTTTGTCGGCGTCACCGATCCAGGCTGTCTCCGACCTTTCGGGGCCAGTTTAGGCACCTCCGAGCAAGGGTACGGAGCGCCCAGGTTTCGGCATATTCGGATTCCTGGCAGGCAGCTTGGCGTGGAAACCATGCGTCGCGTAGGACCCCTCGTGACGCGCATACATCAATATCCAAACCGACGGAATAAGGGAAAATGAGTGCTCTCCGCCAGCCTGCTGCTGCCATCCTTGGCATAGGTGAAGACGGCTTTGTGGGCGGCCTGGCGCGCGGCCGGCTCGTGGCGCCGCGGGGGAGGGCGGCGGGGAGCATCGGTGACCTGATCGGCGCGGCTCGCCCCCGGTTCTCCCGCGATCGGGAGAAGCCCATTGCGCCGCTGTGGAAAGAACCGTCCCCGCGCCGGCCTGGCTCCGGTGCCAGCCGGAGCCGGGCCGCTCTTCGGTTGCTGGTACACCTGCTGTGGTTGCCCGCGGCGGTGGCGGTGGTCGCGGCGGCGACATCGGTGGCCCTGGTGGCCGCCTCCACCACGGTGGTCCGCTCGCTGGCTTCGGCGGTGCAGCCGGCCCCAATCGTGTTGCCCCCGTTGGCGCAGCGTTCGGTGGTCTACGGCGCTGACAACAGTGTGCTCGCGGTGCTGCAAGCCGACAGCAACCGCAAACCGGTGTCCCTCGACCAGGTCGCCCCCGTCGTCGCCGACGCGGTTGTCGATACCGAAGACGCCCGGTTCTGGAGCCACGGCGGCGTCGACCGGCGCGGCGTGCTGCGGGCGCTGGTGACCGACATCTCGGCGGGCAACACCGACCAGGGGGGCTCGAGCATCGCCCAGCAACTCGTCAAGAACACCCTCCTGACCGCCAAACACGACGTCAAGCGCAAGGTCACCGAAATGGCCCTCGCCAACCGTTTGGAACGTCAGCTGGGCAAAGCCGGCGTGCTGGAGCGCTACCTCAACACCATCTATTTCGGTGAGGGCGCCTACGGGATCGAAGCGGCGGCGGAGACCTATTTCAACAGGTCCGCGGCCACGCTCGACGTCGCCCAGGCGGCGCTGCTGGCGGGACTGATCCGCGACCCGGCCGGTTACGACCCAGTTGCCCATCCCCGCACCGGCGCCGCCCGACGGCAAACCGTGCTCGACCTGATGGTGGCCCACCACCACCTCTCCCCCGCCGCCGCCGACGCCGCAGCCGCACAACCGATCCCCCACACGGTGCACGTCGCCCCGTCGGGCCGTGACTACGCCACCGACGCCGTCAAGACGGAGCTGCTGGCCGACCCCAGACTGGGGGCCACCCCGGCGGCGCGCTATCAGGCGCTATTCACCGGTGGCCTGCAGATCCACACCACGATCGATCCTGCCCTCCAGCACCAGGCCCAGGGGGCGATCACCTCGGGCCTGCCGGGCGGCCACAACCTCACCGCCGCCGAGATCTCCATCGACCCGGCCACCGGCGCCATCCGATCCGTGGCCGGCGGCGCCAACTTCGCCACCTTGCAGTTCAACACCGCGCTCACCGGTGCCGGCCGCCAGCCCGGCTCGTCGTTCAAAGTCTTCACCCTGGTCGCGGCCCTCGAGGCCGGCTACTCACCCGACGACATGATTGACGGTTCGACGCCGTGCGCCATCGCCAACCCGCATGGCACGCCTGACCCGTGGTTGCCGGACAACTTCGAAGGCGAAACCTTCGGCTGGATGTCGCTGACCGACGCCACCGCCTACTCCGTGAACTGCGCCTACGCCCGGCTGGCCATCAGCGTCGGCCTGAATCGCGTGGCCGATGTCGCCCACGCCATGGGCATCACCAGCCACCTCAATGTGGTTCCCTCCATGACATTGGGCACCAACGAGGTCACCCCGCTGCAGATGGCATCGGCCTATGCGACCCTGGCCAACGATGGCGTCTACCACACGCCCCATCTCGTCGACGCCGTCACCGATGCCCACGGCAAGGTGCTGTTCACCCACACCGACAAGACCCGCCAGGCCATCCCCGTCCAGATCGCCCGGCAGGCCACCCAGGTCCTGCAGCAGGTTGTCCTGCGAGGCACCGGGGTGGCAGCCGCCGTCAACGGCCACCCGGTCGCGGGCAAGACGGGCACCGCCGAGAACTATCACGACGCCTGGTTCGTCGGCTTCACCCCTCAGATCGCCACCGCGGTATGGATGGGCAACGTCGCCGGTGAAGTGCCGATGCGCAACATCGAAGGCATCAACGTTGTCGGGGGGACCTTTCCGGCCCGAATCTGGCACAACTACATGACCGCCGCCCTCGCCCCTTTGCCCAGCCGATGGTTCCCCCCACCCGACCCGGCCCAGATACCGGCCCCGGTCATCCTCGTCGACGGCCAGCCCCGGATGGCGACCCAGGTGGCCGCGGACGGCCAGACCCGGTCGACCATCTGGTGCTCGGCGTCCTGCAGCCACCACTGACAGGTGCTCCCTTCGTCGGCCGGCCCGTCCCGAGCCGGCGCATGGCGGCTCGCAGGGCCTGTCGGATTGGAAATCGAGGTTGGAGACCGGTTCATCCATGCACCGACGTCGGCGAAGCGCGACAGGAGGCTGGCGCAGGTCGACTTCCCCTGGACGCCAGCGCCGTCCCCCTGGCCGTTGTAGCGTGCTGCTAGCAGCACTCTAGGACGAGCCCAATGCCATCAAGGCCACCATCACCCGCTAACCCGTTGCGCAAAGCTCCTGGCAATAGACTGGGAACGTGGCGTCAAGCGATAGGATCGAAGAAATCATCGGCAAGATCCGGGCACGGGGTGGCCGGGCCACCGACGCCCGACGGGCGACGATCGGCATCCTGCTCAACACGGGCCAGTCGCACCTGAGCGCCGAGGACATCGTGAGCCAGGTGAAGGTCCTTCACCCGGAGGTCGCCGAGTCGACGATCTATCGCAACCTCTCGACGCTGGAAGAACTCGGCGTCGTCGAGCACGTCCACCTAGGACACGGGCCGTCGACGTATCACTTGACCGAGGACGGGCACCAACATCTGCTGTGTGAGCGTTGCGGCAAAGTGATCGAAGTGCCCGACGACACCTTCACTCCCCTCTCCGTCCAGCTGGCCGAGACCTACGGGTTTGTTATCCATCCCCGCCACTTCGCCATCATGGGTCTCTGCCGCCGGTGCAACATCCGTCGCCGTAGCGCGGCCCGCGAACCTGCTATTGCCACCAACTAGCGCCAGACTGCCCTCACGGAGGGGGCCGATGTCGCTGCGATACGACCTTCCAGCGATCCGCACCTGAGCGGGGCGGCGGCGCAATGACAGTTGACGTGCGTCACCGCCGGTGATATCACCATTGGGAGGTTGAGCCACCAGCCTGTCAGACAAAGCCGGTGGCGCTACCGGCCACCGGTGTCTTCCAATCCGAGATCGGCAGAGGACCCAGCATGGCGGATCCGTTGGTGCCCGGCGCGGGGCCGGCGTCAGTATCGAAACAAGCAGCGTCTGACTGGTCGCTGAGCATCGGCCGCAGCGTGGGGGCGGTGGTTGTCAAAGTGACCGGAGACATCACCGAAGCTCTCACGGTGACCCTCGCCCATGTGCTCAGCGATCTCATCGATGGTCAAGGCAACATCTTCGTCGCCGTGGAGCTCCCCGAAGCCGCCATCGGCGACCGCAAAGTCCGCACCATGATGTCGACGCTCGTCTCAGCGGCCAGTGGCCATGTCGGCCAACTGGTCATACGACCCTCGATCGGACGGACGACCTGAGCAACGCCCAAGCCCAGAAGACCAAATCCAAATAGCGGTTCGACAACCCGGGCAGCACGGGGCAGCCGTCAAGGCCCGAAGGTGCCCGGTGCCCGCCGACCGGCGCCCATCGTCATGCCTGACGAGGGCCAGTTCACCCGGTGATGTCCATGTAGGCGACCGGGTGGTTTTGGCCCGCGTCGAGGGCGTATTCGTTGAGGGCCAGGGCCATGGTGTTGTGTTCGACCGCGTTGGCGGTGCCTGATCCCGAGAGGTAGGCGGCCACGGCGTCGACGCCCAGCACGCCTCCGAGCGCCATGTACAACACCCACAGGTCGTCGCGGGTCAGCGCGAACCGGGCCCGTACTGCGTCGAGAGCGAGACCGCTACCGACGCCCAGGCCGTCAGCGCCGCTCAAGCGGCCGGCCCGTCCTTGATATTCCGGGCCACGATCTCGCCGGCCAGGTCGAAGACCTTGCGGTTGGCGCGCTGCGAGGCGCGGCGCAAGATGTCGAACGCCTGGTTGGGCGACACTCCCTCCTGGGCGATGAGGATGCCTTTGGCCTGGCCGATCACGTCGCGGTGTTCCAACGCCAAGGTGAGGTTGGCGGCCAAGTCGGCGGCCCGGGCGAAGGCGGTGGCGTTGGCCAAGGTGATGGCGGCCTGGCTGGCAAAGACCTCGGCCACCGCCTCGGCGCCGACGAAGCCGGCCGTCGCCCGGGAATACAAGTTGAGGGCGCCGACAGCGCCGTGGTCGGCTATCAGGGGCAGCGACAACGAGCTGTGCACCCCTTGCGCCAACACCGCGGGCACGAAAGCCGGCCACCGTTGGTCGTCGTCGAAGGAGTCCACCCGGACGACGGTTTCGCTGCGGGTCGCCTCCAGGCACGGCCCGGTGTCGGTGGCGTACTGATGGCCGTCGATGATCTCAGCCATCTCGGCGGTCGACACCGTCGCGCCCGGCTTGCGATCTTCCATGACCGTCACGCTGGCCGCGTCGCAGCCGGGAATAGTCCGCTGGGCCAGGTCGGCGATAGCGTCGAGGGTGACCTGCACGCTCTGGCCGGCGAAGAGGATGCCGGCCAGGGAGCGCAGCGTTTCGTCAAGGGATACCTCGTCGCCGCCTACTTCGAGAGCCACGGCGATGTCGCGGGGTCGGAACGGGGCATGGTTGCTCCTTGGTGGGGAGCCACCTAGCTCGGTCCGCAAAGGGTGAGCCACAGGTGCCTGGTCGTTCAAGCAGTGCGACTTGTGCGATCTGAAGGATCGCCAAGCGACTCCGGTTGCCCCCATCCTAGACCCCTCGGTACTTTCCGGTGCGCATCTCGATGAATCCCATCTGGAACTCCTGTGACTCGCAGGCAAGGGCCGCGGGCGCTCGAGCATCCGAGGGGCCCGGCGATCCGCCGGCAGACGCCGGATACTTCCTAGCGTCGCCTCGCACGCCGAGGCCGGCGATATGCGAGGATCGGCTCATGAAACGAACGATTTCGTTGGTCGCGGTCGGCATGGTTCTGGTCCTGGTTGGTTGTGGCGGTGGCAGCGGCAGTAAGGCGACCACGGTGACGACGGCGTCATCCTCGAATACGACCTTGTCGGCCGGTCCCATCGCCGGGTCCTCGACGACCACGGCCGGCGGGGCCAAGACCGTCGGCCAGTCGGTCACCTTCGCGGGCTTCAAGGTCACGGTCGACATGGCCACGCTGGCCCCCAGCGCCTCGGGCACCGGCAGCCTGCTGACGCTCGACGCCACCTTCGAGAACCAGGGCACCGACCCCCGGGCGTTTTCATCGTCGGTTTCAGTGAACTCTCACGGCGTCGACTTCCCCGATGATGGATCGGGGACCCTGCCCAACGTGCCGGGCGGCGGAAAGAACAAGGGCACCTTGAAGTTCACCGTAGACCAGCAGTTCACCCTGGCCGACGCCGTGGTCACCTTCGGCAAGCCCGACGAGACCCAGGCCAAGGTCCCGTTGGGCTCGACGGGTAGCCTGGTCGCGCTGACCCCGGTTGCGGTCTCCGGTTTGCCCACCTCGGTTACCGTCACCACCTTCACGCTGGCCCTGAAGAGCGGCGAGGCCCGTGCGGACCAGGTGACCGAGCACCAGGAAGCGGCCAAGGGCCACTGGTATGTCTACCTGAAGGGCAGCGCCGCCTTCTCTGGCGCCGCCAGCGGGATGAACTTCGGCCCCGACGGGGTCAGCCTCAAGCTGCCGGACGGGACGTCGGTTGTCGGCGAGGCCGCGGACAGCAAGTCGTGCTGCTTCGCCCTCTACCCCGGCCAGCCCCCCGCTGATTTCACCTTCCGGTTCCTGGTGGCCGATCCGCCGAGCGGTTCCTACGCCGGCACCCTCAAAATCAAGGTGGGCGGCACCGAGAGCACCGGCAGCTTCACCTTGACGGTACCGACCCTGCCATCGGGTAGCGGGACCTCAACCACCACCGCAACTGGCTCGACGACGAGTACCACCTAGCACCGGGGCGCCAGGATGCCGGGATGATCGATCGGGAACTGACGGATTCGGTGCCGCTTCCAGGCCAGGTCCGCTGAACCTGCTTCTCGGAGACGCGCCGCCCCGACGGCGGTCGGGTCGCCATCGCGTTTCCCGGGCCGTCCCCGCAAGGTTTCAAGATCTCGGGGCGGGGATCTCGTCGCTGTGGGCCGGCACCGCCACCAGGGGTCCGCCGCCGATGCTGTGGTCGTCGAGCCCGGCCGCTCGGCGCAACCCTCGGCGCCCCGTGACCGCGAAGACAACCGCGAATACCATGAAGCCGACGAGCACGATCGTGGCGCCTGAGGAGATGTCGAGGTGGTAGCTGAGGTACATCCCGGTCAGGCCTGACAGGGCGCCGATGAGCGACGAGAGCCACAGCATCCGGGCGAAGCTGTTGGTCAGCATGCGGGCGGTGACGGCCGGCACGACGAGGGCGGCGGCGATGAGGGTGACGCCGAGGACCTTCATCGAGGCGAGGATGGCGAAGCTCAGCAGCAGCATCAACATGGCGTCGATACGGGCTACGTTGACCCCAGATACCTCGGCCACCTCGGGGTCGAAGGTGGTGAACAGCAGTTTGCGGTAGGCGACGGTCACGACCAGCGCGGTGAACAAGGCGACCGCGATGACGACGGCGACGTCGGATTGCGACACGCCGAGGACACTGCCGAACACGGTGGCCTCGATGCTCTGTTTAACCCGAGAATAGAAGCCGAGCAGGGCTATGCCGAACGCGAAGCTGGCGGTGGTGATGACACCGATGGCGGCGTCGGCTCCGATGATGCGTCGCTTGGTGACCCGGCTGATGGCCAATCCCGACGCCATTCCCCACAACCCGGCGCCGACAAAAAAGTTGACGCCGATGGCGGCGCAGATGGCGGCACCCCCGAAGATGGCATGGGAGAGCCCGTGGCCGATATAGCTCATGCCCCGCAGGGTCACGAACACTCCGAGCAGGCCGCACAGGGCGCCGGCCACCGTGCACACGATGAGGGCATGGCGGACGAAGCCGTACTTGAGCGGTTCGAGAAGGTAGTGCATCAAGCACCTCGGCGAGCGCGTTCGAGGGAGGCGATGGCGCCGAAGCGGTCGACCACGAGGGGCATGCCGGCGTGTTCGAGCACGTCCATGGGGGCACCGTAAACCTCTTCGAGGACGCCGGGGACCAGCACTTCGCGAGGCGAACCGTAACCGGCCACCGTCACGTTGAGGCAGAGGAGTTTGGGGAGATGGGCGGCGATGCCATTCAAGTCGTGAGTGGACAGCACGACGGCCAGTCCGCCGGCGTTGAGCTCGCCCAGGAGGTGGAGGACCTCGTGGCGGGTGCGGACATCGACCCCGGAGGTTGGCTCATCGAGGAACAGGACCTGCGGTTGGCCGAGCAAAGCCCGGGCGATGAACACCCGTTGTTGCTGGCCGCCGGACAGTTCGCGGACATGACGGTGACCGAGAGCGGCGATGCCGAGACGGTCGAGGACGTTTGCCACTTCGGTTTTCTCGGCCCGGCTGGGCCAAGGTCGGCGGCAGTCGGCCCGGGCCATCAGCACCACCTCGGCAACGGTTACCGGGAAGTTCCAGTTGATGGTCTCCACCTGGGGTACGTATCCCGACCGCAACCCCGGCCGTCGCTCGAGGCTGCCGAACGACGGTTGGACGGCGCCGAGCATGATCCGCAACAGAGTGGTCTTGCCGGACCCCGACGGTCCGACCAGTCCCAGCAGTTCACCTTCGGCGATGTCGAGATCGATATCGCGCAACACAGCCTGCTCCCCGAAGGAGTGCGACACGCCCCGGAGGCGAATGACGGGTTCGGCGGTCACTGCGGGTAGTCGGCGCTGTCCTTGACAACGTCAGTGGAGTCGAACGCTCTCAGAGTGCTGGCGTCTCCGCCGAGGCTGGAAACCATGGTGACAAAATCGGTCTTCATCAAACCCAGATACGAGTGGTCGGTGTCCCCGGGTCCGCCGGGAAGGTCATCGTCGCGAAGCTTGTCGACATACTTGACGTTCGCCTCCTTCCCGATCTGGGCCAGTACCGGGCTGGGGAAGACCTCGGAGCCGAAAATGGCGGGCACCTTCTCCTTCTTGATCTGCTCGATCAGAGCCGCCACCTCCTTAGGCGTGGGGTCCTCGAACGACGACACCTGGATGGCCCCGATAATCCGCCATTGGTAGTGGGCCGAGAAATATGCGTAGGCGTCGTGGTAGGTCAACAGCTCCCGGTTATGCGCAGGCATGTTGTCCGACGCCGCCTTGAACCGCTGATCGAGGTCGTCGATCTTGGCCTCGAGCTTCGCCGCGTTGGCCTTGTAATAGTCGGCGTTGGCGGGGTCGGCCTTCGACAACACGCTGGCTGCGATGACGGCGTAGCAGCGGGCCATGGGGGGGTTGGTCCAGAGGTGCGGGTTGGGTTTGCCGCCGTCACGGGGGAAGGAGAAATCGTAGATGTACTCGTCGGGACTGAGCACGATGGAACCCAACTCGACGACTTGGCCGGTCGAAGGGATATTCCTCTTAGCCAGATCCTTGGTCGGGTCCTCGAGTGACAGGCCGTTGACAAACACCACATCGGCGGTGGAGAACAGGGTGGCGACGCTCGGCTTGGGTTCGAAGGTGTGGCTGTCGGTTCCCTCCGGGATGACCCCGTGAACCTGGGCCCGGTCGCCGGCCACGTTGGCCACGATCGAGGTTATGGGTGCCACCGTGGTATCCACCTGCAGCTTGCCGTTCTTCGGACCAGGTCTAGTTACGCCCGCGGTTCCCGCCGCAGTCGGACAAGTGAAGTTCGCGTCCTTGCGGATCGCCGCCGCGGTTCTGGCGTCGCCCCCCGAACTCGCGGCTGCGAAATCCGAGGCTGCAGTTGGGGTTTGAGCTCGTAGAGGGACTGCCTTTGCTCCTTCCACAAGCTGATGCCAGGAGTACCGCGGCGACCAAGCCTGCGGGGATGAGACGATGATGAGCAGGCACCGTCAAATAACCGTAGTGCTACCAGCCCGCAAAGTAAACTGCCGCCAGCAGCCAAGAATGGCCCCGCCCTCCGACACCGATTCGGCGGCACTGAGACCCGACCAGGATGATCGAGCAGCATCGAGGCCAGCCGAGCTTTCAGGGGCGCAAGGCGACCAGGTTCGCGCCCAGGCGACGATGGCATGGTCCTCAAGAACAGGCAGGCGACGATGACACCCGGACCTCACTACCAGCGCCGCGCCTGGCAACGCCACCTCGATTTTCAGGATGGAGGCGGCGAGCGGAATCGAACCGCTGTAGAGGGCTTTGCAGAGCGTTCCCGATCGTCTTTGGAGTCCGTCTCAGTCCGAGAAGTCCTACCCTGTAAGGGTTGTTCGTCCATCCCGTTGTCTGGCGTCCGTGTGGTCCTGCCCAGGTTATGGGACGGATTATGGGACACTTCCGGACACCGGGTAGCCGGTTCTCTTCCGGTGCAGACCGCCTCTACTCGGGACCATCCTTCGATGGGCAGGTGCCGGAAGTCGGGTCTCGAATTTTCTCGAACACGGCGACGGGAACCGGACGCCCGACGGATCACCCTGCGATGACGGTCCGTGCGCCGATCGTGTCGTAGGTGGCCTTGGCCCGGACGTCACGCGTGGCGAGCGTCGCGTTGTGCTCGACCGCCGCCAAGGCCACCAGCGCGTCGTACACGGCGCCACCCGCGATCCCGAAACCGTTGAGCACCTCGGGGAGATGCTCGTAGGTGTCGCGCCCGAGGACATAGGGCGCGGCGAAACGCTCGGTGATGAGGCGGGCTGCGTCGGCGGGCGCGAGGCGCAGGTCGCCGGGCAGTCGCGTCAGTACCGAGTACGTCTCGGCCAGCGCATGCCCGGCAAGTGCGACCTCGCGGCGATCCCACCAGCGGACCACATCTGCGTGGGCGTGGTGTGTCTGCACCAGCAGCGGGATGGCGACGCTGGTGTCCAGGCCAAGCGCGCTCAACGTCGGCCGGTGTCGATGAGCCCGAAGACCACGTCGTCGTCGATCTCGGTGTCCCCGGTGGCGACCAGCGTCCCGGACTCATCGACCAGTCGGGCCGTGCGCCCTGTCGGCACGAGCTGAAGGCCGGCGCCGTAACGGGAGATGTCCACGGTCGAGCCCGGCGTCAGGCCAAGAGCGTCCCGTAGCGGCTTGGGGACGACGATGCGCCCGACCGAGTCCATCGTGGCTTCCATTGGGAATAGGTTACCAGTTCCTTCCCAGTCTCTCCAAGGATCCGTCCCGAGCAGTGCCCGAGGATCAACACGCTCGACCGCGCTCCCCCGCCATCCCGAACGCGGCGCGGCCAGGCGAGATCGGGCCTGAGGGCACCCCTCACAGTGCGGCGACACTCGCCGGTCACGATACGTTCCGGCGCCGGAGGTGCCCTTTACCGCACGTAAGAGATGGCCCGCGCCTTCGAACGGCGGCACGTTATGGGGCACGTGCTCGTGGGCCGGCGCGCAAACCGGGTCGCCGATCGGGCGCGGCAAGCGATCCTTCGGCAGAACGGGACGATCGCTCCGATGAGATGATCTGGCGCAGGGTCTCCCATTGCAGTTGCCCTGAATGCACCGGTGGCTGGAGAGCGGCTCAAGAACTGTGGCTGGCGCCGCACCCACGGCCCGTATGGCCGGGTCGGGGTCACGCAAGATGCGGACGGTCTGCGGACCGTTCAGCCGCTCGGGCCCAAGCCTGGTTCTCGCCGGAACGTGGTTCGTTGGGACTCACGAGGCGTCGATTCGCGTTCCTTCGAAGATGAGCAAGCTCAGGCGTCGATCCGCTGGGCCAGCGCCACGATGACCCCCTCCGGCCCACGGACGTAGGTCATCCGCCAGGTGTCCTCGAACTCGCCGATGCCGCCCACCAGCCCGTAGCCCGCGGCGGCGAGGTCGTCGACGGTCCCGAGGAGATCATCGACCTCGAAGCACACGTTGCGCAGGCCCAGCTCGTGGGCCATGGCGACGGGTGATCCGGGGGCATGAACCGGCCGGACGAAGCTCGACAGCTCCAGCCGCGTTCCGCCGTCGGGTGGCCGCAGCATCACGATCTCGGTGCGCGAATCCGGAATGCCGCAGACGGTGTCCAGGAACTCGCCCTCTATGAAGGTGCGGCCCTCGACCTCGAGGCCCAGTCCGACGAAGAACGCCGTGACCAAGTCGAGATCGGCGACGGTGATGCCGACGTGGTCGAACGACTTGATGTGTGCCATGGCTTCTATCCTCCTGCATGGGACGGGTTGTCGGACACCGGGACGGAGCCGTCGTCGCGTTCTCGACATCGTTCGCCGCGTCGAAGCGAAGACCGGCCGCTGGGATGGGAGGTACTGTGCCGTGGGGTGACGCCGGCGCGGACGGCGAGCTTGTCCCAGACCCGAGGGACTCGTGGCTCGGTTGACGACATCGGGCTCGCGAAGGTCGTCGGCATCGCGCCGCTCTAGCCTCACGGTGATGCACCGGATATTCACGACCAGCGTCTCGTCGGTCTACCCGCACTACTTGGCGAAGGTGGAGCGCAACGGCCGCACGAAGGCCGAGCTCGATCAGGTGATCGAGTGGCTCACCGGCTATGACGACACCAGGTTGCAGGCCCTGCTTGGGGCGGACACGACGTTCGAGTCGTTCTTCGCTGAGGCCGAGCTGAACCCCAAAGCCTCGTCCATCACCGGGACGGTGTGCGGTGTTCGGGTCGAGGAAGTAGACGATCCCCTGATGCAGAAGATCCGCTACCTCGACAAGCTGGTCGACGAGCTCGCGAAGGGCCGGCCCATGGAGAAGGTCCTGCGGGCATGAGGCCGGGCGAAGAGGTCCGCTGGACGACGGGCGCTACGAAAGGAAGGGGCCCACGAGTACCCGGAGCTCGTCGCTTCGCTGCATGACCTCGGTGTGGCGCGTGGCGGGCAGGACAGCGAGGCGACAATCGGGGAAAAGGTCGAGCATCTCGGCGGCGTGGTCGAGGCGAACGAAGTCCTGATCGCCGATCACGAGGGACGTGGAGGCGGTGATCGATCGGATCTCGTCGGCGGTCCAGCCGGCCATGTCGTGGACCACTGGCTGCAAGCGCTCGAGGAACGGGAAGAGGCCGTCGGGGTTCGGCGCCACCGCTTCGTAGTCCGCCCTCCAGGCCGCGAACTCCTCCTCGGTCGGTAGGCGCGGGTCGTCCTGTTCGGGTGCCGTGATCTCGGGGTGGTAGCCGTCGGGGCGGATGTGCGAGGCGGCGAGCACGAGGCGGCGGACCGTGGCCGGGTGCTGGTCATGTTGGGAGCGAAAGAAAGGACCCATAGCGAGTGGGACGGGCTACTGCACGACTCCGGTTTCAGGATGACACGTGTCGTCGCTACGCCGGGGCTCGCGTGGATCGAGGCGAGACCCGCAATTTGAGTTCCTACGCTCAACTCGGCATCCCAGTGCTCCGCCGTTTCTCAGCGATCAATCAGTTAAAGCGATCGTTTACGAGTAGTCCGCCGTGAGCCGTTGACGAGTCTCCGGGAGTTCGTCTGTGCGGATGCTCCATTTAGTGTCGGTCCGCTTGAGAGGTCGTGATTCTCGGCTGGTAGTGCTGGTCGAAGCTGATGATTTGGTTGCCGGGCGGGTTGGAGAGCGTTTTGTTGGCGGCGTTAATCCTCGGAGATGCTATCGCTTCGACGGCCTCGTCGAAACGATATGAACCTGCCGAGGCTGCAATTCCTCTATCGAAGGACAGCGATCCAACGGAGGTCTGTCGGAGCCGTTCCTGTCATGAGGGTCGAATCCGACTCCGCGACCGACCGATCGGGAACCGGCGGAGGTCTGCACGCGATGCGCTGAATAATGGCGGGGTTGCGGAACGTCTCGGTCAGCCCTTGCTCCAGGAGTCAAGTATGACCTGGACCTGGTCGACGACCTGATGGCGGGCGTCTGCTCGGGGCGCGCCTGACAACAAGAGCTGATCATAGGGTGTGTCGATGTGGCGTATCGAGGCGACCACGGCCAAGGTGACCGCCTCGGGGTCGAGGACACGCCCAGCCGCGCTCCGCCCGACCCGGCCGCTGCTCCGCTTCGTCGCATGCCGGGCGATCGCCTCGACCCGCTCGGCTGGGCAGCCCGGGAACAGCCGGCCGATCTCGGCCGCGAACTGGGCGTAGAACTCTTCGTCGTGGCCGGCTCGACGCTGCTCGTCGCGGGCCTGACGGCGGGCGCGGAGCGCCTCGTCGGCCAGGCACTCCTCCTCGGCGAGCACCACTGCGTCCTCCTCGACGAGCAGGCCCTGGCGTTCGTAGCGGCGCCGGGTCGAACTGAAACGGACCACCACCGCGGAGAGTCCACTGGCCTTCTTGGCCCGTCGGGTCAACGCTGCGTCGCCCGACGGCAGGAAGACCAGGTGGTCCATGTCGGCGCAGCCCAGGCACAACGGCCCCGGCCCGTCCATGATCAGCAGGTCACCGGTCCCCTGACACGCGCTGCACGTCCACTCCCGTGACGACTCGATGACGACCAGATCCGGCGCCTGATTGACCTTGTCGACCAGCCGTCGCCGTTTGGCTTCCGAAAGTTCTGGCGACACCCAATGGGTCCGGTAGGCCAACTCGATCGCCGGCTCCCCGCTGCGGCTGAAGCGAAGCGGCCGTCGATCCCGGCTCCGGGCGACGTAGGCCGTCTCGCTGGGCGACAGGCCGTTGGCGAGCGCCCACCGTCGAAAGATGGCCATGGCGGCCGACAGCTTGTGCAGGTTGGCCTGCGCCACCCGCTCCAGGTCCTCGACGCGACCTTGGCGCCACCCGGCGACCGCCTGGGGTGTCAACCAACCGACGCCGATCAGCACGTCGATCGCCGAGACGTAGCTCCGCTCGGCCAGCGCCGCCTCCGCCGCTCGCACCACCCGTTTCTCCAGATCGACTGCCGCCACGCCCGACACCTCCCCCACAACCCCGGCTTCGGTCCAGTTTCCCACCGCATCGCCGACTGAGCCTCAAGAATGCTCAGCTGCCCACGATCCCAGGATCATCGGTTCGCAGGCGTCGAAG
>CAWBSR010000009.1:0-217123 GCA_963791545.1 uncultured Actinomycetota bacterium
CGTAAGAGATGGCCCGCGCCTTCGAACGGCGGCACGTTATGGGGCACGTGCTCGTGGGCCGGCGCGCAAACCGGGTCGCCGATCGGGCGCGGCAAGCGATCCTTCGGCAGAACGGGACGATCGCTCCGATGAGATGATCTGGCGCAGGGTCTCCCATTGCAGTTGCCCTGAATGCACCGGTGGCTGGAGAGCGGCTCAAGAACTGTGGCTGGCGCCGCACCCACGGCCCGTGTGGCCGGGTCGGGGTCACGCAAGATGCGGACGGTCTGCGGACCGTTCAGCCGCTCGGGCCCAAGCCTGGTTCTCGCCGGAACGTGGTTCGTTGGGACTCACGAGGCGTCGATGCGCGTTCCTTCGAAGATGAGCAAGCTCAGGCGTCGATCCGCTGGGCCAGCGCCACGATGACCCCCTCCGGCCCACGGACGTAGGTCATCCGCCAGGTGTCCTCGAACTCGCCGATGCCGCCCACCAGCCCGTAGCCCGCGGCGGCGAGGTCGTCGACGGTCCCGAGGAGATCATCGACCTCGAAGCACACGTTGCGCAGGCCCAGCTCGTGGGCCATGGCGACGGGTGATCCGGGGGCATGAACCGGCCGGACGAAGCTCGACAGCTCCAGCCGCGTTCCGCCGTCGGGTGGCCGCAGCATCACGATCTCGGTGCGCGAATCCGGAATGCCGCAGACGGTGTCCAGGAACTCGCCCTCTATGAAGGTGCGGCCCTCGACCTCGAGGCCCAGTCCGACGAAGAACGCCGTGACCAAGTCGAGATCGGCGACGGTGATGCCGACGTGGTCGAACGACTTGATGTGTGCCATGGCTTCTATCCTCCTGCATGGGACGGGTTGTCGGACACAGAAACGGAGCCGCCGTCGCGTTCTCGACATCGTTCGCCAGCGTCGAAGCGAAGACCGGCCGCTGGGATGGGAGGTACTGTGCCGTGGGGTGACGCCGGCGCGGACGGCGAGCTTGTCCCAGACCCGAGGGACTCGTGGCTCGGTTGACGACATCGGGCTCGCGAAGGTCGTCGGCATCGCGCCGCTCTAGCCTCACGGTGATGCACCGGATATTCACGACCAGCGTCTCGTCGGTCTACCCGCACTACTTGGCGAAGGTGGAGCGCAACGGCCGCACGAAGGCCGAGCTCGATCAGGTGATCGAGTGGCTCACCGGCTATGACGACACCAGGTTGCAGGCCCTGCTTGGGGCGGACACGACGTTCGAGTCGTTCTTCGCTGAGGCCGAGCTGAACCCCAAAGCCTCGTCCATCACCGGGACGGTGTGCGGTGTTCGGGTCGAGGAAGTAGACGATCCCCTGATGCAGAAGATCCGCTACCTCGACAAGCTGGTCGACGAGCTCGCGAAGGGCCGGCCCATGGAGAAGGTCCTGCGGGCATGAGGCCGGGCGAAGAGGTCCGCTGGACGACGGGCGCTACGAATGGAAGGGGCCCACGAGTACCCGGAGCTCGTCGCTTCGCTGCATGACCTCGGTGTGGCGCGTGGCGGGCAGGACAGCGAGGCGACAATCGGGGAAAAGGTCGAGCATCTCGGCGGCGTGGTCGAGGCGAACGAAGTCCTGATCGCCGATCACGAGGGACGTGGAGGCGGTGATCGATCGGATCTCGTCGGCGGTCCAGCCGGCCATGTCGTGGACCACTGGGTGCAAGCGCTCGAGGAACGGGAAGAGGCCGTCGGGGTTCGGCGCCACCGCTTCGTAGTCCGCCCTCCAGGCGGCGAACTCCTCCTCGGTCGGTAGGCGCGGGTCGTCCTGTTCGGGTGCCGTGATCTCGGGGTGGTAGCCGTCGGGCGGATGTGCGAGGCGGCGAGCACGAGGCGGCGGACCGTGGCCGGGTGCTGGTCATGTTGGGAGCGAAAGAAAGGACCCATAGCGAGTGGGACGGGCTACTGCACGACTCCGGTTTCAGGATGACACGTGTCGTCGCTACGCCGGGGCTCGCGTGGATCGAGGCGAGACCCGCAATTTGAGTTCCTACGCTCAACTCGGCATCCCAGTGCTCCGCCGTTTCTCAGCGATCAATCAGTTAAAGCGATCGTTTACGAGTAGTCCGCCGTGAGCCGTTGACGAGTCTCCGGGAGTTCGTCTG
This sequence comes from uncultured Actinomycetota bacterium, assembly GCA_963791545.1. Taxonomy (GTDB): domain Bacteria; phylum Actinomycetota; class Acidimicrobiia; order Acidimicrobiales; family Palsa-688; genus JALYXV01. The sequence continues at coordinate 2,102 of CAWBSR010000009.1, forward strand.
TGCGGATGCTCCATTTAGTGTCGGTCCGCTTGAGAGGTCGTGATTCTCGGCTGGTAGTGCTGGTCGAAGCTGATGATTTGGTTGCCGGGCGGGTTGGAGAGCGTTTTGTTGGCGGCGTTAATCCTCGGAGATGCTATCGCTTCGACGGCCTCGTCGAAACGATATGAACCTGCCGAGGCTGCAATTCCTCTATCGAAGGACAGCGATCCAACGGAGGTCTGTCGGAGCCGTTCCTGTCATGAGGGTCGAATCCGACTCCGCGACCGACCGATCGGGAACCGGCGGAGGTCTGCACGCGATGCGCTGAATAATGGCGGGGTTGCGGAACGTCTCGGTCAGCCCTTGCTCCAGGAGTCAAGTATGACCTGGACCTGGTCGACGACCTGATGGCGGGCGTCTGCTCGGGGCGCGCCTGACAACAAGAGCTGATCATAGGGTGTGTCGATCTGGCGTATCGAGGCGACCACGGCCAAGGTGACCGCCTCGGGGTCGAGGACACGCCCAGCCGCGCTCCGCCCGACCCGGCCGCTGCTCCGCTTCGTCGCATGCCGGGCGATCGCCTCGACCCGCTCGGCTGGGCAGCCCGGGAACAGCCGGCCGATCTCGGCCGCGAACTGGGCGTAGAACTCTTCGTCGTGGCCGGCTCGACGCTGCTCGTCGCGGGCCTGACGGCGGGCGCGGAGCGCCTCGTCGGCCAGGCACTCCTCCTCGGCGAGCACCACTGCGTCCTCCTCGACGAGCAGGCCCTGGCGTTCGTAGCGGCGCCGGGTCGAACTGAAACGGACCACCACCGCGGAGAGTCCACTGGCCTTCTTGGCCCGTCGGGTCAACGCTGCGTCGCCCGACGGCAGGAAGACCAGGTGGTCCATGTCGGCGCAGCCCAGGCACAACGGCCCCGGCCCGTCCATGATCAGCAGGTCACCGGTCCCCTGACACGCGCTGCACGTCCACTCCCGTGACGACTCGATGACGACCAGATCCGGCGCCTGATTGACCTTGTCGACCAGCCGTCGCCGTTTGGCTTCCGAAAGTTCTGGCGACACCCAATGGGTCCGGTAGGCCAACTCGATCGCCGGCTCCCCGCTGCGGCTGAAGCGAAGCGGCCGTCGATCCCGGCTCCGGGCGACGTAGGCCGTCTCGCTGGGCGACAGGCCGTTGGCGAGCGCCCACCGTCGAAAGATGGCCATGGCGGCCGACAGCTTGTGCAGGTTGGCCTGCGCCACCCGCTCCAGGTCCTCGACGCGACCTTGGCGCCACCCGGCGACCGCCTGGGGTGTCAACCAACCGACGCCGATCAGCACGTCGATCGCCGAGACGTAGCTCCGCTCGGCCAGCGCCGCCTCCGCCGCTCGCACCACCCGTTTCTCCAGATCGACTGCCGCCACGCCCGACACCTCCCCCACAACCCCGGCTTCGGTCCAGTTTCCCACCGCATCGCCGACTGAGCCCAAGAATGCTCAGCTGCCCACGATCCCAGGATCATCGGTTCGCAGGCGTCGAAGCCGATCTGCGAACAGGTCCGACCTGAACAACAACGTGCCGACGGCAACAACAGCCGATGATCATTGCTGAGCGCTCCTCTCGTGCCGAAGCAGGACGGTTCTGCTCCCGAGGGGTCGCGGTGTTCCGCGCGAGCGTCGGCGCCGCCCTACGGGCCGTTACTGCCCTGGACAGCCACCGTTGTTCGGGAGGGGGATAAAGGCGTACTCGCGAGAATCGAACGCGCGGGTGCGCTCGCGATAATCGGTCATATAGCCAGGCCAATTGGAGACGTTCCGGCCTTCTCGATTGCGATACCAAGAATCGCACTGCGTCCACGCCGTCCCCTCGAAGCGCGCCTGCACCTCGCGGGCACTGGCAGCCTCGACCTCGGAACGCACATCGACCGCGGCGACCCCCAGATCGCGAACACGCTCGAGTGCTTGGCGCAGGTAGGCGGCCTGGGCTTCGTGGTACACAATGATCGAGCCTCCCGAAGTGTTGGTATTGGGCCCGTACATCAAGAAAAGCGACGGAAATCCCGGCACGGTAATGCCCAGGTGTGCGTGCGGTCCCCCCGCCCAGGCCTCGCGCAATGTGACGCTGTGGGCGCCGACGATCTCCATCGGAAACATGAACTCCGTCGTCCTAAAACCCGTGCCATAGATGATGCAATCGACCTCGCGCTCGTCGCCGTCGGCCGTCACGATCCCGGTGGGAGTGATCCGTGTGATGGGCTCGGTCACGAGCTCAACGTTGGGACGCTGCAACGCCCGCAGGAAGAACGAGCTGAACAAGACGCGTTTACAGCCGAAGGTGTAGTCCGGCCAGACCTTGCGGCGCAGCTCAGGGTCCCGGAGCTGCCAGCGCATGAACGCGGCCGAGACCGCATGGCCCACCCGGCCCCAGGTCCGCGGACGGCGAATCATGAGCGTCAGACTCTCAGCGCGGTAGAAGCTGACGCGCCGCCGCAGTGCCTGGACTACGGGAACCTGGGTGGCCTTCTTAACCGGTCGCGGGTACAGACGGTTCTTGCGGGGCAGGAACCAGTTGCCGGTCCTCTGGAACACGACGAGCCGCTCGACCGATTCGGCGATCGCGGGCACGAACTGCACCGCGCTGGCGCCGGTGCCCACGACGGCGACCCGCTTGCCACGCAGGTCGTAGTCATGGTCCCAGCATGCGGAATGGAAAGTGTGCCCCGCAAACGATTCCCTGGCGTCGATGCGCGGATACGCGGCACGATGAAGCTGGCCGGTGGCCACCACCACAGCGTCAGCAGCCCACGCCCGGCCATCCGCGCTCACCACCTTCCACTGGCGGCCTTCCTCGTCCCAGCTACAGCAAACGACCTCGGTGTTCGCCACGACGAGCCGCTCCACACCGAACTCGCGGGCTACTCCACACAAGTAGTCGAGGATCTCAGCCTGGGGCGAACAGATCCGCGACCACGCGCGCTGCTGCGCAAAGGAGAACGAGTAGAGAGGACTGGGAACGTCGCAGGCGGCGCCCGGGTAGGTGTTGTAAAACCACGTGCCGCCGGGGCCGGCGGCACGGTCGAGAATCGTGACATCCCGGAAGCCGTGCCGGCACAGCTCGATCGCAGCGCCGATACCGCCGAAGCCGGCGCCCACGATCACCACCTTCAAGTCCCGAGGCGCGGACACCCACCAAACCTATCCGTCGAGACCGCGCCGGCTCCTCGATCCCTCGGGGCATTCGGGGCCACTCGGCCGCGAGATAACCGGCGGGGCCGAGCCTTACCAGTGCTTGACAACGCCCGGCCCACGGTTGGTTCAGCGGGAGGCGCCGGCCAGGAACGCCGCCACGACGTAGGTGGCGTGGCGGTCGAGAGATCCCCGGCCCCGGTCGTAGCGCATCGTCGGTGCGCGGGTCGGCGTGGCTGGCCGCTTCCTGGACCTCGCGAAGCGCGACGCCGGCATCGAAACTGGTGGCAGTAATCAAAGAGTGCCTCAGGCTATGAACCGTTGAGGGCCAGCAGCGACGCCAGGGCATGGTCGCGGCCCGAGCCGAGCCCGGCCTGAACCAGGAACGCGCCCAGCTCGGTTCGATCCAAGCCGAGAGTCCGCGACTCGTAATCCACCTTCGGCCTTCGAAGATTGAGCGCCGGGGTGCGCTCCGCGAGTTCACGCCCTGCTCGCAGTACTTGTAGAAGCTGGCCAACGTGGACAGGCGCCGGGCGACCGTCGAGCGCATCCGTCCCGTCTCCTCCATCCACCGGCCAAACAGCTCCAGATGAGTCCCGGCGTACCGTGAACAGCGTCAGCTTGCCCTCATGGCACCACGACCGAAATGATCGCAGGATCACCGGAGTAGCTGACCCGGGTGGTCCCGCAGTAGCCGGCCAGGAAACCGGCGACGGCCAACACCTCCTTCTGCTCGACGCTCTCGGCGAGGACATCCTCCACAGCTGACAAACTGGACTTGGCGCGCTCCCTTCGGTCAACCAACCCATCCTTTGGGCCGGAAACCCCAAGGACAGCAGCACGGCCAAACCTCGGGACGTCGCAGAGGGTTATCGAGCAGACCGCTGGTGCCGAACCCGGGCGGTTGTCACATGCGACATCCCCCCGTTCCGATCGTCGAAATTGACCTCACCGATCCCGAAGAGCTTCCCTACTTCTTCAAGGAAGGCGCAAGCATTCACAAGTCTTCACTCTGTTGGACCGATGATGAGGAAGAGGCGACCCTGAACTTGGCGGAGAAACTCCAAGATGACATCCTTGAGATGCTGTGGAGCCCGGCTTGGCCACAGTGCCGCGGGCACACGCATCCCGCAGTACCACGACTTGTCCATGGCAACGCTTTGTGGGTATGCCCAAAGACCGGCTTCTCCCTCGCAACCATCGGGTCCTTGCGCCGTCCTTGACTCCAAGGGGCGACAGCATTTCTTACCGAGCGCGAAGGTGCCGATACCGAGCTGTTATTGGCCTCTCGCAGGCCGTCCTCGGTCCTGCCGCCGGGCTCAATGACTGAGACAGTGGTGTACTTCGACAGAGGGCAGACTTATTCGGGAGGACCTTCCGCAACGACATGACCATTCCTCTTTGTTCGCCGGCTGCGTCGGTCAGTACCAGTTGTCCTGTGCTTGTGGGAGACGGACCGGACTTCGTCGAAGATCTTTCTCTGCCTGCTCCCCGCATCCCCCCGACGAGTGGGTCGAAGGGCGACCGTTGAGTCAGCAATGCTGGACCAATCGCATTCAAATGCAATGTTCTCCAATTTGGACAACGATACTGTTGCCACCTGTTCGGGCTAACGCCGGTCACTTCTGGATATGTAGCCAGTTATGAATCGCCGCGCTTCACTCACATGGAGACGAGGAGATCGGAGTAGTGCGAACTGGTGGAAGGAGAAGAAGGCCTATGACAACCGACTCAGGACCGTCCTATCGGCGAACAAAGTGGGCCCACCTGACAAGGAGACGCGGTGTCAATGGTTCGGGCGGCACCCGAACGGGGTCGAATGCGTACCGGGCGGACAACCATGATTGCGTTGATGAGGAATATGGTGATTCGCAACGCAATATCCACTTGCGTTCCGATGGAAAGCCGGGCCACAGCCGCCCGACATTGGAGCTGCCTGAGCTCCGGCCATACCAACAAACGTTACACTAAATGTAACGGCAAGAGACATGATCGAGCGTTTCAAGAGATCCTCCTGTCGGCGCCACCGCATTCTTAGGCGCAAATGCCACGGTACTACGAACCCTATCCCTCCGATAGACAGACCGGCTGTATCGTACCCCGTTCCATTGGGTCATCGCAATGCAAAGGGGATCCCCGGGCATTCCCTCGGCACGGACCGGTGCCCGAACGCGGACTCGTCGACCAACCGATCGAGGTGATACGAAGCCGATGCCAAGCCACTATCCCGGCTTCTTTCGCCACAACCAGCCATCGAAGGCTCTTGGCCAACTTCCCCCCTACAGGTGCCATTATCCCGTACGGGCTATGCCGATACTGAACACCATGGGCGAGCGGGCAGAGTTCTGGATGATCGCGATGGAGCGGTCAACCTCCGAATTGACGCGACGGTTACGGGCAGTTCAAGCCCCGCTCATAGTCGTTATCGGGAGGAACCGGGGACAACCCTGGTGACCCCTTCGCCGAAGGCCGGCTCGGCTCCGAGGAGGTGTCGCGCTCGGTCGATACCGGCCGAGCGCTGGTGAACGCCGGGCTGCACGCCGCCAGCGGCGGCGAGGGCAGCTTTGGTTCTTGGGGGGATATGCTCCTGGAAGCGTTCGTGGCATGCGCTGGCGTGACGCTGTCCTCGGTGGTCACCAACCGCGGCGTGGCGGTCAGCGAACTATTCATGCCGAGGGGAATCTTGACTTCCGGGGGACCATGGGCGTCGATCGCGACACTCCTGTCGGCTTTCGGGCGATCCGTCTCCATTCGAACTACAAGCGATGCCTCGACGAGATGTTTGACAGGTTGTTGGCCGTGACTGAGCGGTACTGCGTGGTCTACCAGACAATAAGCCAGGGCTGTACGTTGTCAGTCGAACGCTCCTGATCTCACCGGGGGCGCCCTGATTGGATGCCACGTCGACCCACGCCCGCCACATCACATCGCTGCGGGCGAGCTTGTCCTAAAGGGCGTGGAAGCGACGTTCTGGGTTCTGCTTGGCGCTGCGGCAAAGCACGCGTTGAAGAGCACGAACGGGGTCCAGGCCATCGACCTGTCTGACGGTTCTAGCCAATGTCGGCACTCATCAGCGTCCCTCCCTCCTTCGACATGCACCGGTGAAGCAGGGGCCCCAACCTTCGCTCGGGCCGGGTTGTGTTGTCCCGGTCGTCGCCGCTACTACGGCCCCCTCCGACTCCCTCTCGGGCGCCTGACATTCCCCGGGGTCACCGGTTGTAGCCAGCCGCTCTCCCGTCCCCACACGACGGGGCCGAGGAGGGCCACTCCAGTTCCACGACAACCTTCTGACCGTTCCACACCCCCTGCGGCCGGAGAGTCCCTCGGCGTCCGCTCCAAGTTCCCAGCGCCTTCCATGGCCTTCGCCCTGCAGGTACAGGCTCGGCTCCCTCTGGTTCCCTTTCGGGTAAAATGACGACGTTGCAGGCTTCGCTTCATGCTGCGGACCGGCCGGTTGCCTCCACCCCGCTTCGACGCCGGCCTCTCAACCGACACCGGGGGCTTCGCTACCGAGGACCTTGGCGTCTCCCCGGACCGGACTCACACCGGTTGGCCACCGTGAGCTTGTCGTCCGGTTACGTCATGAGGTCGTCTCCTTCCTCACAGCGCCCGAACGGCTGGACGCACACCTGGTCTTTTAGAGGCGGCGAGCGGAATCGAACCGCTGTAGAGGGCTTTGCAGGCTCGTTGCTGACCCAAAGAACTACCTGGTCAGGGGCCATATTATCAGCCGACGGGGAGCGGGAAGGGAGAGGTCGGGGAGCGACCGAGCGGTCAACAGAGGTCACCAACGGTCGCCTACGTCACGGCTGGCGGAGGATGTCGTGGGTCCCGAGCCGGCGCCAGATGACGTGAGGCTCGCCCGGTTTGATCTCGTCGCCGTACTGGAATGTCGCCCGGCCATCGGGAGCCCAGGTCATCTCGAAGACTCCGGGTGCGCCCTGGACACCTTTGACCCGGAGAGGCTTGCGGAACTGACCTCCGGCTTGGAGGTCCTCGACGAACTGCGCGACCGCCCCCAGGAACGCGGTCTGTTGCTCAGGGCTGAGGCGTAGGAAGTCAGCCCGAAAACGCGGGAGCCACTGGAAGGTGGGCAATCCTACGGGCGTGCGCGCCGACGAGCAGCCGGTTCCGCCAGGGCTTGAAGTGCCTCCAGGAACTGCTCCCCGGACTCAAGGGTTTCACCCTCACCGGCGGCGAGCTGCGCGTCCGCTTCCCGCTCCCCTTCCTGCCACTCAGGCGTCCAGTACCACGCCTGCGAGGCGTCGATCACCTTCTGCGGACGAAGGAGGATGCCCTCATCTGTCAGTTCGGCCTCGAGCAGGTCACCCTCTTCGAGGTGCGCCGCCTTTCGGATCTCCTCGGGCAGCGTGAGTTGTCCCTTCGCTCGCAGGGTCGTCCGGGCCATGCCACCAGGATAGGCCACTTGGACTTTCCGCCGGTGGGATTTTCCCACACCGACGACGATTCGCCCAAGCTGGTAATCACCGCGATCATCGAGCACGAGCCAATACCTTGCCCCAGTTAACCGCATATTTGTCTGATTTTCTGTAGGATGTGGTTGTGGACTACCGCCGCCCAGTCGAAGCTCTCATCCCAGGCGTTCAGGGTCGGGTGCTCGGCGTACTGGCACGGACGAGCATGGATCTCACCATGCGGGCAGTGGCCGAACTAGCGGGTGTGAGCCCCCAGCAGGCATCGGTGGTGATCAGGAGACTCGTGGACCTGGGAGTCGCGGAGCGCAGGGATGTCCCACCGGCGTCGCTCGTGCGGTTGGCCCCTGACAACCTCGCCGCCCAGACGATGCGAGCCATCGTTGGCTTGCGCCAGGCCGCCCTCGACCGCCTCAAAGCTCTGGCGCTCGATATCCGGCCCGTGCCGACGAGTCTGGTCGTGTTCGGGTCCTTCGCTCGGGGCGAAGCCGATTCGGCCAGCGACCTCGACGTCCTAGCCGTCCGTCCTCCCGGCCTGCTCATCGACGACGATGGGTGGACGGACTCACTCGGGTCGTGGGCCGACCGGGCAACCCGGGTCGTGGGCAACTCTGTCAACCTCGTCGAGGCGACCAGCGAGGAGATCCCGGCCCTGCTTCGTCGTGAGGGCCCCTCCGTGTGGCGAGACGCTGCCCGTGAGGGCGTCGTACTCATCGGTGCACCGCTTACCGACCTGGCTTCGGTGGCCTGACGTACCCAGGCGCCGGGCGCAATCCGATCCCGCCGGACTGAGCGACGCGCGGGTGTTCCTAGACAAGGCCCGAGAGTTCCTCCGAGCGGCTCAGGACTCGCTGGATCTGTCCAACAACACCGCTGCAGTAGGCAACGCGGTACACGCCGGCATCCTGGCCGCCGACGCCATCTCCGCCGTCCGCACCCGCACGGTCTGGAGAGGCGAGCACGCCCAGGCCGCCGGGCACCTCGAGACAGCGGCGAGGACGGCAAGCTTGCCGCCAGGCAGTTGCGCCGGCTGCTCCCGATGAAGACCCGAGCCGAGTATGAACCCACCCCGATACGGCCAGCCGACGCCCGGGCGGCCGTGCAGGCTGCCGACCGCCTCGTGGTCCTCGCCACCGCGGCCCTCTCAGCTGCCCCACCAGGTACCGAAAGTGGTTTCGGGAAGGCGACTGGCTCGTCGTGAGACGACGCCACCGCGCCAGGGGAGTCCAGCCCGCAGCGGCGCCGGTTGCTCTAAGGCCACGATCGGTCGAACCGCGAGTGTTGCGGACGTCAGCGGATGGCCATCATGCGCTTCGCTGTTGCCGCGCTCGGTGGTAGAGCGTTTGGTGGGGAATGCCGGTCGCCAAAGCGATGCTGCGCCAGCTGTGGCCGTGGGCTCGGGCAGCGCCGATGGCGTAGTCAAGTTGGTCGGCCGCGCCGCGGGCCGCAAAGGCCGCGTCAGCCGTGGCCCTCAGCACATGGCCGGCCTCGGTCCTCTCGTCGGCTTCGGGAGTGGACGCCTCGGTCTGGGACAGCGTTGTTCGTGTCCGGTTCCGAGACAACGGAGATGCTGTCTCGGATCGAGACGGTTCCGGCGAGATGGCCCGTTCGGGGTCGAAGCGGTGGAGGGTTTCAGCGCCCACGGCTGGCGGGGGATGGAGGCGGCGAGCGGAATCGAACCGCTGTACAGGGCTTTGCAGGCCCTTGCCTAAACCACTCGGCCACGCCGCCCGGTTACGTCGGGAGCCCCGGCGTCCAGGCTCGACACTGTAGCGGCTAGGCGTTCGGCAACAACCGGCGGCGACTGCGCGAAACTGGGCGGGACACGGGAGCTCGGAGGGACCGGGCTGAGAGGCGGCCTTACCGGCCGCGACCGTCGAACCTGATCCGGGTAATGCCGGTGGAGGGAGAACCCGAGATGACCCAGACGCTTCCGACCGAGAACGCCCCGCCGACGCGGCCCGGGACGACCCACAAGATGTACCTGACCGGCACCCGCCCTGACGTGCAGGTGCCGTTCCGGGTGGTCCACCTGCACGACTCCCCCGGCGCCAGGCCCAACGAGCCGCTGCGGCTGTACGACACCAGCGGCCCCGGCTCCGAGCCCGCGGTGGGCCTGCCCCCGCACCGGGGCCCGTGGATCGTCGCCCGGGCCGACACCGAGCTCGCCGAGGGCCGCCAACCGACCCTCCGCGACGACGGGCGGGCCGCAGTCCGCGCCGGCACGCCGGGAACGGCCTTCACGGGCCGTCCCCACGCCGTCCGCCGGGCCCTCCCCCATCGGACGGTCACCCAGATGCACTACGCCCGCCGGGGTGAGACCACGCCCGAAATGGAGTTCGTCGCCCTCCGCGAGGGAATGGAACCGGAGTTCGTCCGCTCCGAAGTGGCCCGGGGCCGGGCCATCATCCCCTCCAATATCAACCACCCCGAGTCAGAGCCCATGGCCATCGGGCGCAACTTCCTCGTCAAGATCAACGCCAACATCGGCAATTCCGCCGTCGTCTCCTCGATCGCCGACGAGGTCGACAAGATGTCCTGGGCCACCCGCTGGGGCGCCGACACGGTCATGGACCTCTCGACCGGCCGGGACATCCACACCACCCGGGAGTGGATCATCCGCAACTCCCCTGTTCCGATTGGCACGGTGCCCATCTACCAGGCCCTTGAGAAGGTTGACGGCCGGGCCGAGGAGCTCACGTGGGAGATCTACCGGGACACCCTGATCGAACAAGCCGAACAGGGCGTCGACTACTTCACCGTCCACGCCGGGGTGCGCCTGCCCTACATCCCCCTCACCGCCAAGCGGATCACCGGTATCGTGAGCCGGGGTGGTTCCATCCTCGCCGCCTGGTGCCTGGCCCACCACCGGGAGAATTTCCTCTACACCAACTTCGAGGAGATGTGCGAGATCCTGGCGGCTTACGACGTGGCGTTCTCGCTCGGCGACGGGCTTCGGCCCGGCTGCATCGCCGACGCCAACGACGTTGCCCAGCTCTCTGAACTGCGCACCCTCGGCGAGCTGACCCAGATCGCCTGGGCCCACGACGTGCAGGTGATGATCGAAGGCCCCGGCCACGTTCCCATGCACAAGATCAAGGAGAACATGGACCTCCAGCTGGAGCTGTGCCACGAGGCGCCGTTCTATACCCTCGGCCCTCTCACGGTGGATATCGCCCCGGGCTACGACCACATCACCAGCGCCATCGGTGCCGCCATGATCGGCTGGTACGGGACCGCCATGCTTTGTTACGTCACGCCCAAGGAGCATCTGGGGCTGCCCAACCGCGACGACGTCAAGACCGGCGTGATCGCCTACAAGATCGCGGCCCACGCCGCCGACCTGGCCAAGGGCCATCCCGGCGCCCAGGCGTGGGACGACGCCCTCTCGAAGGCCCGCTTCGAGTTCCGCTGGGCCGACCAGTTCGAGCTTTCCCTCGATCCCGAAACCGCGGTCGCCTACCACGATGAGACCCTGCCCGCGGAGCCCGCCAAGACGGCCCACTTCTGCTCCATGTGCGGGCCCAAGTTCTGCTCCATGCGCATCAGCCAGGACGTCCGCGACTACGCCGCCGCCCACGGCCTCACCGGCGACGCCGCCCTGGAAACCGGCATGCAGGAGAAGTCGGCCGAGTTCCTCCGTGCCGGCGCCCAGGTGTACCTGCCGGTCACCGCCGACTAGGGACCGGTGACAAAGCTGCGTCCCTGACCGGCAGCGGTACCGTCGGGGCGCCATGGCGCCTGACCTCCGAGCCCTGAACCGCACCGAGCGCCTGACCACGGGGGCCGCCGTCGCCATGACCGCCGTGGCCGCGGTGGCCGCCGCGCGGGGCCCTGACACAGTCGCCACCTTCCTCATCTCGGCCGCCGCCCTGGCCGCCCTGGCCGCCCTGGTCGGCCAGGCGGTCGATCACATCGGCGACCGGATGGGACCTGGCGCCACGGGATTGCTCCAGTCCGCCCTCGCCAACCTGCCCGAGCTGATGGTCGGGGTCTTCGCCCTGCGGGCGGGGCTGGTCGACGTCGTCCGGGCCGCCCTGGTCGGCTCCATACTGGCCAACACGCTGCTCGTCCTCGGCGTAGCCGTGGTGGCCGGGGGCCTGCGTCACGGCACCCAGCGCTTCGATTCCGACGCCCCCCGCATGATCGGCACCCTGCTGCTGCTGGCGGTCGCAGCCCTGCTCGTCCCCACCCTGGCCGCCAAACTCCACACGCCGGCCGCCGCCCACTCCAACCAGCTGTCGGGGGCGGTGGCCGTCATCCTGATCGCCGTCTACGCGCTGAGCATCCCCTTCTGGCTCCGGCGCGAGCCCGAGCCCAACGACGATCAAGGCGACACTGCCGAAGTCCGCCAGACTTCCTGGCCCCTGCCCCTCGCCATCGTTCTCCTGGCGGTCGGGAGCCTAGGTGCGGCGCTGGTGTCGGACTGGTTCGTGGCCGCCTTGGAGCCGGCCACCAAGTCCCTCGGCATCTCGCAGGCCTTCACCGGATTGGTGATCGTGGCCATCGCCAGCAACGCGGTCGAAAACGTCGTCGGCATCCGCTTCGCGCTCGCAGCCCGCCCCGACTACGCGCTCAGCACCATATTGAACAGCCCGCTGCAGATCGCGCTCCTTTTGACCCCGGTTCTCGTCCTGGTTTCCCATCTCACCGGACCCAGCCACCTGAGCCTCGTTTTCCCCACCCTGGAGGTCGCGGCGCTCGCCCTGGCGACGCTGGCGGTGCTCGTGGTGCTTTCCGACGGCGAATACGGGTGGCTCGAAGGCGTCGCCCTGATCGGCCTCTACGGCATCCTGGCGGCCGCTTTCTGGTGGGGTTAGCCGTCCCACCCCCGTTGTAGGGTCTGACCCGATGCCTGAAGTCTGGCCCGGCGATCCCTATCCCCTCGGCGCCACGTGGGACGGCGTCGGCACCAACTTCTCCGTCTTCTCCTCCGTCGCCGAGAGCGTGGATCTGTGTCTCTTCGAGACGGTGCCGGGCCGGCGGGCCGGCAAGAACCCCGTCAAGATGACCGAGACCCGCCTCCCGCTGACCGAGGTGGACGGTTATTGCTGGCATGGCTTCGTCTACGGCGTCGGGCCCGGCCAGCGCTACGGCTTGCGGATCAAGGGCCCCTACGACCCCGACCGGGGGGTGCGCTGCAATCCCCACAAGCTCCTCCTCGACCCCTACGCCAAGGCGGTCGACGGCGAGGTGCTCTGGCATCCGGCTGTCTACCCTTACGACCTGACCACCGGCGACGACCGGGTCCGCAACGACTTGGACTCGGCGGCCTACATGCCCAAGTCGATCGTGGTCGCCAGTCACTTCGACTGGGGCCACGATCGCCCGCCCCGCACCCCGTGGTTCGAGACCATCATCTACGAGACCCACGTCAAGGGGCTGACCGAAACCCATCCCGCGGTCCCCGAGGAGCTGCGGGGCACCTACGCCGGCCTGGCCCACCCCGCCATCATCGACTATCTGACCAAGCTGGGCGTGACCGCGGTCGAGTTGATGCCGATCCACCAGTTCATCAACGACCACCGGCTGGCCGACATGGACCCGCCGCTGCGCAACTACTGGGGCTACAACTCCGTCTGCTTCCTCGCCCCCCACAACGGCTACGCCTCCCGGCCCGGTCCGGAGGTGGTCAACGAGTTCAAAGCCATGGTCCGCACCCTGCACGAGGCGGGCCTCGAGGTGATCCTCGACGTGGTCTACAACCACACCGCCGAGGGCAACCAAATGGGGCCCATCTTGTCGTTCCGGGGCCTCGACAACGGCCGCTATTACCGCCTGACCCCGGACAATCCCCGCTTCTACTGGGACACCACTGGCACCGGCAACACCCTCAACATGCGCGAACCCCACGTGCTGCAGCTGATCATGGACTCGCTGCGCTACTGGGTGCTGGAGATGCACGTGGACGGGTTTCGTTTCGACCTGGCCGCCAGCTTGGCCCGGCAGTTCTTCGAGGTGGACCGGCTGTCGACGTTCTTCGACCTGATCCAGCAGGACCCCGTGATCAGCCAGGTCAAGCTGATCGCGGAACCGTGGGACGTGGGCGAAGGCGGCTACCAGGTGGGCAACTTCCCGCCGCTGTGGTCGGAATGGAACGGCCGCTACCGGGACTCGATTCGCGACTATTGGCGGGAGAACGAAGCCCACCTGGGCGAGCTGGCGGAGCGCCTCACCGGCAGCTCCGACCTGTACGAGGCGACCGGGCGGCGGCCCTCGGCCAGTATCAACTTCGTTACCGCCCACGACGGTTTCACCATGCACGACCTGGTGGCCTACAACGACAAGCACAACGAGGCCAACGGCGAGGACAACCGGGACGGCACCGACGACAACCGTTCCTGGAACGGCGGCGTCGAGGGCGAGACCAACGATGCCGAGATCAACGAGGTGCGCCGGCGCCAGGCCCGCAACTTCATCGCCACCCTCATGCTCTCCCAGGGCGTCCCCATGCTGAGCGGCGGCGACGAACTGGGCCGCACCCAACAGGGCAACAACAACGCCTACGCCCAGGACAACGACATCTCCTGGTATGACTGGAGCCAAACCGACAGCGACCTCGGGGATTTCACCCGGAGCCTGATCGCGCTGCGCCGGGCCCACCCGGTGTTCTCTCGCCGGCGGTTCTTCCAGGGCCGGCCGGTGCGGGGCCGGGGCAACGGCGGCCCCAAGGACATTGCCTGGTTTCGTCCCGACGGCGAGGAGATGGGCGACGACGACTGGGGCACCGGCTATGCCCGCAGCCTCGGCGTGTTCTTCAACGGCAGCGCCATTCCCGATCTGGACCGCCACGGCCAGCCGGTCCGTGACGATTCCTTCTACGCGCTGTTCAACGCCTGGGCTCAGCCGCTCGATTTCGTCTTGCCGGAGGAGACGGGAGGGCGCAAGTGGGAGGTGGCGTTGGACACCGACGGCACTCCGTCTCCGGAGACATATGCGGCGGGCGACAAGGTTGGTTTGAAGGGCCGGCATCTGGTGCTGCTGCGGGCCCGCTGAGGGCCTTTCTGTTTTCACTCCCTCGCCAAATAAAACAAGAGTGCGGATCGCCCCCCTGCTTTAAGATTTGCCCGTGAGCGACTTTCTCTGACGCTGAGCTCGTGGTCCTCCTGGCCGACACGGCCCCTGTTTCGTCCGTGTTCGTCAGGAAAGGAGCTTCGTGTTCTCATCACGCATGGTCCGCGTGGCCCGTCTCGACCGGCTCGACCGGGAAGATGGAATGTCGGACCGGGCGATCGCGCTCGTGTTTTCCGCCCGGTTCGTCGACGAGGTGCTGTCGGGGGCCTGGACGGTGCTGGCCCCCACCTTCCGGGTGGCGTTCCGGCTCAGCCTGGTCCAGATCGGTTTCCTGAGCCAGCTGCTCAACTGGGTCGCCCTGGTCGTGGAGCCGGTGGCCGCCGCCCAGGTCGACCTGCGGGAACGCCGGGCCATCATGGCTTGGGGCGCCTTGGCGCTGGCCGTCTCGGTGCTGATCATGGGGGCGGCGCCCGGCTACCTGGTGCTGGCGGGCGGCTTCGCCCTCTACGGTTTGGGCTCGGGACCACTGGTGCTGTCGGCCGACGTGGTCGTCGTGGAGGCCTTCCCCCAGGCACCGGAACGGGCGTTCAGCCGGGCCGCTTTGCTCGACACCATCGGCGCCCTGGCCGGGCCCGCCATGGTGGCGGGGGCCGCCTCCGTGGGTGTGTCGTGGCGAGTCGTGCTGGTCGTCCTCGCAGCCTGCGTGGTGGCCTACGGCATCGGCATCTCGGCGACCAGCTTTCCCCGCCCCCGGCACGTGCCCGAGCCGGACCACGGCAGCGCCCGCCGGCTGCTGGCCAACGCTCGCCGCGTTCTGCGCAACCGTCAGGCCCGGCAGTGGCTGCTGGTCCTGTTGTGCTTCGACCTGTTCGAGGCGGCCTTCGTCCTGAAATACATCTGGCTGCACGACGCGGTGGGCCTGAGCCAGCCGCTGGTCGCGCTCTACGCGGCGGGAGAGCAGGTCGTCGACCTGGTGGCGCTGGTGCTACTCGACCGGTGGCTGGCCCGCCGGGAGGCCAGTCAGATCTTCCAGGCCGCCGCCTCGGCCCTCATCGTGCTGCCCACTGTCTGGGTGGCCGCCCCGGGCGTCGCCGGTCGGGTGGTGGTGGGTATCCCGTTGGCCTTCGCCCACACCCTGATCTGGCCGCTGGCCAAAGCCAAGTCGCTGACCGCGGTCCCCGACCTCGGCGGCGCCACCCAGGCCATCACGGCGTTGTTCCCGATCCTGCCGCTGGCCATCATCGAGGCCCGTTTCGCGAACGCCGTCGGGCTGGGACCGGCCCTGGCCGCCACCGCCGCCCTGGGCGCCCTCCTCATGGCGCTGGTCGCCCGGCGGGTCGATCCTTAACGGGGCAGCAGGGCGCTCGGGTCGGCAGCGGTGTACGGGACCCGGAAAAACCCCCGGATCGGATCACCGATAGCGACATTGTGGGTGATCACGGTGGTGCCGCCGGGATCGGCCAGGCTGAGCGAGATCCGCACGTCGTCGGCGCCGTCCACGCTGGTGTTGGGGTCATACACCTTGATGGTGAGTCGATCGTTATCGACGTCGTAGCCGTAGGCCAACACCTGATGGTTCCTCCCCAACTGGGCCGGGTTGGCCGACGCCACCGTCACCAGGCCCAGCGGCGCCGGGTGACCGCCGTCGATATCGGCCTGAACGGCGGGCCATTCCTCCTTTATGGTGCGCCACCCCACGCCGTGCAGGGTGGCCAGCCAGACGCCGGTGTCACCGTCGGCCAGCATCATCCACTGGTAATAGGTCAGAACGCCGGTCGGGAGATTCCAACTGTCGAACAGGCGCTTCACGATGTAGTCGAACAGCGGCGTGCCCGGTCCCGGCTGGCGGTCCGTCAGCGGCGGCAGATGGGCGGTGAAGACATCCAGCACCGTGAACACCATGCCGCCGCATACGCCGTTGCTGGCACTGCCGATCTTTACCCGGCCCAAGGGCGGGACGGTGACGGTGATGTCGGCTTCGTCAGGCCAGGAATTGGCGAACTGCAAGCCGTTCACACTTGGCAGGAAGCCCGCGATGTCGCCCACGGAAACGAACCTAGGCGGCGGCGGGTGCGGCCGGGCGGCCGGCGCGGGGCGGGCGACCCGGGAGGGCTCGTGTTTTCCTGATCCACGCCGAGAACGCCCGGGGCATGTTCGGGATGGTGACCGCCCTGATTGTGAAGTGACGCACCCCCGGAACCGGTGCCGCAACGGGTGCGCCCCCGGCCCCCTTCGGCGCTGGGCGACCCTCCGGTAGCGTGCCCGACCAATGGACGCTCGGACGTTCCTCGGGCTGGAACCGACCGGGGATCCCCTCCTCTGGCGGCTCCCGGTGACCCCGGGGGTGTCTACGCCGGGCCGGTTCCTGTTTGGGGGCTGCGGGTTGGCGGCGGGCGTGGCGGCCATGGAGCACGCCGGCGGCCGTCCCGCGGTCTGGGCCTCGGCCCAGTACCTCTCCTATGCCCCGACCGGCAGCGTCGTCGATTTCGCGGTCAACCTGGCCGTGGTCGGCCATCAGACGACCCAGGCCCGGGCCATCGGGCGGGTGGACGGCAAGGAGATCCTGACGGTCAACGCCGCCCTGGGCCGGCGCCCATTGGACCTGACCGGAACCTTCGTTCACCCGCCCGACGTCCCCAGCCACGAGGATTCCCGGGTCCGCCAGACGCCGCCGGAGTTCAGCGGGACGGTGCTGGAGCGGGTCGAACTGCGCCTCGCCCGGGGCCGCCAGTTCGAGGACCTGGACGGGACACCGGGCGACGGCCGTTGTGCCTTCTGGGCCCGGTTGCCGGGCCAGCTCGAGCCCAGCTCCGCCTGGCTGTCGGTGCTCGGCGACTACGTCCCTTCCGGGGTGGCCCAGGCGCTCGGGCGGCCGTCGATCGGCAACAGCCTCGACAACACCATCCGGGTAGTGCAACTGGTCCCGTCGGAGTGGATCCTCTGCGACATCCACATCCTGGCCATCGCCAACGGTTTCGGCCATGGGCGGGCCCACTTGTGGGCCGAGGACGGCACCCTCCTCGGTATCGCCAGCCAGTCCGTCATCGTCCGGCTGGGGCGCCCACCGAGGTCGCCGGCCGCCGGCGCCGGGGCCGGCCCCGCTCCCGCCGCCACCGGCGGCGCAGCGTCGTCGGACGCGTAGCCTCGCTCGTCGTGGCCGATCGCCTCTACCTCCGCCAGCTGCTGTCGGGCCGGGACTTCGCCCCGGGCGATGCCATGGCCCGCCAGATGGTCAATCACGTCTACTTCGTCGGGGACCGGGAAACCCGCCAGGCCCTCATCGTCGATCCCGCCTACGACATCGCGGGCCTCCTCGAGATCCTCGACGCCGACGAGATGCAACTCACGGGCGTCCTGGCCACCCACTACCACTTCGATCATGTGGGCGGCTCGTTCATGGGCCACACCGTGGAGGGCATCACCGCCCTTTTGGAACAGCGGCCCGTGCCAGTTCACGTGAACGCGGCCGAGGAGGAATGGATACGCAAGGCCACCGGCGTGGCGGCGGCCGACCTCACCGGCCACGCCAGCGGCGACACCATCTCGGTTGGCAACATCGACGTCCGATTCCTCCACACCCCCGGGCACACGCCGGGCAGCCAGTGCTTCCTCGTGGACGGCAAGCTGGTGTCGGGGGACACCCTGTTCCTCGATGGGTGCGGGAGAACCGACCTGCCGGGCTCCGATCCCGAGGCCATGTACGACAGCCTCCAGAAGCTGGCCGCCCTCCCCGACGACACCATCGTCCTCCCCGGGCATCGCTACTCGCCGGCCCCCTCGGCGCCCCTCGCCGAGATCAGGGAGCTCAATTTCGTGTTCAAGCCCACGTCCAAGCGGCAGTGGCTGCAGATTTTCGGGGCCGCCTGATGTCCGCCGCCACCGGTTCCGTGACCGAGGCCGGCGGCGCCACGAGTGGCGAGGTCCCCCTCGAACCGCCGTCACCGTTGCCCTCGTCGTCACCGCTCGACCGGACGTTTTTGACCAACATCCCGGGCGTCACCACGGTCCTGCTAATCCGCCACGGCAAGCAACGCTTCCCCCACCGCGACAAGCCCACCAAGGCCGACTGGATCGACCCCCCGCTGTCAGAGACCGGCCTCCGCCAGGTCGAGGCGCTGGGCCGGGGCCTGGCGGCGGAACCCCTCGACGCCATCTACTCCAGCCCTCTGATCCGGGCCCTCACAACCGCCCGCGAGATCGCCCGCCCCCACGGACTGGAGCCAATCGTCGTCGCCGACCTGCGGGAGATCGAGCTGTTCCGGGACCTCCCCGAAGACTCCAGCCTCACCGAGATGATCGGGCTCGAGGAGTTCGTCCGGCTCCAGGAGCGGTTCATCACGCAGCGGAGGTGGGACGTGTACCCCTACAGCGAGTCCAGCGCCGGGTTCCGGGCCCGGGTCATTCCCGCCATCGACGAGATCGTGGCCCGCCATCGGGGGCAACGGGTGGCGGTGGCCTGCCACAGCGGCGTCGTCAACGGGTACCTGGGCCACGTGCTGGGCCTGACCGAGGACATGTTCTTCCGGCCCTCGCACGCCTCGGTGAACCGGCTACTGGCGGGCGACGACCGCCGGGTACTGCACAGCCTCAACGAGACCCACCACCTGAGCCAGGTCGACCCGGCCCTGGTGACGGTCTAGCCCGGCCCCGGCCCCGACCCGCCGGCGCCCGGCGGCAGTTGGTCGATCATGTCCCGGGTCACCTTCTCGACCGGCTGCTCACCGTCGACGGTGACCAGCAAGCCCCGCTCCTTGAAGTAGTCCAGCAGCGGCCGGGTCCGCTCCTCGAAGACGTCCAGCCGGTGGCGGATGGTGGCCCGGTCGTCGTCGCTGCGGCCCTCAGTCGTGGCCCGACCCAACAGCCGGCGCTCCAACTCCTCGGGGCGGACCTCCAGGTACACGGCCGCGTCGATGGAGATGCCGTGGTCCCGGGCCAGGTTCCGAGCCTCTTCGGCCTGGGCGAGGGTGCGGGGATATCCGTCGAGCACGAACCCGCCTTTGCGGTCGGCCTCGGTCACTGTCTTCACGACCATCTCGCGGAGCAGTTCGTCGGGCACCAGGTCCCCCCGCTCGACGTAGGGCCTGGCCTGCTGTCCGAGTGGTGTCGCCGCGGCCACCTGGCGCCGCAGCAGGTCTCCGGTCGAGATGTTCTCGATGCCGTAATGCTGCGACAGGCGCCGGGCCTGGGTTCCCTTTCCCGCCCCGGGCGGCGCCAGCAGGAGCAGTCGCATAGCCGCAATCCTGTCATCGATGCGGTCGGCGGGAGTAACGCAACCGCAGTGGGCCCCGGCCCGCCCCGTCGCCTCCGAAGTGACAATTGTCACACTATCCCTGGCGCGCCCGGTGGCCGTACCGTACCGTTGTCGCCGTGGCCGAAGCCTGGACTCATGCCGACACCGCGCTGCCCACGGCGGTGGACCTCTTCGACAAGTGTGACTCACCTCGCCTGATGGAATACCGGGCGGCCGACGCCATGGGGCTCCTCCCCTACTACCGGGAGATGGCCAGCCAGTCCGGCCCCGTCGTCATCCACGAGGACCGCCCCGTCATCATGCTGGGGTCGAACAACTACCTCGGACTCACCGGCGACCCCCGGGTCAAACAGGCAGCCACCGACGCCATCGAGCGCTACGGCACCGGGTGCACCGGTAGCCGGCTCATGAACGGCACCCTCCGGCTGCACCGGGAGCTCGAGGACGCCCTCGCCGAGTGGCTCCAGGTGGAGTCGGTGCTCGTCTTCTCCACCGGCTACATGGTCAACATGGGCCTGATCGCGACGCTGGTCGAGGGCAACGACGCCGTGTTCTTGGACTCCGCTGCCCACGCCAGCCTGATCGACGGGGCCCGGATGTCGACAGGGGCGTTTCGTTCGTTCCGCCACAACCTGCCGTCCAGCCTGCGCCACCGGCTCAGCACCTGGCACACCAAGCGCGACGCCCCGGGCGGCGCTCTGGTGGCGGTCGACGGCATTTATTCCATGGAGGGCGACATCGCCCCGCTGGCCGAGTTCGCCTCGGTGTGCGCCGAGTTCGGCGCCCGTTTCCTCGTCGACGAGGCCCACGCCCTGGGCGTGCTGGGGCCCGATGGGCGGGGCGCGGCCGCCGCCGCCGGGATCGAACCCGATCTGATCATGGGCACCTTCTCCAAGTCGCTGGCCTCCTGCGGCGGCTTCATTGCCGGCCCCAAGGCGGTCCTCGACTACCTGCGCATCGCCTGCCGGGTGATGCTGTTCACCGCCGCCGGCGTCCCCGCCGCCCTCGGCGCCGCCCTGGCTGCGGTGCGCATCGCCCAAGCCGACGGCGACCGGCGGTCGCTGGTCCTGGAACGGGCCCGGCAACTCCACGCCGGCCTGTCGGCGCTCGACTACCAGGTCGGCCCGGAACCGCACGGCCCCATCGTTCCCGTGCACATCGGCGAGGACTGGGACGCCGGCCGCACCTGGCGCAACCTGCTCGACCGGGGCGTCTACACCAACTGCGCCGTGCCCCCGGCGGTGGCGCCCGGCCGCGCCCTGCTGCGAACCTCGGTGATGGCCACCCACACCGAGGAGCACATCATCGAGGCGCTCCGGGCCTTCGAGGAGGTTCGATCGACGTTGGGCTGACGGGAGCCACCGGCCACCTCGGATCCCAGCTCCTGGCGCTGCTCCTCGCCGACCCGGCGGTCACGACCGTCCGCTCGGTGGCCCGGCGCGCCCTGCCGGCCGCCCCGGCGCCAAAGCTGATCCACACCCAGGCCGACCTCCGGGAGGACGAGGCCCGGGAGGCGTTGGCCGGTGTGGACGTGCTGTTCCACCTCGGGTTCGCGCTGTGGCGGGAACGCGATGCCACCCACCTCAACTGGGACGGGACCCGCAACGTCCTGGCGGCCCGCCCGGGCCGGGTCGTCTTCGCCTCTTCGGCCGCCGTGTACGGCGCCTGGCCCGACAACCCGTTGCCCCTCGCCGAGGACCACTGGCCCCGCCCGAATCCCCAGTGCCGCTACGCCGCCGACAAGCTGCGGGCCGAGCGGCTCTGCCAGGACGCCGCGCCGACCCTGTCGCTGCGCATCGGCGCCGTCCTCGGAGCCCACGCCGACTCCCGGGTGGCTCACGCGGTGCGGGGCTACCGGGCCGCGGTTCCTGCCATCAGGGGAAAAAGGGCGGCCCTGCAGTTCCTCGACGAAGCCGACGCCGCCTGCGCCCTGCACGGGGCCGGTTCGTCGGCGGTGACCGGGGTCGTCAATATTGCTCCCGCCGATTGGCTGAGCGCCCGGGGTGTCGCCCAGGTGGCAGGCAGCTTCGTCGTGCCCCTCCCGTCGTCAGTGCTGCTGGCGGGGTCGGAGGCGGCCCGGCGCCTGCACCTGACGCCATTCGGGGCCGACCGGGCCATTCTCCTGAACGGCCCGCTGGCCATGGACCCCGCCCGGGCGGCGGCGCAGTTGGGCTGGACGGCAACCAAATCCTCGGCCGAGGTGCTCGCGTCCGCCCTGCACCGGCAGTAGGGCTTGCGCCCCCTCTAGCCTCGGGGTCATGTTGCGGGCCGACGTGGCGGTGGTGGGGGGAGGGCCGGCGGGTGCCGCGGCCGCCATCACTCTGGCCCGGGCCGGGCGCGACGTGGTCCTGTTCGACAAGGCCCGGTTCCCCCGGGACAAGTGCTGCGGCGACGGCCTGACCACTGGTGCCCTGCGCCGCTACGAACGGTTGGGGTTGCGCCCCGACAGCGTCGCCTCCTGGCAGGTCGTCACCGAGACGTGGATCCGCTCGCCGTCGGGCCACACGGTGCGGTTCCCGCTTCCCGACACCGGGGGCCAGTTCGCGGCCGTCGCCCGCCGGGCCGACCTCGACGCCGCCTTCCTCGACGTGGCCCGCTCGGCCGGCGTGAAGGTCTACGACGGCCACGCCGTCACCGACGCCGTGGAGCGCCACGACTTGGTCTCGCTATCCGTGGACGGGGTGGGGCCGGTGACCACTCGCTACGCGGTGGCGGCCGATGGCATGTGGTCGCCGCTGCGCAAGAAGCTGGGCGCAGCCGACGAGGCCGGGTACCTGGGCGAATGGCACGCCCTGCGCCAGTACTTCACCGATGTCGACGAGGCGGCCGCGCACCGGCTCTGGGTGTGGTTCGACGCCGACCTGCTGCCCGGCTACGCCTGGTCGTTCCCCCTCCCCGACGGGAGGGCCAACGTGGGTTTCGGCATCCACCGGGCGGCGGGACGGCCCACCCACGAGATGAAGGGGCAATGGGCGGACCTGTTGCAGCGGCCCCACCTCCGGGCCGTCCTCGGTCCCGGCGCCCGGGCCGAGGGTCCCGCCAAGGCGTGGCCGATACCCGCCCGGATCGGCGCCACCCAGCTGACCGCGGGCCGGGTGCTGTTCGTGGGAGACGCCGCCCGGGCCACCGACACCATGACCGGCGAGGGGATCGGCCAGGCCCTGGAGACCGGCGAACTGGCGGCCGCCGCCATCATCGCGGGCGGGCCCCACCGCCCTTTGGACGTGGCCGGGCGCTACCGGCGCCAGGTGGCGGCCGGCCTGGGCACCGACGACCGGGTGGCGGCCGCCCTCTCGCGGGCGCTGCGGCACCGCCGGGGGGCCCGGGCCGCGGTCCGCCTGGCCGGCTCCACTGCATGGAGCCGGCGCCACTTCGTGCGCTGGATGTGGGAGGACTACCCCCGGGCCGTCGTGGCCACGCCCCACCGCTGGCACCGGGATCTCTTTCACGGACCCGGTACCTACCGCGCCGGCCCCTGAGGCTGCGTTTCCGGGGCGCCGCGCCCGGCGTTCGATGGTCCTGATTGGGCACCGCAGATCGCGCGCCCGGAGCCGATTGGCTCTCGATTGCCTACAGTCGGGGGCCGATGAGCACCATCCTCGTGTGCCAGCACTGTGGCGCTCCCTGGCAGCCCGACGTCCTCGGGGCGTGCCGCTTCTGCCGGATTGCGGCACCGCCGCCCGGAATGGCCGCCAGGGGGACCGGGGCGCGACCGACCATCGACCCCGACGCCCTGTGCCGCGTCCTGCGGGCCGGGACCGACGACCGGGACCACCCCCTCGACCGCCTGGCCGACAGCCTGCAGCGCACGGCCGGGGACCATTTCACCGCCTCCGGCACCCCGCTGAGCCGGATCCAGGTGACGCTCGACGACTGGCAGTACTCGGCGTGGCTGGAAAACCGTGACGTGGTCGCGCTGGCGGTGCACACGGTGCGGGGAGTGGTGCTCAAACACCAGCCGCTGCCATTTGACGAGTGGGTGGCCTGCGTCGCCGGGCACCTGGCCGAGTATGCCGGCACCCACCGGGCCGTCTACGACGCCATCGTCGACCTCGACCGCACCTAGACCCCGACCCCATAGGAGCCCCGCCGTGAGCCAGAGCCCGCCCCAAGCCCAGACCATCCTCTCCCAGACCGCCCTGGCCCGGCTGCGCCAGTCGAACCCGGGCGACGCAACCGGCCCGGGCGGCGCCGGAGGAGCCCCGGGGCTGTTCACCAGTGACCTGTCAGTCAACGAGTTCGCCCTTCTGCATGAGGCCGGCTTCGCTCCCCTCGGGCTGGTCCTGGGCAGCTCCATCTACCACGTGGGCTACCAGTTCCAGCAGTGGAACCAGAGCCAGGAGCTCCAGGTCCTCACCCAGGCCATGTACACCGCCCGGGAGTACGCCATCGCCCGTATGGAGGCCGAAGCCGACGCCCTGGGCGCCGACGGCATCGTCGGGGTGCGCCTCGAGTACAAGCAGTACAGCTGGGGCGAGGACCTGATCGAGTTCCTCGCCATCGGCACCGCGGTGCGTTCCAGCCGGGGCGGCACCTGGCGCACCCCGGCGGGCAAGCCCTTCACTTCGGACCTGTCAGGGCAGGAAATGTGGACCCTGGTCAAAACGGGTCACGCCCCGGTCTCGTTCGTGCTGGGCACGTGCGTGTACCACGTGGCCCACCTGTCGTTCCGGCAGTCCTGGAAGACCATCGGCCAGAACACGGAAATGCCCAACTTCACCCAGGCAACCTACGATGCCCGGGAGATCGCCATGGCCCGGATGCAGGCCGAGGCGGAACGAGACGGCGCCCAGGGCATTGTCGGCGTCCGGGTCATCGAGCACAATCACGTGTGGGGCGAGCACGCCATCGAGTTCCTCGCCCTGGGCACCTCGATCCGGACCCTCGCCGGCGAGGGCGCCCTGCCCGTCCCTACCATGGTCATGCCGATGACGGACTGACCTCAGCCCGCTTCCCTGAACCCGGTTACCGCGCGGTAAGTTACGTCTCCTATGCCTGATCTCGGATTCCAGGACAAAGTTGCCCTCATCACCGGCGCCGGAGGGGGCCTGGGCCGCCAGCACGCCCTGCTGCTGGCCTCGCGGGGGGCCCAGATCGTCGTCAACGACCTCGGGGGCTCGGTCAGCGGCGAGGGCGGCAGCGCCGGCCCCGCCGAGACGACGGCCAAGGAGATCAACGACCTGGGCGGCGTGGCGGTCGCCGACATCAACACCGTCGCCACCCCCGAGGGGGGGACGGCCATCGTGCAGACGGCCCTCGACGCGTTCGGGCGGATCGACATCGTGATCAACAACGCCGGCATCCTGCGCGACAAGGCGTTCCACAACATGACGCCGGACCTGGTGGACGCCGTCATCGACGTCCATCTGCGGGGGGCATTCAACGTGACCCGCCCGGCGTGGATCAAGATGCGGGAACAGAGCTACGGCCGGGTGCTCAACACCGCCTCCAACGCCGGCATCCTGGGCAACTTCGGCCAGGCCAACTATGGCGCCGCCAAGATGGGCTTGGTCGGCTTCACCCGGGTGCTGGCCCACGAGGGGGCCAAGTACAACATCAAGGCCAACGCCATCGCCCCGGTGGCCGGGACCCGCATGACCTACGACCTGCTCGGGCCGCTGGCCGAGAAGCTGGACCCCGCCCTGGTGTCGCCTATCGCGGCGTGGCTGGTCCACGAGGACTGCCCGGTGACGGGCGAGGTCTACTCGGCCGCGGGCGGCCGCATCGCCCGGTTCTTCGTCGGCCTGACGCCCGGTTACTACAACCCCCAACTCACCCTCGAGGACGTCCGGGACCACTTCGAGGAGATCCGCCGGGAGGATGGGTACACCGTCCCCAATGGGATTGCGGACGAGTTCACCGAGCTGCTCAAGCACTTCTCGTAGCCGGGTGCGCCCCGCCCCGGTGGTGGCGCTAACCCTGTCGTTGACCCTGGCCGCCTGCTCCGCGGGCGGCGGGGGCATCGCCCATCGGTTGGAGGCGCCGTCCACTCTGAGGGCACGTGACGCGGCGCCGCTCACTACCACGACCGCGCCACCGCCCGCCTCGCCGGGCCCTACCGCCACCGCCACTCCGGGTCCCCTGGGGACGCTGGGCCCGGTCGCCTGGACGGCCGGCCCGTGGACCCCGGCGGGCCGGCCCGTCAACGGCGGCCCGGCAGTGTTCACCGCCCTGCTCCAGCCGAGCCCGGGTGGCGCCGCCATCGGGGCGGCCCGCCTCGACGGGTCGCGTCTGCGATTCGCGCTCTACGCGGGCACGGGCGATCCCGGAGGCACCTGGTCCAACCAGGGCGCCGTGGCGGCCTCGTTGTGGCCCTCGCTGGTGGCCACCTTCAATTCCGGCTTCAAGCTCAGCGCCGCCCGGGGCGGCTTCTACGCCGACGGCCACCCGGCCGCGGGCCAGCCGCTGCGCAACGGAGCCGCCTCGTTCGTGATCTTCGGCGACGGCTCGGCCACCGTCGGCCAGTGGGGCCGGGACGTGCAGGCCACCCCCAACGTGGCCGCGGTACGCCAGAACCTGGAGCTCCTCGTCGACGCCGGCCGCCCTTCGGCCGCGGTGGCGACCAACGTCCAGCCCACCTGGGGGTTCACGCTCAACAACCAGATCGCCAACTGGCGATCCGGGGTCGGAGTCGATGCGGGCGGCGAGGTGCTCTACGTGGGCGGGCCCGGCCTCGACCCCTCGGCCCTGGCCGACGCCCTGATCGCGGTCGGGGCGCGGCGCGCCATGGAACTGGACATCAACCCGGCCTGGGTGAGTTTCAATACCTTCACCGACGCCGGCGGCCCGGCCGGCGCCGGCGGTGTGACCGCAACCAAGCTGCTGCCCAGCATGAACCGGGCGGCACGGGCCTACCTATCCCCGTTCAACCGGGATTTCTTCGCGGTGTTCAGCCGGTAGCGTCACAGCGAGAAGATCTCGGCCAACTCCATGGGCAGTGCGGTGTCCATCTGGTCGTAGGTGCAGCTGCGGGCGTCCCGATCGGGGCGCCACCGCCGGAACCGGGCCGTGTGGCGCAGGCGCGACCCCTGCAGGTGCTCGTAGGCCGCCTCCACCACCAGCTCCGGCCGCAGCGGCTCGAAGGACGGGTCCTTGTCGGCGTTCCACCGGCTCAACCCGCCCGGCAGCCGCTGGCCCGACGCCAACGACCCCCCGACCGCCCACTGGGCCCACTCGCCCCAGGGATGGCCCTCCGCCGCCCCCTCCCGGTAGGGAGCCAGCTCCCCCACCAGCTGGCGCCGCTGGGCGGCGGGGAACGCCCCGATCACCCCCACATGGTGCAGGTCGCCACTGTCGTCGTAGAGCCCCAGCATCAACGAGCCCACGCCCTCGCCGCCCTTGTACCAGCGGAAGCCGGCCACCACGAACTCCGCAGTCCGCTCGTGCTTGACCTTCAACATGACCCGCTGGTCCTCCCGGTAGGTGAGGTCGACGCGCTTGGCCACCACGCCGTCGAGCCCCGCCCCCTCGAAGCGGGTGAACCAGTCGGCGGCCACGTCCACGTCGCGCGTGGCCGGCGTCAGGTGGACCCACTCCGACCCCGGGGCGGCCCCCAAGGCACCTTCGAGCGCCGAGCGCCGGCCCGCGAACCCGACCCCCCGGAGATCATCGGATCCGAGCGCCAGCAGGTCGAAGGCCACCAACGACGCCGGTGTCTTGGCAGCCAGCATCCGCACCCGGGAGTCGGCGGGATGGATGCGCTGCTGCAGGGCGTCGAAATCCAACCCCTCGGCGCCCGCGATAACGATCTCGCCGTCGACGACACAACGCGAAGGCAATCCCGCCCGCGCCGCCTCCACCACGTCGGGGAAGTACCGCGTCAGCGGCCGCTCGTTACGGCTCCCCAGCTCCACCTCATCGCCGTCGCGGAACACGATGCAGCGAAACCCGTCCCACTTCGGCTCGTACAGGTACTCGCCCACCGGCAGGTCCCTCGTCAACTTGGCCAACATCGGCGCCACCGGTGGCATAACGGGCAGGTCCACTCCCCTACCCTACGAAATGGTGGACGACTGGCTGACGGTCAATCAACAGCTGTGGGACGAGCGGGTCGCCCTGCATGTCGGTTCCGCCTTTTACGACGTCGAAGGGTTCAAGGCGGGCCGGGCCCTGCTACTGCCTCACGAGGTGGAGGAGCTGGGCGCCCTCGACGGCCGGCGCCTGCTGCACCTCCAGTGCCATTTCGGCCTCGAGACCCTCGACATCGCCCGCCTCCACCCGACGGTCACCGTGACCGGCCTGGATTTTTCCGCCCCCGCCATCGAGGCCGCGACCCGGTTGGCCACCGAGATCCGGCTGGCCGACCGGGCCCGGTTCGTCGTTGCCGACGTCTACCGGGCGGCCGAGGTGCTCAGCGACGAGCGCTTCGATGTGATCTATACCGGAAAAGGGGCCCTTCTCTGGCTGCCCGACCTGGACCGGTGGGCGTCGGTCGCAAGGGAGCTCCTGGTGCCAGGTGGCTTCCTGTACCTCACCGAGTTCCACCCGGTGGCCTCGGTCCTGGGCGACGACGAACCGGTGCCGGTTCGCGACTACTTCTCGACCGAGCCGACCATCTGGGACGACCCCGGGAGCTACGTCGACCCAACCGCGGTGAGCGTGCACAACATGAGCTACGAGTGGGAACACCCCCTCGGCCAAGTCGTCATGGCCCTCGTCGGCGAAGGGTTCCGACTGGAGCTGCTTCGCGAGTTCGACTTCACCATGTGGCAGCAGTATCCCTACCTGGTGCGCGATCCCGACAAGAGACGCTGGCGCTGGCCGCCGGGCGGGGGCACCCTTCCCTTGATGTACTCCCTGAAGGCGATCCGCCCCGAGGAGCGCTAGTGGGCCCCGTTGCGAAATTGCCCGGGGGCTAACGGGCGTTCAGGGAATCGGCGATCGACTGGGCCAGCGAAGCCCTCTCGATCTCTTCGAGCGGCTGGGGCAGGGCGATACGCCAGTTGGGCCACTCGTCGATTGTGCCCGGCATGTTGGGCCGCTCCTCCACCGCTAGGACGTCGTCGAGGGTGGCGGTGACGAGGGAGCAGGAGGTCTGGGCCAGCAGCCGGTGCACCCTCGCCACCGCCTCGGGGGCCGCCACGTCGTCGCCGGCGTCGATCCAGCGCCCGACTTTGGCCCGCAAGGCGGTTTCCGCTTCCTCGTTGACCGTGAGGCCGAGCTCCTTGCGGGCCTCGAGGTCTCGCCCCGTCCACAAACCGGCCACGGTGGGCAGGTCGTGGGTGGTGGCGGCGGCCAGCGCCTGTCGGGGCCATTCCCCCTGCCCGGGCGGCGTCGGTTCAAACCACAGCAGCCGGTACGACAGCACCCCCCGCTCGGCCAGTTCCGCGCGCACCTCGTCCTCCACTGTCCCCAGGTCCTCGCCCACCACGAACGCCTCGGCCCGGCGGCTCTCCAGCGCCAGGATGTCGAGGAGGTCGCGGGCCGGATAGCGGACGTAGGTGCCTTCGGTCGGTGACCCGTCGGCAGGGAGCCAGTACAGCCGGAACAGTCCCATGACGTGGTCGAAGCGCATGCCGCCGGCGTGGCGCAGCCCGGCCCGGACCAGTTCGATGAACGGCTGGTAGCCCGCCGCCCGCAGCTTCCAGGGATCGAAGGGCGGGAGGCCCCAATCCTGGCCCGCCATGTTGAACTCGTCGGGGGGGGCGCCGACCCGTACCCCGAGGGCGGTACAGTCCTGCCAACGCCAGGCGTCGGCGCCCCCGGCGTCGGCGCCGATGGCCAAGTCCTGGACCAGCCCGATCGCCCCGCCCGCCCCGGCCAGCTGTTCGTCGATGAGCCACTGGAGCCACGAGTGGTACCGGATCCGGCGGCAGCCCGCCGAGCTGGACGCCCACGGCGCGATCCCGGCCCCATCGGGCCGGCGCACCCCGGGTGGCCATTTTTCCCACGGCAACCCGTGCTCCTCGCTGAGTGCGCAGAACGTGGCGTACTGCCGCAGCGCCGCGCCTTGCTCCTCCAGGTAGCGCTCGAAGCGGGCATCGCCGCCGAAGTCCGCGAAGAGGGCCTCGAGGGCGGCCGACTTGAGCGCCCACACCGCTTCGCGGTCGATCCGGCGCTCGCCGTTGAGGGTCCGGCCCGCCGCGGCCAGCTCCGGGAGCTCAGCCAGGCGCTCGGCGCCGGGGACTTCCTCGATGCGCAGGTACAACGGGTTGCGGAACGCCCGGCTGCTGGCGAAATAGGGACTGGGCTGCTGGGGCCCGACGGGCAGGGGGGCGTGCAGGGGGTTGATGAGGGCTATGCCCGCCCCCCGGGCCGCCGACCACTGGCCGAGGCGGCGCAGGTCGGCCAGGTCGCCCATTCCCCAACTGGCCCGCGACCGGGCCGCGTAGAGCTGGGCCGCCCAGCCCCACACCCGGAGGTCGTCGGGAAGCCAGCACCGCCCGGGAGCGACGATGAGCGGGGTCACACGGCCCTCGTCGCCCACGTGGCGGTGGTAGCCGCAGGGGAGATCGTAAGGGATGTCCCCGTCGATGGCCCAGGCGGTTCCGTCCTCGAGTTGCAGCTCGCCGGGGGCGAGGTGAGGGTGGGGGCGACCCGGCGCCGCGATCACCGCCGGTCCCGGCGGGGGCGACCCGGCGTGGGCGCCCATCGCCTCGAGGAAGGACTCGATGGTCGCCGCTGGCGCCTGGTGCCAGCGGCCCCCCACATCGTGATAACCGGGATCTATGCCCCATTGGTGCGCGTCAATCAAGATCGGACCTACGCTCGGGTTGGATGGCGTTTGTCTCAGTTGCCAGCTCGCGGAAGTTGCCGGATCATCCGGAGGCGGGTCCCCCCGGCGGGGGTCGGCGACTCTACCTCGACGGTGGTCATCAGGTGGCGCATGACTTCCAGGCCCCGACCGCTGGCCGCGTTGCGCGGGTCACCATCCTCGTGGCGGACCGCCGGTTTTGCCATGATGTCGAACCCGATGCCCTCGTCGACCACCTCGATCAGGATCCGGTCCTGTTGAAGGTCGGCCCGGAGCAGGTAATAGGAATCCAGGTCCGGGCCCTGGGGGTAGGCATGCTGGAGCACGTTGGTGCACGCCTCGTCCACGGCCAGGATGACATCGTCGACGATGTC
This sequence comes from uncultured Actinomycetota bacterium, assembly GCA_963791545.1. Taxonomy (GTDB): domain Bacteria; phylum Actinomycetota; class Acidimicrobiia; order Acidimicrobiales; family Palsa-688; genus JALYXV01. The sequence continues at coordinate 33,013 of CAWBSR010000009.1, forward strand.
TTCGGGGGTACCGAATTCCCGGAGGTACAGCGCCAACACTTTCCGGGTGGCCGCCAGCAGCCGCGACTCGGCGGGCAGACTCAGGTCGAGGGCCAGACGCATGCCATGTTCACCCCCGGAACCACACCGACGTTATGCCCGGGTCCGGAATGACAGAAACGCTCACCCTGGGCCTCGACGGCGTGGAGGGCCCCGGCGGGCGGGCCGCCTCGGCGGCCCCGGCCTGCCTACCGATCCCCCTCGACGGGAGCCTGTTCCGCTGCGGCGCCTCGTCCTGGGCTGACCAGGGACTGGTGCGCCACGGCGGCTTCTATCCCCGCAAGACCATGACGGCCACCGAGCGCCTCGCCTACTACTGCTCCCGGCTGCCGCTGGCGGAGATCGCCACGACGTACCGTTTTCCCCCGACCCCGGATCTGGCCCGCCAGTGGGTGGCACGGACGCTGGGCGGGTTTTCTTTCGACGTCCGGGCGTGGTCTCTCCTCACCGAAGCGCCGACCCTGCCCGACTCGCTCTGGGAGGACCTCCAGGATGAGGTCCGGCCCGAGACCCGTCACCGTCGCCGGCTGTACTCCGCCCACCTCGGGGGCGACGCCATGGAGGAGTGCTGGCACCGCTTCGAACATGCCTTGCGGCCCCTGCACCAGGCAGGCCGGCTGGGGGTGGTCATCCTCCAGTACCCGTCGTGGTTCACCCCCAAGGCGGAGACCCGTGCCGCCTTGGTGACGGCCCGTCAGCGACTCGGGGACTACCGGGTGGCGGTGGATTTCCGCAGTTCCAAATGGCTGGTCGGGGCCGAGTGCGAGGACACTTTGGAGTGGCTGGAGGCACACGACATCGGCTTCGTGTGCACCGACGGCCCCGGGGCCGGTCCGCGGGCCATGCCGCCGGTGCTGGCGGCCACGTCCGATGTCGCCATTGTGCGCTTCATCGGCCGCCGAGCCGACGCCGGCGACCCCTGGCCGTGGCCATACCGCTACAGCGACCGGGAACTGGCCGACGCCGCCCTGCGGGTGCGGGAACTGGCGGCATCGACCGCCGAGGTGCATCTGATCATGGAGAACTGCTGGCGCGACGATGCCGTGGCCAACGCCCTGACCCTGGCGTCGCGGCTGGAGGAGACGGCGCCGCGCTAACGCCTCAGGGGCCGCCGGGGCCCTCGCGGACAACGGAATGGTTGACGACCGAGCCGTGGTGGCAGACCAGGCGCCACTCGGGGCCCGGCTGGGATCCGGGCCCGGGACGGGCGGCGCCGGTGCGCACGAAGATGTTGACGGCGGCTATGGTCGCCCCGCTCTGGTCCCCGAGCAGGTTCTCGTCCACCGACACCCACGCCATGTCGCCGACGACCTCGACCCGTTCCTCGGTGAGCACGAACTGCATGTGCCGGGAGCCTTGGAACAGGGCGAAAAACGACGCCGCGATCGGCCCCCACCCCCGCAGCGTGGCCCAGCCCGGATGGGTGCAGGTCGAGCGGCCGGAACGCTCCCACAGGTCGGACATGGCATCCATGTCCCGTGCCTCGAACGCCTCGTAGAAGCGCCGATTGGCGGCCAACACGGCGTCTGCCTCGTCGGCGTCTCGGTGGATGGGCGTCGACGCTAGCCCTTGGCGGTAGCGTCAACCGGTGACCACTGCCCCCTTCGTCACCGGTCCCCGGGTCGCCACCCCCGACGGAGTCGAAATCGCCACCTACGATTGGGGGGGCAGCGGCCCGCCGCTGCTGCTGGCCCACGCCACCGGCTTCCACGGCCGGGTCTGGGTGCCCGTTGCCGCCGCCCTCCGCCGTCGCTACCACTGCTGGTCTTTCGACGCCCGGGGCCACGGCGACTCGTCCCCAGCCGGCGACGGCAACTACGACTGGCGCGGTTTCGGACGTGACGTGCTGGCGGTGGTCGCCGGGCTCGGCCTGGGCCCGGGGCAGGCGCCGGTGCGCCCTCGCGGAGTCGGCCATTCCAGCGGCGGGGCGGCGCTGCTGCTGGCCGAGGAAGACGAGCCGGGGACCTTCGAAGCCCTCTACTGCTACGAGCCGGTGGTGCCCATCTTCGAGGGGCCCCCCTCCGAGGAGCCCAGGTACAACCCCCTGGCCGAGGGGGCCCGGCGGCGCCGGGACGTGTTCGCCTCCCGTGCCGCGGCGCTGCGCAACTACGCCGGCAAACCGCCGTTCACAACTTTCGACCCCGCCGCCCTCGAGGCTTACGTCGAGTGGGGCTTCCATGACCGCGATGACGGAACCGTGGAGCTGTCGTGCCGCCGGGAGGACGAGGCCCGGGTGTACGAGAACGCGTGGCGCCACCGGGCCTACCAGCACCTCGACCGGGTGGCGTGCCCGGTCGTCCTGGCGTCGGGTGGCGGCGACGCCCATTTCGGCGTCGAGCTCAGCAAGGCGCTGGCCGCCCGCCTGGCCGAACCGGGGCCCATCGAGGTGCACGAGGCGCTGGGCCATTTCGGGCCCCTGGAACGCCCGGCAGAGCTGGCCGAGTCGATCGTCGAGGCCTTCGACGGGCTGACGGCAGGCTGACGGTGCTGAGCGCGGCCTCAGCGTCGCCCATTCCGGTCCCAGGCGGTCGATACCCTGGGTGCCGATGAGTCTGGCGATTCCCACCTCGCTTTCCCCCTCCAAGGTCGCGTCGTTCAAGGACTGCGCCCTGGCGTTTCGGTATAGCGCCATCGACCACCTCCCCGAGCCCCCGTCGCCCCACGCCGCCAAGGGCACCCTCGTCCACCGGGCGCTGGAGCTGCTGATGTCGGAGGAGCCGCCCGGCCGGCGCAGCCTCGGCGTCGCCCTCGACAAGCTCGAGCGGGCCCGGGGCGACGTGTTGGGCCACCCGGAGTACCAGGGCCTGGACTTCGGCGAACAGACCGAGGCGGAATTCCTGGCCGACACCGACACCCTGGTGCACAACTACTTCCGCCTCGAGGACCCCAACCGGGTCAAGGTGGTCGGCGTCGAGCTGATGCTCTCCGTGCAGGTCGGATCGCTCACCCTCCGGGGCATCATCGACCGCTTGGAGCTCGACGAAGACGGCGAGTTCGTGGTCACCGACTACAAGACCGGGCGGGCCCCGGGCGAGGCGTACGAGCAGTCACGGCTGGGGGGCGTCCACTTCTACGCCTTCCTGTGCGAGCAGGTCTTGGGCCGCCGGCCGGCCCGGGTCCAGCTCCTCCATCTCCGAGAGCCGCTGGCCATCTCCACCGTGCCCTCGGAGCAGTCCATCCGGGGCCTGCGCCAACAGGCTCGCGCCGTCTGGACGGCCATCGAGCTGGCCTGCCGGCGGGAGGACTTCCGCCCTCAGCCGGGGCGCCTCTGTGATTCCTGCGCCTATCGCGCCTTCTGCCCCGCCTGGGGCGGCGACCCCGCCTTGGCAGCCGAGGCGGTTGCCGCCCGCCGAGCGGAGGCCGCCCTCGCCGGGGTTGCCGGGGCCGACGGCCCGGGCCGGCCGGTGACCATGGAGACCCTGGGAATCACCTCGACGACGGGCCCGGCGCCGGCGCCGGCGGGAGTATGAGCCGGCCGGTGCGCGTCGCCGAGCCGCCGGCGCCGCTGTACGAGCCTCTCGTCAAGCTCGGGCCGGTCAGCCGGTTCGACCGGTTCATCGACGAGAGGGTCGCGGTCGGCATCCGGGGCCTACCGGTCGCCGACCGGGTGTTTTTCGCAGCGTCCGCGCTCGGCGATCACGGGATCATCTGGCTCATTCTGGCGGTGGTCCGAGGCCTGCGCTCCCCCCACGCCTGGCGGGCCACGGTGCGGGCGGCGGCCGCCATCGGCATCGAGTCCATGTTGGTCAACGGGCCGGTCAAATGGGTCTTTCGTCGTGAGCGCCCCATCCGGCCCAGCCTGTCGCCGCTGCCCCTGCGCCGCCCCCGTAGCAGCAGTTTCCCGAGCGGCCACGCCACCTCGGCCTTCTGTGCCGCCACCTTGTTGAGTGACGGTGACCCCAAGCTGCGCCCGCTCTATTTCGCCTTGGCGGCGGTGGTGGCCTGGAGCCGGGTCCACGTTCGGGTCCACTACACCTCCGACGTGATCGGCGGGGTGGTGATCGGGCTGCTTATGGGCCGGATCATCAAGCGACTGGTGCCCCTCGAGCCGGCGGTCACGGGTGACGCCGGCGGCCGGGAATCCTTGCCCGTGGCCGGGGGTTGACCTGGGTGTGATTTCTTCACCGCTGAGTTTTGCCGTGACGTGGGACTACCGCTGTCCCTACGCCCGCAATGCCCACGAGCACGTCGTGGCGGGCCTACTGGCGGGAGCCCCGTGGGATGTCGCCTTCCTTCCGTTCAACCTCGACCAGCCCCATGTCGAGGAGGGTCAGCCGCCGGTTTGGGACGAACCGGACCGCTATCCCGGCCTCCTGGCCACGGCGGCGGGGATCGTGGTGCGCGACCAGTTCCCGACCCAATTCCTGGCGACCCACGCGGCGCTGTTCGCAGCCCGCCACGACCGCAGCCTCGATCTGCGGCGCCGCGACGTCCTGGCCGGCGTCGTCGACGAATGCGGGGTCGACGGCCGGGCGGTCCTAGCCGCCATCGACGACGGCTGGCCGCTGCAGACCTTCCGCAAGGAGCACGAGGCGGCGGTGGCCGACTACGACATCTGGGGCGTCCCCACATTCATCGCCGGCGGCCGGGCCGTCTTCGTCCGTCTCATGAGCCGGCCCGACGGCGACCACGACCGGGCTGTCTCCACCGTGCAGCGGGTGGTCGACCTCACCGGAGGCTGGGCCGATCTCAACGAGTTCAAGCAGACCAACATCCCCCGTTAACAGCTCCTGAAGGGGGCTGCGGGCTGACGCCGCGATTCGCCCCCCGACGCCTACTATGAGCGGGGCGATGGCCTATACCGTGGTGGGCCTACTCGGCCGGGGCGGCATGGCCGTGGTCGAACTGGCCGTCGACGAAGACGGTCGCCACCTGGCCCGCAAACGGATCTCCCTCGGCGGGTCGGCGCAACAGATCGCCCTGGCCCGGCGGCGCATCCGCCGGGAGGCCGAAATCCTGGCCAGCCTCGACCACCCGGGCATCGTCTCCCTGCTGGCGGTCGAGGACGATGGCGCCGACGTGGTCCTGGTGATGCCCCGCATGATCGGCAGCCTCGCCGACCGGGTGTGCGCCTTCGGCCCCCTCCCACCATCAGAAATCGACGCCATCGGCCTCGCTCTCCTCGACGCCCTGGCCACCGCCCATCGCCAGGGGGTTGTCCACCGCGACATCAAGCCCGCCAACGTCCTCTTCGATGCCGCCGGGAACCCCGCCCTGGCCGATTTCGGCGTCGCCATCACCCGCCAGTTCACCCCCGGCCTGACCCTGGCCGGGATGATCGTGGGCACGCCGGAGTTCATCGCTCCCGAACAGGCGGCCGGCAAGCCCGCCACGGCCGCCAGCGACGTGTTCTCCCTCGCCGCCACCCTCGCCTACGCCCTCACCGGCCGGGGCCCCTACGGCGAGGGCGAGCCCCTGGCGCTGATGAACCGGGCCGCCCACGGCGAGATCGAGCCCCTCCCCCGGGGCCTTCCCGAGGAGCTCCGCCGCACCCTCACGGCCATGCTCGACCCCCGGCCGGAGCGCCGCCCGACGGCGGCCGCCGCCTGCGGAGGCCCCCGCGGGACCCAGGTCGATCCCTTCCCGCGAGCACCCGTGGCCGGCCCGGGAAGGGGGAAAAGGGTGGCGTTGATCGTAACCATTGTGACCGTCGTGGTGGCCGCGGCGGCGACCGGGGTGGCCCGGTACCGGCCCAGCAGCACCCGGTTGGCGGCTCCCAAATCCCCGGTTCCCACCGCACCCGCCACCACTGCCTGCACGCCGCTGCGGTATCAGCCATGCGGCGCCGCGGCGCCGGCTCCGGGAAGCGACGGCAGCCGCTGCCTCCCCGGCCGGGCCGATTTCAACGGCAACCAGGCGGACGGCTGCGAAGCGGTGTCCGACTTCCAACCCGGTCAATCCATACAGGTCGGTCAGGCGCTGCGGGCCAATCTGGTGCCCGCCACCACGGTCGACAGCTTCCAGGCCCCGGTGGCCCAGAGCTTCTTCAATCTCTGCCTGACCAAGTTCCGGGTCACCCTCACCGCTCCGCCGGGAACGTCCGACAAGGTCGAGGTCATCAAGGATGGCAAGGTTCTGGCCACGGCCACCAGCACCAACCTGGCGCCCGCCACCGCGGTAGTTTCCAAGCCCGCCTGTTTCGATTCCGGAGCCACGACGGTGACCATCCAGGTGAGTACCGTGAGCGGGCAGTCGGAGGAGGACTTCCGGCTGGTGACCAGCGGCTCCTGGTAACACCACCACATCGTCCGGGCCTGTTCCTACAATCTCGCCTAATGAAACGGCGGGCCACGGCGGACACCGACGACCGGCCGTACGGGCTGAGCATTCTCGGCCTGTCTCTGGGGGAGCAGGTCCGGTTCCGGCGCGATCCGAATGGCCGCTGGCAGGAGGCCTACGTGACCCGGCGGGAAAGAGACGGCAGCGTCGGCCTGACCGATCGGCGTGGGGCCGCCCGGGCGCTGCCGGTGGAGCTGATCGAGGTCCGCATCATCGGACCGCGGGGCGGGGCGGGCTGGGAGCCCCTGAGCGCCCGGGCCTCGCGGACCGAGCAACTGCGGCTGTTGTAAGCAGGCAACCGGCCCGCCCCCGGAGGGGGGGCGGGGCCGGGGGCCAGGCCCGGCGCCGCGCCCGGAGTGGAGGTGGGTGCGGCCGGGGGCTAGGCCCGGCGGAAGACGGCGATGAAGTCCCGGGAGTTGTTCCCGAGGTACTTCGACGTGCCCGAGGACATATCCGGGAGCAGCTTGGTGTCCGACGCCGAGGCCGAAGGGGGAACCGGTCCATAGCTCACGAATTCCACCCAGGCCGAGTTGATGTCGAGTTCCATGGCCCGCACCGCCCCGGCCCGGGAGAGGACGCTGGCCAGCATGGCAATTGACAGGTTGTTGCCGGCCGCGTAGAGCAACGCACCGGCGGCGGTGACCCCGATGCCCGAGCGCCACACCTGGACCTTGTTGCCGAGGGTGGCCCCCCATTTGTAGATGCTGTCGGTGTCGAGCCCCCCCACCGGCCGGCCCCCGTCGACGATCAGGGAAAGGTTCTGGCGGGCGAAGGCCAGCGTGGAGTCCATCGAAACGTCCCGGCCCCACTGCCCGACGGTGGGCATGCCGGCGGTGGTGATGGCCAGCGTGGCGGCCCCGTCGCGGCAGGGGGCGAACGATCCTGCCCTCGGCGTAGTACCCGCCCTGCGAGTCCTTCATCTTGAACCCGGAGTTGAAGGCGGCCAGTAGATCGACCCGGTCGGCGGCGGTCATGGGAGCCTGGTATCTCCAGTCCCGCGGCCCCGGCTCTTGGACTCCGGCGTAGAGCACGAACTTGGCCAAATGGGGGTCGATCCACGCCACCGCGGTCACCAGGCTGGTGTACACCGGGTCGGGCCGGACGTAGGCGGCGTACATGGCCGGGCGCCCCCCGACCATCTGACCGAGGGGGGACCAGTCCCCTTCACCGGCCAGTGGATTGGCGACTACCGAGGGGATGGAAGCGGGAACGGGCAGCGCCTGACGGGCCAGGGCGGCCGCCGCCGAATCCGGGCGGCCGGCGGGCAGCGTCGCCGGGCCGAGGGTTGTCGTCGGTTCCGCGCCCGAGCGGATGGCCGCCGCCAACCCTCCCGATGGGGCGCCGCCCTTCTTGGGCTGGTGGTGGGTGTACCAGAAGTTCTCGACGTCATTGACCAGCCAGGTGAAGTGATGGTCCTTCAACCACTCGACGCTGCGAACGCTGGCTGCGGTGTTACCGGGGCCGGTCACTGCCTTCTGGTAGGACCACATCACCGGCGCCAGCAGGACCACCACGATCCCGAGCACCAGCGGGCGCCGGTACCACGTGCGCCTACGGCCCAACCGCTTCCACCACGCCTGCGTCTCGGATTTCTGAATCGACAGTGTGGGGCTCCGGGGGCTCGCCCTGATCGGGAGGGGATAACGGTCACACCCCCCGTTCATGATTATGACATGGCACGACAGCTAGCCCTCATCAGCCCCAACGAGATCGACTGGCGATTGGACGAGCGCACCAAGGAACTCGGGCGGCGAGGCATCGCCGAGGCCCGGGCCGCTTTGCGGCGGGCGGCTCGGGCCGCCGACGCCACGATGGCGCTGAGCCGGTGACGATTCCAGTCCTCCCTCGGGTAGGGCTTCTGGTCACAGACGCCGGGCCTGCCGGCTGCTCAGGGTTTTCGAGGCTGTGACGGGTCGGCCACGGCGCTGTTCGATGGGGCGCCGCGCGCCCGGACTGGCGGCCCCCTGGCTGCCGGCCACTACGGTTCGAACCCGTGACGTCGCTCGCCGAGGCTTTGCGCTTCCGACCGGGAGCCCAACTCCTGATCGTGGCCTGCGACGACCTCGGTCTCAGCCACGCCTCCAACGTCGGCGTCTACGACGCCCTGCGAAGCGGGATGGCCACCAGTGCCGGGCTCATGGTCCCCGCTCCCTGGGCCCGGGAGGCGGCGGCCAACTACCGGGGCGAGGACGTGGGCGTCCACCTCACATTGAACGCCGAGTACGACCTCTACCGTTGGGGGCCCATCACCCAGGCCCCCTCACTGCTCGACGGTGATGGCGGTTTTCCCCGGACCCTCGACGACCTCTGGGACCACGCGGACGTGGAGGAGGTCCGCCGCGAGTGTCGGGCCCAGATCGAGCGGGCAATCCTGTGGGGCTTCGATGTCAGCCACCTGAGCTCCCACCTGGGGGCCTTGGAGTTCCGGCCCGAGTTCTTCGACGTGGCCCTGGAGCTGGCCGTCGAGTTCCGGCTGCCGCTGCGGCTGTCGTCGGCGACCGCGGAACGCTCGGTCGGTTTCCCGTTCCGCCGGCTGGCGGCCGAGGAGGGGGTGGTCGCCCCCGATCACCTGGTCCGCAGCCGCAACCGGGCCGGCCGGGTGGCCCTCGACCGGCTCCTGGGGGAGATGGCGCCGGGGGTGACCGAGGTGGTCCTACGGCCGGCGGTCGACACCGCGGAACTGCGGGCCCTCGCCCCTGACTGGGCGTCGCTGGTAGACGACCACGACGTGGTCACCGTGGGCCAGTCGCTCCGGGCCCTGGCGGACCGGGCGGGAGTCACTTTGATCGGCTACCGCCAACTGCGCGAGCTCCAGCGAGCGACGCAGGAATCGCTCAACCGGGGCTCGGAGCGGTAGGAAGGGCGTTTTTCCCCCAGTTCTTGTCAAGTGAAACAGTGACCAGGAGACAACACCGAGCCATGGAGATCAGTGAACGGAGCTTGCGCCGGATGGTGCAAGAGGTGGACGACCTTCACCGGGAGGGCATGAAGACCTTCGGCGACCAGATCGCGGCCCTCCACAGCGGGGCCGCCGATCGGCTGCGGGAGGCGTCCCGGCGGCGCTTCCTCCGCGACGCGGGCGCGGGATTGGCTCTGGTCATCGGGGGCGTGGTGCTCCCCGCGGGGGGCCTGGTCGGCGTCGCCGGATCCCAGACGCTGGACGACCCGACCATCGCCAAGTTCGCGGAGAGCGTCGAGTTGGCAGCGGTGGCCGCCTATACGGCGGCGGCCCAGAGCGGCAAGGTCAAGACCCCGGCGGTGCTGACCGCGGCCACGACCTTCGCCAGCCACCACTCGGACCACGCCAAGGCGTTCGGCGCCTTCGCCGGTGATGCCGCGACCGCCCAACCCAACCCTGGCATCCTGCAGACCGTCGGCGACCAGATCCGGGAGGCGCCCGACGAGAAGGCGGTGCTGGCGGTGGCCTTCGCCACCGAGAACGCCGCCGCGGCCACCTATCTCTTCGCAATCGGCGCCCTCACCAGCGCCCAGGCCATGTCGCTCACCGCCTCGATCATGCCGGTCGAGGCGCAACACGCCGCCGTGCTCGGCTACGTGCTGGGCAAGGACCCCGCCACCGACATCGACTTCCTGCCTCCCTTCCAGACCCCCGACCAGGCGCTGTCGCCCTCCAAGTACCCAATCGCCGGCCAGTGATCGCCAACAGGAGCTGACATGGACATTTCCCAGGATTTCCTGCGCCGGGAGGCGAGGGACATCGAGGCGGCCCACCAGGAGGCCATGAAGCAGGACCGGATGAGCCTGGACCGCCTGGTCAACAGCAACCCCGGGGCGGTGGAGGCCGACCCGATCATGGGCGGCCTCAACCGGCGGAAGCTCCTCATGCTGGGCGGGGCCGGCGTCGCCATGACGGCGGTGATGGCGGCCTGTAAGGGGGCCACCCCGTCGGCTCAGGTCGTACCCCCCACGACCGCGAGTACCGCGGTGGTAGGGACGGCCAACGACGTCGCCATCCTGCGCACCGCCGGTTCCATCGAGGCGCTGGCGGTGTCGGTGTACACCACCGCCCTCAAGAGCGGACTGGTCACGACCACGACAACCGCCAGCCTGTTGAAACTCTTCCAGGGCCATCACACCCAGCATGGCGACCTGTTCCAGCGATCGACGCGGACCGCCGGGGGGATGCCCTTCGCCGATGCCAACCCGGTGCTCATGCAGCAGCTGGTCCAGCCCCGGCTGGCGGCGCTGAAGACAGAGGCCGATGTTGTCAACCTCGCCTTCGACCTCGAACATCTGGCCGCGGCGACCTACCAGGCCGACATCGGGAACCTCAACAACGCCAAGTTCAACGCCACCATCGCCAGCGTCGGGGCGACCGAGGCCCGCCACGTGGCGTTGCTGGCCGTGATCAGCGGCAAGTCGGCCACCGGGACCCCGGACAACGCCTTCCAGAAGGACCAGGACGCCGCCAAGGCAGGAATCGGGGTCTGACGCCGACGGGGCGGGACTGGTTCGACGACCTTTAGCCGGGTACCACTCCGGCCACTACGGGCGTCTTGGTACTGGTCACGACCCCGCCGCGTTGCTCCACCGTCATGGCGATCACGTTGGCGACGCTCGGGGTGGTGAACACGTGGTAGGTCGGATTGTCACCGATGACGCCCAGGGAGACCCGGGCTCCGTTGACGATCCCCCACATCTGGTAGGTCTCGGTGCTGGGCAACCGGTCGAGGTTGCCCGGACCCAGATAGGTGGTCCCGTCGGCGATGATCACGGCCCGCACGGTGTGCACGCCATCCTGGGAGGTGAGCGTCAGATGCCGGGCGGTGGTGTCGGCGTCGGCCAGGTGATAGGCCAGCGAGGCTAGCTGGGCCGTCTGGGCGGCCGGCTTGTGGCTCTGAAGCCGCCCCACCTCGATCCCGAGAGCGGCGACGATGACCGCGGCCGCGGAGGCGACGGCCACCATGAGCCGCATCTCGACGCTCCGGCGTCGGCGGGGCCGGTTGATCGGGATGACGCCGTCGTCGGCCGAGGTGGCGGGCCGGTGGTGGGACGGCCGGGCGTGAATGGGCGGCGGCATCTGCGGTCCCGAAGACAAGCCGGGGCCATCAATCTCCCAGGGGCGGGACCCGCCGGTCGTTTCCGTGGCCGCGGTCGCTTCGGTCAGCGGTCGATTCCAGGGGTTCGGTCGGGCGGTCAGGTCGCCGGGATCGGTCACGCCGTGACCCGTCGGGGCGCCCGGGAACGGTGGCGGGCCCGCCGCTGGCGGGGCGGGTATCCGGGTCAGCATGAGGGCAGGCGGTGGTTCCTCGAGGCTGGCGACGATGCGGTCCCAGACGCCACTTGGCGCCGAGCCACCGGCGTAACCGAGAAGTGCCGCCACCTCACGGTGTTCTGCAAGTTCATTTCGGCAACGGGGGCAGGTCGGGAGGTGGCGCTCGATGGCGGCCGCCTCGTCGGGGTCAACAGCGTCGAGCGCGTACGCCCCGAGCAACTCTTGAAGTTCGGCGTGTCCGATCAGTCGTTCCACGATGTTCCAATTCCAGCGTCGGCCAGCCCATCGCGCATCCTGCGCAGGCCAGTACGAATGCGGCTCTTAACGGTACCTTCCGGCGTGCCCAAGAGCGACGCCACTTCCCGATAGGTGTGACCCCCGAAATAGGCGAGCTCGATGGCCCGTCGTTCATCGTCGGATAGCACCGCCATGGCATCTTTCACGTGCTCGGCCATCGCCAGGTCCCACACCTCATGCTCGATGTCGTAACCCGCCTCGGCGGTCTGACGGGCCTCACGTTCTTCTCGTTTCCGGCGCGATGAATCCGACCGGAGCAGGTCGACCGCCCGGCCGTGGGTCTGGGCCAGGAGGAACGAGCGCAGGGAACCTCGGTCCGGATCGAACTTCTCCGGCTCGTTCCACAGGCGGAGGAAGACCTCCTGGACGACTTCTTCGGCCAGGGTGCCGTCGTTGATCACCCGACGAGCGAGACCGAACACGGCTCCGGCGTGGCGGCGGTAGGCCTCGGCCAGCGCCTCCTCTCGCCAGCGCCCGATGGCGACGACTAACGCGCCGTCACTGGCTTCGGTCAGAGTTATCGGCATGGTCGGTTGCTCTTCGGAGCCACCGTCACGGCTGGATGGGCCTACCAGGCCAGAGCGACCGGGCCGCCTCGGCGGGCCCTGGCTCAATATTCGGTGATCTCCTGGATCTCTTTCTGCAGCGCCTTGTACTCGGGGGCGTTGGTGAGGGGCATCAGCGACATCAGTTTCGCCATGTTGGTGTTGCTGCCGATCTTGATCCGGCCCTGCATGAAGGCGGCGTTGGCATCCAGTTCGCCCTGCTGGATCTTCTTGGCGTCATCGTAACTGGTGGTCATGGTGATATCGGCATCGGAGATGTCACCGAGCCCGCTCTCAAGCAGCTTTCCGTTCTCCAGGAGCCAGAAGTAGCGAACCTCGCCGTCGGGGCCGCCGCTGATGATGTACTGCATCCGGGCCGAGGCCCCGGGACGCTCAGGCTGGCTCTCCGCCATCTTGCGGGTCTCGTCGTGCCATTCCTGCGAGAGCCATTTCGACATTGCTGGATTCTCCCTGGTGAAGTCGGGATTCGCGCTTCGCCGGGCACTCTACCCGCCCGGCTGAGGGTCAACCGTGGCGCCACTACTCCGTTCACCTGGTCAGGGTCGTGAGCGCGGCTAAGCCGGCGATGCCGGCGAACAGATCGTCTTCCGGGACCTCGGTCGGAACGAGACTGCGGGCCAGGATGTACTCGTCGTAGGGGTAGAGGGTCTCGGACACTTCGGGGGGCAAGCCGAACCAGAACTTCGACGTCGGGTCGATCTGGGTGGCGTGGGCCAGCAGGGCCTCGTCGCGGACCCGGGCGAAGCCGTTGACATCGACCACCGTGGTGGCCGGTTCCGCCGTCTCCCCCCGCGTGAACCACTTCTCGTCGAACGGCGACTCAAGCCCCAGCTCCAGGAACTTCTCGTGCATGGCCACGATGCGCTTGTGTGACCAGGTCGTGTAGTAGAGCTTCGACGGCTGCCACGGCGGTCCTGCCTCCGGATAGGCCTCGGGATCGCCCGCCGCCTCGAAGGCGGGAATGGTGATGGCGTGGACCTTCAGGTGGTCGGGGTGGGGATATCCCTCCTGGTTGGCGGGATAGGTCACCACGACTTGGGGCTGAACCCGGCGGATCACGGCCACCAGCCGCCCTACTGCCTCCTCGAGTGGCGCCTGGGCGAACGAACGGGGATCGGCATTCTCGGGCGTGCCCGGCATCCCCGAGTCCCGGTAGCCCAGCATGACCACCTCGTGGTACCCGATGATGTCGGTGGCCCGGGTCAACTCATCCATCCGCACCTCGTGCAGACGGTCCCGGACCTCGGGCCGGTCCATGGCCGGGTTGAGGATGTCGCCGGCCTCGCCGCCGGTGCAGCACACCAGCACGCTGGGCACTCCCTGGCTCCGGTAGCGAGCGATCGTGGCCGCCCCCTTGGACGCCTCGTCGTCAGGGTGAGCGTGCACGGTCAGAAGGCAGAGACGGCCAGACATGTCGTCCACGATAAGCGGTAGCCCGCAAGTATCGACCGTGGCTCGACTCGAGGGGCCTCGGCGTCCATCATGCACACGCCATGATTCATACCCAGGCCAAGTTTGCGTTCCTTCCGCGACGGCCGCCCCGGCACCGTGCCACGGCGGCGCTGGCTGTCACGGTTCTCTTCGCGAGCGCGGTTGCGTCTGGTTGCGGCGGTCCGTCAAAGGCGTCGAAGGACCAAGCCGCGGCAGCTCGCACCCGCGCCGCCCAGGCCCAGGCCATCGCCCGCCAGGCCGGATTGGGCCCCGAAGTCCAGGCTTTCCTCGCCAAGGCGGCCGGCGCCAGCGCTGTCACCTACACGGTCGTGTACGACCAGGGCGGAGGCCAGAGCACCACCGTCATCGCCCGCCCCCCTGATCGGCGCATCGACGTGGTGGGGGCGGCCGGCCCCGGTAGCACCGACCGGGTGCTCATCCACGACTCTGACACCGTGGTGTGCCACCTCGACGGCAAACGCTGGCGCTGCGTGAGCGGCGTCGTCTCGGCGCCGAGTGGACCGTTCACGCCCGACGCCATCACCCGCACCATCGCCTCGCTGGCCCAGCTCAGCCAGACCTATGACTTTGCCGTGAGCCACCGGCGCCTGCTGGGCCTGGATTCCGCCTGCCTGACGGCCTCCCGGCGAGGAGGGCAGGTCACTGATCCAACCGTCGGCGATCGGGCCCTCATCTGCATCGCCCCGAGTGGCGTCATCCTGCGGGTGGAGGACAGCGGCGGCGGCAACCCGGTCCAGGCCACCAGCTATCAGGAGTCGGCCCCGTCGGCGGCATTCAAGCTGCCGGCGCCGCCGACGCCCGCCGTCACGTCCCCGTCAACCGCAGCGCCGCCGGTTCCTTAGCGGGTCAGCGGGTCAGCGGGTCAGCGGGTCAGCGCGCGGGTCAGCAGGTCAGCGCGCGGGTCAGCGGGTCTCGAGCTGGGCCGAGATCACCTGGAGGTCAAAGCCCTCCTGCCGGATACGGGCATCGATGTACACAAGGGTGGCGACGATGGCGACAAATGAGACCGTCACCAACGCCTCCAGGACGCCGCCCAACGCGAGGAAGAGCCAACCCCACCGCAAGCCGACGATGAGACCGAGCGTGCTCGGGATCAGGCTCAGGGCCGAGTTCAAGACGAACGCCATGAAGGCCGAGAGCAAGGCGATGCCCACGGTCGGCCAGTACCGGCGCCGGGCCAGGGCGACGGATCGCCTGACGCCCCGGAGCGGTCCCAGATCCTCAAGTGAGATGGCCGGCGCCGTCATCATGAACAACGGCATCACCAAGATGGCGCCGACGACGAGCCCCACCAGCGAGATGACTTCGAGCAGGTGGACGATGAGGGTGGCGGCAATCAGGGCCGGAGCGTGTTTCCACACCGCCCGCATCGCGTCCTGGGCCCGCAGTTCGCCGCCCAGGTAGGAGGCCATGACGACCCGGCTGGCACCGGCACAGACCAGGGGCAGGGCGATCCAGAACCCGAGATAGGCCAGCGCCTGGAGCCCGTAGAGGTCGGAACGGCTGGTTTGGGCGGAGGCCGCGGTGGGGTCGCTCAGCGTCTTCAGGAAGCTGGTGCCGCCGTAGAGGTCCCGTTGCAGGAAAGCGAGTAGCAATTCCAACGGGACGACGAATGCGGTAACCAGGATGATCATGGTCCGGGCATTGGCCCGCAACAGTTTCACGGCGCCGTCGAGGATGTCTCCGACACCCATGGGGTGTAGGGGCAGCGGACCGGTCTTCTCGTTTCCCCCCTTGAGCCGCGGCGGGGGCAACGCCCACGCGGGCACGGCCGGTCCCGACGGGGTCCAGCTGGCCGGGGTGGCGCGGCCCCACCCGGGAGGCGGCCCATACCCCGGCGGGGACGTCGGCCCATAGCCGGGGATCGGGTAACCACCGGGCCGGGGCCCGTAGCCAGGGGGCCCGTAGCGAGGGGGCCCGTAGACGGGCAGGGGCCCATACCGCGGCGGGGGCCCGTAGACGGGCAGGGGCCCATACCGCGGCGGGGGCTCGTAGACGGGCGGGGGCCCGTAGACGGGCAGGGGCCCATACCGCGGCGGGGGGCCATACCCGGGCGGCGGCCCATTCACCGCCGGGGGCCCGTACCTGGGCGAAGGCGGCGGCCCGTACCCCGGCGGGGGCGGCGGCCCGTACCCGGGCGGGGGCGGGGGCCCATATCCGGGCGGGGGCGGGGGCCCATACCCGGGCGGGGGCGGGGGCCCGTACCCCGGCGGAGGTCGGTAACCGGGTGGCGGACTAGCCGGCGACCCATACCCTGACGGCGGCAGCGGGTAGCCGGGTGCCGGCGCCGGCGGCCGCCCGGCATGCCCGGTTGGGGACCCATTGGTTGGTGTCGCCGGGCCGTAACCGAGCTGCGGTGGCCCAAATCCCGGCGGCGGAGCGGGATGGCCGTCCGTCCCTTCCGACGCCGCGCCTTCGACGGCGGGTGGCGGCGGATCACTCACCACCCCAGCATGCCCGTTCCCGACCGGGGACGGGCACGAGTCGGCCAACCGCTAGGCGGCGTATTGGGCGACTGACCCCTCGAGGAGGTGTAGCCCACTCAGGCCGGGCAGACGGTCGATGTGGCGGTCTACCCGAGCCGCCACCGACCGGCCCTCGTCATTGTTGAACAGGTAGCGGGTCAGGTGCGCCAACTCGGGTTCCGGCATGACGCCCGACCCCACCGGCTTCCAGTACTTGCGCAGCGCGAACCGGGTGATCCGCTGGGCCCGAGCGCTCTCACCAAGCCGCCGGGCCGCCTCGCTGGCGTAGAAGTCGATATGGCGTCCCTCTTGGCGCATGATCCGGTGCAACAAATCACTAAGTACCGGATGATGCTCCCGGGCGATCAGCCGGCCGTAGGTCGCCTGGGTCGTCCACTCGTTGACAGCCCCCCATGTCATATGTACCGCGGTCCACGACTCGCCGGTCAACAGCGAACCGAGCCCGTGCAACATGGGCGACACCCGGTCCTTCACCGACAGGCGGGCCCGCATGGCGGAGACCCGCGCCGTGTCGGCCTGCTCCCCATGGGCGCTAAGAACCCGGGCCACGGCCTCGCCGTGCCAGTACTCCTCGAAGTTCCAAAAGGTGAGGAAGGACGTGATGTCCGGGTCCTTATGGGCCGAGGTCATCAACAAATCCCGGAGATAACACACCGTGTGAAACTCCACGTCGTGGATATAGCGCAGCACTCGCAGGCCTGCAGGCGAGACCGGCTGGGAGCGGAAAGCTCCGAAGTCAATCCCCGACAAGTCCAGCCGGGCGATGCGATCCCTCAGGGTCAACGCATCCATTTTCATGACCTCTGTTCGCTCCCGGAGGCCCCCGCGGATTACTCGGGGGCAATCCCGTCGATCGCCGCCGCCAGGTCGAGATCGAGCCGGGTCAAGCCGCCGGCGCTGTGAGTACTCAGGCGCAGGGTGACCTTGTTCCAGCTGACGGCGATGTCGGGATGGTGGTTGGCCCCCTCAGCCAGCAGCGCCACCGCGTTGACAAATGCCATGGCGGCTGCGAAGTCTCTGAGGACGACCACCTTTCCGAGCTCGTCGCCATCCCGGTCCCACTCCAAACCTGCCAGACCGGCCGCCAGCTCGTCGTCGCTCAAAAGCTCAGCCACGCCACCCAGTCTCGCGCCTCAGCGCACCGAGAACCACTGGTCTCCTTGCGGGGACTCGTCCACCACCTGCACCGCGGTCACCCTGGCTCGGGGGGGCCCGTGCCGGCACCATGCGACCATCCGCCCGACCGACTCCGCGTCGCCCTCAAAGGCCGCCTCCACCGCCCCGTCGCCCCGGTTGCGAACGAACCCCGATACGCCGAGCGCCCGAGCCTCTCGGGCACAGCTGTCGCGGAAGAACACGCCCTGCACCCGCCCCTCGACCTGCACCCGGCGGCGAACCGTCATGCGCTCGAGAAAGGCCAGGCCATGCTCAGTCGAGGCTAGGCGCCTGGGCGGTAACCTCCTTGCGCCGCTTCCCCCGGACCCAGCCCTCGCGCTCCCGGAGGTGGCCCGTGCCGCCCTCATCTCATTCCCTCGACGAACTACGGGCTCGGGTGGCCTATGGCGGATCGCCCCTCTACCTGGGCGCCGGCACCCTGGGGGCGGCGTTCGCCCCGCCCCAGCAGGGCATCATGATCCTCGGTCCCCCGCGCTCGGGCAAGACCAGCTCGGTCGTGATCCCGAACGTCCTGGTGGCACCCGGTCCGGTTATTTCGACCTCGACCAAGTTCGACGTCCTGGCCGCCACCTGGATGGAACGCAACCGGATCGGGCGGAGCTGGTTGTTCGACCCGGCCGGGACCAACTCCCCGCCGCGCGGGGTCACTGCGCTGCGCTGGTCGCCGGTACCCGCCTGCCGGGACTGGGACACCGCCATCCGCACCGCCCGGGCCATGACCACCGCCGCCCGGCCCCACGGATACCTGGGCGACTCGGCCCATTGGACGGAGCGGGCCGAGGCCCTGCTGGCGCCGGTCATGCACGCTGCCGCCCTCTCCGAGGCAGGAATACCCCAGGTGCTGCGTTGGGTCAACCGTCACGAGTTGAAGGTCCCGACGTCAATCTTGAATCGCGAGGGCAGCGAATTGGCCGAGGACATCCTCGTCGGGATGGGGAAGACCGACGACCGGGAACTTTCCGGTATCTGGTCGACCGCCGCCGGAGTCTTGGCGGCCTACCGCTCCCAGGACGCCCTGAACGCGGCCCGAGAACCCAACTTCGACCCCCAGCGGCTCCCGGTCACCGCCGACACCGTGTACATCTGCGCCTCCCACCAGGCTCAGGCCCTGACCGCGCCATTGGTAGTGGGTCTGATCGAGCAGATCCGAACGGCGGCCTACGACAATGCCGCCGCCGCCGCCCGCGCCGGCCGGTGGCCCGGTCCCCCGATCGCCATGGTGCTCGACGAGACGGCCAACATCGCCCCCCTCCCCGACCTCCCTTCCATCGTGTCGGAAGGGGGCAGCCAGGGCCTGCTGACCCTGACCTGCTTTCAGGACCTCTCCCAGGCCCGGTCCCGTTGGGGGGCGGCGTCGGACGGGTTCTTGACCCTGTTCGGCGCCAAGCTGGTACTGGGCGGCATCGAGGATGTCCGGACCCTGGACATGATCTCCCGGCTGGCCGGCGATTGGGAGGTGCCCCACAACTCCGTTACCCGGCGCCCCTGGCCTATTGGGCGCCAACCCACGAGCGTCACCCGCTCGACCCGCCGCCAGCCCCGGTGGCCGGTGAACGAGATCGCCCATTTGGCCTTCGGCGAGTCGCTCCTCCTGAACGGCCCTCGGCCGCCGACGGTGCTGCGCCTGACGCCGTGGTTCCGCACCGCCCCCTTCGCCGAGGCACGGATCAGCCGGGAGCTTCCACCGCCCGCGGCCGACCGGACCCGCGTCCACGACCGCTCGCGGTAAGCGGCCGCCACGACCGCTCGCGGTAAGCGGCCGCCACGGTCCGGAAATGCCTCCGGGACCCCGAGCGGCCCCGGTACCTCGGCCAGGAGTATGGGCGGTCCGGGGGGAGCTCAGCGGAAGTCGCGGGACTTGGTGGTCGTGCGGAGCACCAGGGGCTCGATGTGTTCCGCGATCAGGTTGATAACCCCGTCGACCTTCTCGATCGTGCCCCGGATCAGCAGCGCCGGCTGGGACCGGGCCACCCGGCGGAACCGGGCCCAGGCCCCCGCGGAGACGATGACGTTGATGAGGCCGGTTTCGTCCTCCAGGTTGATGAAGATGGTGCCCTGTGCGGTCGCGGGCCGTTGACGGTGGGTGACGATCCCCCCCACCGTCACCCGGGCCCGGTCGGCCACCCCCACCAGCCCGGCCGCCGTCACTATCCCCCGCTCTTCCAGTTCGGCCCGTATGAATTCGGTGGGATAACTGTCCGGCGACAGACCGGTTGCCCACAGGTCGGCCCGATTGCACTCGGCCTCGGTCATCTCCGGCAACGGTGGCGCCTCGGCGCCGGTGACCAGCCCCGCCAACCGCCCCACCCGGGGCCGCCCCGAAGCCGCCGAAGGCGGCCTGGCAGCCTCGATGGCGCGAGGTCCGACTGTGGCCGCCCCGGGCACCGAAACGACCTGCTGCGCAAGGCCGGATACGCCTTCGTCCCTGAGGCCCTGTGAATAGCTATTGACAGGACAGGGACTACTCACAGGGCCTGGCTCGGCCGCGGGTGCCGGCATCACCGGGCGGCGGGGGCGGCGGGCCCGGCTGCGGCTGCTGCGACTGGGCTGGCCCGGCAGGGAGGGCTCCATGGCCTCCAGGGCAGGACCACTCTGGGCGAGGGCTCCTGCCCCCCACAGCGCTTCCCGCCGACTGGCGGGGCCATTTTCCCCCTGGAAACAAGACAAGGCGCCCGCGGTGGCCAGCGCCTCGGCCGCCGCCGTGCTGAGCCCGGTCCGGCGCACCAGGTCCTCCATGCCGGCGTAGGGGCGACCGGCCGCGATGCGTTCCGCCATGTCCCGGCCCACGTGGCGTACGTATTCGATGCCCAAGCGGACGGCCGCCCCGCCGGTACTGGAAGGGCACGGCTCCAGGGTGGAGGCGGCGGCGCTGGCGTTGACGTCGGGGCGTAGGACCACCACGCCGTGGCGGCGGGCGTCGGCCACCAGGGTCTGGGGCGACCAGAACCCCATGGGCTGGCCGTCCAGCAAGCCTGCCGTGAACGCCGCCGGGTAGTGGCACTTCATCCAGCTGGATGAGTAGACGAGATAGGCGAAGCTCACCGAGTGGCTCTCGGGGAAGCCGAAGTTGGCGAAGGCCAGCAGCTTGTCGTAGATCTGATCGGCGACGGTGCCGGTGATGCCCCGCTCCGCCATCCCCTCGTACAACCTGCCGCGCAGCTGTTCCATCTTCTCCACGCTGCGTTTGGAGCCCATGGCCTGGCGCAGGCGATCGGATTCGGCGGGGCTGAAGCCGGCCACGTCGATGGCCATCTGCATGAGCTGCTCTTGGAAGAGAGGCACGCCGAGGGTCTTCTTGAGGCTGGGCTCGAGGAGGGGATGGAGGTAGGTGACCTCCTCCAGGCCGTTGCGGCGCCGGATGTAGGGGTGGACCGAGCCGCCCTGAATGGGGCCGGGCCGGATCAGGGCCACCTCGACGACCAGGTCGTAGAAGTTGCGGGGTTTGAGCCGGGGCAGGGTCGCCATCTGGGCCCGGCTCTCGACCTGGAACACCCCAACCGAGTCGGCCCGGGAGAGCATCTCGTAGACCGCCGGTTCCTGGGGGATGGTCGCCAGGTCGACTTTCGTGTTGTGGAAGGCGGCAATGTGGTCGACGGTGTAATGCAGGACGCTGAGCATCCCCAAGCCCAGCATGTCGAACTTGACCAGCCCCGCGGCGGCGCAGTCGTCCTTGTCCCACTGGAGCACGCTGCGGTCCTCCATGGTGGCCCACTCCACCGGGCACACCTCGAGCACCGGGCGATCGCAGAGGACCATGCCCCCGGAGTGGATGCCCAGGTGGCGGGGGGCGTGCTGGAGCTCGCCCGCCAGTTTTAGGACCGCGGCGGGGATGTCGCAGTCGGCGGCGCCCACGGTGGCGCTGAGCGGGCCCCAGCCGTCGACCTGCTTGGACCAGGCGTCCAGCTGGCCCTCGGCGAAGCCGAGCGCCTTGCCCATGTCCCGCACCGCGGAGCGGGGTCGGTAGGTGATGACATTGGCCACTTGGGCCGCGTGTTGGCGCCCGTAGTGGTTGTAGACGTACTGGATGGCCTCCTCCCGCCGATCGCTCTCGATGTCGACGTCGATGTCGGGGGGCCCGTCGCGCTCGGGGGAGAGGAAGCGCTCGAAGAGCAGGCCCAGGCCCACCGCGTCGGCGTTGGTGATGCCGAGGGCGTAACACACGGCGCTGTTGGCCGCCGACCCTCGCCCCTGGCAGTAGATGTCGTGGCGACGGCAGAACTGCACGATGTCCCAGACGATGAGGAAGTAGCCGGCGAAGCCCAGGTGGTCGATCATGTTGAGTTCGTGGTCGATCTGGGCGTAGGCCCGGGGATGGGTCGGTTGGTGCCGGGGGCCGTAGCGGGTCAGGGCGCCGTCCTCGGTGAGATGTCTCAGCCAGGTCATCTCGGTATGCCCGGGCGGGGCCGGGTAGGGCGGCAACCGGGGTGCGACCAGGTGGAGGTCGAAGGCGCACTCTTCTGCGATCGCCGCGGCCCGTTCGACGACGCCGGGGTAGCGGGCGAAGCGTCGGGCTTGTTCGGCACCACTGCGCAGGTGGGCCGCGGCGGCCGCCGGGAGCCATCCTTCGAGGTCGTCGAGGCTGCGCCGGGCCCGGACCGCGGCCATGGCGGTGGCCAGCTTGCGCCGGGCCGGGTTGTGATAGTGGACGTTGTTGGTGGCCACCAGGTCGGCGTGGTTGGCCATGGCGATTTCCATGAGAGCGTCGTTGCGGGCCGAGTCGAGGGGGTCGCCGTGGTCCCAGAGCTCGACGGCGACGTTGTCCCGGCCAAAGAGGCGTTGGAGTTTGGTCAGTTCGGCCCGAGCCCGGGCCGGACCGTGCTGGAGGAGGGCGTGGGGGACGATGCCTTTGCGGCACCCGGTGAGGATGAGCCAGTGGTCGGGGGTGGCGGGGTTAGCGGAGTTGATGGGGCTGGCGGGGTTGACGGGGGTGGCGGGCAGGTGCGACGCAGCCCCCCCTTCAGCCCGAAAAATTGGAGGCTGGGCGCCGGCCCCGATGGCGGCGAGGGTCTCCAGGTCGATCTGGGGCTTGCCCTTCTCCTGGCCCGCCATCTGGGCGGTCGAGATGGCCCGGCACAGCCGGCCGTAGCCGGTGGCATCGCGGGCCAGCACGATCAGGTGGTGGCCTTCGGGGTCGGCCACCCCATTCTGGCGCTTGGTCAGGCCCAGGCTCAGCTCGGCGCCGAAGACGGTGGGGAGGCCTACCGCGGCCGCCGCCTCGGCGAAGCGGACCACCCCGTACAGGCCGTCGTGGTCGGTCAGGGCCAGGGCGGCGAGACCGAGCCGGGCCGCCTCCTCGGCCAGTTCCTCCGGGTGGGAGGCACCGTCGAGGAAGCTGAAGTTGGAGTGGCAGTGCAGCTCGGCGTAGGCGACGGAGGAGGCGGAGGAGGAGGCGGAGGAGGAGGCGGGTCGGTGGCCCTTGAGGCTCTCCGGGGGCTGGTAGGGCTGGCGATGGTAGGACCAGGCGGGGCTGTCACCGCCGTCCCCATCGGCGGGGAAGGGCCGAGTCCGGCCGGACAGCCGAGCCTCCAATTCCTGCCACGGGACCGGTGGGTTCCTCCAGCCCATAAGGGTCCCACCTTAGCCTTTGGATCGAACATGTGTTCCCCTACTCGTGGACAACCGTTCGATAAGGAGGAGGCGCCCACTCCGCCATGGCCTACCGGTCAGTCGTAGGTGGCCTCGACCCACCAGCGCCCCGCTTCCAGGGCCACGGCATGGGCGGTCCCATCGGCCAGACACACCTGAAACCGGGCCCGCCGCCGGGACGACTCCTGATCCCACCAGCGCTCCTCGGCGGGCCACGGACCGGCCCAGGACACCACCTTCGCCGGGCGGCCTCCGGCCACCGTCAGGGACGCAGGGGGCGCAACCAGCACCCCTCGCCCGGTCACCGTCACCGGCTCGCCATCCTCGTCGTGGAGGACGGCGGAAAGGCGGTCGGGAAACACCATCGCGGGCGCGGGCAGCGGCAGATGGCCGGGCCAAGGTGGGGCTTGGCCGGCCCCGGCCTGACCGGCCCCCCCGGCTTGACCGGCCCCCCCGGCGTGACCGGCCCCCCCGGCGTGACCGGCCCCGGCCTGACGGGCCTCCCCGACCTCCCCGCCCTCCGGGGGGGCGGTCGCTCTGGTCCCGGGGGGCCGGCGGGAGGTGGGCTGCTGGGGCGCGGGCTGGGGCCGGGGGTCGCCCCAGGGGATCAGCTGCACCTGCCCGGCCGGGTCCCGTCCGCCGCCCACCACCGCGGTGAGCACTCCCTCGGGACCGAGCAGGCCCTGGACGCGGGCGAAGCCCCGGGCCGCCCGATCGTCGGCGGCCGCGGACCCACCCCAGAAGCCCAACTGGCGGCCGTGGTCGGGCTTCACCTCGTCGGGGATCAGGCGCAGCAACGTCACCCCTGCGGTCGTCGCCCCGGAACTCAACCAGCCGTCCAGCTGCCACCGGACCCGTTCCGCGATGGCCCGGGACGTCAGGGCCCCGTCGTGGCGCCAGAGGCGCACCAGGTGCTCGCCGTGTTCGGTTTCCGCCTCAATGGCAACCCGGGTACAGGCCAGGCCCCGGGCCGCCAGCAACTCGTGGAGCTGGTCGGCCAGGGACTTGGCGACGAACATGGCCATGTCGACACGTTCCGCAGGGGGTTCAAGCTCGGCGGCCACAGTCAGCTCCGGTGGTGGGTTGCGTGCGGCCAGGGATCGCTCGTCGCAACCTCGGGCCAGCCGGTGGGCCAAGGCGCCGTCGGGACCGAATCGGGCCAGCACCGTTTCCGCCGGCAACGCGGCCAGGTCACCGAGGGTGGGCAGGCCCAGCCGGGTCAGCAGGTCCGCGAGATCGGGGCGATCGAGGACCCGCACCGGGAACGGGGCGAGGAACTCGGCGCTGCGCCCGAGCGGCACGGCCAGCACCGGACCTGAAGGTCCCGCCGCGGCCACCCGGGCCGCCTGCTCGGCGGCAAAGGGGCCGTCGGCCACCCCGACCCGGCACGGCAGCGCCCCCGATCCCGCGCCGGCCAGGACCTGGTCCACCGCGGTCGCCACGTGGGTGGCCAAGGACCGGTCGCCCCCGAAATACCGCGACGGCCCCCTCGTCCCGAATGACACGATGCCGGGCCGGCCCACCTCCACGCACGGGGTAAACGCCTCGACGGCGGCCACCACCGGTTCAAAGGCCCGGGCATCGCGCCCGGGATCCTGGTCGATCACCACCAGTTCGGGGCAGCGGCCCTGGGCTTCGCGCCGCCGCAGGCCCACCGCCACCCCATCCTGGCGGGCCGCTTCCGAGCAGGCGACCACCCGGTTGGCCACCATGACCGCCACCGGTTCGGTGGCCGGGTGGCCGGCGGCCACCACCGGCCAGTCGGGGCACCACACCACCAGGGTCCGCACGCCGCCCACCGCTCACCCCGCGGACGCGGCGACGGCCGGAGGCGCCTGGCGCTGGTCGAGGTCGCCCCGCCGCTGCTGCTTCACACCGAGGGCGCCGTTGCTGCCCGGAAGCCACAGTTGAACCCGACGCTCCCGCGAGGCTGCCCCGCGACCGATCGAGGACACCTCCACCGACCGGGCCTGCAGGTAGCCGTGACCCTGGCCCAGGCCCCGCCACTCTTCGGGCACCACCGACAGCGAAAGGTCCGCCGCCACGGGCCAGCCGGAGCCGCTCACCAACAGGACCACGCCGCGCTCGCGGGCCCGGGCCGCCAAGCGGCGGGCGTCCGCGGGCCGGACTCCTCGAGGAGGCCGGATGAGGATCAGGTCCACCGCGTCGATCAGCGCCGCGGTGACATCGGGCCAATGCGAGCCCGGATGGGGCACCAGGGCCAGGCGATCCAGGGCCAGGCCCATCCCGGCCGCCGCCACCAGGCCCAACGCCGGCAGGCCCACCGCGGCGCACCACGATCCGGCTTGCGACGCCGCCACCCCGACGGCCAACCCCAGCAAGGTAACGCCAGCACCCGCACCACCACCCGCACCACCACCCGCACCGCCACCCGCACCGGCACGAACCAGCACCGTGGTCCCCCGGCGCAGTCCGTCCTCAGGGAACAGCGGTGCCAGGGGTGGCAGAACCGGTAGGACCTGCTCGCGGGCCAGGGTGACCGGCCGAGCCCGGAGGCCGACAGCGGCAGCGGCACCGACGGGAGACGTCACGGCGCCCAGGGTACTCGAACATATGTTCGTGAAGATAGGCCAAAGGGCCTCCGTTTGGGTGTGGTTCATCGCTTTGGGTGTGGCGTATCCCGGCTATTCCGGGATACACCACACCCAAAGCGACAGACCACACCCAAAGCCTCCGAAACGACCCCGAAACCACCCCGAAGGACCTGCTGCCGCTACGGTGCCGCCCGCAGGTTGGCGCCGATGCAGTCGGCCATGGAACTCACCATGCTCTTGGAGATGTCCTCGATGTAGCTGCGCCCGAACTGGGCGATTTTGCCGCCCACGGTGAGGTCGGCCTCGATTCTGACGTCCGACCCGCCACTGCCGGTGCGGGCCACGGTCATGGCCACCTTGGCAAAAACCTGCCCCGGGCCACCGACCTCCCGGCCTTTGGCGTCGATGTTGACGATGACCCTGTCGTCGAGCTCCTGCGTGTCGACGATGTGGGCCGTGCCCTGATAGATGATCTGCACCGCCCCCACCTTGACCTTCAACCTGCCGCTGAAGGTCGAGGCATCGACCACTTGCCCGAGTTCGGCTCCGGGGACGCAACCCACCACCTGGTTGACATCGAGGAGATAGGCGAAGACCTGATCCGGAGGGGCGTCGACGCTGAACGAGCTGCTGATCTTCATGGCTCCTTCCCTACCTCAGGCGGCAACGAAGATCCAACCTGCCGAGTCGCGATACGAGCTGTCCAGCCGCTTGGCGATTACCCCCGGCAAGCCCTGCTGGCGGGCCGCGGCCACCAGGACCGAACCGTCCGGCCCCGGGTAGGACGCCGGCACCTGCCACGCGGGCCCGGCCGGCACCGATGCCGTCAACTGGCGCCGGCGCTGCGAGTACGGCAAGTCGACCGTCCGGTGCCCGTCGCGCCACAGCAGGTCGGTCACCATCAACGTGGCCGGGTACCTCTCGCTCAGCCGCCGGGCCGCGGCATCGGACCGAGCCGAGAGCCGCTCCGCCAATCGCGAAGCCGAGGGCCGCCCGTCGGTGCCGAGCACCAGGATGGAACCGTCGATGACCACCTCGGTTACGCCCAGCGCCTCGCCCAGAAGACGCAGCTCCCGAAAACGGACCCCGAACTCCGACACTTCAGGGCCCACCTCTTCCCCCACTGGATGCATCTGCACCCGCCCCCCCGACACATACACCAACGCCCGCTGACCGCCCCAGGCGAACTCGACGCCGTAGTCCGACGGAGGCGACGGCAGGGTGTCGCTGACCGCCGGCGCCACCGCTTGGAAGGCCGGCCAGCCGGGCCATACCTCACGGTCCGGGTCGGCCGGGGGGTCCATGCGGTGGATCATCCACTGCTTGCCCCGGGTCTGGAAGAGCACGTAGCGGCCCTCCGCCCGCGTGCCGTGGAGGACGACGATGACCTCCCGGTCGCTCCACTTCACCAGGTCGTAGGTGCCGGTGTCCCAGACCGTCATGCTGCCCGCCCCGTAGTTGCCCTCGGGGATGTCGCCGTGGAAGTCCAGGTACTGCATCGGGTGATCCTCGGTGTGCACCGCGAGGTGGTTGACCCGGGGGTCGGGCGGCACCCCCTTGGGCAGCGCCCACGAGGCCAGCACCCCGTCGTGCTCGAGGCGCAGGTCCCAGTGCAGGGCGGTGGCGTGGTGCTCCTGGATCACGAAACGAGCCGGCCCCGCCGACGGGGCCACCTCGCCGGCAGGCTCCGGGGTCTCGCCGAAGTCCCGCTTCGATTGATAGGTCGACAGCTCACCCATAGGGGGGAAATTACCCCGATCAAGCCGCGGCGGGCTCAGCCGAGGGATCCAGCGCCACGACCAACGGCCCCTCCCGGGTCAGCAGCCGGCGCCTCAACAGCACTGTCCCCATGACGGCGGCGGCCACCATGGTTGCCACGCCCCCCACCGCGAGGCCGTAGCGGGGGCCGAACTGCTGGCTGATCCAGCCCACGATCGGGCCGCCGATCGGCGTCGAGCCGAGGAAGACAAGGCCGTAGAGGGCCATCACCCGGCCCCGCATGGCGGGCACCGAGGTCAGCTGGAGGGTCGAGTTGCAGGTCGCCATAAAGGTGATGCTGGTCGCGCCGAGGGCGACGATGACCAGATCCTCGGTCAACAGGGTGGGTGCCGCGGCGCTGGCGACCATGAACACCCCGAAGGCCAGGCAACTCCCGACCAGGAGCTTGGTGGTCGGGCGCAGCCGGGAGGCGACCCCGAGGGCGCCGACCATGGATCCGGCGCCCATCAGCGTCGTGAGGAGGCCGTAGGTGCCGGCGTCGCCGTGGAAGGTGTTCTTGGCCAGGAGCGGCAGGACCACGGTGAAGTTGAACGCCAGCGTCCCCACCACGGCGAGGAGCAGGATGGTGGAGCGCAGCTCGGGCGTTTCCCAGACGTAGCGCAATCCTTCCCGGGCCTGGCCCTTGGCCCGTTCGACGGGCGGGGTCGAGAACAACTCATCAGGGCGCATCATCATCAGGCCTGCGATCACCGCCACGAACGAAACCGCGTTGACCGCGAAGACGGGCCCGACGTCGACCAGCTTGATCAGCACGGCGCCGATGGCGGGGCCGATGACCCGGGAGGTGTTGAACATGGCGCTGTTGAGAGCGACGGCGTTCGCCAGGTCCTCCTCGCCGACCATCTCGCTCACGAAAGCCTGGCGCACCGGCATGTCGACGGCGCTGAAGATCCCGATCACGAACGTCAGCACGTAGATCGCCCAGAGGGGATCGGCTCCGGCCAGGGTGATGGCGGCCAGGGCGGCCGAGCCCAGGGCCATACCGGCCTGGGTCGCGATCAGGGTGCGGCGCTTGTCCAACCGGTCGGCGATCACGCCTCCGTAGGTCCCGAGCAGCAACATGGGCAGGAATTGCAGCGCCGTCACCACGCCCACCGCGACCCCGCTGTTGGTGATGCGCAGGACCAGCCACCCGAGGGCGACGGTCTGCATCCAGGTACCGCTGGCGGAGACCAGTTGGCCGTAGAAGTACAGCCGGTAGTTTCGGGACTTCATTGAGCGGAACGTGCCCGCCGTGAAGGCCTTGGCGCGTCTCCTCACTACGGCAACTCCCCGGTCAGCCGCTCGAGGATGGGCAGGGCGGCGGTCAGCGCCTCCATCTCGGGTGGCGTCAGCGCCTGCAGCCGGGCCGCCAGGTAGGCGTCGCGGCGGGCCCGGGTCTCGTGGAGCAACAGCCGGCCGTCGCCGGTGATGGCCAGGCGGGCCACCCGGCGGTCGGCGGCGTCGACGGTGCGCACGACCAGGCCCCGTTCTTCCAGTGCGGAGGAGATCCGGGTCACCGAAGGCGGGGTGATCCGCTCGAAGTCGGCCAGTTCCCGCAGCGAGATCGGGCCCAGGCGTTCCACCGTGGCGAGCGCCGAGAGTTGCGAGAGGGTGGCGTCGGCGCCGGACTCTTGACGGAGGCGGCGGGCCAGGCGCATCACCGTGAGCCGCAACTGGCTGGGCAACACTTCGACAATGGGGAGAGTGGTCACGCCGAGTACAACTGCTTCGCAGTGCTAACTATTCCTCCTGCTAAGTATTTGGTAGCGGGGTCGGGACGGGTTGCGGGTCCAGCGCCCGGCTGGCGAGGATGGCGACGGCGATGGCGGCGGTCAGGATCGGGACCAGTCCCAGCGCCGCCGGTAGGGAGAGGGCGGACGCCAGCCAGCCGATCAACGGGGGGCCACACATGAAACCGGCCCAGCCGCAGGCCGAGACGACGGCCATGGCCCGGCCCGGGTGCAAGCCCGGGATGCGACCGGCGGCGCTGAACACGGCGGGAACGACGAGGGCCACGCCCAAGCCGAGCGCCATGAACCCGACCAGGGCGGCGGGGGTCACCTGGGCCAGCAAACCGGCCCCGAAGCCCACGGTCGCGATGAGCGCCAGGCCGGGGAGGAGGCGGCGGCTCGCCAACCGCGCCAGGAGGCGGTTGCCCGACAGCCGGACCACGACCACGGCCAGCGAGAAACAGGCGTATCCGAGTCCGCTGACCGACGGGCTGCGGTGCAGCGTCCCCCGGAAGTACACCGCCGACCAGTCGGCGGCCGCCCCTTCGCAGAGAAACGAGGCGAAGGCGATGCCGCCCAGAATCAGCACCGCGGTCGCGATGGCGCGCCCGCGGCCCGCCGGGACCAAGCGGCCGTCGGCGTCTTCGGGGGCGGGATGGCGATCGGCGATGAGGCGCTCGCTCGTGGCCCCTGCCGCGGCCAGGGTGACCAGGCCCAACACCAGCAGCTGGGTGGTGAGCGAAACGTGCAGCGCCACCCCGAGGACGCCGATGCCGGCGCCCACGAAGGCCCCGATGCTCCAGCCGCCATGGAACCCGAACATGAGCGGTCGCTGCTGGGTTTGTTCGACCGCGATGGCCTGGGTGTTCATGGAGACATCCAGCGACGCCTGGAAGGCCCCCCACAGGGCTAGGGCGGCGAACAGCATGAAGGGCGAACCGGCCCGGCCGACCAGGCACCCGGCCAGGCAGTACCCGGCCATCGCCACCTGCACCATCCGGCGGCTCCCGACCTTGGGCAACAGGTAGCCCGACAGCACCATGGCTGTCACCGATCCGACGGGCGCGCCGAGGAGAGCCAGGCCCAGGCCGGCGTCGGTCAGGTGCAGGTGGGCCTTGACCTGGGGGATGTGGGCCGCCCACGACGAGAAGATCAGGCCGTGAGCGAAGAAGACCAGTCGCACCGCCACCCGAGACCCCCGCTCAGGCACACAGCACCTCGACGCCCCGGTCGCGCAGGGCGCGGACGGCGCCCGCCGGGGCCCCGGCGTCGGTGACCAGCACGTCGATACGGCAGCTGCCGGGGACAACCGCCAGGGCGGAACGGGCGAACTTGGAACTGTCGGCGACCAGCACGACCCGGGTGGCGGCCGCCATCATCGCCCCCTTGATAGCGGCGTCGCCGATGTCATGGGCGGTGATCACCCCGTCGGTCGAAAGGCCGCAGCAGGTCACCACCGCGGTGTCGAAGCGCAGGCCGGCGATGCTCGCCTCGGCCAGCGGCCCGGCGAGCGCCAGCTCACCGAAGCGGGCCTCGCCCCCCGGGACCAGCAGCCGGATGGCGGGGCTGGCGGCCAGGACCATGGCGCCGTGCAGCGACAAGGGCATCACGGTGACCCTTTTCTGCCCGGCCAGGACCCGGGCCACCTCGAGCGCCGTGGTGCCGCTGTCGAGCACCACGGCTTCGCCGTCGCGGATCAGCTCGCCGGCCCTGGTGGCGATGCGCCGCTTGGCGTCGGCGGCCTCCATCTGGCGCAGCGCGAAGGGCAGCTCCTCGCCCCGCATGAGCAGGCTGACCGCCCCCCCGCGGACCCGGCGGGCCACGCCCCGCGCCACCAGCCGCTCCAGATCCCGGCGGATCGTCATCTCCGAGGTGCCCAGCTCGGCCGCCGCCGCCATCACGTCGACCCGGCCCTGCTCCTGGAGCACCGAAACGATCCGGGCTACCCGCGCCTCGCCATCCACTCCTTAATGTTAACAGCAGCGATGTTCATACGCACACTGTTGGTGCTCACCACTCAGCCGGCGAAGGGCTGGACTCCAGGCAGGTAGTGGATGTACAGGCCCTCGATGGCCTCTTTCAGGCCTTCGGCCGACTTCCAGGCCAGCAACTCAACGGTGACCTCGTTGCCGTAGATATGCACTGCCTTCACCGAGTCATGCTGGAACAGGCGCTGCGCCAGCAGATCCGGGGGCCGGTGGCCCGCGGCGTCGCCAGCGCTGCGGTACTCCTCATGGCCCATCCCCGTCAGGACCCGGTTGAGCTCGAAGCGGACGACGCCGACCCGCTTGGACGGCTTTTCGGTGACAGTAATGGGCTGGCCCATGGCCCCCGCAGCGTACTGGTCGCGTTAGCTTGCCAGCATGCCGAGTGACGCTGCGCCTCGGACCCGGAGCCGGAGGCGGCCGGTCCCCGTCCGGACCATGCTGGCCGTCGTCGGCTCGGTGTTGCTCGCCGTGCTCGGGGTGGAGATCCTGATGAGGCTCCATCAGGTTGTCATCTGGACGTTGTTCTCCCTGTTCTTCGCGGCGGTGCTGCATCCACCGGTCAACCTGCTGGTGCGCAAGCTCAAGATGGCCCGGGCGCTGGCCGCCCTGGTGATGTTCGTGGCGGGAATCGCCCTGGTCGCGGGGGTCGGCTACGCCTTCGTGCGGCCCCTGGCCAGCCAGATCAACGTGGCCATCAACGACTTCCCCAACTACGTTGCCGACGCCCGGGCGGGGCGGGGCACGATCGGCCAGCTTGTCAAGCGCTACAACTTCGACACCTATCTCCAGAAGAACCAGCCCAACTTGAAAGACGCAGTGGCAGTGGCCGAGAAGCCCGCCCTCCAGGTTGCCAAAGGCCTGCTCAACACCCTGACGGCGCTGGCCACCATCACCGTCATGACCTTCCTCCTCCTGATCGAGGGACCCCGGATGATGTCAGGCGGGGTGGCGGTGCTGCCGCCACCCGCCCAGGAGAAGGTGACGACGGTGGTTGGCGATGTGGTGCGGGCCATCGCCGGGTACATGGGCGGCGTCATGGCGACCAGCATCCTGGCCGGAGTGGGCTCCTATTTCGCGCTGTGGGCACTCGGGGTCCCGTTCCGGGGGGTGCTGGCCCTATGGATCGGCCTCACCACCTTGGTGCCGCTGGTGGGGATCTTCGTCGGTGTCATCCCGGCGACGCTGGTGGGGTTCATCCATTCCACGCCGGCCGGATTCGCCGTCGTGGTGATCGTGTTGGGGCTCTACCTGGTCGAGAACCGGACGCTGGGCAAGTGGATCAACGCCCGCACCATCGCCCTGAGCCCACTGGCGGTGGCGGTCAGTGTCCTGGCGGGCCTGCAACTGCTCGGATTCCTCGGGGTGCTGCTCGCCATCCCGGTGGGGGGCGTCATCCACGTCGTGATCCGGGACCTGTGGCGCTTCCGCCGGGAAGCCGACGGACCGGCCACCCCGGCCGAGGCGGCGGGGAACTGACGTGGCGTCGGAAGTCGTCGAGATCGAGGGCCACATCATCGACTCCCTCATCCTGGCCAAGGTCATGGACCTGATCCTGGCGGCGGGGGCCGACTACCAGGTGCTCGAAGTGGAGATCGGCAAGACCAATGTCGACATGTCGAAGGCCCGGCTGGAGGTCAACGCGTCGGATCCCGACGCCCTCCAGTCGCTGCTCGACGAACTTCAGGTACACGGGGCGAACCGTTTGGTAACCGTCGATGCCGAACTGGTGGCCGCCGACCGCGATGGCGTCCTGCCGGCCGGTTTCTACTCGACGACAAATCTGCCCACCGCGGTGCGGATCGTGGGCCGGTGGATCGAGGTGGTGCAGCCGGAGATGGACTGCGGTCTGGTGTTCGAGGGCGCTTCGGGATACGACGGTGACGGTCGCCTGACTCCGGTGCCCATGCACCGCGTCCGCACCGGCGACCTGGTCGTGGTGGGCACCGAGGGGGTTCGGGTCTCCCCGCCGTCGCGGCCGCGGGGGGCTACGCCCTTCGAGTTCATGAACTCCGAGGTGTCCTCGGAAAAACCCAAGGCGCTGCTTGTCCAGCAGGTCGCCAACCGCATCCGCGGCGGCCGCGACCGGGGCGCCAAGGTGCTGGCGGTGTGCGGCCCCGCCGTGATCCACACCGGGGCGGGGCCCTCAGTGGCGGCCCTGGTACGCGAAGGATGGATCGACGTGTTGTTCGCGGGCAACGGTTTCGCCACCCACGACCTGGAATCCAACGTCATGGGCACCTCGCTCGGCGTGTCGGTCCATGAGGGCACCGCGGCCGAGGGCGGTCACAGCAATCACCTTCGGGTGATCAATGAGATCCGCCGCTATGGCTCCATCAGCGCCGCGGTCGACGCCGGCTACATCGACGGCGGCGTCATGTACGAGTGCGTCCACCGCGGGGTCCCGTTCGTGCTGGGGGGGTCGGTGCGCGACGACGGCCCGTTGCCCGACGTCTACACCGACGTGGTGGAGGCGGCGGACGCCATGCGCTATCTCATTCCCGGCGTCGGGGTGGCGCTGATGCTGGCGTCCACCCTGCACGCCATAGCGGTCGGCAACCTCCTGCCCGCCGGGGTGGAAACGTTCTGCGTGGACATCAACCCGGCGGTGGCGACCAAGCTGGCCGACCGGGGCAGCCACCAGGCGCTGGGCATCGTGACCGATGTCGGGCTGTTCACCTCGGGCCTGGTGGAGCAGCTGATCACCCGGTCATGAGCTCGCCCTCGGGCCTCACGGAGCCGCTTGCGTGGGGCCGGCGCTACCTGATGTGCCCGCCCCGGTACTTCCGGGTCGCCTACCAGATCAACCCGTGGATGGTCGAGGAGGTGGTGGCCGACGCCGACCGGGCCCAGGAGCAATGGGACACCCTGGTGGCGACCCTCCAGGCCGCCGGAGCCACCATCGAGATCCAGGCCCCCGAGGAGGATTGGCCCGACCTGGTGTTCACGGCCAACGCGGGGATCGTCAACAGGCGCCAGTTCGTGCCCGCCCGGTTCCGCCACCCGGAGCGGCAGGGGGAGACGCCCCACGATGTCGCCTGGTTCTCGGATCACGGCTTCGAGGTCACCGACCTGCCCCTCGGCGTGGCCCAGGAAGGGGCGGGCGACGCGCTGCCGATCGGTTCCGCCCTGGTGGCCGCCTACCGCTTCCGCTCCGACGCCGCCTCCCACGCCTACCTCTCGCACCTGACCGGGGCCGCAGTGCGATCCATCGAGCTGGTGGACGAGCGGTTCTACCATCTCGATCTGACGCTGTGCCCCCTCGACAGCCGCCGGGCCATCATCGCCCCGCTGGCCTGGGACCGCTACGGCCGGGCGGTTATGGGCTCGTTGATCCCCGAGCCGCTGGTGCTGGAGCCGGAGGAGGCGGCGCAGTTCTGCGCCAACTCGGTGGTGGTCGGCTCGAACATCGTGATGACCGCCTGCCCGCCCCGGGTGGGGCGGCAGCTGGAGGCGTGGGGCTTCGACGTGGCGGTGTGCGACGTCAGCGAGTTTCTCAAGGCCGGCGGGGGCTGCCGCTGCCTGACGTTGAGCCTGGACGTGGCGCTGGGAGGGGTTGCGTTCCCGCCCTAGCCGGGGTCGGAGTTGGGTTATCCGATCCTGGCCGCGAACGCTTGGGCGATGACGCGGTAACCCAGGTCGGTGGCGTGGATGTTGGGGCCGACGGGAGCCGGGGCGCACATCCAGGTGTAGGCGCAGATGAGAGCCAGGTCGATGGGCAGGTCGAGGAAGGGCAGGGCCGCGATGTTGACCGGGGCGAACGCCAGCGCCACATCGGCAACGGCAAACCCCGATGCCCGGTAGGCCTGGGCCAGCACCTGGTTGTAGTTGGTGCCGATCTGCTCGGACTGCACCGCCAGGGCCACGAAGTTGCCGCCCTTGAGGGCCGCCGCCACAAAGGGGTCGTAGTACGTCATCCCGATCATGGCCACGGCCGGCCCGGCGTGACGGAGGGCCTGGAGGATGAGGGGCAGGTCGTGGTGGACCGCGCTGAACCCACCGGCCACGCAGACCGGGTCGAGGCCCGCCGGGCTGACGCAGCCATCGATGTTGTTGGCACCGATGTCGACGGTGACCAACACCACCCGATGGGTGGCGAGGAAGGCGGTGGCCTGGACCAGCTGCGACCCGCGGGAGTAGTGACAGATGCCGCCGTTGATCATGGTGCCCGTCGTCTCCCCCGGGCAGCCCAGCTTGGCCAGCCGCAGGTTGGGTGAACCCGCGTGGTACCGGGCCCACAGATCGTCGGCATAGCCGTGGTCGGTCGCGACGCTTCGCCCGGTCGAGTTGGGCTGCACCCCCTGAGCCAGCGAGTCGCCCAGGGCCAGGTAGTAGGGCGTGGTGTCGGCGACGGCCCCGGATGCACCAACGGAAGCCGCGCCGGCGCTCACCCCCGGTCCCATCACGGTGGCCACGGCCGCCACCAGGGCGGTCACCACCACCCAACGGGTCATTCCGAACCGGCCCATTTTGATGCTCCTTCCCCCTCGGGCACGCTACCGCGGAGGATCAGCTGACGCTGGCCAGCAGATTACCGAGGGCGGCGGCGCCGGCCGGGCCCACGTGGACGTGGTCGGGGGCAAACCAGTCGGGGTGGGCCGCCGACACCGTGTTCCAGTCGGCCAGCGCCGCCTGGGGATATCGGGCCACGCCCGCCCGGATGATGGGGTTGTTGCCTATCAAGGGACCGGTGACGGTCATGAAGACCACCCGCTGAGCCCCGCTGCACACCTGCATCATCTGGTCGAAGGCGGCGTCGGTGATCCGGCCGTTGCTCCCGAGGCCGACCACGACCACGGGGGGCAGCTTCCCGCTGGCCCGCAGCTGGGAGACGATCGCCAGGCCGGCTGCCCACTGCCGGCCCACGACGGCGTTGATCGAAATACCGTGGGAGGCGAGGGTGCCGGCCGCGTACAGCTTGACGTCCTCGAGGACCGAGTCGCCGATGGCGATGCCAGGCCCGGCCACCACGGGCGGCGGCGCCTTGGTGGCGGCGGTCGTCGGGGCCGGGGTCGTGGGGGCGGCGGTGGTGGGAGGCGGGAT
Source organism: uncultured Actinomycetota bacterium (assembly GCA_963791545.1). GTDB lineage: Bacteria > Actinomycetota > Acidimicrobiia > Acidimicrobiales > Palsa-688 > JALYXV01. The sequence goes on from CAWBSR010000009.1 coordinate 69,204, forward strand.
GGTGGTCGGCGGCGGGATGGTGGCGTTGGTGGCCCGGCCCACCGTCGAGGCTCGGGCCCGGATCGAGGCCGGCGTCCCCGACGGTGTGGTCGGCGCCTTCGGACGGGCCGCGCTGGGGCGAGGCTCCCCGCAGGTTCCGCCGGCCCACGCCACCGCCGCGGCTACGACCGCCACCGTTACCCAACTTCGTAAAGGCACGCCGCCCGCCAGTCTACGAGCCCGAAGCGGGCACCACCTGGGCCGGCGCCCCTGGTTCCTCGTCGCCCAGGGCAAACGACCGCCACATGGCGGCGTATCGCCCGTCGCGGGCCAGCAACGAGTCGTGGGTCCCGTCCTCCACCACCCGCCCCTGGTCCATGACCACGATCCGTCCCGCGGTGCGAGCCGTCTGCAGGCGGTGGGCGATCAGGATGGTCGTGCGGCCCCGGGCCACGATCCCCATGGCCCGCGACACCTTGGCCTCGGTCCCCAGGTCGAGGTTGGACGTCGCCTCGTCCAGTAGCAGGATGGCCGGGTCGACCAGTTGCGCCCGGGCCAGCGCGATCAGCTGCCGCTGACCGGCCGAGAGGCTGCGACCCCGCTCCGCGACCACGTGGCGGTAGCCGCCCGCCAGTCCCGCGATGAAGTCATGGGCGCCCACCGCCCGGGCGGCCCGCTCCACTTCGGCGTCGCTGGCGTCCTGGCGGCCGTAGGCGATGTTGTCCCGGATGGAGCCGGAGAAGAGAAACGCCTCCTGGGGCACATACCCCAGCTGGCGCCGGTAGCCGCCCTGGTCGAGCTGGCGCAGATCGTGGCCGTCGATCAGCACCGCGCCCTCGGTCGGGTCGTAAAATCGGGCCACCAGCTTCATCACGGTGGACTTGCCGGCGCCCGTCTCGCCGACCAGGGCGACCGTCTCCTTGGGCCCGATGGTCAGGTTGACGTCGCTGAGGGCCTCGGCCCCCCCGGCGACGCCGGGGTAGGCGAAGTGCACGCCCAGCAGGCGGATCTCGCCGCGGACCACCCCGATGGGGATCGGATTCGGAGGCGGCGGCGTCGAGGTCTCGATCTGCATCAGCTCGTTGATCTTCTCCATGGACGCCCGGGCCTGCTGGTAGGAGTCGAACACCTGGGAGAGCTGCTGGATGGGGTTGAACAGCAGGTCGGTGAACAGCACGAAGGCGATCAGGCCGCCGACTGTGAGCGAGTGGTCGCGGATCAACACGAATCCGACCCCGAGCACCACCGCGTCGGCGATCTCCGACAGGAACTCGACGAAGGGGAAGTACAACGCGACCAGCCGCTGGGCCGCCACCCGGGCGTCGAGATAGGACCCCGCCACCGAGCGGAAGTCCTCCTCATTGCGCCGCTCCCGGACAAAGGCCTGCGATTCCCGGACGCCGGCCAGGCTCTCCTGGAGGTTGGCGTTCACAGCCGCGATACGGTCTCGTGCCGTCCGGTAGGCCCGGGCGGAACGGCGCCGGAAGGCCACCGTGGCCACTATCAGGGGGACCACGACGACCAGCAGGGCCAGCGCCAGCCGGGCGTTCAGGGTGACCATCACGATGGCGACACCGACGAAGGTGAAGAAGTTGACGACGGCGGTGATGAGACCGTTCTCCAGCAGGTTGCTGAGGGCGTCCACGTCGGTCGTCATCCGGGTCATGATCCGCCCCGCCATCTCCCGGTCGTAGAAATCGATCGACAGCCGCTGGAGGTGGGAGAAGATCCGGACCCGCAGGGCCAGCAGCATCCGTTCCGAGGTCCGCCCCGTGATGAACGTCTGGGCCATGGAGTCCACCAGATCGGCCAGTGCCACCAGCGCGAAGGCGCCGGCCGCCAGGAACAGGGCGCTGGTGGTGCCGGTGAGGACGCCGTGATCAATCCCCTGGCGGATGAGCACCGGGCCCGCCAGCGTCGCCAGCGCGTCGAGGACGACGAGGACCAGGCCCGCCAGGAGGCCCGGGCGGTAGGGGCGTACGAAGTGACGCAGGCTGAAGCCGGGTTCGTGACGGGATTCCGCGATCAGCTCGACCGGGGGGACGTCGGCGGCGGGCGGCAACCCCGCCACCTTGGCCAGCAGCTCCGGCGTGGCCGGGAAGCCTCCCATCCACGAGCCGTGACGGCCACTTCCGTCGCTCGTGGCCGGCCCCAGGAGGTCACGGCGGACCGGGGGCCGAACCACCTCGCCGGCGCCGGGCTGGGGCCACGCGGACGGCGTAGTTCCGTCCCGTTGTTCGTTGCCAACCGAGCCCGTCTCGATCGTCAGGCCTTCGGTGCCCAGGCCCTCGGCATCGGCGCCGGGCCCGGCCAGCAGCAGCCGGTACAGCGGGCAGCGGGCCAGCAACTCCTCGTGGCGGCCCTGGTCGACGACGCGCCCCGAGTCGACCACCGCGATGCGGTCGGCCAGGCGCAGGGTGGACCGGCGATGGGCGATCAACAGGGTGGTCCGGCCCTCCATCACCCGGCGCAGGGTGGCGTGGATCTCCTCTTCGACGCGGGAGTCGACCGACGAGGTGGCGTCGTCCAGGATGAGGATGCGGGGGTCGGTGAGCACCGCCCGGGCCAGGGCGATGCGCTGGCGTTGCCCCCCCGAAAGGGTCAGGCCCCGCTCCCCCACCACCGTTTCGTACCCGTAGGGCAGGGCGGTGATGAACTGGTGGGCCTCGGCCACCTGGGCCGCCGCGTGCACCTCCTCGAGGGTGGCGCCGGGGCGGCCGTAGGCGATATTGCCCCGCACGGTGTCGGAGAACAGGAAGCTCTCCTCGAACACCACCCCGATCTGGCCCCGCAGCGAGGTCAGGGTGACGTCGCGGATATCGGTCCCGTCGACGCGCACCGCTCCGCCCTGGACGTCGTAGAAACGGGGTAGGAGCAGGGCGACGGTGGACTTGCCCGAGCCCGAGGCGCCCACCACCGCCACTGTTTCGCCCGGCGCCAGGCGCAGGTCGAAGTTGTCGAGGACCGGCTCGGAGCGCAGGTAACCGAAGGTGACCGCCTCGAAGCTCACCTCCCCCCGGATGGCCGGGAGCACCTCGGCGCCGGGTTTTTCCCCCACCGTTGGCACCGAGTCGAGCAGGTCGAGGATGCGGACCGCCCCGGCCCGGGCCTGCTGGCCGACCGTCAGCAGGCCCGACAGCATCCGGGTCGGCGCGACCATGCCCAGCAGATAGGTGGAAAAGGCGAGAAAGGTGCCGAGGGAGATCCGGTGGCGCAAGGCGAGCCAGCCGCCGAGGGCCACGACCGCCGCCTGGCCGAGCGTCGGCAGCGCCTGCAGCACCGGTTGGTAACGGGCCTGCAGGCGTACCGCTCGCATCTTCGAGCGGTACAGGTCCGCGGCGGTGGCCGCCAGGCGGGCCGTCTCCCGGTCCTCCTGGCCGAAGCCCTTGACGACCCGAACGCCGGTGACCGCCTCGTCCACGACGCCCGCCACCTGGCCCTCGCCCTGCTGGGCGTCCCACGTCGCCGGGAAGACCTTGTCCCGCATCCGCAACGTCACCAGCCCGATCAGGGGCACCATGACCAGGCTCACCGCGCTGAGCAAGGGCGAGTAGATCGTCATGATCACGAGCGAGGCGCCGAGCAGCAGCAGGTTGCCGCTCATCAGGGGAAGGAAGGCCAGCAGACTCTGGATGAGGCCCACGTCGGAGTTGGCCCGGCTCACCAGCTGGCCCGTCTGCATCTCGTCGTGGCGGGCGAAGTCCAGCCGCTGCAGTTGGTCATAGATCGTGTTGCGGATGTCGAACTGCACGTCGAGGCTGACCCGGCCGCCGATGAACCGGCGGATGTAGGCGGCACCGAAGCGCACTGTGCCCGCCGCCGCCAGGGCGAGGATCCACGGCGCCAACGGGGAGCGGTGGCGGAGGATGACGTTGTCCACGATCTGGCGCTCGACCGCCGGTGTCAGCGCCGCCGTAGCGCTGCCGAGAAGCGCCGCCCCGAAGGCGAGGGCGACATGGCGCCGGTGGGGGCGGAGGAAGGGGAGCATCCGCCGGATCCAGCCCGGCGGCCGGCGGGACCCGCTCACGGGGCGGTGTCGGGGACGGCCAGGGCTTGGCGGCCCGGGCCGGTGAGGCTCAGGTCCACTTCATCGACATGGGGCCCGGCCATTCCCCGTCATGGTAAACCGGTTCGGGAATCGGACTATCGGGTTAGGTCGGCGGCTTCCCGGTCCCTGCGGGGCAGCACGGCACGACGGCCCGCCACCTTGGTGACCACCCGCCAGGCGGCGACCGCCAAGGTCAGGGAGATGACGGCCAGGACGTAGTGGACCGTCTTGAAGGCGGTGCCGTGGCCCGGGGTGCGGTCGCGGTAGATGTTGCGTACCAGCGTGAGCCAGATGTAGATGGTCCACACCGCGAAGGCGCGCAGGAGCAGGGCTTGGCGGCGGGTCACTGGTTGGTCACCGGCTGTGACGCTACCGCCCTGGCGGGCTGGGCCAAAGTCGGGTCGGTAGGGTGGCCCAATGGCGCTGGCGTTGGACGAGTTCGAGCGGGAAGCAGTCGCCTTCCTGGAGGCCCGGGCGCCTCGCAAAGCAGACCGCCGGGCCGAGTGGGGGGAAGGCTCGGACCGGGTGGGGCTGTTCGAGGAGAAGACCCGGGAGCAGGAGCAGGCCGAACTTGCCGCCGCCCAGGCGTGGCGGCGCCAGGTCTTCGACGGCGGTTTCGGCTGGCTGACCGGCCCCGCCCGCTACGGCGGGCGGGAACTGACAACAGCCCATGAGCGGCGGTGGCAGGCGGTCCAGGCTCGCTTCGACGTCCCCTCGGCGACGGTGTTCGCCATCGGCCTGGGCATGGTGGCGCCGACCATCCTGGCCCACGGCACCGAAGGGGCCAAGGAGCGCTACCTGCGGGGTATGTACCGAGGTGACGTGGTGGGCTGCCAGTTGTTCAGCGAGCCGGAGGCGGGCAGCGACCTGGCCAGCCTCCGGACCAAAGCCGAGCGGGACGGCGACGAATGGGTCATCAACGGGCAGAAGGTCTGGACTTCCGGCGCCCAGGTCAGCGACATCGGCGAGATCATCTGCCGCAGCGACCCCGACGTGCCCAAGCACAAGGGCCTTACCGGGTTCGTGGTCGACATGCGGGCCCCCGGTGTCGAGGTGCGGCCCCTGCGCCAGATGACGGGCGGGGCCACATTCAACGAGGTGTTCTTCACCGATGTGGTCGTTCCCGACGACAACCGGTTGGGCGACGTCAACGGGGGGTGGGGGGTCGCTCTCACCACCTTGATGAACGAGCGGGCGGCCATCGGCGGCGGGGCCGCCGGCGGGGCGTCGTTCGGGATGAGCCAGCTGATCGAGCTGCTGCGCCACTTGGGGCGCAACGAGGATCCGCTGCTGCGCCAGCAGCTGGCCAACCTGTGGATCAACATCCACGTGGCCCGCTTCACCAACCTGCGGGCCATGGAGAAGTTGGAGGCGGGCCAGATCCCGGGGCCGGAGCTGTCCATCGCCAAGCTGTCGCTGACCAACAACCTGCAGCTGATCTCGCAGTTCCTGACCTCGGCGCTGGGGGCCCGGCTGATCGCCGACAACGGCGAGTGGGGCACCTATGCCTGGGCCGAGCTGGTCCTCGGCGTGCCCGGGTTCCGGGTCGCGGGGGGCACCGACGAGGTGCTGCGCAACATCATCGGCGAGCGGGTGCTCGGATTGCCGAAGGAACCGCGGGGGGACAGCCGCCCTCTCGGCTAACGGCTGGCGGCGGCGGTTGGCCCCGCTAGCTGCTCGGGGCTAGCCGCTGGGGAGGGTTCCGACGGAGGTGCTGCTGGCGCCGGGGAGGGTCGTGTTGGCTCCGCCGAAGCCGGGCGCGGTGGTCGTGGTGGCGGGCGGCGGGACGATGACCCCGCCGTTGTCGTGGGAGGTGCAGCCCGCCAGACCCGCTCCGAGGACCGCCCAGGCCAGGGCGACCGCCACCGCCTTGGCCCGGGTCACGCTCCCACCGCGGTGTCGAAGAGGGTGGCCTGTTCCGGCCGGTAGTAGCGCAAATTGCTCCAGGGCAGGTGGTCCATGAAGACCCAGCTTCGCCGATGGATGGAAGTGGGACCAAACGCCTGCAGGGCCATCTTGTGGCGGGGGCAGGGATAGCCCTTGTTGCAGTCGAAGTCGTAGGCCGGGAAGTGGGGCGCCTCGGCCCGCATGATCCGGTCCCGGGTCACCTTGGCCAGGATCGAGGCGGTCGCGATCGACAGGCAGATGGCGTCGCCCTTGATGATGCGCTGGGTGGTCCCCCGTCCGACGAAGTCCCAGTTCCCGTCCACCAGCACCCGGTCCGGCGTCACCCCGAGCCCGTCCAGGGCCCTTCGGGCCGCCCGCCGCTGGGCCTCGGCCATCCCGAGGGTGTCGCACTCGACCTGGCTGGCCGCTCCCACCGCCCAGGCGACGCACCACCGCGCGACCTTGTCGAACAGCGCCTCCCGTTCCGCCTCGGTGAGCATCTTGGAATCGCGCACTTTGTAGACCCGCCGGTCGCGGGGGAGGACGGCAGCGCCGACCATGATGGGCCCCGCCCACGCCCCCCGGCCCACTTCGTCCATGCCGACCACGACCTCGTGGCCGTCGGCCCAGAGGGCCCGCTCCCAGGCGAGCGACGGCGCCACCGCCTTGGACACCTTCATCGGTCGCTTGCCGGGAGCCCCCCGGGCGATGGGCAGGATGTCGCCGGTGATCATCACTGGGCGCTGAGGCTATCGGTCCCGGACGAGGCGAGGAAAGGACCCCGCGCCGCCACGAGCCCGCTATCAGCCCCGTAGCTCGACCGCCGCCGGTCCGGGGAGGACGTCGCCGATGACGACGAAACCCACCCCCGCCGCGACCATTCGCTGGGCATCGGCGGCGCTCACCGCCGCCAGCAGGCCGCCTGAGGTCTGGGGGTCGTAACCGATGGCCTCCAGCGAGGCCGAGGCTGTCGAGGTCACCCGGGCTTCGAGGTGGGCCCGATTGCGGGCGTCGCCGCCGGTGCGGGTCCCCCGCTCGGCCGCCGCCAGGGCGCCGGGGTAGAGCGGCAACGCGGAGGCGTGGAAGCGGAGCGTGACACCGCAGCGCTCGGCCATTTCCCAGCCGTGGCCCAGCAGGCCGTAGCCGGTCACATCGGTGACCGCGTGGGGCCCGTCGCTCCCACTGTCGCGGAGCGCGCTCAGGGCCTCGGCGGCGGCCCGGTTGAGGCGGCGCATGACCTCAATGGTGGCCGCCTTCTCATCGGCCGCCGCGCCGGCCAGGACGATTCCGGAACCCAGGGGCTTGGACAGGATCAGCCAGTCGCCCACCCGGGCCCCCGATTTGGTCCACACCCGGCTCGGGTCGACCAGCCCCTGGACGGCCAGTCCGAAGATGGGCTCGTCGGAACGAATGGTGTGGCCACCGGCCACCGTTCCGCCCGCCGCCGCCACCGTGGCGCCCGCCGACGCCAAGATGGCCTCGATGGCGGCCGCCGGCAATCGCTCCGGAAAGGCGGCGATGTTGAGGGCCATCACCACCCGGCCGCCCATGGCGAACACGTCGGAGCAGGCGTTGGCGGCCGCGATGGCACCGAAATCGGCGGGATCGTCGACCAGCGGCGGAAAGAAATCGGTGGTCGACACTACTGCCAGGTCCTCGCTCACCCGGTAGACCGCGGCGTCGTCGAAGGGGGCGAGGCCGACGAGCAGTGACTCGTCGGCGGATGCCGCCAGTCCCCGGACCAGGACGGCGAGTGGCGAGGCCCCCCACTTGGCGGCGCAGCCCCCGCACGAGGTCCACTCCGTCAGCTTGACGTCGTCGCCGGCCCCAGCCGGAACCGGGCTTGCGCCCGGCGCGGTCGCCCCCAGCTCCACCCGGTCGATCAGCGCCCGCTCCCCGTCACCGGGCCCGGTCGAGAGGAAGGCCTCGAGCATCTCGCCCGCCACGTCTCGCGACGTGAGGCGCAGGCCCATCGCCAGCACGTTGGCGTCGTTCCAACGACGAGCACCGCGTGCGGTTTCCGCGTCCGTGCACAGGGCGGCGCGGATCCCGGGAACCTTGTTGGCGGCCATGGACACGCCGGTGCCGGTCCAGCAGCACACGACGCCGGCGTCGGCACCGCCGGTGGCTACCGCCTCGCCGACCCGGCGACCGGCATCGGGCCAATCGATGCCGGCGGCAACCGTGACCACGTCGTGGCCCATGTCCTTGAGCTTGGCCAAGATGGCGTCGGTGAGCGCCGTGGCCTCGTCGGTGCCGAAGGCTATTCGCACGCCGTCACGGTACCGAGCGGCTCAGGGCCCGTGACAAAAACTACTTGGCGGCCTAGCCGCAAGCCGCACTTGGCGAGACGGGGGAACTGACAACCGTCGCCCCCCAAGTAGTTTTGTCTCGGTCCCTCAACGAACCTCGATGCCGTGCATCTCGGCCTTCATCTGGCGCTGCATGAGCGCCGGTATGGTCTCGGCGGCGGTCGCCTCGCCATTGACCACTGCCGCCACCTGTTGCGCAATCGGCAGCTCCAGCTCCAGCCGGGCCGCCAGCGCCACCACCGCCCGGGAGGTCTTGACCCCCTCGGCCACCATGTTCATGGAGGCGATGACCTCGTCGATGTGGCGACCCCGGCCCAGTTCCTCACCGACGTGGCGGTTGCGGCTCTGCTTGCTCATACAAGTGGCGATCAGGTCCCCCATACCCGCCAGGCCGATAAAAGTGATCGGGCTGCCGCCCAGGGCGACCCCGAGGCGGGTCAGCTCGGCCAGGCCCCGGGTCATGAGGGCGGCCTTGGTGTTGTCACCCAGGCCCATGCCGTCGGACATGCCCGCCGCCAGCGCCATCACGTTCTTCAGGGCACCGGCCACCTCGCAGCCGATCACGTCGGGATTGGTGTACACCCGGAAGCTGGGGGTGGTGAACACCAACTGCAGGTCGTCGGCCACCGCCTCGTCCGTCATGGCGATGACGCTGGCCGCCGGCCGGCCCGCCATGATCTCCTTGGCCAGATTGGGTCCCGTCAGCACGCCCGCCGGATGCCCGGGCAGCAGCTCGGCCACCACTTCGGTCATCCGCTTCAGGCTCCCCTGCTCGACCCCCTTGCTGAGGCTGACGACCGGTGCCCCGGGCCGGATCAGGGGCACCGCCTCGGCCAGCACGGCACGAAAGCCGTGAGACGGGACTGCCATGACGACCACGTCGGCACCATCCAAGGCGTCGTCCAGCGAGGACGTGACGGCCAGGTCGTCGTGCAGCGCGTATTCGGGGAGATAGCGCTTGTTGACGTGGGTCCGGGCCATCTCCTCGGCCAGTTCCGGGCTTCGGGCCCACAGGACAGTCGCCACGTTGCGGGCGGCGAGGCAGGCCGCGGCCGTGCCCCAGGAGCCGGCTCCTATGACTGCCACCCGTGCGGCCATCTCCGCCCCACGGTACTGGAGGGGCCGCAGGGACAGGGCGGTGCCCGGCAGCCCGGAAGTACACTCCGGTAGGTGGATCCTCCGCGGGCAGGGTTGCGCCTCGGTCCTCGGGCGGTGCTCATACCGGTGAAGGATTTCTCGGTCGCCAAGGTTCGCTTGGCCCCCGCCCTGACCGCAGAGAAGCGGGCGGCGCTGGCCCGGGCCATGGCCGAGGGCGTCGTCCACGCGGCGCGCCACCTTCCGGTGGCAGTGGTGTGCGACGACACCGTGGTCGCCGACTGGGCCCGCAGCGTCGGGGCGCTGGTGGTGTGGGCGCCGGAGCGGGGCCTCAACCACGCCGTCCAGGACGGGGTGGGGCAACTGGCCCGCCTCGGGGTGGCCCATGTCACCGTTGCCCACGCCGATCTACCGTTGGCCGAGGACCTGACCGCGGTGGGCGACTGGCCCGGGGTCACCCTGGTGCCCGACCGCCGGGAAGAGGGCACGACGGTGATCGCCGTGCCCACCGACTGCGGGTTCGTGTTCTCCTACGGCCCCGGTTCCTTCGGCCGCCACCTGGCAGAGGCCCGGCGCCTGGGGCTCCCCACCCGGGTGGCGCATGAACCTTCCCTCTCCTGGGACGTGGACCTACCCGACGACCTCAAGGTCCTGTGACCGGCACCACCACAAATCTCGACGTCCCGGGTACCGCGCTGGCGATCGGCGCCCACCCCGACGACATCGAGTTCGGCTGCGGCGCCACCCTGGCCAAATGGGCCGGGGCCGGCTGCCGCATCCGCCATCTGGTCTGCACCGACGGCGCCAAAGGCACCTGGGACCGAGACGCCGACCTGGCCGCCCTGGTCGCCACCCGGCAGGCCGAACAGCAAGCGGCCGCCGAGATCCTGGGAGGAAAAGACCCCGTCATCTTTCTCGGCCGCAGTGATGGCGAGCTCGAGGCGGACCTCCGAACCCGTTGGCAGATCGCCTACTGGATCCGCAGGACGAAGCCCGACATCGTCCTCGGCCACGATCCGTGGCGGCGCTACCGCCTCCATCCCGATCATCGCCATGCCGGTTTCCTGGTGACCGACGGAATCGTGGCCGCCCGTGATCCCCAGTTCTTCCCGGAGCAGGGCATCGAGCCCCACCGGCCCACCGACCTGCTCCTGTGGGAAGCCGACCAACCCGACCACGTCGAGGACGTGTCGGGTTCCGCCGACATCAAGCTGACCGCCCTGCTGGCTCATCAGAGCCAGTTCCGCTCGACCATGGGTATTGACGATCCCACCGCCGGCGACGAGTTCGAACAGTTCCGGGCCCGGATGCGCCAGCGCCTCGCCGAGCACGGAGCCCAGGCGGGCTTCGCCCAAGGCGAGGCGTTCAAACGGATCTCCCCTTTGTAAGGGCGGGCTACTTCTTTTTTTTCTTGGCGGCGGGCGCGTCCGACTTCTTGGCCGCGGCTGCCTTCTTGGCCGGGGGCGCGGCGGCCGCCGCCGACTTCTTGGTCGTCGCCGACGCCTTCTTGGCGGGAGCGGAAGCGGCGGCCGACTTCTTGGTCGCCTTCTTGGCGGCGGGCTTGGGGTTGAGCAGCGCCTTCAGCGCCGTGGCGGGCGCGAAACGCACGCCCGTGCTGGCGGCGATATTTACCGCGGCGCCGGTCTGAGGGTTCCGGCCCACCCGGGCCGCCCGCGACGTCGGGGAAAAGGTTCCGAAACCGAAGATCGACACCTTGCTCCCGGACTTGATCTCATTGGTCACGGCGTCGATCACCGCCCTGACCGCGTTCTCCGCCTGCCGCTTGTCAAGTCCGGTCGCATTTCCTACCGACTCGACCAACTCTGACCTATTCAACCGTTGCCTCCTTATATGGGGGGTAGTTCACCTGCCGGGACCGGCTTCTGCGCCAGCTGTCCAGGAGGGATTCCTTGCAGCATAAGGGATTCGCGCCGTGGTGTGCTCGATCGCGCTTCTCTCGTAAGGGTTTTGGTATTCCCCTGCACGACAGGGGGGCCCAATAGTGGCCGGCTGGTCGGGTACGCGTCCCCCCGGAGCGCGAAAAGGCCTCCCCTCCCAGCCGGATGACTGGTACCGGGGAGGCCTTTTTTCCCATCCCTCAGCCGTTAGGCGACCAGGGCGTGGGCCAGTACCTGGGAGATGTCCGACGCCAGGTGGAACGTCATCTGCTCCCGCACCGCCTCGGGGACGTCATCCAGGTCCGGTCCGTTGCGGGCCGGGAGGATGACCTCGGTCAGACCGGCCCGGTGCGCAGCCAGCACTTTCTGCTTGACGCCACCGATCGGCAGCACCTTGCCCTGCAAGGTGATCTCGCCGGTCATGCCGACCTCGGGCCGGATGGCCCGGTCGGTCAGCAGGCTGACGAGTGCCGTGGTCATGGTGACCCCCGCCGATGGGCCGTCCTTGGGGATGGCGCCGGCCGGCACATGGACGTGGAACCGCCGCTTCTCGAAGGCGTCGGTAGGGATCTCCAGCGCCTCGGCGTGGGAGCGCACGTAGGAGAGGGCGATCTGCGCCGACTCCTTCATGACATCGCCCAGCTGCCCGGTGATGGTGAGCCCCGAGTCGCCGGCCATGCCGGTCGCCTCGACGAACAGCACGTCGCCGCCCGCTCCCGTCACCGCCAGGCCCGTCGCCACTCCAGGCACCGAGGTGCGCTCGGCCACCTCGGAGAAGAAGCGGGCCCGGCCCAGCCAGGTCGCCACGTCGGCGGGTTCGACGACAATCGGCCCGGCGGTGACGACGTCGTCGGTCCCGGGCGATTGCGCCGACGCCAGCTTGGTCGCCGCCTTGCGCAGCAGCTTGCCCAGTGCCCGCTCCAGCGAGCGCACGCCCGCCTCCCGGGTGTAGTCGGCGACGACGGTGCGCAGGGCCTCGTCGCTGACGACGACCTCGCCGGCGGTCAAGCCGTTGGCCCGCAGCTGGCGGGCCAGCAGGTGGTCGCGGGCGATGGCCACCTTCTCGTTCTCGGTGTAGCCGTCCAGGTGGACGACCTCCATCCGGTCCAGCAGGGCGTCGGGGATCTGCTCGGCCATGTTGGCGGTGGCCAGGAACAGGACGTTGGACAGGTCCAGGTCGACATCCAGGTAGTGATCCCGGAAGGTGTGGTTCTGGGCCGGGTCGAGCACCTCGAGCAGGGCCGACGAGGGATCGCCCCGCCAGTCCGAGCCCAGCTTGTCGACCTCGTCGAGCAGCACGACGGGGTTCATGGTGCCGGCCTCCTTGAGGGCGCGCACAATGCGACCCGGCATGGCACCGACATAGGTGCGGCGGTGACCCCGGATCTCGGCCTCGTCACGCACGCCGCCCAGGGCGACCCGCACGAACCGCCGCCCCATGGCCCGGGCCACCGATTCGCCCAGGCTGGTCTTGCCCACGCCGGGAGGGCCCACCAGCGAGAGGATCATGCCGCCGGTACCCCGGCGGCTCACACTCACTCCGTTGGTGCCGTCATCGGCCTGGTCCAGGGCGTCGAGGCCCCGTTCACTGCGCAGCTTGCGAACCGCCAGGTATTCCACGATCCGGTCCTTGACGTCGTCGAGGCCGGTGTGGTCGGCATCGAGGACGGCGCGGGCGGCACCCACCTCGAGTCGGTCCTCGGATTGATGGCCCCAGGGCACCTCGAAAATGGTGTCCAGCCACGTCCGGATCCAGCCCGACTCGGGGCTCTGGTCGTTGGTGCGCTCCAACCGGTCGATTTCCTTCTCGATGGTGCTGCGGACGCCCTCGGGGGCCGTCAAGGACTCCAGCCGCTTGCGGTAATCGTCGGCGCCACCGCTCTCGTCGGTTTCGCCCAGCTCCTTGCGGATGGCGGCCAGCTGCTGGCGCAGCAGGAAGTCTCGCTGGGTCTTCTCCATGCCCTCGGAGACGTCGCTGCGGATGCGCTCTTTCAGCTCCAGCTCCCCGAGCAGGTCGCGCACCCAGCGCACCGCCTTCTCCAGGCGCAGTTCAATGTCGAGGGTTTCCAGCAGTTCGACCTTTCGCTCGAGCGACAGGTCGGGCCAGTAGCCCGCCGTGTCGGCGACCGCGCCCGGCTCGGTCACGCCGTGCAGCAACTCGGCGAAGCGCCGGGCGCCGCGCTGCTCGAGGATGCTCTCGACCACCACCCGGTACTCCCGGGCCAGCTCCGCCGACCGGTCGCTGTGGGCGCCCGTCTCCTCGGCCCGCTCCAGCGACACCCACAGGGCGTTGCCGGTGCTCGCCACGCCGGCGCCGATGACGGCGCGGTGCAGTCCCCGGACCATGGCGGCGCGGAAGCCGCCCGGCATGTCGGCCGCGTTTTCGACTCGCGCCACCGTGCCGACCCGGGCGTAGGTGGCGGCTGCGTCGCCCCCACCCTCCGACAGCCGGGGCACCAGGACGACGAGATGGTTCGAACCCGTCGCCGCGTCCACGCCTGCCTGGGCCTCCGGGGTCTCCAGAGCCAGGGTCACGATCATGCCGGGCAGAACCACGCCGGCGTTGAGGGGGACCAGCGGAAGGGTCGAAGTATCAAGAGTAGCCATGACCACCTACTTCTGTAATGGTGTAAGTACAGGGATGATAACGCTTCAGCAGGCGAAGTTGTTCCAACCACGCGCAACTTCGCTGAGTCTTTGGTGCTGGACTCTCCGAGTGTACGGAGACGCGGCCAGATAATGGAGGGGTCGTCACTGGGCGCCGAGGTGGATGGCCTTGGTCCGCCCGCCCCGAGATTTGACCCGCCACCGGTGCGTGTCCCCGAGAATTCGGCAACGATCGGGCCATGGAGGTAAACAGCCCGAGCGATCCCGGCCCCGGCCCCGGTCCCGGCCCCGGCCCCAGCCCCGGTCCCCGGCCCCAGCCCCGGCCCCAGCCCCGGCTCCGGCTCCGGAGGCGAGCCGTGTGCCGAGCGGATCCGGCTGGCCGAGGCCGACGCCGGGACCGTCGCGTGGCGGCGGTGGGGCCCCTACCTGAGCGAGCGGGCCTGGGGCACCGTCCGGGAGGATTACAGCGCCAACGGCGACGCCTGGACCTTTTTCCCCTTCGAGGACGCCCACCGCCGGGCCTTCCGTTGGAACGAGGACGGCATGGCGGGCCTGTGCGACGAGAGCCAGACCCTGTGCCTGGCCCTGGGCCTGTGGAACGGGCAGGACCCGATCCTGAAGGAACGCATGTACGGGCTCACCGGGGCACAGGGCAACCACGGCGAGGACGTCAAAGAGTACTGGTGGTATCTCGATGCCACCCCCACCGCCTCCTACCTCAAATGGCGCTACCACTACCCCCAGGCCCGGTTCCCCTATGACGACCTCCTGGCCGAGAGCCGCCGCCGGGGCCGGCTCGACCCGGAGTACGAACTGGTGGACACCGGGGTGTTCGCCGACGCCCGCTTCTGGGTGGTCGAGGTGGAGTGGGCCAAAGACGGCCCCGACGACCTGCTGTGGCGGATCACGGTCCGCAACGCGGGGCCCGACGAGGCCACGATCGACGTGCTGCCGACGATGTGGTTTCGAAACCTGTGGTCGTGGGGCGTCGACACCCGCAAACCGACCATCACGGTGGCGTCGACCGGCGCCGACGGTACGACGCTCGTCGCCGAACAACACCGGTTGGGGAAATGGATTCTCGACTCCGGCGGACCCGGGTCAGCCCCCGTTGACGCCTTGTTTTGCGACAACGAGAGCAATGCCGCGGCACTGTGGCGAACCGATTCCGGGCCCCCATTCCCCAAGGATGGAATCGGGGAGCACGTGGTCCACGGTGCGGCCACCGTCAACCCCGCCCAGGTCGGAACCAAGGCCGCCCTGCGCTATCACCTGAGCGTGCCCGCCGGGGGCGAGACGGAGCTGCGGCTGCGTTTTTCTCCCGCCCCGCCGAACCCCGGCGGGCCCGCCCGGCTCGGCCGCGACTTCGAACGGGTGGTCGCCGCCCGCCGGGCCGAGGCGGACGAGTTCTACGCCTCGCTGGCGCCCGCCGACGCCACCGGCGACGAAAAGGCGGTCATGCGCCAGGCGTTCGCGGGGATGATCTGGAGCAAGCAGTTCTTCCACTACGACGTCCAACGCTGGCTGGACGGCGATCCCGGCCAGCCTCCGCCCCCGCCGTCGCGCCGGCGGGGCCGCAACAGCGGCTGGATCCACCTGAACAACCACGACGTCATCTCCATGCCCGACCCCTGGGAGTACCCGTGGTACGCCGCCTGGGACCTGGCCTTCCACTGCGTCGCCCTGGCCCATCTGGACCCGGAGTTCGCCAAATCCCAGCTGATCCTGCTGGGCCGGGAGTGGTACATGCACCCCAACGGGCAGCTCCCGGCATATGAGTGGAGCTTCGATGACGTCAATCCACCCGTCCAGGCGTGGGCGGCCCTGCGGGTCTTTGAGATCGACGCCGCGGCCCGGGCCGAGCGGGGCGAATCCGGTGGTGGCGACCTCGACTTCCTGGAGCGCATCTTCCACAAGTTGACCCTCAACTTCACCTGGTGGGTCAACCGCAAGGACGCCGAGGGCAACAACGTCTTCGAGGGGGGATTCCTCGGGCTGGACAACATCGGCCTCTTCGACCGTTCCAAGCCGCTTCCCGTCGGCGGTTATCTGGAGCAATCCGACGGCACCGCATGGATGGCCATGTACTGCCTGAACCTGCTCGAGATCGCCCTCACCCTGGCCGCCCAGGACCCGGTCTACGAGGATGTCGCCACCAAGTTCTTCGAGCACTTCACCTATATCGCCTCGGCGATGCGGACCCAGGAGCTCTGGAACGAGGAGGACGGGTTCTTCTACGACGTCCTCCATTTCCAGGACGGCTCCCACGAGCCCATCCGGGCCGTCTCCATGGTCGGCGTGGTGGCCCTGTTCGCGGTCACCGTGCTGGAGGCCGACGTCCTGCACCGCCTCCCCGAGTTCGCGGGCCGGATGCGGTGGTTCCTGGCCAACAAGCCCTCGTTCGCCAGTTGCGTCGCCCACATCGCCGACGCCCAGGCGGAGGATTCCCGGCTGCTGTCGGTCGTCAGCCCGGAGCAACTGCGGCGCATCTTGAGCCGGGCCCTCGACGAGGCCGAGCTGTTGTCTCCCAACGGTTTGCGGTCGCTGTCCCGCCGGCACGGGGCGCAGCCCCTGACCCTCAACCTGGAGGGCCGGTTGAGCACCCTCGACTACGAACCGGCGGAGTCGACCAACTACCTGTTCGGCGGCAACTCCAACTGGCGGGGGCCGGTCTGGTTCCCGCTCAACTACCTGCTCATCGAGGCGTTGGACCGCTTCCATGCCAGTCTCGGTGACGATTTCACCATCGAGCTCCCGACCGGGTCGGGCCACCGGATGACGCTGTCCCAGGTGGCCGACGAGCTGGCCCACCGGCTGGTGGCGTTGTTCGTGCCGGGGCCTGACGGGCGGCGCCCGGTGCTCGGAGAGCAGGAGCTCTTTCAGACCGATCCGGCATGGCAGGGCCTGATCCCGTTCCACGAATACTTCCACGGCGACACCGGCAAAGGCCTCGGGGCGTCCCACCAGACCGGCTGGACAGGGTTGGTCGCGGACCTCATCGCCGACCGCCGCCTGGGCGGCCGCCGCTGAGGCCCTCGGGCGGCGTCGAGGCAGGGGCTACTCGTCAACGGGGCTGCAGATGCGCTATCTGGCCGGTGGCGGCGGCGAGGCGGGCAGCGTCGAGGATTTCCAAACACCCCAGCGCCTCTGAAGGAGGCACCGGCGGTGGGCCGCCCTCGGTGAGGGCAGCGACCATACCCTGGTAGAAGCGGCAGTAGTCCCCCTTTTCGCTCGGAACCGGGTGGACCTCGTCGCCCGCCCCCAAGGTGCCCCATCGCGCCTCGGGGACCCGCCCCCAGTCCTCGCCGCCGGGTCGCTCGCCGGCCGCCAACGCCATTTCCTGGACGTCCATCCCGTACGCCACATAGCCGGCCCGATCCCCCTGCACCCGGAAACGGGGTCCTGGCCGGGCCGCCACCGCGCTGGCCCACAGGTGGGAGATCACGCCTCCTGGGTGGGTCAGCGAAATGAAGACGTCGTCGTCGACGGCGGCGCCGGGCCGGCGCGCCTTGAGCTCGGCGTAGACGGAGGTGGGCGTCCCGAAGAGGAACAGGGCCTGATCGACCAGATGGCTCCCCAGATCCAGCAGGAGACCGCCGCCCTCCTCAGGATCGGCCCGCTCGCGCCATCGGTCGGCGCTCACCTGGGGCCGCCAGCGTTCGAAGCGGGACTCGAATCGCAACACCTGACCGAAGACCCCGGCGTCCCGCAAGCGGCACACCGTAAGGAAGTCGCCGTCCCAGCGACGGTTCTGGAACACGCTCAGCACCACCCCGCGCGCCTCGGCGGCCGCTACCACCCGGCGCCCGGCGGCGGCCGTGGTCGCCAACGGCTTGTCGACTACGACCGCGTACCCCGCCTCCACGGCCGCCAGGGCGACCGGCTCGTGGGCCCGGTTGGGGGCCGCCACGACAATCATTTCGAGACCGAGATCATGGCCCGCCGCCAGCAGGCCGGCTACGTCGTCGAATAGGGCAACCGCGGGATAGGCGGCGACAGCCCGGCGTCGCCGCTGCGGGTCCGACGTGACGACAGCGGCCAGCTCCATCCCCTCGGTGGCCTCGATGAGCGGCGCGTGCAAACCCTCGCCGGCGCCACCGAAGCCGACCAGTCCCACGCCAATGGGCACCCCGTTCACTCTAAACGCGCCTGTTGGGGCGGGCGCCGTGGCATGGGCCAGGGAGACGAGCCCGTCCCGGCAGAGGGTGCAGGCCCCGTCAAGGACCGCATCCCGACGGGGCGAATCACCGCAGGATGACCGATGAGTTCCCGACCACTGAGGCGTCAGACGGATGACAACACGACACAACCCAAGGAGACACGATGCCCGCACGAGAGACCGCCCCGGTCGGAGCGCCCTGCTGGGTCGATCTGATGACGTCTGACACCGAGCTCAGCAAGACGTTCTACGGCGAGCTGTTCGGCTGGGTCGCCGAGGCGCCGGCCGAGGAGTTCGGCGGCTATTTCAGCTACAGCAAGGACGGCGTCCTGGTGGCCGGATGCATGGCCAGCCAGCCCGGGATGGGCGTCTCGGACGTGTGGTCGGTGTACCTCGCCACTGACGACGCCCGCAAGACCGCCGACACCGCCGCCGCCAACGGAGGCCAGATCGTGGCGGCGGCCATGGATGTCGGCGACCTGGGCAGCCTGGCCGTGGTCACCGACCCCGCCGGCGCCGCCGTCGGGCTGTGGCAACCCGGCCGGCACAAGGGATTCGGGATCATCGGCGAAGACGGTGCACCGAGTTGGTTCGAGCTGGCCACGAGGGACTACGACGGCGCCGTCGAGTTCTATCGCAACGTCTTCCGCTGGGACACCTACGTCGCCAGCGACACGCCGGAGCTGCGGTACACGACGCTCGGTCAAGGCGAGTCGATGATGGCCGGGATCATGGACGCCTCCGGCTACCTCCCCGAAGGGGCGCCCTCCCACTGGTCGGTCTACTTCGGGACCGCCGACACCGATGCCACCCTGGCGAAGGTCGTCGCCATGGGCGGCTCGATCCTGCAGCCGGCCGAGGACACGCCCTACGGACGCCTGGCGACGGCCGCCGATCCCAATGGGGCCGCGTTCAAGCTCGTCCACATGTGATCGCAGTGCGGAGGCGGCGTCGCCCACTGGACGTCGGAGCAACTTTCCCTTCGCCGCGACTCTCACCGATGTACCGTCTTGAGGGTCACGAAAGGAGAGGTCTCAGTGAGCGACCAGCCACCGTACGACCCTTACGGCTCCCAGCCCCCACCGCCGCCGGGGGGGAATCCGCCGCCCGGGGGCTATCCGCCCGCTGGGGGCCAATCACCTCCGCCTGCGGGGGGCTACCCGCCTCCGGGCGGCTACCCGCCGCCTCCCGGGGCCTACCCTCCACAAGGTGGCTATGGGCAGTCGCCCGGCTACGGGGCCTCGTCGGGCGCTCCCGGCCAACTGGCCGAGTGGCCCCAGCGGGCCCTCGGCTTCTTGATCGACATCGGCCCCATCATCGTCCTGAATATCATCGCCCAGGTCCTGCCCCTGGCCCTCGCCCTTCTGCTCTACCTGGTGGGTCTCGCCTACGGGATCTATCTCGCCATTCAGTTCGGCCAGGTCGGGTCCACGCCGGGAATGCGGATGATCGGTCTGCGGGGGGTGAGCAAGGCCACCGGCCAGCCGATCGGAGCCGGTATGGGAGTGGCACGTCACTTCGCCCATATCGTCGACGGCATCATCTGCGGCATCGGGTGGCTGTTCCCACTCTGGGACAAGGAGAAGCAGACTTTGGCTGACAAGATCATCGGCACCGTGGTGGTCACCGCCCCCAAGCAGCCGTTCTCCATCACCCCGCCCTCCTAGGACCCTCCTGGAGGGGTCACATCATCGAGTAGTCACTCCCGGCCGGACGATCTTCGTCCGGCCGGGGCGCGACGGGGGTCCGGCGGTCAGTGCATGCCGTAAGCCCGCCCCACCTCGAACTGATAGATGAGGCGGCCCTCGTCTGCCATCTTCTGCAAGAAGGCGTCGTCGTCGAGTTCCCCGCCGAACCAGCTCACCGGTCCCGTCGCCTTGCCCTGCATCTGCCGCATCAAGCGCAGGTTGAGCTCGGGGGCGTCGGGCCCGTCGAGCAGGGTGACGGTGGTTTCCAGGGCCAGCCAGCCGAACCCTTCGTCGAAGACGAACAAGGTGCAGCGGGGGTCGCGCCGCAGGCGCGTGGTGCGGACCCGGTCCTCGGTCCCGCTGCTCCACAGCTGGCCGTCGACCAGGGCGACACCTACCCGCGACGCCTTGGCCACCCCGTCCCTGGCGACGGTGATCATGGCCGCCGAGTGGTGGTTGCGGAGGAATTCGAGATCCTTCTCCGAGAGGCTCATGCTGCGACGGTATAACGGCACGGGCGTTCGTCAAGTGGTGTAGCCCGAAATGGCTCGTGCGCAGGCGAGGTCGGTATTGCCGCTCAGGTCACCTGTGGGGCGTGGTCACCGCCGGGATGAAGAAATGTCTCGTACGTCTCGATCGCCCGGACCACCAGTTGGGTGGCCGTCGGCGGTCGCCCTCCTGCCGCCTCGTCTTCCAACGAGCGGGCCGCCGCCCGGACTGCTTCAAACTGGTCACGGTCAGCGGCGGTAGGAAAGTCGAAACGCCATCGCGCCGCCTGGCGGGCGATGGCCACCTTGGCGGCATCGATGAGTTCGACCCCCGAGGCGGCGAACACCCGGCAGTCGTAGGTTCGGCAGGCCCGGGGACGGTGCTCATAAATGGAGCACCGGTTGTCGATCAGCATCGGGCAGTGGCCCCGCTCGTCGTAGCCCAGCACCACGTGCCCCTTCGGAGCCCGGGGTGCGGGGAACAACAGCTCCGCCGGCAGGTGCGCCAAGGTGTCGGTCTCATCCGCTTCGATGTGCACGAACTGCGACGAGGTGCAACACGCAGTACAGCCGCGGCAGGGCACGTCGGCGCCCCCTTCACCGCCCAGGGCGGCCCGCATCTCGGCCAGCCAGGACGAGAAGTCCCCGGCGGCCAGCTCTTCGTCCGGCACCGCCAGAGGGTACTGCCGCAGCCGGCGCTGCCCCACGCCGGTCGACGACAAGCCCCAGATAATGAACGCCCACTGCCATCATTGTCATAGCGGTTGCGACCGCCAGGAACGGGGGGCGCCGGAATGTACCGGGAGAACGGTCCCTCGGAGGGAGTAATGGCGACGGCCAAGCCGGCACCCGCCCCTTTTCCGAACCTCCTAATTCACGTGGCGTTCCCGGCCCTCCCAATATTGCTGTCGCAGCTTGAACTTCTGCAGTTTCCCCGTGGCCGTGCGCACCAGGCTTTCCCGGAATTCGATGGACGTGGGGCACTTGAAATGCGCCAGGCGGGATCGGGTGAAATCGATCAATTCTTTCTCATCGGCATTCGAACCGGCCCGCAGCACGACCAAGGCGGTAACTGTCTCGCCCCACTTCTCGCTTGGTACCCCGATCACCGCGACCTCCGCCACCGCCGGGTGCTGATACAGACAGTCCTCGACCTCGATGGACGACACATTCTCGCCGCCGGAAATAATCACGTCCTTCTTCCGGTCGGAAATGACCAGGTAGCCATTTTCCTCCAAATGGCCGCCGTCACCGGTGTGGAACCACCCACCGTCGAGGGCGGCCGCGGTCTCCTCGGGCTGCTCCCAGTACCCGGCGAACACATGGTTGGCCCGAGCCAGCACCTCGCCGTCGCCCGACACGTCGATCTCGACGCCGACCGCAGGCACGCCCGCCCGAGACAGGCGCCGGGCCCGTTCCTCGGTCGTGAGCGAATCCCACTCGGCGGGCGCCCGGTTGATGGTGAGCAGGGGCGCCGTCTCGGTCAACCCGTAGATCTGGATGAACTCCCAGCCCAACTCGGCCTCCACCCGTTCGATCACCTTAGATGGCGGGGGCGCCCCGGCGACCACGATGCGCACCCGGCCCCGGCCTGGGACCTCCTCGCCGCGAGCCCGGCGCCGGGTGGCGGCCTCGAGCACCGCCGCCACGACCGCCGGGGCGCCGCAGAGGAGCGTCACACCGTGGGCCGCGATGCGCCGCAGGATCTCGGCTCCGTCGACCTTGCGCACCACGATCTGGGGGCAGCCCATGGCGGTGACGGCGTAGGGCATCCCCCAACCGTTGCAGTGGAACATGGGCAGGGTGTGCAGGTAGACGTCCCTGTCGGTGACCGACGTCTGCCATCCGAAGACGGCCGCGTTGAGCCAGCAGTTGCGATGGGTCAGCTGCACCCCCTTAGGCCGGGCGGTGGTCCCGCTGGTGTAGTTGATGCTGGCCGTGGCGTCCTCGTCGGGCTCCCACCGCAGGGGCCGGCCCGACGACGGGCCGCCCGCCGCCAGCGGGGCGAACAGGTCCCGGTCGGCGCGCCCGTCGAGCACGAGGCGTTCCTTGGCCGTGACCGAGCTCAGGCCCTCGTCGTATTCCGGGTCGACGAGCAGCACCGACGCCCCGGAGTGCTCCACGATGTACTGCACCTCCTCGGCGTTGAGCCGGAAGTTGATGGGGACCAGCACCCGCCCGTAGGCGCTGACGCCGTAGTACGAGACCAGCATCCGGGACGAGTTGGGGCTGACGATGGCCACCCGCTCGCCGTGGGCCACGCCCATCTCGTCGAGCGCCCGGGCCATGCCCCGGGCCCGGTTGGCCAGGTCGGTGTAGGTGATCGCCCCCAACGAGCCCGTGGTGGAGGGCTCATCGACCGCCGCGATGCGGTCCCCGTACACCCGGGCGGCTCGGTTGATGAAGTGGTCGAGGGTAAGCGGCACTCGCATGCCCTCACGGTATATCTGGTGTTCAGAATGGGGGGGAAAAGACGGAGCCCGCGGCCGGCAAGTCTCCGGGACCGCCCTCGGCCCGGCTCTTGTTCACGCCGAAGAGATGCTTGGCGAACACCAGGTAGACCACGATCCCCACGTTCACGACGAGGGCGCCGGCCCGGACGACAGTGACCCTTTTCACCAACTCGTGGATCTCGAAGGGCACGAAGCCGGCCGTGGCCAGCGCCGTCAGGTACTCGGCCCACCGCTTCTCGCACCAGAGGCCGACCGCCTCGGTTCCCTCCACAATGGCGTAGATGGCGGCGGTGATGATCAGCACCTCGAGCGTGGAACTCTTCAGGTGGAGGAACGCCGTCCCCTCCCGGGCCAAGATGCTGTGGTTGTTGACCCGCCCGGTCTGCGCCTCGGTGCGGGCCAGGGTTTCGAGGTAGCGCTGGACCGCGCCCTGGGCGTTGGCCAGGTGGCTGCGGAGCACTACGCCGAGGATGGCGATGGCAGCGAAGATCACGGCGTGGATGGCCCGCTCCACGGAGATGATCCGCAGGATCACGGCTTGGCGCAGCGGATGGCCCCGCCGGGGGAGGTCGAGCTGGTGGACGGGGGGGAGGCGGTCGTGTTCGGGCGCCTCGGGCGGGGGTCCCCCGATCCAGGCGTCGCAACGCAGGCAGCGACTGATCCGCCAGGTCGGATGAACGTCGATACCGAAGCCCCGATCCTCGGGTTGGAGCACGGCCACCCGCGATGCCGGGATCACATGGCCCCGGATGGCACAGACAAGGGTCTCGATGTCGAGGGTCAATTTGGCAGGTAGCCGATCGGAGGTTTCCTGGTTTTTGCCAGAGATTCGGAAGACCCGAACGCTATCCTCTCGTCCGTGCGGACCCGCGTTCTGGTGGTCTCCGCCAGCATGGGAGCCGGCCATGACGGCGCGGCTCGTGAGCTGGTGAGGCGGCTGAAGGCTGAGGGGCACGAGGCTGAGATGCGGGACTTCCTTACCTGCCCGCCGCTGCACATCGGCGCCCTTCTCAAGTCCAGCTACGAGTTCCAGATGAAGTACGCGGCCTGGAGCTATGACCTGACCTACCGGCTGTGGTACCTGTTGCCGGCCCTGTGCCCGCCACTCGGGCATTTCATGGCCCGGCTGACGGGCCCCCATCTGCTGCGCTGGGCCAGCGAGTACCGGGCCGAGGTGATCGTGTCGACCTATCCCCTGACCTCGGTCGTGCTGGGCCAGCTGCGGGAGGCGGGCCGGCTCCGGCTGCCGGCGATCAACTTCATCACCGACTTCGGTGTCCATCCCCTGTGGACGCACCCCGGGATCGACCTCAACCTGACCGTGCATTCCCGCCCGGCCGCGGTGGCCGAGGCCAAAAGCGGCCGGTCCACGATCGCCACCGGCCCCCTGGTGTCGCCCCGATTCGCGCACAGCCAGGATCGAGAAGCCGCCCGGGCCGGGCTCGGGCTGGCGCCCATCGACCGGGCGGTGCTCATCGTGGCCGGCTCGTGGGGC
This sequence comes from uncultured Actinomycetota bacterium, assembly GCA_963791545.1. GTDB lineage: Bacteria > Actinomycetota > Acidimicrobiia > Acidimicrobiales > Palsa-688 > JALYXV01. The sequence goes on from CAWBSR010000009.1 coordinate 93,313, forward strand.
GTGGGGGACGTGGCCGACACGTTCCGGACCATCGCGACCAGCGGGCGTTTCGTCCCCATCGTGGTGTGCGGCCGGGACGACCGGCTGCGGGAGCGGCTGAGCCACATCCCCGGAGGCCGGGCCCTGGGATGGACCAACGAGATGCCGGCCTTGATGGCGGCCGCCGACGCCCTGGTCGAGAACGCGGGCGGGCTGACCGCCATGGAGGCGCTTTCAGTCGGGCTGCCGGTCATCAGCTTCCGGCCCATTGCCGGGCACGGCAAGGAGAACACGGCCGAGATGCAGGCGGCGGGCGTCAGCCGGGTGGCCCGTAGCCGACCCCAGCTGCTGGCCCTGCTCGACCAGGTCACGACACCGGGTACCGCCCGTCAGGCCATGATCGACGCCGGGCGGGCCATGTTCGTTTCCGATCCCACCCGCTACGTGGAGTACGCGGCCCTGGTCGGGCCCGAGGGGCTGGCGGATCGGGATCTGCTGGCCGCGGTGGGCGGCGGCTCGGCCGACTTCGACGTCGACCAGTGGGCCGGGGTGGCGGACGGGGTCGCCTTCGACCCCGCCGAGGAGCTGCGGGCTCTCCTGGCCCAGGCCGACCTCGGGGGCGGCGACGCCCGGATGGCGGAAACCGCTGGTGCCGACGGTGCCGACGGTGCCGACGGTGCCGACGGTGCCGACGGTGCCGACGGGGCCGACGGCGCCGACGGGGCGGACGGGGCCGACGGCGAGCGGCTGGCACCGATCGTGCCCATCCGACCCGCCAAGGGGCCCGACGCCGCTGCGTCGCAGCCGGCCCCGGTCGCCGCTGCGGGAGCCGGGGCTGCCGCCGGTGGCGGGGCTGCGGGTGGGGCTGCCACCGGTGCCGGAACTGCCGCCAGTGCGGGTGCTGCCGCCGGTGGCGGGGCTGCGGGTGGCGCCGGGGCCGCGGTAGTGCCGTTGCCCGCGCTCAGCCCGGTAGCGGCTGCCGTCGACCAGGCGGACTCGGACGATGATCACGATCACGGTGACGACGACCTTGACGGGGGCGCCCAGGCGCCTACCGGGACGGACGGCGCTGCCCCTGACATTCGGCGCCGACCCCGGCGACCCTCGCTGGCGGTCGCCCGGATCGCGGCCTTGGTGGCTGCCGTCCCGCTGATCTGGGCGGGCCTCACGTCCGGCGTCGGTGTCGCCACGGCCTACGGTGCCGGGGTGGCGCAACCCCCGAGGCACTCCGGGAATGTGGCCTACCTCGGCGTCCGCCTGGGAGAGTCGCAGCTGATCGATCCGGTCATCGCCCACCAGCTGGCGGTCCTGCACGCCACCGCGGTCGTGGACGAGCAAACGGCGCTCAAGGACCCCGCTGATATCCAACGCCTGGTCAGCCTCGGGGTGGCCGTCGCCAATGGCGGCGCCGGGGCCCGACTCGACAGCCAGGGCCACAGGATCGGCCAGTCCCCGTGGACCCGGGCCAACGGAGACGTGGCGGCCAGTCACTTGCTGGCCCAGATCGCAGGGGAACCGGTCAAGACCTTCGTTCCGGGGCGGCGGCTCAACGCCTTCGATCTGATGGCCTGCTACGGGGCCCACAACAAGACGGTGGTCCCCGATCGGGTTCTCGATCCGGCCGACGACGACCCGCCCGTCCATCTGACCGCCCGCCACACCTACCTGGTCAAAGGGGCCAAGGCCAGCAATCAGCAGATGGAAGCCACTTTGTCCCGGCTCACGGACATGCTGGCTCAGGCCAACCTCTCGGGCGCCCCACTGACGGACCTGGCGTGAAGACCAGCAGGTTGTTGCTGGCGGGCGGCGGAGCCGTCGTCGCCGGTACCGCTCTCGGCCATCTCCTGCCCGGGGTCACCACTTGGCGGGGATTGCGGTGCTGGGCCACCCCGGGGCTGGCCGGCATTGGACAGGCGGATCATGTCGCGCTGACCTTCGACGACGGGCCCGACCCGCTTTCCACCCCGGCCATCCTGGACGAGTTGGATCGTTTGGGCTGGCGGGCGACCTTCTTCCTGCTCGGCCCCATGGTGCGCCGGGCCCCGTCGCTGGCCGCCGAGCTGACCGCCCGGGGCCATGAGGTCGGCGTGCACGGCGACGAGCACCGCAGCCACCTCCAGCGGTCGCCGGCGGCCATCCGAGCCGACCTGGCCCGGGCCCGGGACAGCATCGCCGAGGCCACCGGCGTGAGCCCGGCGTGGTTCCGGCCGCCTTATGGGGCGCTCTCGGCGGGCAGCCTGGCCGGGGCCCACCAACTGGGCCTGCGTCCCGTGCTGTGGACGACGTGGGGGCGGGACTGGCGGGCGCGAGGCGACACCGTCGACAGTGGTCGCCGACGTCGCCGGAGGACTGCGGCCCGGAGCCACGGTTCTGCTGCACGATTCCGACTGCACCTCGGCGCCCGAAAGCTGGCGGTCCACCCTGGGGGCGCTGCCGGCAATGGCTGAACTGTTCGCCGGCCGGGGCCTGGCAGTGGGGACCCTGGGCGAGCACGGGCTCCGCGCCGCCTAGGCGACTGGCCCCGCCCCTACTCCGGCGGTTCCGCCCCCGGCGGGGCCGCCTGGTCGAGCGCCGCCAACATCAGGCTGCGGCCCAATTCGATCATTTCCGTGGCCCGGTGGAAGTCCAGCGACCGGCAGGCGTCGCGGGGCACCGTCATCAGTACATCAGGGGTATTGGCTGCCAACCGGTACCGGGCCAGGACGGTCTGCATGGCCTGGAGGGACTGGCTCATCACGTCGAACTTGCTCATGCCCGCCGGAAGCACGTCGACCGCCTCGCCGTCCAGTGGGGCCAGCACCTCGCGTGGCAGGGGCGAGTTGGGCGAACCACCGAAGCGGCTGATCACCGAGCGGACCAGGTCCCGGTCGAGCAGATGGGAGGTTCCCCGCCGGAATCGCTCAAGCCACTCGTCGATGGGGCCCTCCTCGGCACTCTCGTAGACCGGTGCTCCATCGTTGAACCCCCGGCCGCCCCCCAGATCGACGGCGATCGTTATATCGGCCCGGGCCGAGGTCGTGGGCGCGATAGGGATGGGATCCATGAGGCCGCCGTCGACCAGCAGGCGGCCGTTCAACATCACCGGGGTGAACACGCCCGGTAGCGAGATCGACGCCCGCAGCGCCACATCGAGCGGGCCCCGTTGGAACCACACCGCCTTCCGGGCGTACAGGTCGGTCGCCACCGCCGTGAACGGCACCGGAAGGTCCTCAATCAGGACTCCCTCGGTCAACTCCCGTACCCGGCTGAATACCTTCTCCGCCCGGATGACGCCCGGCGCCGAGATCGAGAAATCCATGAGGCGGATGACATCGAGCTGGGTCAAGCTCCGGACCCACTCGGTGTAGCCTTCGAGCTTTCCGGCCGCGTACAGCCCGCCGACCAGGGCACCCATGGACGCCCCGGCGACCGTGACGATGTCGAAGCCCCGCTCCTCGATGGCGTTGATGGCGCCGATATGGGCATAGCCACGGGCGCCGCCGCTGCCGAGGGCCAGCGCGACACGGATTGGGCGCCCCATTCCCCAATGGTAGGTGCCGCAGGATTCTCGCCGATGAGCTAAGAAGGACGCGTGACGCGGAGTCCCGCCGTCGGGCCGGCTGTGTCGGTGGCGGGCAGTTCCAGGACCGCAATGTCGGTCGCGGTTGCGAAATCGATGGCGACCGCCGCCAGCGTCGCTGTGGCAGGAAGCGTTGCCTCGCCTGCGTGGGTTGTATCGACTGCCAGGACCGCGTCACCCGCGTCGGCTGCGTCGGGCTTCGCGGCGCTGTCGGCGTGGTGGGCGCCCGGGGCGGACCTTCGCCGTAGGCAGCCCCACGCCCTCGTCGAAGTGGCTGGCCCTAGGAGGACCGGTCGGCGATCGGGTCGCGCGGGCGAGAAACGGGCGGGGTTCGCCCCTCGGCTGCCGTCGGCGGGTGAAGGCTGGCGGCTCCGGCGGCTCCACAGCGAGCCAATATCCGTCAACGGTGGCTTCACCCGTCGCTGTCCTCGGCGGGTGAAGGCTGGCGGCTCCACGGCGAGCCAATATCCGTCAACGGTGGCTTCACCCCCTCGGCTGCCGTCGGCGCGTGAAGGCTGGCGGCTCCACAGCGAGCCAATATCCGTCAACGGTGGCTTCACCCCCTCGGCTGCCGTCGGCGCGTGAAGGCTGGCGGCTCCACGGCGAGCCAATATCCGTCAACGGTGGCTTCACCCCCTCGGCTGCCGTCGGCGCGTGAAGGCTGGCGGCTCCACAGCGAGCCAATATCCGTCAACGGTGGCTTCGACCCGGCGGCGGGTGAAAGCTGGTGGCTCGAGGGGGAGCCAATATCCATCAACGGTGGTGGTCGACCGGGCTCTCGAGGGAACCGATCCCGAGTAGATCGCCCAGGCCCGCCCCCCGCCGCCGCCGCCCACGGCCCGCCCGGGAGGTAGAGCCCAACCTGACCCGCATGGGAACCGCCTTTCCTTCGGGCCACCACCACCGGGCATGACGTCTCGGGCCATCCGCCTCCGGGTTCGACCAGACTTGGCTCCATGTCCGGCTGGATGCAGGGTCGATATCTGGATCGCTTGGGCGTCGACTGGACCGGCCCCGCGGATCTCGAGGGCCTGTGCCGGCTGCACCGGGCCCATCTGGAACATGTCCCGTTCGAGAATCTCAGCATCCATCTGGGCGAACCGATCGTTCTCGATGAGGTGGAGATAGTCGCCAAAATCGTGGTCCGCCGCCGGGGCGGGTTCTGTTACGAGCTGAACGGCGGCTTTGCGTGGTTGCTCCGCTCGCTGGGCTACCGGGTCGATTTTCTGGAAGCTGGGGTTTTCAACCCCGAAGGCCAGCCGGGACGGCACTTTGACCACATGGTGCTCCGGGTCCACCTCGCGGACCCGTGGTTGGCGGATGTTGGCTTCGGTGACAACCACCTGGAACCGCTGCCGCTCGCCACCGGCGTCGACCATCTCGATCCCAGTGGCCTGTTCCGTCTGGTGGATACCCCGGCAGGCACCAAGGTGGTGGACCTGTGGCGCCACGGAGTCCCCCAGTACCGGCTGTCACTCGAGGCTCAGCCGCTGTCCGCCTTCGAGGAAATGTGTCGCTTCCACCAGACGCCGCCGACCCACTTCACCCAGAACACCATCTGCTCGCTGGCGACGGCCCGTGGTCGGGTGACCCTGCGGGACCGGACTCTGATCGTGTCCGAGGACGGTGGCCGCCAGGAACGAGAACTTGAGAGTGACGACGAACTCCGTCGCTGTTACCGAGACAGCTTTGGCCTCGATCTCCACCTGTTGCCACCCGTGTAACTGGCGATGGCAGCCCGGGGTGCTGGCCCCCGGCAGGGGGGAAACCCTTGCGCCAAGGCGGTGTTTACGTCGCTCGCCCGTCGACATTCCCCGGCGGACCCGGCTCAGTCGATTTGGTGTCGGCGACCTCGCGGATGAGTTCCGCCTACCGGCAGCGGCGCCCCGCGCATCATGGCAGAACCTCCCGAAGCGCCGCGATGCGCTGCACCAGGGCTGGATCCGGTCGTTCGACCAGGACCTCCTCATGGGCCAGGACGTGCAGTTGGCCGGCCACCGCCGCCAGGAGTTCGCCCGGCTGCAGGATGAACTCGGGCCGCCGGGGCCGCCCCAGCCGTTCGTGGCCCTGGGTGAAGGTCTCGTAGATGAAGATGCCGCCGGGAGCCACCGCCGCCACTAGCGCCGGGAGTAGCGGTCGGTGGAGATAGTTGGTGCACACCATGGCCGGGAATTGCCGGCCCGCGAGGGGAAATGGGCGGCCGTCTTCGAGGTCGGCCTCGATCGCCTCCAGTCCGGGGTGGGCCAGCAGATCGGCCAAGCCCGTGAGATCGCGGTCAATGGCGACGACCATCCGACCGCGCTCCAGGAAGAATCGGGTGTGGCGGCCCCCGCCGCACGCCACATCGAGGATGGGGCCGTCGGGAGGGATCAGTTCGTGGAACCGGAGGACCCACGGCGACGGGGTCAGGTGAGCTTTCCCTCGGTGGCGGGCACTCGTTCGTCGGGTGGCATCGGGGCGCCGCCGTGGAGGGCGTCGGTGGAGGCTGAGGCCCGATCGCTGTCAACCGCGGCGCCCCGGGTTGGGCGGGGGTCGTCGCTGGCCCGGGCCGGGAGCCAGACGAACACGCCCACCGCGGCCAGCAGGATGACAAACGCGGCCACCAACGACGCCAGGTGGAACGACACGATGAAACTGTGCCGGGCGATCGACCCGATGGCCGGTGCGTAGGGGGCGCCAGCAGGGGTGCGGGCCACTCGTAGGGCGGTGCCGACGTCGGACTTGATGGCGGTGATCACAGCCGCCGGCAGATGGTGCGCCACCCCCTCCCTGGCGATGGTCCCCCGGAATTTCGACGCCAGGATCGAGCCGAGCACGGCGACGCCAATGGCGCCCCCGGTCTGGCGCGTGGTGTCGTTCATGGCCGACCCGACACCCGCCTTCTCTCGGGGCAGTGAGCCCATAATGGAGTCGGTGGCTGGAGCCATGACGTTGCCCATACCGACCGCCATCACCATGGAGACCGCGACGATCTCCCACAATGGCGACTGCGCCTCGAGCAGGGTGAAGGCGGCCAAAGCCACGGCGACCACGAGCAGGCCGAAACCGACGACCACCTTGTTGCCCAGCCGCTGTACCAGGGAGGACGAACAGGGGGCCGCGACCATCAGCACCGCCGCCTGGGGAATGAGAAGGGCGCCGGCCCGCAAGGGGCTGTAACCGTGGACCGACTGGAGGTACTGGGTCAGCACGAACAGCGAGCCGAACAGTGAGAAGAAGGTCAGGGAGATGGCCACGCTGGCTGCGGTGAACCGGGGGTTCTTGAAGAATCGCATGTCGAGCATGGGGCTCGAGTAGCGGAACTCCCACCACACGAAGGCCGCCAGGACCACGGCGCCCGCCGCCAGGCCGGCCAGGGTGCTCGTCGACCCCCACCCCTTGATGGGGGCCTCGATTACCGCCCACAGCAGCGAGGCCAGACCGACGATCGACAGGACGGCGCCGACCGGGTCGAGGCGGGGGGCGCTCGGGTCCCTGGAATCGGGCACGAGGAACCAGCCGCCGATGAGAGCCACCGCGACAATCGGCAGGTTGACGAAGAAGACCGAGCCCCAATAGAAGTGGCTGAGTAGGAAGCCGCCGGCGACTGGACCGACACCGATACCGAGCCCGGCCACGCCCGCCCAGATCCCGATCGCCCTGCCCCGTTCCACCGGATCGGTGAACACGTTGGTGATGATGGACAACGTCGACGGCATGATGAACGCCCCGCCGATGCCCATGAAGGCGCGGGTGGCGATGAGCAGGTGGGTCGACCCCGACAGGGCCGAGGCCAGGGAGCCGAGCCCGAAAACGGTAAGGCCGAGGGCAAGGGTTTTGTACCGCCCGAAGCGGTCGCCGAGGGCGCCCGCGGTGAGGAGCAGCCCCGCGAACACAAGGGTGTAGACATCCACGATCCATTGCAGTGAGCTGTTGCTGGCGTGCAGCTGGCGGCTCAGCGTCGGCAGGGCGACGTTCAAGATGGTGTTGTCCAAGCCGATCACCATCAGGCTCAGGCACAGCACCGCGAGGGTCGCCCAGCGGCGGCGGTGCATCAGATCTCGGTCAGTCATGATGAGTCGCATCGGCATGCGCGAACCCCGGTCGCCGCCCATGCATTCCGGAACATTGGACCGCCGCGGCCAGATCGTTGTCGTGGGCGGCGGTCCCAGCCGGGCGGTCCGGTAAGGACCGGGCGATTTCACGAGGGACACCCAGGCTGGCGCCGGCCTCGTGCCCTTATGACGATCCGACACACATCGCCCGTATCCCGAACCCACAAACCAACCCCCGAAAGGCAGGCCTCGCAACGGGCCTGCGATCGCCCGCCCCCCTCCCTATGGGAACGTATGTTCGCAAACCACCACCACTCCCCAGTGACCAACCGCTAACGGCCGCCCAGCCAACCGAGCAGTGCGTTGAGCAGATTGCGGACGCCAACGTCGGGTGCTGGCAGAACCGCCGGCGCTCCCGGCAGGCTGACGCCGGGGCAGAGGTAATCGAAGTCGAACTCGGTGGTGTACTGCGTCATCACCACCGGTCCGCCCGAGAACGACCGCTGCGGCGTGCAGAACGACGGTGCCTGGGCGGCACTGCGGGCGCCGGGAACCCAGTTGGGCACGGACGGGATGCGGGCGCCTCCGGTGATGACGCCCCACTGGAACTTGGTGGAGTAGATCCCGACCGCCACCCCCCGGGTCCGGAAGAAGGCGATCGAGGCCGCGATCACGGTGGCGTTTACGTTGGGATCGTCCGACCACGCGTTCCCGATCTCCACGTCGAGCCACCACAAATGCCCCGGCCCCGCGCTCACATGCGAGGTGGCATAGGCGAAGGCGTCACGGGCGGCGTTGAACCCGTAGTTGTAGGCGTCGGCGGCCGGTACGCCCGGGTTGGCGGTATTCATATAGAACTGGACTGTTCCCGACCTCGAAGCCCAGCGGTATTCCGGCACCAGGCACGGGTTGGAGGAGTAGGGGTGGCCGGCGTTGACACCGACGATGCCGAACGCGGCGGGCTGCGACGGATAGGCCCCTCCGCATTGCGGCCAGGAAATGTCGTATCCGACAAGAGGAGTGCCCGAGGCCAGCCCCGCGGTCGAGGTGGCGACCACAACGCCGACGAAAATCGAGATGGCCAGCTGGCGACCCCAGGACATGGCAAAGACGTTAGCCGTCGCCCGGAGCCATTCCGGCGCACCACCTTTCCGCTCGCATTACCTGGCAGCCCGCCGATTAACAGCCCCCCGGACGAACGCCCTGACCCCGTCAACGGTCACGCGAATGCGACCGAGCAGAATCCTCGGGAACAATAAACGCCCGTAACCGTTGGCCGCGGTCGGGCACCCCGACCACCCACGTCTCCGCCGCTCGGAGATGCTCGAGCAGCAGGTCTCGATTTCTGAGGGAAATACATTTTCGCCCCCCGGAAACGATCATGTCGTCCTCCCGCCCGTCGACAAACAACAGGCGCATTCATTGAAGTGCCCGGTATCACAAGTGGCCCCACGTTGCCGGTCCGCTCGTCCATCTTCCCGCCGGTCAGCGCTCCGTTGCTCGTCGATGAGCGCCGGCCCCCGACTCGACGGGCCGCCCCACCCCAGACACGGACGTACGTTGAGTGCGCGGCAGCGGCAGCGGCAGCGGCAGCGCCAGCGCCAGCGCCAGGCCGAGGGCCGGGTCGGGCCGGCAGAGGCCGCAGCCGTCCGCCCGGGCCAGCACGCTCGCCGACCACGCGGCGCGGCCCCACTTGCCCATCGTGGTCACGACGGTGGGAAAATGGCACTCGTGGCGAATCTGCGGACCCGGATGGGGCCCGTGGTTGCGGTGGTCGTCGCCCTGGCCGCCGGTTGCAGTTCAGGGTCGGTAACGCCGGTTACGACCCCGTTGCGGGTGGCGGCCCAGCCGTTCGCCCTGGCCGAGGTGGCGCGGCGAGTGGGAGCGAACCGTGTCATCGTCTCCGGTCAGGGGGATGTGGTGCTGGGGGCCGGCCACGACACCGATCCGTGGCTCGATCCGGTGGCCATGCAGCGGGTAACGCAGTTGGCCGCCGACACGCTCTCGGGCGCCGACCCAGCCGGGCGGGCCTCGTATCAGGGCGCCGCCCGGGTCTACCAGGCCCAGCTGGGAGCGTTGGACATCGACTACCGCAGCAGCCTGGCCGACTGCGCCCGCCACGACATCGTGACCGCGGACAGGGCCTTCGCCCCCATGGCGGCGCGATACGGGTTCACCGACCACGCCGCAACCGATGCCGGCATCGATGCGGTGGTGAGGGCCACGGGAATCGTGGTGGTGTTCAGCGAGCCGGATGTGGCGACGGCGCCCGTGCACGCCGTGGCGCAGGCCACCCACGCCAAGGTTGACCGGCTCGACACCATGACGGTGCTCTCGAGTGAGGAAGTGGCGCGAGGCGCGACCTACCTCTCGCTGATGGCCGACAACCTGGACAAGCTGCGCAGGGCCCTCAGCTGTACCGGCGGCCCGTAATGGTCCTTCCGAACACGGGACCTAAGGTGGCTCGATGGCGAGTTGGCGAGAGTTCGAGACAGCCAACCCGGCCTTGGCACTCTTCGGCGCCGAGCGGCTCGCTGTTCTTCCCGCCTACATCGCCACCGTCCGGGCGGGCGGCGCCCCCCGGGTCCATCCCTGCACCCCGATCGTCGGCGGCGGTCGCCTGTTCGTGTTCATGGAACCCACATCACCGAAAGGTCGCGACCTGCGAGAACGGGGCTGGTACGCCATCCACAACGGAGTGCCCGACAGCAGCGGAACGGGAGGCGAGTTCTTCGTCAGTGGTCGGGCCTCTCTGGTAGAGGACCCGTCGATACGGGCGGGGGCCGCCGAAGCGGCCAGCTACGTGCCGGCTGAGCGCTACATCCTCTTCGAGCTGGGAGTCGACGAGGCCCGGTGCCACGGGTACGGCGACGTCGCCCTCCCTGAGCCCCGCCGTTGGCCAAATGAGCCGCAGGATGGGAAGAAATCGTGACAGGCGCCACGACCGCGAGGTGATCGCCACGGTTGTTGGGGGGCGACGCCAGCTCGCCCACCCCCGCCGAAGCGGCCCCGCCCGAGACGTCCTGATCCCAGGGCGGCCACCCTGGTGTCAGCCGCGGGGCTGGGCGCTACCCCTCGGGCCGTGGTTCATCGGAGCCTGGGGCGCGGCAGGCGTACCGGCACCGCTCAACCGCCGGCCATGGCACCGACGACAACGAACGGTTCCGCTCCCGTCGCCGCGGCGTCGGGGAGGGGGGAGTCGGGCGGTTGGTGCGACAGGTCCTGTTCGCAGGCGAAGAACCGGATCCACGCTCGCCGACGCTGGGTCAGTTGATCACGGATCGTGCCCTGCAGCACCGGATAGCGGGCCTCGAGGGCGTCAAGGACGGCGCGCTGAGTGGCTATCCCTTCGACATCTAGCTCCACCTCGCCGTGCAGTCCCACGAGGGACTTCAGGTGGGCGGGCAGCACGACTCGGATCATGGGACGGTCTGGACCTCGATAGAAACGACGGCGGGGAGATCACGGACGATGGGTATCCAGCTGTCTCCGGCGTCGGCGGAGCCGTACACCTGGCCGCCGGTCGTCCCGAAGTAAATGCCGCAGGGGTCGAGTGAGTCGACGGCCATGGCGTCGCGAAGAACGTCGACGTAGCAGTTGGCCTGGGGCAGTCCCGCCGTCAGTGGCTCCCACTCATCTCCGCCGGTGCGGCTCCGGTATACCCGCAGCTTGCCGTCGGGCGGATAGTGCTCCGAGTCGCTCTTGATCGGCACGACGTAGATCGTGTCCGGTTCGTGAGCGTGGACGTCGATCGCAAATCCGAAATCGCTGGGCAGGTTGCCGCTGATCTCCCGCCACAACTCGCCTGAGTTGTCGGTCCGCATAACGTCCCAGTGCTTCTGCATGAACAGCACGTTGGGGCGGGACGGGTGCATGGCGATGTGGTGCACGCAATGCCCCACCTCGGCATCGGGGTCGGGAATGACCCCCTCGGACTTCAGGCCCCAGTTGATGGGACGCCATCTCGTGCCGCCGTCGTCGGTGCGAAAGGCTCCGGCCGCGGAGATGGCGACATAGATCCGGTTGGGGTCGGTCGGGTCGAGGATGATGCTGTGTAGGCACATTCCGCCGGCGCCCGGCTGCCACGAAGCCCCGGAACCGTGAGTGCGCAGCCCCGGGAGTTCCTGCCATTGCTGGCCGCCGTCGACGGAGCGGAACAAGGCGGCGTCCTCGACTCCGGCATAGACGGTGTCGGGGTCCGTCAAGGACGGCTCCAGATGCCAGACCCGCGCGAACTCCCACGGGTGGGGGGTGCCGTCATACCACTGGTGCGTCCCCGCCACGCCGTCGTAGCGGAAGTCCTTACCGACGGGGTCCCAGGTCTGGCCGCCGTCGTCGGAGCGCTGGATCAGCTGGCCGAACCAGCCGTTCGATTGCGACGCGAAGATGCGGTCGGGATCCGCCGGGGAGCCCTTCATGTGGTAGATCTGCCATCCGCCGAAGAAGGGACCGTCGACGCTCCAGTGCTCCCGCGTGGCGTCGGCCCGCAGGATGAATGCCCCTTTGCGTGTCCCGACCAGTACCCGCACTCCGCTCATCGCTGGCGACCCTCCTCGCTCGGGTGTCCCGCCGATCGCAGACCACCACGGTAGTTGTGACGTAGGAGGAGGCGCGAACTCATCGTGGCCGGCTGGCCTCGCCGATTCGTGAAGACGAGATCGCCCGGGCGCTGGCCCAAGACTCGTACCGTTCATCGGAAGTACACTCGGGGTTCACCTGAAGTTGTGATTTTTGACGGGTGAAGTCCAAGCCGCCTAGTTGACCTGGGCCCAAACGATGACCGGTCCGGCCAGCATGAACGGCAACTACATGGGATACGTCACCCACCATGACGGCCTCTACGACTTCCTCAGTCGGATCATCGCCGACCAGATGGGGGTCCGAGAGTCCCATCCGGCCTTCCGCGCCTTCCGGCTGTCCGGTAGCAACGAGGTATATGCCTACGAGGAGAAATCCAGCCACGCTCGAATGATCTGCAAGTTCTACGGGTCGTCGTTCGGGTGGGACCGGGATCGGGCCGCTTCAACCGCCAATCGGGAGTACGAAAGCCTGAAGACGCTTCGCGGCTACGCGCTCGTTGGTTCGCCCCACCACGTCATCCAGCCGTTGGGGTGTGACCGCGACATCAACTGCGTCCTGGCGCTGGAGTACTACGCGGGGGAGCAATTCAGCGACACCATCGCCCGTTCGATATGCCACCGCGACGATGCTCATCTGTATTGGCGCCTGAAGGCGCTCGCCTATTTCCTGGCGACGCTGCACAACCGGACTGCCAATGGCGCAGGTGTGAACTTCGACGTCGACTGCGGATATTTTGACAAGGTCGTCCGCAGACTGCGAAAACACCATCGGATCGGTCAATGGGACGTCGACGAGCTCTCATGGCTACGGGACTGCTGGCGGGACCGTCCTCGCATGTGGCAGGACCAGCAAGTCTGGCTGCACGGCGATGCGACCCCGGCCAACTTTCTTTTCGGGCACGGTATGGATGTCGCCGCGATCGACCTCGAGCGCATGAAGCGCGGTGACCGCATGTTCGACGTCGGTCGCATTGCGGGCGAGCTTCAGCATGCCTTCATGCAGGCGACTGGCGACAAGCACCGGGCTGAGCCATTCATCGGCCACTTTCTCTGGGAGTACAGCTGTCATTTCCCCGACCGTAACCGTGCCTTTAAATCGATTACGGAACGAACGCCGTATTACATGGGACTGAACCTCCTGCGCATCGCCCGCAACGACTACATCTCCGACATCTACCGCGGCAAATTGGTCGCGCAGGCGAAGGTGCTGCTTCGCGCCGGTTGAGGTAGGGTGTCCCGACTATGTCGATCTCAGGAACGGATATTCGAGCGGTTGCCTTCGACGTCAACGGCACCCTGATAGATATCTTGACCGAAGACGGCATGGAGGAGATATTCCGCGCGGTTGGGCATTTCTTGACGTACCAGGGTATGGATTTGCGCCGTCACCAAGTCCGGGACCTCTACTTCCGGACCATGAAGGAGCAGCTGAAGTCCAGCCAGGAGACCTACCCCGAGTTCGACGCAATCGCTATCTGGCGCACCGTCATCGAAGATCACCTCACGGAGTTCACGCGACAAGTCCCGGCCGAGAAGCTGGCGCAGATGCCACTCTTCCTCGCCGAAATGACCCGCGGCATTTCACGCCGTCGCCTTCGCCTATACCCTCACGTGCGCCAGGTGCTCGACATTCTGCGGGAACGATTTCCTCTTGCGCTCGTGACCGACGCCCAAAGCGCCTACGCCCGGGGGGAACTGCACAAGGTCGGTCTCCTCGAATATTTCGACCCGATCATTGTCTCTGGTGATTTCGGGTACCGCAAACCCGACCGGCGTCTTTTCCAGTCCGCCCTCGCCGGGATGGGCGTGGCCGCGGCCCATGCCCTCTATGTCGGCAACGACATGCATCGCGATATCTACGGAGCTCGAGAAGCCGGCATGAGAACGGTCATGTTCGATTCCGATCAAGGAAAGAAGCGACATTTCGACTTCGTTGCCGACCACACGATCACCGACATCCGGGAGCTCCTCAAGATCCTCGACCTCTAGCCGGCGCCGCTCTGGGTAAACCATCGGCGAGAATCCTCGACCGCCCACGGGGGCAGTCTCGGCTCCCCTCTCTCTCTAGCTTCTGCGTTTGTCGGCTCCTAGCTAGCCGCCTCCTCCTGGCAGTGCGGACCTGGGAACCACTCGCCGTCGTCGTGGCGATGTGCCCGGCCCTCGGCGGCGAGAATCGCTAGGTACTTGCGGGCATTGCCCACATGCACCCCTTGGAGCTTGGAGATCTCGTCAGGGGTAGCCGAGCCGTACTCATCCAGGAGCGCCCCCGTGCGGTCGTACGCCCGGGATGTCCGGGGGGGCTTTCGACACGCCCTCGCATCCCACGCCACGACATCCTCGCGGCGGACACGCCAGAACCCGTCCACCCGCCGTCCTGGGAGGATGCCGAGGTTCAAGGCTCGTTTGACCGTGGCCGCCGAGCGGCCCACCAAATTACCCGCCTGCCGAGTCGTGAGCCACCCAAGGTCCTCGATCACTAATGACATGGTTGTGATTCTGCCAGGGACGCGCGCACCACGCGCGGATGGTTCAGTTGTTGAGGATCTGGATCTCGCCGACAGTGACCGGCAGGGCCACGCTGCGATTCACCGGGGGCAGGTTCCCGCCCCCCGCGGCACCGGTCACCGACCAGGCGGCGTTGTAGTGGATGGTGACGGTCGCCTGGAATGCCTCGCCAGGGAGGCTGGCCGACGAGGCCGAGTACTTGTAGCCGCACGCCGGCCAGAGAAGCCCGGCGACGAACGGATGAATGATCCCGAACCGCCCACACGGCCTCTAGGTGGCTGGTGTGAAGCGGGGGCTCTTGGGGTGACGGGTGCTCGGTCTGTTGTCGCTCAGGGTGACGGAGGACTCCGGTCCGGCCGGGTCTCGTTCCGACCGTAAAGGCAGGGTGAAAGGTTTGATCGGTGCTGGAGCGCCGGAATCGGCGCGATTCATTCGCGTCGAGTCTGCGAGATTGCGGTTTACGCGCTCGGAGCCGCCCATCCCGACGGCGTGTAACGCAGACCGAGGACGGCGAGACGCGCCAGGTTGGCAGCCGCTCCGAGAAGGTTGAAGTCGGCGCCGACCTTGACTTTGCCGTGGACTCGGGCTCGTCGCCCACCGTGTTTGCGGCGCATCAGATGACCGAGTTTGCGTTCCACCTTGGGGCGAGTGGCCCGATAGTCGTCGCGCCATTCGCCGTCGCCTTGTCGGCTTCGGGCCCGGGCCAGGGAGTCCTCGTGGCGCCCCACGGTGATGGTCCGCCCGCTGGCCGACTTGGTGCACTCGTCGCGAGCGGGCAGGTGGCGCACGCCTGAGAGAAATGCGCGGTCCCGTTGCCGTTGGCGTCGCGGCGGATCGGAACGATCACATCATTCGGGCAGCCGACGGTGTCGTCGTCGAGGTTGACGATGAAACGGTCCTTGGTGAAGAGCCCCCCAGGCGCCGAAGGCGGCTGGGTCTTGCAGCCCGAATCGATGTCGTTGTCCTCCAAGTGGGACTGGAAGCCGCCGGTGCCATAGGCGTTGTCGCCATATACCTTGGGCCGTTCCGCCTCGGCCCCGTCGTCTCCGTCGACCAAGTCCGCGATGAGGTCCTCGGCCACGCTGGCGTCGCCCGCGTTAGCTGCGGTGACAGTCGTCGCGGTGATGATCTCGCTGTCAGGGTCGACTGCGACATGACCCTTGTAACCGTCGAAGCTGCGGTGCACGGTCTTGTGCCCGTGACGGGCCTCGGGATCAACCGTCGAGATGACCCGGTCGGGCGCCACGTGCCGGGCGATACGGAACACCTCGCCGCTGACGTCGAGGTCCTGGCCGGCCACGGCGGCCAACAACACGACCGCCTGGGCGACAGCGGGATCAAGGTGGCGGCCGTCGAGGAGCATCAGGCACGCGTAGGCGTCGAGGGCCAACTCGTCCACCAAAGCCTCCCGGGCCGCCGCGTCGTCCCACTCGCAGATCGGTTTGCCAGCCCGGGCGTAGTCGTCGTCTCGGGCCAACACCGCCCGCAACTCGGCTTCCAGCTCGGGATCGGCGACGGCCAGCAGGCCCCGGATCGTGGAGCGGATCAACGTGACAGTGTCCATCGTGGCCACCGCGTCATACAACGGTGTCGAGTCCAACACCCGGCGCCGGCCCACCAAACCGGCCGCCTTCGCCGCCTCCAACGCCACCTCGAACACCCGGTCGGGGCGATTAGAGCGCCGGAGCCGCTCGCGCATGTCGACCAGCACCGTGTGCGCGAAGCGACCCCAGCCGCCGTTGTCGTAGCCGCCCACACCCGCCGCGTACCGCCAGCGGGCATCGAAGCAATACCGGTCGACGGCCTCCCGGTCGGACAGACCGTCCAAACGTTGCAACACCATCACCGTGGCCACCACCGACGGCGGCACCGACCGGCGACCCGCGTCGCTGAACAGATCGGCGAACAACTCGTCAGGGAACAACCGGTCCCGCTCCCGGTGCAACAACGCGTACACCGAGCTCGGCGACAGCTCCCGGTCGCAGAACCGGACCACATCATCAAGAAGATCACCTTGGCGCTCCGCCAACCCCAGCGTCATCAACGACTCCCGGTCGAGAACTACAACATCGTCATTCTCGACCACCGGACCAGCCGACGGGTGGACCTACACCCGCGAAAGACACCAACCACCTAGAGTTCTCTCGGCATTACAGCTACGTTGCCGTGCAGGGGCCATCTGAGTCCCGTGTCCGAACTCGCCTGCGTCAAAGGAGTGCTTTCGAATGAGACTCGTACGTCTAGTGCTCCAAGCATGGCCGCGTCGATCATCGTGACTTTGGGCATCACTTCGCCTGCATCGGCTGCCTCGACCGGAGTGCAACCAACTACTCCTGCACCGGTAGTTCGACCCTACACGTCGCCAAACACCTGCAGAAACGACCTGAGCAATTCATTCAAGATGTGCTTCAAGGTTTATGGCAATGGGCTTCACGTGGACACTCTAAGCGGATCGATCGAGAACCTCCTCAACTACGGTCCGCTAAACGGATACTGCTACTTCACTCTTCCAGGTGGCCATCACTATGGGAACTACAATTTCTCACTTAATGCGAAGCCCGACGTATTTGTGGAAGTTCAGCATCCACAAATCGACGTGCCAGCCGGGACCGCTTCCTGGGTGTGCGTAACACACTTCTCGCAGTCCGTTGTCTATCAGGACATTCACCGCTAGGGCGCCCGAGAGCATACCGGAATCCAAAGGATGCTTTGGCCGCGGTTGTAAATGATAAGTGCGCAGAGCTACATTCGGACATTAGCAGCTCGAGCTGACGCCGCGGGTGCATCTGAGTCGATGTCCGACATCATGACCGTGGTCGGTGCGCTCCAGGCGATCGACGAAATCGACTTTTCAACAGCGTGGTCAATCCTGTTTGGTACCGAGGGCAGAGCTCACAGTGTCATGCGAGCGCCAATATTGAGGAACTCAAGCCCTTCTCCCAGGTTGCCTGCTCCCTGGTCTTCAGTTGACTCCCATGTATACGCAGCGTACTGTCGAATGCCGAGTAACACCTACGACGGTGGCACTAACTACATAGTCACGACGGGGGTCGATTCATTTCTGGTCTCCACTGGCCAGGGGATCGCCCCTTGGCAAGCATCCCAAGGCCCGTTCGGAGATCCCGAACCGCCAAAGTCGCCGTTTAGTTCGATTACTGGCGACGACGGTGTCGCCTATAGCGCTCACAGGCGTTGCTGGAGTACACCTGACAACACGACTGTCCGGCCACGCTGGAACCTGCTGACATCTCTATCTCCTCGGCCCGGCCGCACCACTCGCTGGCTCGAATTTGAGTTGAACGGCACCGTGGCCGTCGCGCCCATTCGAAGTTCGATCATTGCCGAGAAGTACGCTATACCTGTCCATGCTCCGCTGACAAAGGCAGAGAACTACCTTACATCCCTAGCCTTCAACCAAGTTTGGTTGCGTCTTCTCGATGGCAGCACTCGGGATCGCCTGCCCGTGGATCAAGTTGTCGAGGCATTCCTCGCTATCGGCGTCATTCAGGAAAGCGATGACACCGTGTCTATGTGTAGAGACCTCGAAAGCGCGATCACAACGGGGAAGTTCACGAGTGCAGTCCCAGATGTCCTGCAGTCAGCTCTCGCGGGGGGAGTGAGCAGAAACCCATGGCTTGACGTTGTGGCTCTGGGGATCAACGTGGACATTGGTGGCACAGCAACGCTGGCGTTGGATGCGATCGTCGGCCATCGGGACTACACGGCGCTTCACTTTAGGTCCGCCGGGCGTGGCCTCGATGTGATTGATGTGATCAATCGATCAGTGGTGGTTTCCGCAAAGGACGACCTCGGAGCCGGATACGTGTCCAGTAGTGAGCATATCTTTGATGGCGAGAGCGGACTGTGCCATTTCCGGCCAGCCTTTAGCCGCGAAGCAAACGCGGTCACCGTGACGTTTCATGGACAACGAACGATTGCAGTGGTCGAGGTTCCGCTACGATTGTGACGTCCGACGTCAGCCAAGAACCCTCGCCGACGACCAACTCAGATGGGCTACACCGTCGCCCTGCAACTCAGGCCGTCACCGGCTCTAGAGAAGGGGATCCTCGCATCAGCCATACCGGCCGCCGCGTTCAGGATCCTGCACCAATCCTCGTCACAGGCCCTTTAGGACGTCGTGCCAACATTATGAACGGGCCCAGCTGCGAGGATGGTGTTGTAATCTTCAACGGTCGGCCCCGGCGGCAGATGCAGCGCTGGAGGAGCATTCGGCGTGAAGACAGTCTCGGTTTGTAGGAGCGTGCCGCTAGCCGGGTCGAGAACCACGTAGCTCGTCGCGGTGGTGGGTGACGAGATGTCGCTCACCACGATGCCGACTGCCTGGCCGCTTCGCCCGGCATTGTCAACGACGGTGCCGGCGTAAAACACCTCCGGCAGACTTGCCAAGACTTGGTAGAGAGCTCCCGTTTGCCTCGGGTTGGCCGTGCCACTCTCCAGGTGCTGGATGATCTCGTAGGCAAGAGTGATATTGACGAGGCTGGGGGTTCGGTCGGTGTTGGGGTTGTGCAACGCCACTTGGGCCGCGGCGCGGTCAACGGGGAACCCGACGTTCAGGTCAGCCCACTGCCCGGGACGGTATCGACCGGAGTGATCGAGATTTCCGGGCGACTTTGGCCCTCCAATGTCGCCACCTGCCGGCGCGGTGTCCTGCAGGTACTCGCGGACCAGCGTCGAACCGTCTGGCGACCGCCACACCTGCCGGACGGTGGTCGCTACAACGCTCGTCGAGCGATGGTTCCCCACCGTCACTTGCAGCGCATAGTTCTGGGTCTTGGCGTAGTAGACCGGACCAGACCGCGATGGCGCATTTTGCTGGGCGACCGCCGCGTACTCCAGCAGGGTTACCCCCTCGGCGCTACTGCCGTGGCTGAACGCCAGCGGTTTGGGCAGTGCTGGCGCAGCCGAAGCGGTTGTGGCGCCCCGACCGATCACTGCAACTGCGCCCACTGCGACAAGGGCAACGGAGGCTGCTACAGCGAGTACCCGGGCCATTCGCGGTTGGCGGCGGGCGCCGATCGGGACCACGTTGCTGGTGTCGACATTGTCGGTCAGGGCGGCGGCCAGTTCAGCCTGCGCCTCGAGTAGTCCGCACAGGATGACGGTTTCAAATTCATCGAGAGGGACCTCTCGCTCGTCACAGATCATCACTGCACCTCCTGAGAGAAGTTGGGGTCGGGTGGGAGAGGGTCGTGGAGGGCCTCGCGGAGTGCCCGTCGTGCGCGTAGGAGGCGGACCCGAAAGGCGCCGACGTTGATATCGAGTGCTTGGGCGGCCTCTTGGGTCGTGAGCTTTTCGTGGCCGACGAGCCACAGCACTTCCCGGTGGCGTTCGGGAAGCCTGGCCATGGCGTGCTCGACCTCGACGCTCTCGCGGGCAGCGTCGATCTGTTCTTCGATGCGAGCGATGGCGTCTTCGCCCAGGACGCGCTGTCGGCTCGTGACGTGGCTGACTGACCATTGGTGATACTCACGGCGGCGAAGAGACCCCAGTTGGCGGTAGGCCACCCCGATCAACCACGGGCGGAACAGACCCCGGGCAGGGTTGTATCCGCCTCCACTCTCCAACAGAGCTAGGTCGCCCGCCCCGGCCTCGCCCAAGCGCTCGACGCAGTCGAGTCCGGCGCCGCCGGCGGGATCATCGTCGCCAAACTCGACCGGCTCTCACGATCGCTGGTCGATTTCGCCGGGCTCATGGCCCGAGCCCAGGCGGGCGGCTGGAATGTCGTCGCCCTCGACCTCGGCATCGACCTGGCCACCCCCGCCGGCGAGTTCATGGCCAACGTCCTCGCCTCCGCTGCCCAATGGGAACGACGGATCATTGGACAGCGCACCCGCGAGGCCCTCGCCGTCAGACGTACCCAAGGTGTCCGGCTCGGCCGACCTAACGTCCTCGACCCAGCAATCGTCGAGCGCATCGTCGCTGGGCACGAAGCGGGCGCCGGCTGGACTGCCCTCGCTCACGACCTCAACCATGATGGCATCCCTACAGCCCATGGCGGAGCAAAATGGCATCCCAGCACTGTCCGAGCCGTAGTCCGAGCGAACAAGTTGCTAGCCACGGTCTGAATCAAATCCAGCTTCACCATCATGCAGTCGCAAGGTACCTTGGCGAAGTACCGTCGGTGAAGTGCAGGTCCCGTCCATCCTTCCCAGCGCCTACCGGCATGGTGTCGATGACCCGAGCATCCTTCACGTATTTAGGAACCCGATCTGGGCCGAAGACCTCGACGATGGTCTGACCATGCTGATTGGACCCGACCACACGGGCAACCTCTACGAAATTTGGTGTCGTTGACTAACCAGGCGCTTACAGGAGCCTCCGCACCTTCACCGTGGAGGGGTGGTCGGGCCCGTAGACGGCCTCGAAGATGGTCAGGGCCTGCTGGTAAAGCTCGACGGCGCGGTCGTGGTCGCCGAGCGCCTGGTGGGGGTAGCGGCCGCGCGTGGGGGCAGTCGCCGCAGGTGGTTCCTCGTGCGTTTGGAAAACGGCCTGCGGGTGCTGACACAAAGAATGTTGCAATTTAGGCGAAAAGGTACTGGAAATGTTTCCCTTGACCTGGTATTTACACAAGTTTACTGTCATTTGGACAGGTGCGTTTTTCAACAGGCGACCGCCACAGACGGCTCGCGAGAGAATAATGAGGAGTACTATGCTAATACCGGGTTTCACAAGACCCGCACAGCGCCAGCGCGTCTTCGCGCACGCGGCCGTCATGGCCGCGGTGGTCTCCTTCAGTGCCAACGCCGGCGAGGCCGGGGCCGCCCCCGCTAGCGGCCCGACCAACCCGGGAGCACCCTTGGGAGTCATGGCCGGTTCCGACGGCTGGCTCACCTACACGAACACCATTTACCCGAAACTGCACCTGGGCGGCGCCTCCACCCGAACCGTCGCCGGGCAACGCCACGCCAATGGTGCCTGCCAGCAGTCCTCCTCCGGGGTCTCCAAGCCCGGCACCGGGGCCACCTTCGAGGAGGAGATCGCCCTTAACCCGGCCACTTGCGCTGAGAAGGTCATCAGCGGCTCGCTTGACACCTCGGCGCTAGCCACGCTGAACGCGCTCGGGGACAACGGGTCGAGCACTGCGGTTTCCCCCGTGCCACACGCCCGGGGTGCTGCCGTCGCCGGCTCCGGATCGGTGAACGCCAACTCCGCCATGTTGGCCTCCACCACCTACGACTACGCGTACACCAAGACCGCGTGGATCGACCCAGTGAACATCACGATCACGTCGGTGACCCCGAATATCCAGTACCCCATCTGGGGTAGCGGACCATGGGTCTATTACTGGAGCGTTCCGTACTCCTTCTCCTGGGACGGCTGGTCATCTACCGGGGTGAGCAATAGGTTCTCCTACCTGTACCCGTCGGACACCTACGGTTGGCAGGTGGAATCGGTCGACCACTTCACCAACACCGACTTCGCCACGTTTATCTACGTCTCCCTCGGCGTCGCCGGCTGGTTGGCCTGCGGGGCAAGGTTCACAGTGACCGCCCACTTCAACCACGACGTGATCGTCCAGGGCTACAACAACGGCAATCGGGGATGGGGCTGGAACGACAGCGTCGACGGCGCATGCTCCAACTTGGTTCACCACGCCGCCTGGGCCAACTGGGGCACGGGCTCCTAGGCGACCATGTTCATCACCACAGCCCTGCCGATCCGCCATGCCATCCGAGTAGTCGCGGCAGCGGCAGCGGCAGCGGCTGTGGTGCTCGCCGCCAGTTGCGGGCACAGCCAGAAACTATCCGCCGCCCCTGCGGGTAGCCCGCAGCAGGTGGCGATCGCGTACAGCCAGGCAATCCTCGCCGGGCGGGTCGACGACGCCCGCGGGTATGTCGCTCCCGCCAGCCAGCCGGCCTTTCAGGTCATCGCCGGCACCCTCGGACAGGCAGGCGGTTCCGCCCGCGACTTGGCCTCCGGGTCCGTCACCATCAGCGGGGCCAGCGCGGTGGTGGTTCTTACCGGCACGTTGTGCTACACCGGCACGTGCATTAGCAACAGCTCGTCGCAGAGCGCAAACCCGATCTTCAAGGTATCCGAGACCCGCATCGACGGCCGCTGGATGGTCACTTTCAACACGCCGAGCGTGCCGGTGCCGGCGGCGACATCGACGGTGCCAGCTTCGGTTGCCCCCGCCCACCCCTAAATGGCCTGATGCTCGGGTCCGTGTCATGTGCCGCAAACTGACGGGGCCGTATTGGCCCGGGACGGTTCAGGTGCCACAAAGTTCCGGGTTGGCGATCGCAGTCGGCAAATCGACCCAGGGCGAGGGCCTCACCCGGCGAAGTTCGTGCTTCCGGGTCGGCGTGGGACCGAACGCTGTGCCGACTCCCGTCCTTCTCACCCCGGTCTACCTTGCGGCTGGTGACACCGACCCGAGCAATTGGGCTTAGATAGATGTCCGGGCTATGAACGGCACGCTCGGAAGGCGAGGCAGTACGTCGACGGCGGTGGACAAGACGCCCGGCAAGCCGAGCACGGCCGCCTTCGCCGGCTGGACGGCGATCGGTGCCTGCGTACTCCTCGCCCTGCTGACCCCGTTCACGATCGGAGCGATCGCCGCCCTGGTGGCCCTGGCCGGCGTCGCCGCTCTACTGATGTGGCCCGCGGGGCGCTCTGCCGCCGCGTTCGGGGCGCTCAGCGGGGCCGGTGCGGTCCCCTTGTATGTAGCGTGGCTTAACCGGGATGGGCCGGGGACAGTGTGCAACTCGACGGCCACGCACTGTGTCGACGAGTGGAGCCCGTGGGGCTGGTTCGCCATCGGATTGGTGCTTATCACCACCGGTGTGGCCACGTTCATGATGTCTCGTCGCTCGCCCCATTGATCGACCGTCGAAAGCAACACGCAGCAGCAGGCCCGCCGATCATTCGTCGTCGCTGCCGAGCTCGGCGTCCTCTTGTGCGCTGTGGGCGTCGACAACCGAGCTCAACGCCCGCCAGGCGCGTTCCACCGCGGCGCTGGCTTCCAGCGTCAGCGCTTCGAGTTCGTCGATGTCGCCATCGTCCCAGTACTCGCGGACTTGGCCCCACTCCAAGGCCTTCTCGATCCAGATCCCCCGGAACGCCTGGTTCAACGCCACGTAGGCGGCTTCGAGGCTCTCGGCGATCGTGGCCCTCTCGTCGTAGTCCACGAAGACCTTGCCCTGCCGCAGCGGCGGGCGTTCCTCGACGATCCAAACGCCAGGGCCTTCGTCTTCGTCGCCCTCGTCAGAAGAGAACTCTGGCATCGACGAACGGTACCCACTCGCTGTTATCGCCGCTGGCTCGGGCCCAAGCCAGACAGATCCCAAACCCGCCCGAACCCGATCAAGGTCCCGACGTTCAGGATCCTGCACCATTCCTCGTCACAGATACCATGCCATGAGATGGCGCCTCGAACAATGTAAATCGGCGCTGCGCCGCCTATTTACCTCATAGGCCGTTAACGCCCTCGACCCCCGTGGTCCTAGGGGTCCCGTCTTCATCCTCGGCGTACCCTTCGCGCAACGATCAACCCCAGCAGGAGCAGAACATAAGCGGCGTTGAAGATGGGCTCAACACGGTGTGGTTCTCGCCACTCGAGCGCCCCGATGGAACCGTGGTCGGCGTGGTCGTGGCGGTGGACCGAGAGGATGGGTTCATCGAGGGGGCGGTCAACCTGTCGGCCCCCGGATAGTGCCCAGCCCCCACAAGACCGACAGCCCGCGCTTCGAGGACCGCCCTCAGCCCGCCCAGACGGCCAACAGCCAGCGGTCGTGGGGGTCCATCTCAGCGACCCGCTGCACCTCCATCGCCGCCCTCGTCGACGCGCTGAGGGCGGCGATGGGCACCACCGACGAGTCGCTCAGCGTGTGACGCTTCTCGCCGTCGGCGCCGACCTCGGTCTTGACCACCTTGGCCAGGCGCCGCACGCCGCTCCCATCGCCGCCGGGGCGGCCGGGATCGACCGGCCAGGCGGCGCCCAGCTCCACCCAGTCACCCTCGACCAGGACCTCAGGTGTCGCCGATCGGGTCAGGTACCGCACCGGGGCCTGCCATCCCACCCGCAGCCCCGCTGCCCAGCCCAGCGCGATCAGCAACGCCGAGCCGACCGCCACCGCCAGGTAGGTCACCAGCCCGGCCCTAGAGCACTACCACCGAGCGCAGGACCTCTCCGCGCTGCATGCGTTCGAAGGCCACTTCGATGTCCTCGAGGCCGATGGTCTCCGAGACGAAGCCGTCCAGATCCAGCTTTCCCCGCAGGTACAGGTCGATCAGGATCGGGAAGTCACGCGACGGGAGGCAGTCGCCGTACCACGACGATTTGAGGGCGCCGCCCCGGCCGAACAGCTCGATCATGGGCAGCTCGATCTTCATGTCGGGCGCCGGGACGCCCACCTGCACCAGGGTCCCCGCCAGGTCGCGGGCGAAGAAAGCCTGGCGATAGGTTTCGGGGCGCCCGACCGCCTCGATCACGACGTCCGCCCCGTTGCCGTCGGTCAGGGCCTTGATGGCCTCGACGGGATCGGTCTCGGCCGAGTTCACGGTGTCGGTGGCGCCGAATCGGGGGGCCCACGCCAGCTTCCGCGGGTCGATGTCCACCGCGATCACCTTGCGGGCCCCGGCCAGCGACGCCGCCGCGATGGCGGCACTGCCGACGCCCCCGCAGCCGATGACGGCGACCGTGTCCCCGCGCGCCACGCCGCCAGTGTTGATGGCGGCGCCGAAGCCGGCCATGACCCCGCAGCCGATCAGCCCCGCCGCTTCGGGGCGGGCGGCCCGGTCGACGGGCACGCACTGGCCCGCCGCCACCAGCGTCTTGTCGGCGAAGGCTCCGATCCCGAGCGCCGGCGAGAGGGGCGTACCGTCGGCCAGGGTCATCGATTGCGCGGCATTCCTGGAGGCGAAGCAGTACCACGGCCGGCCCCGCCGACAAGAACGGCAGGCGCCGCAGGGGGCCCGCCAGGCGATCACGACGTAGTCGCCCACCGCCACGCCCGTGGTGCCCTCCCCCACCGCCTCCACCGTCCCCGCTGCCTCATGGCCGAGGAGAAAAGGGAACTCGTCGTTGATCGCCCCCTCCCGGTAGTGCAGGTCGGTGTGGCACACGCCGCAAGCCGCGATGGCGACGACCGCTTCGCCGGGACCTGGATCGGGGATGACGACGTCGGTGAGCGAGACCTCCTCGCCCCGCGCCCCGGCTATGACACCGCGAACCGTCTGCGCCATGACCCGGCCTCCTTTTCCCCCCTAAAACGCCAGCGTGGCCTCGCCGCCGGCCACGATATCGCTCACCTGGGGGAGGATGGCGTCCTCCAGCGTCGGCTCGTAGGCCACCAGAGTGTCGGTGGCCGCCACCCGCCGCACCGGGGCGTCGAGGTCGCCGAAGCAGTGCTCGCCGATCCACGCCGCCAACTCGGCGCCGAAGCCGCAGGTGTAGGTGTCCTCGTGGACGACGAGAACCCGGTTGGTGCGGGCCACCGACTCGGCCACCCGTTGGCGGTCCCAGGGGATGAGCGAGCGCAGGTCGAGGATCTCGACGCTGACCCCATGCTCGGCGGCCAGCGTCGCCGCCGCCTGGCGGGACTTCTCGACAGTGGCGCCGTAGGTCACGATGGTCAGGTCGGTTCCCGGCTGAACCACCGCCGCCGTTCCCAACGGGATCTGGAAGCCATTGGACGGGAAGGGATCTCTGGTGTAGGGCTGGCGCAACAGGTGCTTGTGCTCCAGGAACAACACGGGATCGCTGCACTGGAAGGCGGTGCGCAGCAGCCCGACCGCGTCTCTCGCACGCGAGGGCATGAGCACGATGATGCCGGGGATGTGGGCGAAGATGGACTCGCCGCACTGACTGTGCCAGATCGCCCCGCCCGTCAAGTAGCCGCCGATCGGCACCCGGATCACCATGGGGCAGGAGAACGCCCCGTTGGAGCGCCAGCGCACCGTCGCCGCCTCGGTCTTGATCTGTTGCATGGCGGTCCAGATGTAATCGAAGAACTGGATCTCCGGGGCCGGGCGCAGGCCTCGCAGTGACTGGCCGACCGCCCGCCCGATGACGTTGGCCTCGGCCAGGGGGGTGTTGTAGCAGCGGGCCAGGCCGAACTCGCGTTGCAACCCGTAGGTGGTGCCGAAGACGCCTCCCTTGCCCTCGAGGTTGGCCAGCACCGCCTCGCGGGCGTCGGCCACGTCCTCGCCGAACACCCGGATGCGCTGATCGCGGGCCATCTGCTCGTGCAGGGTCCGCTTGATGGCCTCCCCAAAGGGCACCACCTCGCCCGTACCGTCGTCCCTTTCCTCGGCCTCGGCCGCCACATCGGGGACGATATAGACCTGCTCGGTGATGCTGGCGGGATCGGGGCGGCGGCTGGCCAGGGCCTCCTTGGCCGCGTCGGCCACGATCTGGCGGGCCTCTTCCCGGATCTGGTCGGCCTCGTCGGCGGTGATGATCCCCGCCGAGATCAGTTCTTCCCGCATCAGCTTGATCGGGTCATGGGCCCTCTCGTCGTCGAGCTCCTCGGCGGGGCGGTACTTGCTCTGGGTGTCGGCGGCCGAGTGGGAGTAGGGCCGGGTGACAGTGGCGTGGATCAGCGACGGGCCGACGCCGGCCCGGACCCGGGGCAGCGCCTCGGCGGCCAGTTTGCGGCTGGCGAAGTAGTCCCGGCCGTCGACCTTGTGGACTTCGAGGCCCCGGAAGCCCCGCACCAGCTCGCTGATGGGCGCCGGCGACTGGTCGGACGAGGGTACCGAGATGGCGTAGCCGTTGTCCTCGATCACATAGAGCACCGGCAGATGGAGGGTGCACGCGGTGTTGAGCGACTCCCAGAACTCGCCCTGGGAGGTGGCGCCCTCCCCCAGCGAGACGTAGGTCAGCTCGTCTCCGTGGGCCTTGCAGCCGGGCAGGTGGCGTCGCCGGGACAGGTACCGGGCCGCTTCCGCGCAGCCGACCGCGGGGATGCACTGGGAGCCGGTGGCGCTGGATTGGGTCACCACGTTGAGCCACTTGTAGCCCCAGTGGCACGGCATCTGGCGGCCCCCGCTCGAGGGGTCATCGGCGGAACCCACCGCCTGTTGCAGGATCTGGGTCGGGGTGACGCCGAGGCCGAGCATGAGGGCCCGGTCGCGGTAATAGGGGAAGAACCAGTCGTACGCCGGTCGCAGATGGCGGGCCAGCGCCAGCAGCAGAGCCTCATGGCCGGCGCCGGAGATCTGGAAGTACACCCGGCTCTGCTTCTGCAGCGCGATCTCCCGATCGTCCAGGAAGCGGGACACCTGGGCGGCCCGCAGGTCGGCGATCAGTTCGCTCACGAGGAAACCGCGGTGCCGCGCATTGGCGGCCGGCTTCGACATCGCGGCGGGTGCGGGCACGGACATAAGAGGCACGGTTCATAGTAAGACGGCCGGAATCAATCCGGCGTTACGCCCGGGCGTTGGGCACACCGGGCGCCGGGGGTACCCGATAGGTGCTGATTTCAGGGGGTCGGTTGCCTCGGGGCCCCCGATCGCCTACTTTTGCCTCAGTGGTAGGACTGATCTCAAGCCTGGCCCTGGTTGCCGCCCTCAAGAGCAGCCCACCGCCGGCGACACCGGCGGCGGTGGCCGCCGCCACCACCACCTCGGGCAGCGGCAACAGCGGCCCGTCGACGGGTACCTCAACGGGAGGCTCGAGCGGCGGCTCCACAGGGAGTTCGTCGGGAAGCGCGTCCTCAGGACCGACCGGCGGCTCCACCACTGGTGCCACGGCCACCGGGGGAACGAGCGGACCGGCATCGTCGAGCCCCCAGTCGAACAACATATCGGGCAGCGGAGCCGGTGGTTCGTCGGGCCCCTCCGGTCCCGCCACCCAGACCAGCAACCAATCGTCGGGCTCCACGGGCGGTAGCGCCTCGGGGCCCTCGGGGGCGTCCGGCAGCGCCGCCGCGTCGCGGAGCGCGGCGTCCGGGTCGACTCACGCCTCCGGCTTGGCTGCCACCGGCTCCAGCGGGGCGGGCGGCTCGTCGGGAGCGGCCGGAGCATCCGGCGTCACCTCGGCGGCCGGTCCCAACACCTCCAGTGCCACCGGGGCGTTCAGCAGCACCGGCAGGGCGGGGGGTTCGGCCCACGGGTCCGCAGCGACCACGGGGAGCGGCGATTCGGGCAGCAGCGGCCTCGGGGCCGCCAGCTCCGCCACGAGCGGCCCGGCCCGCTCCGGGACTTCGGGATCGACGGCGGGGGGCCAGTCGCTGATGACCCAGCTGGCTTCGGGATCGGCGCTTCACGGGCCGGGATCGACGAGCTCCATGCCGATCGAAGTCGCCATCGGGCTGCTCCTTATCGGTGGGGTGGCACTGGGCCCGACCTACCGGCGCGACCAGGGCAACGCCCGGCGCCGTCCCGCCGGGGCCCACTTCGCCCGCACGCTCTAGCCGGGGAGCCGCTGGACTCGGTCGTCGGGCTGTCGTGGAAAAAGCCTGCGCCGCTGGCCCCCGATGGCGCCGCGACGTCTACTGCGACGAATCCGACGACGCGGTCAGCCAGGCCGCGGTGTCGGGAGGCAGGAGATGCCCCTCGGTGAGGGGGCCGCTGGCCACCAGGATCTCGCCCGGGGGCACGGGCACGGGTTCGGGGGAGATGTTGACGACACAGACAAAGCCCGGGTCACGGGCGAAGGAGAGGACACCATCCGGCCCGCCCAGCCAGCGCAGGGTCCCGTCGCCCAGCGCCGGGTGACGATGGCGGATGGCCAAGGCCTGCCGGTACAGGGCCAGCATCGATTCCGGGTCGTGTTCGAGAATCGCGGCGGTGTACCGGCGCCAGCTGTCGGGTTGGGGCAACCAGGGGTCGGCGGCGCCGGCGGGGCTGAACCCGAACGGCGGCTTGTTCCCTGACCACGGGATCGGGACCCGGCACCCGTCACGGCCCCGCAGGGTGTGCCCGGACCGCTGCCAGGTCGGATCGTCCAGCACCTCCTCGGGAAGGTCCTCGACCTCGGGCAGGCCGAGTTCCTCCCCCTGGTAGATGTAGGCGCCGCCGGGGAGGGCCAGCATGAGAAGGGCCGCGGCCCGGGCCCTGCGGGTGCCCGCCTCGAGGTCGGCGGGCTGGTTGAGCAGGTCGTCGAGGGTGCGCAACGGCGTGCCGGTCTGGGGCCGGGCATAGCGGGACACGTGGCGGGCGACATCGTGGTTGGACAGCACCCACGTCGGTGGCGCGCCGACCGCGGCGTGCTGGGCCAGGGTGCTGTCGATGGTGGCCCGCAGCGTCGGGGCGGTCCAGGAGGCCTGGAGGAAGTCGAAGTTGAACGCGGTGTGCAACTCGCCGGGGCGGACGTAGCGAGCCAGGCGCTCGGGATTGTGGACCCACGCCTCGGCAACGAACACCCGGGGATCGGGATAGGCATCGGCGACCTGGCGCCACTCCCGGAAAATCTCGTGGACCTCGCTGCGGTCCCAGTGGGGATGTTCCATTTCCAGGGGGGAGTCGGCATCGAGATGGGCCGGGGCACCCAACAGGTCGGGTAGCCCTTCCTGCTTGACGAGCGAGTTGGCGACGTCGATGCGGAAGCCGTCGACGCCGCGTTCGAACCAGAAGCGCAGGGTGGATTCGAATTCCGCCCGCACCTCGGGATTGCCCCAGTTGACGTCGGGCTGCTCGGGTGCGAACAGGTGCAGGTACCACTCTCCCGGTTGGCCGTCGGCTTCGGTGACGCGGCGCCAGGCGGGCCCACCGAACACGCTGGGCCAGTCGTTGGGCGGCTCGTCACGGCCGGCGCCGCGACCGGGCCGGAAGTGGTAGCGCTCCCGCTCCGGCGAGCCCGGACCCGCGGCGACCGCCGCCTTGAACCAGACGTGTTGATCCGAGGTGTGGTTGGGGACGATGTCGAGGAGCACCCGCAGACCCAGGTCGTGGGCTTCGCGGATCAGCGCTTCGGCGTCCTCGAGTGACCCGAAGCGGGGCTCTACCGCTCGGTAGTCCGAGACGTCGTAGCCGGCGTCGGCCATCGGAGACGGGTACCACGGGTTGATCCAGATGGCATCGACACCCAGCCCGGCGATGTACCGCAGCCGGGCGCGGATTCCGGCGATGTCGCCCAGGCCGTCGCCGTCGCCATCCGCGAAACTGCGGATGTACACCTGATAGATGACGGCGCGACGCCACCACGGGGGGGTTGCCGGGGGGGCGGCGGTGGTCGCAACCGGGGCTCCCTGTTCGTCTGGCGCCGGCAGTGTGGGAGTGGTCACAGGCTCTTCCTGGATCGCGGGACCGATGAGATTAACTCCGCTTCATGGCATAGAGGTCGGGCCGTCTGGGTCCAGTTCCCCGCCTCGGTCCAGTTCCCCGTCTCAGTCCAGATCCCGTTGCTCGGCCAGGGTCGCCATGTCCTCGAGGAGCTCCGGGGTGAGCTCGGGGAACTGGTTGGTGGCCGCCTCCGCCACCGCCATCTGGGCCGCCGACTCCGGCGGCAGCGACCGCCGGGCCAGGGATTCCAGCGCCAGCGCGTCGCCGACGTCGTGGCCCGCCATCTCACTCAACAACCAGCGCACTTCGAGCAGGTCGCAGTAGGCCTGAACGGCGTCGCCCGCCCCGCCCACCGCTTCGAAGGCGCGTGCCATGCCGGGCCGCAGCACCTCTTCGGTCCAGCGACGGGCGGCGTCCGCGTCGGGGATGCAAATCCGGGATTCGTGCTTCAGCCGCCCCTGGTAGGCCAACAGGTCGGCGACCAGGATCTTGGCCTGCCCTTCCCCCACATCGAGGCCGGTCAGCTCCCGCAGCTGGGTGGCGTGGAAGCGCCGGGCGGCCACCCCGACCTTGAGGCGCAACTTTTCGTCGCCGGCACCATCGGACTGCAGCGTGACCTCGTCGACCGCGAACCCGAGGTCATGCAACTGCCGGATCTGGCCTTCGATCTGGTAGCGGTCATCGAAGGAGAACCGGGGCTCGGCATGCAACACGTCCCAGAGGGCCTCGTAGCGGGTGGCCACGCTGGCCGCCTCCTTGATCAAGGTATCGAAGCGGTCCGACGACTGGCCCAACCGCATTGCCAGGTCGAGCATCCCGCCCGCCACGTTCTCGACCATGACCTCGATATCGAGCTGGCGCTGCCCATCGCTGAGGGCGGGGTGGATCTCGGTGGTTTCCGCGTCGACCAGCCACGCCTGGAGGACCTGGCCGTCCCGGGAGAACAACGTGTTGTTCAGCGAACAGTCACCCCAGTACACGCCATTGCGGTGCAGGTCGACGAGCAGGCTGGCCATGGCGTCGAGCAGGCGCTCCCGGTGCTTGGGCATGTCCGGCGATATCCGCATCAGGAGGCGGCGGTACTGCCAGGAGCGCTCGAGGTAGCGGGTGATGAGGATCGCGGTGTCCTCATACGGTTGTATGACCAGGCCCGCGGAACGAACCGCCGGAAGGGCCTTGGCTTCCAGTTCCCGCAGGGCCGCGTACTCCTTCAGCGCGATCCGCTGCGGCAGTCGTTTGAGCGCCCAGAGCCGTCCGTCGGTCTTCACGAACCGCACCAGGTGCCGGCTCGGGCCCACCGGTATGTCCCGGAGAGGGACCTCGGGCGCCGACCACTCCTCCAGCGGGCTCAGCCAGGGCAGGGCCAGCAGGCCCGGAGACGCGTCGCGCAGGCGAAGGTCGAGGCGCTCCATGGAGGAATCGGTACCTGGCTAGGTCGTGCGTACCGTTCCCTCGCCCGCAGGCGGCTCGCCGGGCCCGGTGGCCGGAGCCGACGCAGCCGCCGGAGCCGACGCAGCCGCCGGAGCCGACCCACCCTCCGGAGCGGAAGCAGCCGCCGGAGCCGACGCAGCCGACGCAGCCGCCGGAGCCGACGCAGCCGCCGGAGCGGAAGCGGTGGCTGGGGGGGTGGTGGTCGCGGATGCGTTCTCCGCGCCATCGGTCCTGGCCGAGGCCGGTGTCTTCTTGGGAAGACTGAGATTGTCGCCGTTGTGAGGATCGAACAACTGCACCCTCGAGGGGTCGAGCCACAGTTGGGCCTGGCTGCCGTCGTCGATACGGCTGGACGGATCGAGCGAGACGATCATCTGTGACCGCATGTGCTCGCTGTCCAGCTCCTGCTGGAGCTCCGCCAGTTGCCGGTTGATCTCCTCCGGCGCATCGAAAGGGACATAGGCGTACTGCTGGCTGCCCAGCCACTCGGTGACGTCGACGGTCACGCCGAAGGTGATGCCCTTGTCGCGCTTGTGCTCGTCAACCAAGGCGGCATCGGCGAAGTGCTCGGGACGGATCCCCGCGATCAGCAACTTGCCGTCGCCGATCTGCGACGCCGCCTCCGGGGCCAGCGGGAAGGACAGGAAGGGAAGTTTGACCTGGTTGCCCTCGATAGTCGCCGGGAGGAAGTTCATGGGTGGCGACCCGATGAACCCGGCGACGAAGAGGTTGACCGGGTGCTCGTACAGTTCCCGGGGACTGGCGACCTGCTGGAGCACGCCCTTGCGCATGACCGCGACCCGATCGCCGAGGGTCATGGCTTCGGTCTGGTCGTGGGTTACGTATACCGTGGTGGTGTCGAGCCGCCGCTGCAGCCGCAGGATCTCGGTGCGCATCTGGCCCCGCAGCTTGGCGTCCAGGTTGGACAGGGGCTCGTCGAACAGGAACGCCTGAGCTTGGCGGACGATGGCCCGGCCCATGGCAACCCGCTGGCGCTGACCGCCCGACAACTGGGCGGGCTTGCGGGGCAGGTGCTCGGTGAGCTCGAGGGTGGCGGCGGCTTCTTCGACCCGGCGCTTGACCTCCTCGTCGGCCATGCCCTTGAGCCGCAGCGGGAACGCGATGTTCTCGAAGACGGTGAGGTGGGGGTAGAGGGCGTAGTTCTGGAACACCATCGCCAGGTTGCGGTCCCGGGGGGCCTTGTCGTTGACCCGCTCCCCCCCGATCAGCATGTCGCCCGAGGAGATATCCTCGAGCCCGACGATCATGCGCAACAGCGTCGACTTCCCGCAGCCCGAAGGGCCCACCAGGATCATGAACTCGCCGTCCGCGATATCGAGGCTGACGTCGTTCACGGCCGGGTAACCGTCGCCGTACACCTTGGTGATGTGATTCATGGTGATCGGAGCCATTAGCGGGGATTCCTCCTTGGAAGCCGTGGAAGCCGTGGAAGCCGTGGAAGCCGTGGAAGCGGTGGAAGCCGCGGATACCGGGTTGTCACCGTCAGCCCTTGACAGCGCCGTTGGTGAGGCCCGACACGATGCGGCGCTGGAACACCAGCACGATGATTACGACGGGGACCGTGACCACCACAGCGGCGGCGGCGATGGCACCGGTCGGCTGTTGGAACTGCGACGCGCCATTGAAAAACGCCAGCGCCGCGGGCACGGTCCGGGACCGGTTGGTCGAGGTGAGCGCCACCGCGAAGGCGAACTCATTCCAGGCCGCGAAGAACGCAAGGATGGCGGTGGTGAAGACCCCCGGTGCGGCCAGCGGGACGATCGCCTTGGTGAACGCCTGCCACGGCGTGGCCCCATCGACCTCGGCCGCCTGTTCCATCTCCCAGGGGATCTCCCGGAAGAAGGCCGACAACACCCAGATGGCCAGTGGCAGCGTGAAGGAGACGTAGGGAATGATGAGCCCGGGCCAGGTATCGAACAGGTGGACGGCCCGCCACATGTTGAACAGCGGCCCGACCAGCGAAACCACCGGGAACATGGCGATGGCGAGCGCCACCGACAGGATGAACCGCTTGCCGGGGAAGTCCAACCGGGCGATGGCGTAGGCCGCGAACATGGCCACTACGACGCCGATCACCGTCGAGATCAAGGCGATGCCGATCGAGTTGCGCAGGGCGCTGAGGAAGATGTGGGCCTTGAACACCGTCCGGTAGTTGTCGAGGCTCCAGTGCTTGGGCAGGAAGCGCTGATTGTTGATGTCGCCGCCGGTCTTCAGTGACAGCGAGATGATCCAGGCGATCGGCAGCAGGGTGTAGAGCACGATCAAGACGGCCCCGCCGATCGAGATCGAGCGTTGCCGGGTCGATCGGTGCGGCTTGGGCGGGGCCGCGCCCCCGGCCCCGCGGGAGACACCTGCAGTGGGTGCCGCGGCCCGATCCGGGGCGACTGTCGTCGTCATCGCTCTCCTTTCACCTGGCCGAGGTCGACTCGGAAGCCCTTTATGAAAATCACGGCGATGATCAGCACGGATAAGAACAGCAGAACCGACACCGCAGAGCCGATTCCCAACGCCACCCGGGTGATGCTCTGGCGGTAGGTGAGAAACGACAACGTCTCGGTGTTCACCGCCCCCGAGGTCATGACGAAGATGGTGTCGAAGATCCTCCAGGCGTCGAGGGTCCGGAACAGGAGTGCGACCATGATGGCAGCCTTCATATTGGGGATCGTCACCTTGAAGAGGCGCTGCATGAATGTCGCCCCGTCGACCTTGGCCGCCTCCTGGAGGACCTCGGGAACCTGGGCCATGCCGGCCAGCAGCAACAGCGAGATGAAGGGCGTGGTCTTCCAGATCTCCGCCAAGGAGATGGCCAGCAACGCCGACCACCGGTGGCCGAACCAGTTGAAGGTGGACGAGCCGAGGCCCAGGTGGCCCAGCCAGCCGTTGACAAAGCCGCTGTCGACGGCAAAGGCATACTTCCAAGCGAAGGCCGAGACAACCGTGATGATCCCGTAGGGAAGCAGGATGGACGTGCGCACGGTGCGGCGCCCGAAGATGATCTTGTTCATCACCATGGCGAAGGTGAAGCCGATGATCAGCTCGACGGTCACCGTGATCAGGGTGATGATCAACGTGGTGACCACGTCCTGCCACCACAGCGAGTCCTTCAGCACCACCGCGTAGTTGCCGAGGCCCACGAATTTCCGGCCGGCGGGGTCGGTCAGGCGGTAGCTGAACAGCGACAGGTACAACGCGTTGAGCATGGGATAGCCGGTCACGGCCAGCATCAGGATCACCGCCGGGGCCGATAACATCCACCCGAGGCGGCGTTCCTTGCGGGTCCGGTCGGAGAGCTGGGGCCGCCGGGTGGCGGGCGCGGCCGGCGTCGCGGCAACTTCCCGTTCCGCGGTAATCGTCACCTGGGCCTCCTTGGGTCGTCTGCCGGATAGCGCCTGATTCGCATCGCCCGCGCCGCCGTCACAGCAGCCGCCGGTCGTGCAGGACCGCCCTGATGAGCGAGGACGAAGCCGCGGGAGCCGTGGTCGGGTTCAAGGAGGTTTCTGGATGCCATATCCGCTGGATGGCGGTTGACACGTCCCCGTAGTACGGCGTGACCGGCCGGGGGCCGGCGGCACTGATCGAGTCCCGCATCAGCAGCGCCATCGGGAACTTCGCTTGTACCGCCGGGTCGTCGTAGACGGTGCCGTTGGACACCGGGTTCCCCGAATGGAGGATGTTCTCCTTTTCCTGGGCCGGAGAGGTCAGGCAACTGATGGCCTTGAAGTCCAGCGCCTCGTGCTTGCTGAACTTGCTGATGGCCAGATTGATGCCCCCGAGCGGGGGTTGGCTGGCCGTGTTGGGATCCACCCTCGGATACCGGGCCCACGCCAGATCGCTGAAGACCGACGCGGGAACTGACCCGTCCTTGACGTTGCTTTGGATGGCGGCATAGGTATACGGCCAGTTCAGAAGGAACCCGCCGGTAGGCCCGTCGAACAAGGCCCGGCTGGCCTCTTCGTCATCGTTGCTGAGAGCGGGCCCCGCCGCCTTGGACGTCGCCAGCTTCTTGATGATCTGAGCGGCGCGCGTGGCGGCGGGGGAATCGAGGCTGGGGGTGGCGTCGCGACCGGCGTCATTGTTCTGCAGGATGGAGCCACCCGCCGAGAGCACCAGGGCATTTATCCAGACCATGTAGCCCTCGTACTTCTGTCCCTGTTCGGCGATGGTCGTACCGGTCTTGACGGCGGCGTCGATCATCTGGTCCCAGGTGAAGCTGGGCGACGTCGGATCGACGCCCGCCTTGGCGGCCACCGACTTCCGGTACCAGAGCAGCTGGGTATTGGCAAGGAACGGGGCGGCGACCAGTTGCCCTTTCCAGATGGCGCTCTTGGTCGGGGCGTCCAACACGCCGTTCAAAAGCCCGGTCCGCTCGGCGTCGGAAAAGCCGTGCAACCAACCGGCGTTGGCCAACTCGACGGTGTAGGGCGGGTCGACGCTCATGATGTCGATCGAACTGTCCTTGGCGGCCAGCCGCCGCACCAGCTGTTCCCGTTGGCCGTCCGCGGTGCTCGGCAGGGGGGAGATGGCGAGGCGGTACTGGCCCCCCGACTGCTGGGTGCAGTTGGCGGCCACCACGTCGGTGACGCCACTGCTGTCGGGGGTGACAAACCAGTTCAGGACGGTCGGCCCCCCCGAACTGCCCCCGCAGGCCGTGAGCCCGGTCCCCACCACCGCCAAGGCCAGGGCCAACGAGCCACGCCGGCGGAATCTTGATCTGGTGCTTGCGAAAACGCGCACTGATCCCCCGTTTCTGGCGCAGTTCCGGTCACCCGGTACAGAGCCGCGGCGAACGTCACAACCCTGTTGCCGGAGCGACAGAGCTTCCTTCCCCCAAATTCCGACGGCCGTCTTGTACCCGTTGGCTCCGGGCCTTAATCCTGTACTGGCAGCCCGGGCTCGACGGGGCCGGGATCGGTCAGCTACAGAGAATGGCGGCCCAGCAAGCCGGTGGCGGGCTCCAGCACCAGTCCTGCCTCGGCGAGCGATCGCAACAGCCGGCGCAGTTCGGGGGTGGGCAGCGCCCCGTGGGTGGGCCGTTGGGGGCAGGTGACACCGAGCGCCTCTGCGGCCTGCGCCGCGCAGTCGCCTATGGCGGCCTCCAAGGCGTGCAAATGACGGGCCCGCACCGCCACATCAGTTGACCGCAGGACCGCCTCGTGACGCCTCAGCAGTCGCCGGATGTCGGCGGCCAGGAACTCGATGGGAGGACGGCTGGGCATCGCCAGGTCGAACGATCGTTGGCCTCGGCGCCGCCCCGTTCGGCCCCGCCACCGGCGCCGTCCCAACCTGACGGTGCGGGGCAGCATCAGGCCCGCCGCGAAGATGGCCGCCGGGGCCAGGATGAGAATGACGAACTGAACCGCCTCCGCGAGGCCCACACCGATCTCCCCGTCAAATCGCCCGAACGACAACCATGGTAGACGTCGCCCGGAGATCCAAAATCTGATTCTGCGGCTCGGTCAGGTGGTGGTGAGCTGGCGGCGAAAGGCGATCAGGATGAGCTCGGGGTGGACCACCCAGTCCCGCTCGGGGACCCGGACAAAGCCGTTGCGCTGGTACAGCCGGTGGGCGGCGGTCATCACGGGGGTGGAATGGAGGAACACCGCGTCTCGGCCCAGGGCGGTCGCCCGGGCCAGCACCGCGTCGAGCAGGAGTTGGCCGACACCGCGGCCCTGCTCGGCCGGGGCCACGGCCATCATCCGGATCTGGCACTCGCCGGGCCGGATTTGCTCGGCCAGGGGCGAGGCGGAGTCGGCGACGACGGTGACGCATCCCATCACGGTGTCCTCCTCGACCGCCACCAGGACCTCGGACACCTGGGCCCGGCCGACGATGTCGGCCAACTCGGCGGCGTAGCCACCGCTCATGTGGCCGCCCGGGACCGCCTCAAAGGCGGCAATCACGATCTGCGCCGCCGCTTCGGCATCCTCGGGGCGCACCGGCCGTACCATCACGGCTGTTCATCCTCTCAGCCCGCCGTAGTCTTGGCAGCGATGGATGACAACGAGATCAGAAGCACGATCGACGACCTGGTCGCCGAGGAGCGCGACTTGCGGGCCCAGCACGCCCTGGAACCGTTGGACGACAACCGCTCCGCCCGCCTCCGCCAGTTGGAGGAATCGCTCGATCAGTGTTGGGATCTGCTGCGCCAGCGGCGTGCCCGCCGGGAGTTCGGCCTCGACCCCGACGACGTCGCGGTCCGCGACACCGAGGTGGTCGAGCACTATCGCCAGTAGCCGGTTCTGACCATCCGCGAGATCTCCAGCGTCTGCGTCTACGCAGGATCGTCCCCCGGTCGGGACCCTGCCTTCGAGGACGCGGCCCGCCAACTGGGCGTTCTGCTGGCGGAACAGCAGATCACCCTGGTCTACGGCGGCGGCGCGGTCGGGCTCATGGGAGTGGTCGCCGATGCCGCCTTGGACGCCGGAGGCACGGTGGTGGGGGTCATTCCCAAGGACCTGTTCCGCCGCGAGATCGGGCACGGGCGGCTCTCGGAGCTGATCGAAGTGGGCTCCATGCACGAGCGGAAGAAGAAGATGTTCGACCTTGCGGACGGCTTCGTCGCCCTCCCCGGAGGGCTGGGAACCGTCGAGGAGCTGACCGAGATGGCGACCTGGGCCCAACTGGGCATCCACGGCAAGCCGATCGTGACGTTCGACACGACCGGGTACTGGGAGCCATTTCACCACTGCTTGCGGGCCGTGGTCGAGGCAGGTTTTATGCCCCGGGAGAACCTCAAGCTGATCGTGAACGTCGATCGGCTCGAGAATGTCATCCCGACCCTGCAGGCGTACGACGTTCCCTACACCGACAAGTGGCTGGCCCTCGACCAGACCTAGACCATCAGCCGGGTGTCTCCTGATGGCGCAGCGACGGGCCGTCCACGGGGCAGCTGGTCGGGATCGGCGGCATCGGGCGCCGCGGCTCTGACTGGGGCGGCAGGCCCGGGTGCCGGGACCGGCGCGGACCTCGGGGCGCCCGTGCCGGGGACGCCACCGGCGCCGGGTTGCGGATACCGAAGAAGGCGATCACGGCGCCGACCAGCGTCGCCCCGGCGGCATACAGCAGCGCCCCGTGAAACCCGCGCGAGAACGCGGCCGGGTTCCGGTAGTCGCGCCCCTTCAGCCCCGCCAAAGCGGGCAGTACCGCGACCGCCAACAAACCCGCCGCCCGGGCCACCGCGTTGTTGACCCCCGACGCCACCCCGGCGTGGCGCTCATCGGCTGCCTCCAGCACCGTGGCCGTGAGCGGCGCCACCGTCAGTGACAAGCCCAGCCCGAACACGATCACCGCCGGAAGGACAACCGCCACGTAATGCCCCCCGGGGGAGATGCGGCGCATCAGCAGCAGCCCCGCAGTCACGATCACCGGCCCCACCGTCATCGGCATGCGGGGCCCGATCCGCTGCGCCAATGCGCCCGCCCGGGCGGATAGCAACAGCATCACGACCGTGACCGGGAACAGCGCCGCCCCCGCCGACACGGGCGAATACCGCAGGGCCTGCTGCAGATCCACCGCCAGCAGGAACAGCGCTCCGCCCAGGGCGGCGTACACCGCCAAGGTCACCAGGTTGGCCGCCGTGAACTGCCGCGAGGAAAAAATGCCCAGCGGCAGCATGGGATGGGGACTCCGCCGCTCCACGACGACAAATGCCGCCAGGGCGAGAACCCCGATGGCGCCCGATCCCGCCACCACCGCTCCCCGCCCCGCCGAGGGTGCCGAGATCAAGGCGTAGGTCAAGGCGGCCAGACCCACCACCACCAGGCCCGCCCCCAGGAAATCGATGCGGCGGTCGGCCCCGGGATCGGTTGACTCGGGAACATGGCGCGCCGCCAGCACCACTCCCGCCGCCAGAGGCAGGTTCAGGAGGAAAATAAGGCGCCACGAGACGGCCGACACCAGCCATCCGCCCACAAAGGGCCCGATTGCGGTAGTGACCCCGCCGAGCCCCGACCACGCCCCGATGGCCCGGCCCCGGTCCGCCTTGGCGAAGCTGGACTCGATGATGGCCAGGCTGCCGGGGACCAGTAGGGCACCCCCGATGCCCTGGAGGGCCCGGGCCGCGATCAGCATCGGCAGGCTGACGGCCACCCCGCACAACAGCGACGCCAGGCTGAACCACAGCACCCCGGCCAGGAACACCCGCTTCCTGCCGAACAGGTCGCCGAGCGAGCCCCCGAGCAGGATCAGCGAGGCCAGGGTGATCAAGTACCCGGTGATGACCCACTGCAGTCCCGCCACGCCGGCGCCGAAATGGCGCCCGATGGTCGGCAGGGCGACGTTGACCACGGTGGCGTCGAGCGAGGCGATCCCCGACCCGACGATGGTGGCAACGAGGATCCAGCGTCCTTCGGCAGAACCGAAGGCGACCTGACCAGGGTCGGCGGGCATGGGCCAGTGTTGCCCAAGCGAGCGGCTACCGGGTCACATTCCAGCTCCAGGCGTAGCCGCTGTCCTCGGCCGCCTGGGCGGCCGGCCCCAGCGACAGCGGCCGGAAACTGTCGACCATCACCGCCCATTCCTCGGTCCCCGCCTCGCCCAGCGAGGCCTCCACCGACCCCGGTTGGGGCCCGTGCACGAATCCCGCCGGGTGCAGTGTCACCGAACCGACCTGGATCCCGGCCCCCCGGCGGGACATGAAATCGCCGCCTACATAGAACAGCACCTCGTCGCTGTCCACGTTGGCGTGGTTGTAGGGCACCGGCACCGCGGCCGGGTCGAAGTCGAACGGCCGGGGGCAGAACGAGCACACCACGAACCCCGGACCCTCAAAGGTCTGGTGCACCGGCGGCGGCAGGTGGACCCGACCCACGACGGGCTCGAAATCGGCGATGTTGAAGGCGTAGGGATACAGGCAACCGTCCCAGCCGACGACGTCGAAAGGATGGTGGGAAAAGACGTAGCGGGTGCCGCCGCCGCGGTGCCGGACGAAGACTTCCGCTTCTCCTTCGACCGGAGCCGGTGCCA
This sequence comes from uncultured Actinomycetota bacterium, assembly GCA_963791545.1. Classification (GTDB taxonomy): domain Bacteria; phylum Actinomycetota; class Acidimicrobiia; order Acidimicrobiales; family Palsa-688; genus JALYXV01. Next base: position 134,577 of record CAWBSR010000009.1, read on the forward strand.
TTTCGGCGGGGGAACGAAGATCACGCTCGCAGTACGGGGCGTGCTCGAGGAACTGACCGGTCGCCGACAGGTAGCGCCGGGGCGGGCCGATGTGCCCCGCCGCCTCGATCACCAGCGCCCGCACCGGGCCATCGGGGATCCAGCGGTGGGTGGTCGCGGTGGGCAGCACGACGTAGTCGCCAGACGCCACCGCCAGCGGGCCGAACACCGTGTCGACCACGGCCCGCCCCGACTCGACATAAACGCACTCGTCGCCCCCCGCGTTGCGATAGAGCGGCGATGGCTGCTCGGCGACCACATAGGACAATCGGAGGTCGGCATTGCCGAGCAACAACTGCCGCCCGGTGACCACGTCGGCACCACCGGCGTCGAGCTTGTGGGTCTTGAAATGCCGGGGCAGCAGCGGATGGTTGGCAGCCAGTGGCTCACCGGCAAGGTTCCAGACATCCGCCGCCACCAACGCCGTCGGCGGGTGGCGGTGGTAGAGCAGGGACGAGGCGCCCGAAAACCCCTCGGCGCCCATGAGCTCCTCGGCGTACAGCCCGCCATCGGGCCCGCGGAAACGGGTGTGCCGTTTCTTGGGCAACTCTCCGACGGCTCGGTAGAAGGGCACAGTGACCTCCGCTGTCCGTTATTCGGACGGTCGCGTAACGATTCGATATCATGGTACCCATGACCGAGGGGAGTGGGGCCACCTGGGTTCCGGTCGCCGAGGACTCCCCTTTCCCCATCTCGAACCTGCCCTACGGCGTGTTCTCGCCCGACGGTGGACTGCCCCGGGTGGGGGTGGCCATCGGTTCCTCGGTGCTGGACCTGGCCGCCCTGGCGGGGACCGGCGCCCTGCCGGGGCTGGACGGGGCATTCGCCCAGACCTCGCTCAACTTGTTCCTGGCCCACGGCCCCCGGGCGTGGACGGCGGTGCGGGAGCGGCTGTCGGTGCTGCTATCCCAGCCGCAGCGCCAGGCCACCGTGTCCCGGGCCCTCCATCGGCTCGACTCGGTGCGCATGCGGCTGCCCTTTGAGGTAGCCGACTACGTGGCCTTCTACTCGTCGCTCGACCACGCCACCAACATGGGCCGCCTGTTTCGCCCCGATGGCCCGCCACTGCCGGCGGCCTGGCGTCACCTACCGATGGGCTATCACGGCCGGGCGGGAACTGTGGTCATATCCGGGGCGCCGGTCGTGCGTCCCTGCGGCCAGGTGGGAGGACCGGCATTCGGGCCGACGACCAGGTTGGACTTCGAGGCCGAGGTGGGCTTCGTGGTTGGCACCGGCAGCCGGCGGGGTCACCCGGTCGGCGCCGGGGCGCTTACGGAGCACGTCTTCGGCGTGGTGCTCGTCAACGACTGGAGTGCCCGGGACATCCAGGCCTGGGAGTACCAACCGCTGGGACCGTTCCTGGGGAAGTCGTTCGCCACCTCGATCTCGCCGTGGGTCGTGCCCCTGGACGCTTTGCAGTCGGCCCGGGTGGCGCCCCCGTTGCAGGAGCCGGAGCCGCTGGCGTACCTGCAGGACCCCGACCCGTGGTCGCTCGACCTGCGGCTCGAAGTTCGGCTCAACGGGCAGGTCATCTCCCGCCCGCCGTTCCGGGCGATGTATTGGACGCCGGGCCAGCAGCTGGCCCATATGACCGTCAACGGGGCGTCGCTGCGGACCGGGGACCTGTTTGCCTCGGGCACCGTGTCAGGTGCCGAGCCCGGCCAGTGGGGGTCGCTGATGGAACTGGCGGGCAACGGGACGGCGCCGCTGGCGCTGGCCGACGGCACCACCCGGTCGTGGCTCGAGGACGGGGACACCGTGACCATCTCGGCGTGGGCGCCGGGTGCGGGGGGCACCCGGGTGGGGTGGGGCGGGGTCAGCGGGACCATCCACCCGGCCCTGGTGCGGGCATGAGCAAGCCCGCGGCCCGGCGGCTGCGACGCCCCCGCCGGACATGAGCGCGGAGACGTCGCAGACCCTGGATCGGGGGCTGCGGTTGCTCGAGGCGCTGGCGGACGGCGAAGGGCTCTCGGTCACCGATCTGGCCTCACGCCTTGGCGTCAGCCGGCCCGCGGTGTACCGGCTGCTGGCCACTTTGGAGCAGCACGCCCTGGTGGCCCGCTCCGGCGACGGGCAGGTCCGGCTCGGGGTCGGCCTGTTGTCGCTGGTCCGGGCGGTGACGCCGGTGTTGGAGCGGGCCGCGTTGCCGTTGTTGCGCCGGCTGGCCGAGGAGGCGGGCGCGACCGCCCACCTCACTGTCGCCGAGCCCGGGTCGGGGGACGCGGTGGCGCTGGCCGTGGTCGAGCCCACCCATACCGACTTCCACGTGGCCTATCGGGTTGGGTCCCGCCACCCCCTCGAGCGGGGCGCCGCGGGGCGGGCCATCCTGGGCGCCCGACGGGGCGACGGGGCGGCGTTCGTGGTCAGCCAGGGGGAACTGCAGTCCGGTGCCGTCGGCATCGCGGCGCCGGTGCTCGGCATCGCGGGCCTGGAGGCCTGCGTGGGCCTCGTCGCCCTCGGCCCGAGCCTTGTTCCGGCCCGGGCGGGACCGCAGGTGGTCGCCACCGCGGCCGCCCTGACGGCCGCCCTGACGGCCGCCCTCACGCCGTAGGCTTCACCTGTGCTGGACGGTTGGCTGGAACTCACTCCCGACGTCCTCGAGGAACGCCGCCAGGCGCTCACCTCCGAGGACTGCAAGCGTTTTTTCGACGGCCAGGAGCCGGAATGGCGCCATGCCCTGGCGCCCCCCGACCAGATCCCCCGGCGCCCCGTCGCGGTCGACGGCCTGGCCAAGCTGCGGGCGACGCCCGACGAGGGCCCCGCCATCGTGTTGCTGGTGGGCGCGGACGGCTCGGGCAAGTCCACCGCCCTCAAGCAGATTGCCTCGGACCTGGTGGCCGACGGGCGCCGGGTACTGGTCCGCTCCGAGGGAGCCGCCCTCGATCCCACGGCGGTGGCCGAGCTGCCCGTCGCCAGCCACGGCTGGGTCCTGGTCAGCGACGATGCCAACGAGATCGCCCAGGATGTGGAGAAGGCGCTGGAGCAGCAGCTGGCGGCGGGCCGGCGCGACATCGGGTGGCTGCTGAGCGCCCGCGACGTCGACTGGAAATCGCAGTTCGTCCGCAACGGCCGGGTGCTGGAACCGGCGTGGGAGAGCCTGGGCCAAATCTGGCCGCTGCTCGGCAACCGGGCCACGGCGATGGCCGTCAAGGCCGAGGCCACCGAGGCCAGCGCCGGGCTGGCGGCGTGGGCCGCGGCGGGCGCCCACGCGGCCGACGCCCCCGACATCCTGGCCGCCTGGGCGGCGGCCGATGCCCTCGGGGCGCTGGCGGGCCGCCCCGAAAGTGAGCGGGCCGAAGCTCTGGAGGAGCACTCCAACAAGAAACTCGGCGTTTCCAATGCCACCCTCCTGGGCGGGTCACTCGACTTGCGCTACGGCGCCGAGCGCCTGGCCGCCTTCGTCCAAGAGGCGGTGGGGCGCCTGGACGGCGCCCCGGAGCTGCAGGAGGCATTTCTATTCCTGGCCGCGGCCCAGGTGGCGGGCGTAGACGGGCTGGACCTGTTCGTGCTCGCCGACCTGGTGGGCATCGACCGGGACCGTCGCCGCTCTGCGCTCGGGGGCCGGCTGGCCGAGGCGGGCTTGGCCAGCGGCAGCACCGGAGCCCTGCGAAGCCGGCATCCCGCCATCGCCCAGGCGGCGGTGCAGTTGCTGGCGGCAGGACGACTCGCCGGGGACCTGGAGGACCTGTACCGCCGCCTGATCCGGGGCACGGCGACGACCGGCAACGACGTCAAGACGCTGGCGGCCGGCGGCGCCATCATGAACTGCGGCCCGCTCCTGTCCGAAAAGCTGCAGCAGGCGGGTGTTGGCAAGGAGCAGTCCGACCGGATCGCGTGCACGGTGGCCGATGAGGCGGAGCTGGCCCTTCCCGATTACCTCCTGTTCACGGTGGGCCGGGCCCGCACCCAACAGGCCGCCAACCGCCCCGGCGAGGCCCGACGCACCCTGCGGGCTCGCTTCGCCGATGCCACCAGCAAGAATGACTGGGACATGGTGGGCCGGGCCTACCTGCACGAGCTCAGTGGACCCGAGACGGCGGTCGGGCGGCTGGCCGAAGGCGCCACCCTGGCCGGGTTGGCGCTGGCGGATGCCGAAGGTCTGGGCCAGGTCCTGATGGCCGACGGCAAGCTGGCCTTACTCGCCTTGGGCGCCGCCTGCACCCAGTTGGCGGTGCCCGCGGACGGCGCCGTGTTCCGGCGCCAGCTGCGGTCCTGCATCCACCTGGGCGAAAAGGTCACGCCGAAATGGGATCAACGGGCCCGCTTCGATTTCCACGCCTTCGGGGTCCAGGCCGACGACTACCAGATCCCCAAGACCTCAGCCGCCGAAGCCCTGCTGTGGCTGGCGGAAACGCTCACCGCGACCATGGCCCTGGTAGAGGATCCCGAGGTGAGGGACCTGGCGGAGCGGCTGATGCCCGGCGACGGCGGGCTGGGATTCTCTCACCTGGAGAGGACGATCGGCCTCGGAAGGCTTCCCTGGGCCAAGGAGTAAGTGCCCCCACCATCTTTCGGGCGGGGCAAAAGACTATTACCCGTCCTTTTGCCTGGCTGCCGCGATCGCATCCCTGAGGCGGACCGCCTGACCGGTGGACGGGCTCTCCGCCTCGGTGGCCGCGGCCGGCGCTGGTGGGGCGGGGGCGGTTGCCCCCGCCGGATCAGGCTCGGCGGAAGGGGGGGCGGACCCGGCGTTGGCGCGTTGCTGTGCCAGTACCTCCCGCAGGGTCATGGCCTTGCCCGGCTCGGCGGCGGTCGCTTCCGGGCCGGCGTAGGTCTCCGCCGGGGCCGTTTCTGCCGCCGCTGGCGGAGCCGCCGGAGCTTCGGGCGACTCCGATGCTCGCTGCGCCAATGCTTCTTTCAACGTCATTGCCTTACCAGAGGCCGCCGTCATCTGAGCCTCCCGCCAGTTTCGCGCCGGGACTCGATATCGTCGCCCATGGCACCACCTTCCTTCGGTAGGTCGGGCTGTCCAGCCGAGATCAACGACCGGCCACAGACTAGAACAGCCCCCTCAACGACGCAACGCGACGTTCAACTTCTATCCCGGCTCGGTGGCGCGACCCCTTTCAACCCGCTCGGATCGGGGTAGCCGAAAACAGATGTCGCCGGCCACGCCCGCCGAGACTTCCCACGATCACCCCTGCGCCGCGCCGGCTGCGAGCGGCTGCACCTTGACAGTTATCGCCTTGATCGCCTCCTGCGCCCGCCCCAGCGCCTCGGCCGTGTCCCGTGAACAAGCAGTCACCAGGGCGATGCGGTCCCATGAGCTGCGCAGCTCATGGACGTGGCCTCCCGGTTCCGCCCCCACCACGACGGTCACGACATCGGGGACCGCCTTCGCCGCCTCCACCCCATCGACACTGAGGACCTCACCCGGTTCGACGTGCAGGAACCACACCGCGGCGCCCCGCGGTGCCGCCTGCGGCACCTCCTCGGGGGCCGGCCGGCCCTCCATCACGGCGATGTACAGCTGGGCCACCTCGAACTGCCACGCCTTTTGGATCAACTCCATAATGCCGTCGCCCGGCATCCGCCCGGCGCACTCCACCAGGAACGCCACGCCGTCGCTGACGATCCATTCGCAGTGCACGAAGCCGGTACCGAAGCCGACCGCGTCCAGCACCCGTCCCGTTTCCACCAGCAGCGATTCCGTCTGCGCGGGCGAAATATCGGCGGGCACGATATGACCGAGCTCAATCGGCCGAGGACCGGGATAGACGGTCTTGGCGGTGACATTTTGAAAAAGCGGGACACCGTCGCGGACCACCATTTCGACACTGAACTCGTCGCCCACCACGTACTGCTCGGCCAGCATCTGCAATGGAAGGCCCCGCTCGGGGACCAGGACCCCCTCGTCCTGGTCGGTGCACTCAACCCAGGCCTCATCGACCTCGGCGCCGTCGAAGAGAATCTTGGTGCCGACCGAGGCCTGCCGGTTGGCCGGCTTGAGAACGATCGGGCCATCCTCCTCGGCCATAAAGGCGCGCACCGCAGCGGGAGAGCCAACGGGTTGCGATCTCGGGTTGGCGATCCCGGCGGACCGGGCGACGGTGCGCAAAAGCGCCTTGTCCCGCAGGATCTGGGCCGCACCCAATCCGGCTCCGGGCACGCCGTAGCGCTCGGCGATGCGCGCTGCGAACGGCACCGCGTATTCCACGCCGGGAATAACCGCCGAGGGCCGCAGATCCCGGTATCGATTGAAAAATGCGTCGGCGGCACCGGCAAGTTGGTACTCGAAGGTGATCAGCTCCCGAGCCGAGGCGGAGCCGGCCATGTGGGCTTTGACGTCGCGACCGATCGCAACGTCGGGTTCATCGACAAAGATCACCGAGTTGGCGGGGCGGAACAAGTCCAACCCGTGCTGCATGGCGATGGTGTAGCCGACGACGATCATCGGCCGGTGTTCGGTCATATCGACTCCTTGTTGTCAACGGACATGGACACGGAAACAAGAACGGGAACCGGTTCGCCGCCCCCGGCGGCGGCGCGGTCGGGCTCGGTGGGCAAGCGCATCGAATACCGGGTGCTCAGGGCCGAGATGATTCCCATGGCCCCGCACAACCACCAGAAATTGCGGCCCAGGTGCTGGTAGAGGAGCACCCCGAGAACCGGTCCGACCGCCTGGCCGAGGCCGAAGGTGGCCAGGGCGCTGCCGAGGTAGCGACCCTCCAGACCCGCAGGCGCCGCCTTGGCGGGCCACGCGAATACCGTCGGGCCACCGATCATCTGACCCACTTCGTTCACGACCGTCGCCGCCACGACCATGAAGATCCCGCCCGGCAAGCCGTACCCGATGAGTCCGATCCCGAGCAGTAAGGAGCCAAGGGCGCCGGCTCGATAGGCCGGCCAGTGTTGGGTCGCCTTGGTTACCTGGAGCTCCGAGGTCACCATGACGATGACGCCGATAGTGATGACGGTGCTGTAGATCACGGTCGGGAATCCCTCGTCGCGCAGGGTCAGTGGCAGCACCGCGAAAAGCTGCACGTGGACCATGGCATTGGTCAGCATCGACGTGAGGAACACCACGAATCGCCGGTCGGAGACGATCGCCCGATACCGGCCAAGGCCCTCCCCGCCGTCCCCGGCGGCCCGGGCCGGAGCCCCTTCAGCTGCCGCCACGCGAGCGGGCGCCGGCAGGAGCACCAACGCAACCGCCGCGCACAGCACCGACGTGGTGGCGTCCACCCAGAAGATCAGGTTCCAGGAAACGGCCACCAGCGCCGCCGCCACCAACGGACCGATCATGAGCCCGAGGTTCAAGGCCAGCCGGTTCATCGCCATGATCATCACCTGTCGCGACGCCGGCACCATTCCGGTCAGCAGGGTGGCTGCCGCGGGCCGGTACGCCTGGGTCATGGCGCCCGCCAGCACCACCACGGCCACGATGGCCAGGTACGACCCCAGCAGAGTGACGACCACCGTGAAGAACGCCGCCCCCAACATCGACACGACGATCGTCACGCGGGGCGTGAGCCGGTCGCTCAACCCTCCGCCCACGATGACGCCGATCACGGCGCCGATCCCGTAGCCGCCCAGGGCGACCCCGGCCTGACCGAGCGTGAAGCCGCGGTGCACCAGGTACAGAACCAGGAAGAGCTGCAGGAAGGCTGCGAACTGGTTCACGGTGACGCCCAGCAGAAGGAACCGGACCGCGACCGGACTCTCTTTGAAGGTCCGCCACGGACCCACCGAATCGGCGGTCGTCGCCGCCGCCCCCGCTGTCACAGCGCCGCCCGTGAGCCCGCCCAACCGCCGGCGGCCGGGCTGACCAACACGCCCCCGCCGACCGGCGACCCGACCAGCGCCCGCCCCCCAGCCCCAGCCCCGGCCCCAGCCCCGGCGCCAAACGCGGCGGGCTCCAGAAGCAGCGCCTGGCCGGCCTCGTCCAGCGCCGCCTCACACGCGGCCGGGGAATCGCCGACCGCCACCACCTGGGCCAGCCGGCACTCCCACGCCGACCCTCGGGGTGGCAGGACCACATGCTGGCCGGGCTCGGCCAGTGGTACGGCCCGCTCAATCTCGGGAGGCAGCGATGCGACATCGAAGGAAACGGACCCGACCGTGACCTCGCGCGGCGGGTAATAGAAGCGGATGGCGGCGACGGCCCGGCGGGGCCGCGACAGGTCCGGGGTCCGGCCGCATGCGATGGCGGCCGCTATCAGGCTGAGGTCGGTTCCGGTGGCCAGCTGGCCCAGGTAGGGAATGAGGTCGCCCCCCAACCGGGCGTTGATCTCGATGATCTTGAAGCCGCCGGCCGTCAAGCGCAGCTCCACGTGGGTCATGCCGGTGTGGAAACCGACCGCGCCGTGGGCCCGGGTCAGCACCTCGGCCAGCTCGCGATCCTCCAGGAGCGGATCGCCGGCGTCGACCAGGTGCCCGGTCTCCTCGAAGGCGGGTAGGAAACCGGACCGCTTCCGCGCCACGGTGACCGCCGCGACCCGGCCGTCGAAGCAGGCGCAATCGACGGAGATCTCGGGCCCGTCCAGGTACTCCTCGACCAGCACGCCGTCGGCGAACGACACGTTGGCCTCGGGCAAGGTGACCTCACGGGCATACCGGTAGCTCTCCGAAAGCTGAGCGGGCGAGTCGGCTCGGGTGACTCCGAAGCTGGCCGCCAATGCCCGGGGCTTGAGGACCACCGGGTAGCCGAACCTGGCGGCCGCCCGGTAGGCCTCCTCCAGGGTCCCCACCGCGACCGACCCCGCCTGGGCGACGCCGGCCGCCGCCAGCGCCTGGCGGGTCTGCCATTTGTCGCGGCAGCGGGTCACCGCCTCGACAGGGCTGGTCGGCAGGCCCAGCGCCGTCGCCAGCTCGGCAGTGGCCTCGATGCGGGCCTCGTCGAAGCAGACCACTCCGGACACGGGACCGGCAGCGGCCAGCTCCCGGGCGGCGACGATCATGGCCCGGCTGTCCTGGGTGTTGACCCCGGTGTGGCCGAACAGGTACCGGGCCTCCCAGGTGGGCTCGGTGGTCCGCCCGGCGCCCCCCAGGAACAGCCACACCCGGTAATAGGGGGCGACCGACTGGAAGAAGGGCTCCCGGGAACTGGCACCCAGGCTGGAAACCACGATGAGGAGGGGCCGCCCGTCGGGCGGGGTCGTGAGCGGCGCGGCGGCCGAAGGGTAGGGAATGGCGTGCGTCATCACCGGCTCCTTTTTCAACCCCATGAGATCGGGCACAGGTCGTCGCGGACCTCGAACAGCTGGCGTCCGAACATCGAGTTGAGGACGATGGCGGCTCGAATAGGCAGCAGGGTCAGGTTGGCGTCGGGGACGCCGTGGCTCATCCGAGCCCGGTTGAGGGCGTAGATGCGGTGGTCACCGCCGCCGTTCCAGCGCAGCGAGTAGTCGGGTTCGAGGATCATTTCGCCCGCCTCGTCCACGGCGATGCGGGCGTCGAGGTCGTCGTCGAAGGGGACGTCGACCGCCTCCCGCCCCACCGCCACCACCACATGGCGGACCCGCTGCTCCTCTTTGCCCTCGGTGGTGACGCACTTGAGAACGAGGTCGTCGCCCTCGATGGCGCCGGTGGTGACATCCCGGCCCGGCAGCAACGTGACCGGGAAGCGGCCCAGTTCCAGCATGCGGTCGTAGTTGGCCTGGTACAAGACCCGCAGCACACCCGGAGTGAGGGCGTCGCCGGTGGGGTTCTGCTCCTCGACCAGGCGGCGGCGCGACGTGCGGGACAGGTCCTGGAGGAACTGCTGGTGGGCGGGCCGGTAGAACTCGTTGGCGACCGGGGAATCGTCGATGGTCATGAACCACTGCCGCCGCCCCAGCCACCGGATGTCGGTGAACCCGGCGTGCAGCAGCCGCAGCACCGCTTCGATGCCGGTCTGGCCGCCGCCGACCACGGCCACCGGGGCGTCGAGGTGGTGGCTCATGGCGGCCAGGTTGCGGCCCAGATGGTCGGCGATCATGGCCCGCTCCGGGGGTAGCCACGCCAGGCCCGGGGGGTTCACCGGCCGGGTCCCGACGCCGACGACGAGGTGCTGGCTTCGCGCCACGGGCCGGCCCAGGGAGTGGACCACGAAACCGTCGCCGTCGAAGGAGACGCGGTCGATGGTGACGCCGTAGTGGAGGTTGTCTATCTGCTGGGACGACCAGACCAAATAGTTCATGTACTCCCGGCGGGGAATGAAGTCGAACTGGGCGTTGAGCAGGGCAAACAGGCGGCCGGTACTCACCAGGTAGTTGAGGAAGCTGAGCTTGTGGGTCGGGTCGACGAGGGACACAAGGTCCTTCAGCCACGACGTCTGCATGCGGACCCCGGGGTGGAGGAGGTCGGCGTGCCACGTCGGTCCCGGTTGCTTGTCGAACAGGGCGATTCCGCCCTCGGTGGCGGGGTACAGCGCCGCCAGGCTGAGGCTGGCAGGCCCCGCCCCGATGCCGACGGTGTGGTACCACGGCGTCCTGGTCATGTCATGCTCCTATCGATTCGAGGGATTGCGAGGGGACAACGAGTTGGCGGGCCGCCTCGGCACTGGCGGCCAGAGCCGTTTTTGCGGACCCCCCGGAGCCACCGGTAAACGTCCAGAGGGCGCCGCCGATGGCGGGAACGCCTCGCAAGGCGAGGACTGGGGGTTCGCAGTAACAATCGGTCGCATTGATGCTTGAGAGGGGAAAAAGGGGCGCCAGGTGGGGCAGCCGGGTGCGGGCCAGTTCCGCCGCGGTCCGTTGGAGGTCTGGGCTGGCTGCCCGCAGGCCGGGAACCTGATCCCACGCGTGGGTGGCCACGCCGAGCAGCAGATCCCCGCCCGGTGACGGGCGGCCGTAGAGACCCGTGCTCTCGTCGACGAACGGCGGAGGTGTCGGGCCCGAGACCCGGAAGTTGGTGTACTGGATCGCCTTGGTTCGCAGGCCCGCGGTATCAAGGCCGTTGCTGGCCAGGAGGCTGGGCGTCCACGCTCCGGTGGCCAGCACGACCGTGTCGTAGCAGCTGGCCTGGTCCTCGCCGCTGGCAGTGACGGCGAGGCCGTCGCCGATCATCTCGATTGTCGCCAGCGCCGACGCCGAAACGGTCACCCGGCGGCGAGCCCCGAGATCGATCAGCAACGCTGCCCGCAACCGGGCGGGCGAGACACAGCCGGCGCGCCGCTCGATGATCCCAACCGTGTCGCCGGGTAGCCAGGCCCAGCCGGTATCGGCCAATTCCTGCCTGGTGGCCAGGCGAACCGAACCCGGCGCGGCGGCGTCGACTTCTCTTATTTCGTGGTCCACATCCTGGTCGCCGGCCCGCAGGTAGCACGAGCCGGTCTCGCGAAACTGCGACCACTGCCGCAGGACGGCGCTGGCCCGCAACTCGGCCAGGCTCTCGATGGCGAGGCGGCGCTGGGCCGGGTGGCGCTCGTAGGCGCGCACCACGCCGCCCGAATGCTCGGTGGCATCGCACCACCCGTCGACGCCGGCCCACAGGTCAATGCCTTCGACCTCGCGATGGCGGGCGAGGCGCCAGGCCAGCAGCGTTCCCGCCAGGCCGCCTCCGGCAATGCAGACTCTCATGGCCGTTGCCGACTCTGCGCGTCGCCGGTGACCGCCCCCAGGATGGGCCCCGGTTCGCGCCCCGCCGCCAGGAGGGAGACGAGGCAACGGGAGGCCAGGGCGGGATCGAAGCCGATCCATTCCAACGCCTGCTCACCGCGTCGGCGTTCGTCGTCGAGTAGCGCCGCCGGGAGTGGTGACCGCGCCGGGTCGGGGTGGCCCGCGAGGAGTGGTTGCACCAGGTCGCGGAATGCGGCGAACGATTCGCGGGTGAAGTCGGTTGAATAACGGTCGGGGCGGGCCCAGGCCAGGTACAGCCGGACGATCGCCGGGTTCTCGTCGGCCAGGAACTCGTGGGCCCAGATGGCGTGGTTGCGGCTGGTCGAGAACTTTTTCCCCTCCAGGGTCGAGAACTCGTTTATCACCAACCCCCGCAGGGGCAGGCGGTCGAGTCCGACCGCCGCGAACAAGGCGGGCCAGAACAACACGAAATAGAAGGTGTTGTCGATGCCGTGGAACTGCCACAGGTCAGCCACATCACGCCACGCCTCGACGCAGTCGTCCCGCGTCGCGGCAGTCGGGTTGAGTGCCCGGGCGACACCGTAAATCCAGGCCAATCCGACCTCGGCATAGACGTCGATGCGCAGTCCGGCCAGGCAGCCCTCGCCTTGGATACCCCAGTTGGTCGGATAGGCCAGCGGGATATCCGGTAGCGGCGAGGCGAGATAGTGGGCGATGGTGTCACGGGCCCGGGCCGGGAGCTCGGCCCGCAGGTACAGGGCGATCAGTCGGGCGCGGTAGTCCTCGAGACGGAGAACGGGCACCGTGGCCACCAGCGGAACGGGCGCCCCGCCGCAACGGTCGCAGCTCACCAGTTGCAGCGTCTGGGCCGACGTGAAGCTGCCACATCCCTCGCACGATCCACCGCTGGCGGTGGCTCCGCAGGTGGGGCAGGTGCCGGCGACATAGGAATGATGCAACGTCCGGCCGCAGTCGCCGCAGGCGTGGAGCACCGATTCGCCCATGGACACCGAACCGCGAGCGACCATGTCCTCGACCAACCCCGCGATGGCCGAGTCGTAGCCGGGTTCCTGCGGGTCGATGAAGGTGTCGTAGGCGATCCCGCCGCGGTCGAACGCCTCCAGGATCTGGCCGCGGAACCGGGCCATCATGGGCCCCGGATCGGCCCCTTGGAGTTCCGCCATAGTGGCGATGTAGTTCTGACCGATGTCGATCCCGGCGACGGTCAGCACCTTCTCGCCCCGAGCCTTGGCGGCCCGAGCGGCGAGGTCCGAGGCGAGATAGGGGCCGGAAAGATGGCCTAAATGCAACGGCCCGTTGGCGGTCGGCGGGGGGATGGTGACGACCGTGACACGGGCGGGATTGTCAGTCATTGCGCGTCTCCTCGTGCGGCATCCAGTAGGTGCTGAAGACCATCAATGGCATGTCCGCCGACAGGTTGTGCACCACGTGGGTTTCCATGCTCTCGAACAGGAAGGCATCGCCTTGGTTCACCGTCGCGGTGGTGCCCTTTACCTCGACGGCGCCCGAGCCGCGAACGACGACGGACAGCTCCTGCTCCGGGTGGCAGTCGGCGGGACTGCTGGCCCCCGGGGGCACCGTGTACCACATGTTCTGGAACGGCATCGAGTCTCCAAGGGAGTACTGCTCCCAGCGGGCCACCTCGATGTCGCGCACCAGATACGACGCCGCATCTGTGTTGTCGAACGTACGCATATCTCCTCCGTCAGGCGTTCTCGACCAGAGGAAGAAGCCCGACATGTCCCGATTGATACCGGGGCGCAGGGGCGCTATCCGAACGTATAGACGTGGGTTCCGGGAGTACTTTTGGCAGCTCCAGGGTTACCGGTTCCCTGACCCATCACCCGTTCGTTGCGTCTCGGGTCTGACTGATGTTGTCTGATGGGTCTATGAACGGATCGGGGACAACGTCGCCGCGGCGTCTCACCTCCGGAACAGAACAAACACGGGAGGTGGGAAAACTAGTCGGACCGGGTCTCGTCATTCACGGGGGTGCCGGCGCCCGCACTCCCGGCGAACAAGTCGCGGCACGCCAGGTGGAAGCGCTGGAGGTGGCACTGGCGGTGGGCTGGGCCATCATTTCGACGGGGGGCAGCGCCCTTCTGGCGGCGGTGGAAGCGGTGGCCTCGATGGAGGACAGCGGGGTCTTCAACGCCGGCCGGGGGGCGGTGCCGACCACCGAGGGCACAGTTGAGACCGACGCCGCAGTCATGGACGGCGCTACTGGAACCGCGGGGGCGGTATGCGCCGCCACCTGGCCCGCCAATCCCGTGCGGGCGGCGCTGGTCGTAGCCGGCCTCGAGGACGCCAGGGGCGGGCCGGTGCTGTTGGCCGGCGGAGGGGCCGACGGGTTGGCCCGGGCAGCCGGCTTGATGCCCCGCCGGCCGGGCCCCCCCAGCTGGGACGAAACCGCTCCTGCAGGCACGGTCGGCGCCGTCGTCGTCGATGGCGCCGGACATGTGGCGGCCGCCACTTCTACCGGCGGGCGCCCAGGCCAGCTTCCTGGCCGGGTGGGCGACAGCCCCATCCTGGGGGCCGGGACCTGGGCCGACGACGCCACCGCCGCGGTTTCGGCGACCGGCGACGGAGAAGCGTTCATCTTGGCCGGCTTCGCCCACCGGGTGGATTGGAAGCTGCGCGGGCAAGCGTCGTTGGAGGAGTCCGTCGGCGATGGGTTACAGGCCGTCTCGCGCCGGGGCGGCCTGGGCGGCGCGATTGCCGTGACCGCCGAGAGGACGTTCGTAGTTATGTTCGATACGGCCGCCATGGCCCGTGGATGGCGCGACGCCACGAAGGCCCGTGTCCGAATCGGCGGCAAGTAGGATCAACGGGTGGCGGCAATCGAGTCGCTCAGCGTCGTGTCAACACCGCCAACGGAATCAGATCCGTCGGGGAAACGGCGCCCGGTCGGTAGCCTCGGGGCATGGTGGATGTGCCCCTCGCCCGTCATCTCCTGCGGGCCAAGGATCTCGTTGACGGCCGGTATTTCGAGCCCCTTGTGGTCGCCGACCTGGCGCGGGCCGCCGGTCTCTCCCAGGCCTACTTCAGCCGGGAGTTCCGCCGGACCTTCGGCGAGTCGCCCCACCAGTACCTGTTGACCCGTCGCCTCGAGCGGGCCGCGTCACTGCTGCGAAGCACGGACCGACCGGTTACCGAAATCTGCTTCGCGGTGGGCCTGAACAGCCTGGGGTCGTTCACCACCAGCTTCGGCCGAGTCTTCGGCCTGCGGCCCCTCGCCTACCGCGCCGCTCACCCCCCCGCCGAGTCTCTGGTGCGGGTTCCGCAGTGCGTGGCGCGAGCGTACGGCCGACCGGGGAACCGCACGTTTCGAGAAGCCGGCGAGGTGGTCTCCTCCTAGCGTTGGTGCTATCAACGACGTCAGGAGTGACATGCAGATCGCCAACGCCCAGTTCTGGGTCCACGATCAGGACGAAGCACTCTCCTTCTACACCCGCAGACTGGGATGGGAAGTCCGAGCGGATGTGACCATGGAGGAATGGAGGTTTCGGTGGCTGGTCGTGGGACCGGCCGGCCAACCCGACGTGGGATTGGTCCTGATGCCCGTTCCAGGCCCGCCCATGCTCGACGAATCGAGCAGCCGGCAACTCCACGACCTGGTGGCCAAGGGCGCCGGGGGCACCTTGTTCCTCACGACCGACGACTGCCAGTCCACCTATGACGAGCTCAGCGCTCGTGGTGTGGTCTTCAACGACCCGCCGACCCCACAACCGTACGGAATCGACACCTCATTTCGGGACCCGTCGGGCAACAACATTCGTCTCATCCAGGTGATGGAGTTCTCCTACGACCGTGGCTGAGGCGGCGCGACTCCCGTCCCCGCGACGGCTGGATTGACCGGGAGGCGGTCCGGCCGGGGCGCCCATTTTCCCCATCCGAGCGTGGTCGCGGCTCCCTCCCGGGAGGTCAGGCGCTCTTCCGGGCGGGACTCTTCTTGGCCGCCTGCCGGCTCGAAGACGGGCGGCGCTTCGGCGGGGGCCGCTTCCCGGCTCCCTCCTCCCGTTCCGCCGCCAGGCGGTCCGCCATCGCCTCCACTTCCCGGCCGATCTGGCCGTCCTTGGCCTTCTTGGCGGCATCGAGGCTGGCCTGCAGCGCCTCCATCAAGTCGGTGACCTGGGCCCGGGCCGCCGGCGCCTCCTCGACCACCACCTGCTCCCCCTTCGATCGCCGGTCGATGAGGTCGCGAAGCTCCTCGGTGTAGGTGTCGTGGTAGCGGCTCGGATCCCAGTCGGTGCTCAAGGAGTCGACGATCTGGGCCGCCAGCCGCCGCTCTTTGGCGTCCACCTTGGCCCGGCCACTCGGGAGCTTGGCAATGTCGGACTGGGGCACGATCTCGTCGGCGAAATGCATTGTTGACATCGCCAGCGCCCCGTCGAGGGGACGAATGGCAGCCAGGTACTGCTTGGTGCGCATCACGACCGAGCCGATGCCAACCCGCTGTTGTTGCTCCATGGCAGCCAGGAGGAGCCGGTAAGCCCGCCCCGCGGCCTCTCCGTCGGGTGCCAGCCAGTAGGTCCGGTTGTAGTAGATCGGGTCAATGGCGGCCAGGTCGACGAAATCGCCGATGTCGATCGTGCGGGTACTACGGGGCCGCAAGTCGGCCAGCTCGTCGGGATCGACGGTCACGTATTTGCCGCGGCTGACCTCGTAGCCGAGCGCGATGTCGTCGCTGGCGATCTCCTTCCCCGACTTCTCCGCCACCTTCTCGTACCGGATACGAGAACCGCTGCCCTTGTCCAACTGGTTGAAGTGGACGGTGTGCTCCCGGACCGCGGTATACGCCTTCACCGGGATGTTGACCAAACCGAAACTGATCGCGCCCGACCAAATCGCTCGTGCCATGTGGAGTTCGTACCCCCCGCCGGGCCGGGATGCACGTCCGTGGAGACTCTCGGCTCGGGTCGAGGACCGAGCGTGCTTCCCACGGCTGGCCCTGTCGGGGCAGGCTACAGGGCGCCGTCGAAACGCCAAACCGACGGCCCCGACGGCAGGTCGGCAATCAATATCGAGGTGGCGCCGGTACTGGCCACCACCAACTTGGTGATTCCCGGAGTGCCAACGAGGTCGCCAGGCAGGGGCGAAGGTGCCCACTGGCCTTGCGAGTAGCGCCACAGGTGGGGCCTCCCGGCGCCGAGGCCGGCGGCGAACGGCAGCTGGCCGCCGCCCGCCAGGCTGGTGAGGACGAACGCCTCATCGGGTGGCGCCGGCAGTATTCCGGCTGATACCCACTGCCGGCCCGTAGTCGTGAGCCAGCTGGCCGGGTGCCCGGACCCATCGAGCCCAACTGCCATCGCCCCGAGCCGGGTGACCGCGACCTTGTCGAGCCGAGACGCACCGGGAATATCGACCCGCGTCCAGATGAGTCCATCGGGGGACCACCACGAAACGCCTTGGGTGATTGCCGGGTGATAGGAATTGCCGACAACGACCACGCCGGCGGGCATCCCCACGATGGCGTTGGCCTGAATGACTTCGCCGGCGGCAGGCGACAGCGCCGCAACGCCGTCCACACGGTTCCAGACGGTCCCGCCGTTCGAAGTCCACACGCCGACACTGGCCTGATTGTGGGAATCGGTCCATCCACCGACGGTGACGAAGCCGCTCGGGGCAACGGCAACATCGATCACGCCACCGCCTCGCTCACCGCCGAACAGTTCCCGAGGGGCATCAATGTCACGCCATGGACCATTCCCTGACCGCCTCCACATGGTGGGCCGCAGGTTGCCTTCCAACGGGCTGGAGTACTCACCGGCAGCCACCGCCACCGCACCCCGTCGAGCCATTCCGACCAGCCCATCGTGGGGGCCGTCGAGCGTCGTCGACCGGAACCGGTCCTGGCGCCAGGTCACGCCGTCAGACGAAATCCATGCCCGTGGAGCCAAGCCCGCGGCCGGGTTCAGCTGGCTGCCGGTGGCCAGCCACGGCTGGCCGGATCCACCGGCCACCACGGCATCGACGGACACCGGGCCGCTACCGCGGTCGGGGGCGAAGGCGGCCCCATCCAGGCGGCGCCATCCCTCGGGGAGCGGGTGTCCTGGTGCTGCCTGCCGGCACGCGGCCAGCAGGGCGACCACGATCACCAGGACCGTGCTCAGGCGCATTCCGCGGAGCATCGACTGCGACGGTACCGCCGGCTAGCGAGGTGGTCGTTGGCGGTCCTCGGTGATGCAGCCAGTGCCGCAAAACGGCTGGCTGGCCGGTGGCCAGGGCCTCCATACTCGTGTACCGGTTGTCAATGTCCCGGAACGGAGCAACTCCAATGCTTTCCCTACGGCCAAACTGCGAACTCTGCGGCGGCGGGTTCGTCGCACGTCCAATCCGGCCTCGAGAAACCTGGCGCCCCGGTACCGGCTTGAAGTGTGACGAACCGGACACCCGGCGACGCTGCCTCGTTGGTTTCGACCTCGACGACGGCCAGCCGCCGGCCACCGCTTCGCCGACCTCGTCGTTCCACAACTCGTCGGGGTCGCGGATGGTGTCGAAGTGCCCGGCGTGGCGGGTACCGGCGCGAGCCAAATAGCGCGCCTCGGCCACCGCCCGGTCGCACCGGCAGAACAGTTCTGCATCTGCTGGTTGTCACCGCGGTTCGGTTGAGCCCCGCCGCCTCGAGTCCCCGCGGAGGCGCGCCAGTTCCTCGAAAGCGGCCAGGGCCGCGGGGTCGGCGAGCGCCCCCCGGCTGGCCGCCTCCTCGGCCGGGATCCCGCTCAGGATCCGCTTGACCGGGACCTCCAGCTTCTTTCCTGACAACGTCCGGGGGATGGCAGGCACCCCATACAGCCGGTCGGGAACATGCCGGGGCGACAGCGCGGCGCGGATCTCGGCCCGCAATCGGGCTTCCATAGACCCTCCCAGCTCCACGCCCGGCTTCAGGACCACGAACAGCAACAGCTCCCCTGGCCCGCCCCCTTCCGGGTCCTCCAGGTGCACCACCAGACTGTCGACCACCTCGGGAAGCGACTCGACGACGGAGTAGAACTCGGCCGTACCCACCCGCACCCCGCCCCGGTTCAAGGTGGCATCGGACCGCCCCGAGATCACACAGGTCCCCCGCGACGTGAAGGTGATCCAATCCCCGTGCCGCCACACCCCTGGGTACTCCGAGAAGTAGGCGTCCCGGTAGCGGGACCCGTCGGAGTCGCCCCAGAATCCGACGGGCATGGAAGGCATGGGACGGGTCACGACCAACTCCCCCTGCTCCCCCACCGGGCACCGACGTCCGCCGGAATCGAGCGCCGCGACCGCGGCACCCAGGTAGCGGCACGAGATCTCCCCGGCGTACACCGGCACCAGGGGGCAGCCACCCACGAAGGCAGTGCACACGTCGGTCCCCCCACTGACCGACGCCAGCAACAGCGACGAGCCCACCGTTTCGTACACCCACCGGAACCCCTCGGCGGGCAGGGGCGACCCGGTCGACCCGACCCCCCGGAGGCCCCCCAGCGGCGCCACCGCCGACGGCTCGATGCCTGCCTTGCGGCAGCTCATCAGGTAGGGAGCGCTGACGCCGAAGTAGGTCGTCCCGGTCGCCCCCGCCATCCGCCAGAGGGCCGACAGGTCCGGGTAGGCCGGGTTGCCGTCGAACAGCACCACCGCCGATTCCACCAGGAGACCCGAAATGAGCAGGTTCCACATCATCCAGCCCGTCGTGGTGAACCAGAAGAAACGGTCCCCCGCCCCCAGGTCGGCGTGCAGCGCCAGCGCCTTCAAGTGCTCCAACAGGATGCCCCCGTGGCCGTGCACGATGGGTTTGGGCAGGCCGGTGGTCCCCGATGAGTACAGGACATACAGCGGGTGGCCGAAAGGTACTGCCGTGAACGCCAGCGGCGCCGGCTCGCCGACCAGCCAGTCCCAGGACACCGCGCCGGCCAGGTCCGTTCCGGGGGTCGCCCCCTGCAGGTAGGGCACCACAACGGTCGCCGTCAACGATGGGAGCGCGGCCCTGATGGCGGCCACCTCCGTGGCCCGGCTGACCGAGGCGGCCCCGTACCGGTACCCGTCGACCGCCAGGAGTACCGACGGTGCCACTTGGGCGAAGCGGTCGATCACGCTGCGGGTCCCGAACTCGGGGGCGCACGAGGCCCAGATGGCGCCCAGGCTGGCCGCCGCCAGGAACGCCACCAGCGTCTCGGGGATGTTGGGCAGATAGGCCACCACCCGGTCGCCCGGTCCCACCCCGAGCCGCTGCAACCCCCGCCGGGCCCGTCCCACCTGGTCCCGCAGCTCCTCCAGGCTCCACGTCATCGGCTCCCGGGTCTGGCTATGGGCCACGACCGCCACCCGGCTCGGGTCGGGACCCGGGCGCAGGGCGTGCTCGGCGTAGTTCAAGGTGGCGTCGGGGCACCATCGGGCGCCGGGCATGGCGTCCTGGGCGAGCATCGGGCCCGGGGGCCGGTGGGCGATCACCCCGAAGAACTCCCAGATCGACATCCAGAACCCTTCCAGGTCGCCCACCGACCACTGCCACAGTTCCTCGTAGGACCCGAAATGCCGCCCCCGGTGCTCCAGCCACCCCAGGTAGGCGCCGATCCGGCTCTGCTGCCTTATCCCCGCAGGCGGGGTCCATAGCACCTCGGGCTGGCTCACCGGCAGGGTGGGGAAAATGAGGAGCCGGTCGTCACCCACCCGCCGGTGGCCTGTCTAGCCGCAAACCGGATCACGCCGGGGCCACCGCACCATGGTCCCGGCACCGGGCATCGACCCGGGTTGGTGTGACCTGCACGGTCAGCCGCCTCCCGCACGCGGGGCAGAAGCGGGGCGGGTCGAGCTCCCGCCGGCACCCCGGGCAGGACGACGACGCCAGCCCACACCCGACACAGAATGCAGAAGTCGAAGTATCCGTCTCCACAGTTGGCACAAGAGAAGCGGGCAGTGACCGCTCCCGGCGCCAATCCCCGCGCTCACCAGTCGGCGGGTCCTGACCGCCTGGCGAGGCGGGTTGCCTGCCAGGGATCATCACACCGGCCAGAGATCGCCCCGAGCCCGTACCGGCATGCCCAGGTCGACCAGCATCTGCAGGTCTTGGGCCGGCTGGCGACCGAGGGTGGTGAGATAGTTGCCGATGATCAGGCCGTTGACGCCCGCCGCCATGCCCGCGGCCTGGAGATCCCCCAGGGTGACCTCGCGCCCACCGGCATAGCGCAGCAGGACCTCGGGCAGGGCCAGGCGCAGCAGCGCGATCCAGCGCAGCGCCTCCAGTGGTTCGACGAGGGGGCGGTCCGCCAGCGGCGTCCCGGGCCGGGGATTCAAGAAGTTGACCGGCACCTCGACGGGATCGACCTGGCGCAACTGGTCGAAAAGCTCCAGGCGTTGGGCCACCGATTCGCCCAGGCCCAACAGCACGCCGCAGCACAGCTCCATACCCGCCGCCCGCACCACCTGGCAGGTCTCGAAGCGCTCCTCCCAGGAGTGGGTGGTGACGATCTGGCTGAAGAAGGACCGGGCGGTCTCGAGGTTGTGGTTGTACCGGTGGACTCCCCCGTCGGCCAGGCGGGCCGCCTGGTCCTCGGTGAGGATCCCCGCGCTCACCGCCACGTTGAGCCCCGTTTCCTCCCGCACCGCAGCGGTGGCGGCCAGGATCTGGGCCAAGATGCGCTCGTCGGGGCCCCGGACGGCGAGCACGATGCAGAACTCCGATGCTCCCAGAGCAGCCGTCTCCCGGGCCGCCGCCACCACTTCGGCGGGATCCAGGAAAGGCGTCGCCTTGACCGGCGACTCGAACCGGGCCGACTGGCTGCAGAACTGGCAGTCCTCCGGGCACCCGCCCGTCTTGGCCGACAATATTCCCTCGACCTCAACCGACGGCCCGCATCGGGCCAGCCGCACCTGGTGGGCGAGAGCGGCGAGCGCGGGCACGGCGGTGTCAGGCAGGCCCGCCAGGTCGGCCATCTCGTCGCGGCTCAGGGCTCGGCGGTGGTCGAGCAGGGCCGAGCCGGCCCCGGCGAGGGCGTCGCGAGCGGATGGCACGCGGCCCCCAGTTCCCGGACCCGGTCTCAGTACCCCTTGGGGACGTAACCGCCCCGGCCCATGGAGGCGCTGATCTCCAGGTCGACGCTTTCATCCACGCCGCCCTTGACCTCGCTCACCCACGGGAGGCGATCCTTGAGGATGCGGTCGATCCCGGCCTGGAGGGTCGAGGAGCTGACGGCACAGGAGCTGCAGGCGCCTTGGAGCATGACCTCGATCACGCCCTCTTCGACATCGGCAGCAACCAGCACCAGGTCGCCGCCGTCGGCCTGGACCGCGGGGCGGATGATCTCGATCAGTTCATTGAGCGCGGTGAGCCGCGACTGTCGTTCTTCGTCAGAGACCATGGGGCATCCTCCTACCTCCCGGCCATGCTGCCACGCGTCGGGGTCTATTCCCAACACCGGATAAGTAGCCTGGGCGGCTGCGATCGGAGTCGAGGAGGAGCCGATGACCGAAATCGACGTGGTTGCGGGAGCTGAGCCTCTTTCCACCCCGGGGGGGCCGAATGGGGCGTTGGTGCTCCACGGGTTCACCGGCTCCCCGCAGTCGATGCGCAGCCTGGCCCAGGCGCTGGCGGCGGCCGGCTTCGCCGTCGAGCTGCCCCGCCTGCCCGGTCACGGCACCTCCGTCGAGGACATGGTGACCACCGGCTGGGCCGATTGGTCGTCGGCAGCCGAGTCCGCCTACGAGAAGCTGGCCGCCAACTGCGAGCGGGTCGTGGTGGCCGGATTGTCGATGGGCGGCACCTTGACCGTCTGGCTGGCCAGCCGTCATCCTGAGATCGCCGGCATCGTGGTCATCAACGGAATGATCGAGCCGGCGCCCCCCGAGTTGCGCAACATCCTGGACATGATGGTCACCCAGGGGGTTGCCGAGGTACCGGGGATTGGCAGCGATATCGCCCGACCGGGGACCGGGGAGGTGGCCTACGACCGCGTCCCGATCGCCTGCACCATGTCGCTTATGAACCAGCTGGCGGACCTGAAGGCCGATCTGGGCGCCGTCGCCTCGCCCGTGCTCATCTTCACCAGCATCGAAGACCACGTCGTCCCCACCGTGTCCAGCGACACTCTGGCGGCGGGGGTCAGCGGGCCCGTGGAGCGGATCACCCTGGAGCGTAGCTACCACGTGGCGACCCTGGACTACGACCGGGAGCTGATCGAGCGGGAAACGGTCGCCTTCGCCCTCCGCGTGACGGGCGGCTAGGACCGGGCTACCTCAGGCCCAGGGCGGCGGAACAGGTAGGCCACTGACCCCAGCCCGCCTGGGCCTGGAGTTTCATGGCGGCGGCGTCCTGCATGGCGGGCGATTCCTGATCGGGCCGCCCCGGGTAGCCCAGCCCCGACCACGTCGACTGGCTGAACTGGTAGGCCCCGTAATACCCGTTGCCGGTGTTCTCGGCGTAGTTGTCGCCCGACTCGCATTGTCGCAGCTGCAACCACACGCCGCCGGCGTGGCCACCGCCCCCTGACGAAGGCACCGGTGCCGGTCCCGGCGCCGGTCCTGGCGCCGGCGCCGGGACCGAGGCCGGCGGGGTGGGCGTCTTGGCGACCGGCGTGGCTACTGGGAGGCCCGCCGCCTGCTGGACCACCGAAAGCAAGCCATTGTTGACAGGAAGACCCTGGGTGGAGCGGGCCGGCACCGGCGACGCCGCGGTCGCAGCCGCGGCCACCGGCGCCTGCGTCTGCGTCTGCGTCTGCGTCTGGGCTGCGATCTGGACCTGCAGACGGTCGAGCTGGACCTGGTCGGCGGCAGCTATCGCCAGGGCGCGGGCACGGAGCTCCTGCAGCTGGGCCGTCGCCTGCACATTGGCTTGCTGGGCCCCCTGGAGCTGGGCCGCGTCGGCGCGGAGGTTGAACTCCACCTGCCGGAGTTGGTCGCCGGTATTGGCCAGGTCACCCGAGGCGACCCGTAGATACTCCCGACCCAGCGTGAGATCGGCCGAGGCGCTCGACATAGGCTGCATCCCCGGCGTCACCCCTCCGTGCATGTAGGCCCGCAACGCCTGCTCCAGGAGAATGGCCCGGTTGGCGTCGAGTCCCTGCACGGTGGCGTCGTGCTGCTTGGACACTACGTCCAGGCGGGCCGACGTCGAGGTGGCCTTCAGGCGGCCCTGGTCCAACTGCTCGGTCAGCTGATGGATGTGGATCGCCTCGGAGTTGACCTTGGCGGTGAGGTCGTTCAGTTGGGCCTGATCGGACCCCGTCTGGCGGGGCGCGGCGGCGGCCGCCGACACCCCCAGGACCGACAGCACCGAGGCCACGAGGGACAGCGCCACGAGCGCGGGAGCGGCGACGGCGATCGGTCGCCTGTCGCGGAAGCCTCCCGTTGCCGTCCTGGCTTCGACCGTCGAACAATCTCCGGTTACGGCCACAACGCCGGAGAAGCTAGTCGGACTTCCCCCCGGGGGCAAAAACCCTCGCCGTGGGCGGCCCCCGACGCGGGTCCGGGCCGGCCCCTGAGGACCCGGCCCGGTGGCACAGTGAGCAGTCGCCGGGAGGCGACTACGCCGTGGCTCCCTGGAGGACGGCTTCGATCTCCATGATCACGTGGATCTTGTCGCCCAGGACCACGCCGCCGCCCTCGAGAGGCATGTTGAACTCGATCCCGAAATCCTTGCGGCTGAGCTCGGTGGTTACGGTGAAGCCGGCCCGGGTGCCCCCCCAGGCGTCAGGGCCGAAGCCGTTGGGCTCGACAGCCAGGGTGACCGCCTTGGTTACCCCGTGCAGCGTGAGGTCGCCCTCGACCTGGAAGCCATCCTCGGTGCCGGACACGCTGGTCGTGGTAAAGGTCATCTTGGGGTGCGTCTCGACGTTGAAGAAATCCTCGCCCCGGACATGGGTGTCGCGGTCGGCGTTGCCCGTGTCGATGGAGCTGAGGTCGATGGAGGCGGTCACGCTGGACTCGAGGGGGTTCTCGGCGGTGACGATCGTGCCCTCATAGGTCGCGAAGCGGCCTCGGACCTTGCTCACCATCATGTGGCGGACCGTGAAGGAAATATCGCTGTGCACGGGGTCGATGCTCCATGTGCCGGCGATATAGCCAGGGATCGTCTGTGTGCTGCCGGGGGTGGTTGACATGGTTAAAACGTCCTCTCACTGGTGTTGCATCACGCAATCGTTGAACTCTCAACCGTGATGATATCCGACGGTTGTTGAAAAGTCAACTACCTAGTGAGTATCCTGAACCGTGTGACGCAGGCAGCCGAACCGCGGTGGTTGAACGACGAGGAGCAGTGGGCCTGGCGGGCCTTCATCGACGCCATCCGGCTGTTCACCGGTGAGATCGATCGCGAGCTGCAGCACGACAGCGGCCTCAACCACGCCTACTACCACATCCTGGTCACGCTGTCGGAGGCGCCGGATCGGACCATGCGGATGAGCGATCTGGCCGCCCTGACCCTGACGTCGCGTAGTCGTCTGTCCCACGCCGTGGCCCGACTCGAAGAGGCGGGCTGGGTCGAGCGCCGTTCCTGCCCGTCGGACAAGCGGGGGTCGTACGCGGTCATGACCGTCGACGGCTTGTCGGTTCTCGAGAGCGCCGCCCGGGGCCACGTGGAGGCGGTGCGGCGTAACCTGTTCGACGTGCTCACGCCCGAGCAGGTGCAGCAACTGGGCGCGATCAGCATGGTGCTCCGAGATGCCCTGCGGGCCGGCTCGGCGGCGGGCTGCGCCGAGGCCGCGGAAGCCGTCTGAGGGGCGCCACGGCGGTGGCCAACGTTCGGGCCCGGGGTGGGGACCGGCCTCTCGGCGTCTGGGAACCCAGGGCCGACCCCGTGGGCGGACGGTCCCGATCAGCGGCCGGGTAGTTTTCGGGCATGGCCCGAAACGACGTGACCGAAGCCAGGGCGAAGGCCACGGTGGAGGAGGCTTCGTCGGTCGTGGCCCTCACTGGTGCCGGGATCTCGACCGACTCGGGTATCCCTGACTTCCGAGGGCCCAATGGGGTGTGGACCAAGAACCCGGGCGCGGAACGCACGGCCACCCTGCAGCACTACCTCGCCGACCCCGAGATCCGCGAGCAGGTCTGGCAGAGCCGGCTGCACTCACCCGCCTGGACGGCGGAACCGAATCGGGGTCATCGGGCTCTCGTCGCATTGGAGGCCCGGGGCCGCCTGAAGGCCATCGTCACCCAGAACATCGACGGCATGCACCAGAAGGCGGGCTCCGACCCGGCCCGGGTGATCGAGCTGCACGGCACCATGCGCGAGGTCAGGTGCTGGTCGTGCGGGCGGCGCCGGCCCATGCGACCGGTCCTCGACCGGGTGCGGGCGGGAGAGGCGGATCCGCATTGCCTGGAGGTCCTGGCGGCCCCCGACGGCCGGATCTGCGGCGGCATCTTGAAGTCGGCCACCATCAGCTTCGGCCAGGCTCTGGACCCCGAAGTCCTCCAACAGGCGGTTACCGCGGTCCAAGACGCCGACGTGCTGGTGGCGATCGGCTCCACCTTGACCGTCCACCCGGCCGCGGGCCTGGTGCCCCTGGCCGCCCAGGAAGGGATCCCCATCGTGATCGTCAATGCCGACCCGACGCCGTACGACGAGATTGCGGTAGCCGTGATCCGCAGGCCGATCAGCGACGCCCTCCCCCTCCTCCTGGGCGTGTGACGCGGTGACGCCTGTGACACAACCGGCTCCAGATGTCACCATCCGACCCGCGGGGCCGGGCGACGTGGCCGTTATGGTCGAGCTGGTTCGGGCCCTGGCCGACTACGAGCGGGAGCCCGACCAGGTGCAACTTCGCGAGGAGCAGCTGGCCGAGAGCCTGTTCGGCGAGTCGCCCAGGGTATTTGCCCATGTCGCCGAACACGACGGGGCGGTGGTCGGCCTGGCCGTATGGTTCGTCAACTACTCGACGTGGACCGGGAAGCACGGCATCTACCTCGAGGACCTGTTCGTGCGGCCATCGGCGCGGGGCCTCGGCGCCGGCCGAGGCCTGCTGGTGGAGCTGGCCCGGGTGGCGGTGGACCGGGGCTACACCCGGGTCGAATGGGCGGTGCTGGACTGGAACGATCCCGCCATCGGCTTCTACCGCCATCTCGGCGCCCGGGCCCAGGACGACTGGACGGTGTTCCGCCTGGCCGGCCCCGGCCTCTGCCGCCTGGCCGAGGGCCGAACAGGGCCGAACGGCTAGGGAACGGCTTGGGGATGTATCTCCGGGCCGGTTCGGAGAGTCCTATCTACAGGAGCTAGGCAGCCGCAGGCTCCAATGACGCAGCCCGCGGCTGCCAATTCTCCTCGGCCCGATTGCCCGATTGCCCGATCGCCCGATTGGCCGATCGCCCGATTGGCCGATCCCCGATTCAGAGGCGAGCGATCGCGTCGCCCGCCAACTTCACCAGCTTCGGGGGCGCGGTGGGGGCGGGCGTGGGGCCTAATGCCAGTTCCAACAGGCTGGCGCCCTTGAGCACCCGCAACCGGCCATCGACGTAGTACGCCCCGTCACCGAGGCCGGCGACGTCCTGGGCGGAGCTGCCGTGGCCGTTGTCGAACAACGCCCTGGCGTTCTGGCGGAACACCTCCACGATCAGCTCGTTGGTCCCGTTGTCGTAGACGCACTCGCCGAGCACGAAGTGGGGCGCTCCCGCCGACTGACCGAGAACGGTGATGGCCAAGTCGGGGTTGACGATATTGCAGGCGTCGCTGGAGAGAGGGACGGTTTCGTTGACCGGGACGTGCTTCCCCGACTGCGCCACCACGACCAGGATGATGGCCAGCAGGATGAGCCCCGTCGCCGCCACGATGACCGCGGTCAGGATGATCGAACTTGGAGGCGCATTCACCGACGGCTCCGGAATGGCCAGCTTCCGGTCCAAGCGGAAGGTCCGGTCCCTCCCAGGGGTCGGCTCCGCGGGTACCTGGGAGCTCGATGCCCGGCCGAGCGGTGGCGGCGGAGGCGGTGGCGCAGGCGGCGGTGCCTTCGAAGTCGACCTCGTGTCCGCCGGGCCGTAGGTCGGGCCCGGCCGGGGAGTGTCCGCCGGGCCGTAGGTCGGGCCCGGCCGGGGAGTCGGCGATGGCAGCCGCGCATCGGCCTCGGTTGCCGCCAGCGCATCGCGGAGGCTCATGGCCTTCGCCGGTGGTGCCGGCGGCGCCCCGGCTGGCGAGGCCGGGGCGGGGCCGGGCGCGGCAGTTCCCTGACGGGACGTGGCGTCGCGGAGGCTTACGTCGCGGAGGCTGACGGTGCGGCCGCCCCGTTCAGCTGCGGCCGGCGGGGCACCTTGCCCGGACGCCGGGGCGGGCTGCCTGGCCAAGGCATCCCTCAAGCTCATCGCCCGTCCCTCGGACGGTACGGCCACGGTGCCCGACGCCGCCTGGCCCCGGCGATCGGCGTCCGAGCCGTTGTCGGTGCTCGGCGCCGTTTCCGATCCGCCCTCGGTAAGGGCGATCCGGAAGGTCCGCAAACCCCGCATCTCCCTGGTGATGGCGCCGTCATGCTCCATCTGGGCCAGTACCGCACCGAGGGCGGCGGGCCTGTCGAGGCCAATCGCCCGCGCCATCTCGTCGGTCAGTCCCCGTCCGCCCGGGTCCTCAACGCTGCCGCCCCGGTCCGCCAGGTAGCTGCGGATCCTCCCCTCGTCGACCCCATTGCCTTGTGCCATGTTCGCGTTCTCACTGTCGTCGGTCGGCTCGCCGTTTCCCAACTCGGCGCAACGGTAGTTGTTAGCAAGACGGCGGCGGCGGGGGGAAATGGAGCGAAAGGGTCAATCTCCTCCGAACGGGACAACTCGGCATCACGAAGTTGCCGACGGGCCTCGTCGAGGGCAATCCGGCCCAGCTTGCTCGGTCGCCCGGCCACCGGGCGCGATGATTTGCGCCATGGGGTTCACGCGAGGTTTCGAAGGACGCCGGCGCCCGCCCCGGGATGAACGGCTACCCCCCGGCCAGTACGACGTCGGCTCCGACTGGCCGGTGCTCACGGCCGAACCTACGCCCCAGCTCTCGACCGCCGACTGGAGCTTCACCGTCGACGGCCTGGTCGAGCAACCGGTGACCTGGACCTGGGACGAGATCCGCGCCCTGCCGCCTTCGTCCTACGAGGGCGACATCCATTGCGTCACGACCTGGTCGAAGCTCGGCGTCACCTTCGGCGGGGTTTCCGTAGACACCCTCCTCGCGGTCGCCCGGCCCCTGGCTGAGGCCGCCTTCGTGCTGGTCCGCTCCCATACCGGCTACACCACCAACCTGCCCCTCGCCGACGTGACAGGTGGCAAGGCCTGGGTCGTCTGGGAGTTCGCCGGGCAGCCCCTCGAGACGCCCCACGGCGGGCCCGCCCGGATGCTCGTGCCTCACCTGTACTTCTGGAAAAGCGCCAAGTGGGTGTCGGGCCTCGGTCTGCTGGACCACGACGAGGCCGGGTTCTGGGAGCGCTACGGCTACCACGACCGGGGCGACCCGTGGCGGGAGCAGCGCTACGCGGGTGACTGACCCACCCCGCCCTGGGACCTGGCAGCCGGCGACGGTAGTCGAGATCCGCCCGGAGACGGCCCGCGCCAAGTCGTTTCGCCTGGCGCTCCCGGTCCCCCGGCGCCATCTGGCGGGCCAGCACTACGTGGTGCGGCTCACCGCCCCTGATGGCTACCGGGCCCAGCGTTCCTACTCGGTCGCCTCGGCCCCCGACGACTCGGGCCACATCGAGTTGACCGTGGAACGCCTGGAGGATGGCGAGATCTCCTCGTTCCTGCACGATGAAGTGGCCGTCGGCGACCGCCTGGAGGTGCGAGGGCCCATCGGCGGCTGGTTCGTCTGGCCCGGTGACACGCCGGCGGTCCTGGTGGGAGGTGGCTCGGGGGTCGTGCCCCTGATGGCGATGCTGCGCCTGGCCCGGCAATCGGGACGATCCGAGCTGGTCCACCTGGTGGTGTCGGCCCGCCGGCCCGGCGACCTCTATTACGCCGGGGAGCTCCCGGGCCCCGAGACCACCATCGTCTACACCCGGGCCGTGCCGCCCGATTGGCCCCGCCCCCCGGGGCACCTCGACGCCGGCGATCTTCCGATGCCCATTGCCGACGGGGCGACGGCCTACGTGTGCGGCTCGTCGAGCTTCGCCGACGCCGCCACGGCGTTGCTCACCGGCGCCGGCGTCGCCGCCGGCCGGATCCGGGTGGAACGCTTCGGCCCCTCCGGTTAGCCGCGTTCCGCGCGCGCTCGAGCAGCCGCGCGCGCCCAACGGCGCATACCCCCACCTGGCGCGCGCGGTAGCCCCAGCGCGCGCGGTACGGAAGTCAAGGCCGCACTCGGCCGCCCCCGCCCCCCCCCCGGCCCCGCCGTAGGCTCCCGGCATGCCCCTGACCGCTGACGAACCCATCGAGGTGGTCGACGACGGCGCCCGAATCCAGTTCCGATTCGATGACATGTTGCGCTATGCCGGTCCGGGTTCTCCGGCTGGCGTCGCCATGGCGTACCAAGCCATGCGGCTCTCCTTTTCCCACCTCGACGGCGGACATCCGCCCCTCAGGAGACGAGACATCGCCATCGAGACCGCGTTTCGGGGGCCGGGCGCCCGGGACGGCTTCGAGCTGGTCACCCGGTCCTTCACCGACGGCCGTTACCTCGTCACCGCCGACCTGGAACACCCGCAGCGGGGCAACACGTTGGAGCAGTTCGTGTTCCGCTTCTTGTACCACGACCAGGCCTGCACCCTCCTCGTGCGAGAGGGGATGGTCAGCGACGAGTTCATCCACTTCGCCCGCCTGGCCGGCAGGTCGCCCGACGAGGAACGCCATTTCACCGCCCTCAAACACGGCCACGCCGAGCACCTGCTGGCCAGCCGCCCCGAGGACATATTCGAGCTCGAGGGCAGCTAGAGGAACACCACCGTCCGGCGCCCGAGGAGGAATACCCGCCCCTCGCTGTGCGCCTTGACGGCCCGGGACAGCACCAGCCGCTCAAGATCCCGCCCGATGATCACCATCTGCTCGGGGCTGTGCGAGTGCGCCACCCGGGCCACGTCCTGGTCGATGATCGGCCCCTCGTCGAGGTCGGGCGTCACGTAGTGGGCGGTTGCGCCGATAACCTTGACGCCGCGCTCCCAAGCCTGGTGGTAGGGCTTGGCCCCTTTGAAGCTGGGCAGGAACGAGTGGTGGATGTTGATCATCCGCCCCGCCCACTCCCGGCATAGGCCGTCGGAGACGATCTGCATGTAGCGGGCCAGCACCACCAGTTCGATGTCGTGGGTCTCGACCAAGTGCCGCAACCGGTCGTCGTCGCCCGCGGCCACGTGCTGGAACTCGATGCCGTAGCTCGTCACCTCGGCACTTAGGTCGGGGTGGTTGGACACCACCAGCGGGATGTCGATGAGCAGCTCGCCCGCCCGCCAGCGGTACAGCAGGTCGACCAGGCAGTGGTCGTATTTGGACACCAGGATGAGGGTGCGGCACCGTGCGTCGTCCCGGCGCACCCGCAGTTCGGCGTCCAGCGTCTCGGCTCGCTCCCGCAGGGCGGCCTCGATCTGGCGGGCGTCGTCGATCGGCGAGTCGAACCGGGTGCGGATGCAGAACATCCCGGTTGGCAAATCACTGAACTGGGCGTTCTCCACGATGTTGGCGTCCAGGCGCAACAGGCCGTCGGCGATGCTTGCCACGATGCCGGGCCGGTCAGGGCACACCAGGGTCAAAATGTGGCTGGTCATGACGGCCGCTCACTGTACCCAGAAGGAAAAATAGCCCGCCGGGGCCGGCTGTCGCCCGGTGGCGCCGATGCGGGCGCCTCCCGGCTTATGGGAACATGTGTTCGTGTATGGTGAGGCAACTATCTTGCACGCCGACCTGGACTCGTTCTACGCCTCGGTGGAACAGCGCGACGACCCCCGGCTGCGGGGCCGACCCGTCGTCGTGGGCTCGGGGGTGGTCCTGGCCGCCAGTTACGAGGCCAAGGCGTACGGGGTCCGCTCCCCCATGCCGGGCGCCCAGGCCCGCCGCCTCTGCCCCCAGGCAATCGTGGTGGAGCCCCGCATGCCTGCCTACGCCGAGGCGAGCCGGGCGGTGTTCGCGGTGTTCCACGACACCACGCCCCTGGTGGAGGGGCTGTCGATCGACGAGGCGTTCCTCGAGGTGGGGGGGCTCCGGCGGATTTCGGGCACGCCGACCGAGATCGCGGTGGGGTTGCGGCGGGCGGTGCTGGAACGGGTTGGTCTGCCCATCACCGTCGGGGTGGCCCGGACCAAGTTCCTGGCCAAGGTGGCCAGCGCGGTCGCCAAGCCCGACGGCCTGCTGGTCGTGCCCCCCGAAGGTGAGCTGGCGTTCCTGCACCCGCTGCCGGTGGAGCGGCTGTGGGGCGTCGGGCCGGTCACCGCGACCAAGCTCCACGAGCGGGGGATCGCGACTGTCGGTGAGGTCGCGGGCCTCGAAGAGAACGTCCTGGTGGCGCTCCTCGGCCAGGGATCGGGGCGCCACCTCTACGCCCTGGCCCACAATCGCGACCCCCGCCCGGTGCTGGTCGGCCGGCGCCGTTCGTCGATCGGGTCGCAGCACGCCCTGGGCCTGTCACGTTCGCGGCGGGCGCCCGAGGCGATCGACGTCGTCCTGGTCGAGTTGGTGGACCGGGTGACCAGCCGGGCCCGGGCGGGAGGGCGAGTGGGGCGAACGGTGGGACTCCGGCTGCGCTTCGACGACTTCTCACGGGCCACCCGATCAGCCACGCTGAGCCGGGCTACCGCCCTCACCCAGGTCGTCCTGGGCGCGGCCCGAGATCTGCTCGCGGCCGCCATGCCCACGATCACCGAGCGGGGGCTCACGCTGATCGGTGTCGCGCTGACCAACCTCGACGACCACGGCGACCAGCAATTGACCCTGCCCCTGGCGGGCCGCGACGCCGGCGCCCTCGATGCCACGGTGGACGATCTGCGGAGCCGTTTCGGGTCGGGAGCCATCACCCGAGCGGTCCTCCTGGGCCGAGACCAGCGCCCGTCGGTCCCGCTCCTTCCCGACAACTAGCTGGGAACCCGAACACCCGCCGGGGTTTGCCGCCGCCAGGTTGTCCCCGAAGGGGCAAAGCCACGGGAGGGGCTAAGCCACGGGAGGGGCTAAGCCACCCACTCCTGCTAGGCGGTACCCGGTACCGGCCACTCCTTGGCCAGCAGTTCCAGGCTGCAGATCCTGGCCTCGAGGCTGTGGGCGACGGTGCTGACCATGATCTCGTCGGCGCCTGATGCCCCGATCAGGTCGTCCAGCCGGGCCACGGCCCGGCCCGGGGAACCCACGATCCGCCGGGTGGGCATGGCCTGGGCGGCCGCCAGACCGGGATGGGTAGCGGCTGCCTCTGGTGAGCGCAGTGGAGCCTGCCGCCCGGTGCGGAGCTCGTAGACCAGCAACCGGCCCGGATTGGCTTGCCACTCGGCGGCCTGGTCGCTAGGCGCGACCAGAACGTTGGCGGTGACGATGACGTACGGGGCCGCCAGCACGGGCGAGGGCCGGAAGGACTGGCGGTACAGGTCCAGCGCTTCGAGCGTCCCCCCGGTGTCAAAATGGTGGGCGAAAGCAAACCGCAGCCCGAGGAACCCGGCCAGCTGGGCGCTATAGCCACTCGACCCGAGGAGCACGATCTGGGGACTGGAGGTGGCGGCGGGCGTCGCCGAGAAGTGCTCCCAGAGGCCCCCTTCGCCTCGGGCGTCGCCGAGCAGCCCCATGAGGTCGAGCAGGTCTCGGGGATAGTCCTCGACGGTCGTGGACCGCCTGATGGCCGCGGTGGTGGCGGGGTCCGAACCGGGCGCCCGCCCCAAGCCCAAATCGATGCGGCCCGGGTGAAGCGCTTCCAAGGCCGCGATGTGCTCGGCCACGATGAGCGGGGTGTGATTGGGCAGCATGATGCCGCCGGATCCGATCCGTATGCGATCGGTGCAAGCCGCCAGATGGGCCATCAGCACCGGCGGCGTGGTGCTGGCGATGGACGCCATGTTGTGGTGCTCGGCTACCCAGAACCGGTGGTAGCCGAGGCGGCCGGCATGCTGCGCCAGGACGGTGGTGGCCGCCAATGCCTCCGCTGTCGATCCACCCTCGTTGACAATGGCCAGGTCGAGCACCGACAGGGGCGGGCGCCCGGGCGAGGAGTTCGAGGTCACGCGATCGTCAACGCTGGGATCGTCCCCACCCTTCCCGTGGGCGGCCTGGCGGGCCCCCTTGGCGACGGCTTGACCCCGGGCCTAGGCCGTCGCGGCGCGATGCTCATGCCGTGGCGACTGTCGTGATCGTGGTGCTGGTCGTGGCCTTGGTCGCCCTGCTGGTGCACCGGCTGCGCTTTCACGGCACGGGAATCGTGGCCCGGCGAGGTTTGAGTATTGGCGCCGACTTGGCGGGTCTCGCCGACGCCCCTCGGGTCCGGGTGATAACGGTGACCCGGCTGGGTCCGGACCGCGTCCGCCTCGTTCTCGCCCCGGCGCCGCCAGCCGCCCCGGTGATCGATCCCGCTCCGGCGGGGCCGGCCGGGGCGGCCGGGGCGGCGGCGCCGCACATGGATGTGATCGTGGAGCTGGGTGAAGACGAGTTTGGTGTCGGGCTGCTCCACCGATGGCGGGACGCCGACTCATCGCTGGGACTGGTGATTCCGGAGGGCAGCCGGTTGCTGCGACTGCGCTCGTTCGACGATCTCCAGCACTTGACCCTGAGGCGTATCGACCAGGACTGACCGAATAACTACCGATGCAACCGTGAGAGGCTGTGGCCACCCAAGGTCAGGAGGCCCACGAGCGACATGTCCGACTTCAACTCCAAGATCATCGACGAGTTCCGGTCCCACCACGGCCAGGTTGGGGGACCCTTCGAGGGGGCCCCGATGATCGTGCTCACGACCACGGGGGCCAAGTCGGGCCAACCCCGGACCAATCCGCTCGTCTACCTACCCGATAACGACCGGGTGGTCATCTTCGCCTCCAAGGCGGGAGCGCCCACCAACCCTGACTGGTACCACAACCTGGTCGCCAACCCGCGCGTCACCGTCGAACTCGGCGATGAGCGGTTCGAGGCCGATGCCTCAGTCGCCCAAGGCGAGGAGCGGGATCGCCTCTACGCCCAGCAGGCGGCCATCATGCCCGGCTTCGCGGAGTACCAGGAGAAGACGGATCGCGTCATCCCGGTGGTGATCCTGACCAGAACCTGACGCCGAGGGATCGACATCAGCGCCTGGTACGCACGATCTTCAGCGCTCCCGTGGGAAGCCGCTATTCGTACTCCACGATCTGGGGCGGTGGCGTGAGGGCCATGATCTCGGCGGGTGTCTGGAGCGGACGGTCACGGGTGTAGAACAGCTTGTAGCCCAGGGGCCAGCGGGGATCGGTCGCCAGTGACTGATAGACGGACACTTTGTTCGGGGTCCCGCCGAAGCCATCCATGTTGAAGACAATCGCCACATGATCCCTGGCCGTCACCTCGGACTTGCCCTCGACCATGGAATCACGGAACTGGTGGATCATCAGCAACTTCTGGGGCAGATGGTGGGCACTTACGAGTTGCTCCAACCATGCAGAAACCTGATCGATCTCCCCGGCAGTTGTCCGTCCGACCTGCTGATTGGGCTTCTGGGTGGCGGAAAGTTCCCATTCCGGGTCCAGAGCCAGCCCGACATCAGGCTGGACCAGCCACGGTTCGAGGGCCTGGGCGTCGGCCAGCAGGTCGCCCCGGCCGGGCTGAATATCGAGGATCAGCATCCCACCGTGGGCGTGGACTACCTGGCGATAAGAATCGATCTGAGAGGCCGGTATTTGCATGGCATATCTGCCGTCACTTCCCGGCGCGGCCTGGGCCAGGAATGCGATCAACTCATAACTGGCAACGACCACCGTCCCCGGCGAGGCAAAATGGGCGGCGGTTGTGGTCAGCCGAGGCCACAGATCCTCGGGTGGGGCCTCACCGAGGACCCCGAGACGGGGTCGCCCCGGGGCCCCGTAGAAGGCGACCACCCGGTGGGTCGGGAAGAGGCTCGTTCCGCCCCCTGGTTCCTCCAGTGTGGTCGTCGTCGTCGGCCCCGACTTGGTGGTTGCACCCGGCCCCGCCGGCCGCCCTGACCGCGTCGACCCCGGGCTCGGCCGGTTTCGCGTCGACGTCAGGAGACGACCACCGGTCGGGCTCGAATCGAGGCGATCGACTGCGTAGACGGCTCCGCTCACCACGCCGAGGAGCCCCAAACCGGCCACTAGGCGACGTATCGCGAACTGGCGGCGGGTCGGTCGCCTTCGGGGTCCCGGGCGTCCGGGGCTGCGCTGGTGGGGTCCCGGGCGTCCGGGCCCTCCCATCGCCACCGCGCTGGCCCACGCATGAGCCGGATTGCGGCCCATCTCCCCTGCCATCAGAGCGTCGATCCTGTTCCCCGGTAAGGGCGCAACCGCAAAATGCGGCCCCGCGTCGGGCCCGACGCTAACAACCCGTCGTCGACAGCACACAACCGTCCGGTGCCAGGAACGGCGGACGAGGTGGATCGCACCCATCCCTGAGCACCTTGACGGGCCCGTGACCGGGGCTTGACCGGCCCCCTCCTGGAACGCGACCTGGCCTGGCAACGAGCCACGCTGATCAATTCGTGGCGGCGGCGAGGTCGTTTCGTCCGCATGGCATAGGTGCACATCATCGGCGAGTACACCCGGTACAACGGTCACCGCGATCTCCTCCGGGAGAGCATCGACGGAACTACGTGAGGAAGGAGGCGATGGCTGGGCCCGCCGCAGGGCCCAGCCATCCGTGAAACGGTTAGGGGACGGTTGGGACCTGGCCGGCGTTCTCCTGGGCCTCGCGGGCCGCACTCTC
The DNA here is from genome assembly GCA_963791545.1 of uncultured Actinomycetota bacterium. GTDB lineage: Bacteria > Actinomycetota > Acidimicrobiia > Acidimicrobiales > Palsa-688 > JALYXV01. The sequence continues at coordinate 170,849 of CAWBSR010000009.1, forward strand.
GCCGGCCTCGTGGGTGGCCGACTCATTCGAGTGGAAGCCGCCGCTCGGAGTGACCGCCGGGGCCGAGGGGGCGGGAGCGGTGGTCGGCGTCGTCTGCTGCGAGGTGGCACTGGCGGAGCTGCCGGTGAGCAACGCCGCCCCCATGGCACCGCCGACGAAGGTGGAGCCAACCATCGCCGCAGCGAGCACGGCCTTGCGGATGGGGGACATATTGGGTTCTCCTTTGAATCGTGTAGCAGGACGGGCCCGAAGGTCGGGATCCCACAACCACACTGGGGCCGGTTGATCAGCCCCGGCTGGGCCGCGCCTGGGAAAACGCTCAGACGCCCACTACGTTGCCCGCCCCGGGTGGGGAAAAAAGACCTTTGGCGCGCTCACGATGGGCGAAGTGCTCCGGGCCAACCGCCACACGAGTTCGCCACGTCGCCGTCACTGAGCGCGGCAACGAGCATTGGGACCACAAGTCCGACGGTGATTATGAACCTTGCCGCGACCATTTACGGGCTTACGGTGTTTGGCCCGATCGTCGTGGGTTGGCCGAAGGGGCCACGTGACCGGGTCGATGGGGTCTCCGATCTCAACTGTCCCGGTGTCATTCGAAACCGTGACGAATCCACCAAATCTGGTACCGCAGGCCCGGACTGCCCCGCCGCCGTCGGCCGTCAAGGAGCCACCCACCACCGAGTTTTCGATATCGAGAGATCCGCCCGCCTGGACAATGATCGATCCCGTGATCGTCGTGTCCCGGACGATGGTGGGGAGCGTCGCGGTAGTCTCCACGCAGATAGCCGCGCCCCAGTTCTTCAGGATACCTTCGCCGCTCTGGCCGCGAATTCGAGTGCCCCGCCGGGGCCGGCCATGTCGCCCAGGCGGGCGGTGACCACGAAGTCGGAGCTCTCGTACTCCGGTAGGCCGGGATAACCGTTAAGCGCGGAGGCGAGGCTCTGCCTCAGCCTCGGTAACAGCCCGGCCATGAGGCCCACGCCTCCGCCAATGACGATTCTCTCGGGGGCGAAGGCATAGATTGCGGTTCGCAGGCCGGTGGCCAGGTACCCGGCCTCCATGATGAGCGCAGTCTGTAGGCGTTCGCCTTCGAGCTGCTCGGGCCGTTGCCCCCAGCGGCCCGTCATAGCCGTGCCGCTGGCCATGCCTTCGAGACAGTCGCCGTGGGCGAAGCACGACCCTTGGTAGGTGTCGCCGGGCTGTCGGGGGACGGCAACATGGCCGATCTCCGGGTGGAGGATGCCGCTCACGAGCTTGCCGTCGAGCACTATCCCCATTCCGACGCCGGTGCCGACGGTGACGTACACGAAGTCGCTCACGTCAGTGGCTGCGCCGGCCGCGCCCTCTGAGAGGGCTGCCCCGTCGACGTCAGAACCCACGCCGACCGCGACTCCAGGAAACGCGTCCTTCACCGCACCGACGATGTCGGCACCGGCCCATTTCCGTTTCGGTGTGTTAAGCAGACGACCGTAGGTGGCGGCGCCGGGCCGCAGGTCGATGGGCCCGAACGAGGCCAGCCCTATGCCCTCGATCGTCCCATGCTGGAGCTGGTACGCATGGAGTCGGGAAATGGCCCATGACAGGGTCTCGTCGGGCGTGGTCGTCGGGGCGCGGTCGAGGGCCACGATCCGTCCCGGACCATGACCGACGACGGTGATGCATTTAGTGCCGCCCAGCTCGATCCCGCCGAACACGCTCAGCCGCGCCCCGCTGACGCGCGGGTGTTCAGCTGGTCGAATCCGACCGCCACGAGGATGAGGACGCCGATCGCGATCTGGAGGTAGAAGGCGTTGATCGCCAGAAGGTTGCCCCCATTGTTGAGGACGCCCATGATCAGGGCGCCGGTCGCCGCCCCCAGGGCGCTGCCCTTGGCCCCGAACAGGCTGGCGCCGCCGATAACACAGGCGGCGATGGCGTTGAGCTCGAAGCCGGTGCCGGCGGTGGGGATGCCGGCTCCCAGGCGGGAGGTGAGAAGGACGCCGCCGGCGCCGGCCAGCAGGCCCGCGATGGCGTACACACTGATGGTCACAACCCGCACCGGGACACCCGCCAGCCGGGCGGATTCGGGGTTGGATCCCACCGCGTATATGTAACGGCCGAACACCGTCCGAGTGAGGACGAAATGGATGGCGATGGCGATGACGACCGCGAAGATGAGCAGGTTCGGTATACCCAGCACCGTCCCGTTGGCGATGGTCTGGAAGCTCTGGGGTAGGGGCTGCACCGTCTTGGCCTTGGTAATGACCAGCACCGCGCCCCGGGCGATGCCGAGCATGCCCAAAGTGGCGATGAACGGTGGAAGTTTGGCCCGGGTGACCAGGAGGCCGTTGATGATGCCGAGGCCCGTGCCCAAGGCGATCCCGCACAAGATGGCCAGCGGGACGGGCCAGCCGGCCACGAGTAGCTGGGCCGTGACCGCGCCTGACAGGGCGAGCACTGAGCCAACGGACAGATCGATGCCAGCAGTGAGGATGACGAGCAGTTGACCGAGAGCGATGATGGCGAAGATGGCGACCTGTCGGGCCAGGTTGGCCAGGTTGCTCCCGGTGAGGAATTGGTTGCTGGCCAAAGTGAGCGCCCCGATGGCGACGAGCAGCACGACCAGCCCGCCGCTCTCCCGACCGGCGATGTCGCCTACGGTGAGGACCCGGTGGGCGGTCGTCGCCCCGTCGGGCGGCGGAGCCGGGGCGACGGCGGCCGGGGGGCCGCTGCGGATGGTGGTGGTCGCGATCGGTTCCCGCCAGAGCAACTTAGGCATCTGCGTCCACCTTTCCGTTCGATCCGTTGCCCGTGCTTGGGGGCCGTTGCCCGCCGCCGCTGGCCAGGCGCAATACGTCTTCCTCCGACGCCGCCCGACCCAGCTCGCCGGCCACGGCACCGTCTTTGAGCACCAAGACACGGTCGGCCAAGCCGAGCAGTTCGGGCAGGTAGGACGACACCACGATGATCCCCAAACCGGAATCGGCGAGGTTGCCGATCACGGTGTACAGCTCACCTTTCGCCCCCACGTCGATGCCTTTGGTGGGCTCGTCGAACACCAGGATCTTAGGTTTGGTGAGCAGCCACCGGGCCAGCAGGACTTTCTGCTGGTTGCCACCCGAAAGGGTCGAGACGGGCTGGTTGTACGACCCGGCCCTCAGCCTCAGGCTGTCGAGCAGCTTGTCGGCCTCGTCGGACATCTCCTGGGGCGGCAGGAGTCCGTGGCGGGCGCCACGCCGCAGGCTGGCGATGGTGACGTTCTCCCTGATCGATAGCTCGGGCAGCAGCCCGAGCACCTTGCGGTCCTCGGTGAGCAGCCCGATCCCGGCGTTCATCATGGTCCGAGGGCCGGTGGGCTTCACCGACTTCCCGTCGACCTGGATCTCGCCGGCCACGATCGGTGTGGCACCGAACAGGGAAAGGAGCAGCTCGCTGCGACCGGACCCGAGCAGCCCGCCGATCCCGAGGATCTCGCCCGATTTGAGGTCGAAGTCGATAGTCGGTCCACCTGACTCACGCTGAAGGCCGCGGACGCGCAGCAGCGGCGTGCCCGGGACCTTGTGGGTGTCGGGATAAAGCGACGTGATCTCCCGGCCGACCATGGCCGTGATCAGTTTGTCCTCGTCGTAGTCGGAGATGGGACCGCTTTCCGACAGGCCGCCGTCTCGCAATACCGTCACCCAATCGCCAATCTCGAACATCTCCTCGAGTCGGTGGGTGACATAGAGGATGGCAACTCCGCTGTCGCGGAGTCGTTTGATGTGCTCGAGCAGCCGTTTGGACTCAGCCTCGGTGAGAGCCGTGGTGGGCTCGTCGAACACGATCACCTTCACTGTGTCGGCCGTGAGAACCTTCGCGATCTCGACGAGCTGCCGGGTGGCCGCGGGCAGCCGCTCGACGATGGCGTCGGGGGACACATCGTTCAAACCGACGTCGTCAAGCGCCTTGCGGGCCCGGCGACGCAAGTCGCCCCGGTCGAGCAGGCCCTTATGGGCCGGCAGCCGCCCCATGAACAGGTTCTCGGCCACAGACAGGTGCGGCAACAGGCTCAACTCCTGGTAGACGGCCTGAACGCCCAGGGACCGGAGAGCGGCCGGCGTGGGGCTCGTCACCGGTTCGCCCTCGATGCGAAATGAGCCACTGTCAGCGCGATGAGCCCCGGTGAGGACCTTGATGAGGGTGGACTTGCCGGCGCCGTTCTCCCCCGCCAAGCAATGGACCTGGCCCCGCCGCAGCCGCAGGGTGACGTTGCTGAGGGCCTGCACCGGGCCGAATGCCTTGGACGCCCCGCCGAGCTCGAGCACGGCCTCGGCTTCGGTCGCCGCCGCCGGCGGCGCGGCCGCGCTCGACGCGCCCGCCTTCTGAGTCGGAGGCTCGAGGAGCTGCTTGATCTCGGGCTTGGCCATATTGTCCTTGTCGGCGACCACCGCCCCAGGATCGAGAACCCGGGGAGGGAGCCGACCGACGGTGGCCATGCCCGCCTCGACCACCCCCTGGTAGCCGAAGACGTAGGGATTCTGTACGACCAGCGCCTTAATGGAACCGTCGGCCAGGGCGGCGTTCTCTTGGGGGTCGGAGTCAAACGCCACGACCGGGAGACGGGCGGCCGCGTTGTTGTCCTTAATGGCCCGGGCGGCACCGACACCGGACGTGTTGTTGTCGGCGAACACGCCCAACAAGGCGGAGTTCGCCGTCAGTGCATCGTTGACCTGCGCCGCAGCAGTGCCGATATCGTTGTTGTTGAACCGCTGCAACGACGCGTCGGCGTTCGGACACCCGGCCGCCAAGCCCTGGCGGAAGCCGGCGTCGCGATCCACCAAGGATTGGATCCCGGCGACGGAAGACTCGATCATCACCTTCCCCGTCGTCTTGTTCGAGGCCTTCAGCAGGTCACACATCCGCCGGCCGGCCTGCTGGCCGGCCTTGACGTTGTCGGTCCCGATGAACCCGTCCGACGTGGTCGTCACCGCGGTGTCGACGGTGATGACCTTCAAGCCTGCGGATCGAGCCCGGTCGATCGCCGAGTTGAGCGCGCTCGAACTGTTGGGGGCGATCACGATGGCATTCGCACCCCGCGAAATCGAGTTCTCGACCAGCTGGACCTGCTCGTCGATGTTCGTTTCCGACGTGGGTCCGAAGGTACTGACAGATATCCCGAAGTCCCCTCCCGCCTGTTTGGAACCAGCCAGCATCACCTGCCAGAAGGACGAGTCGCTGGCCTTGATGACGACGTCGACCTTCTTACCGGCGGCCGCTCCCCCTGACCCCCCGCCGCCTACCGACCCGCCCGAGGATGCAGTAGACCGCCCCGCTACCACGCCGATCACAGCCGCGACAAGGGCTAGGGCGGCAACAAGGGAAGTGGAGAACACAACACGAGACTTAGCCACGCAACCTCCCACCGGTGTAGATCTTCGGAAGAAGAATGTATACCCCTCCGCCGCCACGAGATCGAGTTCAGCGGCCGTGTCTCGACAGGATCACGGCGCGGAGCAAAAAGCAAAGGCAGTCGATCAGGAGTGCCAATGGACCGGCTCGCCCGATGGTCACGGACAATGGTCATTGATGAAGGGCGGACGCGTCGGGATCAGCATGGCGAGTACCAGGAACGCCGGAACGTCGCTTTCGACCGTCAGGCCCGGCTCCCGATGTTGCCGGTGCCATGAATCGGGAGGCCGGGGGAAGCCGAGCCTCCCATCTGTCGCCCCTAGAACCACGTCAGGCGCAATGGGCGGGAATGGGGTAGGCCACGCAGGTTTGTCCGCTCGGGCAGCAGATGCCGTTGCAACACTGCCCGGCAGTACAACAGCTGGCGCCGCAGCATTCCAGCCCGGCGCAGCAGCAGGCTCCCGCCGCCGGGCAGCCGGTACAGCCCGCCAGACAACAAAGCCCGTTGGAGCAGACCGTGTTGCCCGGGCAGCAGGTGGTTCCGTTACAGCACTGCCCGGCAGTACAACAGCTGGCGCCGCAGCATTCCAGCCCGGCGCAGCAGCAGGCTCCCGCCGCCGGGCAGCCGGTACAGCCCGCCAGACAACAAAGCCCGTTGGAGCAGACCGTGTTGCCCGGGCAGCAGGTGGTTCCGTTACAGCACTGCCCGGCAGTACAACAGCTGGCGCCGCAGCATTCCAGCCCGGCGCAGCAGCAGGCTTCCGCCGTGGGGCAGCCGGTACACCCCGCCAGACAGCACAGCCCGTTGGAGCAGACCAGGTTGCCGGCGCACGGCGGGGAGCAGTCGGCGGCCGCCGACGTGAGTCCCGTGCCGTAAAGGACTCCGAAGCTCAACGCGCCCACTGCCAGCTTGAGGGCCTTTCGGCGAGGCATCTCACTGGCCAGGATTCGGGAGAGGTCGTCGAAGCGTTGGCCGGCACCCATTACGGGCCCCTGTTGCTTGTCGCCGGCTCAAGGGCCAAGGCGACGATCGCTTCGACCCCCTGCGCGACGTCGGCCTCGATGATGCCGTCGGGGTCGATCAGGAACGCCACAGGCGTCGCGAAGATGCCGTAGTCCCTTGACAGTGTCCAGCCGGGCTGGATCACGATGGGGAACTCAAGTCCCCGCTGGCTGGCCTTGGCGCGGTTCTCCTCCAACTCACCCCGGGTGACCATCAAAGTGGCCAGGCCGCCGCCGAGGTGGCTGCGGTGAAGCGCCGCCAAGTGGGGGGCCAGCGCATCGCAAGGACCACAGTGGGGGTCGCTGAAGACCAGAAGTACCCGGCGTCCACGGTAATCCTCCAGCGCCACCTCGCGCCCGGACAGATCCGGCAAGCGGAAGCCTGGAGCGGGGGTCCCCTTTTTCAGACCGTCTCGAACCAATCGGCTTTCGGAAACAGAGCGCTGCCCGCGAAGCGCCTTGGGCGTGACGCTGGCGGCCTCCCGGACCAGCCGAGGCACTTCATCAGCGCCGATCGCCACCGATTTCGCAACCCGTCCTTCGGCGTCGAGCAGGTAGGCGGCCGGTGTCCCGAGGTTTGCGAACAGGTCGGGGACTTGAGCCTCGTCGGTAAGCAGGATCGGACAGTGCAACTGATGCCGCTCTGCCAGGGCGATATTGGCCTCGGCCCCGCCGTGGGCCACCAGCACCAGGCCTATCCGGCGGGCCGCCAGCTGGGGCTGCAGGCCGGCAAGTTCGGCCGCGATTTTCTCGCAAAATCCGCAGCCGGGGCTCCAGTGGACCAACACCAACCGCTGCCCCTCGAAATCGGCCAAGGCCACCTCATGACCGAAGGTGTCGACGAGGCTGAACGCCTCCACCGCCCGGCCGACCGCTACGCCTGGGCGCACCGCGGGAGCCGCCACCGGAACCGAGTGGCTTCCCTGGACTTTCTCCACGGCGTCCAGTCGCAGCACAAGACGCGCCTGTTGCATGAAGAGCTGGTACACGACGACACTCAGGCCGACCACCATCACGAGCAGAACGATCACGACGCCTATGACCATCTTGCCCTCTCGTCCTCGCTTGGCCCTGGGCGAAATAGTAGGGGTGTTCAGCGGGCAACACAAGGGCAGCCGCCTCGGACCAAAGCCTCTCGGAATCGACGCCGAAGGGCGAAAGCGCCTCAGTATCTTGTCGACCTCCTCTCGCCTGGATCAGGCCAAAAAAACCACCTGGTCGGGACTTGGTTGTAGAGGCGTGAGCCACAGCATCGCAGTGGGGTGCCTGCTCCTTTTGGCTTTCGCCAGAGATTGGGGCGGCTGGTGTGCCTGCCGCGGTCAGCGCCCGGGGGTCTCGCCAAATATCTCAACCGGTTCGCCGTCTTGGCCAGGCTGGGGTCCGAGGTCGACAGTCTTCTTGCGCTCCGCCAGGTTGTGGATGGCCAGCATGACTCCCCCGGGGGCGTGGTAGCGGAGCGCGAGGATCGCCAAGTCGCCTGTGTCGATGGCTGTGCAGGTGCCGACGCCAAACTCGGGGCATTCCCGAAGGGTATGCAGCATCCGCTCCATCCAGTGCAGTAAAGAATTCGGATCGCGGCGCTGTGCCTCCACATTGACCGTCTGGTAGCCGAACTCGCCGTCGGTTATAACTGGGTGACAGAGCTTGTTCGAGGGCGCGGTCGAGAAACCGGTGTTGGCCTTGCCTGTCCATTGCATTGGTGTGCGGATGGCGTCGCGCTCTTTCAATGAAAGGTCGTCGCCCATGGCGATCTCTTCACCGTAGCGCAGCACCGGCGTTCCGGGCAGTGTGAACTGGAGGCTGTACGCCATCTCAATGCGCCGACGCTGATTGCCCAGCATTGGGGCGAGTCGCCGCCGAATGCCCCGCCCATAAAGTTGCATGTTCTCCTCGGGACCGAAAGCGGCGAAACAGTCAGCCTGTTCACCTTCACTGAGCCGTCCCAGGTCCACTTCGTCGTGGTTGCGCAGGAACGTCGCCCATTGGTAGCGGTCCGACGGCTCCTCCTTGGACCACACATACCAGTCCTGGTAGGGAGATTCCGGGTCGCTCCGGGCCGACTGGAACCAAGGGTGCTGATCGGATGTGTGCTTGATGACCAGATCAATGATGACCCGCAGCCCGCGGTTGGTGGCCTGGTGGAGGAACTCGGCGAAGTCCCCGAGCGAACCGAACCTGCCGTCAACCGAGTAGAAGTCGGACACGTCGTAGCCGTCGTCGCGGTTCGGGCTGGGGTGGATCGGATTCAGCCACAACCAAGTGACACCCAATCTGTCCAAGTAGTCCAACCGAGTGGTGAGACCGGCGAAGTCCCCGATCCCGTCTCCTGTCGAGTCGTGGAAAATCTCCACATCCAGGCAGTAGATGACGGCCTGCTTGTACCAGCGCTCGTGCGTACCCGGAGTCGTACCCACGGCCGCGTGCGGGCGCACGCAGATGTCTATGCGGATTGATGGGACGCGCCTCAGTCGACCTGGCCCAACCGGCGTGCGTCCATGCCTCGATCGGCACGGAAAGCCGATGGGGGGTGGGGCCCGACCTGGACCCCGCCCCCTCGATCGCGACCCAGCAGGCGCCTCAGGTGGTGGCGCTGGAGACGAATTGATCGGTGAACGTCTTCGCCAGATCCACCTTCTTGCCTTTGACGTCGGTGTTGAAGGCGCTCAGCACAGCGAGGTTGGTGGGGGGCCCGTCGGCAGGCATGAGTCCCGTCGGGTTGAAGATGCCCTTCTCGCTGTCGAGAGCGGCGACATAGGCAGCCTTGCCGACGCCGGCGTAGTAATCGGGGGGCATCTTGTCAGTGATTTCAGCCGCGGTGTGGCTCTGAATCCACTTCAAGGTGGCGACATAGGCGTTGACCAGCTTCTGCACCGTGGCGTGATGGGAGTTGACGTACGAGGTGAGCATGTAGAGCGACGTGGCGGGATAGGTCCCTCCGAGCGCCGCTTTCGACCCCTCTGCCGTCCGCATATCCGTCAGAATGAACGCCTGGCCCGGTCCGACCAAAGCGGAAACGGTGGGCTCGGTCGTCATGCCGCAGTCAATCTGCTTGTGCTGCATGGCGGCGATGAACGTGGGCCCGGCCTGGACGCCGATCCTGGTGGTCTCCGACGGCTGCACCCCGTTCTTGACACCAAGGTATTGGGTCAGGAAGTCGGTGGAGGACCCGGGGTCAGTAATACCGAGGTTGCGGCCCTTCCAGTCGGCCGGCGAGTTGATCTTGCCTTTCAGATCGGCCCGGCACAGCTCGACCTCGCCGGGCACCTGCAGCATGGAAACGACCGACTCGGCCTCCTTGCCCTTGGCCTGGATATCGATGGTGTGGTCGTAGAAACCGCCGGTGCCGTCGACCTGCCCGGCCAGCATGGCGGTGGTCGCGTCCACGCCCGCCGGCTCGTCGAACAGCGAGACGTTGACCCCGTATTTATCATAGAAACCCAGCTGCTTGGCCAGCATGAACGGCAGGTAGATCTGCTTGGAAAGGCCGCCGACCATGACTTTGACGGTGGGGACGGGCCCACCGGTCGCCCCGGCAGCGGTCGTTCCCGTCGTCGTAGAGGATTTGCCGGAACCGCAGGCCGTAAGGAGGATGCCAGCCGCGGCACCGACTGCCGCTGTCTTGAATAGGGCGCGTTTCATGAATGACTCCTTCTGAACAAGGGATGGGAAAAGGGGACTGTGGTTCTAGAGTTCCGGTCCGCTCAGTTGCGGGGGCCGCCACCGGAGTAGCCGGTTTTCGAGCAGCGTGATCAAACCTTCTGCGACCAGGGCGACCACGGCGATAACCACCATGCCCGCCAGCACGCCGTCGACGTTGAACGTGCCCTGGGCGGTTCTGATGAGCAGGCCCAGGCCTTTTTGCGCCCCTAGGAACTCACCGACGATGGCGCCGATAAGGGCGAACCCGAAGCTGACATGAAGGCTGGCCAGGATCCACGTGAACGCCGACGGCAGCACCACCTGGGTGGTGACCTGCCATCGCGACGCCCCGAGAATGCGGGCATTGTTGAGCAGGTTGCGGTCAACCTCGCGTGTGCCCTGAAAGGCGTTGAAGAACACCGCGAAGAACACCAGAACGATGGCGAGCAGGACCTTGGAGGTCATGCCAAGGCCAAAGGCGACGATGAACAGCGACCCGAGCACGATGCGGGGCAGGGAGTTCATGATCTTGATGAATGGCCCGATCACCTCGGCCAGGAACCGGATGCGGCCCAATGCGATCCCGGCGACAACGCCGGCGATGACACCGATCAGGAACCCGAGCACCGCCTCCTCGAGGGTGATGTTGATCTGGACCCACAACGACCCCTGGGAGGTCCCGTGGTGGACCCATGTCTGCAGCTGGGTCAGGACCTTGCTGGGCTGGCCGTAGAAGAAAGGATCGATGGCCCGGTGGCGGGCCGCCAACTCCCATCCGCCGATGACGAGGACGACCAAGGCGATGCGGGCCAGGTAGATAATCTCCTTGTGGAGCCGGGCGTCATGGCGGCCCCGGCTCTCAAACCTGGATGCCGCTTCGGGGCCGGTGTCGGCCAGGGCTGGGGCGACCGGCTGCGGAGCCGTTGGCGGCTTGGCCGTCAAGGCATTCATGACGCCACCTGGGCGACGGTGGTAGTGCGGGCGTAGGCCACTTCCACCTCCATGCGCAGGGCGTCCCAGATCTGCTGGTACAGCTCGACAAAGCGGGGTTCGAAGCGGATGTCCTGGGCCACCCGGGGACGAGGCAAGTCCACCTGGAAGCTGGCCTTCACCCTGGCCGGGCCCGCGGTCAGGACCACGACCTTGTCACCCAGTGTGATCGCCTCCTCCAGGTCGTGGGTGACGAACACCACCGACGGTCGGGTCAGGTCCCAAAGCGACAGCAACTCGTCGGCCATGATCAGCCGGGTCTGGACGTCGAGGGCGCTAAATGGTTCGTCCATCAGGAGGATCTTCGGTTCGTTGATCAGGCTCTGGGCCAGGGCGACCCGCTTTCGCATACCGCCGGACAGTTGGTGGGGGTAGCGGTCCTCGAAGCCGGCCAGACCGACCCGCCGGAGCCAGTCGCGGGCCAAGGCGTCGGCGTCGCGCCGGGAGACGCCGCGGAACCGAGGACCGGCGCCCACATTTTGAAGCACCGACTTCCAGGGGAAGACAGCGTCGTTTTGGAATACGAAGCCGGTTCCCTGTCCGATTCGGGCCACCTTCTTCCCGTGCACCAGCACCTCACCCGAAGAAGGTCCGTCGAGGCCGGAAATCAAGGTGAGCGTGGTCGACTTGCCGCTGCCCGTCGGTCCCACCACGGCGCAGAACTGGCCCGGCTCGACCACCAGGTCCAAATCCCGCAAGGCGGTGTAGGTGCCGCCGCTCGGAGTCTTGAACCGTTTGGTGACGTTCCGCAACTCGATCGCCGGGGGTTCCCCACCCGACGGTCGACTGCTACTGCTTGGCGTCCCTAGCGCCTCGTCCACTTTTCCCCCTACTGTTGCTCCTGGAAGAGACCGTAAAGAATGGCGCCAGCCGGCGCCCGGTAGTGAGCATTCATCGACGTTCTGCTCAAAAAGATCATTTGGAGTGACCTTGGTGCTCCCACGGAAGCGGACCCTCGCGGCGCAGATCCTCGTTGGGCAACTCATCGTGTTGGTACTCACGGTGGGAGTGGGTTTCGGGTTCTACACCCAGTCCGTTCGTCATCGGCTGGACCGGCAGTACGAGCAGCGGGCGCTCGCCATCGCCGAGGCGACCGCGGCCATGCCGACGTTGCAACAGGCCCTGGCGGCTGGCGACCCGGACAAGATCATTCCAGCCTTGGCTGCCGATGTCAGCCGGCGCACCGGGGCGTCGTATGTCGTCGTGATCGACCGCCAAGGGGTGCGCCATTCCCATCCCAACCAGGCCCTGGTGGGGCAGCGGGTGGAGGAGCCGGTGATGGCGCTCGATGGTCGAGGCCACGTCCGGATTGACCGGGGGAACACCGGCGTGTCCGCCAACGGTATCGCCCCGCTGTCAGGCCCCGACGGCGTGGTGATCGGCGAGGTGTCGGTGGGAGTTCCGGACCGCCAGGTCTCCAGCGAGGTGTGGTCGGAGATCCTCGGGCTGCTCGCCTACGCCGGGATCGGGCTGGCGGTCGGTGCCGTCATCGCCTGGGGGCTGGCCCGCCGGCTGAAGCGCAGCACCTTCGGGCTGGAACTGGACGAGATCGCGGCCCTGGTGCAGGAACGGGAGGCGACCCTCCACGGCATCCGCGAAGGGGTGGTGGCGGTCGACCCGTCCGGTCGGGTGACGCTGATAAACGACCAGGCCCATCAGTTGCTGCACACCACGCCGGCCGCGGTCGGCAAGAGGATCGAGGAGTTGTTCCCCGAGGGGGGCCGGCTGGCCGACGTCTTCCGCGGTGCCACCGAAGGCGACGACCAGGTAGTGCTGGTCGACGATCGCTGCCTGATTGTCAACACCATGCCCGTCGCGCACCAGTCCAAAGACCTGGGATCGGTGGTCACCCTTCGAGACCGCACCGAGGTCGAGCAGGCGTTGCGGGAACTCGACGATGTGCGGGGCCTGACCGACGCCCTGCGGGCTCAGCAGCACGAGTTCTCCAATCGCATGCACACCCTGGCCGGGTTGCTGGAGTTGGGTCACTACGACGACGCCATGTCCTACCTGAGCGACGTGAGCGGGGCCACCGCGGGACTGGCCGAGTGGCTCCATGCCCGGATCAACAGCCCAGTGGTGGTAGCGCTGGTCGCGGCCAAGACGACGGTGGCACTGGAACGGGGCGTCACCCTGACAGTGGCCGAGGATTCCCGGCTAGAGGCGACGAGCGAACCGGTGCCGGCGTTGGTTTCCATCCTCGGCAACCTGATCGACAACGCCATCGATGCCGCCCTGGAAGGGTCGTCGCCCGCCGGGGTGACGGTGCGCTTCCTCCAAGACGAGGACCAGACCGTCATCGAGGTGACCGACACCGGGCCGGGCATCCAGGCGCCCGACAAGCAGGCGATCTTCCGGGACGGGTTTTCCACCAAGCAGGCCCGGCCGGGCAGCCGCCGGGGGTTGGGCCTGGCCTTGACGGGCCAGCTGGTCAAGCGGCTGGGTGGGTCCATCACGGTCCGGGACACCGCCGCCACCACCTTCACGGTGACACTCCCCCGCCGGGCCGTGGTGGCCACGCCCGGTCCGGACACGATGCCTGCCGCGGTGCCTGCCGCGACGCCTGCCGCGATGCCGCGGTGATCCGCACCCTGATCGTCGACGACGACTTCCGGGTGGCCGATATTCACGCCCAATACGTCGCCAAGGTGCCCGGCTACGAGGTGGTGGGCCTGGCCCACACCGCGGCCGCGGCCCGCCAGGCGGTGACCGACCTGCGACCACACCTGCTGCTGCTCGACTTATACCTCCCCGACGAGCACGGCGTCTCGCTGCTGCGCAGCCTCCGGGAGGGGCTTCGCCAGGGGGTTGACTCTCGGCCCGATGCCATCGTGATAACCGCGGCCAGGGACATGGCCAATGTGCGGGCCGCGATGCAACTCGGGGCCGTGCACTACCTGGTCAAGCCATTTCGCTTCGCCAGCCTGGCCGAACGCCTCAACGCCTACCGCGCCATGTGCGAGCGGACCAGGAACGTGGTCGAGGCCGACCAGTCGGAGGTCGACGCCCTGTTCGGAATGCTGCGCGCCACTCCGGCCAAGACGTTGCCCAAGGGCCAGTCCGTTCCCACCATGGCGTTGGTCCGGCAGGCCGTCACTGACGCTGAAGACGACATTTCCGCCGCCGAAGTGGCCGATCTGGTAGGTATAAGCCGGCCCACCGCGCAGCGCTATCTGGCCCAGTTGGTCCACGACGGGGTGGTGGAGCTGCGGCTGCGCTACGGCTCGACCGGCCGCCCCGAGCATCGGTACCAACTGGCCCGCCTGGCCCGCTGAGCCCGAGCCTGGGGCCGGCGATCATGACCGCCTGAAGACCCCGGAGCGGTGTGAACGCCCGGCCGGCTACGCCGGTCGCGGCTGGTAAGGGAAGCCGACCGCGGCCAGATCGAGCAGGCGGCGCGCCCGCTCCGCCACGGGGAGGTCGACGAATTCGCCGCTCGGGAGTCGCAGCGCTTCGCCTCGGGCCTGCTCGAACGCGGCCACGACGCCGCGGGCCCATTCGACCTCATGACGGGAAGGGGTGAACACCTCGTGAATGATCGGGAGCTGGCGTGGGTGGATTGCCGACTTGCCGAAGAACCCGAGCGAGCGGGCGAACTGGGCTTGGTCGCGCAGGCCGGCGTCGTCGTCGATGTGCGGGTAGACCCCGTCGACAGGCGGGTCGAGCCCGGCGGCCCGGGAGCTGAGCACCAGGTGGGAACGCACGTACAAGGTGTGCAGGTTGTCGCTCCCGGCGTTGAGGTCGCGTTGCAGGTCGACTCCGCCCATGGACAGGTGCCGGACGCCGGCGACCGAGGCGATCTGTTGGGCCGCCAGCACGCCCCGGGCGGTCTCGATGGCGCAGATGAGGGGCGTGCCCGGGGCGCGAGCGGCAACCCAACCGACATCATCGGCCGACTCGACCTTGGGGATCCTGATCCCGGCGGCCCGGTCGGCGATGGCGTCGAGGTCGGCGGCACAGGCTCGGCTGCCTGCCGGGTTCACCCGGACCCAGGCGAGATGGTCGGCCAGAACCTCCCTGACCATGCTCCGCGCCGTCGCCTTGTCATCGGGTGGCACGGCATCTTCCAGGTCCAGTATGACGGCGTCGGCGCCCGCCCCGAAGACCTTCTGGAGCAGCTTGGCGTTGTGGCCGGGGGCGAACAGGTAACTGCGATACATCAGACGACGCCTTGGGCTTGAAGCCGGGCCAGTTTGTCGCCGTCGATTCCGAGCAACTCGGAGTAGACCGCCTCGTTGTCCTGTCCCAGACGGCGGCCGCTGAAGCGGATGCCACCGGGGGTCTCGGCCAAGCGAAACATGACGTTCTGCATGCGTAGTGGCCCTAGGTCCTCGTCGTCGACGGTAGTGATGGCGTGGCGCGCCGCGACCTGGGGGTCGGCCATGAGCTGTTCCACGTCATAGATCGGCGCTAGTGCCGCCCCTGCCGCCTCGAAGGCGCGGATCACGTCGTCGGAGTCGCGCTCGCGGATCCACCCGGCGACGACCGCGTCGATCAGGTCGCCATGTCGGACCCTCTCACTGGCGGAAGCGAACCACGGTTGCTCGGCGATGTCGGGGCGGCCGGCCAGTCGCATTACCCGGTCGGCGACCGACGTGGTGCTGGCCGACACCGCCACCCATCGGCTGTCCCGGGTCAGGTAGACGTTGCGGGGAGCGTTGTTGGATGATCGGTTCCCGTGCCGGCCGAGGACGATGCCCAGCTGGTCGTAGACGCTCGGGCCGGGCCCCAAGATGCCGAGCAGCGGCTCCAGCAGTGACATGTCAATGACCTGGCCCCGGCCGTCGCCGATGTCCCGCCGGTAGAGGGCCAGCATGACCGCGAACGCCCCGGCCACCCCAGCCACGCCGTCAGCCAGCCCGAAGGGCGGAAGGGTGGGAGGACCGTCCTCCGGGCCGCACTGATGGGCGAAGCCGGACATGGCCTCGGCCAGGGTCCCGAACGCTCGTCGCTGAGCGTACGGTCCCGTCTGGCCGAAGCCAGTGACGCGCAACATGACCAGACCAGGGTTGACCCGGAACAGTTCGTCGGGCCCCAACTGCCACCGTTCCATCACGCCGGGCCGGAAGTTCTCTATCAGCACGTCGGCGTGCTCGACCAGGCGACGCAGAATCTCCCGACCCTGCTGGTGGCCGACGTTCAGCGTCACGGTCCGCTTGTTGCGGGAGATGACTTTCCACCACAAACCGTGGCCATTCTTGTCGTGGCCGTGAGCCCGAGCCGGGTCGCCCCGCGGGTGTTCGACCTTGACCACCTCGGCGCCATAGTCGCCTAGCAACATGGCGGTGATGGGCGCCGCGTACACCGTTCCCAGGTCCAGCACCCGCATGCCGTGCAGCGGCCCGGGACCCCCGTCACCGACCGGGTAGGGGTCCGTCTCCCCATAGGTTTCTTCTGTCACTGCCCGGCTCCCCACGTTCGTCAGGTCCCGCTGGTCGGTCGAATGCTCCGGGGAAGACGGTATGAAAAGCACGGAGGACGAGGATCCTTGTGTGACATAGAGCCGGTATTGAACATTGATTGCCGTTGTGCTCATAAGCCTCGAAGGCCGGCTGGCTATCAGCCGACGTCGCCCCGACGGCGAAGAACCGTTGGAACGGAGGTACGACGCTACCGAGGGCATAGGAGGTGTGTTCTCCCCCATGCGGCATAAAGATGCGACCCGGCCAGTTTGCACGTCGCGGAATCCCGCCAGTGAGGGCAGGAGACGTCGGGGGCGGGGGCGGTTGATCGCAACGCTGGTGCTGGTCGCCGTGGTGGCTGGCGCGGTGGGATATCTGGTGGGCCGGCAGCGTCACAGCACGACCAACGCGTCCCCGACGAGCGGCTCGAAGGGCACTTCCTCGAACACGAGCGCCACGGCGGCGCCGGCCACGGGCACGGTGTATCTCGAGAGCAACATTGCTCAGCCCAACGCCAATACGATCATCGCCTATACCTACCGCGAAGGCGGCAACCTTCGCCCCCTGCAGGTCGCCGAATACCGGACGGGTGGCGCGGGATCGGCCGACCTCACCGACTCGGGGGTACTCGACGCCGACCAGCACATCATTGTCAGCCGACAACAAGCTGCTTTTCGCCGTCAATCAGGGGTCAGATTCCATCGCGGTGTTGGTGCCGATCCCGGTCGCCCGCGACCTCAACCCCATTGGCCTCGGGGTGGTCGCCCACCACTGAAATATGAGGTCAGCGACAAGTCGCGACAGCCCTAGGAAAGTCAGGCCTCTGCCGGTGAAGTCGCCTCCGTCGGACGCGTCTACGAACGGCAGGAGGTAGACCTCGCGGGTAGTAGCGCGTGAGACAGCGGATCGCATGTCATCGGGCGCGGTCGAGATCAGGGCTCGCATCTGGTTTTTCGTGGCCGTGCGTCCGGTCCGGCTCGCCTCCGCCGTGCCGTGTCCGCCCTTTGACATCCGATCGTGCAATGTGGTTGCCAGACGCGGCAAAGGCGGGACCGACGCTGGTCCCGCCTTTGGCTACCCGCACGCAGGTGAATCAGATGCGGCCGCGCACCCCATCGTCGACGACCACCGTGTCGCGGTTCCCGTGGAAGCCGCCCCAGCTGCTCCAGAAGATGAGGGAAAGGACCGCGCCGATGGCACCGACCACCATCAAGATCACGCCGATGGTGTGAAGGTTGAAGCCCTGGGTGTTGACACTGACGGCAAAGTCCAAGATGGCGCCAACCGCAATCAGAAAAAGGCTGGTTCCGATACCCATATCATTCTCCTTGTGGGTCGTGTTTGTATATCCCAGCCTTACCCAGCCACCTTCGCGTCCAAGCGCGTGGTCCGAAATGCGGCATTTTTCGGGATGACATCTAACCCGAAGGGTTAGGTGGACAGGTCTTGCCAGGTCCGTCCCTTTTAGCGGGCGAGCCGTCCGATCACGTTGGCGGCCTCACTTCCCGACCACCGGATGGGCGGCCCCCCAGACCACCACCGCCCCGACGGCCGTGTCAAGCACCAGCACCTCCACACGATGTCCGCTCTCGACCTGTCCCGGACGATCTTCACATCCGGCACTGGTCTGGCCTTTGCGCGGCGGACTGGTCGTGACGACCTCCGATGACGCCACAGTTCAGCGCTGGAGGTAGCTTCTGGCGAGATCGGCCGGAGCCCGGGCCAGCCAGGCATCCGTGACGGCCTCTCGCAGAACCTTCTTCCCGACTGCGCTGAGTTGGATCAGCACGGCCGCGTAGCCATCAAAGTGAGGGATGGTGAACAACCCCCGCTGCCCCGTGGCGAGGAGTGCCTGCTTGTCGTCCAAGTCGGCCACCCTCACGGCGAGGATCGGGCCTGCGGGCGGGGTGTCGTCACCAAACCTGCGAAGGTCGGCCTTACTGAAGGGTCGATCCCAGGCGAACGCCTGGCCTCGCACGAACCAGGTGAGGTTGCCATGCCGCTCGCCTTCCGTCACTTCCGGCAGACCGGCGGTGATCTGCGCCACGTCCTCGAGAGTCGCCACGAGAAAACCGTACCGGCACGTCAACCCATAGAGGACGGCACCGGACACCAAGAACCGAGCCGTGGGTTTGCTCGCCGTGCTCATGAGACGCCAGCCCGGCGCCGCCAAGTAGGAAGCCCTGCCCGGTCCCCTACTCACACAGTCAGTATCACCCGTTCTCGACAAACGCGACGCTAGGCCAACTCGCGCAACAGAACCTCGCCCGCACGTGATTCAGGTGGCCGGATTGCCGGTCGCCTCGGCGGGGCATACCAGCATCAGACAGGAGGATCACATGAGCGGAACGGAGCGCAGCCAGGGCACCATGCCAAGCGACGTCAACGGGGCCATAGGGTTCTTCGACCGCTTCGCCGGCGGAGCGTCTGCCCTCGCCAGCCGGGCGCCGTTCTTCGCGTTCTGCGTGGCCCTCATCGTGGTATGGGCGCCCAGCATCACGTTCTTGAAGGTCGACACGTGGCAGCTGATCATCAACACCGCCACCACCATCATCACTTTCCTCATGGTCGCGCTCCTCCAGAACTCCCAGACCCGCACCGACCAGGCCACCCAGCACAAGCTCAATGCCATCGCCGACGGCCTGGCCGACCTCATGGTGCGAGTCGCCGACCGCTACGAAGACCCTTCCCTCCACGACGAAGTACACGAACTGAAACTTGCCGTCGGCCTCGAAGACCGGGAAGGTACCGCCAAGAAGAACGCACCCACCGCGGCCGGCGCCCACTGACCCTGCACCTGCGCCCCCGGTCGTCGATCAGCCGGGGCTTGGCGTCGGCCCAGTGGGAGGTGCACGCCCCGCACTGTCGCCCAAAGACCGGGGCCGCGTCTCGAGGGTCAACCTCCACCGGGTCCGCACACCGCCGTCAAGGCGCGACGGGTCGCCCGCTACCAAAGCCTTGGCTCATTGCCGCGAGCGAAGGACTTGGGGATCAGCGGACTTGAGCGGAGCTGAGTCATACTCGGCGGACCGCTGGGTTGCCCGTTCGTAACGAGCGAGGATCGCTGCACCCGAGGTCTCGACCGACGTGAGTTGTAGGTCGACGGGAGCGGCGAAAAGCCTCCCGCCTTCTCCGAGCGCGGTGGGGAAGAGAAGCAGCCGATACTCATCGACGGCGTCCGCGGCGTGCTTCACTTCCAGGGCCTCGATGGCGTCTGCCGGGCGGGGACGCGCACCTTTCAAGGCACGGCGACCGTGCTCGGAGGTACGGGCAGGTTCCCACGCCACCGGTTCGATCGTCCTCTGGGGCGAGGTCTCGGGCCAAGGCATCACCCAGGTCGAGGACATGACCGTCCATTGGACTGGTGAGCTCTACGAGTGACGGCGACAGCGGCTGACTTAGCGCCGGCGAGCGGCGAACACGGACTGCACACGGGCCAGGCCCCTCGTCAGATCCCGGGTCTGTGTAGAGACCCCCCCTGCACCAAGCTGAACGACGTGTCAGAATGTGCCCGGGCGACCGGCATCGCCCGAAGGGAGGGCACGTGGGACGGGATCGATCGGTCATGCGGTCGCGCCCGGTCGCCGCGATGCACCTGGCGGCCCACCTGCCTGTGCGCCAGCCCGCTGGTGCCAGCCACCGCCAACCGGCCGACCCCGCTGGCACCAGCCACCGCCAAGCGGCGGGCTCGGACCGCTCGCTCGCCAACCTGGTGGCGCTGCAACGTGTTGCTGGCAACCAGGTCGTGTGCCGCATGCTCGAAGCGAGCGGGCAGGGTGCCCGGGCGGCCGGACCTGCGACCGCAACCTATACCGCAACCGTGCGGGTGCAGCGGGCCGGTCCGTGGGAGACAGACTTCGGCCCCCAACCCGATCCGACTTTGACCGACAGAAAGTTGAGCCAGCTGGAACGCCTCCGGGTCATCGACCGCTGGTTGGTTACCAACCGCTCCGAGTTGGCCTGGCTGGGCCTGTTCGAGGACGGCCAGGTGGCGCCGCCGGGCACCCTCCAGAGCGACTTGGCCCAGGGGGTCGAGTGGGCCTCAAACCACATGTCGATGTGGCTCGACACCCATGAAGCCGTCGGCGACGACGACATAGCCCAGCTGAACTGGGTTTACACCAACGCCCACCTGTGGTTGCAGCAGCACCGAGCCGACCGCTTCGCCAAGGTCGACGAGGTGATCACCAAGGCACGTGAGAACGAGTTGACGTGGTTCGCCGACGTACTGAGCCAACGGCGCCAGGAGATTCAGGACATCGTGGCCCGGGGCACGCCTGGTGACGGTTACCTGAAGGCCGCCAACCTGAAGATGCGAACCTTGAGCCGGATCGTGGAGTCGTGCACCGGCCTGCTGGACAGCACGATCAACGATCTACGGAGGCAGGAGTCGCTCCGCCTCGACATCAACGACGCCCTTGATGCGATCGACGACATGACAGCTGATGTCAGGCTCAAGGACCGCAAGACCTTTTTGGGCGAGGCGGTGTTGCTGCGCGAGCTGTGGCAAAAACTGGAGTTCCATCCCGAGCGCAAGCCGACGGTGCGGAAAAAGAACGCGCAGGCTTCCGAGAAGAAGTCGGCGGCTTCACAGGTGGCCGAAATCCCGAAGGATTTCGTGCCCCGGGTCAGTGCCAGGAACGAAAACGTCAATCTTCTCGAGCTGGTGTCGAAAGACGTGACGCGCACGGCGTCGGCGCTGGAGGAATTGAGCAAGTCGGCGGAGGATCTGGGCTGCCGGGTCGAGCATAATTACGGCTTCCTTCCTGTTCAGCAGGTGAAGCCAACTGCGAAGAACAAGCCGGAGATCATTGTCAAGTCGAACATGAGCCCCACAATAGTGGCAGGAATGCTTCCGATTGCGATCGGAAATGCCCTGCGGGTCGCTGGCGCCATCATCAATAGCCCCTTCGACGGCCAGACTGGTTTCAAGGTGCGAGGTCAAGGCGTCTTTCACACCTCCGCCGGAAGTTTGTCGGCCGGTAGTAGCAAGGGCACGGCCTTCTGGATCAATAGCGCGGGCGACCGCGTCCTGGTAGCGATGGGAAAGCACACGGGGGGCCAGGGCGACCAGTACCGCATCACCTGGCGAGCAAACGGTGTCTCCGGAAGCATGGTGACGCTGAATTCCACCAAGGCGAGCGAAATGCTGAAGGGTTGAGGGCTCCTCGCGGCGCTGACCTCCTGGCCAGGTGCGCACGCAAGTAGGCATCAACGCGGGGACTTTCACCGACCTCGTGAACCCGGACGGGTCGATCGCAAGGTCCCCTCCACCCCCGACGACCCGTCCCAGTGGCGGCTGTTGTTGGGGGCACCCAGTCACGGTGTTCGACGATCCTTTGGCGAGAGCGACTGGTAGCGTCGAGCGCGTACCGATCCGTATCTGCCTCGTGGGGGCGACGATGAAGAAGCCGGCGATGGCCACGCCACGTCGCCCGGGGTGATCGCACTCGCTCTGGCAGCTCACGCCACCGAAGGCCATCAGCGACGCTTGAACAATATCGGCCGGCCCGGTATCAGCGTCGCGGTAAGCCTGCTCGGCACGAGAGGCGTGCGCTTCGGCGATGCCCACCACGGCGCAGGCCAACTCCTTCAGCGGGATCACCTCGCGGGCCCACTCGCCCGGCTCGCCGTTCGCGGTGCCTGCAGTCGATCCCGCCACCTCGGGCCCCACCTCTCCACGGCCCCAGAGCGTGGAGGCTTCCTGATTGTCGGTTTAGCCAACTGAGTGGGGCCCATGACCGGGTCTTTACAACCGGATCCTTGACGACCAACCAATCAAGGGGCGGAGCGCTACGACAGTGCGAACGTTAGGTAGCCGCTGCGCCTTTCCCCGCCGCGGGGATCATCGCCAAGGTAGAACGAGATCTCGAGGCTGCGGGCGTCAGACCGATACAGCGCGTGGTACATGGTCCGGCTCGGCCGTGATCCCGGCACCTCGGTCGAGGGGAAACCCAACTGGTTGCAGGCCACCCGGGCGTTAGCCCGCTTCAGGTCCGAGATGGTCAGGGTCGGCGAGCGTTCGGTAAGCCAGCTCTCTAGGACGTCTCGCCGCCAACGTGACCGAGTGGGATCGGTAGGCCCCGTGCTGCCGCCATTAGGCCCGCTGCCCTGGAGGTGATTCGTGGCTACCTGAATCTGCCCGCAGCCGGGGATGAGGTACTCGGCGTTGCCGCACTCCGAACGCTCGAAGACGAGCGACTGTCCGTTGGCGTCGCCGACGATGTAGTGGCACGGCATGGCGACGATGTACTGCTTGGTGGCGAGCAGCGCCTCCGCCGCTTCGTCCACCGTGGCGCAGGTGTCGAGCACCAGGCGGGGTGTCTCCATTTCAGCTAGCCCTGCCGCCCTGGTGTAAACGGGCGCCGCCCGCGAACCCGGGCCGTCATAGATCGCCATCAGCGAGACCATCAAGCCTTCGGAGTTGATGCCATCGAAGCAGCCGCCGACCAGGGCGTAAGAGTAGGTGAGGTAAAGCGAGGGATACCCCTGGTCCGGATAGGCCTCGACGACGTAAGGCCGGGCGGACATCGGCGGCTCATCGGGGACTGGGCCATGGTTGAGCAACTCGGAAAGCGTCGCGGTCGTGAAGTCATAATTTCGGCTCAGGAAGGCGCTGCCCTCCTTGGTCTGGTCACCGGGGATGTAGGCCACCGAACAGCCGCCGCCTCCGAGGGGGAGGCCGAGTGCGGCGCAATCCCACCGGTCGTCGTCCCGGTCGACACCGAAGGCCTGGGCCACGCCCGCCATCCGCTGGTAGTGGATCGGGTAATTACGCTCATACCAGCGCCGTCTCGCTCGGACCAACGTCGGGTCGAGGGACCCGACGTCAGCACCGTGGCGGTCCCGAGCGACACCGGCCAGAACCTGACCGATCTCGGCGTTGGAACCGGACACCCGAAGATGCCGAGCCACGGCGAAGTCGTCCGGCGCCCCGGCCACCAGTCGGTCGTCGACTTGGACTCCCACCCCACCTTCCTCGCGCAGTCGCTCGCTGGCAACCTGGCATGCTATCGGCGGTCGCCGCTTCCACCGATCAGAATCGCGCTATGACCGAAACGGTTCCTGAAATCACTTCCGAGGCGTTACGGGACCTCCTGGTGCACCAGCTCGGTCAGGAAGCGAGTGGCGGAGGAGCGGGTTGGCGGATCGACTGGTCGGCCGTGTCTGCCGAGGAGCGCTCGTCCTGGCTGGCCCAGCTTCCGCAGCGGGTCGGTTTTCGAACATCGGGGTCGACCCGGCACCAGCCGCGGCTGTGGTGGCGGACCATGGATCAGCTCAGGAGCGAGATCGAGGTCCTCCGAGGTTTCGTACCCTTCGATGACATCGACGGCATCGTGTCGTTCGCGCCGGCGTGCCACCTGTACGGCTGGCTGTTCACCGTTCTCATCCCGAACACGGTCGGTGTGCCGGTCCGATACGAGACACCCGGCCCCGATGCCACCTTCGCCCACGCCGGAAAGGCCCGCTCGATGTTGGCCATGATTCCCTCGGCCTGGTCGGCGCTCCGCCGGGAGGTTGACCTAGGCCTCGAAATGCCGCCGACGTTTGCCGTTCACAGCACCGCCGTGTTCCCGGCCGCGGCTCGGGACCTGATCGGCCGCTCAGGCATTGACCTACGGGCCGTGGAGCTTTTCGGTTCGACGGAGACCGGCCTGGTCGCCCACCGCTTCTCAACGCCCGCCGGCGATGGCCACTGGCAGCTGGCGGCCGATGTGGAGTTCGCGGAGATGGCTCAGGACGGCAGCGAGGAACAGCTGCGTGTAAGGAGCCCACGCCTGGCCTCACTCGATGAGTCGCCTCCGCCCTCGTGCTGGACCATGGACGACTGGGTCGAGGTCAGCGGCGACCGCAGCTTCATCTTCGGAGGGCGGCGCTCCCGGTCCGTCAACGTCAACGGGCGCCGGGTCGACCTGGATGGTATCGAAGAGATCCTTCGGGCTGCTGTGCCGTGCCTCGATCTGGCGTGCGTCGCGGTCATGGACCCGACGCGCGGAGAGCATTTCGAGTTGCGCATCGTACCGCTCCCCGCCGGGGGCCCCTCGCCCCTCGAGTTGCGGCAGGCGGTGCGATCCCTCCTCCCCCCGCCTCGACCGGGGCGGATACGGTTGGTGACTGTCATCGATCGTTCTGCGACCGGCAAGCTACGCAGGCTCCAACCAGCGCCGCCACCGGACGCCTGATCCAGCTGGACAAAGTCCACCATCCAAAAGGACAAAGTCCTCCGGCGACGCGCCAAGAGTCCCCCGGTTGCGCTATTTTGTCCGCGTCGTCCTTCCGCGTGAGGCAGGGGAATGGGAGTGTCGCCGGCGGGCAACATTGTGAGCTACGACGCCATCGTCGTGGGGGCCGGTCCGGCGGGAAGCACGTGCGCTTACACCCTGGCTTCGCTCGGCCAGTCGGTCCTCGTCCTTGAGAAGTCCCAGCACCCGCGCTTCCACATCGGCGAATCATTGCTGCCCTACGGAACCACGCTGCTCCAACGCCTAGGCCTTCTGCCCGACATAGAACAGGCCCCATTCGTGTTCAAGCCCGGCGCACATGTTGCTGACAGCTCCGGTCGCCAGGTCCGAGCGTCCTTCGCCGAGTTGCCAGCCGGCCAGATGAATTACGCGTTCAACGTCGAACGGGCTGTGTTCGATGACGTTCTCGCAACGGCCGCCGTCCGGTCCGGCGCCCAGCTGGTACAAGACGCCGAGGTGACCGACGTCATTTTCGAGGGCAACCGGGCGGTAGGTGTCACCTACCTTCATGACGGCCAGCGTCACGAGGCCCGGGCCCGGTTCGTCGTGGACGCCAGCGGCCGCGCCGGCTTGCTAGCACGCCATTTCCGGTTGCGGCGGATGAACCACAGGTTGAACAACGTTGCGGTCTTCCAGCAGTATCGCAACCCCCGACGCGGGGTGAACCTCTCCGACGAGGGCTATATCGTGTTCACCAGCCACCGCGACGGCTGGGTATGGTGCATACCGCTCGGGCCGGACAAGGTCAGTGTCGGTTGTGTGATGCCGGCTGAGACGCTCAAAGGATCCGACCGCCAGGCCATTTATCAGGATCACCTCCTACGCAGCCCGCTGATTGCCAACTGTGTCGCCGACGCGGCACCGGTGTTCGAAAAGCTGAAGACCGAGTCGGACTTCTGTTACCACGCCGAGCAGCTCGCCGGCCCCGGGTTCCTCCTGGCCGGCGATGCCGGCTGTTTCGTGGACCCCCTCTTCTCGGGCGGGGTGCTCCTCGGCATGACGGGCGGCATGAAAGCCGCCGAGGCAGTGGCCGCGGTGCTGTCGGGCACCGAGGAGAGGGTCGCCCTGGCTTCGTATGAGAATTTCTGCAAGACCGGTTATGACATGTATTTCAGGCTCGTCTACGCGTTCTACTACGGGTGCGGCGGCAACATTCCTGAGCTGTTCCGGTTCCTTCGAGGAGGGTATGAATTCGTGCTGCAGCTGGTTGCAGGCGACTTCTGGGGCGACGCCGGCGGCCCGGTGATCGAGTCCCTGAGGTCGCAGAGGGAATGGGACACCTTCGAGCGCCCGTTTGAGCTGACCGGGTTAAAAGGAGAGGGGGCATGACGCCGCTCAACGGGCACTTCGCCAGTGCACCCGCGGCGCAGTGTGCGAGCTCGCTGGTGGCGCTGCTCGACCGGTACGACTGGGGGCGGACCCTCCAGCTCGACGAGGATCAACGGCGCATCATGCGATGCGGCGAGCACAGCCTCAAGCGGGTGGTCGCCTCGGGCCGTCAGGTTTACGGCGTGACCACCGGGTTTGGGCCCAATGCCAGATATACCTCCAACTCATCCTCCGCCGACCAGGGGCTCGGGCTGATCTCCCATCTGGCAGCGGGCCAAGGCCCCCCGTTGCCTCCTGACACGACCCGACTCATGATCGGCCTGCGCCTGGCTGGGATGGCCCGGGGCCATTCCGGTGTCTCGCCCGAGTCGTGGGACGGCTTGGCCCGAGCGTGGAACCTCGGGTACACCCCGGTGGTCCCAAGCCTTGGCAGCGTCAGCGCCAGCGGCGACCTCATCCCGCTTGCCCACGCCGCTCTTTCACTGGCCGGCAGTGGTGAGGCGTGGCAGCGAACCTCAGGTTGGGCCCGCGTCCCCGCCCACGTCGCCCTCGAGGAGCTCGGACTGCAGCGGTGGCGTTGGCATGCCCGGGAGGCTCTGGCCTTCGTCAACGGCACGACGGCCAGCCTCGCCCAGACCATCCGCAACCACTGCCGCATCCTCACCATGGCCCGCGCCGCCTGTGCGCTCACCGGGAGGCTGGTCGAGGTCCTGGGATCGTCCACCGAGCCCTACCTCCACGCGGTTGCGGTGGCGCGCAACAGTCGGGGCCAGGGCACCGCGGCTGCGTGGATCCGCGCCGAGCTCTCCGCGTCACACGTTGGAGGCACCGGTCGCTGCCTCCAGGAGCCGTACAGTCTGCGATGCGCGCCCCAGGTCATCGGGGCGGTCATCGACCACCTCGCTGGTCAGGGAGAACTGCTCCTTGCCGAGGCGGGCGGCTGCAGCGACAACCCCATCGTGACGATCGACGACGTGATCCACGCCGGGAACTTTCACGCCGCCAACGCCGGCCTGTGCTCCGACGCCCAGGCCACACTGGTCCACCAGCTTGCCTACCTGGCCGAACGCCAGCTGGCGCTCATCCTCGACCCGGTATCCAACGGAGGCCGGCCGCCGCTCCTTACTCCCGTTCCCGGACCAGGCAGCGGCCTCGCCGGTGTCCAGCTGGCGGCCACGTCAATGGTCGCCCGCATTCGCCAGTTGGCGTACCCGTCGACGCTGACCGCGCTGCCGACCAACCTCAACAACCAGGACATCGTGCCCAACGCCCTGAACGGGGCGACCGTCGTCGCCGAATTGCTGGACCTGGCTGAACTCGTGCTGGGGTCACTGGCCCTGGCGGTGGTCCAACTCAACCATCTCGACGGCATCGGTCCGACTCCCGGCTTGTGGTCCGACCTGCACGACATCAGCGCGCCCCTGGTGGACGACCGGCCACTGCACGAGGAAGTGCGGGCCGTGTCACAACTGCTCAGCGAGCACATGGCTGCCTTGGTGCGCAGCGCAGCCGATCACGAGGGCTGCAGCCGATGAACCGAGACCCGGCGGGCGGAGTGCTGGGCGGGCGAGTGGCAGTGGTTACCGGCGGATCGGGCGGCATCGGGCAGGCCATCTGCCGCGACCTGGCCAGGCGTGGCGCGTGCGTGGCCCTCACCTACCGGAAGCATGACCGTGCCGCCCTAGCGCTGGTGGAGCAAATCGCCATGCACGGCGGTCAGGCGTTGGCAGTGCCCGCCGACGTCGCCCGGCACGACGACGTCAAGGCGCTCATTGAGCAAGTTCTCGACACGCTCGGTGGCCTTCATATTCTGGTCAACAACGCCGGCATCGCCCACGACGCCCTGATCTACAACATGTCGCCGGACAGCTGGTTCGACGTGATGCGGGTGAACTTCGGCGGTGTGTTCAACTGCACCCAACTGGTCCTCGAGCACTTCATGGCGCAGCGGTCAGGGGTGATCGTCAACATCTCCTCGCCGCTGGCCGACCGGGCCTGGGTGGGAACGGCGGCCTACGCGGCGTCCAAGGCGGCCGTCAATGCCTTCACCCGCAGTTGCGCCCTCGAATTCGGTCGCTTCGGCGTTCGAGTCAACGCGGTCGCGCCTGGTTTCGTCCCTACCGAACTGACGTCGTCGGCGACAGGCAGCTCGAGGGGGACCCGCATGCTTTCAAAGATCCCACTGCGGGCCTGCGCGACACCGGAGGACATAGCCAAGGTGGTGGGGTTTCTGGCGAGCGACGATGCGGCGTACATGACCGGCTCCGTTGTGGTCGTCGATGGCGGCGGAAGCGCCGTGATGGGATCGGGATCGGCTTCAGGATGAACGAATAAGGGCCGCGCCAGTTTGGGGGCCCGAGAAAGGAGCGCAATGACCGAACAGGACATCCCGGCAATCGTGCGCACGTGCGTAGCCGAAGGGCTGTTTCTTAGCGAGGATGAGGTGACACCTGACACCGCCCTTTTCGAAGACCTGGCCGCCGAGTCGATCGACCTGCTCGACATACTCTTCCGGCTGGAACGAGCATTGGGCATCCGGCTGAAAGGCGCCGACATCTCCGAGCACATCCTCGGAGGTATGACGCCCGACGATTTCGTCGGGAGCGACGGTCGCCTCACCGAGCAGGGACAGGCCCAGCTTCACAAGGCAATGCCGCAACTGGATGTCAGTACCCTGGGCGAGGGTGTCGACATCATGACTCTGCTGGGCCGCTTTACGGTTCAGAACCTTACCGACCTGGTCACCGAGCGCGTTGCCACCATCCACAGCTGATCTCAGCCTGCGGGTGGGTGTCGATCTGGTCAGCGTCGACCGGATGAGCCGACTGGCGGCCGAGAGCCCCGACATCCTGGCCACCCTGTTCACTGAGGGCGAGCTTGCACTCTTCGGCGACGCGAGGCGCTTCGAACGGATGGCAGGGCGCTTTGCCGCCAAGGAAGCCCTGCTGAAGGCGTTTGGGTTCGGGCTGCTGGCAGCCATTGAGCTCGTTGACATCGAAATCGTCCGCACCCCGGCTGGCCGCCCGCGGCCGAGGCTGTACGGCGCTGCGGCGGCGTGGGCGGAAACCAATAACCTGGTCGACGCCGATGTGAGCATCTCCCACACGGGCGGATTGGCGGTCGCGCACGCCCTCGTCGTGTGCCGGCCGCCGGCGCAGAGCGCCGCCGCCTGATGGGCACCATCGCCTTCCACCTGGTCGACGGAATCGATGACTACGAGCCTTTCCTGCGGTTCCGGGCCCACACCTTGGCGCCGGCCGGCGCCCACGGCGGGACCGAGGAGTTTCCGCCCTTGCTCATCCTGGAAGCACTCGGCCAGGCCGGGAACTGGCTGCTCCTGCTGTCGAGTGATCTGCACACCATGGGCATGCTCGCCGCGATCGGGTCGGTGAGCTTCGGTGCGCCGGTGCATCGCGGCGACATGCTGGAGTTGGTAGGTGCGGTCGACGTGTTGCGCGACGACGCCGCCACCATGTCGGGGGAGGCGAGAGTTGGCGGTCGGGTAGTTCTCGACGCCCGCGACTTGATGTGTGCGTTGATCGATGCCGAGCGCCTCGAGAGCCGGTCGTCCCTCGAGTCGCGTCGGGACCGGGTCCTCGGTTTGTCGGGACCTGCTCCGGGAACGTCGGAACCTGCTCCGGGGCGCCGAATGGCACGTCCCAAATGATGACGATGATGCCGGCACTGCTCGATGTGGTGGTGTGCGAGGCCGAGAGCCGGGCCACGGCGAACGTCGATGTCCCTTCGATCATGCCGGTGTTCGACACCCATTTTCCTCTCCGTCCCGTGCTTCCCGGCGTCCTGATCCTTCAGAGCCTCGCCGATCTCGCCACCCGCTATATCGAGGACCAGGGTTGGGGCCGCTTGCGCCTGAAAGGATTCCGCGCTGTCAAGTTCCGCCAACCGGTGGAGCCCGGACAACGCATGGAGCTTGCCGTGGTCGAGCAGCCGCGCGTGGGTGATGTCATGGTTTTGGGGGGAAAAGTGACCGTCGGGGGTCGCGTGGCTCTCAGCGTCGGCCAGATCCTCCTCGGGCCCGGCAACTGCCCATGACCGGTCTGGCAACGGACAGCAGAGCGCAGAGCGGAGCTCGGGTAGTGGTGGCCGGCGTCGGAGCGGTCACCGCCCAGGGGCCCACGGCGGCTGCCTTGTGGGAGGGGATAATGCAGGCGCGGGTCGTCATCGGCCCGGTTGGCGGGTTGCGGCTGACCGGGCACACCGTGACCATCGGCGCCCAGGTCCCGGACGCGGCGGTCGATCCGCGCCGGTGGGGTAGGGCGCCGACCGGGGACCGGCTTGTCGACATGGCCGTGCAGGCCGGCGCGGAAGCGCTGGCCGAAGCCGGCCCGGGCGCGGCCGAAATTGCGCCCAGCCGTTGGGCCGTTGTCATGGCCAGCTGCCGTCCGGGAGTGCATCCCGATTGGGTGCCCGGCGACGTCGACTCGGTGCGGCTGTCGCTCGCTCTGATGCCGCAAGGAATCGTCGAGCGGGTCAGCGCCGCGTTCGGCGCACAAGGACCGGTGCTCGCGATCGACACCGCGTGCGCCGGAGGAGCCAACGCGGTCGGCTACGCCGCTGACCTGATCCGCCTCGGTCACGCCGACGCTGCCCTCGCCGGTGGGGCGGAGCTCCTGAGCGACCTCACCTTCGCCGGTTTCGGTTCCGTCCAGGCGCTCTCGTGCCGAGCGGCGACTCCCTATTCGCGCCACCGCAGCGGACTGAGCCTCGGCGAGGGCAGCGCCATGCTGGTCCTGGTGCGGGCCGAACTCTGTGATCGACTTGGCGTACGGCCGGTGGTCGAAGTCCTCGGGTATGGGTTGTCAGCCGACGGCTATCACCCCACGGCTCCGCATCCCCAGGGTGACGGTGCGGCACGGGCGATCAACGCAGCGCTCGAGGCGAGTGGCGTTGATCCCCGCGCGGTGGCCTATGTCAACGGCCACGGAACGGGGACCGAGAAGAACGACGTGGCGGAGACCAAGGCGATCCGCCGGGCCCTGGGGCCCGCGGCCGACCGGGTGGCGGTCAGCAGCACGAAGTCGATGATCGGCCACTTACTGGGTGCGGCTGGAGCAACCGAGGTGGTGGTGACAGCCATGGCGGTGCGCGACCAGGCGGCGCCCCCGACGGCCGGTCTCCTTGAGGCAGATCCCGAGTGCGACCTTGACTATGTGCCGCTACGGGCCCGGCCGCTGGCCATCGACGTTGCCATATCAAACAGCTTCGGCTTCGGCGGCGCCAACGCCTGCGTTGTCGTCGGCCGGCCCGGTTCCGGCGTGCCCCGGTCGCCGCGACAGCCGGACCCGGTCGTCATCACCGGCATCGCGGCCGAGACCTCGGAGCCGGGCGCCGGCGGGAACCTCGCTCCCGATTGGTCGGCATTCCTCACCCCCAAGCAGTGCCGGCGCCTGGATCGACTGTCGATCTTCGCGGTGGTCGGCGCCGGCCGGGCGCTGAGCGACGCCGGACTGGTCATCGACGAGCAGAATGGGAAGCGGGTGGGCATCATGTTCGCCAGCGCACTCGGCCCCCACGAATCCCAGTGCCTGATGCAGCGCAGCGTGGTGGATGGCGGCCCGGCTGCGGCCAACCCGGCCGAGTTCCCAAATATCGTGCGCAGTGCCGCGCCCGGATGCGTGGCCACCCACCTCGGCACCCGGGGCCCTTTGTCCGCCGTCGTCGCCGGCCACGCCGCCGGTGGTTTCGCCATCGGTTACGCCGCCGACATTGTCCGCCAAGGCGACGCCGACGCCATGGTCGTGACCGCCGCCGACAGCCTCAGCCCGACCGCGCTGCGAGCGTACCGGGAGATCGGCCTGGTGGCTGGCATCGATGGCGACCTGGTGCTGGCCGAAGCATTGGCAGGGCTGGTGCTGGAGCCGCTCAGCCGGGCCCGGGTCCGTGGCGCCGAGCCGTACGGCGAGGTGCTCGGGTACGGCATGGCAGCCGACGCCCGGCCTGATGGGGGCATCGACCCTGCCGGCCGCGGCATCGAGCGGGCCATGTCGGCCGCCCTCAGCCAGGCTCGGCTGGAGCCGCACCACGTCACCGCGGTGTGGTCAGCCGCTGCGGGTCACCGACTCGCTGACGCCGCCGAAGCATCGGCCATCGATCGCCTGTTCGACGGTGTCCCGGTGTGCTCGCCCAAGCTGGCCATCGGCGAGGTGCTTGGCGCCGGGGCGCTAGTGCTGTGCGCCGATGCGTTGGCCCACCTTGGGTCGACACCGGCCGGTGGCGGTTCCTCGCCGGCGCGTCCAATCGCGCTGGTCAACTCGAGTTCGGTTGGCGGCAGCCACGTCTCGATCGCCCTAGCCGGGCCGTCAGACCCGCGAACCGATCGGGTTCGTTGACGGTCGTCTCCCTCGGCTAGCCGACGGTTACGGGCACGGGAGGGTATCGAGCGCTGGCTGGGGCCGAAGTCGGACGGTCTTTTGTCTGCGCGGGTGGTCATATGGCCGTCGCTATCGGGTGCGACGGCCATGTCCCAGAGGAACTGGCATTGAATGCTCGGATCCGGGGTCAGTGAGGGATCGACGACGAGGATCGTATGGGCCCCGGTCAGCACGACGACATCAAGCGTTGTGCGGCTCGAACAATGCTTGGAGCCGGGCTGTCACCTGAATTCACATTGTCACGAGGTGTGGAGGCTCCATGAGTGCGAGCGTGCAAACGTTGCTGGCAGCCCCAAGGTGTTGGCAAAATGTTGGCAGGATTCAGCTCCGTGAACGGACAACGTCCGGTCGGTCCGCCGCCGCTTTGGGTGCAGTCGACGGTCGAAGTGCGGCCGATCGCAGCCCGGATACAGGCGGCGATGAGCGTCGTGGCCACGCGGTCGTCCCGGTGGCGAGTTCGAGTCCCCCGAAGGCTACGGCGACCGGCAACGTGCGCTGTCCGGGCTCGGTTTGTCGATTCGCTCTAAACCTCACTAAAGGCGGTTAAGGACTCGGCGTAGTCCTCGATCGACCTCTTGCATGAGCGCCGGCGGTACGGCACCTGCCTGGTTCGCCAGGTCGGTCTTGTTCAAGGTGGCCAACGCGGTCACGTTCACCACAGAGTCACGCGGAAGACCGGTTGCGTTCTTCGGCAGAAACACGTTGCCCGGCATCGACGCCAGCTGCGTATTGGACGTGACGACCGCCGTCAAGACAGTGGCCAACCGGCTCCGATTATAGGAGTTAGCCGAAATGACCAACACCGGCCGGCGGTTCGCCGGGCGGGAGCCGACAGGCTCGCCGAGGTCGGCCCAGTAGATGCCTCCCCGCCCGATCACCATTCGTCTGTCGATTCCTTCAAAAGGCGTCGGCCTGCGATGACCGCCTCAGTAGTCGAGTCGTCCGCGGCGTCGATGGTGGCGATGGCAGCGTCGATCTGTTCGGCCAGACAGTCAGCATCTAGCTCGTCCAGGTAACGTGAGGCGGCGCGGGCGAAGAACTCCGACCTGCTCATGCCGAGGTCCTGGGCCCGACGCGAGGCCCTTTCGAATGTGTCGTCAGGGACGGAGATGGCTGTCTTCATGGTGCCTAGTATAACCCGGTATGACCAGCCGGATCCCCCTTACTCGCGGCGTCAGTCGAACCGTGCGGGAAGCGACGATACGTAAGCGATCGACCGCACGAGTTGGCTCCCGTGCAGGGCAAAGCCTCCAGCTTCAACGAGCGCTGTCAGTACCGAGCGGCGGACGGCCGGCAACGGCGATCAACTCTGCATCCCGCTGTCTCTGGGCCCGGGAGAGCACGGCGGAGGGATGCCGGACCGCGACCGCCACGAAGGTGACGTCTGCGACGGTGCAACCGTCAACCGCCGACACCCTTCGCTGATCGAGCGCCGCGTAGCCCGGCCACGGCCGCCACGAGTCAAGGGCCGGGGTGATCGCCGCGAGCATCTTGGCGGCTGGTACACCGAGGCACACCACCAGTCGCGGCGAAGAACAATTCGATCTGCGTGCTCAACAGGTGCTCGCACCGCCGAGTGAACGATGGCGTCGTCGGGAACGACTCCGTGTCGCCCCGCCCCGACGAGGACAGCCAGTGGGCTCGGGGCGATCCGGCGCCGGCTGTTACCGCAAGGGCGGGCAATCCAACGAAGGCGTTGGTCAAGAACACCTCCTGCGGTGACACCGATGCCAGCAGTTGACGCAAGGCCCGCCACGTCGCCTTCCGTTTTCGGAGGAACGGTGGCCGATGATCCTTGGCGACACAGGTGCCAACGCAGTCGATCCTGCTGGCGACGGCCGCAGGGTCACGCTCTGGGGGGACTATTCGACTGGCGGGTGAGATTCGTCAGCTTGCCTCATCAAGATGGCGCTCGAGCGCCTCGCGGATGAAGAGGGACAACGATTTTCCTTGTCGCTTTGCCTCCTGTTGAACCCGAGACTTGAGATCGTTCGGCACGCGCGCCTTGATCTCTGGAGAGACCCCACCGGGTCCGGTGAGGGAGGGGCGGCCCCGACCGAGCTGACGGTGTGCGTCCGTCACGGCGTGGTCGATGTAGTCCTCGTCGATCAGATTGCCCTTGGAGTCGTAAATCTTCTCGTCCGGCTTCACGTCCGGCCCCACCTTGTACTTCCGAGCCATTGCAGTCACCTCTTGAACGTCGTCGGCATCACGTGGATTACAAACAGGAAGCCCGGAAGCTGTACGGCGATGATCTCTAATTCGACACCTCGGTCGTCAACTCCGACGAACACCAGACGGTCATCGAGGTCATCGGAGGGAGCTGCGACGACCACGGGATCGCCAGCATTCTCCAAGGCAGCCACGGCGTGCGCCTTGGCGATCCGGTGCTTGCGAGCCGACTGAGCGAACCGAACCTCCTGCACGGCCTATTATGCGCCACAGAATACCCCAGATCAATAGAGTGGTGCAGAAAATCTCGACGGCTGACTGACCGGCCCCCGACACCCTGTCCGGGCGTAGTGGGATGGTCCGACGCCTGTAGGTCGGGCGCGATGCTGCGCTCCCCAAAGGTCGACGCTGCTGGCAGGTTGACGCCGCCGCCGGACCGTAGGCTATCCGCGGTGTCGTCCTGAGATATCCTGGCCTGGTGACGAAGAGACTCATAGAAGTGGATGACGACAAGTTGGAGGCAGTGCGCTCGCTTCTCGGGACGCGGACCCTCAAGGCAACCGTCGACGATGCCTTCAACGAGGTTCTCGCCCTCGCGAAGCGGCGCCGGGCGTTGCTGGCCGAGCACGGGGTCGAGCCCGACACGTTGGCCGATCCGGCAGCCCGGCGGGACGCGTGGGGCTGAGGCCCTACTACCTCGGCGACACGTCGGCGTTGGCCCGCCTCGGCCAGACCTTGGTGGCCGACCGGCTCGTGCCGCTGCTGGAGAGCGGGTTGGTGGCCCGTTGCACCCCGACAGATCTCGAAGCGGGGTTCTCATCGACGAGCCCGGCGGCACACCGGGCGATGCGACAGCAACGCTCGGCGTGGCCGTTCGTGCACATGACCCAGCAGACCCTGGACCGCTCGATGGCCGTTCAGGATGCGCTTGCCGAGCGAAGCCAGCAGCGCGGAGCGAAGATCGCCGACCTGTTGATAGCAGCGGCAGCGGAGGCCGCTGGGCTCGTCGTGCTCCATTACGACCACGACTTCGACCTCATCGCTGAGATCACCGGCCAACCGACCGAATGGATCCTGCCCGCGGGCACCGTCTCCTGAGCGATAAGCGCCGCACGTAGCCGGCAGTAGAGGACGCGGCGGCCGCCAAATCGGCTGACGTCAGCGGACGCGCTGGCCGCCCCACGAGGTCACTTTTCCAGGTCAGCAAGTAGCTTGCCGCGCTGTTCCTCCAGCGCAGCGACCTCAGCGCGGAGTTTCTTCAAATCGCGGTCCACTCGCGCCAACTCAGCCCTGGCCCGCCGCTGCCGATGGTCCCGATCGGTGTAGGTGCTGTCCATGAGCGCCTCAACCTCGCGCCGCAGGAGCCTGAGCCAGGGATTGCCATGGATGACGCCCACTCGGTACTGAAGCTGACCGGCGTCGATCGCCGCCACGATCTCGCCCTGGGTCAGCCCGAACTCCTTCCGGGCTGTCTTGTCGCTGAGCGTCGCGCCCTTCAGGCTCCACTCTTCTTGCACCAGGCGCTTCCTTCGATCAGGGGTGTGTACACCGAGCGGCAAAGCGTAACGCCATCAGGCACCAGTTCGACTCGAACCAGGGTCCGGCACCCGGCGGTCGGTGGCAGTAGGGCGACCGTCGCTGGCGGCGCGTTCGGGGACACGTTCAGGCTGGCCGGCGCATTGGACGCCGATGTACCAGATCAGCTGGTCCGAGCCATGTAGCGTCGCCTCCGATGTTCGTGTCCGACCTGCGCCACTTCCTCGATATGCCCGACGATGCGCCCGGCCCGGCGCGGAAGATGGCCGAACACCTGGGATTCGTGATCCAAGCTGCCACCGCGGGCGAAGCAGGCGCGTCCTGGGTCACTGCTATGACCTGCCGACGTCGACCCGGCAATCGGCCATGTAAAGGACACATCGCCGTGTTCCGTGCCGATCTTCCGGCGCCGATTCGGTGGCAATGCAACAGCTGCCGCGACGAGGGCGTCATCAGCGGATGGGAGGACTCGCCGTTCGATCTCAGAGCGCCTCGCTCCCACCCAGACATCGGGCCCAAGCACGAGACACTTCTGCCGGACGAGGTGGCCGCCGCCCTGCGCGATCTCCGGTTCCTCGACACCGACTGCGAACGCCTCGTGTTTCGGATGCGCAGTTCGACAGAGGGCGTCGTACTGGTCGCAAGCGCCGACCAGCTCGATGAGCTTGTCGGCTTCGTCGCCGCGGAAGCGAACCACGAGGTCAATCGTGGACGCCGGAAACGCCTCGATGAGGCGTTCGCGGTGCTGAACGACGCTCTCACGCACATGGATTCCCGAGGCACCTCCGCGATCGTTGAAGACCCCGGCCGAGTAAAGGGGGCCGGGCGAGACACCCGGCGGCTGACCGGGCGATGGAGGATCGTTGAGATGGACCTGTGGGACCGTGACGCCCTCGACTTGGTGGCTCCCGCCTTCATCGAGTTCAGAGCTGACCGCACGGGCAGCTTCGGTTTCATTGCTGTCACCGGCTGGATGGACTGCCGTAATGCAGGAAGCGGGAGTCCCAATATCGACTTCAGCTGGGAAGGAACCGACGAGGGAGATCAGGTCAGCGGTCGAGGATGGGCTGCACTCCAAGACGATGGATCCCTGCACGGTCGCATCTACTTCCACCTCGGTGACGACTCGGGCTTCCGTGCCGAGCGACACAGAAAATGAACGTCGCCGCTAAACAGGCTCCGTATTTCCCGTGGTCGCCGCCTCGCCAGGATCCGCCAACTTCCACGAGCACCGGGCGGAGCTGTAACCCGGGAAGTACTGCTGCGCCCCGCGTCCGATAATACCGTCGTCCGCTCCCTTGGACTGGGTCTGGGCGCAACCTGGCGGCTTTCGTCCCAGCCATAGCGGCCATGGCGGTAAGTAGGTCGCCGCCGTTGGTTGGCCACCCCGAGCGTCCCTCCAATTGCTGTCCACGGGCAAGAACGGGCCCCGTTACTGCGACCCAAGCGGTGGGCGCCGCGAGGACCGTACTGCCGAGCATCATCGGCCCTGAACGACAAGCCGCGCAACGACGACGACGTGGCGCGCCTCGTGCGCCCGACGAAGCGTGACCAACCCAGGGAAGATCGATGATGACTGTTGGCAAGGGCCTTGATACGGAACCGATCGATCCGGTCCCTGCTTCCATGATCGGCGACAGCATCCCGCCAACAGGAAGGTCGTACTTGCAAACGATTCGGGTGCGCCGTACATTGTTGTACATGGCCAAGACCGAACGGCTTGAAGCGCGGGCAGCCCCTACCGACGTGAGGCGCATCGAGGCGGCCGCTCGAGCGACCTCCCTGTCAGTCAGTGCCTTCGTCGTTGCCGCAGCAAGGGCTGAGGCCGACCGTGTGTTGTCGGAACAGGAGGAGACCGTTGTACCGAACGACTACTTCGGACGTTTGCTCATCGAGTTGGATGAGCCGCCACGGGAGATCCCCGCGCTTGCGGCCGCCGTCGAACGGGCCAAGGCCTATCCGGTGATCTCCCGGTAGTGCTCTTCAGGGAACGACTCTCCGAACGACATGACCTCAATCGCTTCGTCAGCGGCAACGACCTTCTTGACAAATGGCTCCGCCAGCACGCCCAACGCGCCCAACTCATGGGCACGGCTCGTACCTATGTCCTCGTCGACGACGCAGACGAGTTGGTCGCCT
Source organism: uncultured Actinomycetota bacterium (assembly GCA_963791545.1). Taxonomy (GTDB): domain Bacteria; phylum Actinomycetota; class Acidimicrobiia; order Acidimicrobiales; family Palsa-688; genus JALYXV01. The sequence goes on from CAWBSR010000009.1 coordinate 209,063, forward strand.
ACTACAGCCTCATACCTCACATCGTTCGACGGGAAGACATGCCGACGAAGGTTGGGCATGGCTCACCCGACGCCATTCCTGCGATATTGATCGCCCGACTGGCGGTAGCCCAGAGATGTCACGGCCGGGGAATCGGTTCAACCACCCTTATTGACGCGCTCGGCACAGCAATAAGCGGCATCAGCACCATCGGGGGGCGTCTCATCGTGGTCGATGCAATCGACGAATCGGCTGAGGGGTTTTACCTTCATCACGGTTTCACGTCGACCGGTCAGGCAGGACGCCTCGTCGTCAAGGCCAGCGACGTCGCCCGCACCTTTGGCTACCAGACACCGCTCTGACGGTCGATTCCCCCGGAGCGGGTTGCCGTGTCCGATGCGGGACTCCAGAATGTGAAAGGTCTGCCAGGCTCCGTAGCGTCCATCTCGCGATTGACCTCACAAAGTTCTTCAGCAATTTCGTTGAGTCGACGCGGTGGAGACATCGCCCGACGACATCGCCGAGCGCTTGCGGTTCTCAGTCGGGCCGAATTCGTCGTCGTCGGGTCGGGCTGCTACGGGACGTCGGGCAATTCAGGCGGGCAGCCGCGACTGGAGAGTGCCCGAATCCGCCTGTTATAAACTTGAGCTGTGTCGGTGTCTAATGTATGAGGGCTCACATTTCGGTGCCAACTGCGAGGCACTTCGATTTGTACGGGTCGATCTAACCGGCCGCGAGCACGGCAGCGGTCTCGACGAACAAGTCCTCCGGTGTCGGCATGCGAAGCCGCCAGGTGATGCCCATGGGCCGCTCACCTTGATGGCTGACGTAATCGACCAAACCCAGGTTCCAGTAGGGGGCTGCCATGCCAGTCGCGGACCTACGCTCATTACGAACGAACAAGACGATCGAGATGCCGTGCTCGCGCTGATGGACGTAACGCTGCCCGGCTGCTGACTGCTCCGATGTGAAGCTCTGCGATTCCCAGTGGAACAGATCCCGGCTAAGTGCGTAGTCCTGGTACCGAGTTGTCGGCGAATAGTGCTTCTCGGATTTCTGCAGCGTCACGAACAGCAGCTCGGTGTTGATCTCGGGCAGCCATTTCACACCTTCGCGCACCGACGCCGGATTTGTCACCCCGAAGGCGGCGAGGATCTCGTCGCGGTTGTAGCGAGTGTGCACCGTGAGCGGAACGGGAAGGGCAACGCCCAGCGGCTGGGGTAGGTGGGCTGCCAGGTCTTGGTTGATCGCCAACACCTCGAGCAGCTCGGCCCGAGACGCCTCGTGGACCCACAGTCCGGCCAGGCGGTTGGTCAGTTCGCCGGCCGGCACCGCGGAGCCCCACAGGTCGAAGTCGAGCATGCGCAGCAGGCGGACTTCCCGCTCACCGAGAGCGGCGAGGTCAGGCGGCGCGGCGGCACAGAGCCAGGCGCGATAGGTGCTACAGCGTTCCGGATCGCCGATGTGAAGCATCCGACCGATGGCCCGACTCAGCGCCACCTCGTCGGGTCCGTTGGGGAGTACAGCGAAGCCCGCGTCGCGGCGCAGGGCCGTCCATCCTCCTTGTGCCCGCCGGTAGAGGTCATGGCGGTCGGTTTCGGTTTCGATCAGCCAGGCGGCCAAGCTGATGTCACCGCACTCTTTGACCGAGGCGATCAGGCTCTTCCAGCTGAGTCGGAGTTGTATCCGTAGGTTGTTCAAGACGACTTCGGTCGCCTCCCTGTCAAGTTCGAGGTGGCAGCCGGGCGGGAGATAGGGCCAACCCTGCTCGGCGGCCGCCGCAAGACGACTTCTTGGCTGCCCGGTCAGGGCCGAGTACCGCAGATCGAATCGGAAACGCCGGTGCTGGTTCCCGATGAAGTCGAGCACAGTCAAACATGCCTTTCCGTCTGTTCGCCGCAGCCCTCGCCCCAGCTGCTGCAGGAAGACGGTGGCTGACTCCGTCGGGCGCAGAAACAGCACGGTGTCGATGGTCGGAACGTCCACGCCCTCGTTGAACAGGTCAACGGTGAACACGACATTGACCTTGCCGTCCCGAAGGTCCCGAAGGGCGGCGGCTCTGGCGTCGGACGCGGTTTCCCCAGTGATCGCGACTGCGCTGATTCCGGCATCGGCGAATCGGCGGGCCATCCACTCGGCATGCGCCACGCTGACGCAGAACCCGAGAGCCCGCATCCGCAACGGGTCAGCCACGATCCGTTGGATGGCATGAAGGACCTTGACCAGCCGGGCGTCGTCGCCGGTATACAGCCGTTCCAGTGCAGCAGTGTCGTAGCCACCTCGTCGCCAGGCAATGGCCGACAAGTCGACGTCGTCGTGAACGCCGAAGTATTGGAATGGACTCAGCAGGCCCCGCTCGAGCGCCTCCCACAGGCGCAGCTCGGCGGCGATGCGATTACCGAACCAGCGGGCCACGTTGATGCCGTCACTGCGCTCAGGAGTAGCAGTCAGTCCCAGCAGGACCTTCGGTTGGAGGTGCTCCAGCAACGTCGAGTAGGTGCGCGCCTCGGCGTGGTGGAACTCGTCCACGATCACCACGTCAAAATGATCCGGGGCAATCGTGGTTGGCCCGAGTGCGGTCAGCGACTGGATGGATGCGAACACCTGGTTCCATTGCTCCGGCCGGGTGCCGTCAACAAAGATCTCACCGAAACTCCCGTCTCCCAGCGCGTGACGAAACATCGACCGGGACTGGAGCAGGATCTCCTTGCGATGGGCCACGAACAGCAAGCGCTCCATGCCGACGGCTCGGAGTCGCTTGTAGTCGAGAGCCGCGATCACCGTCTTCCCGGTTCCGGTGGCCGCAACGACCAGGTTCCGCCACCGGTTGTGCAGCCGTCGCTCCACTTCGAGGGCGTAAAGGATCTCGGACTGGTGGGGACGGGGTTCAAGTTCGATCCCGACGAACTCGACCCCATCACCATAGGCCGTGGCATCCTTTGCGCCACCAGTTCGCTGGGCGACGAGAGCTTTGTCCAACGTCTCGCCGTCGATGTCAGGCCGGTAAGGCTGAGCCTCGCCGCCGTCCCAGTACGCCTCGAACGTGGCCCGAAAAGCGGTGAGTACCGCAGGGTTCTCGATTTCCGACAGGCGGACGTTCCATTCGAGACCGTCGACCATGGCCGCGCCCGACAGGTTCGACGACCCGACATACGCGGTCGAGAAGCCGGAATCGCGCTGAAGTAACCAGGCCTTGGCGTGCAGGCGAGTGGCTTCGACGTCGTAAAGGACCCTCATTTCGGCACCGGCTCCGACGAGTGCGTCGACGGCTCGCCGTTCGGTCGCACCGAGATAGGTGGTAGTCAGGATGCGCACCTGGCCGCCCCGTGCGATGACCTGGCGTAGCGGCTCGAGCACAATACGAACGCCGGTCCACCGGATGAAAGCGCACACCAGGTCGACTCGATCGGCCGACTCGAGCTCCTGGCGAATAGCGTCGCCCACGCCCGGCTCGCCCCGGTTGTTGACGAGCAGGGCACTGCTGGACAGCGGCATCGGCGGCCGGGGCGTATCCGCCGATTTGCTTGTGGGTCGGGAAAAGGGGTCCCGACGGCTGATCGAGCGCAGGATCCGTGAACGGTCGTCGATGCGCTCGCCGTGAAGCGGTGTCGCCGCTTCGGCGATCAATGACAGCAGGGCGTTGGCCAACTCGACCTGTCGGCCCGGGCGGTCGGCCTCGGGCACGCTGCGAAGCAACCGGAGCACGACGCGAGCGATGTGGCCGGCGAGCAGAACGTCTCCGTCAGCGGTGTCGAGGTCTTCCAACCCGATCAAGTCGGCTGGTATGGAACTCAGCAAACTGGACAGCCGATCGGTGAGGACGGACTCGTACAAGCCGGGCGGCAGTTCGGGTGGCTCCGGCACGGAAGGGCTCACGCCGTGGCGGCCAGGCCGGCGAGCACTGCGTCGGTGTCGGACAACCATCGGGACAGCTCGTCGTGCGATGGGGTCAGGTCGTAGGCCCGGACATGGCAGGCACCCGAGAGCAACACCCAGGTAATTGCGGCCAGTTCGGAGATGCCCTCGTCGGTGTACGAGGAGAGGCAGAGCAGCTGCGTTTGACGGGCGGCCGCTTCGGCGCCCGGTGCGGCCCGGGCCCAGAAGTCGTCGATTGCCGCCTCGAGTGCTTGGCGGGCGAGGGCAGCTACCGCCACCGGCCGCCACCCCGTGGAGACTACTGGGTGGTCGAGCAGTTTGCGGGCCGCGCCCAGCAGTTGCGGCGGTGTCATGTCAGCGGTGCGCAGCTTGTTGACCAGGGCCCGGGTGTCGCTGACGAGGAGCTTGGGATCGCCGACGTGCGCGCCGTGCGCGCCTTTGTTGCACGCCTGGTAGGTCTGGGCCATTTGCCACCCCCATTCGTTGAGTTTCGGGAGCACGGCACCACCCTCGTCGATGGCGTCGAACATGGCCAGGGCGAACGATTTGTTGAGCTTGTTGGCCGCCGCGATCACCTTTTCCACCTCTTCGTGGCGGTCACCTCGACTGAGTCGTCGCCGTCGGACGATCTCGACGCAGGTCGCCTCCAACGCCTGACGGCACAGTGTCGGCACCACCCGGGCCTTGACCGGGTCGGGCAGCTCCTTGTCCCCGGCCACCTGCCGGGCGTCGCCCAGGTGGCGGTCGACGGGGTCGAGCACCTTGGTGATCGCCACCTGGGAGCCGGGGCCCCGGTCGACCTCAACGATGGTGGCGGGATGCCGAGCCGGCGGACCGCCTCGGGAAGCCGGTCGTCGTGGGTGAGCACAATGACCTGGTGGCTGGCGGCGGTCTGCTCGAGCACCCGGCCCAGGCCTTCGACCTTGGCCGGGTCCATGGCCTGCACCGGGTCGTCGATGACGATGAAGCGGAACGGGCTCTCGGCCAGCGTGGCCCGGGGGAAGAACAGCGCCAGCGCCAGGGCGTGCAGCTCACCTTGGCTCATGACGGCCAGGGCCGCGCCGTCGGAGCCGTCTACCGACACGTCGACCTTCACCCGTCGGCTGGTGGCCGACCCGGTGAGGCTGATCCCGCCGATGTCGACGCTGCTGGCCTGGCGCAGCATCTTCCACACCTGGGTGGCGCCCGCGGCCAGCGGCTCGAAACGCTCAGCCCGGATAGCCTCACCGGTCTTCTTGAGCCATGCCTCGGCCGCCTTCAGGTCCTTCACCGTGGCGGCGCCGATCCGGTCGTCCCGGGCGTGGTCGAGCCAGCCGGTAGCGGCCTGGGCGATGGGCCGCCACGCGTCCTCCACGTCGGCCAGGCGTTGCTCGGCTTCGGCCTGGACGATGAGCACGTCGTCGCGCCACTTCTCGATCCCCAGCAGGTGGGTAGCCCAGGCCGGCGGCGGTGTCGTCGGCCGGTCCGGCGGCCCACGTCTGCCAGCCGGCCAGGGCCGTCGAGGCGTCGATGCCGACCGAGCCGGCGGTGCTCAGCGCGGCCGGCGGAGCCCGCAGCAGCGAGCGGGCGGCGGCGACGGCCTCGGCCAGCTCTTCGTGGGCCTGATCAGCGTCGCGGGCTTCGGCCCGGAGGCGAGCCCGCTCGGTGTCCGCCTCGGACCGCCACGTCGCCGATAATGCCTGAGGTCGGCCGCAGACCGGGCAGTCGCCATCACCGTGGTTCAGGTGAAATTCGACCGCCGCGTCCAGCAGACCGGCCACCCCCCGGGCCCGTCCTGCGTCTGTCGCGGCCGCCATGTCGACCGCTTCGGCCGCGGTGCTGAGACGGTTGGCGACGGCTGTCACATCCTCGCTGCTCGGCAGGTCGAGCGAGGCCAGCCGTCTCAGGACCTCGACCTGGCCGCCCTCCGGTTGGGCGATCAGGCTCGGCCCGATCAGGGCGGCGACCTTTTCGAGGTCGGGCACCTTGGCGGTGACCGCAAGGAGACGGGCCGCCCGTTCATCGGCGGAGGATTCGAGCAGCTGTCGAAGCCGGAAGAGTTCGGCGACGGTCTGTTTGGCCCGCCGCTCGATTTCGAGGCGGGCGTCGGCCAGCGCCTTGACGGCGACCGTGAGGTCGTCGAGGCCGAGGATGGCGTTGAGGGCATCGAACAGTTTCGACGGGCCGTCCTCGAGCAGGCCGCCAAGTTCGCTGTAGGACAGGAAGGGTCGGTAGGCGTAAAGGGCTTCCCGCCAGCCCAAGCTGTCAAAGCTGGCGCTGCGCTGGCCGGGTCGGGTAACCGTGACGGTGCCGGCGGCCAAGTCGGCGCCGGCCGTCCAGCGGCGGGCCACGCCCGTGAAACCGGCCTGTCCTTCGACCACCAGGCGAGCCTCGATCGTGGTGGGATCAGGGTGATGGAGGTTGCGCCAGCCCTCCTGCCAGGTCTTGCTCTTCTTGGCCGCCCAGCGGGCGCTGTTCCCGGTCAGAAGGACCTCGAGGGCATCGGACAGGCTGGACTTGCCGGTGCCGTTGCGTCCCACGATCAGGGTGAGTCCAGGGCCGGGCGCCAGTTTCAGACTGAGCGCCGGGCCGATGCCGCGGAAGCCCTCGACGACCACCGACTCCAGGAACACCCGGGCGCTGACGGCGGCGACCGAGGGCCTGGGCTCGGGCCCGGAATCCCGTTGGTCCGCTTGGCCGTCGATCAGCGTTTCAGGAGAAATGTACGCCGCGAGCACGTATTTGGCGACGTTCGGCGTCACCGGCAGCCCAGCCAATCGGTGCTGGATCTCGCTGAACAGGGCGTCGTTCATACGCCAGCCAACCGTAGTGGCGCTGGTTCTGTGGTCCGCACCTCATACCGGCACGGCCAGGGCCAGGAGGGCCTCCCGTGGACTGGCCAGAACGATCTGACCTACGGCGTTCCAAAACGGTCGATCCCCGCAAAGCAGATGGCCGTATATGGCGCGTGCGACACCCAGCGTCGCGCCGAGGTCGGATTCCCATCCGTTGGCGAGAGCGAGATCCTTGCCTCGCTGCCCCTGACTCGACAGCTGTCCTCGACAGCGATTTGGCCAGGTCTGTTGGCAAGGCATAAACATACGACGCACCGACCGGGGCCAAAAAGTGCTTCTACCAGCCCGTTTGTCCGCAGCCCCAACGGGATTCGAACCCGTGTCGCCACCTTGAGAGAGTGACTTGAATCCCGCACCAGGCCCCTGACCAGCGGTTTTACCGCGAACACGGGACCGTCCGCGGCACCTTCGGCTGAAGGCGGATGAGAGTCTGTTGGCAAAATGTTGGCAGGATCCGGCTCGGTGGACGGACACGGTCCCGGTCGGTCCGCCGCCGGTTTGGGTGCAGTCGACGGTCGAAGTGCAGCCGATCGCAGCACGGATACAGCAGGCGATGACCGTCGTGGCCGCGGGGTCGTCCTGGTGGCGAGTTCGAATGCCTCCAAGGATACGGCCACGGGCAAAGTCGCCCTGCCCGGACTCCGTTTGTCGATTCGCTCTAAACCTCACTAAAGGTCAAGGACTCGGCGTAGTCCTCGATCGACCTCTTGCATGAGCGCCGGCGGTACGGCACCTGCCTGGTTCGCCAGGTCGGTCTTGTTCAAGGTGGCCAACGCGGTCACGTTCACCACAGAGTCACGCGGAAGACCGGTTGCGTTCTTCGGCAGAAACACGTTGCCCGGCATCGACGCCAGCTGCGTATTGGACGTGACGACCGCCGTCAAGACAGTGGCCAACCGGCTCCGATTATAGGAGTTACCCGAAATGACCAACACCGGCCGGCGGTTCGCCGGGCGGGAGCCCACAGGCTCGCCGAGGTCGGCCCAGTAGATGCCTCCCCGCCCGATCACCATTCGTCTGTCGATTCCTTCAAAAGGCGTCGGCCTACGATGACCGCCTCAGTAGTCGAGTCGTCCGCGGCGTCGATGGTGGCGATGGCAGCGTCGATCTGTTCGGCCAGACAGTCAGCATCTAGCTCGTCCAGGTAACGTGAGGCGGCGCGGGCGAAGAACTCCGACCTGCTCATGCCGAGGTCCTCGGCCCGACGCGAGGCCCTTTCGAATGTGTCGTCAGGGACGGAGATGGCTGTCTTCATGGTGCCTAGTATAACCCGGTATGACTAGCCGGATCCCCCTTACTCGCGGCGTCAGTCGAACCGTGCGGGAAGCGACGATACGTAAGCGATCGACCGCACGAGTTCGCTCCCGTGCAG
>CAWBSR010000010.1:0-8860 GCA_963791545.1 uncultured Actinomycetota bacterium
CTGTCCCTGTCCGCCATAACGCCCCTTTTATCTTCATCGGCACCCACCATCGTACCCCCTTGTGAATTACTTCACACACATGGCCGACGGCCGCCGTAGACGTGGGAGATGTGTCGACAGATCAGCGCGTTGGGGCACACCCGTTGCGAGCCGGCCGAGATGCCCCAGCAGGGCGTCGCTGCCCACCGAGAAGACAAAACCGCCCAGCAGGGTCAGCCATTATCGGACACAGAAGATCGAGCAGGGATGCTTTCGATGCTCATGGCCGAGAGGAGTCCCTAGTCTCTCGCGGCGAGACTCAAGACGTGGCGCGACTTCACGTAACGTTGCTCGAAGTCATCTACACCGTCAACAGGTTCGAGTCCGTTCCGTCCGTCTCCACGGAGGCGCTGCGCTCAAGAATGCTGGCCGCGCTGTCCCAGGCGTCGATGATCCGGCGGAGCAACTCATCGGGGTGGTACCTCTTCTCGATGTACCCATGGGCGCCCAAGGCGATCGCATAGGCCGCAGTGGTATCGGCGTCAGACGCGGACAACATGACAACAAGCGATCGCGGTGAGCACCGGACCAGGTGTGGAATGGCCTCAAGGCCGTCCATGACGGGCATCGCCATGTCGAGCACGATGAGGTCGGGTTGCTCACGGGTCGCCTGTTCGATCCCCTGGCGGCCGTCGCCGGCTTCGCCCACCACTTCGAAGCGCCCCGACGCGCTCAGCCAGTATCGCAGCACCAGCCGCACCGTTGGGTCATCATCGACGAGCACGACCCGGACCAACCCGGCGGCCGGAACTGTGACGCCTCGCAGTGTCTGACCGCGACGAGACACGAGATCGGCGCGCCCGTAAACGTCGTTATCGGTTTCACCGGGCTGGCGGTGGGCGCCGGCCTCGAGGGCCGCCAACGCCCGTAAACGGGCCGCGGCTCGCTCGGCGCTCAAGCGTTGACGTTCTGCCACCCGGGCCAGTTCGGTGGCGACCTGGGCGAGGGCGTCGAGCAACGCCTCATCGGGCTCCATCGCCTCGGGCGAGAAGAACTCCACAACCGCCACCGTCTCGCCATCGAGTCGGACCGCAAAGGCCAGATGGGCCCGCACACCGATCCCCGGGGCGGCACCGGCCCGCACGGCCGTCGGGTCGAGCGTCATGTCGCTGACCCACAGAGGCGTGGGATCGTCGATCAGGCGGCCGACGAGGCCCTGCCCGGCCCGGAACGACGTCTCCGCTGTCACGGCCTGCAAAGCCTCGAAGCGCGCCGGCTGGTCCAGATGCCACATGCCCGAGGACACCAACACCGTGTCATCGTGGCCGCCGGGCAGGTAGACATGGCCGACCGGCCAGCCGGTGTGGGTACAGATCTCGTCCAGCGCCGACTGCAGGACCTCGGCGACGCTCGACGCCTGGTTGGCCGCCGAGGCCATCTTCTGCAGCAACCGGTAACGCCCAGTTGCCGCCTGCAGTTCCTCCTCGGCCCGCTTGGCGACGGTGATGTCTTGGGCCGTGCCCCGCATCATCACGGCAGCACCGGTCTCGTCTCGGACCACCTCGCCCCGGCCGTGGACCCACACCACCTCGCCTTGGCCCCGAATGACGCGGTGCTTGACGTCGAAGCCGTCCCCGCTTCCCAGGGCGGCGGCCACCCGTTCGTTCACCATGGAACGGTCATCGGGATGCAGGCAGGACAGATAGGCCTCGAAGGTAGGCGGCACCTCGTCGGGTTCCAACCCGAAGATCCGGTACAGCTGGTGCGACCAGGTGACCCGGTCGGCCACCACATCCCACTCCCAGCTGCCGAGCCGGGCGACCCGTTGAGCGTCGGCCAGTTCCCGCAGCATGTTGCGGGCCATGTCGAGGTTGTCCGGTCCCCTAGCCGTGGACTCAGGCGTTGTCATAGTCATCTCTCCGTTCTGGCAAAAAGTTGCCTATTTGGAACCTCGTAAAGAAGCGAGGTGTATTTCCGAATCGGCTATAGCGAGCTAAATGTGGGTCGTCTCGGGGTGCCGTTAAGGAAGCTGAGCTGACACCAACCGGCAAGCAGGTCTGTCCGGCCGGTGGACGACAACGGGACCTGTCCTCAACCACTCCGCTCAGATCCGGCCTGTCTGGGACTGCGCTGCTCGATCGGGCGTCTCGGCATGGCTCACGATCTCGGCCAGCCAGTCTTGGACGATGGCGCAGACCGTCTCGGGGCGGGCCAGCGTCAGCGTGCGCTCGATGCCGGCGGAGACGTCGGCGCTGAGGCGGATGTGGGCTCGGAGGGGCTCCGATGACCCGGGCTCAATCCAGGCCCGGATGATCATCACTGCCGTGTGATCGCTCGCCATGGCGCCAGTCCCAGTTCCGGTGGTACGTCCGATGCCGGCTGGAGACACTCGGTAATTCAGCTGGTGCCACCCCTCACAGTTGCTGGAGGAGTCGCGATGAGGTCGAACGGGAGTGGAATGCATCACCATCAATGGTGACGGCGGTGCCGTGACCGTGGCGTTACGGGGCTTGGAGACCGCCGAGCAGTCGGCAGCGACGACCGCTTGGACCCCACCGGGCACCGCACCGGGGCTCAAGTCACCGGCGGCCGCCACCATCTCCTCGCTGTGGAGGAGGCGGACCAGCCTGCCGACGAAGAACGGGTTGCCTTCGGTGCGGACGTGCACGTCGGCCACCAAGGCGGAGCGCGGCCACAACCCGATCATCTGGGCCATGAACCGTCCCACCTCGGCACGCCTCGGGCACGCTCAAACCTCCGAGCGCGATGTGTTCGAGTGCCGAAAGTCGGGCCAAGGACCCGAGCACATCGTCGAACGCCTGGGAGCGTCCGCCGTCGACGTCGCGGTAGCTGACCACCAGCACGATGGCGGCGGTGGGCACTCTGGCGGCCAGAAACCGGGTGAGCTCCAACGTCGGCACGTCGGCCCAGTGCAGATCCTCGAGGACAAGGACCACCGGTCGGTGAGCGCCGACGCGGTGGCGGCGCCCCCGGTTGTTCCTACTGGCCGGCGCCCCCCCCGGGGTCGGCAAACCCCGCGTGCGCCTGTGGGTCGTCGTGGGCGCCGCCCTGGTCCCCAACCAGGACCGGTAGTAGTGGCAGAAGCGTGCAGCCGAAGTACTTCGATCGTACCGGCTTCCCGGTGGTGCCACCTTGCTGCCGATAATCCCACCGCTTTCACAGGTTCGTCACGGTCCGGTCACAGCCTCTCCTTCACCATGTCCTTGACCAAGGAGTCTGATGGCCTCACCTGAATTCGCCCCGACAACCCCACGACAAACCATCCGACTTGACTGGACGGTCTCAAAAGGCGCCGTTCTGGCTGGTTCGCTGCTACTGGCGCTGTTCTTGGTGTCGGCCTGGGGGGCTCTACATGACGGCGCCTACGCGGAAGCGGCCCCCGCTGCGGCGGCCCCGGCAACGGCGCTCACCTCAGCTCCCGCGCCTGCCGCCTTAACCCCCTCCGCGACGACCAGGACAAAGGTGTTCGACCCGGTGCCGTCGACGTCGCGTGGCACGGCCCCGGTGACGGCGCTCACCGCAGCTCAAGCGGCTGTCGCCGCGCCGGCCGCGATTGCCGCCGCCACGACAACAAGGCTGACTCAGATAGTCGCGACAACAGAGGCCAAACTCGGTTTGCGGGTGGCCCGGGCCAAGTCCGGTTTGCCGGTGGCCGCCCCGGCCAAGTTTCTGACCACCAATGTGGTCGCCCGGCCCCTCAGCGCCCTGCCGGCGACGACGAGCACGGCCCCCGTCTCGCGGGCCGCTGTTGACGCCGCCGCCGGCCCGGTGGTCAACCAGTGCAACCCTCCGGCGTTTCCCACCGGCGCCGGGTTCGAAGTTCACTGCGACACCACCATCGTGAACAACGTCGCCCCCGACGGCGCCACCAGCTCCACGGTCACCACCACCGCCTGCCTGGCGGCCGCAGGTGTGCTTCCCCCCGCCGGCTGCGTCACCACGACCACGACGTCGGACCAGCTCGTCACCGGGGTCAACCAGTGCAACGGCATTGTCTACGGCGGCGGCAGCAACGTGACCTGCAACGTGAACATCACCAACAACATCCCCCTCGGCACGGCGACGACCGGCGTCACCGTCAACCAGTGCATCGGCTCCGGTCAAGGCGGAGTCTCGCCGACCGGCCCGACAACGACGTGCAACCCGACGGCCGACACGACAAATGCCACCGTTGATCAGTGCAACGGTTCCGCCAACGGTGGCGGTGCGCCGCTCCGCGTCAACTGCACCGTCACCGGTGACACATCAGCACTGCCCGTGACTGTCAATCAGTGCAACGGCTCTTCCAACGGCGGCGGCAGCACCGTGACCTGCACCACCACCGTCACAAACAACTTCATCACCCCTCCTCCCCCGCCGCCGCCTCCTCCCCCGCCTCCCCCGCCTCCCCCGCCGCCGCCGCCTCCTCCCCCGCCTCCCCCGCCTCCTCCCCCGCCTCCCCCGCCTCCCCCGCCGCCGCCTCCTCCCCCTCCTCCCCCGCCGCCGCCTCCTCCCCCGCCTCCTCCCCCGCCGCCTCCTCCCCCGCCGCCCCCCGTCCCCCGCCGCCCCACCTGTTCCCCCACCGTGGTCACCCCACCTGTGGTCACCCCACCTGTGGTCACCCCACCTGTGGTCACCCCACCTGTGGTCACCCCACCTGTGGTCACCCCACCTGTGGTCACCCCACCTGTGGTCACCCCACCTGTGGTCACCCCACCTGTGGTCACCCCACCTGTGGTCACCCCACCTGTGGTCACCCCACCTGTGGTCACCCCACCTGTGGTCACCCCACCTGTGGTCACTGGCGGGCCCCTGTTCCTCGCCCAAGCAACCTCGAACGAGACCACGATGGCATCATCGGCCAACTCGCCGATAGCTGGCCCCGCGACAGTGGCGCCCGCAGCCAACTTGGCGCTCACCGGTTCATCGAACACCACATCGCTGATACTCCTAGCTTTGATGGCCATCGTCGCCGGCGGCCTCTTGGTCACGCTCTCAACAAGAGCTGCTTCGAGGAACCCCGCCGGGCGCTAACCCGAGGGTCATTCCTGCGGTCGGGCCGCTCTGGTGATATTTCACCCAGAGCGGCTCTGACTTCCAACAGCGGCCTCCTCAGCCAGTTTGGCGGAGACCAGGAAAGGACCAAGATCGTCCTGAGCGAGGGAGGGGGCGGCCCATCGGGGGCGTGGCTCCAGCAGCCGACCCAGAAGGGCCGTACCACGTTCGGATTTAGCCCACCGATGGCGACGCCAGCTGTCGGTCATCGCCGTGTGCTCAGCGGCGCCGGGGTGCGATGAAGACGCCAACTGGGAGGTCTCGATTGACGTAAGACCGCCTCTCGGCGGCTCGTCAGTTGTTCGCACCTGGAAAGGTAAAGGCCGATCCAGGCCCGCACCCGAGGTACCAGTCGGGGGCTTTCGTCGCCTCCTGGGGCAACCTCGCGGGCGGCCCACCGGCTCGGAGTTGCGCCATTGTGCGAGGTGGCCGAGATCACAGGCGATCTTCGTGAAATCGCAGGTCCGGACCGTGATACCGACCATCCACCAACCCCGCGCGGGGTTGGTGCAGAATCCCAATCATGTCATTCGTCGCTGACACTTCCGAGCTGCTCACCACCCGCCAGGCAGCCGAACTGGTAGGACGCTCCCCTGACACGGTCAAGTGGAGCTTGATCAGTGGCGGGCTCCCTGGTGTCCATGTCGATGGTTTTTGGCGGGTTCGCCGGGAGGACGTGCTCGCCTGGGACGCCCGAACTGAGCGCCGGGCCCGCCGTAAGACGCGGGCCCACGACCGGGCAGCGGAGGTGTTGGCCGAGTACGGCTCGGTGACCCCCTATGAGCTCTCCAAGTTCCAGGGGATCCATGTGGGCAACGCCCGCAAGTACTTGGCGTTGTTGGCCATCGAGGGCCGGGCCCATCGCCATGACGACGGTGAGTGGTTCCCCGGCCGTGACTGCCAGGAGGAGGAGGCAGCTAGCTAGACCCGATAAACCAAGAAGCCCGCCTCCCCAAGCCGGCCAAGGTCACGGGAGAACGGGCTTCGTAAAGAACTGAGGTAACGGTACCACCCACCCGGAGTTCAACGCGTTCTTCTGTTAGGTGTGGGCCCCGTTACGTCCCCGGCGAGCTGTTCGCCGCTGTGGCCGTGACCGAGCCCTGCCGTGACGGGCGCGCCCGGAGGCGGAGGTCGTGAGCGAACCACGGTTGGTGCGGGTGGACACCCACCGGGTGGTCATGGTCCTCTACGGGTTGTGCGGCTCCACCCGTACTGGCTTGGACTTTCAGCCCCATCCTGACGCTCCCGGAGCGGTGGTGGCCGCCTTCGCGGGAAGAACCGGCGGCACCGGCCAGGTATCGATCCCCGACGAACCCGGGTTGCGGGACACGTTGGATTGGTTGGCCGGCGAGGCCAGGGCCGAGGTGTTCCTCCGGGCCATCCTGGCGGCGGTGCGGGCTTCTGACGGTATCGCCGGCGGCTGGGCGTTGGAGCGTGTCGCCGAGCTGCTGTGGGGCCCTAGGAAGCACCGCCAGTCCCGGTGGCGGAAACTCCCCCCCATTCGCCGCGTCGTCGAGCTGCTGTCCGAGGCCTCCTGGATGCTCGACGCCCCCGTCGCCGCCCCGAAGGCTAGGGCCAAGGGACGGCGACGCGACCCCGGACGTGACACGAAACGGGCCGGCTACGGCGGCACCTTCACCGGCTGCATCCTCACGCTCGACACCGGTGGGCGCACGGTGCGCCTCAACGACCAGCTGCGCCGCCTCCTTGACGCCGGCCCCTATGACCGGCGTCCCGCGGCACTGTTCGCCCTGGCCCGCCCCGGCCATCACAACCCCCGGGGTACCGCGCCCAGCCGGGCCGACTGCTGGCTGATGGTGCACGGGGCGTGGGACTACGCCCGGTTCCGCCAAGCCGAAGCGTTGCGCCGCGACGGCGCCGTCCAGGCGATACGCGTCGAGGACCTCCTGGGTCGCTGGACCGGCGTCAACCTCGACGGCATAGCCCGTCGACGTCTCCTGCCGGCGTTCGTAGACCGCCTCGAGGTGGAACTGGCCGGCGCTGGCGACGTCGCCCTGGCGGGGCCCATCGAACGGCAACGCCAGGCGGGGCGCTGCGAGCTGCGGCTGCGGATCTCCCCCGACCGCCGACCCCGCTCCCCCACCCGCCAAAACGCCGACCGCGACGGCCCGCACCAGCGACGCCGCGATGACAGGCGGCCGCCGATCGCGTCGACCGCGTCGGGCACCGCCACCAGCACCGGACCCCCTCGGGCCTAACAGACCTACCAGCAACCCGCAGCGAAGCTCCGCCCGCCAACAGCGGGCCTGTTTCGCGTTCGTCGACCAGCAGCCGACACCCTTACCGAGGGCACTCGGAGCCTCGACGGCGCGCCCCGACCAGGTCGAGACCCCTACCGAGACGCACCTACCAACGTCAACGGTCCGTCGACGGCCCAGGGCTTGGCCTGGTGAAGCGCGTTGCATTGACAAAGTGAGCGCGATCCATGGTGCTAGGAGGGGATCTGAGACGCGGCACGGCACAGGGTCCGCCATCCAACTCGACCGCTGCCAGGACCCAGCGAATCGTGGAGCGCGTTCCAGTGGCAGTGGGAGCGCGATACATGAGCTGTGTTGGGCGTTGCTGGGCGCGTTACCCCGTTCCGGGTTGGTCGCGTTGCTGGTCAGGGCATCAGGGTGGCCTCTGAGGAGTTTTCTGAGGACTCTGAGCGTCCCTCGGTGGGTCGCCGCCGAGGCGGCCGCCGAGGCGCAGGCTGACGCTATGGGATCAACCAAGGTTGGGGTGGGTGGCCCGGCGCCGCACAGTGTGGAGGCGGAGGCGGCGGTGTTGGGCACCATGTTGCAGCTCGGTGTCTATGGCGAGGCGGCGTGTCGGGTGGCACTAACCGGGTTGTCGGCCGGGGACTTCTACTCCCCCGCCCACGGACATGTCTTCGAGGCCATCGCCCGACTGGTCGACGCCGGCCATCCCCCCGATGTCGGCCTGGTCGTCGACCAGCTCCGCCGCGACGGCCTCCTGGAAGCCTCCGGTGACGCCATCGCCGTCCTATCACTGCTGAACGAGGCGCCGGCGGCATCGGGTGCCCCCCGGTGGGTGCAAACCGTGGCCGAGCTGGCCGACCAACGCCGGGAACAGGCCGCCGCGCTGGAGCTGGCCACCGCTGCCGCCGCCGGCGACGAGACCGCAAGGTTGCGGGCCCGGGAGGAACTGGAACGCCTCTCCCAGCGAGGCCCCCGGGGACGGCGCCCCGGGGCGCAGCCGCCCGCCACCGCCGAGACCATCCTGGCGGAGCTGCTGGAGGATTTTGCCCACCCCGAAGACGCTGTCACTATCTCCACCGGGATCGTCACCCTGGACCGGATGCTGGCCGGTGGCGGGTGGCGGCCCGGGCTGTTCCTCCTGGCCGCCGGCCCCGGGGTGGGCAAGAGCGCCTTCGCCCTCCAATCGTCTCTGCGGGCCGTCGGTGCCGGCCATGTGGTGCTGTACGTGTCGATCGAGCAGTCCCCCAAAGAACTGGTGGGGCGCATCTTCTGCCGGGAACTCCAAGCCCCCATCTCCACCTACTGGAACCGCGACCCCGCCCTGGCGGCGGGGATGCGGGAACGTGGTGGGCTCATCGACCTGGCCCGCCTCCACATCCAAGAAGACCCCTACGTGGCGGGCGAGGACTTCGAGGGCACCGTGGGGCGCATCCGGCGTTGGACCGCCGAGCTGTGTCGCTCCAGCGGGCGTCGTCCCCTGGTGGTGGTCGACTACCTGCAACGCCTCCGTCCCGCCGAAGCCGACCGCCGCCTCGACGAACGCCTCCGGGTGTCCATGGCCTGCCTCGGGTTACGACAACTGGCCCGCGACCTCGAAGTCCCGG
>CAWBSR010000011.1:0-11300 GCA_963791545.1 uncultured Actinomycetota bacterium
CGCCGGGCGACCAAGAACTGCTCGATCCTGTCGGCTGTGAGCTCGCCGACGCCGAGTCCCTGGCCGTCCAACCACCTGCTCACATGGGCCAGCAACTGGAGCTGATAACCCACTGCATTGGGCCGATAGCCCTGGGCCTCCAGCCCCGCCCGGAACCCTGCGGCATAGACAACGAGCGGGCCGACGATCCTGACCCGTGACGGATCTGACATCACTGCCTCCTCCGAGACGATTGCGAGGAAGAAGCGTCGCCCGTCAGGGCATCCGGATTATGTGGAGCCCTCAGGCGGCAACGGCGTCGTGGCCAGCGCCGATCTTGGACCGTCCGCCATCAGTCCACATAATCAGGCTCTCTACATAATGGACATTATGCAGAATTTCATAATGTCCACAAGCGCAGAAATGTGGCCGACTACCTGCCCAAAGAGCTGGCCGGGCCGATCGACGCCCGCCTGGCCCGGGCGTTCAACGACGCCGACCACAAGCGGGGCCTCAAGGTCGCCCGGGGCATCGCCGACCAGCTCGAAGCGGCCCACCCATCCGCCGCGGCCAGCCTCCGCGAAGGCCTGGAGGACATGTTCACCGTGCGCCGCCTCGGTGCCAGCGACACCCTGGCCCGCTCCTTGAACTGCACCAACGCCATCGAGTCCATGATCTCAGTCGTGCAACGCCTCGGCGATCGCCACCACCGAGATCAAAGGGTACCGGCGATCCAAAAAGTGTGCCCCAAGCGGCGAACCCCCCCCCCCCACCCGAGTCACCAACTTCAAAGACGCCGCCATGGTGCGCCGCTGGGTCGGCGCCGGCATGCTCGAGGCGGAACGATCATTCCGACGGATCAAAGGCTGCAAAGACATGGCCGTCTTCACCTCCGCCATCCGAGCCGAAGTGACACGGCGACGCTCCCCGCAGACCACCCCCGACCGTCAGCACGCGGCGGCGTAACCACCACCGGCGCCCGAGCAATCATCCCCTTCAATGCGCTCTTCCCAACTGCAAACAGCGATAACGGTCACACCCAAGGCATATGATCACAATGCCTGAACAAGTGGGGCCGTCACCGAAAACCCACAAACCTCGGGACACCGGGACTGTCGCAAAAACGGTGTAACCGGTCCTGATCATTGATGGGATTCTCGGTTACTTCGCTGCAGGCATTATACGGTTTGGGAATGCGATTGTAAAGGCATTCAAAGCGGGCTTCCACCGGTTCGTCCAACGCTGGCGGCCCTTCCCAGTCGGATCCAAACTCATCACCGCCAGGTATACACACTTCATGGCCGCCTGCTCGGTCGGGAAATGACCCCGAGCCTTGACCGCCTTACGGATACGGGCATTGATGCTCTCAATAGCGTTCGTGGTGTAAATGACGGTGCGGATCTCCGGGTCGAAGCTGAGGAACGGCACGAACTCCGCCCAAGCGTGCTCCCACAGCGCCACGATGGCCGGGTAGCGGGACTCCCAGCGCCCCGAGAACTCGGCGAAGCGGTCCAAGGCCGCCGCCTCGGTGGCCGCGGTGTAGATGGGCTTGAGGTCCTTGGCGATCGCCGGCCAGTCCTTGCGCGACGCGTAGCGGAACGAATTCCTGAGTAGGTGGACGACACAGGTCTGCACGATCGCCTGGGGCCACACCGAGCTCACCGCGTCGGCGAGGCCGGTCAGGCCGTCGCACACCACGATGCAGGTGTCCTTGGTGCCCCGGTTCTTGACCTCGGTCAACACGTGATGCCAGTACTTGGCGCCCTCGCCGCCGTCGCCGGCCCACAAGCCCAAGATGTCCCGGGTGCCGTCCACGGTCACCCCCACCGCCACGTAGATAGGCCTATTCGCCACTTGGCCCTCACGGATCTTGACCACGATGGCGTCAATAAAGATGACCGGGTACACCGGGTCGAGGGGGCGGTTCTGCCACTCGCTCATCCCCTCCAACACCCGATCGGTGATGCGGGTGATCGTCTCCTTCGACACCTGGGCCCCGTAGATCTCGCCCAGATGGGCGCAGATCTCCCCGTGGGTGAGACCCTTGGCCGACAAGGAGCACACCAGCGTGTCGACGCCGTTCAATCGTCGGCGGCGCTTGGGGACGATCACCGGCTCGAACGTGCCGGCACGGTCCCGGGGCACCTCGAGCACGACCGGGCCGATCTCGGTCAGCACCGTCTTGGTCCGCGTCCCGTTGCGCGAGTTCCCCGAATGATGCCCGGCCGGTTCATAGGGCTCGTAGCCGACATGCTCGGTCAGCTCCGCCGCCAACGCCGACTCCAGCACCGTCTTGGTCAACCCGGCCAACAGGCCGCCCGGGCCCACCAGCGACACCCCCTGCTCGCAGGCCCGGTCCATCAACTGCACCGCCAGCTGCTCCAACGACGGCGGCCGCTCAACCAGCTCGGATCCACCAGCTACCGTCGGGCTGCTCGTAGCCTCAATCGTGTCGGTCACTACAACTCCTTTCCGGCCAGGTCTCACCCCAGCCTGCCAGAGGTAGTTACACCGATGTTGTTAAAGACCCGGGACACCCTCTGCAGTTCCGCGGAGGACCACTTAGCCCGGTTCCACCGATGAAATAGGTGTGTAGGTCGGTTGCTATCACGTAAAAGTGCCCCCTGACCTGGGAGGATGGCGGTTACCAAGCCAGCCACAATCCCTAGTTCGGAGGGCACTTTCTTGATGCCAGTTTCGCACACTCTCGACCGGCTCGTGGTGACCTTCGACGACACCCACGCGGTGGCCGACGCTGGGCTGATCCTTCCGGCTACCCTGGCGCGGCGTCTGGGTCTGCGGGACCTGTTCGACACCCACGTCGACCTGGGCGGCTCGGCCGGTCACGCCAATGTCGGCGACAAGGCGATGACGTTGATCCACTCGGCGTTGGCCGACGGCGACTCGATCGACGACGCCGACGTGCTGCGCTGCGCGGCCACGGAGGCGGTGCTGGGCCACGTTGTCCTGGCCCCCTCCACGCTCGGCACGTTCCTTCGAAGTTTCACCTGGGGCCATGCCCGCCAACTCGACGTCGTCTCCGCCGCGGTGTTGGACCGGGCGTGGGCGGCAGGCGCGGGACCGGGAGAAGGAGTCGCGGTCACGGTGGATGTCGACTCGAGCATCGTGGAGACCTACGGCCTGCAAAAACAGGGCGGCACCAAGTTCACCTACAACCACGTCCGCGGCTACCACCCACTGTTCGCCGTGATCGCGGGGACCGGCGACGTGGTGCATTGCCGGCTGCGGGGCGGCAATGCCCATGCCGGGCGGGGTGCAGCGTCCTTTCTGGTCGAGACCTTCGGCCGAGTCCGCGACGCCGGGGCGACCGGGCCGTTGGTGTTGCGGGCCGACTCCGGTTTCTACAGCCACCAAGTCGTCGACGCGTGCACCAACGCTGATGTCCGGTATTCGATAACCGCCAAGCTGTACAAGGGTTTGCACGCCCGGGTGGCGGCCATCGCCGAGGACCAGTGGGCCCCGATCCCGTACTTCGGCGACGGTGCCGATGTCGCCGAGATCGAATACCGGCCGTTCGGGACCAACAACAAGAACCCGTGCCGGCTGATCGTGCGGCGCACCAAACCGACTGCCGGCTCCCAGCTGGCGCTTCTCGCCACCTACGCCTGTGAGCGCTGCCGTAATTCCCTAGCCCGACGTTGCCGTATTTCCCTACTGGGCTCCTGGGAAGAGTGGTCTAGTCGATGGCGGCTCCTGGGGTGGGGGATGTGTCGGTGAGGAGCCCGGTGAGTTGGCGGGCGAGGGCGTTGGCGGTGGGCCATCCGAGTCCCTCGGCGACGATGACGACGTGGTCGTGGCGGCGTAATCGAAGAGTCCAGACGCGTTCGACCGGCCGGCCGTCGGGGCTTTGGTCGGGGTGGTCGAGCTCGACGACGATGGCGGCGCTCGCGCCGGCCGACCGGGCGGTGTCCGCAGGGCGGCCGGCCGGCGTGGGGTCGGCCGGCCGGGTGGGGTCGTGGCGGGGGCGGCGTTGCCGGCAGGCCGGGGAGCAGTAGATGGCGGGGCGACCGGTGTGGGCCCGGGCGGGCAGCGGGTTGTCGCAGCCGGGGTTGGCGCAGCTGGTCACGGTTTGGTGTTCCCGCTGCCGGGCCGGCGGTTGGGCCGGTAGCTGCGGCCGGGCATGTGGATGTGGTGGGCGCCGTTGACGACCCGGTCGAGGATCGATTCGGCGACGACGGGATTCGGGAATAGCGTGTACCAGTCCTCGGCGGCCCGGTTGGCGGTGATGATCATGGACCGCCCGGCGCGCTCCGAGACAAGCTCGTACAGGTCATCGGCCTGGGTGGCGGTGAAGGTTCTCATCGCGAAGTCGTCCAAGACGACCAAAGCGGGCCGGGCCCAGCGTCGCAACCGGGTCTCCCAGCTGCGATCGGCGTGCCCGCCGGCCAGGTCGGCGAGCAGCCGGCTGGTCTTGGCGAAGATCACGTTGTGGCCGTGACGGCAGGCGGCATGTCCGAGCGCCTGGGCGACGTGGGACTTCCCGACTCCGACCGGGCCGTGCAGAATCACGCTCTCGTTGTTATCCAAGAACCGCAGGGTGGCCAGGTCACGGATGTGGGCGGCGGGGCATTTGGGGTTGAACCCGAAATCGAAGTCCTCGATGGTGCAGGTCTGCTCGAAGTGCGCGGCCCGCAGCCGGCGTTCGAGGGCGGCGGCGTCTCGGCGGGTGATCTCGTCCTCGCAGAGCACCTCGAGGAACTCCAGGTGTCCCAGGTCGCCGGCCTGGGCTTGGCCGAGCCGGGCGGCGAGGGTGTCGAGCATCCCCGACAGGTTCAACGCTTTGAGGCTGGTCTCCAGTTGATGGGTGCGGGTCACGACGCCTCACCGACGTGAAAGAGCCGCTCGGGGCCGTGGAGATGGGCGGGTGCTGAAGGCAGGGGGACCTCGGCGGCGCCGTCTGACTCGGTCCCCGCCGCCAGGATCCCCTTCACTGTCTTATACGACGGGTCGCCCACGGTGATCGCCCGGGCGCACGCGGCGTCGAGCCGCTCGGGCGAGTACTTGTCGGCCAGGCGGACCACGCCCTGCACGGAGCGCAGCCGGTGCAAGGCGTTGACCTCGAACAATGTCGCCACCACGGCGGTCACCGATTCGCCCAGCTCGGCGGCCCGGCGCCGGCACCACACCGGGGTGCGCATGAAGAACGCCACCTTCTCGGGCGGGTAGTCCGCCCAGTCGGTCTGGCGGCCCCGCTCGATCCGGGCCCACGTCTTGACCACCACGCCGGCCACGAAGAACTCCACCGTCTTGTCCCCGGCCCGGGCGTCGACATGGGAGCCGATATAACGCCACGGGACGGTGTACAACGCCTTGCCGACCTTGGCATAGCAGTCCGCTCCGACCTTGGGGCGGCTCCAGCCGGCCAACTCGAAGACCGCCGCCGGCAGGGCGATCAACGCGGGCGCCTCGACGGAGTCGAACACCACCAACGGCTGGGCGCCGTCCAAGCTGCGATGATTGCGGCCTCCGGCCACATCCCGGCACCACACCAGCGCCCCGGCCTGCATGTCGGCCAAATCCAACCAATCCCGGCCCCGCCACAGCGAATCCCGGATATACGGCATCGGCCGCTCGACTCGGGGTTTATCCTTTGGTTTCCGGACCCTCGCGGGGTCTACCAGGCAGCCATAATGGGCGGCCAACTCCCCATACGCCCGGTTCACTTTCGGGTCGTAAATATCGGCCCGATCGACCCCGGTGGCCAGATTATCGGGCACCAGCCGGCGTGGACAGCCCCCAAGAAATTGGAACGCCGCGACGTGCGACGCCACCCACGACCCGGCGTCCATCGTGAACACCGGGCGCACGAACATGTGCCGGCTGCACGCCAAGACCATCACGAACGCCCACACCCGGCGGGCCCGCCCCGTCAACGGGTCGAGCCAGGTCCCCAAGAACCCGTAGTCGATCTGAGCCTCCTGGCCCGGCTCCACGTCGGGCCGCAGCACCGTGACCCGGTCCCGCAGACCCTCGTCGGGGAACTCCGCCGCCACGTACCGCCGGAAACTGGAGATCCCCACCGCCAGGCCGTGCTCGTCACGCAGCCGCTGATGCACCGTGGTCGCGGTGTTGGTCTCCAACATCGCCTTGATCGCCTCACGGTGCGCCTCGATCGCCGGGAACGTCAAGCTCCTGGCCCGGGCGTCGACCAGCTCCGGGAACCAGCCCCGCACCAGCGCCGCCCACTCCGCCCGGCCCAACGCCGGGCCGCCCGGGACGACCCCCGCCGCCTCCGCCTTGGCCACATACTTGCGGACCGTCTTGGGATCCACCCCCAAACTGTCCGCCACCACCGACTTCGGCCGGCCCGCATGCCAGTGCTGCAACACCTCAACAACGTCGATCACTTCGAACTGCCTCCTCGCCATCTGGGGACCTCGCTCACTCGTGTGAGCAGGGCGTCTACCGGTGCAAGGAGCCCAGCGGGTGGATCCCCCGTCCCGACAACGGACCAGGGAATTACGCCGGCGACCAGCTAGGGAATTACGTCGGCGTCAAACCTCTCCAGCTAGGGAATTACTTGGGCGCTGACAACTCAGACGGTCAACCTGACCCCGCTGCGAAATCGCGACGAACACAACCCTCTCGAGGCCGGGGTTGCGCTTGCTGAACGCGTAGCACACCCGAGGGCGTGCTTGGAGCCGCCATCTCCGATCCGCGGCCATTCGCCCGGTGTCCCAACCGGGGCGTCAAGAACCGTCGAAATATTTAGTACCGATTCCGGAACCTACCTGTATCAACCACAACTTGGGCGACACTCATTCAGCCAGCACCGCCAGATCGGCGGTCAACTGGTTGTTACCGCGAAACAGGTGGCGAAAATGAAAGATGAGATTGATCCAACGACGGTTTCGGACGTCAACATCCACGAGGTTCCGCAAGAGCGGACACAACTCAAGGCCTTGCTGTCAATAAACCCCAACTACTTCGGTACGGTTGAGGGGAGCGATTTTCCCGTCGTGACCGCCATGTCGGGCGACACGACGTACGAAGAGTTGCGCTGCGTGAGCTTCAACCCGGAACAGAACCTTCTCGAGGCCATCGTATCGGTGAAGAGGCCGTTCGGATATGGCGGCAACCTTTGCCAGACCGGTTCCTTCGAGTGCTGTGAAGTTCTTCCTCGACTACGGCGCCGGGTGGGTTGATTGCGGTGTTGCCAGCATCTCGGTGCATGACATCCCCAACGGGATCGACTGCCACGACGACCCACGGCTTCCCCTAAGCTACAGCGCCACCCTCAAGGTGAACCCCACGCGTAGCTGGTGCAAGACGCCCGTCCTACCCAAGGTCAGGGCGATCCTTTCATGGCAGGTCATTCCCACCGGTGCTTCCTTCCAGCCGGTCTGGGGCAACGTTCACGACTGCACCGTGCAGATCGCGCCGCGGCCTCCGATTGTCTTTGATGTCCTTGCGCACGTGTCGGCGAGGCTGAAGAAGGAGATCAAGCTGCCGGACGACTTGGCTTACGCCGGTCCGATGCCGCTTCCGGGCCCCGATCCCGAGGAGCTTGGCCTGGCCGCCCTGGCCAAGATGTTCAGCCAGTCGAAGACGGTGTCGGCGGGCCACGCCGGGCCGAATGCGCCAAGCCACACCGCAGTCCCCGCCCACCGCTTCGGCTTCGCACATCTGGCACAGGCGCAAAGTTCGGCCGCCATGGGCTCGGAGTTCGTAGCCCAGAACGTTGCCTCGTGGGCCGCGGTTGGGCTCGATTGGCTTGACGCAGCGGCCGCCCTCAACGAGGTGGACGCCGACGTCTCCTACGAGCAGATCGAGTGCCTTGGCCTTGACAACAACCTTGACCGCCTCACTGCCACGTTCCGCGTGAAGCGTCCCACGGGCTACTACGGCGGACTCTGCCAGAAGGGGAGCCGTGAGTTTGTGGGCTTCTGGGCTGACTGGGACAACAACTGCTCATGGAGCTATGTCGGCACGGCATCGGTTGGCGTGCACGACATCAATCCCCTGCCCACAGGCGGTCTCTGCTATGCCGCGGTGCTCCCGGTTGACCTGACCCACCATCGCCAGAGCTGCTCGACGCCCAAGGTGGTAAGAGTTCGTGCCGTCCTCTCCTGGAACGCGCCTCCGTCGACCGTCAACCCCGATGTGATCCCCACCTGGGGTAACCGCTCGATGCCCACGTCCAGATTGCGCCTGGTCCCGTTGTTCCGCCCGGCACCGTGAAGCCCATCATCGGCTTTCTCGGTGGCATCCCCGTCAGCCAGATCTTCCCTGGTTCCGGTTTGACCATGCCTACTGCCCACTTCGCCCTTTTGGGTGGGGGCAATCCCGCTGACCCCGACAGCCTTGGCCGGGGTTGTCCCTTCGCCCGGCGCGTGGCCGTTCAGGCCCGGCGTTCCCGGGGTACTCATACCGGGTGCAGGTCAGGCGGCCGGGCGAGACCTGGCAGACGGTCAACAACCCGTTCACGGTGTGGGACGAAACCGGGACGATCCCCACTTTGCAAACGCCGGTCGGCGAGTACTTCGCCTATATCGCGCACTCGGCCAATGCCGACAATATCCTGGCCGAATGGGATACGACGGGCGACCAGCTGTGGGAAGTCAAGCTGGACATCCTCGGCGTTGCCGGTGTCGATACCCATGCGTTGCAACTGCACAACAGTGGACCTGAGGCCAGCATCGACATCGACGTCTTTGCCGGCAATTGCCGGCAAGTTCCCAGTTGCAACCCCGCTCAGTGGTCACTTTGTCGCCCGCGACGATTACCTGGCGAGCTACACGCTCGACACGGCGCCATTCTCGCCGCCGGCCGGGGCGCTGACGCCCTTTACGCCCATATATACCCAGACGTGGCCCACGCCGGCAGGCATACTTGGGCACTCAACACCTCGCTGATGAAGCCCTGTGGCTACGTCATCGGGGTGAGCGTGGTCAGCCGGGCGATTTACAACAGTTCGCCGTCGTACACCAGTGCGTCGGGCTCCGCCGGTTTTTGTCTTCAGGCTGCATAACACTTGATGCTTATCGGACGGTTCCGCCCGGGCGATCGGTTCTCGCCCGGGCGGAGCTAGTGCCCCGTCAAGCAACCTTTGCGTGCCAAGGCCCGGATGGCGAAACGGGACATCACCTATCCTGATGCCCTCGAGGGCAGGCTCTCACCGAGCGTCGATCAGCGAGTAAGAAACATCGATCTCAATTTTCGTGACCGGGCGCCAGCAAGCTGAAAGCGTAACTGCTCACCTCACAGAAGGAAGCGCCCGCCGACAGCCATTCGAGGCTGGCGGTCTCATCCGGACGGCACTGGTCTTTGGCGGGATCGATGATCCGCAATGCGCCCTGATCGAGGCCCAGTGAACCCTCAGTCCTGTAGCAGCCGTTGATGACCCCGCGGCTGTCAGGAATCGGCGCCCAGGCCACCGAACCGGTGACCACGATCATCAACCCGCGAATAGGCCGACCGTCCTGCCTCGGCAAGGCTGCAGACCCAACCGCCTACCTGTCTCTCGGTTTGCGGTGTCCATTACAGGTTAATTTTTTCGATTAACGAGTGCATTCCGACAGCGTTGACAGCCCAGGCGCTCTGGCGTCGGCCAAGATCCGGCCGCGGCTCTCACGACGTCGCTAGGATTGGTCAAGGGCAACTACCGATGTCGCTCTCTGACGATGCCAAGGTCGCCCTGGTATGAGCAAAACCCGGAACGTCGACGCTCAAGTGGATAGCGTTGACGGTCAGGCCCTTATCGGGACTAGTGATTGGGATCTGCTCGTTGAGCCTCGAGGTCGGACCCCGCCCCGGCGGCGGCTGGAGGCTGTGGGCCCAGTTTCCGCTGGCCCGATGATCCGCCTCCTCATCGCCGACGACCAAGCGGTCGTGCGGGTCGGACTGACCATGATCATGGAAGCTCAGCCTGACATCGAGGTGGCGGGGTGGCCCGAGACGGGTCGCGAGGCCGTCGAGCTGGTGGGAACCCTCGACCCCGATGTGGTGCTCATGGATATCCGGATGCCCATCGTTGACGGCATCGAGGCCACCCGCCGCATCGTCGCCGGCGCCGCTCGCTCGAGGGTGTTGGTGCTTACCAGCTAAGGGCTCGACGAGAACGTCTACGCCGCACTCAAAGCGGGCGCGGCCGGCTTCATGGTCAAAACCGACTCACCCGAACAGCTCGTCCAAGCCGTGCGGGTCGTCGCCTCGGGAGAGTCGCTGCTCGGACCGGAGGTAACTCGTCGCCTCATCGAGCGGTTCCTCGCCGGGCGCACCAACGTCACCATGCCGCCCACGCTCGCGACGCTCACCGATCGCGAGGTCGAGGTCCTGAAGCTGGTGGCTGCAGGCTTGTCCAACCGCGGAGATCGCAGATGTTCTGTACGTGAGCGAGGGCACCGTCAAAACCCACGTCGCCCGGATGCTGTCGAAACTGGGCCTGCGTGACCGCTGTCCCAAGCGGTCGTGTACACGTATGAGTGCGCCCTCCTCCAGCCGGGCGACGCGTCGCACGACCGCAGGGAGCCTAACTAGCCACGGGCGCGTTTCGGCCACGCCAAGTGTTTTTGGTCACGGCGTAGCGCAGCCGATCGCCGTGGCGGCCGCGGCGCAGATCGCTGCCGGCGGGGTGGCAGCTCAGTGGCGCAATGTGAGATTGAACTTGACGTCGATCAAATCGGCGCCACCGATAGGCGGGGCGTCGAGGTTGCATGACCCATCTGGGTTGCGCCCGGCGAGCAGGACACGACGTTCACTGTCAGATCCTGTCCCTGTGGCCCCGGTGAAGATGCCGGTGCCTCCGGTGACCTGCAACGAATCAGTGCCGGAGAGGCGATCGATGCACGACTGGGGATCTATCTTCTCGATGTGAGACGTGCTGGTCCCCGAGAAGTAGAGGTCGCCCTGGGGCAGCGAGACGGTCACCGTGAACGGGTCGGCGCCCCCGCCTTGGACGGTGCCCACCCCGTTCACGACACCGGTGGCCACCACCTTGCCAATGTCGCTGTGGGACGGGAAGGTGTACACGACCAGCAGCCGCTCATTGGTTGACGTCGTTGCCGACGCCGGAGCCGCCACACCAACCACCGCCGCCGTGGCGGTTGAAAGGACAGCGGTGACCGCCAGCCGCCTGGCCCTCCTTTTCCCCGCTCGATGCTGCTGGTTTGCCGAAGACTGCGACATGGCACTCTCCCCTCGATTTGGTCTCGGGACCAGTGTGGCGGCGGTGTTGTCCCGCTGTCATGGGTCCGATGTCCCGGCGGGCCGGGAGATCTCACAGTGTCGGAGGGGGCGGCTGTCCATCAGAGCCGGCGAGCCCAGCGCCGAGGCCGGCTTGGCGGGCCCGCACGATGGCC
>CAWBSR010000012.1:0-3897 GCA_963791545.1 uncultured Actinomycetota bacterium
GTTATGCCGACGTCGGCATAACGTCCATTATGCCGATGTTCGGATTATGCCGATGTCGTGGGCGGGGCCCTTGCGGGGGAAGGGGTTCGCCCCGTTGAGGTCGGCATAATCAGAGTGATTCGAGGAAGGCGAGGAGCTGGTCGGTTGGGTGGTAGCGGCCGGGTTTGACCTCGGGTGGTTTGGTGCGGGCGAGGGCTTGTTCTTTTATCCCGAGGTGGGCGTGGAGGTAGATGGCGGTGGTGTCTACTTGTTCGTGTCCGAGCCACAGGGCGATGACGGTGGTGTCGATCCCGGCCTCGAGGAGGCGCATGGCGGCGCTGTGGCGCAGTACGTGGGCGGTCACGGTTTTGGCCGCGATGCTGGGACATGTCTTGGTGGCGGTGGCGACATGGACGGCGATTCGGTGCTCGACGGCGTCTCGGCTGAGGGGCCGCCCGGTGCTGGTCGGGAAGAGCGGCTCGTCGCTGTTGCCGCCCCGCTCCCGAACCCACACCGCCAGGACGGCGACGGTGGGGGCTGCGAGGGGGGTGATCCGGTCCTTGCGGCCTTTGCCGTGGCAGGCGACGTAAGGGGCGACGCCGAGGTGCACGTCGGCTCGGGTGACGCCGATGAGCTCGGAGACGCGCAGCCCGGTTTGGGCTGCCAGGAGCAGCATGGTCCGGTCTCGTCGTCCGCACCAGGTGTGCTGGTCGCAGGCGTCGAGGAGGGCGTCGACTTCTGCTTCGGTGAGGTAGGTGACGATCGCCCGGTCGTGGCGTTTGGGTGGGATGGCCAGCACCCGGGCAATGGTGGCGGCGTGCTCGGGGTGGCGCAGGGCGGCGTAGCGGAACAGGGAGTGGATGGCGGCCAGTCGGGCGTTGCGAGTGCGGATGCTGTTGTGGCGGTCGTTTTCGAGGTGGTCCAAGAAATCGGCGACGAGCGGGGCGTCGAGGTCGTCGAAGTCCAGCCGGTTCGGCGGACGGCTGGTGATTGTGGACGCGAAGACGACCAGGAGCCTCCACGTGTCGCGGTAGGCGGCGACGGTTCGGGGACTGGCGTTGCGTTCGGCGACGAGACGCTGGGTGAAGAACGCTTGCAGGGTGGGGGCGAGCGCGGTCATCGCGGCCGGGCCTGGTGCGCTTCGAGACGGGCGGTGGCCGAGGCGAGCAGCTCGGGGGCGGCGGACAAGTACCAGTAGGTGCCGCCAGGGTCGACGTGGCCGAGATAGACCGACAGCAGCGCCAGTTGCTGGCCGACGTCGATGTCGCTTCGGTAGGCGTCGAGCAGCGTGTTGACCGCGAAGCCGTGCCTGATGTCATGTATACGCGGCCGGCACTGGGCCGTCCGGGCTTGGAGCCCAGCTTGGCGACGGAGGGTCTTGAAGGTGGAATGAACGTTGCAGTACAGCAGCCGGGCGCCGCCGGGCGAGATGAAAAACGCCGGTGTCGGCGTCGGCCGGGCCCGGTCCGCCCGAGTGAGGTAGCCCCTGAGCGCGTCGACGGTGCTGGGATGCAAGGCGAGTTCCCGCGTCTTGTCGAATTTCGTCCAGCGCACCAGAAGCGTCCCGGCGGCGGGGTCGAAGTCGCCCAGGTCGAGGCGGATCGCCTCGCCGACGCGCATCCCGGTGACTGCCAACAGGCCGATCAAGGTTCGGTAGGTGGCGGCGCGCAACGGGAACCGCAAGCTGTCCGCCGCGGCCATAAGGGCGGTGATCTCGTCGTCGGTGTAGAGGTAGGGGCTGGCCCGGCGGGCCTGCCACTTGAGCAGATCTGGGGCCGGGACCTCGGTTCGGGGGTTGACGGTTCGGAGGTAGGTGGCGAACCCTCGGACCACCGACAGCCGATATGCCGCCCAGTTCGTTGTGCCGCCGGGCAGGCGTGCCCATGCGAGAGCCGTCTCGGCGGTGACAGTGTCGACGCCGAGGTCGTCGAGATAGGCGATGAACTGCTCGAGGAGTTTCTCGGGGCGGGCCAGCTTGTAGCCCAGCGAGCGGCGCAGTTTCAGGTAGTCGCCCAGGGCGTCGCGAAGGGGGTTCATGGCTGGCTCCCCGGCCAGGGGCGGGCGATGCTCCGCAGGGGTTCCCGGTCCACCTTGGCGTAGATCGCGGTGGTGAACAGACGCCGATGCCGAAGGACCTGTCCCACCTCGGGTAGTGCGGCGCCGGCCCGGACCATCTGGGTGGCGGCGGTGTGACGCAGCATGTGGGCGCGGACGACACCGAGACCGGCGCGGGCGGCAGCCCGGCACACCACATCGGTGACCGCCGTCGACGTGAGCGGCCGGTGCGGGGCGTGGACCCGCACGAACACGCTGCGCCCCTCGGCGCTGCCCGGCCGGCCCCGGTGGAGATAGCCGGCCACGGAGTCGCCGACATCGACGGGCAACGGGAGGCGCTCCAGGCGCCGGCCCTTTCCTCGGATCACCACCTCACCGGCCCGCCAGTCCACGTCATCGAGACTGAGCCGGCAGACCTCCCCGGCGCGCAGGCCCAATCGGACCATCAGCAACACCATGGCGTGATCCCGCCGGCCGGCCGTAGTCCGCCGGTCGAACGCCGCCAGCAACCGGGCCACCTCCCCCGGCTCCAGACCCTTCGGCATTCCCGCGAGACGCCAACCGGCGACCGAAGGCACCACCGTGGCCAGGTCGGCCGGGATCACCCCGGTGAGGAACAGGTAGCCCAACAGCGAGCGCAGCGCCGTCACGATCAACTGCGCCGATCCCTTCGACCGACCCGGGCAAGCAGTGAGCACGAAACCTGTCACATCCGCCGGGGTCACACCACCCAGCTCCACGGTGTCGCCGTGAACGCGGGCGGCGACAAAGGGGCGCACCGCGTGCACATAACCGGCTGCTGTCCCTTCGGTCAGGCCCCGCTCGCCCACCAGGAACGCCCGATAGCCGGCCAAGACCCGGTCCGTGGCGTGGGGGACCGGGGCAGCGTCGTCGCCCAGCACCCCCAAGTCGCGCAGGTAGGCCAGGAGTGGCGCCAGCGCCTTGGGGGACAACCACAGCGTGTAACCCTGCGCCCGCCTCGCCGCCAAGAACGCAGCCCGCGTGGACGGAGTCAGATCCCCGATACCCAGGCCGGCCGACGACAACCAGCGGCTCAGATGCGCCAACAGCCGCACCTGGTCCACCACCGGATCCCGCCGATACCCCTGGCGGGCCAGTTCCTCCGCGAACCCGGCCGCGTACACCACCAACGGGCCCGTCATCCGCACCCTCGACACATCAGCCATCAAGCGCTCCCTTCCTCGAGAATCGAAGAAGGAAGCCTCCGTCAACCAGCCAGGATTATGCCGACCTCAACGGGGCGAACCCCTTCCCCCGCAAGGGCCCCGCCCACGACATCGGCATAATCCGAACATCGGCATAATGGACGTTATGCCGACGTCGGCATAACGTCCACCTACTCAGGAATTCGTTCCGCTACGCGTCGCGCAAGGACTGGCCGGCGATCGCCAAGGACCTCAAGCCCATCTACACCGCGGCCACCGAGGCGGCGGCCTTGGACCGCTTCGCCGAGTTCTCGGGGCGCTGGGAGTCCCGCTACCCGGCCATCGTGGCGCTGTGGGAGCACGCTTGGGCGGAGTTCGTGCCGTTCCTCAGCTTCGACCCGGAGATCCGCACCGTCATTTACACCACGAACGCTATTGAGAGCATCAATGCCCGTATCCGTAAGGCGGTCAAGGCTCGGGGTCATTTCCCGACCGAGCAGGCGGCCATGAAGTGTGTATACCTGGCGGTGATGAGTTTGGATCCGACTGGGAAGGGCCGCCAGCGTTGGACGAACCGGTGGAAGCCCGCTTTGAATGCCTTTACAATCGCATTCCCAAACCGTATAATGCCTGCAGCGAAGTAACCGAGAATCCCATCAATGATCAGGACCGGTTACACCGTTTTTGCGACAGTCCC
>CAWBSR010000013.1:0-3462 GCA_963791545.1 uncultured Actinomycetota bacterium
GCGCTACATGGGGCATGCGACCTTTGACAGCACCTACTACTACGTTCACACCTCCCCCGATTTCATGGACTCGTATGCCGAGCTCACGGGACAAGCCAGTCGCTGTTGCCGGAAGTCGGATTGGAATCAGACGCGCCCTGAAAGCGGGCGACGCGGACCTGTTCGGCTTCGCCCGAGACTATCTCCACGCCTACATGCCCAAGGTCAGAGGGCTCTCGCCCAAGACAGTCGAGGCCTACCGGATCAGCCTGGAATGCTTCCTCGACTATCTCGCCGATACTGGTGATGTTCAACACGAACAGGTCAGCTTCGAACACTTCGACCGCAGCCACCTAAAAGGATGGCTCGCCTGGATGACCGATCAGCAACATTACGCCCCGAAAACAGTCATGTTGCGGCTCAGTGCCATCAAAGCGTTCCGGCCTACGCGTCCCACGAAGACGTCACCCTCGTCGCGCTCAGTCAGGCAGCGACAACTCTCAAAGCGCCGTCCAGTCCCAGAACAGCGATCGCCTACCTCAGCGCACCTGAAACACGGACCATCCTCGCCGCGTTCAGCGGGCAGACAGTCGAAGTCCCGCAGGAACCGGATGCTGCTCATCCTGCTCTATGACACCGCCGCCCGAGTGAGCGAGATCACCGGCCTGACCCTGCAAGACCTCTCCCTAACCGACCCCGGCCATGTCACCCTCACCGGCAAGGGCAACAAGACTCGCATCGTCCCGCTGACCGTCAAGACCATCGAGCACCTGCACGTCTACCTCGCCGAGTTCCACCCCAACACGGCAAGGCTCCCCGCAACCAGGCCGGTGTTCTACAGCACCCACCACGGGCAACCCGCCGAGTTGTCAGCCGATACCGTCTCCGCCGTCCTCAAGCAAGCCGCCCAGACCGCTCGCATGACCTGCCCGTCGATCCCAGAGAAAATCCACTGCCACATGCTCCGAAAGACCAAGGCGATGGACCTCTACCAACAAGGCATCCCGCTGCCGATCATCATGCGCCTCCTGGGCCACGAGAACGCCTCGACCACCGCAGCCTTCTACGCGTTCGCGACCCTGGACATGATGCGACAAGCCATCAACGCAGCCACCCCAGCACTCGATGGCCCGGCCACAAACCACCTCAGCGAAGACAAGCTGCAAGCCATCTACAGCCTCCGATAGCACACAACGTTAAGCCGAGGAACCCGTCAGGCAACCCTGCCAGCACGGGCCAAGCCATCATTCCCCGGCTTAACGAAAACCTCGGCATAATCGGAGTGGTGGACCAATCCGGGATCGGGACGGCGTCTGGCTATCGGCGTCGACGAAGGCGTCGACGCACAGCTCGGTGCGCATGTGATCGGCCAGCGCCCATCCCACCACCAAACGGCTGTAGCAGTCCACGATGGCGGCCAGGTAGCACCAGCCCTCGGCCGTCTTCACGTAGGTGATGTCGGTCACCCAGGTTCGATCCGGGCCCTCGGGGCTGAAGTCCCGCGCCAAGCGGTTCGGGGCCGGCGCGGCGTCGGGGTCGGCGACGGTCGTGCGGGGCACCGCCCGGCGTCCTGAGCGGCCCTGCAAGCCCAGGTCAGCCATGATCCGGGCCACCCGGTTCACTCCGACGACCCAGCCCCGGCGGCGCAGCTCGACCCACACCCTAGGTGAGTGAGCAGAAAGTCGTTTGGGGTGCTCGCGTTCGCGAGCGCGGGGTGAGAGAATGACAGGGCGGTAGTTCTCCAGTTCCCCGGGGGCTGTCATGTTGGGTCGGGTTGATCCTCAAGGGTCGTTGCTTGAGACTTGGTGGGTGCGGCGACATCTGGTGACGAAGGGCTCGTTTTATGAGCGGCTGGCCGATCACGGCCATGAGATCGTGTCGGATGACGACTTCGCTCGGTTGTATGCGCAGGGTCAGGGTCGGCCGTCGATACCGCCGTCGGTGATGATCCGGGCGTTGTTGTGCGCCACCCATGACCGGTTGTCGTCGGATCGGGAGACGTCGCGTCGGACCCGGGTGGACGCCGATTGGAAGGCGGCGATGGGCGTCGATGATGACTTCGAGGGGATCGCGGCGACGACGTTTTCGTTGATGCGGGCCCGGATGGCGGTCCATGACGCCGATCGGGCGCTGTTCGAGGCGACGTTGGCCAAGGCGGTTCGGGCCGGGATCTTCAAGGGGCCGTTGACCGCGATCATCGATTCGTCGCCGGTGCATGGGGCGGGGAACGTGGCCGATAGCTACGAGTTGATCCGCAAGATGATCGGGCGGCTGGCCCGGGCGATGGGCGATCGTCTGGATGCCGATGTGGCGGCCGAGGCGTCGGGCCTGGCCGCGGTCAAACCGGATATCGATTGGCAGGACCCGTCGGCACGGAAGCAGCATCTGGGTGATCTGGTGGCGTTGGCGGCCGAGGTGTTGGCCACCGCCGCGGGCGACGCCGCCGCCGTGGCCGACCCGGAGGTGGCCGAGGCGGCCCGGTTGCTGGCCGAGGTGGTCGTCCAAGACGTCGTCGACGGCGAGGGCGGACCGGAGATCCGCGACGGGGTGGTCCGGGACCGGATCGTGTCGCACTCCGACCCCGAGATGCGCCACGGCCGCAAATCGGCGTCCCGGCGGTTCGATGGCCACAAGCTCGACGTGATCGTCGACGAGGACTCCGAGCTGGTGTTGGGCGTCGAGGTTAGGGCCGGCAACGCCGGCGACGGCGACGGCGCCGCCCCGCTGTTGGCGCAGGTCCAGGCCCTCGACGGGATCGAGGTGGACACCGTGTTGGGCGACATGGCCTACTCCGACGGCGACGTCCGCGACGCGGTCGAAGCCCACGGGGCCCGCCTGGTGGCCAAGGTCCCCCCGGTGACCAACGCCGGCCGGTTCCCCAAGACCGACTTCGACATCGACCTGAAAGCCGGACAGGTCACCTGCCCGGCCGGGCAGACCACCACCCACGCCCGGCCATCGAAAGATCACAAGGGCCGCCCGGCGGTCACCTTCGTCTTCGCCGCCGCCACCTGCGGACACTGCCCGCTGCGGGCCCGGTGCACAACCGCCCAAGGGGGCCGGACGATCGAGGTCGGCGTGCACCACGACCGCATCGAAGCGGCCCGGGCCGCCCAAAACGACCCCGAGACCAAAGCCCTCCTGCGGCGCAGACCGAAAGTGGAACGCAAGATCGACCACCTCCAAGACCTCGGTCTGCGCAAAGCCCGCTACCGGGGCCGCCGAAAAACCCGGCTGCAAGCCCTGCTGGCCGCGACCGTCGCCAACTTCAAGCGCCTGGTCGTCCTCGACGCGTTCCAACACAACCCGGCCGTGACCGCCTGAGCCGGCGAACAGCCACCCGCACCCGATTTGGCGCCGACACAGCACCCCAGGCGTTACCGGGGCACCCACCAACAGCCCCGTCACCTCAGCCCCCACCGCCGACCAGCCCCACACACCACCGCCAGACCTCAAAAACCGGCACTTGCTGCTCACTCACCT
>CAWBSR010000014.1:0-20830 GCA_963791545.1 uncultured Actinomycetota bacterium
AAGCGCCACGATGTCCCTTGGGGTTACCTCGCTGAGTTTCTTGGTCTGCCGCGTTTGTTGTGGCCTGTCATTTCAAGATGTCGTCCAGCCATTCCCGGACCGCGTCACAGACCTCATCGACTTGAGAGAGTGTCAACGTGCGTTCGATGCCGATGATGGAGACGTCGGCGCTGATGCGAACCTGGGCTCGTAGTGGCTTGGATGAGCCGGGTTCGGTCCACGCCCGGATGATCAATACTCCGGTCCGGTCGTTAGCCGTCACGGATTGCTGCCTTCGTCCGGTGGGGCCTGAGACGCGCTGGTGAGTATTTCTTGCGGGCCGACCCAGACGTTTTCGCGGCTTATCAGGCCGTTTTTGAACTCGAACACGTGAAGCATGCGGCCGGCGACACGCTGCGCGCCTTCCGGGATCCCTGGGTAGGGCGCCAGGACGGTTGCGGTGTAAACCTGCTCGATGACGCAATGAGCTGGCCCGTGATAGCGGCGCACGACCTGCATCTCCTCCATCTGCATGGACGACGTCATCTGCCGGTACATCTCTCGTACGTCGTCCTTGCCGCCGATCGGTCCGGGGGCGCCGACGATGTCGTGCTCGATGTCATGGGCGTATACGG
Source organism: uncultured Actinomycetota bacterium (assembly GCA_963791545.1). Taxonomy (GTDB): domain Bacteria; phylum Actinomycetota; class Acidimicrobiia; order Acidimicrobiales; family Palsa-688; genus JALYXV01. The sequence goes on from CAWBSR010000014.1 coordinate 615, forward strand.
CGACAGCACCGTCGATGTCGCCTCTGTTCTCGGCCTCGATGTGTCGCGCAATGAGTGCGTCCATTTCATGCGGAGTCGTCATCGCCTCTCAGTCTTGGATTCCGGGTACCGTAAAAAGAGTTGAGTACCATATCAGATTTAAAATCCTGTTATAGAACTCGGGTACCGACGTGGTACCATATCAAGATGATTGGTAGTACCGGGCGCAGCGAACGGGTCAACCAGAAGTACCGCACCCGGTCAGCGATCGTGCAAGCGGCCGTTCAGCTCGTGGCCGAAGGGCGGGCCCCGACGGTCGCCGAGGCTGCCGACGCTGCGCTGGTGTCTCGCACCACGGCATACCGCTACTTCCCGAATCAGGAATCCCTGCTCCAAGAGGCCGCCGTGCCGAGCTGGCCCGAGGCGGCCGAGTGCCTCGCCGCCGCCGCCACCGACGACCCGGCGGCCCGCATCGAGTACGCGGCCGAGCAGGTGTTGAGGTTGGTACTGCGCGACGAAGTCGTCATCCGCACGATCATCAAGCTGTCGTTGGAGCGTTGGCTTGAAGGCGAGGCCGGTCAGGAGGAGGCGCTGGCTATGCGGCCCGGGAACCGGTTGACCTGGATCGATGAGGCGCTCGGCGACCTTCCCGGAGTTGACCGCTGCACACGGCTGCGGCTTGTGCAGGCACTGTCGGTGCTCATCGGCTCTGAGGCCATCATGGTGCTCCGCGACGTCTGTGGCCTCACCCCCGAAGAGGCCATTCACGTCGCGCGCTGGGCCAGCGGGACTCTCGTGGAGGCGACACTGAACCGCCGCGCATGATCCACACGTCTCGTATTTTTCATTGGGTTCCTCTCCAGCGTCCCCTGGGCGGCAACGCCCGGTCACCTCTTCCGCCGGTCTGGGGCCCGGGCTCGACCGTGGCCGATCGATGGGATACCGGTCAGGTCATCTGTCCCGCTCCGCAGATCACGTAGCGCACCGTGGCCGGGTACCACCGCACACCCCCATGGGCCGTCGGGACCCGGTCGGCATTGAGCTGGTGGGCGATGGCCGACCAGCCGGCGCCGCCGGCATGCTCTGACCGGATCCGCTCGACGACCTCGGGAGGGAGGAGCTGGGGCCGGCCGAGGCGGACGCCTTGGGCTTTCTTGGCGGCGAGGGCGTCTCGGGTGCGCTGGCCGATGAGGCGGCGTTCGAGTTGGGCGAAGATGGCCATGACCGAGGCCATCATCTCGCCCTGGGGGGTGGTGGTGTCGACGTTGACGTCGAGGGCGACGAGGTTCCACCGGCCCCGCTGGGCCCGCTCCAGGAGGCCGACGAAGTCGAAGGAGCTGCGGGAGAGCCGGTCGACCTTGGACACGACCAGGGCGGCGGCCCGGCCGGTCTCGACGTCGGCTAGGGCGGCGCTGAGCCCCGGGCGGTCCATGGTCTTGCCGGACACCCCGGGGTCCTCATGGACGGCGACCAGGGTCCAGCCCCGGCGGGCGCACTCGGCTTCGATGGCGGCCCGTTGGGCGGCCAGGCCAAGGCCGGAGACGGCTTGCTCGTCGGTGGACACCCGGACGTAGCCGACCACCAGGTTGGGGTCGGAGACGGTCCTGGGGGTCGGCCCACGCAGGCGAGTTTATAGGAAACGACCGTTTCCTATAAATGAGGCGCCCGACAGCGGTGCCGCTGCGGAAGTGCTCCTCCAATCCGGACCGCCATAGCCTTCAGACCAATGGTGGAGAGCACGTGGTCAACTCCGCGAGTTGCTGGTCCTGGAAGCCATTTACAGCGCCACGTAAACGGCTGCGACGCCGCATAGAGTAGTGAGTGACACATCATCAAAACCATTGAAAGGTAATCCACCGATACCGTTTGGACGTCTGACAGGTTCCCAGGCATGGAACCCGAAGTCCGATGCCGTTCTCCGTCATCAACCCGGCATGGAGCCGGTACGTCTTCTACGCCGTCTTGATGTCGGCGCGTGTGTTCCATTCCTCGGCGAGGCGAGGTTCGACGGTGCCGGTGCCAAGGTTCTCGGGGAACACGGCGAGGACCTCGCCGACTCCGGTGGCGGCTGGGGTGCGGATGGCTTGGGTTCCGAGTGCGTGGGCGGCAACACCGAGGAGCTGACAGGTCGTCCAGTCGTTATCGATGAGCGCTTCGAGTTCGACGCCGAGAGGGTTCCGGGTGCCGGTGTTGGCCAGGTCGAGGACCCGGTCGAGGCTGATGTCGTAGATGTAGAGGTGTCGGGGGAGCAGACCGTCCAGTCCGATTGGTTGGCGCTCGGCGAGTCGTTGCAGCTCGGCTACGACGCATGGCTGCGACAAGCAGAGGTACAGGACAGGGAAGCTTCCGCGTGGGTTGAACCTGCCGCCGCTCTGACGGGCGCCTTCGCCGCTCCGGGGGTTGTAGAGCGGAGCTTGGTGCCGCCACGCATGACCGGCGTAGGGGACGAGGGGCGCTGTTCCTAGTCGCCCGGTATCGAAGGCCACCGAGTTAGGAGGTGACGCCCTCGGCGAGGGCGAGGATGACCGCTACGACGCGCCGGTAGTCGCCGTCGGCGATCACCTCCAAGGGTTTGCGCCAGTCCAGTCCGGGGTTGGGGCTGCGGAGCCAGAGCCGGGCCGGTTCGTCGCGGAGGACCGTCCTCAGCAAGTCGACGACCGCCTTGAGCTCGAGGAGCCGGTCTTCGGCTTGGCGCCGGGGCTGGGTCTTGGTGGTCGCCCAACGACTGACGCTGCGTTGCGTTGCGCCCAGGACGCCGGCCACATCGTTGGTGTCGATCATCTCTCCTGCCAGCAATTCCTCGAGGACGTCAGTCACTCCCGCCATCGGCGTGCCCCTTTCTTCTTACATGTATGTATTTCAACACAGATTTGTCTTCTAAGTGTCGGCTACTATGACTCCCTAGTGTCCGCGGCCACAAGTCCCGACGAGGAGAACCCGTGATGGACGACACAAGAGACCTCCACCTGGGTCACGGGTTCCTCCCGAGGATCGACGCCCGCAACCACACTGCAGTGGAGCGCTGCCTGACCAACGCCCGCCCAGGGCTGTTCCACGGGGGGTTGGACCTGCCATGGGCCATCTTGGAGGGGCCATGGGCCCTCCAACGCCCCCCGCTGCTCGACCAGTGCACCGATCTCGGCTTGAGATACCTGGCTGACCTCCAGACCTGGCGCTACCGGGAACCGTCCACCTTCGACAGCACGAAGTACACCGGCCAGCCCTATGCCCCTACCGCCCCGCTGATCGACACCGACGTACACGCCCTGTCCGAACTCACCCGCCGCAGCCTTACTGCCCAGGCGGGCCTCGGTGTCGCCGCCTACCTCATCCCCGGGTTCGTTCCCCGCCACGAACACGACGATGTACGCGCCCCGACGATGACCGCTATCCAGGCCGCATCGGACTGCGTCGACATCCCCGCCCGCCCCTGCATCGCCTTCGTGGGAGTCCACGTCTCAGGACTCGATGCGGCGCAGCGGCTCATCGACGAACTGCCCTGCTGGCTGCACGGGGTGTACCTCCAGGTGAACCACCTCCATCCTCTCGAAGACTCGGCCGCCAAGATCGTCACCGCCTGCCGACTCCTTCTCCAGGTCCGCCAACGCGGGTTGGTTGCCATCGGTGGACGTCTGGGTTCGCTCGGCATCCTGACCAGGGCGCTGGACGTCGACGCCGTCGATGCCGGCCTGGGAGAAGGAGAATCGTTTTCCCTGGCGGCCAAGGTCCGGGTCCCCGCCAAACGACAGCCGGGCCAAGCACCGCCGAGGGTGTTGGGAGGACGGCTTTATGCTCCCCGTCTCGGGCAGTCGCTATCCAAAAAACAGTGGGCCGCAATGATGAGCATCGACAGCCTGCGCGGCAGCATGATCTGCCGTTTGCCATGCTGCACTTTCGGTCAAAGCATTGATTCCACACCTGCACGCGGCAAGGAACACAGCTTGCACTGCCGGGTTCGAGAAGCACTCGAGGGCCGGGGGGACACAGCCGGGATGCGCCTCGACCGGGCACAGAGCATCCTGGAAGCCATCCGCTCAAATCTCCGGGCCACCAACAACGCCCTGAAGCAAGCCGACCTCCCGCAACTGCCTGCCCGGTTCGTGGACAACCAACTGACCGCCCTTGTCCGGCTCCGCAGCTCGATCGCCGACGCCGCCTGACGAGCCACTGCCAGGCCCCGGATCGGCTCAATAGGCCGGGTTCGAAGCCTCGGACTTGGTGGATGCCAGGTGGCGGTCCATATCGAGCCACCTGGACCTACGGCCGCCGATATGGCCCATTACATCAAGGACCCCGGTAGCGCAGACCCAGGCAGGGGTGCTTACAGGCCCAGGTCGTTGTCCCGCCGGCGGCCTGGTCGCCTGTGAGGGCCGGGATCGGGGGGTGCAGTGTCGGCCGCCGGCGGCCGACGATCTGGTGGGCCGGCGGCCCGGTCGCGCTCGGCGAGGGCTTGGTCGAGTTGAGGTAGGACGAGCTGGTCTTTGGGGCGGTTGGCGAGGCGTTTGGAGGCGGCGATGTCGGCCAGGTCGGCCACTGGGATGTCGACACCTCCGACGGTGACCAGCCGTGCTCGGACGGCCAAGTGGTGGTAGCCGCCGCCGGCGGGCTCGAAGGCGATGTCGAACGCCCCCAGGGGGCATTGCAGGTTCCACATCTTCGACCGGCCCAGTGAGGCGGCGTCATGGGCGAAGGGGAGACCCTCGGGCACGGCGTCGGTACGCACCCGCGCCCCGAGCTCGGTGAGCGCCGCCGACAGTCGGCCCAGGTTGTCGGCGTCGGTGGCGGGGGCGAAGTCGACGTCGTGGGTGACCAGGCCGGCAAGCCAGAACTGGGCGGCGGCGCCGCCGATGATCACATAGCGGACCTGATGGCGGTTGAACACTTCCACCAGCGCCGCGATGTCGGGGATATCGGGAGGGCCGGCGGTGTCACTCACCGCTCGACGAGGGGACGGCTGTGTTTCATGGCTTCGCGGGCTTGGTCGTAGAAATCGCCGGCCGCGGCGTTGCGGGCCCGGTGGGTGTCGGGGCCCATGGCGGCGCCCAGGGCCTTGAGTACCTCGTCGTGGTCGTCGTGGGACGCCAGCGCGGTCAAAAGGTCGAACCCGGCAGCGCGCAGGATCTTCTGCAGGCCCTCCACTCCGGGGTCTCTCCTGCCGTGTTCGATGGCGCTGATGGCGCTTCGAGACGTGGCCGCCCGCCGGGCCAGCTCGGCTTGGGTCAGGCCGCTGCGCTGGCGGGCCTGGACCACCAGCGCCGACGCCAGGGTCGGCATCCGCCGCCCGGGCGTCAGGTACAGCTCGTCGTCGCCCACGACATCACCCAGGTATGGACGAATCGCGGCCACACCTCAAACGTACCGGATGCGAGACGCTCCCGGAGGAGTGGGATTGTCAGCTGGTTCGGGTTCCGCCCACCCGCCACGACCGTCGCGGCGGCCGCGGCCCGGTATCGACATGCTCCCAACCGTCGACGGACCGCCGGGCCCGGCCGGAGCGCTCGAGGACCCGCAGCACCGCGGCCACGGTGATCACCGGCACGCCACCATCTTGGCGCCGGTGATCACCGTGGCGGCACCGCAGTTAGGTTGCCGGCGAAGGACTCCTGCTCCGGTTGCGCCTGGAATGACGTCGCTGTGCCCGCGTCTTCCCGTGCTCTGACCACCTGGAGGTTCACTCGTATGGCTGCCCCGACAAAGCCTCGCCGTCGGCCGGTGCTGCTTGTCGCCCTGAGCGTCGTGCTCACCGCCGGGTTGGCGTTGGCGCCGTCGACACCGGTGTTGGCCGAGAAGCGGAGCCCGGGAGTCGAGAACCCGGTGGTCGGACGTCTGCGGGCCGACGTTGCCGTCGGTCGCCTGGCCCCGACGCTGTCGGTGGTCAACTCGATGGCTCCGACCGCCATCGTGCAGTTCCCATTCCTGACCGAGCTGGCCGCGGTGCCTTTCGGCAACGTCGAGTACGTGGCCGACCTTACGACCCGAGGTGACGGGTCGGGCGAGACGGTCTTCAACGCCATCGCACTCGATGCCTTCGCAATGGACGCCCGCAACCCCGGCACCTCGACCGACGACCGGGCCCAAACCACCTCAGGTGTCAACCTGGAACACCTGGGCATGTGGTTCTCCTCGCTCGACGACGCCAAGCGGATCCTGGGCAACGACACGCTGAAAGGGACGATCTTCGATGGCGGCAGCCCACCGCTGCACGCAGGGCCGCAGGCGATGACCGATGGCCAGACGACGCCGGTCTTCTAGGGTCATGACCAGACGGCCGCTCACCACGATCATGCTCGCCACCGTTTTCGCCGCCGGCGCATGCACCGGGGGCGGCTCGAAACCCTCAGCGGCAAACCCGCAGACGTCGACGACGCAGACATTGACGACGGCGCCTCCCACCACCGTGGCGACACCGTCGCTGCGAACCCCGAACTTCGGGACCATCGGCGAGGAGGCGACCACCGTGAAAGTCGTTCCTTCGTTCGATCCCACCCTGGTGTTGCAGTTCCCGCTCGTGCCCTCAAGCATCAAGATGCTGTTCCCGAAAGCCACGGGACTGGTCACCGTCGTGCAGGGCAATCCTGCGATCGGCGTGGTCGACACGGTCACCATCGATGTCGCCAACATGCCCCCGGACGTGAAGTTCACGGTGTTCTACACCGAGCTGGCGGCGAAGCCTTTCGGCCACGCCTCCTATGTCGGCGACCTGATCACCCGAGGCGACGGGCGGGGCGAGTCGGTACTCCACGTCATCACCCTGACCGCGTTCGCGGCCGACAACCGAAGCCCGGTCACATCGGCCGACCAGTCGGGCGTTGCGTCGGGGGTGCAGCTTGAGCATGTCGGCTTGTGGTTCGACAATCTCGGAGTCGCCCGGACGACCCTGCAGGACCCCACGGTGGCCGGCACACCGTTCGACGGTGGCCCGCCTGCCTTGCATGCAGGGCCGCAGGCCATGACCGACGGCCAGGACCTTCCGGTCATCTAGTCCAAATTACCGGTCCCCTGGATGGGTTTGCCCGCACCGGGCACGGACCCGACTCACTATCCTCCTGGCGTGGAAACGGTTGCAAATGCCCCCCTTCGGTGGGCACGACCGGCGGGCTACATCATTCGCAATGCGCCGCCGACAGTGGCAGGCGGCAGACCGAGGTCAGCCAAGTCCGGCGGCCATGGCGGAGCCCCACCCCCAACAGACCTACAAGGCCCAGTGCTCCCGAAGCTGCCCCCAGGGGCAAAATAGCCAGCGTCGAGACCGGCTCCCGCGTTATCGGAAAGCGGATCCCGGACTTGGTCGCGGTCGCATTCTCCTCGCCAGCCTGCACGCGGCCAGCCTGGGCGGTGCTCACTGTGGCAGGGTTTTCTCGTGACCCCACCGCGCCCGATGGTCGGTCGCCGGCGTGAGCTTGGCGTCTTGAGGGATGTGTACGCCACCGCGGCGAGCGCACCAGCCGCGGTTGTCGTTTTGGGCGAGGCGGGCATCGGCAAGAGCAGGCTGGTGCGGGAATTTGTCGACGAACTACCGCCAGGTCGGGCGATATGGGGTCACTGCCTCCAGCTGGCCGGTGAACCTTTGCCCTTCGCCGCCATCGAGGACGCGGTCCATCAGTTGCCGGGCGTCGAGGACGCAGATGAAGAACCAACGCCCGGTCCGGCAGTCAGCCGTCAGCGACAATTCGAGCGGTGGCTCGACCGTATCGAATCGCTCGGAGACGATTCCGGCGCCGCGGTCCTCGTGATCGAGGACTTGCATTGGGCCGACACCAGCACGCTCGACTTCATCACGTATGTCGGGCGTTCCCTGCCCCGGCGGCGGCTCCTCCTCATTCTGACCCGACGTGATGACCAGTTGCAGGTCACCCCGGAGGTCCTCGAAAGCCTGGCCGAGCTGGTCCGGCTCCCGCACGTGGTACCGGTCCAGCTGGAGCGGCTGAGCGCTTCCGAGGCCTCGGAGCTGGCGGCAACGGTATGCGGCGACGCCGTTCACCCGACGGTGGCGGGTCGCCTTTATGACCGCTCCGAAGGCAACCCGTACCTCCTCCTCGAGTTGGCCGCGGCTTCGGGCGAGGTAGCAAGCCACGTCCAAGATGTGCTGCTGGCCCGGGTTCGGGGGTTCGACGAAGATGCCCGACTGCTCATTCGCCTGGCCGCAGTCGCGGGCGTCTCGGTCAACGACGGTGTGCTGTGGCACACGTCGGGCTTCGATGCCGATCGGTACCTGAGCGCCGTGCGTGCCTCGGTGGATGCTGGTGTGCTGCTCACCGAGGGCGGGCGATACGTGTTCCGCCACAGCCTGGCGCGCGAGGCGATCCTTGGGCAGCTGTTGCCGCTCGAGCAGCGCCGGTTTCACGCTTCCCTCGCGGCGGCGCTCGAAAAGGAGGGTGCGGCGTCGGATCCAATGACCCTCGCTGCCGTTGCCGGGCACTGGTTCGCGGCAGGTGAGACGGAACGAGCGTTCCGCGCCAGCCTGGCCGCGGCTCGCCAGGCGTATGCCGCTCACTCCTACGCCGAGGGCTGGCACCATTACCGGCGGGCGGTGGAGGCGCTCGACGCCACCACCCCTGGCGGCGAATCGATCTCCGCGCTCCTGGTTGAGGCGGCCGAAGGGGCGCGCTGGGCGGGTGACCTCACGGCGGCGGTGCGGCTCCTTCGGCGGGGCTTGGACCGGATCGACGACGCCACGGAACAAGCGCGCCTGCACGAGCGGCTGGGCCGCTACCTGTGGGAAGGAGGCGACAGCGCCGAGAGCCACTCGGCTTACAGCGCCGCGGTCATGCTGTTGGCCGGGCAGCCCGACTCGCCGGTGCGGGCGTCGGTCCTGGCGGCCCAGGCTCGGGCCAGCCTGACCATGACGCAGTATTCACGGGCGGCCGACGAGGCCCGCCAGGCGATCGATGCGGCCCGGCGCTGGCAAGCGCGGGCCGCGGAAGGCGACGCCTCGTGCACATTGGGCGTGGTCCTAGCGGTCCTCGGAAGGGGCGACGGGATCGAACACCTGCAGCACGCCTTGGCGCTGTCGCGAGAATCCGAGGACTTGGAGGCGACATGCCGGGCATTTGCCAATTTGGCCTTCGTACTGGAGTACGCCGGTCGCCATGACGAAGCCTGCGATGTTGCCCTGGACGGGCTCCGGGTCATCGGCGTCCATGGGTTGGAATTGGGAACCGGTGCCGCCCTGGCTACGAATGCCGCCGCCATCTTGGTCGCCCGAGGACGCTACGACGAGTGCGACGAACTCCTCCGCGGCCTCCTCTCCCGGGCGCCCTTGCAAGGCCAAGCGCTACAGCTCTACGTCGAGCGAGCCGCCTCGGAGTTGGCCCGAGGGCGCAGCGATGCGGCCCAATCGAGCCTGGCCGCAGCGGCCGAGCTGGCGAGAGCCGCCGACGACCCGTGGGTGGTCACGTCGTTGTCCCTGGTCCAAGCCGAGCTGCTCCTCAATCAGAACTGCTACGACGAGGCACGCGAAACAGTCGCGACCAGCCTGCGCCGGCTGGCCGACAGCGAGGAGGACAATCTCCGGGCTCGCCTGTGCCGCATCGGACTTCGCATCGAAGCCGATCGTGTGGCTGCGATGCCCCGCCGGACCAGTGTTTCCGCGGGTCCGGACCACGCCGCTTGGCTTTCGCACCAACTCCCGGCCAACGCGCCCGGGGTGAGCCCGGCCGACCTGACCGCCGAGTGCCTGACCGCTGGCGCTGAGCACGCCCGTGTTCTCCGAAAGGACACCTGGCAAGACTGGCATGACGCGGCCGAATGGTGGAGCAGGGCCCAGCGGCCCCTCGACACCGCCTATTGCCGTCTTCGAGAAGCGGAACGGGCGGCCGACCGTCGCCTGGCCCGGCAAGCGGCGGTCGCGGCAGACCAGGCGGCCCAACTGGCCCGTCGGATCGGAGCACAGCCGATACTGGACAGGGTTGCGGCGCTCCTAGTCCGGGCCCGACTGCCGAACGTGGCCGCCGCCCCCCCGCCCGCCCCTACCGACGGGTTGGCGTCGTTGGGCCTCACCTGTCGAGAGCGGCAGGTGCTCGAACTCGTGACCCGGGGTGCGACGAATCGAGAGATCGGCCGGGAGCTGTTCATCAGCGAGCGCACGGCAGCAGTACATGTGTCAAGCCTGTTGCGTAAGCTCCAGGTCGATAATCGCGTCCAAGCGGCGGCATTCGTCGCGACCCAAGGACAAGGATGATTCCAAGTAGTCCGAATATCCGAAACAGGAGGAGCCAGTGTCGACCACCGGGCCAGACGATCTCGGGGAGGATACAGACTACGGACCGGTTGACCAGGAGGTCGACTCCGACATCGATGACGACTTGGACGATGACCCCCAGGCCGAGCCGGGCACAGCAACAACCGACTCCACGCCAGTCGATCCGTCGGGACCCGCAGGTGGCCCGATAATCAAGCCTTCCTGAGCCGGCAAGCACGGCGCCCGGCGACGCGAGGAGTCCCCTCCGGCGACGGGGGGGACTCCTCTTCCTTACGTTGCTGATGCGGGGGACGCTTAGTCAGTCTTAGTTACGACATGTCCAGGAGTTCAATCCGGTCGTTCCAGTCGTTGCCCATATACGGAACCTGGCGGACGAGGCTGCCCCCGCCGACTCCATAATCGGTGCTGGACCAGTGATTCAGGTCGCAGCCGAAGCCACAGAAGTACACGTCGTTCTTTGACGCCACGGCGTGGTTGGCGTTGGGGAATCCGACGACCGAGACGGAACTCAGGATCTTGTCCCAGTTCGCCCAGAAGCAGCAGGGATCGCGCCGTAGTTGGCTCAGGGTGTACCGCACTGCTCCCGCCCCGGCGACAAGCGCCGGATGTTGGGAACCAGTCAGCTGGGCGGCCGCCAGATTTATCTGCCCGGCATTGGGAAGCGGCACCAGGGACCCGTCTCGGCTCGCCTGGGGAAGTCCAGCCGTGAAGTTGGGCCGCAAGATATCAGCCTGCACCTGGAGCAGGTTGAGAGCCGCGGCGACGAGGTTGACGTTGTTTCTCAAGGCCGTTGCGTCGCTGTTGCCGTCGAGCTTGGTGCCCGGCGGAGGCAACGGAACCCCGGGGATTTGGGGCGCATTGGGGCCGGTCTGCACGACGGCGAGGGCATCTCCGGCGTAGTTCGCGTCCTGAAAGAACACGGCAATCGTGGGAAGGACCATCGGTTTCTGAATCAGATTGATCGACAGCAGGTGGACGACGATCGGGCCTGGGCTACCCGACTGGCACAGGTTCGATGGAAGCGTGATCCGAGCATCGAGGTTGAGCGTGCGGGTGAGGGGCCGGTATTGGTCGCGATCGGCGGCGCTGGTGTCGGCGGGAACGAGTACTGGCCGAGGCAGGACCGTCAGGTTCGTGGACTGGGAATCCGGTGGCACGTTGGAGCCCGGATACCCGAACTGCCCGGCCTGGGTGGAGAACTCTTCGGGCCTGCCGTCAGCCAAGTTGAACGCAAACCCGATGGCCCCGCCCGCCTGATTCAAGACGTCTGTGAGACTGGTGGGCACCGGTTGATTCGAGTTGGAGTCGAGCAGGCGGGTGTAGTTCAACTTGACCTTGTCGGCAGGACCGAGGTCGACGCCGACCGGGTCATTCCGGAACTGAGATGGAGGCTGTTCTCCCTTCTGAGCGTCGACGACGCTGGCCAAGAGCCGAAAGGCGTTCTCGGCGCTCCATGCGAGCCGCGAACAATCCAGAATCCGCAGCACCGGGATGTTCAAGGTGCAGCTGACCTGGTCATTCGCCAAGGCGATGATCCAGCCAGTCGAGTCGACGTTTGGATCCGGTGGGGTCTGCGGCAGGTCGACGAGCAGGGAGTCGCTGCGCCAGGTGCCATTGTGGAGCGGGAGGTCAGCGCTGTTGTTGGTGTTCCTCGATCCATCCGCATTCAAGGGGTAGACCGTGATCCTGCCGGTGTGATCACCGAAGCTTCCCTTGGGCGTGAGGGTCACGGTTTGGCCCCACTGAGGATGGGCCGGGCTGATGGCGAAGTTGTCGCAGTGAGGTGGTGGGTTCGTGGCGGGGGTCGTGCCCGGCAACGTGGGGACGGTGACCGGCAACGGAGGGACGGTGACCGGCAACGGAGGGACGGTGACCGGCAACGGAGGGACCACGTCGGCGCTGGCCGAAGCCATGAGTCGGGAAGCCGGCGCTAAGCCGATGAACGCTATACAGACACCGGCGGCGGCAAGTTGTTTCAGTTTCATGTGGTGCTCGTTCATCGAAATCTCCTTGGTAATCGTTGGCAGGAACGGCTTTCGGCGTCTGGCCGGACTGAGCCACGCCACGAATCACTTTGCGGTACCAGGCCTTTGGGGCACATCGGTCGGAATGACAGTTCTCGGTACCGCGTTACGTAGTACCGCCCGCTCTGGGTACGTAGACGACGTGTTTCGCCGGTGCGAGGCGCACGTGCTCACCGCCGCCAACGGAGCCACCGATCGATGTGGCGGCCTCCCTGGACCACAGCGTCATGTACATGGATCGCGGTACCCGCTTTGGCGGGCCGCCCGCCAGCTCGGGCAGATGGAACGGGTAGCGGGCCCGCCTTACAGGAAGCTGGCACCAACCAACAAGTAGGGGTATTGGTAAGGAATCTGTCACCAGCCGCCACGGAGCCCCCTCGAACGTCTTCCCGCCGAGAGTTTGAGAGCATGGACTGTCACGGCAGGCGCGCTCGTGGCTCCAGGCTGTCAAGGAAGGCGAGGATCCGTGGACCCTCAACGAAGGCGAAGTCCCGCACATTCGCTGGCAGGGATACCCCGTGCGCTGCTGCGTTGGCAGCCTGTAACACCTCTCGAAGTGCACCGGCGACGTCTCCCGGGAGTACACCCCTCTGCTCAAGCTCGAGGTCGCCAAGAAGGCGTGGCACCTGTTCCCCGCCCGGGCCCGGGCGCTGTTCAGCACCCTCATCGACAACCCGGGCCAGCGGTTCTCCGGTGAGGAACTGGCCAAGATGCACGACATCCCCAACGGCATCTACGGGGTGGCGGGAGTGCTCTCCTGGCCCGGCCGCTACCTCGTCAAACTCGGCCGGGAGCTCCACTTCGAAGCGGAGTACAACCCCCAAGGCGGCAGCTCCTACTGGATGAAGCCCGAACTGGCCGACCTGTTCCGCCAAGCCCGGGACGCCTCTTGAACCGCACCCACCGAACACCCGCACCCACCAGTAGGCCCCGCCACACGGCGGGGCCTACTGGCGTCCCCACAGATTCGACGAGCACCAGAACAAAAAAGGCGCCCCTCGCCTACAGGCCGAGGTCGAATCCCCGGTCCGCTTCGATGCCGAGCTCGTGGCCGGGCCTCCGGTTGGGTTGGTGGCCCAGGCGGCGGACGGTGTCGTGGAGGTCGTGGACCAGTCGGCGGTGCTGGAGGGCTTGGATGGGGTCGGCGGGGTGGGGGCCGAGGGGATGTTCGGTGTCGGTGACACCGTGGCGTTCCCGCCAGGCCAGAATGTTGCCGGCGGTGTTACGCCAGATGCGCCGCTCGGCCCGGCCCTCGGGGTAGCCGCCGAGCGCCTCGACCAGCCAGCCGGGCGGTTTCAGGGCCGCGGCCGCGGTCAGGTCGCCCCGGCGGGTGGCGACCGCGGCTCGGAGGGCGGCGTGGCGTTCCAGGTCGCCGGCGTTGGTCTCGAGCCATTGTTGGCGGCGGGCCTGGTGGGCTTCGGCCTCGTCCAGGTGCGGTTGGTGGACCGCCAGGGTGCGGGCCCAGCCGGCCGCCGACTGATCGACCGCCTGCAACTGGGCGGTGAGGGCGGCCCGCTCAGCCCGGCGGAACGGGCCGGTGCGCTCCAGGCGGGCGGCCAGGTCGGCCCGGGCGGTAGCGGCGGCCGCCAGCTGGGCTCGGGCGTTGTCGACGTGGTAGCGGGCCGGGGCCACATCGGCGGAGCGGTCGCCGACCACACCTCGCCGCAGGGCGGCCTCCAGGGCGGCCGCCTCGGTCTCGAGTTGTGCGATGGTGTGGTCGCGGGCCAGGCGACGCACGTCGGGCAGGGCTTCGGTGGCCAGATGCTGGGCCCGGCTGCGGGCCAACGCCTCCACCAGCGGGTCGGACACCGTGGCCGTCCTGGACGGGCTCCGGGCGGGTGGGGTGGGGACGACGGCGTAGAGATGGTTGGCGACCCGTCCCCGCGACAGGGCCACGTAGCCCTCCTCGCCGCTCAGGCTGTCCGTGCCGAGGGTGAAGGTTCGCCCCGTGGTCATGCCTTGCGCCTTGTACACCGTCATGGCGTACCCGTAACCCAGGCGGCCCGCGGCCAGGTACCCGGCGGGAAGCTCCACTGTCTTCTCCCCCACCGCCACCGTCACCGTCGTGGTGTCCGGGTCGACGGCGGTCACCTGACCCCGGTCCCCGTTGATGACCCCGAGGCGACGGTCGTTGGACAGGGCCAGGATGTCGTCGCCGACCGCGAACCTTCGGCCAGCCACGTCAACCTCGGGGCCGGTGAGCTGCCCGGCGTCTTTGCGGACCGCCCGGGCCAAGGCGTTGAGCCGGTCGATGTCGCTGCGCCGCCCGGCCAACATGACCGCCGGCTCCCCCGGGTGGGCGCTGCGGGCAGCCCACCAGTCGGCCACCAGGGCCGCCCGGGACGCCTCCGCCGACGGGGCCAGGTGGATGCGGCCGTGGTCCCCGTAGGCGGCCACCGCCTCCACCGCCCGCCCGGAGCGGACCAGACCCAGGGCAGTCCGTTCCCAGCCCTCCACCTGACGGCGGTTCTCCACCAACACCGACGCCCCCAAATGGCGGGCCAGGGCGTTGAAGGCGCCGCCCGCGTCGATCTCGGGCAACTGGCGGGGGTCGCCCACCAACACCAGCTTCCCGCCCGCCGCCCCGGTCAACTCCACCAGGCGGGCCAGGGTCCGGGTGCCGACCATCGAGGCCTCGTCGACCACCACCACCGCCCCGCCCGGCAGGCGACCCTCGGGCCGGGAGGCGTCGGCCAGCAGGCGGGCCAGGGTGGTCGACTCGATCCCCGACCCGCCCGACAGTTCCTGGGCCGCCCGAGCCGACAGGGCGGCGCCCACAACGGGGATCCCGCTGGCCTCCCAGGCAGCGCGGGACGCGTCGAGGGCGAACGTTTTCCCCGCCCCCGCCACCCCCACCACCACCTCGACACCGGCCCCCGAGGAGCACAGCCGTTCCACCATCACCCGCTGCTCCCCCGCCAACGTCGGCCGAGCCTCGACCGCCCACGCCAACGCCTCCGGGCGGGCCACCCCCACCCCGGCCGATCGGCGTTCCCACGTCGCCTGCAACATTGTGGTTTCCACCGCCAGCAGATCCGCGGTTGTCCAGCGGGGACCGGTCTCCGACACCACCGACCGGCCGTCACTACGGCGGATGGCGTCGATCGTGCGGAGATGGCCGGCCGGGCCGACCCGCACCAGACCCGCCAGGCCCAAGAACCAGTCCGCCTGGGCCCGCAGCGTGGCCACGTCGGCGCCTTCGGGGTGGGCGGCCGCCAAAGCCCGCAGCACGTCGCGACGGTCGAACGTCGACGCCTGCTCCGTCAACCCCGACGGCCCCAACAACCGGCCCGCCAACTTGGTCAAGTCCGGGTAGACCGGCTCCCGGGCCGGCCCCAACAGACCGGCGACCCTGTTCTCGTCGACACCCGCCTCGCCGCCCCGGCGGCGCCACTCGTCGACCAGGGCCGGAGGCTCGACGCCGTAGTCCCGGGCGTTCACCCGGGCCAACGCACCCGTGTCGACCCGCTGGGCCCGGGTCTTGGCCTGGCGGGTGTCCAACGCCGCCGCCTGCGCCGCCCTAGCCGAGCCGGCGCCCACCTCCGCCAGTCGGGTCTCGATCTCCGCCCGGCGCTGCGAGAACACCAACAGCTCCCCCCGGGTGAAGCCGGCCACCTCGGCGATCCCCTTGGTCACCGGCCCCCACGCGACACCGAGAGAACGGGTCAGCTCGGCCCGCAGCGCCGCCTGGTACAGCAGCGACGCCGTCTTGCCGTGGGTGAACAACGCCCGGGCGTCCAACGCCGACCAGCGTCCGTCCTCCCCTCTCCCCACGTTGGCCACCAGGACATGGGTGTGCAGCTGCGGGTCACCGGCCCGCGAGCTGCGATGCCGGAACCCCGCCCCCACCAACCCCGCCGACGGCTCCACCACCAGACCGTCGTGACCCCGGCGCACCCTCGCCGCCTCCGCCTCCAAGAACCCCAACGCCTGGACCACCGCCCGGTCATGCGCCTCCCGGGTCGCCAACGCCACCGCCTCGTCACCCAACGCGAACAGCAGCGACACCGACTTGGGGGCCGAGAACGTCAAATCGAACCCCGGCACCCGGCCCGCCGCCGCCGCCTTCCCCGACACCAAACCCTCATCGGTCGCGGGGTGGCGGCCACCCAGCACCGCTGTCAGATCCCGGCCATCCACCGTCCCCGACAGGCCCAGCCCGGGACACGCCGAACCCAACCACACCCCCGGCGCCTCACCCGCCCCCAGGTAGTAGTCCTCCACCCCTTTGGCCACCGAATCCAGGTAGTAGCGCTCCCCGCCCGCCGCCAACTTCCCCACCGAAAACACCCGGCTCCCCCTCCCCTACCCCTGTCCGAATCTCAGGCGACGCTGCCCCGCGGCACCACCCAGCGCATCTCCTGGCCGGTCACCTTGGCCACCAGATCGAAATCGGCGTCGTAGTGCAACACCACCAGACCCGCCGCCTCCGCCGTCGCCGCCACCAGCAGATCCGGGATCGGCACCGCCCGATGCTGACCCCGCCCCGCCAACAGGCCCTGCACCACCAACGCCCGTTCGCACACCTCGGCGGTCACCGCGACCCGCGGGAAACCACGGCGCTCATCGATGATCGCCTCCCAATCCGAACCCCGCCTGGCCGACCAACCCAACTCCAAATCGATCACCGCACACGTAGCCACCCGCCCCGCCAACAACAGCGGCGCCAACACCTCCCCCACCGCAGCCACATGCAACCGGGCCAAGGCGCTCTTGTCGGCCAGGAACGACGCCACCCCGCCCCGCCTACTTCTGCCACGCTTGGGCCATCACCGCCGGATCCCCCAGATCCCCCGGCCCCGCCACCAGGCGCTCCACATGACGACGCCGCCGGTCAGCGTCGACCACCGCCCGCAAGGCCGCGTCCACCGTGTCCCGCAAACCCCGGGTCCCCAACACCACCCGGGCCGCCGCCACCAACTCGTCATCCACCACCAACGCCGTCTTATGCACCCCGGCCACAACCACCTCCACCAACCCGAACCCGACAGCCCTATCATCCTAAATCATCTATCCGTCAACGGCGCTACACGCTGTCCAACCGCCTGCGGTCCCAGCGCAAATTGTAGCCGAGATCCCTGTCGGCATCATGATGCAAGGGTGTGAAGAAGACTTAGACCTGGCCGCTTCAGCAACCTCGGTCAAACCCCGGCAACCGACCCGAACCGGACCCCGCCCCTACCCCACCGGCACCCACTATCGCCTGCCACTCACCCCCAGCGCGACCGACGTGACCCGCTCGTCACCCACACCCAGTCCGAACCCCCGGCACCGACGGGACCATCCATCGAGCCCTCGAGTGTCGCTACTTCACCCCAGCTCTCGCTGAAGGATCTCGCGGAGGAACTCGGCGATGGTGATCCCCTCGGACGCCACTCGTAGACGCAGCCGTCGGTGAAGGTCACGGTCTATGTCAGCGTTCAGCCGCACCGTGGACCGAGTCACATCTTGGTGGGCTACGACAGTGCTGGGCTCTCCCCCACCCTCGAGGCGATCGCGTGGCGCTGATACGACCGACGGCGTGGCAACCGCAACTACAGCATCTGGCTGGGCAGAGGTCCCTTCGGAGACCGGTTCGGGTGCAGGACGTTCTTCTCCGAAGAAGCCGGGACCGTAGGGATCCGTGGTCTTTACCTTCGCCATATCAGTTGCTGCCCATCAAGGTAAGGAGTTGGTCGAGGATCTCCCGGTAGGCGATCGCCGGCCGTGACACAAGGGGCAGAGTGTCCTGATCCGCCTGGGCCCGCTCGACGATGGCGGCCATGGGAACCGGCGTCGTGGTGATGTCAGGCCACCGCGACCGCAGCGCGTCGAGGCCCCAACGGTGCATGGAGCGACGGCCGTCGAAACGGGTGGGGATGATGAGGTCGGGATCGACCATGCGCAGGAGGTGTTGCAGCCCCCGCATCTCCCCTGGCCCCAAGCCGGTGACTGCCAGGACGAGATCCGCGGCCTCGAGGGCGGCGATGGCGCCCACCCCCGCCCCAGGGGCGGTGTCAAGAAAGACCAAGTGGTGATCGGCGGCGGCGGTCCGGATGTCGTCGGCGTGTTGGACGGGGGCCAGGTTCTTCGCTAGTTCGGGAGCCCATTCGGCGGCGGTGCCTTGCGGATCGAGGTCGAGAAGCAAGGTGTCGAGACCGCGACCGGCAGCCTCTTGGGCGAGACAAACGGCAGTGGTCGTTTTTCCAACCCCGCCCTTGGTACCGGCGATGCAGACGATCGTCAACTTGTAACTCCCCTGCTTTACTCGGATGAGTAAGAGAGTAAGACATCAATCACTCACCAACGCGGATACTCGTCCGCGTTATTACTCAAATGAGTCAGCACTCAGTTGAGTAGGAGAGCGAACTCAGTGCACCGGGGCGAGGCGTGGTGGTGGGGGAGCCCCGCCGCCGGTGGTGGGGCGGGGTTCGGTGAAGGTGCCGTAGCGGCGGTCGAAGGTGAGGTTGATGGGGTGGTCGAAGGTGAGCTCTCCGTAGCGGCTTTTCATGACGTGCAGGTCGACGGGGATGGCGGAGTGGCGGGCGGCGCCGTCGCCTTGGTCGTCTTTGGGTTTGAGGAGCAGGCAGCAGTCGGCGTCGTACTCCAGGTCACCGGATCCTTTGAACCAGTCCAGGCCCGCCTGGCCGGAGTAGCTGGTGCGTCCCACTGAGCTGATGGCCAGCACCGGGACTTCGAGGTCGCGGGCCAGTTGTCGTAACCCGAGGCAGGCCATGGACACCCGGAGGCGTTCGTCGAGGCGGCGGTCGGCTTCGGCGGGACGGAGGCGTTGCAGGTAGTCGACCACCACCAGGGGACGACGCCCGCTGGAGCGACACAGCTCGGCGGTCCAACGCCGGATGCGCCCCACGGTGCCCTCGAAGTCCTCGCCCGCCACGTAGGGGTCTTCTTGGATGTGGAGGCGGGCCAGGTCGATGAGCCCACCACGTTCCCGCATCCCCGCCGCCAGGGCGGGGTCGCGGTTCCAGTAGGTGGAGATGGGGGCTTGGAGTTCCCGGCAGAAGATGCGCCCCACCAGTTCTTTGGGGGACTGCTCGATCGACACGTACAGCACCACATGGCCGGCACCGACGGCCCGCAGAGACGATTGGAGGGCGAAGGCGCTCTTGCCCACCCCGGGGCCGGCGGCCAGGAGGAACAGCCCGGGCCGCCACCCGCCCCCGGCCAGCATCCGGTCCAGGGTGACGATCCCGGTGGAGATAGTGACAGCGTCTTCGGGGTGGGCAAAATCCTCCAGCAGCTCCGCCAGGATGGTCTCGGCGGTGGCGGGCGGCTGCGACCCGGGGCGCCGTCCCCGGGGGCCTCGCTGGGCGAGGCGTTCCAGTTCCTCCCGGGCCCGCAACCTGCGGTCTCGTCGCCGGCGGCGGCCGCGGTGGCCAGCTCCAGCGCGGCGGCCTGTTCCCGGCGTTGGTCGGCCAGCTCGGCCACGGTTTGCACCCACCGGGGGGCACCCGATGCGGCGGGCGCCTCGTTCAGCAGTGATAGGACGGCGATGGCGTCACCGGAGGCTTCCAGGAGGCCGTCGCGGCGGAGCTGGTCGACGACCAGGCCGACATCGGGGGGATGGCCGGCGTCGACCAGTCGGGCGATGGCCTCGAAGACATGTCCGTGGGCGGGGGAGTAGAAGTCCCCGGCCGACAACCCGGTTAGTGCCACCCGACACGCCGCCTCGCCATAGACGCCGAGCTGCAACATGGTGCCCAACACCGCCGCCTCCGCCTCCACGCTGTGCGGCGCCGGGCCACCCACCCCAACCTTGGTTGATCCCATAGCGTCAGCCTGCGCCTCGGCGGCCGCCTCGGCGGCGACCCACCGAGGGACGCTCAGAGTCCTCAGAAAACTCCTCAGAGGCCACCCTGATGCCCTGACCAGCAACACGACCGACCCGGAACGGGGTAACGCGCCCAGCAACGCCCAACACAACTCATGTATCGCGCTCCACTGCCACTGGAACGCGCTCCACGATTCGCTGGGTCCTGGCAGCGGTCGAGTTGGATGGCGGACCCTGTGCC
>CAWBSR010000015.1:0-1108896 GCA_963791545.1 uncultured Actinomycetota bacterium
GTCTGTCCGGTGCCGCGGGGAACCGGACGACGACCGTGGCCGCGGGGGCGAAGTGAAGCAGTCCGGCAGCAAGGTCGACTCGTTGACGAACAGCCCGGCCTGGGGCTTCCAGAACAGGACCGTCGCGTACCAGCCGCCGAGGACCGTCGTCGGACGACCGACCTCGGCCCGGGAACGAGCGTCGACCCGTTCGAGGAACTTTCGGGTCCCGTGGACGACGTACATGTTGCCGAGTCTCGCGTGGCGCTGGGTGGGGCGGCGCGGGTCCGGGAGCCGGCGTTCGGTGGCGGGGCTGCCGGCCTAGCCGGCTGAGCGATAGGGGATGGTTGGTCGGTCGAGTGCCCTCGTCGGCGGGCCCGGCGACCTGAGACTGAGACTCCCGATCGATGTCAGGCATCAGCTCCTTCAACGGTTGCGAGCGTGGGTAGGTTGGCCAGTGTGGATGCGTCGCAGATCGGGAAGGTCCTGCTGTCGGTGCGGTGGTGCTGGCCGTCCTTGGCTTGGTGTTCCTCGCCGGCAGCGCCCTTGGTATGAGCCGCCTTCCGGGCGACCTGTCGTTCGGGAAGAAGAACCTCCGCGTATACGTGCCGATCGCCACCTCGGTCATTCTGTCGATCGTGCTGAACCTGCTGTTCCGCCGGCGGTAGCAAGGAGCCAACCCGCCATCCCGTTTGCCGGCCCTTCCGCTCCGACGGCGGCGGCGAACGTTATTGAGCGCGAGGTAGGTGCCGAAGTAGGACGGTTCTCGTCGAGCCGTTCTACCTTGCCAGCAAGAGCCCGGACCACACTGGCGGGGTACCGATCGATCGAAACAGCCGCAAGGTTGGCGCCGATCGGGCTTCGTGCGCCTCAAGCATCAATATCTTTTCGTTCGCGTGGCGAGTACTCCGAGCCGAGCCCGCTCGAATCGATCGGACGCACGCGCTCTGCCCCTGCCTATGGCTGTGGGGCGTTAAGCCAGTCGGTGATCGCGTCGCGGATCTTGGTGGGCAGGAGCAAGAGGAGTGGTTCGGCCTCGACAAACCCGGGGACCTTGCACCGCTGAGAAAACGCCATATGGTCTCGGTCAACGGCGTGGTCGCCAGTGATTGCGCCTCCGCTCTCGCCATGCAGCTCGAACCAGTAGAGCCAGTCGCCCTGGTCGTCTCGGATCCGGAAGATCGCTTCCACGGCCATCTGCTCCCCGTCGAGGGTAGCCACGCACTCCTCGGCCCGGTCGTTGAGCATGGTCATCCAGGCATCAACCCCGTCCTCTTGGCCCTCAACGACGCGGTGGCGTGTCAACGACACCTTTATACCAGCGGGGACCGTCTTTACGTTTCGCACGACCTCACAATACGGACCATCCGCGACGCCGGGGTGCCATTTCCGCCCGAACCGTGTGACAGCTTCGCCGAAATCACACTCGTGGCAGGCGGGCTTCGACGAGGAGATATCCGAAAAAATGGCGGTCAAGCACTGGCGCTCGACGCGGGCGTACCCTCGTCGGTATGCGGGTTCGGGCGGCTGTCGACGGTCTGACTGTTTTCGCCGCGGTGGGCACCCATGTGGTGCTGATCGGGATGGATTTCGATTCGGCCCGGGCGATCGAGCTGCTGGGCTTCTCCATCCAACGGATCAACCACGCCACGGGCGAGACGTATTGGATGTGGAACGACATCTTGTTTCCCACCCACGATGCGGTCGTCAAAGCGGCCCGCGACGCGGGTCAGACACCGGACCCCTCCCTGTTCGGGTCGGACCGCAATCCGTTCCAAGAGTTCCTGCGGGGCGACTACACCGTCTCGCCGGGCATGGCCTACAGCTACCGGGTGGTGGCCCAGGGCGGAACGCCGGACCAGCTCGCCGCTTTGGCCGAGGCCACCGTCGAGGTCACCACCGAGACCGTCGATCACGGCAATGGACATGCCGTGTGGTTCAACCGGGCCGCGGTGGCGTCCCAGGCCTACGTCAGGGAGTTCGGCAATATGCGACCTGACCTGGTCCCGGACCGGGCCGCCTACATCTGGTTGTCACGAGGCCTGGAGGAAGCGCTCCTCGCTTTCATCGCGACCGCGGCCGACTCCTCGTGGCAGATCCGGGGGTCGATATACGAGTTCCAATACCCGGCTGCCCTCGGCGCGTTGCTCGCGGCTCATGACCGGGGCGCCGACGTGAAGGTCCTGTTCGACGGCACGGCCATGAATGGTTCGCCCGCCGTCAAAAACGACGCCGCCGTGGCCGCCGCCCACATCGAGGCCATCACGGGCAAACGAGCGGCGGGCGCAACCATCAAGCACAACAAGTTCCTTGTCCTCAGCCAGCACGGCGCGCCGATCGCGGTGTGGACAGGATCGACCAACTGGACCGACGCCGGCCTCTTCGGCCACGCCAACGTCGGTCACGCCTTGTGGGACCCGACCATCGCGGCGCACTACTTCGGGTACTGGACCGAGCTCTGCGGTGACCCCGCCCCGCCCGCGATCAAGGCGTGGACGATCAACGACACGCCCATCCCCGAGCAGGCCGACCGTTCACCTCAGACGGGGGTGCACTGCATGTTCTCGCCCCGCACCGACAACAGCGCCTTGGACTGGTACGCCGACCTCATCCGCCACGCCACCGGCGGCAC
Organism: uncultured Actinomycetota bacterium; assembly: GCA_963791545.1. GTDB lineage: Bacteria > Actinomycetota > Acidimicrobiia > Acidimicrobiales > Palsa-688 > JALYXV01. The sequence continues at coordinate 2,612 of CAWBSR010000015.1, forward strand.
CTTCATCGCCGCCCCGTTCGGTCTCTCCGGCAGTATCAAGACCGTGTTCGATGAGCACGCCGATCAGCTCCGCTACGCCCTGGTCGACAACGAAACCACGAAAACCGTTGCCCTATCGGTCCGCGACGGCCACCCCGAGAACCAGATCACCGGTGGCGCCTTCGTCCCCGACCAGTTCGGCCAGTGGCTGAAGGAGGTCAACTCGAAGCAACTGGGCCTCACCAACTTCGTGGTGTACATCCACACCAAGATCCTGCTGATCAACCCGCTGAGCGACGACCCGATCGTCATCACCGGCTCGGCCAACTTCTCCGACAACTCCACCAGCTCCAGCGACGAGAACATGCTGGTGATCCGGGGCAACACCGCTATTGCCGACATCTACCTGGGAGAATACATGCGGCTATTCAACCAGTACCGGTTTCGGGCCCGCCTGGGCCTCGACGAGAACACACCCGGTCCCGACCCCAAAACCGGCGCCACCGTCGACATCACCCTCAACACCACCCCGGACTGGGCGGCACCGTTCTACAGCCCGACCGATCCGGGCCGGTTCCAAGAACGCCTCCTCTTCTCGGGCCAACCTCTCCCCCCGTGACGGCGGAGTACCGACCAGAACACAACGACACGCCGGGCCCCCGGGCCTGCAGGACCAGCTTCCGAATGGCCGCCAAAGGACCACATACAGAAGTCAACGATGCGCGGGTAGCCCCCGACCGCAGTTACCGAGTGCGCACGACGTGCCGTTATCTGGCGCTCTTCTGGCTGCTCGCCGACATTATGAGCGGTGGATTAAGCGCACATAACGGTGTCGCCATCAGCGACTCGCCACGTCCTATAGTCTGCGTTTCGCCGTGAGCAGGATGTCCGATAACTGGCTACCCTGCTGAAGGTATCGGCTTGAGCGGAGGTCGAACCCTCGCGTATGCGTTCGCTCCGCGCAGGATCCGAAGTAGGACGGAACTTCGCCCAGTTCGGTCCTGCACGCCGGCGGGTGTTACAGCGACCGCGACACGGGAGGGGGCCCGAGGGTATCGATGCGGAAGCGTTGACCAGCAGCTGCGGCTCGATCCAAATCGGGGGAACTCGGCGGGGGCAGCTCAGGCCTGGAGGCCGGTTCCCCGCAAGCGGCGACGTATCGCTCAAACTGTCCAGTCGTGAGCACCAAGCTGCGCAGAGGCATTTCGGCGCCGACTTCGTGCCAGTGTGGGATTCCCTTTGGCAGCATGACAAAGCTGCCGGGACCCACGGCGAACGACTCGTCCCCGCAGTGAACTTCGGCGTTGCCCTCGAGGACGTAGAAGGCCTCGTGTTCATCATGGTGCACGTGCAAGGGGCTGGCGAAGGCCGGGGGATTGACGAACTCGGTCAGCGCGAACTGGCCGTCGGTCTGTTCCGAGGCCGCCTTGACAGTGACCAAGCTTCCGAAGAACCAGTGGGCCGTACCCTGCCCGGCGTCGAGGGAATACGGCTCGTGCTCCGTGCTCATCAGACCACTCCAATCAGTTAGACTTGTCCACTATCGGATATACGTGGAGTATAGAGAAATGGCCGAGGAAGTCAAGCCCCGTCGCTACGAATCAGCCCTCCGCCGACAGAACGCTGCCGATACCCGGACGCGCATCGTGCGGTCAGCGGCAGAGCTGTTCGCCAGCCAGGGGTACGCGCAGACCTCGATCGATCAGATCGCGGCGCACGCCGGCGTGGCCCGGCCCACCGTGTACACCGCCTTCACCGGCAAGGCGGCCTTGCTCAAGGCCGCCTTGGATCTGACCCTCGCGGGCGATGATGCCCCTATCGCAGTCAAAGACCGGCCGTGGGTTAAAGAGGCCCTGCACCAACCTGACCAGTACGGCATCCTCCAGCTCCAAGCCCGCAATGACCGCATGATCAACCAGCGGGTTGCACCGTTGTACGAGACCGTACGCAACGCTGCAGCAACCGACGACGACATCGCTCAGCTGTACGCGACACTCAAACAATGGCGGCACACCGGCGCCCGCATAACCATCGAGGCCTTGGCCGCGCTCGGCCCGCTTCGCCACGACGTCGACCTCGACAGCGCGACCGACATCCTCTGGACACTGAAGGATCCCGCCTGGTGGACCGCGCTTGTGACCGACCGAGGCTGGCCCGCTGATCGCTACGAAATGTGGCTCGCCCGCGCCATGCAACAATCGCTCATCCCACCGGAACGTCGCACGCAACCGTGAGCACCGCACCGCCCCCGGCCGACGTTGGACAGGGGCCCGGTGGGTCGTGGCAGGAATCCCAGCAGACACCAGAACAGACGATGCGAAAGATCGCCATAAAGGATCCGTACGATAATGTTAGCGCGATGGTGACATCCCGCGTCCTTTATCCGGCGGGATCGAGCGGTGTTCCCGACCCACATATCGGTCTCGCCGTGGGGGCTGTAGGGCAACGATGCGTCGGATTCGGAGGACGAGCTGGCGGGGAGGTGGTGGGTCGCTCCAAACCCTGGCGTCTACTCTTTGGACGGGACCGGGGGTAGCGCGGTGCCGAGGCGGTTGGCGACGCCGGCAACTTCGCCCATGCTCAATGGTCCCTGCTCGGCGATCATTTCGGCCAGCTTCTTGGCCCAGGTGACCCACACCCCGGCGTGTTGGAAGGGCTTCGCGAAGAGCTTCCATTCCCCCTCGATGAAACAAACCGCAGCGTGCACGGGCACGGGCACACCGTCGAGCGCGGCGCGGACCGCGTCGAGCTGCCAGCCCATGCCGCCTGCGATCTTGGTTCGGTCGCGGCCGCCAACATAGATCCGCAGGTCGGACCGCAGCCACCCACCGACGTCACGATGCTCGACCACGCCGGTGTAGTTCTTGGCGTCGATCACCCACACCCCTGACGAAGCAATGGCGAGATGGTCGATGTTGCCGCACGTTCCCGGGACCTTCCGGTCGTGGAGGAGGACCGCACGCTCCCCCAGAGCCCCCTGGAGGTGGGCGGCCAGACGACGCTCGCCGTCGGAGCCCTTGGCCCACGCCATCGTGGATTGCGGGTCGTCGGACACGAACTTCACGACGCCGGCGAGGCGTCCCCACTTCGCCTCTATCCGCTCCTCGCGCCGGTCATGGCGGTGCAGGTACTCCTGCCGGGCCGACGCTCCCGCCACGCCGACGCCAGCCAGCCCAGGACCCGGCGCCGAGACGGTCCCAGCGGCGACCTCACGCGGGCCTATTGCGTCGGTGTCGTCGAGGCGATCGCCATGACAGCCCAGGCAGGACCCGCTGCGATCGTCGACGTCCCACCACGCGTTGGTACCCCCCGGCAGCGCGACCTCGCAATGAGCGCACTTCGACGGGTACCGGAGTCGGATCATCTTCGCCGCCATAGAGCACCGATCATGACCGCATCTCTCGGAGTGGAACCGGACTCTGCGCGTACTTCCGTCGAACGGCCGGGAAAGACCGATTTGATCAGACACACCCGCAGTAGTTCCCTATCGCGAGGCAGGTACAGCGCACGACGTCGGCCCCTTGGTCGTCGCCGGAACCGACCCATGCTCGGTCGATGACAGGACCGAGCCGCGGTGGCCACGGCCGTCCCGAAAGCTCATCGACGATCTCGTGGCGCAGGACGTTCGTGCTTGGCTGCTTATTCCAATCGTTGCCACTGCTGCAGTTGTTCGTGACTGGTGTAGAGGGAAGGGAGCACGCAGTCGCTGAGAGATCGGGATCGATACCGTGCGCAGAACAGGTGCCGTACTCGCTCGGTTTGTTGACAGGCCCTTATCTATGAAACGGATAGCCATGGGACGACTTGGGAGGCGCATTATCGGGCAAGGTGCCGGCACTCATTTTCGCTCCCGACGAACTCACCGAAAGCTACCCGGAGCACGTTGCCGGTGTGGCTTGTCGAGCCCGAGCTGACCGCGGGATCGCGGTGAAAGTGATCACGGTCGTATGGCGGCAAGCAAACGCAGCCCACCGAGCGCGCTTGCGATGGTGAACGCCTGCCTCGATGCGGGCCGCTGTCGCGTCACGTGTAGGAGCCGGGCGAGAGAGGAGAGTCGATGGCCGTTCGGGGGCGCTCCTGTTCGCGCCTGTGAGGCGCCCTCCGCACGAGACGTTTGCTATTGGCCGGTTACCGGTCCGTAGGGCTCGTCCGTCATTAACCCGTTCAAGTGGCAGGCGAGACGGCTTGCCGCTACTGGGTCCCCTTTTGCCTGTGCCCGGCTTGTGCGTGCACGAGCCCTTATTCATCGTTAAAGGCACTTGAGTGCCTTAAGGTCTTGGCGCTCCGGCTGGCGACAGACGGAGCCTCGACAGCGCCGCGGCTGGGCGGCGCGCCGTGAGGCCAAATCCAGCTGGCGCCTGATGATCGCCGCGCCTTCGTCCCGTCCCTCGGGCGGTTCAAATGCTGTTCGCTCACTGAAGCCCGTTTGGGCAGCTCAGATCTCGCCGATTGCGCTGTCCCCGACGTCGACTGCGGGCACTGAAACGCTGATGCTGAAGATGATGTCATAGATGCGAGACGCCACGTTTCCCTCAACCGTTGGAAACGCATTAGCCAGGCCGACGGCGAGACCGACCGGATTCGTCTGACCCGGATCCAACACCAGTGGATTCGGCGGTTGCGCTCCGCGCGTTGCCAGCGCCGGCAGATCGTCGCCGGGATTGAGTAGTGGCAGGAAGGGAGCGAGCCCCGGATCGATCGATGCCAGCGTCACTGCGTGGTAGGGATCGGTGATGGTCAGGCTGTCGTCGGGGGCGTTGTACTCGAAGTTCCGAACGCTGTCCTTGGTTCGGATCACAGCGATGCCGACTTCCACGACCTGCGGCCTCAGGCCGCGTGAGACGTCGATTGTCGCGTTCGCAACCCCCAGGTCGGACAGCGTGATCTGTAGCGTCGACTCCAGCTGGGCGAGCGTCGTCAACGTCGGCGCCACAGCGGGCACCAACTGCACGCTGAACTGCGGCAGGTTCGACAGTGGAGTGAAGGGATCGTCGCGACCCAGTGGTGCAACGGTGCTCGGGTCGATGGGAAGATTGAGCGTGCCTGTCGGCTGACCCGCGGCCTGGAGGTCCTGGACGGCGGCGATCCAAGTCTGCAGCGTCCGGTTCCGATGCGCCCGCAGGCTGAAGTGGAAGGTCTGAACCTCGCCTGCACCAACGGACAAGGTCGGCAGAATCCCGGGCATCATGATGGGGTTGGCCGTCCTGCTGGCGATCGAGCTCGCCAGGCCGAGCGCCTCTGCCTGCTGAACGCGGCTCGCCCGGGCTGCCGACGCGAGATCCGGGTGGTAACACCCCTCGAAGGTGATATCCAGAACTAGGTCTTGGAGGGCGGGTGCGCCAAGCACCGAGGCGGTCCCCGTCGCGGGCAACCCCGCCGTCAGCGTTCCCGGCGCCGGTACCAGCGACGGAAACTCGATGAGCAGGCGGCCCTCGAGACCGCGGTTCTCGAACGGGCGGTACTGCGACGTCACCGCCGCGGTCGTCGGCGCTAAGTCGTTTGCGCCTGCCACTGGGCTCATCGCCGTTGCCGCGAACAGGCCCGACGCCGGGAACAGGTTGAATACCGTCGCCTCGGGCTCCATGGTGCGGACGAGGGTCTTGAAACCCAGTGCGCTGATGTTCTCGTCTGGATCCGGCAGGATGCTGGCCACACCCCATTTGCCGATCCGCTGCTCCAGCTGGGCGACAGCTTGGTTGTACGCCTCCCCGGCGAGCGCGAGGACGCCGGGATGGAACGTGCCGTGCGTGTCAGTGTACCCATTGAGGATGGTGTCAATGGCCTGCGCTTTGATCGTCTGGTAGCTGGCGTCATCGAGCGGCAGGTGGAGGATGAGGCCAATCCAGCCCGTCTCGGCATCGTAGTCGGCGAGCTGCGCTGCCAGCAGCCCGCGAGCGCCTGAGGCGATCAGCGCCCCGTCGACCGCGCCGCAGGACACCCTCGACGCGCCGTCAGCCAGCGCACCGGGAAGGCTCTCGGCCCAGGCGGTCCAGCAGCCGACGACGCTCGGCCACGGTACGGGATCTCCTGGATGCGGATGCAGCTGGTCGTACGCTTTGGCGCTTTCGTCCATCGCCCTGCTGAGCACGCTCGATGTCGTCATGACACACCTCCTCGCGCAACGGCGATCGGATGGAGGATCGGCCGCGCCGGCCCCGGCGGGACCGTGCCCAGCAGCTGCTGCAGAAAGGAATCCTGCGTTCCCGGCAGGCACGACGGCAGCGCGATCGGGGGCGCACTCGGGTTTGCCCCCTCCTTGATCCGCGTTCTCGATTCGCCAAGGTGCGTGATGGTCACCGGAATGCCGGCATTGGGAGTGAGCCCAGCCGTTCCCGGCGGGAATACGCCCGCAACGCGGATCTCCTTGATCAGCGCACGATAAACACCGGGATAGTGGATGTCGACGAGGTTCTGCGTGGTGAGGTCGAGGCTCAGCCGTCCCGTGTGGAGAAACTCCAGGAAGCGGCCGGGATCGCCCAGCAGCGCCTGGATGGACAACCGGTGTGTGATCTGCAAGTTCTTGCCATCAGTATCTCCAACTCGCTGGCGTTCGAGCTGGCCCAGGTCGCGCACCAGCGCGGCTCCCGACAGGAAGCTCGGGTCCGAGCCGCCCGGCAGCTGTGCCGCCAGCGGCAGCCCGGTGCGGTAGTCGAAGCCGATCGCGTCGAAAGCGGTTGCGTTCTCCAGTCCGAGCGCCTGCTCGGCACCGTGTGCCAGCGCCAGCGCGTCCCTGAGGATGGTGTCGCGCGCCTGGGCGAGGAGATCCGCCACCGCGTCCAAGTACTCGCGGGGCAGGACGTCCTTGAGCTCGCGCAACTCACCCGAAACGATCTGCAGCACGTAACTGGGATCCGTCGCCCCGATGAGGCCCGCCTCGCGGCCGAGCAGCTGCTGCAGTCGGCCCACCGCGTCGAGCACCTTCTTCTTGAGCTTGTCGATCTCTCCAAGCAAGGGGCCGGTCAGCCAGCCGAGCACCAGGTGCAGCAGCTCGATCAGGGCGATGCACACGATTGCCGCGATAATCGCGGCGCCGAAGGGTCCGGCGGCCACACCCACCGCCAGGATGGCGAGGATGGGGAGCACCAGGAAGTCGAACATGAGATCGCGGAACTTCTTGCGCAGGTTGTCGAGGTGGGCCAGGTCGAAGATAGTGTCGATCGCGCTTCTGATCTTCTCGATCAGGGATTCCAGAGCGTCGTTCAGCTTGTTTTCGACCGCTCCCAGCGGGTTGACGTCCGCCACGTCCGCGGTCCCGGCGGCGGCGGGCGCCTGCTCGGTCAGGGGCAGGTCGAAATTGCTGAACACCTCGGCCATCGCCTGATCGGTACCGCCGATGACCTCAGCCACGGCGCGCCGCAAGGGTGCGACGAAGGCGTTGATCTCGTCGTCCAGGCTGTTGAGCAGACCCTGCACCAGATCTTTGATGTCGAGGAGGTTGAACGCCTTGTCGAGGTACCTCTTGGTGCGCGACCCACCAGAGTCGAACGCCGCGATGTCGTCGATGAGGGCGTCGAAGAGGCCCACCCAGAAGTCGATGACGTCGTGCGTGGTCAGCCACTCGATCACCGCCGCAAGCAGCAGCAGCGACGTGACCTTGTCGGCGACGTCGTTGACGATGTCGGTGAGGTCCTGAGACTCTGCCAGCGAACCGAGCGTCTGCGTGTCGTTCTGCAGCGCCTGGACGGCGGCGATCAGGGCTGGGTTCAGCAACTGCTCCGCTGAGGCGACCTTGGCAAGCGTCAGCTGCATCAGCGACAGGACGTCCGCCTCGTAGGCGGTCACGCGCTGTGCTGCGGCGGTCGCCTCTGCACGAAGGTACTCGTAACGCCATTTGGCTGCCGCCTTGCCAGCCGCAGCTAGCAGGTTGCGGTCGGCGCTTGCCATTGGGTCGAGCAGCAGCAGTGGATCGGATGACAGGGCCGGCAGGGTGGGCACGAACGGTGTTCCCGGAGGCGTCGCCAGTGCTGTCTTAACCGCGACCGTGGCCTGCATCGCCGGGCCCGTCGCTGGCTGGGCCACGACGAGGTAGTTGCCGTCACCACCGGCAGGCGCGACAGCCGGCAGCCCCGCGATGACCTCGATCGGCGACCACGCGCTCACGCTGAGTGTCGTGGTGTTGTGCGCGGCGTCGAAGATCGAAACCCTGCCCGTGGGGGGACCGAAGCCGACTCCGCTGAGCACCAGGTCCTGGCCCCAGGTGGCCGGATTCGGCGACACCAGCATGGTGGCCAGCAGCGCGGCGGCCGGGGCCTGAGCGCTGAGCGCCAAGGGAAGGCGTGCCACCCCACTTGCGCTCTTCACGACAAGGTCGTACGCGCCATCGGTGCCTGTGGCCGGCGTTCTGACCGCGATGCCCGCCTCGCCGGCGACGCTGCCGAGCGGGATGGACTCGCCGTCGCGTTCGAGAACAACCGTCGGAGGACTCTCGGAGGGCGCGACGCTAATCCCCTCGATGCGAAGCACGCTGCCCCAGCCTGCAGGATTGGGCGATACCGTGAGTGCAGCGACCCCCGCGGCCGGAACCTCGAGCTCTGTGCCCATCACCGACCTCCTGCAGGCGACAAGTGCACCATGACCGCTCCGCTCTATCCTCGTGCGCCAACCTGACGGCGGCCCTTCAGGTTGGGCCCCACCTCATCCAGATTCGCAGCGACTACCGCGTGTGCCAGCGCGCGCTGCGCCTCGAGGCGGAGCTGCAGCGCCGCAGGACCCCGCGCTGCGCGTGCCTGGCTTGCTAGAATCCGCGCCCGCCGCTGAAAGCCCCGGTGCGCCGCGCGGCGGGCGGCCGCTCCGGACTGTGTCGATGTTCCCTCGGCAAGCGCCCGGCGCGAGAGACTGATAAGCGCCTCATGCGACCCATCATGCAGTGGCTGCGGAACCGGTTCCCGTTGGGCCGTCGAATCTCCCATCACTCGTCCTCCGCTGTCCCTGAGCAGGCCGAGTCGCAGTGTTGCGCTGACATTGTCTGGCCAAGGACCTCCACTGTCAATATCCGAACAGCCAAGAATACGAGCGATTGGTAGGCGGGCACGAGACGGGTGATGGGGCCGCCGCCGACTGGCTACTCAACGTGGGCGTGCGCCCGGCGCGGCTCGGCGCGAATCGCCTCTAAAGGAGGCGATAATCGGTCGCGGTGACATCGGCCTCGCTCGCTTTCCGATGGTGTTGCCTATTCAATTCGAGGGTCTAGCATCGGGAATTCCAAAGCTGCTCGAAAGTTGTCGGATCTCGGACGTCTAGTCCTATTCGATCGCAGCGAAATAGGGCATCGTGTCCGGATTTCGAGCATCCCAAGGGGCGCTGTTGCGTTCGGCCCAACCAGGCTGGCTGCGACACTGTCGAGCATGAAACGACGGCGTTGTCGCCCTCCGGTCGTGGTGCCCTCGGCGTTCGCGGGGTTCCGGTTCCCGCCCGAGGTGATCATGTTGGCGGTCCGCTGGTATCTCAGGTTCGGCCTGTCGTACCGCGACGTCGAGGAACTCCTGGCCGAACGCGGCGTCGAGGTCGACCACGTCAGCATCTACCGGTGGGTTCTTCGCTTCACGCCGCTGCTGATCGACGCTGCCCGGCCGTGCCGCCACGGTGTCGGTGACCGCTGGCACGTCGACGAAACCTACGTCCGGGTCGCCCGGGAATGGCGGTACGTGTACCGCGCCGTCGACCAGCACGGCCAGATTATCGACGTGTACGTCTCGGCCCGCCGCGACGGCCCAGCGGCCAAGAAGTTCTTCACCCGGGCCATCAAGGCGAACGGCAGCGAACCAGCCGAGGTAGTCACCGACAAGGCGAGCACCTACCCGGCGGTGCTCGACGAGGTACTGCCCGGGGCGTTCCACAACACCGACAAGTACGCGAACAACGCGGTCGAGACCGATCACGGGCGCCTCAAGGCCCGACTGTGGCCGATGCGGGGACTGGAACAGGATCGATCCGCCCGGATAGTCATTCCAGGCCACGCGTTGATCCAGAACATTCGCCGAGGGCACTACGAACTGGGCGTCGGGTCGGCACCAAACCTGCGGCTGGCGGCTGCCTTCGGTGAGCTCGCCATGGCGATCTGAACGAACCACTTTGTAATCCACACGAGAATGGCGTTGGAAGCCCCGGCGGCCCGCCATCAAACAACGCAACAGCGTCCCATCAGCCAATACCCGGCCGGCCGCGACGGCTCCTTGCCGGCCGGGAGGGGGAACGGGGCTGCCTGATGGGCCCACGGGCCGTCAGCGACCACAGCCGAGCCCCAGGCGGACAGGTAGGAGCCGTTGCGGTCGCACACCACGACCCACTCCCGGGCCGCCTCGGCGGCGCTGAGGGGCCGCGACCAGGCGGCCGCGGGCACCGAGTAACCCATGGGCGCGTAGGGCGGATCCAAAACCGGGTGCACCGCCGGCGGCCCCAGCCTTTTGCCCCGGGGCTGGGTGAACTCGATCAGGCGGTGCACCGTCGACGCGGCCGAGTACACGTACCCGAACCCGATCGCCGAGCAGAACAACTCGATCGCCTCGACCAGCTCGCCGGCGTCGGCGGCGCCGGCGAACTCACCGGAGTAGGCCGGGAACATCACCTGGGTGCGGGCCCGCCCGGCGCACTCGACGACCATCCCGCCCGAGTCGCCGACTTCTCGCACCGACGTCGCCTCGCTGAGCGCATCGGCACCGAATCGCAGCCTCAGACCTTCGCCGCCCGGCCCCGGGATATCGCCTTTGGTCTCGGGCAGCCCGAGCAGGAAATGGGCGGCCGGGTGCACCGCCACGATCAGCTCGCCGTCGGGGACAAGTTGGCGGGCGGCGTCGACCAGCTCGCCCACATGGGCCCACGGGCCGCCGCCCACGCTGGCGCCGTCACCGGCGACGACACGGCGGCCGTCAGTGGCCACGTAGCGGTACCGGGAGGTGGCGGCGCCCGCCGGGGTTTCCTGCTGCGCCCCCCGAGCTCCAGGTGGGGTCGGGACGGGCCCGGGTCTGTTGGGCTGCGCCGGCGGCTGCGGAGCTCGACCGCGCCCTGGTACTGGCGCCGGGCCCCGGGGCGCTCGCGGCGGTCCGGGATCCGACGGCGCCGCCCGGGCGGCCCCGGTGGGCCGACCGCTCCGATCCGGCGAGGTCTCGGCCCGCTCCGCGGACGCCACCCAACCCTCGACGGTGACCAGCTCGTCATGGTTCAACCTGCGCCCAACCAGCCCCGCCGCCTCGAGCCGGCCGGCCAGCTCCACCCGAGATTCGGCGCCGAGGCGGCCGGCCCGTTCCATCAGCCAGCCCGGCACCCTCGGCGCTGCCAGCTCACCTGTGAGCGCCGCCGTTATTCCCTAGCCCGACGTTGCCGTTATTCCCCCCATTCCGGTCCCGGCGAGGGGCGCTAGAGAGGGCCGACCCGCCGTGGATGCTCGGCGCCAGGACCCCGTGCCCCAGTGGAAAAGGTCAGGCGTCGGTCACGGCGAGCTCGCCGAGCTCGCTCCAGCCGTCCTGGTCGACAGTCTGGCTGATGATGCGCGGCGTCTCGAGCAGGTGTGGCGGCAACTCGCGCTGTGCCGTTTTGAAATGCTCCGACTGCACGTGGGCTGCGCCGGCATCACCGTCCCGGAACGCCTCGATTAGCACGTACTCCGTCGGGTCGTCGAGGCTGTGCGACCAGTCGAACCACATGCAGCCCGGCTCGGCGCGGCACGCCTCAGTGAAAGCCCGGCTGATCTCGGGCCAGGCCTCGGCGTCCTCGGGCTTCACGCGGAACTTTGCGGTAATGAAGATCAAAACTCTCCTCCTTGGCGCGGGATGGCGGGTGGCGAACTATCCTTGCTGCGGGCGTGTGGCGGTGCGCACCGATTCGTCGAAGGCGTGCACGTCGGCCACACCGCCCGGGTCGAGCACCTCACAGCCCATCCGCATCGCACGTCAACCGGTGTACCTGTCCCACACGCGTCGTGGCGGCGAGGCCCCTGGCGTCTGTGTGTTGGTGGTGCTTTGGCCATTGGTGAGGCCGTTCGGGTCCAGCGGGGACGGTCAGGGGACGAGGATGGCGCGGCCGCGCACGTTCCCGGCAGCAAGGTCGTCCAAGGCGTCCTGGAAGCGGTCCAGCGGGTATTTGGCCGTGTGGAGCTGCACCTTGTGGGCCGCGGCGAGGGCCATGAGCTCGACTAGGTCGTTGTAGGAGCCGACGAGGCTGCCGATGATGTTGATTTCTGCGGAGATCAGGTCGATCGTGGGGACGTTGATGTTCTCGCCGTATCCGACGACGTGGTAGTCGCCGCCCCGTCGGGTCATCGCCAGTCCCCGCGAGGTCGACCCGCCCTCACCGACGAAGTCGATGACCTGCTCCGCGCCGCGGCCACCGGTCAGCTCCATCACCTGTTCCACTTCCGAGCCGTCGGCCACGATGCCGTGGTCGGCACCGATCGACAACGCCAGCTTGACCGCTTCGGGGTTGCGGTCGAGCACGATCATCTCGGCGGGGGACAGGGCCTCGAGCACTTGGATACCGATGTGACCGAGTCCTCCGGCCCCGATCATCACGCAGCGGTCGCCGGCCCTCAATCGTCGCGCCGCTTTGGCGACAGCGTGGTAGGCGGTTAGGCCGGCATCCGCGAGCGCCGCCACGTCCGCCGGCTGGAGCGACTCATCGATCTTCACCACGCTGCGAGCGCCCGTCCTTAGGTACTCGGCGTACCCGCCGGCGGTGTCGATCCCGGGGAACTGGGAGTTCTCGCAGTGCACGTCGTCACCGAACCGGCAGGCCCGGCACAACCCGCAGGTGATGAGTGGGTGCAGGATGACCTTGTCGCCCTCGGCGACGTTGGTGACTGCGCTGCCGACCGCGTCGACCCAGCCGGCGTTCTCGTGGCCGATCGTGTACGGCAGGGTCACCTGCGTCTTGTCCGCCCACTGACCCTCGAGGATGTGGATGTCGGTGCGGCACACCCCGGCCCCACCGATCTTGACGATGACGTCGTGGGGCCCGGCGATCTCGGGCTTGGGGATGTCGTCCATCTGCAGGCTCTGGTGGTAACCGACCACACGAACGGCTTTCATGGCGTGACCCTTTCAGGCGTGCGGAGAGTTGGGTGGGCGCTAGAGCAACCAGCTTCGTCGAGGCGTGGCGACTGGTCAGCTTCGGCGCCGGGGTAGCGGGTCGCCAGCAGGCCGCGACAGAAGTGGGCGTTGCCGTCGACCGAGATGCGAATCGCCCGCGCCCGTCGCAGTAGCGCAGCGGAGGCGCCGGCCGCGACGCGGTTGCCGCCATCGTCGACGAGCACCGGGGCGGTACCCTCCACGTCGAGTCCGAGGGCGGCGCGGCGGCGCAGCAATGCCGCCGTCGGCGGGCCGTCGGGGAGGTCGTCAATCGTCACGCGGTATAGGTCACCCTCGGTGAGCGACGGCGTGCTACGGAGCAGTTGGGTGAGGACCCTCTCCATGGCGGCGGCGTGAGCCTTTCGGCGGAACGTGGCCCGCAGCTCTTCGAGGTCCCTGTCGGCTTCGTGCTGGAACGTCCCGCGGTAGCCGGCATCGGCGGCGAGGCCGGCATTGATCCGTTCGGAATCGTGGTGGTCGTCAAGCTCGACGACGACGCGGGGCGCCAGCGGCCGGAGTGTGTCCTTCGCGTCGCTGGCCATGATGTAGGCGAAGTTCGGGGAGCAGAACGAGGTCGGTAGGCGCAGGTGCACGACCAGGCTGTCGCCCTGCGCCTCCACCGAGCGGACGAAACCGAGATCCGTGATCGGCTCGTCGAGCTCCGGGTCGAACACACCGCCGAGCGCCTCGCGCGCTGCGGCCACTATCTCGGCGGCCGGCGCTGCGCCCATCACCCGACTGCCAGGTCGGCGCTCTCCGGCTGGCGGGGTCCGGTCGCGGTCTCCCCGGCGTCGGCCACCTGCAGGTTTGGCGGGACGTCCAACCCGTAGAGCTTGGCCGCATTGAGCCCGAGGATCTTCTTCTTCAGCTCCGTCGTGAGCGGTCCGTACTCGGTCATGTCCTCGGGGATCTGGAAGTCCACGAACCTCTCGACGAGCCACTTCGGCGTCCAAAGCGCGTAGTCGCTGGAGAACAGGATCCGGTCCTCGCCGATCCAGTACACGAGCTCACCCATGATCTGCGCGAAGTACCGAGGCCGGGTGTGGATGAACGGCATCGCGACCGCCAGGCCGCCGTAGACGTTGGGCTCCTGGGTGGCAATCCAGCAGAAATCCTCGAGGCGGGGCAGGCCGACGTGCTCGACGATGAAGGTGAGGTCGGGAAAGTCCGATGCGACATGGTCGACGTCGGCCACATCGAACGCGTCGCGGTCGAGGGGTCGGATCGTCGGGCCTTTGTGCACGTGGATGTTGGTGATCCCCAGTTCGCGGCACGCCTCGAAGTAGCGGTACGCCCACCGATCGTCGAGCTTCCAGCCGCGCGACTCGCCGTGCCACTCGGCCGTGTACAACTTCACGCCCTTCAAGCCGAACCGCTCGGCGTCGGCCCGAAACTGCTCGAGACCCCCCTCGCCGTTCCGCGGGTCGAAGTTGTGGTTGTAAGTGAGCTTGTCGGGGTGTGCCCCTGCGAGAGCGAACGCCTCCTCGGTCTGACCGAACCCCGTGTGGTAGAACTCGCCGAGGTAGGCGGGCTGGAAGATGGCGTGGTCGACGTAACCGTCGGCGAAAAGGTCCTTCATCAGTCGCTCGCCGCCTTGGTAGAGGTAGTCCTCGTAGGACCAGACCTCTGACTCCGGGCTGAGGTTGCGGTGGTAGTCGTAGAAGCAGTCGATGAACTGCTTGCCGTGGACGTTGCGCTGGTTTTCTTCCCGTGCGTCCCACATCGCGATGTGCGCATCCACGATGAAGTAGTCCTCACCATTGTGGCTGTACATGGTCACCTCCGCACTCACGGAAACCGAGACATCCCCCTGCCGGACGACGATAGGGGTCGATGCAACCTGCGTCAACCCTAAGGTGTCTCACCTTTTGAGACATAAGAAGCACCCGCGGACGGATCCCCGCCGGGGTGCCGGCGGTGTGCCGGTAGCCAAGGTCGACGCTTTGCTGAGGTCGGATGCGGACGTTGCGCTGGACGTCGGGCAGGCGGGTTCCAGCCCGTAGCGGGGCAACCTGGGGGTTGAGGGTCGCCCGTGAGAGCTCGAGCGCCGACGCGGCGGCAGCCATCGTCATGCCCTCCTCCGTGAGGCACCCGGCGATCTCGTCCTGCCCGAGTCGCTCGAGCTCGTTCTCGCTGCCTTCATCGCACCGGCCACTGAGTCGATTCGACGACACATCCTCACCCAGACTGTCAGCGGCCATGAGATCCTGCCCGTAGACGGCCACGAATCTGCCCGCTGGCGGACACCAGATCTGTTTTTCCGATTGACCGTTGTCCCGGTGGGTCCACCACTGGGGCGCTCGTCCTCGGTGTGCTGAGCGTGCTCAAGCACCCAACAACCGAGGAGGAGCCCGAATACCCCGATCCGCAGCGCCGCGCACCCGATCCGATTCGGCCGATCCGCGTCCTGTTGCCCAACAATCGACTCGCTGAAACAAAGAGCACCGAGTGCCCGCATGGGGCGCCCCGAACGAGCGTAGGCCTCCGAGAAAACCCGCCCCATAATCCCGCCGGCCCGGGCGTCTGGAGCCTCCGGATAGCCCGAACGCGACCGCGAGATAACCGGCGAACCAGAGTGGGTGAAGTGCACGATAACGCCGACCTCCAAGGGGAGTTTCGCCGTGTCATTCTCGTTGCTACGGGCCAGGGGTGAACTTGATAACGGGCCTGGAGCGCAGCGGAGGGCCGGTTGCCAAGGGGGTCCGGGGGGCTGGCCCCCCGGGACGTCACCGGGTGCGCGCCTACATCAGGCCATTGCGCTTGGATGAAAGGCACCGAAACAGTTGCTTCATCTGGGGGGCGGCGTCCGGGACCCCCCGGCAACCGGCCTCCGCTGCGCTCCAGGCCGGTTATCAGAATGCGAGTGAGGCAGGTTGCCGCCAGAGGTGGGTGGCAGGAGGGCGGATCACACTTGGGGACCGACGAGGAGGCTCGTGACCCTACGGGCTCAGGAGCTCTTGCTCAGGATGCGGCTGGGCGGCCCGGGAGTCGACGATGCGTCTTGTTCCAGTCTTCGATGGCCGAGCGGAGCCAGACTCGACCAATGGCGAGCTCGGCTTCCGGTCGCGGGAAGTCTTCATACGTGCGGATCAGCTGGTTGACGCGCTGACGCGATACGCCGAGGAGTTCGGCGATCTCGGTCACGCTCACCAGATCGAGAGGCACGGAATCAGCATAAGAAAACTCTTGTCCAACTGCAAGTCCAGTGATACACTTGCAATTGGACAAGAGATGGCCCGGGCGGTGCGCTAACACCCCCGGGCCTGGCCGTGACCTTTAGGGAGGTCCCGACATGAGCAAGAGTATGGATGCGGAGGGACGGCCGCGCTATGAGGACGGGCGGCTGGCATCGTATCGGCCTCGCGGCATAGATCTCGGCACGTGAGTCGCGGCGCGGCCCTTCGTCGTTGAGAGCGCAGACCGCCTCAACATTGACTGTAACGCCGGCGGGTTCCGGGTTGTGCGAGTGCTTGCTCGCCTCGCGGTATGGGCAGTGGGGGAGAAGCTTCCGCTGGATCCGGAGGTGGTCCTGGATCCCGAGGTGGTCGAGCGATTCGTCGCTGTCGGGCTTGTGACGATCGGTCTCGCGCCACGTATCGGGTGACTTTGCGGCGGGTGGGGCCGCTGCTGACGAAGCGGGCACCGTGGGAAGCGAGGCCGGCCGCTGTCGCACGCCGCCAGGTCGCCGTGCCTTATCGCCCCGATGAGGTCGATGGTCTGCGGGCGGATGCCTTGGCTCAGCCGACGGCCCGGAAGCTGCGGGCGGCTCGGGCGCTGCTGGCGCTCGGACTCGGTGCGGGGCTGGACGGTCGCTGGGTGTCGCGGGTTGCTGCGGACGCCGTCACTGTCCGAGGCCAGGCCGTGCTGGTTCGTGTTGGGGCGCCGTCGGAGCGGGTGGTTCCGGTGCTGGCTGAGTGGCAGGACGAGGTTCTCGGTCTTGTTGGCACCGCTGGCGATGAGTTCCTGGTTGGTGGCCATTCGATGGCTCGGAATCGGGCAGGCGCTCTGGCGGCGTCGCTGGTGGTCGGCAACGGTCATCCTCGGTTCTCGGCGTCGCGGCTGCGGTCGACATGGTTGGTGACGCACCTGGCCAGGGGCACGCGGCTCCCGGAGTTGGCACGAGCTGCCGGTCTGGAAGGTGTCACTGTCCTCTCCGACTTGCTGGCGTTCGTCCCCGTGCTCGACGAAGACATGGCGCTGGAGATGTTGCGGCGCGTCCGTTGAATCGCCGCGCTCCGCTGGATGGCAATGGTGGGCGGGCCACGAGCGAGACCGACCTACAGGTCGCAGCCCGGATCGTGGATCGCTCGGAAGTCGTTCCGGTGCTGTCATCGTTGATGGACTCGGAGGTCGGTCGGCACCGGACGATCAGTGTGCGGGGGTTATTGGTGGCCTGCCAGCTCAACGCCTTGGCGCGCCATCACCGAGCTCACCTGGTCGAGGTTGCCCGGATCATCAACGCCCTGACCGACGACCAGAGGGCGTCGCTGGGCATCGTGCAGCACGATTCGGCGCAGACCTATGACCGGGTCGACCGGTTGTTCAACAAGCTGTGCGACGTGCTTGACGCCGGCCACGTGGTCGACGGCGTGCGGATCGACGCCAAATGGCTGGCCAATCGCCTCGCTGTGGCCGCGGTACCGAAGGAGTTCCGGACCTCGAGTTCGGTGGCCGTGGACGGCACCGACGTCGAGACGTGGGGTGCGCTGCACGGTGATGCCACGACCGTTCAGCTGGACGGCGAGGCGGCGGAGACCCAGCTGACCGACGACGGGTCTGTCCCGAAGCCGAAGAGGCCGGCCCGGAAGGCGCAGGTTCTCGGTGTCGGTGACGACGGCCGCAAGCAGTACACCGTCGACCCGGACGCCCGGGCCGGGCACCGCTCGGCCACGAACAGCCGGTCGGCCGGGCCGTACGTCGGCTACGAGTTGCGCCTCGCTGTCCAGGCCCGGGATGTCCGGTGGACGAACGGGATCGACAAGGTCACGCTGTCGGACGAGGTTCCGGGTGTCATCACGTCGTTCTCGCTGAACCCGGCCGGCACCCATCGGGGCAAGGCGATTGTCGGTGACCTGATTGCCGCCAAGGCGGCGGGGGAGCGGCTCGAGGATGTCGTCTGGGACCCGGGCTACAGCCTCTGCAAACCGGGCACCGTGCACCACAAGTTGGCTCAGGTCGGGATCCATCAGACCTTCCAACCTGTGACGCATCAGCGGGGCATCCGCCCGTTCTCCGGTGAAGCGCTCCTAATCGATGGGCAGCTGTTCTCCAGCCTGTTGCCCGACGATCTGCGGGATCTGCCCAGCCCGCCGCGGGGTGCGAGCGAGGCGGAGAAGGAACGCTACGAGGCGGCGTTCAATCTGCGGGCCCGGTGGCGGATGATGCGCCACGCAGCGCCCGACGCTGACGGTGCGACACGGTGGCGGTGCCCGTTCTGCTCCGGTTTCCTGCGGTCGAGGGCCTTTCCGCGGACGATGCGGCGGGCCAAGACGGTGCCGCTCGTCCCGGTCGGCGAGGGTTGCGAGCGCTGCTGCAACGGCATCCTCACGGCCCAGGCGGTGGAGATGGCGTGGTGGCAGCGGATCACCTACGGGACGACGGCGTGGCGGATCTCAATGGGGCGCCGGCAGGTTGTGGAATCCGTCAACGCCGCGCTCAAGGGTGCGTTCACTGACCTCGGCCGGGGATTCATGCGGGTCATGGGCGTGACCAAGATGACCGTTATGCTCGGTTTCACGCTGGCGGCGTTCAACCTGGACCGGATCCGCAGTTTTCGGGCAAAGCACGCCCTCGATGAGCAGGGTCGGCCGACCGAGAAGCCGAGGAAGACCCGAGCTCAGCGCCGGGTCGGGACGTGGGCCGACGTGATCGAGCCGACGGATCCGCCGCCCGAATAGACGACCGAAACCCGGAGCAGTGGCCGGTCGCTAATGGCGGCCGGCTTTGGCGCGTCCGCCGACCAATCGGCTGGCGAGAGTTGTCCTTTCAGTGTCCGAGACGCCTCAAAGAGGCCTTCCAGGGCATGAAGAAACCCCGCTTCTCAGGACAAACGCCCTGGTCAACGGGGTTTCGAGATCATTCGGGATGTTCTATCGAGAACATCCCTGGGTGGAGGTGGCGGGAATCGAACCCGCGTCCTTCAGTATCTCAACGGGACTTCTCCGAGCGCAGCCGGTGGAAAATTTCGGACCCGACGCCGTCACCGGCGTCAGCGACGAGTCCTAGTCGGCTGAGGTGTCCCGGGCGGTCGGCCGACGCGGCCGCCCGGTGAGCCCTACTGGATGACGTTCGCTACCGGCCCATAGGGCTGAGACCGGACGAACGGGCTACTTGTTAGGCAGCCAGCACAAGCTGAGGCTTGGCGTTTATTTGTATGGTTCCGGCTCTTTAACGTGGTTCCGGAGACCACGGCTCGCTTCTCCCGCCTCGACAACCGAAGTCGAAGCCGGTCACCCCCTTGTCAAGGACCAACTGGCTGAGTCTACCGCCGGCCTCGCCCTTGTTCTGTCGGCCGCCTCGGCGACGCCATCGATCGAGATCACCCCGACGATCTGGCCCGACGCCACCACGAGGGCCCAGGTCGCGGCCCGCTCGTTCATCTGGGTCACGACCTCGCCGGCCGGCAACTCGGGGGGCACGACCGGCAGCTTCGCCATAGGCACGGCGAGGTCGGCGGCCCGGACCTGGTAGCGCTGGGCGGGAGGGACGGCCTCCATTGCCGCGGTGGGCGCCAGCCCCGCCAGGCCGCCGCCCCATTGCTCGACCAGGAAGGCGGGGGGCCGGGGCCATCCGCTGCCCGCCCAGGCGTACTCCCGCAGGAAGGCGTCAACGGTCAGCCAACCGGGCCCCACTCCGGGCGCGACCATCAGGTCCCCCGCCCGCAGCCCCTCCAGCGACTCCAGCACCGCTGATACGCCGCCCTCAGCGCGCGACGCCATCATCAAGAATGCTCCCACGAAGGCCAGCCACAGCCCGTCGACCCGCGTCACATGCCACAAGATCGACGACAGGCCAAGGGCGACCATGGCGGCGCCGAGGAACGAACCGGCCCGGCTGGCCACTCGGGTGGCCTTGTACTTGTCCCCGGTGCGCCACCACACCGCGGCGTGCACGATTCGCCCGCCGTCAAGGGGAGACCCCGGAAGGATGTTGAACACCGCCAACACGACGTTGATCGTCCCGAGCCAGGTGAGCACCGACACCGCGAGGGGGGAGACCCCGGCGGCGTGGCCGAGTACCGCGGCCGCGCCGCACCCAAGGCCGATGAGCAGGCTGACGAGGGGTCCCGCGCCGGAAATCCGCAGCTCCGAAACCGGCGTCTTGGGCGGCTCCGAGATCCGGGTGTAGCCACCCATCAGCCACAGGACGATTCCGTCGACCTGGAGGCCCTCGTGCCGGGCGACCAGGGCATGACTGATCTCATGGGCGAGGACGCCGCCAAGGAAGGCGGCGGCGGTGAACAAACCCGCCAGCGCGTAGGCGCCCTTGGAATAACCCGGTGCGTCGATGGGAAAGCGGCTGCCGCCGAGGCCGAATGCCAGGAACGCGGCAATCAGGAGCAGCGTCCAGTTGAAGCCGACCGCGACGCCGGCAATCCTGCCCAGTCGCACATTTTCTTTCATGACGACCCCTTACCCCGGTACTACCGCGGGTACCCCTCAAGGTACGTCGATGGGCGCCCCTAACGGCGTCGCCCTCAGTCGTCTCGGGAGGAACGGCGGCGCCCCGCCGCGGTCGCCCGGGCCGCTTCCCGATCGGCATCGCGGGCCGCGATGGCGTGGCGCTTGTCGTACTGGCGCCGGCCCCGCGCCAGGGCCAGGTCGACCTTGGCTCGCCCGTCTTTGAAATAGATCGAGAGAGGCACGAGCGTCAGCGCGTCCTGGTGGACCCGGGCCGCCAACTCGTCGATCTGGCGGCGGTGCAGCAACAGCTTCCGGGGTCGGTCCGGATCCACCGAGCCAAAACCGTTGGCGAATGCATACGGGGCGACGTGAACTCCCACCAGCCACACCGCTCCGTTGTCCACCCGGGCGAAGGCATCCCGGAGCTGTACTTTTCCCGCCCGAAGCGACTTCACCTCGGCGCCCGCCAACACGATGCCCGCCTCGAACTCCTCGAGGATGTCGTAATCGTGGCGGGCCTTGCGGTTGGTGGCGACGGGTCGGGGGCCGGGTGGGGACTTCGGGGACATGGCCTGTCCAAGGTACCGTTCGGGCCTCATGCTGCGACTGGCTCGGGACGTCTACCTGAAGATGGTGGCCCACTGTCTCGACGGGCTCCCGCTGGAGGCCTGCGGCCTCCTCGCGGGCCCGCCGGCCGCCGCCAGCCCAACCGACGCCGGCCAGGCGGCGACCATGTGCTACCCGGCCGCCAACGCCGCCGCCTCGGCCCGGGTCTACACCGTCGAGCCCCGGGACTTCCTCCGGGCCGACCGCGATGCCGAACGGCAGGGTTTGGAGATCGTGGCGGTGTTCCACTCCCACACCCACACCGACGCCTATCCGTCGCCGACCGACATCGCCCAGGCGCCCGACCCGGACTGGCACTACGTCCTGGTCTCCCTCCGCGACGTCGCCCCGGTCGTCCGGTCGTACCGGATAGTCGACGGGAAGATCACAGAGGAGCCGGTGGTTCTAGAATGACGACAGAACCAGTCGGATTTAGGGAGAGCTCGTGAGTGTTGTTCGGGTACCGACCGTCCTTCGGGCCGCGACCGGTGGGGCGGCCACCGTCCAGGCGTCGGGGGCAACCATCGGCGAGGTCTTCGACGACCTGGTGCAGCAATACCCTGGGCTGCGGGCCCAGGTGCTCCAGGAGGACGGCAGCCTCCACCGCCACCTCAACGTCTTCCTCAACGACGACGACATCCGCTACCTGGGCAAGCTCGAGGCCAAGGTCGGTGACGACGACACGATCACCCTGATGCCCGCGGTGGCGGGGGGCGGGGACTGATGGCCCGCTACGAAAGCGTTCTCGACCTGATCGGCAACACCCCCCTGGTTGACGTCAGCGCCCTGTCGCCCAACCGCGGGGTCCAGATCCTGGCCAAGCTGGAGGGCATCAACCCCGGCGGGTCGGTCAAGGACCGGGCGGCCAAGGGCATGATCGAGGAGGCCGAGAAGGACGGGTCGCTGCAGCCGGGCCAGACCATACTCGAGTCCTCCAGCGGCAACACCGGCGCCGCCCTGGCCATGATCGCCCGGGTCAAGGGCTACCCCATCAAGATCGTGCTGCCCGAGAACGTCTCCCCCGAGCGCCGCCAGCTGCTCGAGGTCTGGGGGGCCGAGATCATCGACTCCCCGGGCGCCGAGGGATCCAACGGGGCCATGCGCCGGGCCCAGAAGCTGGCCGAGGAACACGCCGAATGGTGGTTCACCTACCAGTACGGCAACCCCGCCAACCCCAAGGCCCACTACGAGTGCACCGGCCCCGAGATCTGGCGGGACTGCCCCGAGATAACGCACTTCGTGGCCGGGCTCGGCACCGGGGGCACCCTCATGGGCGTGGGCCGGTTCCTGAAAGAGCGCAGCCCGCTCATCCAGGTGTGGGCGGTCGAGCCGCCGGTCGGGGAGATGGTGGACGGGCTGAAGAACCTGGACGAGGGTTTTGTCCCCCCCGTCTTCGCCCAGGGGGGCGGCTATGACCTCCTGGACCGCCGGCGCATCGTGGGGCCCAAGGAGTCGATCGAGTGGACCCGCCGGTTGGCCGACGTCGGCGTCTTCGCGGGGATCTCCTCGGGGGCTGCGGTGGCGGGCGCCGTCCGCTGTGCCGCCGAGATCGACGAGGGCGTGGTGGTCGTGATCGTGGCCGACGGGGGTTGGAAGTACCTCTCGACCAACGCCTGGACGGGCGACATCGACGAGGTCACCGAGCGGGCCAAGAAGGTCATCTACTTCTAGCCGACGCCACTACGCGGCGTCCCGAACGGGCGCAGACATCGTCGGACAAGAACGCGCCCCTTCTAGTGAGGGATGCGCCAGACCCGAGGCTTCCATTCCAGATCGTCACGGGGGCCGAGCTGGCTGAGGGCCGTGTTCAGCAGGCTCAGGCCCGACGTGGCCGCGTAGTCGTCGGAGCGGATGCGGATCCGCCGCACCAGCAGCTTCCGGGCCAGTTCCAACGGCCCCGCCTGATCCCCTGCCGACTCGATCAGGGTGGCCCGGGCCTGGGCCCGGCCGTCGCCACCGTCGCCCCGGCTGGCCAGCGTCACCGCCTGGTCGGCGATGTCACGGGCCGTTTTGGAAACGGCGGCGGTCTTGGGGGACTTCGGTTCGGGGGCGGCCACGATCACATCATGGCCGATGCGCCATCGGGAGCGCCGATAACGTCTCGCTCCCAATGGATGACCGGGCAATCGGCGTGTTCGACAGCGGTTTCGGTGGCCTCACCGTCGCCCGGGCCCTGATCGACCTCCTGCCCGGCGAGGACATCGTCTATGTCGCCGATACCGGCCGTTACCCCTACGGCCCCCGCCCCCTCCCAGAAGTCACCCGGTTCGCGACCCAGATAACCCGCAAGCTGATCGACGAGCACGACGTGAAACTGGTCGTCGTCGCCTGCAACACCGCGGCTGCGGCGGCCCTCGACCTGCTGCGATTCGAGCACGACACGCCGGTCATCGGGGTGATCGACCCCGGGGTGCGGGCCGCGGTGCGCGCCACCCGCAACCACCGGGTCGGCGTGATCGGCACGGTCGGCACCATCGGCTCGGGCGCCTACCAGCGGGCCGCGGCGGTCCCGCCAGCCCAGGGGCAGACCTCGCAGGTCGACCTGACCTGCGCCGCCTGCCCCGGTTTCGTGGAGTTTGTGGAACGGGGCGAAACCCGCAGCGACCAGGTTCACGTGCTGGCCGAGCGGCTGCTGGCACCGGTGATAGCGGCCGGCGTGGACACCCTCCTGCTGGGCTGCACCCACTACCCCTTCCTGGCCCGGACCATCGGAGACGTCATGGGCCGCGACGTGGTCCTGGTGAGCTCCGCCGACGAGACGGCCTTCGAGGTCCGGGCCATCCTCGAGGAAACGGGCCTGGGTCGGCGCAGCGCCGGCAAGGGTGATCACCGCTGGATCTCCTCGGGCGACGCCGAGACGTTCCGCGAGCTCGGACGGCGCCTGTTCGGTCCCGAAATCGACGACGTGGAATCCTGGAGCCCGCCATGAGCACCAGTACCGCCAACGACTATGGGTTCACCGTCACCATCCTCGGCAACTCGGGCAGCTACCCCGGCCCCGGCGCCGCGTGCAGCGGCTATTTGCTGCGCTACCGAAACTTCAACCTGTGGCTCGACGCCGGCCCCGGCACCCTGGCCAACCTGCAGACCCACATCGCCCTGGCCGACATCGACGCGGTCGTTCTGTCCCATCAACACCCCGACCATTGGAGCGACCTCGATGGCTTCTACGTCGCCTGCCGGTACGTGGAGACCCGCAGCCAAGTACCGGTGTACGCCCCCGCGGGACTCCGCGCCATGATGCGCAGCGGCACCGACACCGAGCCCACTTTGGCCTGGCACGACGTCACCGACCACACGGTGACCACGATCGGCCCCTTCCGGCTGGCCTTCGCCCGAACCGACCATCCCCCGGAAACCCTCGCGGTGCGGGTGGACGCCGATGGTCACCCGACCGCCTTCGCCTACTCGGCCGACACTGGTCCCGGGTGGTCCATGAGCACCCTGGGCCCCGACCTCGGAGTCGTCATCAGCGAGGCCACCTTCCTCCAGGACCGGGAGGGGACGTCGCCGCACCTCAGCGCCCGCCAGGCGGGGCAGAAAGCGAGGGAAGCAGAGGTGGAACGGTTGCTCATCAGCCACATCTGGCCGATCGTCGACCCCGAGGAAAGCGCCGCCGAGGCGACTGAGGCCTTCGGCGCCCCGGTGGAGTGGGCCCGCATGAACGCGACTTACCGGCTGTGAGGCGCGATGGGCGGCAACCCGACGACCTGCGGCCCCTCAGTTTCACCCGGGACTTCACCGAGTTCGCGGCCGGGTCGGTCCTGGTCGCCATGGGCCGCACCAAGGTGTTGTGCACCGCCTCGGTAGCCCCCGAGGTGCCCCGCTGGATGCGGGGCACCGGCAAAGGCTGGGTCACCGCCGAGTACTCGATGCTTCCGGGATCGAGTCCCGAGCGCATCGACCGGGAGGCGGCCCGGGGCAAACAGTCGGGGCGGACCCAGGAGATCCAACGCCTGATCGGCCGGGCCCTGCGCTCGGTTACCGACCTGCGGGCCATGGGCGAGGTCCAGATCAGCCTGGATTGCGACGTGCTGCAGGCCGACGGTGGGACCCGCACCGCCAGCATATGCGGGGCCTACCTGGCCCTCCACGACGCCTGCCACCGGCTGGCCGCCAACGGCCTGATCCGGGGGGTGCCCCTGACGGAGGCCTGCGCCGCGGTCAGCGTCGGCATCGTGGGCGCCATCCCCCTGCTCGACCTCGACTACAGCGAGGACAGCACCGCCCAGGTGGACATGAACGTCGTCATGACCGCCTCGGGCCGTTTCGTCGAGATCCAGGGCACCGCCGAGGGCCTGCCGTTCACCAAGAGCGAGCTCGACGACCTGCTGTCGCTGGCCGAGCATGGGATCGCGGGCATCCTCGACGCCCAGGCGGAGCTGCTGGCCACCCCGCCGCCGCCCCGCCCGCCCCGGGCTCCGTGAGGTTCGTTCTCGCCACCGCCAACCGCCACAAGGCGGCCGAGATCGCCGAGATCCTGGCGGGACAGGTCGAGCTGGTGGCCCGCCCCGCCGAGGTGCCCGACGTCGAGGAGACAGGGGAGACCCTGGAGGACAACGCCCGGCTGAAAGCGGAGGCGCTGGTGGCGGCCACCGGCCTGCCCGCCCTGGCCGACGACACCGGCCTCGAGGTGGAGGCGCTGGGTGGCGCTCCGGGCGTGTACTCGGCCCGGTTCGCGGGCGCCGCGGCGACCTACGCCGACAACGTCGCCAAGCTTCTCGAGGCCATGGCGGGGGAAAAGGACCGCCGGGCCCGGTTCCGCACGGTGGCCCTGGCCCGCTGGCCCGACGGGGCGGAGCTGGTCGCCGAGGGGGTCGTCAACGGGACTATCGCGCTGGTTGCGACCGGCGCGGGGGGCTTCGGCTACGACCCGGTGTTCGTGCCCGACGAGGGCGACGGGCGCAGCTTCGCGGAGCTGGCCGAGGAGTCGGGCCACGCCAAGCACCGCCTCTCGCACCGGGGCCGGGCCTTCAGCGGCCTGGCGAAGCTCCTCGTGTCCGGCCCTCCGGGACCCGCCGGATAACATCGCCCATGACCAAAGTGGCACTGATCACGGGCATTTCCGGTCAGGACGGCTCCTATCTGGCGGAACTGCTGCTCGCTAAGGGCTACGAGGTGCACGGCATCGTGCGCCGCTCCTCAAGCTTCAACCGTCACCGCATCGACCACCTCGATCACGGCGCCGATTCCGCCCTCAACCTGCACTACGGGGACCTGTCCGACGCCGTCGGCCTCGTCAACCTGGTACGCGACATTCAGCCCCATGAGATCTACAACCTGGGCGCCCAGAGCCACGTGGCCGTCAGCTTCGAGGTTCCCGACTACACCGGCGAGGTAACCGGCCTGGGAGCGGTGCGCCTGCTGGAGGCGATCCACGCCTCCGGCGTCGAAGCCCGCTTCTACCAGGCCTCCTCGTCGGAAATGTTCGGCTCGGCCCCCCCGCCGCAGTCCGAGGCAACCCAGTTCCACCCCCGGAGCCCCTACGCCTCGGCCAAGGTGTTCGCCTATCACACCACCGTGAACTTCCGTGAGTCCTACGACATGTTCACGGTGAACGGGATCCTCTTCAACCACGAAAGCCCCCGGCGAGGCGAGAACTTCGTGACCCGCAAGATCACGACCGCGGTGGCCCGCATCGCCTTGGGGCTTCAGGACCAGCTGCTGCTGGGCTCCCTGGACCCCAAACGCGACTGGGGTTACGCCCCCGAGTACGTCGAGGCCATGTGGCTGATGCTGCAGCACGGCACGCCCGGTGACTACGTGGTGGCGACGGGCGAGGCGCACAGTGTCCGGGAGTTCTGCGAGGCCGCCTTCAGCCACGTCGGGCTGGACTGGGAGAAGTACGTCAACATCGATCCCCGCCACGTCCGCCCCGCCGAGGTCAACTACCTGCTGGGCGATGCCTCGCTGGCCGAGCGGGAGCTCGGGTGGCGGGCCCAGGTTCGCTTCGAGGCGCTGGTCAAGATCATGGTGGACGCCGACGTGGCCCGCTTCGAAGGCGGCGGGGAGCGCTCCCGCACATGACGGCGAGGCGGCGATACCGTCTCGGTGGTCATGGACTGGAAGCCAACCCTTAAGAACGTCAGCCGGCCCGCCGCCCGGGCGGTCGCCAAGGTGGTCACCCGGGCCATTGGCCCCCGTCTGGCGGCCCTGGAGCAGGCCCACGGCCTGACGTGGCTCGACGTCCAGGCATTGAAGGCGATCGAGCCGCCCCAGGCCCGCCTGGCCGGCCTCGAGGCGGCCCAGGACGAGATCCGCCACGAGATCCAGGAGTTGCGGACCGCCATCGCGACGGTCCTCGGCGCGGTCGAGAGCCAGCACGCGGCGACCCGGGCCGCGGTGCGCGCCGAGCTCGAGGTGCGGCAAGTGGCCGAGGATCTGACGCGGCGGTTGGACCACCTCGGCCATTCCCCGTGACCGCGCCCCGCCGGGTCTCTGTCGTTGTCAACACCTACAACCGGGCCGACCACCTGGCCGTGACCCTGGCCGCCCTGGGGCAACTCGACTATCCCGATTTCGAGGTCATCGTCGTCAACGGACCGTCAACCGACGGCACCGAGAGGGTCGTGGCGGCCTACGCCGGGCGGATCAAAGCGGCGACATGCCCCGAGCGCAACCTCTCGGTGTCCCGAAACATCGGCGTCGCCTTGGCGGCCGGGGACATCGTCGCCTTCATCGACGACGACGCCTATCCCGACCCGGCTTGGCTGGACGGGCTGGTCGGGGCGTACCAAGACGACGAAGTGGCCGGCGCCGGCGGCCCCGTGTTCGACCACACCGGCATCGGGCTCCAGAGCCGCTATCTCGTGTCCGACCGGGTCGGGCGTACCCACCTCACCTTCGACGTCGATCCGAGCCGCTGGTACAACGTGCCCGGCGGCAGCGCCTTCCCATCCCTCCTCGGCACCAACTCCTCGTTCCGCCGTGACCGGCTGCTGGAGATCGGGGGTTTCGACGAAGAAATCGAGTACTACCTCGACGAGACCGACGTCTGCGCCCGGCTCGTCGACGCCGGCTACGTCATCTGTCCCGTCGAGGGCGCCTACGTGTACCACGAGTTCCTCCCCAACGACATCCGGGGCGCCAACCGGACCGCCCGGGACCGCTACGCCATCCTCAAGAACGCCTGCTACTTCGCCCTCAAGAACGCCCGGCGGGGTTCGTCATTCGCCGACGCCTGCTCCGGTCTGGCGGAGTTCGTCGAGGGTCATCGGGCCGACGTGGTCGAGGCAGTCGCGCGGGGGCGGCTGGCACCTGGCGACCGGGACCGGTTCGAGGCCGATGTTCCCGCCGCGTTCGACGCCGGGTGGCGGCATTTCCTGGCCGGGCCTGCGAAGACGAGGACCCGGGAGTGGTTCGAAGCGGGCCGGGAACCGTGGCTGGCGTTCCCGATCATCCGCCCCCGGGAGGCCAAGCTGCACATCTGCCTCCTCAGCCAGGACTACCCGCCCCGGCCGCTGGGCGGGATCGGGCGCCACGTGCACAGCCTGGCCACCGGGCTGGCCGCGGCCGGCCATGTGGTGCGGGTCCTCACCAAAGGCGACGGCGACGACCGGGTGGACCTCGAGGAAGGGGTCTGGGTGCACCGGGTCGTGGCCCGACCGCACCCGGCGCCCGAGACGCCTGCGGCACCCGGCCCTATCTGGGACCACGCGGCGTCGTTGCTGGCCGAGCTGCGGCGGATCCGGGAGATGCGGCCCGTCGACGTGGTCCAAGCCCCCAACTGGGATGCCGAGGGGCTGGCCGTGCTCCTCGACGGCACCTTCACCTGCGCGGTGGGCCTCTACACGCCGATGAAGACCTTGCAGCGCCTCGATGGGTCCAAAGCCCGCGACCCGGTGGCGACGCAGATCGCGGAATGCGAGCGGTTCTGTTACCAGCACGCCGACGCCCTCGTCGCCGACTCCGAGGCGGTGGTGAACGAGATCGAGTCGGCCTACGGTCTCCGGCTGCCGGTCGAGAGGCTGGCCGTAATCCCCCTGGGCCTGCCCGATCGGGCCCAGGGGGCGGCCCCGAGACCGCGGGGGTCGGATGTGACGATCTTGTTCGTGGGGCGGCTCGAGGCCCGCAAGGGCATCGACACCCTGCTGGCCTGTCTCCCCTCGGTGCTCGACCGCTGTCCCGATGCCCGGGTGGTACTGGCCGGGCGCGACGACCTACCAGGACCAGGACCGCTCTCGTTCCGGGCCGAGTTCGAGGCGTCGCCGGAAGGCCAGCGAGTGGGGCCACGGGTGGCCTTCCTCGGTCGCGTCCGCGACGACCAGCTGGCCGAGCGCTACGCCACCTGCGATGTGGTGGTCGCACCGTCTCGATTCGAGAGCTTCGGCCTCATCCTGGTGGAGGCCATGATGTTCGCCAAGCCGGTGATCGGCGGCGACGTGGGCGGCGCCCGGGAGGTGGTCCGCCCCGGCGACAATGGCTTCCTGGTCGATCCTGACGACCCGGCGGGGCTGGAGAAGGCGCTGGTCGAGCTCTGCTCTTCGGCGGAGCTGCGGGCCCGCTTCGGTGCCCGCTCCCGTGAGATCTACCAGGCCCAGTTCACGGTGGCCCCGATGGTGCAGCGCACCACCGCTCTCTACCAGCGAATGGCAGCGGGTGGCTGAGCGCGACCGCACCCTGTACGACGAGCTCGGGGTGGCGCGGGACGCCTCCGAGGAGGCGCTCAGGGCGGGCTACCGGCGTCGGGCTCGTCAGCTGCACCCCGACGTGGCCCCCGACACCGACAGCGGCGACGCCATGCGCCGCCTCAACCAGGCCTGGAGCGTGCTCGGTGACGCCCAGCGGCGGCGTCGCTATGACGAGACGCTGGCGATCGGCGCCGTCACCCGGGCGCCTGAGTACCTTGGCTACCCCAGCGTGGAGGAACCTGTCGTACCCCGGCGCCGGATCCCGTTCCTGCGGCCGTCGGCCCTGGTCCTTGTGACCTTGGCCCTCCTGTTCCTGGTGACCGCCTACGCCGGGTCCTGGCCCGGCAAGGAAGGGGGCTCCCCGGCACCGCCGCCGGCCCCAACGCCGGGCCCGGCCACCGTGGTACCGGTAGTTCCCGTCGGCAGGTGCCTGGCGGCGACGCCCACCGCGGGGCTCAACGTACTGGTCCCGTGCTCGACGCCCAACAACGGTCAGATCCTGGCCGAGGTGGGGTCGTCCGACCAATGCCCGACAGGCACCGTCGGGCACTTGTGGACGCTGCGCCCGACGGTCCTGTGCACCACGTCGAATACGGCGCCGCCGTGAGCGGGATGCGATCATAGAGATATGGATCGCTCGCGGCCGCGGCCTGTATGACCGACGACCTCCCGGGACAGGACTCGGCGACCACCGAGGTGGGTGTCGATGAAGAGGAGGTGCCTCGGCCGAAGGGTCGCTCGGGCTGGCACCGCTGGTTCCCGCGCCCGGTGCGGCGCATCACCAAACTCCTGATCTTTGCGTTCGTGGTGCAGTTCCTCGTGCTGCCCCAGATCAGCGGGACCCGTAAGGCCCTGAAGCTGCTGGGCCACGTCCACGTCCCCTACCTGGTAGCCGGGGTGGCATTCGAGATGGCCGCCCTCGTCTCCTACGCCATGTTGACCCGGACCGTGCTGCCCCGCGAGGGCAGCCCCACCGTCTTCACCCTGCTGCGGGTGCAGCTGTCGACGCTGGGCTTCAGCCACGTCGCACCCGGGGGGACGGCGGCGGGATCGCCGCTCGGGTATCGATTGCTGACCCATGCCGGAGTGGACGGCCCCGAGGCCGGTTTCGCCATCGCCACCCAGGGCGCCGGTTCCGCAGTAGTGCTCAACGTGCTGCTGTGGCTGGCCCTGGTGGTGTCGATCCCGCTCAACGGTTTCAACCCCATCTACCTGTCGGCGGCCATCGTCGGGGTGATCGCCATCGGTGGCTTCGCGGTGCTCGTGCTTTCCCTGACCCGCGGCGAGGAGCGCTCGGCCCGGGTGCTCTCCAAGGCCGCCGCCCGCCTTCCCCTGGTGCAGGAGGAGAAAGTGGACGAGTTGGTGCACCGGGTGGCCGACCGGCTCCGTGAACTCGGCACCAACCGCGAGCTCCTCGTCCACGCCGCCTGTTGGGCCGCCGCCAACTGGTTGCTGGATGCCGCCTCGCTGTGGGTCTTCGTGGCCGCCTTCGGGTACCGGGTCTCGATCGTGGGCCTGCTGGTCGCGTTCGGGTTGGCCAACGTGCTGGCCGCCATTCCCATCACCCCCGGCGGCCTCGGCGTGGTGGAAGCGGTGCTGACCTCGACCCTGGTCGGCTTCGGTACCCCTTCGGCAGTCGCCATTCTCGGTGTCGCCGCCTACCGGCTCCTGAACTTCTGGTTGCCCATCCCCCTTGGCGCCTTGTCCTACGTCTCGTTGAAGGTCGACCCCGGCGACCCCGACGAAATGGTCCGCCAGCAGCGGAAGGAGCGGTTATTGCGCAAACTCCGCCGGGGGATGGCCGCCATGCCCGGGGTCAGCGAGAGTCGCTCCGACTGAGCCTTTCCTCCTCGGGCCGCGCCTTTTCCCGCCAGGCCGGAACATGGGGGCCAAGCGGTACGCTCAGCGTCATGGCCGCATCGACCCTTCCTCGTACCACAGCTCAGATCCAGATGGCGGATCGGGGCATCGACATCTACCAGCGCCTGCTCAAGGAACGCATCGTGTTCCTGGGCACCCAGGTCGACGACAGTTCCGCCAATCTGATCTGCGCCCAGTTGCTGCTGCTGGCCGCCGAGGACGCAGACAAGGACATCTCGCTTTACATCAACTCGCCCGGCGGATCGGTGACCGCGGGGCTGGCCATCTACGACACCATGCAGTTCGTCCCCTGCCACATTTCCACGGTGTGCATGGGCCTGGCGGCGTCGATGGGTCAGTTCCTGCTGTGCTCGGGGGAGCCCGGCAAGCGCTTCGCCCTACCCCACGCCCGGATCCTGATGCACCAGCCCTCGGGGCAGATGCAGGGCCAGGCGGCGGACATCGCCATTCAGGCCGAGCAGATCATGTACCTGAAGAAGATGATGGCCGAGCGCATCGCCTTCCACACCGGACAGACCGTGGACCGCATCCATGCCGACAGCGACCGGGACCGGTGGTTCACCGCTGAGGAAGCCCGGGACTACGGGATCATCGACGCCGTCATCGAGCAGGCCGCCGATGTGACCGAGCCGGCCGCCGTCTGACACGATTTTTCCGGTCCTGCCCACTAGAAAGGGCCGGTGTCAGTGATCAGACGAGTTCTGGGCGGGGCCGCGGTGGCCGGGTGGGCGTTGTTGTTCGGAGCCTGCGGATCGCGTGCCACGCGAGTCGGGACGGGTGCGGCTACCGCCGGCACCGCGGCCGGGGCACCCGCGGCCGCCACCAAGTCGGTGACCTTCGGGGCCGCCACCTTCGACGTCCCTTCCTCGTGGCCGGTCTACGACCTGGCGGCCACCCCGCATCGGTGTGCCCGCTTCGATGTCCACGCCGTCTACCTGGGCCGCCAGGCGGCCGACGCCGCCTGTCCCGCCCGGTTGCTCGGTAAGACGGAGTCGGTCCAGGTCGAGGCCAATGATTCCGGCACCCGGTCCCAGGTGTTGCCGTCGGCGGCCAGCGGCCAGGTCAACGGCCAGGCGGTGGCCTACGAACCGGGCGGTGCCGCCAGCCACGAGATCGTGGCCACCTTCGCGGGACTGGGCACCGTGGTCCGGGTGACCTACGGCGGCGATCAGGCCACCGCCCAGCAGATCGTGGCCAGCGTCCGGAAGTCGGGGGCGTGATCGGCGGGCCCGCCCGCCGGGGGCTGTCGCTGGTGGCTGCCCTGTCGATGTTCATGACGGGCGCCTTCGCCTTGGCGGCCGGCCGGGCCTCGGCGGTGATCTTCGCCGGCTCCGGGTTCGACGCCTGTTCCGCCCCCTCGACGTCCACCATGGCGGCCTGGTTGGCGTCGCCCTACCGGAGCCTGGGCATCTACATCGGCGGAGCCGATCGGGCGTGCGGCGACGGCAACCTCTCGGCCTCCTGGGTCAACTCCGTCGAGGGCCAGGGCTGGCACCTGACGCCGCTGTATGTGGGCCTCCAGGCCCCCTGTGTCGGCCAGGGAGGCCTGAGCACCATCGATCCCACCCAGCCCGCCGCCCAGGGTGCCGGGGCCGCCGATGACGCCGCCGCCCGCGCCCGGTTCTTCGGGCTCCCCGCGGGTACCCCTATCTATTTCGACATGGAGGGCTACGGCAGCGACCCGACCTGCGTCGCGACCGTCCAGGCATTCCTCAACTCCTGGGTGACCCAACTGCATGCTCAGGGTTTCCTGGCCGGGGTGTACGGCAGCAGCAGTTCCACCATCCGCGATCAGGCCAACACCCCGTTCCCCAACAAACCCGACGACATCTGGTTCGCCCGGTGGAACGGCGTGACCAACCTGTTCGGTGACCCCGCCTTCTCCGACGCCCTGTGGGCGGGAGCCCATCGGCTCCATCAGTACCAGGCCAACCTGACCGAGACCTACGGCGGGGCCACCATCAACATCGACCGGGACTATGACGGCGGCGACCTGGCGGGACCGCAGGTGAACTGCGGCGGCAACCTGGTGCCCGGGGCCCAGCCGGCCGCGGTCACGGCGCCGGCCGGGTGGTCGCCGTGGACGGGTATCTCCCCCCCCGGCGTCGGCGTGTCGGGTGCCCCGGCGACCACGTACTGGGGACCGAGCCATTTCGACGTCTTCGTCACCGGTCATGACGCCACGCTGTGGCACCGGTTCTCCGATGATCGGGGCAACAACTTCTACCCCTGGGAGAATCTGGGCGCCCCCCCGGGCGGCCTGACCTGCAGCCCCGCCGCCGTCTCGTGGGCACCGGGCCGGATCGACGTGTTCGGCCGGGGCGCCGATGCCGCGATGTGGCACACCTACTGGGATGGCCGGCAGTGGCGGCCCTGGGAGTCGCTGGGCGGCATCCTCATCTCCTCGCCCGCGGTGGCGTCGTGGGGGCCGGGCCGCCTCGACGTGGTCGTCGTGGGTGTCGACCATGCCATCTGGCACAAGTGGTTCCAGGGGCCATGGGCGCCGTGGGAAACCATGGGCGGCTTCGGGATCCTCGACCCGGCGGCGGTGTCGTGGGGGCCCAACCGGGTCGATCTGTTCGCCCTCTCAGTCGGCAACCAGTTGTGGCACAAGTGGTGGACCGGCTCCACCTGGACCACGTGGTTCCAGGACATCCCGGGCCGCTACTCGTCAGGCCCCGCCGCGGAGTCGTGGGGACCGGGGCGCCTCGACGTGTATCTGGCGTCGGCGGCGCCCGGTGCCTCGGTCACCCACTACTTCCCAGCCAACGGGTGGCAGGGCGACCCCTCGTTGGGCGGCAGCCTGGCGTCGGCGCCGGCCGCGGTCGGCATGGGGCCGGGGCGGCTTACCCTGGTCGTGCTGGGGACCGACGGCAACCTGTGGCGCCGGTCGTTCGGGTGACTAACCTGCGCCGCCAGGCACCAGTGGCGAAACTGGCAGACGCGCAGGACTTAGGATCCTGTGAGCTCACGCTCTTGTGGGTTCGAGTCCCACCTGGTGCACCGGCCCGGGCAGAGACATCTCAGTAGGCTCCCCGGCCATGGCACCGGCCAGCTGGCAACCCCTCATTCGCCGCGGCCGGAAGTGGGCCCAGCGGCTCCCGGCCCCAGCCCAGCAGCTGTTGCGCCACGTCCGGGACCGGGTGACCGACGGGCGGCCCCCGGGGCCCGTCGAGGCGCCCTTCCCCTACCCGCCCGACGTCGCCGACGCCGAGGCGCTGCGGGCCCGCCTGGCCCAGACCGACCTGTTCGGGGACCCCGTCGAGGGCCAGGGCTACCTGGAGGACGCCCTGCAGCGGTTCCGGCTCACCATGGCCATGATCCCTCCGCTCGACGACGGCGCCCGGGTCCTGGAGCTGGGCTCCAACCCCTACTTCATCACCCGCCTGCTGCGGGAGCGGGGGCTGGCGGTCACCTCGGCCAACTGGTTCGGCGACGGCAGCGAGGTCGGCCGGGCCGGGCTCCAGACGGTGACCGAGAGCGGCGTCGCCCATGACTACCGCTTCGACCACTTCAACCTCGAGACCGACCCCTTTCCCTACCCCGCCGACACCTTCGACCTGGTCCTGTTCTGCGAGATCCTCGAGCATCTGCCGTTCGACCCGGTGCACAGCCTGGCCGAGATCCACCGGGTCCTGCGCCCCGGAGGCGCGGTGCTGATCACCACCCCGAATGCCGCCCGCACCGACAATGTGGTCAAGATGCTCCACGGCGACAACGTCTACGAGGTGCTCTCCGGTCACGGACCCTACGGGCGCCACAACCGGGAGTACACCGTGGAGGAATTGCGCATCCTGCTAACCCTGGAGGGGTTCGAGACGGAGTTCGTCTCCGCCCTCGACATCCATCCCGGTGCGCCCCGCCTCCCCACCCTGGCGGGCGGCCGGCTGCGGCGGGAGGATCGGGGCGAGAACCTCTTCGCCCGGGCCCGGGCGACTGGCGAACCGCGTTGGCGCTACCCCGAGTGGCTCTACAGCAGCCGCCACGCCCTGGCCCG
The DNA here is from genome assembly GCA_963791545.1 of uncultured Actinomycetota bacterium. GTDB lineage: Bacteria > Actinomycetota > Acidimicrobiia > Acidimicrobiales > Palsa-688 > JALYXV01. The sequence continues at coordinate 38,385 of CAWBSR010000015.1, forward strand.
GGTGGTCCGTCCCGATGTCCGTATGGGTGTGAATGACGAGTTGCAGACCCGGGGCCTCCACGGCCTGGAGGACCACGCCGACCCGCCGTACCGCTGGACCGGCCCCGACGAGGGCGTCATCGTGCTTCGCCATGCCACGTCCTCGTCCCCGGCGGCGCCGGCCCGGGTGCGGCTCGAGGGCTTCGCCCCTCCCGTGGGGGCCGGGCCCTCCATCAAGTTGTGGGCCTCGGTGGGCGGCCAAACCGTGTCCTGGCAGGTGCCGTGTGAGGGTCAGACGTTCGCCGTCGAGGGGACCCTTGACCTGCCGCCGGAAACCTTCGAGCTCCGGGTCGGAGCGGGGCCGCCGTGGCGCCCCATCGATATCGGCGACGGCCCGGACACCCGCCAGCTCGGGGTGGCCCTGACTGCGGTGTCCATCGTGGACGGAAGTGACCTTGGGTAGGATGAACGTCTCCGTGGGCCCGAACTTGTGACGATGTTCCGTGGTACCACCGGAGAGAACGACTTTCCCGATCGCCCGGAGCGTCCGCCGCCGGCTGTCCATGTCGTTTCCGCCCGGGTCAACCTCCGCCAGCGGGTGCGCAACATCTGGCTGTACCGGGAATGCCTGCTGGCCCTGACCCGCAAAGAGTTGAAGGTCAAGTACAAGAACAGCGTCCTCGGGTTCCTGTGGTCGCTGCTGAATCCCGCCACTTCGCTGCTCGTCTTCTACGTGGTGTTCCAGCTGGTCCTGCACAACGGGATCCCGTTCTTCGCGATCTACCTCATTTCCGGGATCCTCGTCTGGAACCTTTTCTCGGTGGCCCTGCCCCAGTGCACCGGCTCCATCGTCTCCAATGCCCCCATCGTCAAAAAGGTGGCGTTCCCCCGGGAGATCCTGTCGTTCGCCGCCATCGGCGCCGCCCTGGTGCACTTCTTCCTGCAATGCATCGTTCTGGTGACCTTCCTGGTGATATTCCACCGCCAGCCGGATTATGCCTTCTTGTGGTTGCTCATCCCCGCCCTGTTGGCGCTGGTGCTGCTGACGGCGGGGCTCGGCATTCTCCTGGCGGCGGTGAATGTCCGGCTGCGGGATGTGCAGCACCTGGTCGACATCGGCCTCCAGGTGTGGTTCTGGGCGACCCCGATCGTGTACCAGTACCGCCTGGTGCGTGACAGCGTGACCGCCCGGGTGGTGGCCGGGAAGCTGGTGCCCGCCGCGGGCGGGTTCAAGCATCTGGCGTTTCTCGTGTGGCGGCTCAATCCGGTGACGCCGATCGTGCTCACCTTCCAGCGAGCCCTGTACGGTCAGACGTCGCCGATCGGCACCAACAAACAGGTCATCCACATCCTCCCCGACCACGCCGGCCAGTGGTGGTATCTGTGGCAGTTGCTGGTCGTCATCGCCTTTGCCCTGGTCCTGCTGGCCTTTGCCCTCCAGGTGTTCGGGCGGCTCGAGGGCAACTTCGCCGAGGACCTGTAGCCGGTGGCCGTCGCCGTCGACATCGCGGGCGTCTCCAAACGGTTCCGCCTCTTCCACGAGAAATACACCTCACTGAAAGAGCGGGCCATCCACCTGGGCAAGGTGCCCTACGAGGAGTTCTGGGCCCTCAAGGACATCAACATCGCGGTGGAAGAGGGGGAAACGGTCGGCCTCCTGGGCCACAACGGCTCCGGTAAGTCGACGCTGCTCAAGTGCGTCGCCGGTATCCTGACGCCGACCAGCGGCGAGATCCGCACCCGGGGCCGCATGGCCGCCCTGCTGGAGCTGGGAGCCGGTTTCCACCCCGATCTGAGCGGCCGGGAAAACGTGTTTCTGAACGCCTCTCTGCTCGGCGTCAGCCGCAAGGAGGTGGAGCGGAAGTTCGACGAAATCGTCGCCTTCGCGGAGCTCGAAGCCCACATCGACCAGCAGGTCAAGTACTACTCCTCGGGCATGTACGTGCGGCTGGGGTTCGCGGTCGCGGTCAACATGGACCCTGACGTGCTGCTGGTCGACGAGGTGCTGTCGGTCGGCGATGAGTTGTTCCAGCGGAAGTGCCTGGACCGGATCCGCCAGTTCCAGCGCGACGGCCGGACGATCCTCTTCGTTACCCACTCCGTCGACATGGTGCGCCAGATCTGTGACCGGGCGGTGGTGCTCGACCAGGGGGACATGGTGGCCTGCGGCGCGCCCGGCCCGGCCATCCGGACCTACCGGGAGCACTTGCTGCAGCGTCAGAAGTACCAGGAAGCCGAGCAACTGGGCCTGCTCGAACATCCCGAGGGCGACAGTGGCGGCGGCGCCGAGGCAGAGGTCGTGGGCCCCGACGGGGAGCCCGTCAATATTCACAGCCAGGAGGCGAAGCGGAACCTCCAGGTGAAGATCTCCTCGGTCCGCTTCGACTTCCCGGAATGCGAGCGGCGCCAGTACCTGGTGTCGGGCGAACCGCTCACGATCAGCATCGCCTACGAGTCCACCCGCCCGGTGGACGACCTGGTGATCGGCGTGGCCGTCTACGACATGGAGGGCCGGCTGCTGTTCGGCTGGAACACCGACACCATGGGGTTTTCGCTGGGCCGGGTCGACGGGCGGGGCGAGATCAGCTTCAGCATCGCCTCGCTGCCCCTGTTGGACGGCACCTACCCGGTCACGATCGGGATCCACAGCAGCGACCAGGCCACCGTGTACGACTGGCGCGAACAACGGGAGCGCTTCGAGGTCATGAGCACCTCTCGCTCGGCCGGGGTGCTGGAACTGCAGGTGGACGTCCGGGTCGACCATCTGCCGCCCGGGCAGATGGGAGTGGCGTGACCGAGGAAGCGGGGCTGGAGCCGCTGGACATGGCCGGGCTCCTCGATGAGATCAACGAGGAGGTGGCGCGGCGGCGGGCGTCGGGCGAGCTCACCGGGGAATTCGAACGGGAGCTGGACCGGACCTTCGCCGAGCTGGCCCCGGTGGACGCCCTCGGGGCCGACTTCGACAGCATCGTGACCAAGATCGAGCGGTCCGCGGTGATCGATATCCGCCCCTCGACGGTGTCGGCGTACCCGGGCGCCTCCCAGATGAAGCAGGTTGTGACCAAGGCCACCGCCTTCTACCTGCGCCACGTCGCCACCCAGGCGTCGGGCTTGTTCCAGGCGATGGCCCGGGCGCTGCGCCTGCTGGGCGAGCGGGTCGACCAGCTGGAGTCGCAACCGGGCGCCGGAGCGCGGGTGGGGGCGGGGGAGCTGCTGGGGGGCCCGGCCGGCGCCGCCTTGGGCGCCATTTCCTCGCCGGCGCCGGTCTGGTGGGCCGACTTCGTGATCGCCCAGCTGGGAACCCCCTCGGGCCGGGTCTTGCACGCCCAGGCCGGCGACGGCGGGCTGGTACGAAGGCTGGTGGATGCCGGTTACGACGCCTATGGCACCGAGCCGTCCGAGGAGGCGGCGCTGGCGGCGTCGGACCTGGTGCCCGACATCCGGGCGGTGGAGGCCGGTGACCATCTGCGCACCCTGCCCCCGGACTCCTTGTCGGGCCTCATCCTGTCGGGCTTCATCGAGCGGCTCGACGTCGACTCCCTCATGGGACTGGCGGCGCGGGCCGCCTCGCGGTTGGCTCCCGGGGGCCGCCTGGTCGTGGTGTCGGCCCACCCGCAGGCCTGGTCGCGCACCGGGCCCCCGCTGGCGCAGGACCTGGCGCCCGGCCGCCCCTTGCATCCCGAGACCTGGCAGGCCCTGCTCGGGCGGGCCGGGTTCACCGATCTGGCGGTGCAACTGGGCGCCCGGCCGCAACTGGCCTTGGTGGCGGACGACGCCGCCAACGAGAACTTTCGTCGCCTCGCCGAGGCCCTGGGGCCGGCCGACTATGCGGTGAGCGCCCGCCGGCGCCGCTGAGACCCTGCCGGTGACCGCGGTTCATCAGTTCCTGCCGGTCTACGCGGCCCGCTCCGCCATCAGCAATCACACCGACGAGGTGGCCACGACCCTGCGCCGGCTCGGGTTCAAGAGTGAGATCTGGGCCACCAGCACCTGGCGGGCGGGCCGGGGGCGGGTCCGCGACTGGCGCCAGTACCCGGGGCCGGTTCCCGGGGAGCCGACCTGGCTCCTGTATCAGCTGTCGACCGGCAGTCCCATGGCGGACGGCCTGGCCCGTCGCCCCGAGCCCAAGCTGGTCAACTATCACAACATCACCCCACCCGCCCTGATCGCCCCCTGGGAGCCGGCGCTGACCGCGGAACTGGCCGAGGGCCGACGCCAGATGGGGGAACTGGCCGCGGGCGCCGAGCTGGCGGTCGCCGACTCCACGTTCAATGGGCAGGAGTTGGTGGCGGCGGGGTACCGGCGGGTGGTGGTGGTGCCGGTGCTGGTGGATTTGGAGGCGTTGGCGGTGCCGGCCGATGCCGGGGTGGCCCGCCGGTTGGCGGCGGTCAAGGGGGGTGGGGGCGGGGACTGGTTGTTCGTGGGCCGGTTGGCGCCGAACAAGTGTCAGCACGAGGTGGTGAAGGCGTTCGCGCTGTACCGGCGGTGCTTTGACGCCAAGGCCCGGTTGTGGTTGGTGGGGTCGTCTTCGTCGGCGCGGTATGTGACGGCGTTGGAGCGGCTGGTGGCGGCGTTGGACCTGGGGGGATCGGTGGCGTTGACCGGTTCGGTGTCCCAGGCGGCGCTGGTGTCGTATTACCGGGGCGCGGATGTGTTTGTCTGCCTGTCGCAGCACGAGGGCTTTTGTGTGCCGCTGTTGGAGGCGATGTGGCATCGGGTGCCGGTGGTGGCGCTGGCGTCGTCGGCGGTGCCCGAGACGTTGGGTTCCGCCGGGGTGTTGTTGCCGGAGGGTTCGGGGGCGGCGGTGGTGGCGGCGGCGGTGGATCGGGTATTGGGGGACGGGTCGCTGCGGGACTCGTTGGTGGCCCGGGGTTTGGTGCGGGTCGACGAGTTCTCCCTGGAGCGGACTCGGGCCCGTTTCGCGGCCGCCATCGGCTCGGTAATCGGGGACCCGGCGTGACCGCCGGCGCGGTCCACCAGTTTGTGCCGACCCTCGAGCCCAGCGCGGTGGGGTCTCATGCCTTGGAAGTGCAGCGGGCCCTGCGGACGGTGCTCGGCGTGGCTTCGGAGCTGTACACCGCCGGGATCCATCCGGACCTCGCCGGCCGGGCCCGTCCCTACCGGGACTACGGCACCGCGGTGGCGGCCGCCCCCGGCGATGTCCTGCTCTACCAGCTGGCCGTGGGTTCCGACGTCGCCGACTTCGTCATGCGCCAGCGCCGGCCGCTGGTCGTCAACTACCACAACCTCACCCCGACCAGATTCCTGGACGGCTGGGATCCGGGCTCCCGCAACGCCGTCGATTGGGGCCGGCAGCAGCTGGGGGAACTGGCGGCCCAGGCGGAGCTGGCGTTGCCGGTTTCGTCGTTCAATGGGCAGGAGTTGGTGGCGGCGGGGTACCGGCGGGTGGTGGTGGTGCCGGTGCTGGTGGATTTGGAGGCGTTGGCGGTGCCGGCCGATGCCGGGGTGGCCCGCCGGTTGGCGGCGGTCAAGGGGGGTGGGGGCGGGGACTGGTTGTTCGTGGGCCGGTTGGCGCCGAACAAGTGTCAGCACGAGGTGGTGAAGGCGTTCGCGCTGTACCGGCGGTGCTTTGACGCCAAGGCCCGGTTGTGGTTGGTGGGGTCGTCTTCGTCGGCGCGGTATGTGACGGCGTTGGAGCGGCTGGTGGCGGCGTTGGACCTGGGGGGATCGGTGGCGTTGACCGGTTCGGTGTCCCAGGCGGCGCTGGTGTCGTATTACCGGGGCGCGGATGTGTTTGTCTGCCTGTCGCAGCACGAGGGCTTTTGTGTGCCGCTGTTGGAGGCGATGTGGCATCGGGTGCCGGTGGTGGCGCTGGCGTCGTCGGCGGTGCCCGAGACGTTGGGTTCCGCCGGGGTGTTGTTGCCGGAGGGTTCGGGGGCGGCGGTGGTGGCGGCGGCGGTGGATCGGGTGTTGGGGGACGGGTCGCTGCGGGACTCGTTGGTGGCCCGGGGTTTGGTGCGGGTCGACGAGTTCTCCCTGGAGCGGACTCGGGCCCGTTTCGCGGCCGCCATCGGCTCGGTAATCGGGGACCCGGCGTGAAGGTGACCTACGTCGTGCCCCGCTACGGCCTGGAGGTGATCGGCGGCGCCGAGTACGGCGCTCGCATGCTGGCCGAACATCTCGTGGCGGCCGGGGTGGACGTCGAGGTGTGCACGACCTGCGCCGTGGACGCCCGGACCTGGGAGAACTCCTATCCGCCGGGCACCTGCGAGGTGAACGGCGTCGTCGTCCGGCGGTTCTTGTCGCCCCGCCCCCGCCATCCCCAGTTCGATGAACTGTCGGCGACCGTTCTTCGCCTGCCCGCCGCGACGCCCGCTGACGTTGAGCAGCGATGGCTCGAGATGCAGGGCCCGGTGTGTCCCGACGTGCTCGATGCCGCCGACGCCAGCGGCGGCGACGCCATCATTTTCTACCCTTATCTGTACTGGCCGACCGTCATGGGCGCCTTGCGCTTCGGTCCTCGGGCGGTGCTTCACCCCGCCACCCACGACGAGGCCCCCATCCGGCTGCCCATCTTCGAGAAGGTGTTCGGCTCGGTCGGCGCCTTGGTCTTCCAGACCGCCGCCGAGCGGCGGATGACCGAGCGCTTCTTTCCTGCCGTGAGCGCCCTGCCCCAGGCCGTCATCGGCCTCGGCGTCACCGAGGCGGCGGGGGACGAGGGCACGGCTCGGGGCGCGATCGGTGTCGGTGACCGCCCCTACCTGCTGTGCCTGGGCCGGGTGGACGCCGGGAAGGGAGCGCTGATGCTGGCTGATTTCTTCGCCGCCTACAAGCGCCGGCGGCCCGGTCGGCTGACGCTGGTGTTCATGGGACCGGTCGTCGACCGGCCCGCGCCCCACCCCGACGTCATCATCACCGGTCCCGTCGACGAGGCCGTCAAATGGGGCGCCCTGCGAGGAACGGCGGTATTGGTCTCACCGTCGCCGATGGAATCGTTCTCGTTGGCCCTGCTCGAGGGGTGGACCGCGGGGCGCCCCGCCATGGTCAACGCCGCCTGCGAGGCCACCTCGGGCCACGTCCGGACCTCGGCGGGAGGGCTCGCCTTTGACTCTTATGGCTCCTTCGAGGTGGCCGTCGACCGGCTTCTCGGGTCCCCGGAACTGCGGTCCGCGCTGGGCGAGGCCGGTCGGGCGTATACCGCCGGGCGCTTCACCTGGCCCCGGCTCACCCAGCGGTACCGCTCGTTCCTGGAGTCCTTGGTAGCGGGACGGGACCGGCGGCGCCCGGGACCAGCGGTAGGGCCGCAGTAGGATCGGCTCGGCGTGGGAGGGACTGAGCGGCCGCCGGTAACGGCGGGGGACCTTGAAGAGCGGCTGCGCCGGATGGTGGCCGAGCGCGGGGACCGAGCCCGCGGGGACCGAGCCCGTGGGGACCGAGCCGAGGGGGACGGAGCGGGCGGGGACGAGCGGCCGGTACTGCGACCCGGTCCCGAGGCGGCGGTCGCGGCGTTGGCGGAACTGCGCCAGGAGCTGGAGACATTGCGCCACCGTTCCTTCCTGAATCCCGCCAGGATCGCCACCGCCTCCGCCTTTCCCGGTGGGTCGGCGGTGCACCGGGCCATCGGCCGGGCGGTCATCCGCCAGACCGAAGGCACCATGCAGCAGGTGCAGCAGTTCGCGGAACAGGCGATCATCGCCTTGGGGGCGGTGCTCGAGGTCCTCGAGCTCCACCTGGCCGGTACCCACTGGGAGCTGGGCAACCAGATCGACGACATCCTGATCCGGTTGGGCCGCTTCGAACGGCCCCCGGCGCCCGACCCCGGCGGCAGCGGGCCAGGCGAGACGGACGGGCCAGGCGGGCTAGGCGGGGCCGCTGGGGCGGGCGGGTCCGGCGGGGCGGGCGGGGAGCTGGCGCGGCTGCGGCGGCGGGTCGAGGACCTGGAAGCGGCCGAGGCCGCCCGGCGCTTCCGCCCCTGGTACCGCAACCAGGACTTCGAGGACCGTTTCCGCGGCAGCCGGGAAGACCTGCTGGCGCGCTACGCCGACATCGCGGACCGCTTGATCGGCTGCGACCCGGTTCTCGATGTGGGCTTCGGACGGGGCGAGATCCTGGAGTTGCTGGCGGCGCGGGGCGTCTCGGCGCGGGGGGTGGAGATCGATCCCGCCCTGGTGGCGGCCGCCCGGGACCGGGGCCTCGACGCCGAGGTGGGGGACGGGCTGGGGACCCTCGGCGGGTACGAGGACGGGGCGCTCGGGGGGGTGGTGCTGATTCAGGTGGTTGAGCACCTGCCGGCCCAGCGCCTGCTGGAACTGGTGGCCCTGGCATTCGACAAGCTGCGCCCGGGTGGCCGGCTGATCATGGAAACGGTGAATCCCCAGTCGTTGTACGTCTTCGCCAACTCCTTCTACATCGACCCGACCCACGAGCGCCCGGTGCACCCCGCCTATCTGGAGTTCCTGTGCCGGCAGGTTGGTTTCGCATCGGTGGAGCTGGACTGGCGTTCCTGGCCCCCCGAGGGGGACCGCCTGGAGCCCGTCAACGGCGGTCCCGCCATGGCAGCCAACATCGCCAAGGTCAACCACCTGTTGTTCGGACCCGGGGACTACGCGGTCATCGCTACTCGCGCTCGCCCAACCAGCTGATGCGGCTGCTGTTTGTGGTCCCCGGCGGTGGCCGGCTGGCGCCCGAGATCGGGGCGTGGTGCCGCGAGTTCCTGACCCGGCTGGCGGGCCGGGACCACGACATCGAGGTCCTGACTACCGAGGGCGGCGTTTTTCGTGGGGGGCTGGGGGAACTCGGGGGGATCGCGCTGCATCGGCTGCCAGTCGGGCGATGGTACGCCGACCTGGTCGAGGCGGGTCAGGCGGGTCAGGCCGATCATGCCGATCAAGTGGAGCAAGTGGAGCAAGTGGAGCAAGTGGAGCAAGTGGAACAGGAGGAGCTGGCGGAGCTGGCGGAGTTGGCGGAGCTGGTGGGCGCCTGCATCGAGGCGGGGTCAACCCCTCCCCTGGACCTCCAGGAGGCGTGGTTGAGTGGCCTCGGCCCGCCTGCCGCGGGCCTCGTTGCGTGGCTGGGCGAACGTGGGCGGGACTTCGATGCCGTGGCGTTCGTCGACGCCGCCAGCCAGGCGGCGTGGTCGGGCCTGCCGGCCCTTACGGGGGTGGTGCCCACTGTCCTGCACCCGCTGGCCGCCGATGACGCCCGGTTCCGGCTGGGCGTCTTCGACAGCGTCCTGCGCCGGCCCACCGCGCTGGGGTTCGTCGACCGGACGGAGGAGCGTCTGGTGCGCCCTCGAGCGGGACGGCGCCCGACCGCCGCTGTGGTCGGTTGTGGCTACGACGGGGGGGTGGGGGATTTTCGATCTCAGGAGGTCCAAAATCCGTCACACCCCGTCGCCGAAGCGCCGTACTGCGTGGTCGGACGGGGCAGTCGGGCCGGTCGGGACCAGGTGCTGCGCTACTCGGTGGCCTACCAGCGGCGCCACCGAGCCGCAGTGCAGATGATGTGGGCCGAAGACCTGACTGACCGTGGCGCCCGGGTGGATGCCATGCGGGGGGCCGTGGCCGTCATCGAGCCGCGGGGTATCGACCCGCTGCCAGTCCTGTGGGCCGAGGCGGGGGCGTGCCGCCGGCCCTGCCTGGTGGCTACCGGCCGTCGGGGCGCACTTCGCCCGCGACCGGGCGCGTTGGGCTTCGGCGACTTCGTCGAGTTCGAGGCGGCGCTGGAACTGCTCGCAGATGGGGGCGTACCGGGGGCGGGAGCCGGCCTGGGAGACGAGGGGTGGCAGTTCGTGGCGTTACATTGCCGGTGGGACGACCTGCTGGCCCGCTATGAGCGGCTCCTCCATGTCATCCAGTCCCGCCGGTGACTTCGGCCACGGTGGTCGCCGAGGACATCCGCGAAAACACCGGTTGGCTATTCTCGGGCACCTGTGAGTGAGACCGGCGTTGCCCTGGACGACCTGCTGGCGCGCCTTCGGGTGTCGGTCGCCCAGCGCCGGGCCTCGGGCCAGTACCCGCCCAACCTGGAGGAAGATCTCGACGCCCACTTCGAACGCATCATCTCGTCGCGGACCCAGATGCCCCGCCTGGCGACGCTGCGGCGGCGGATCGAGTTGGTGCGGCGGGCGTCGCGCTTCAGCCCCGACCGCATCCCGACCAGTACCCGACTTCCGGGCGGGGCGGTCTTGCACAAGGCGATGTCGCGGGTTTTCCTTCGCCAGGCCCACGGGATCTTGCTCCAGGTCCAGGAGTTCGCGGATCGCACCATCGAGGCGCTGGAGGCGGTCTCGGCGTTGGCCGACAGTCCCGACAGCCACCAGCACGTGGACCTCATCGAACTGCTCGATACCCACACCGAGGCGCTGGCCGCGGCGTCGCGGGTGGCGGAGCCAGGGCCGCACTCAGGGCTGGAGTCAGGGCCCGGGTCAGGGCCCGGGTCAGGGCCCGGGTCAGGGTCAGGGCCGCCGTCACTCTCGGACTACGCCCGCCGTCTCGAGGCGTTGGAACGGGCCGAGGCGAACCGGCGGTGGCGGCCTTGGTTCGGCCGGGATCGCTTCGAGGCCGCCTTCGACCAGGGACGGCGCGATCGACTCTCCGAAGCGACGGCCGCCGCGATCGGCGACCGGGCTCCTGTCGTGGACGTCTCGACGCTCGGCGGTGACGATCCGCTCGACGCTTTGGCGGCCCATGGCGACGGCAGCCTGGGCGCGGTCGTGGCGGTCCGGGCCGATGAGGTCCTCACCGCCCAGCAGGTCGTGGACCTGGTGGCGGTGGCCTTCGAGCGGCTCCTCGCCGACGGGCGCCTGATCGTCTCGTCCGGGGCGCCCTCCCGGGACGGGGCGCTTCCCGACGACGGGGCGCTTCCCGACGACGGGGCGCCGCGCCCGGCCTTCAATCCCACCCTCGGGCCGTCGCTGCCCGGCCGCTATGTGGCTTTCGTCTGCCGGGAGGCGGGCTTTGCCGGCGTCGAACTCCAGGACTGGTCGGGGGATGGCTACCTGGTCGTGGCCACTCGTTGATGCGGATCGATCAAGTGGTCGTGTCGGCGTCGCCGGGCGACGCCATCACGAACTTTGCGCAGTCCCTGCGCCGTGTGCTGTCGAGCGACGTCGGTTCCGACCTCTACGCCTACTACTACCACCAGGACCTGGAGGGCGACGTCAAGCCGCTCCAGGACTACACGACCCGGCGCCGCGGTAACCCCCGGGATCTCCTGGTCTTCCACGTCTCCATCGGCGAGCCCGAGGTCGCCGACTTGGTGCTGTCCCGCCCCGAGCGGCTGGTCGTCGTCTACCACAACATCTCGCCGTCGGAGCCCTTCCGGCCCTATGACCCGGGTTTCGCCGACCTCTTGGACCGGGGCCGAGCGGAACTGCGGCGACTGCGGCCCCGCACGACCGCGGTGCTGGCGGAATCGGAGTTCAATGCCGCCGAGCTGCGGGCGCTGGGCTTCCCCAACGTGGCCGTGGTGCCGCTGATCGTCGATCTTCAGGCACTTCAAACGACGCCCTCGGACGGCGCGCTGTCGGAACGTCTCAGGACCCAGATGGAGGGGCCGGTGATCCTGGCGGTCGGCCAGCTGCTCCCCCACAAACGGGTCGACTTCCTGATCGAGGCCTTCCACATCCTCTCCACCTACCTGGTGCCCGAGGCCCAGCTGATCGTGGTCGGCTCGCCCCGGCTGCCCGGCTACGCCAACGCCCTGCAGACCCAGATCGACGAGCTGCACCTGGAACGGGCGTGGCTGAGCGGCTCGGTCTCGCAACCGGAACTGGCCGCCTGCCTGCGGCGGGCCGACATTTTCGCCACTGCCAGCGAGCACGAGGGTTTCTGCGTTCCCCTCCTCGAAGCCATGTCGTTCGACCTTCCCTTCCAGGCCCGCCGCTTCGGGGCCATCCCGGAGACGGCCGGAGGGGCGGGCCTGGTCCTCGAACCCGAGGACGGCCCCGCCGTGGTCGCGGAAGCGTGGGCCACGCTGATCTCCGACCCGTCGCTACGAGCGGAACTGGTGGCCCGGGGGCAGGAGCGGTTGCAGGCCTACGACCTGGACCTGACCAAGGAGGCGTGGCGCCAAGCCCTGCTGGCGCTGATATGAGACTCCTCTTCGTCGTTCAGCGCTACGGCACCGAGGTGGTCGGCGGAGCGGAACTGGCTTGCCGCCAGTTCGCCACCCAACTGGCGGGGCGGGGCCACCAAGTGCACGCGGTAACCACCTGCGCCCAGAGCTATGTGGATTGGGCCGACGCCTACCCACCTGGGGATTCGACTCTCGACGGGGTCAGCCTCCACCGCCTCCCGGTACGCCGCCCCCGCGACACGGCCACCTTCGGGCGCCTCGACCGGCGCACGGTATGGGGCCGGGGCGTCCGGCCATTGGTGCTGCAGCGGTCGTGGATGGCGGCCCAGGGCCCCTACGTCCCCAGCCTGGCGCCGTGGTTGGAGGCCCGGGCGGCGTGGTTCGACGTGGTGGTCTTTTTCACCTACCTCTACTACACGACCTGGGCGGGGCTACCGGTCGCGGCGTCGCGGACGGCCACCGTCCTTCACCCCACCGCCCACCAGGAGCCGCATCTCGGATTGACCCTGTTCGACGTCATGCTGCGGCTCCCCACCGCCTACGCCTACTCGACCGAGGAAGAAGCGCAGCTGGTGGCGGCGCGCACCGGTCGGGAGCGCCCGGGGCGGGTCATCGGTATCGGCACCGACCTGGAGGGACGCGGCGACGGCGACCGCTTCCGCCAACGGGCCAGCCTCGGGGAGCGGCCCTATCTGTTGTTCATCGGGCGGGTCGTGGCTGAGAAGGGTTCGCTCGAGTTGTACGACTACTGGGCGGCCTACAAGCGCCGCCGCCCGGGACCCCTGGCGCTGGTGGTGATGGGCGACCCGTTGACCGACCTTCCTGACCATCCCGACGTGGTGACGACCGGTTTCGTGCCCGAGTCGGTGAAAGCCGATGCCCTGGCGGGTGCCCTGGCGCTCGTCCAGCCTTCCTATTTCGAGAGCTTCTCGATGGTGCTGTCCGAAGCGTGGGCCCAGAGCACCGCGGGCCTGGTCCAGGGGCGCTGTGACGTGCTGGCCGGCCAGGCCCGGCGCAGCGGAGGCGCCCTTTCCTACGCGGGGTACGCCGAATTCGAAGCCGCTGTCGATCTGCTGCTGGCTGAGCCTCGGCTGTCGGCCCACCTGGGGCAGCGGGGCCGGGCCTATGCCGAACAGCGATACTCGTGGGACGCGGTGATGGGCCGTTACGAGCGGTTCCTCGGAGAGACGTCCAGTCGCTGGGCCAGCCGGCCCGCCGAGTTCCGCGGTGCCCGGACCGGGAGAGTCGGATGACTAGTATCGAGGGGATCGTGTTCCTCGCGTTGGTTCGTGCCGTTGGCTGAACGTCGCTCCTGCCTCTCGGTCGTCATGCCCTGTTTCAACGAGGTGGCGACCATCGCCACCGTGGCCGGGAAGGTCCTGGCGTCCCCGTTCACGGCGGAGCTGATCATCGTCGATGACGGTTCGACCGATGGCACGCTGGCGCTGGCCAACGCCCTCGAGGATCCCCGGGTCAAGGTCCTGGCCCAGCCAACCAACCAGGGCAAAGGGGCGGCGCTGCGGCGTGGCTTCGCGGCCGCCACCGCGGCCTTTGTGATCGTTCAGGACGCCGATCTGGAGTACGACCCGAGTGAGTACGACCTGATCCTGGGACCGCTGCTCGATGGCCGGGCCGATGTCGTCTACGGCTCCCGTTTCCAGGCCGATCGGCCCCACCGGGTCCTGTACTACTGGCACTCGGTGGGCAACCGGGCCCTGACCACCCTCTCCAACATGTTCACCAACTTGAACCTGACCGACATGGAGACGTGTTACAAGGCGTTCCGCCGGGAGGTCATCGAGAGCTTCGTGATCGAGGAGGATCGCTTCGGTATCGAGCCCGAGATCACCGCCAAGGTGGCTCGGGGCAACTGGCGGGTGTGGGAGGTCGGGATCTCCTACGCCGGGCGCACCTACGACGAGGGCAAGAAGATCGGCTGGAAGGACGGCTTCCGGGCCATGTACTGCATCCTGCGGTACTCACCGTTGCGGGAGCGGGCCCAGGCGCGGTTGGTGGGCCACGCCCGAGCCCCTGTCGCACCCGCCACCTTCGGTGAGGCGGACCAGGAACTGGTGGCCACCTTGGAGTCGCTCGACGGGGCTCACCGCTACGCCGGGTGGATCTACAGCCTGGTCAAGCCCCATCTGGGCCCGGAGATCCTCGACGTCGGAGCAGGGCACGGCACGTTCTCGGCGCTCTTCGCATCCCACGGCCACGTTGTGGCCACCGAGATCTCGGCCCGATCCGTCGACCGGCTCCTCACCCGCTTCGCCGAGGACCCGCGGGTCGAGGTCCGCAAGGCCGACCTGGCCGACGCGCTCACCGGGCAGAGCTACGACAGCGTCGTGCTCATCAACGTCCTCGAACATATCGAGGACGACGCCTTGGCCCTCAAGCAGATCGCCGGAGCCCTGAAGCCGGGCGGCCGAGTGGTCTTGTGGGTGCCCGCCTTCTCCGAGTTGTACAGCGATTTCGACCGCCGGGTCGGGCACTTCCGCCGGTACCGCATAAAGGCCTTGACACAGTTGGTCGAGGCCGCCGGACTGTCGGTCATCGATGCCCGCTACGTGAACATCCTCGGCGCCTTCGCCTGGTGGATCTTGGTCAAGGAGATGCGAAAAGTCCCCACCACCGCAGGGCGGGTGCAACTGTACGACCGGTTGGTACCCGTGCTGCGCCGTTTGGAGGCGGGCCGGAAGCCTTCCTTCGGCCAATCGATTTTCCTCGCCGCCACGCTGCCTTAAGGGTTTTGCGGCTGACCCAGATCTACCAGGTAATTGGGCCCGTAGCGATCCACTGTGGCGGTGGGCAGACCCGAGATTATGGACTGGGCTTCGGCGTCGGTAAACATGGTGATTCCCGTTTGCACCCCGAGATGCAATATCAGGTACCGGACCTGCATTTGCTTCAGGCGGGCCAGGGCGGCCGGGGCGGGGAGCGTTTGGATAAGCGCAGTATCGGCGTAGTAAGTCGGCGATAGCGCCCCCGAGTACCCGTTCACTCGAGGGTGATAGTCGATCGTGGACCACACCATTCGGGAGGGTTCACCGAAGGCCCAGTCCCGGCTGTCGGTCCCGGGGTCGTAGATGGGCAGCTCCACGACGGCGCCCGCCGGCCGATGGCTCAGGGTGTGGTAGACGGCAAGGGTCGCGGCATCGTCGGGGATATGGGTGTACGGAACCGGGGCGGCCAGCTCCGCCAACAGCAGCAGGCAGACCGCGGCTGTGATGCCCCACCGGATAGCGGGGGTACGGACCCGGCGCAGGATGGCAGCCAATCCGACCGCGGCCAGGACCGCGCCGCTCAGGATGCTGAAAGAGGCCAGTCGGGCGGGGACCCGCACACCCGATAGGGGGCTGATGTAGTGGTAGGCCAGGCGCCACGGGGTCGGGGCGCCATTGCCGACCGCACCGACCGAGAGCGCCCCGATGACGGCCCCCTCGATCACCAGCAGGATCAGGAATTTTCTTCGCTCCGGTGGCGGCGCGAGCTCGGCCTCAGAACGGCCCCCGGAACGGCTCGGGGCCTGGCTCGGGGAATCCCGGTCGGAACGACGCCGGCGGCGGATGTCAAAAATCAACGCCCCCAGACCGATCGCGGCCAGACCCAAGGTGGTGAACCCGGGGAACAGGTGGCGTTCCCCGCTCGCCGGATCCGTATCCTTCGACAGCGTCGCCTTGAACAGGTATGACCCGACCGCGGGCCGAACGATGTCACGGGGTCGCAGTCCCCATTCCGGCACCAGCGGCCGGCGACCAAGGGTGGTCTGGACATCGTGGTACGGAATCACCGACGGTGCCGCGATCAACGAAATGACCCCAGCCACCGCAAGGCAGCCCAGTACCCGCCGGTCGATGCGGCCTCGGACGGCGACCGCGAAACCGACCACCATGACAAAAAGCGCGATCACATAACCGGCCGCGATATAAAGCGCCCCAAGCGCGATGATGACGTTGACCACTCCGAGGAATATCGCGGTAGTGAGTCGTGGGCGTTCGAGCAGCTTGAACAGCAGGAGGAATCCGAGCGGCACCAAGCCGATGATTTCGAGCTGAGGGTGGCCGGCATTGTTGAATACAAATGCCGAGAAGCCCACCGCCAGGCCCGCGAAGATGGCGACATCGCTGCGACCGGTGAGCCATCGGGTGAGGGAGTAGGTCGCGCCCAGGTTCAGGAGGATCATTCCCAGCCAGAGGAGATTCCAGGCGAACGCCCATTTCCCGGTGATCTCGTAGAGGACGCTGTATACGGGGCCGATAGACAGCATGGAGTCGGCGTAGGCCAGGGTGTGGGGGTAGGGCCAGAAGATGTTGGCGTTGTAGACGTGCCGGGGGTCGTGCAAGAGCCCATGGGTGCTCCACCGCAGCATCCACATCACCAGCGGGGAATCGCCGAGGTTGCCGGGGAGGCGATTGGCGAGCTCCCCCGGGGTGCGGCGCAGCATGGCGGCGGTGGCCAGCACGAACACCGAGCCCACCAGCAGGCGCCGGCGCCCCCGCCTCTCGCCGGGCTCCGAGTCGACCGGTCGATCCGGAGCCGGGGGGTCGTCGCCACGACGGTTTGCGATCGGCTCCGCCGCCTGCGGTTCGGTCGTCGACGGGCTGGCAGTCAAACGCCGGTCCTTTGGGTGTAGCACCCGGCGAGACTAGCCAAGCGGTCGGCGGAAGTCGGGGTTGGGCCGGGCCCGGGCGGGGTCTCATTACCGGGCGAGCTGAGCTTTGGGTGTGGCGTAACCCGGTATAACCGTGATACGGCACACCCAAAGCGGTGAACCACGCCCAAACTGTCGTCGTCCGACCCTGTCATCGCCCAGCTCGCCCAGCTCGCCCGGCCCGGCCCGGCCCGGCCCGGCTGTCCGGCTGTCCGGCTGTCCGGCTGTCCGGCTGTCCGGCTGTCCGGCCGCCCGGCCCGGCCCGGCCCGGCCCGGTGGCCCGGCCCGGTGGCCCGGCCCGGTGGCCCGGCCCGGTGGCCCGGCGGTGGCCCTAGACTGGCGCCGTTCCGTTCTGGTTCGTGACGAGAGGGCTGCCGCCGGCTCGCCGAACCTCGTTTCGCCGTGTCGGCGGCAGGGAGGTATCGATGGGCCCCGGGCTGCGCACCATTCTCGCCAAGGCCCAGGACCGCCTGCGCACCCAAATTTCGGCCCGCCCGGCGGGGGAGCGATACGACCCGGGCTGGGAACCGGGCGATCAGCCCGAGCCGTCCTTTGGGCGACCGATCTCCCAGCTGTGCACCTATGCCCAGATGCGGGACCCCGCCTACTTCGAATGGTGCCGGCGGTTCGCCGAGCCCTGGCACATCCACCGCAAGCTTTGGGAGTGGTGCTACATCGCCCAGATCTGCGAGGTCGCCGGGGTGCTGGTGCCCGGCGCCCGGGGCCTCGGCTTTGGCGTGGGAACCGAGCCGCTGGCCAGCTATTTCGCCAGCCGCGGCTGCTCCGTGGTTGCCACCGACCTCCCGGCCCAGGACGCCAAGCACGAGAAGTGGACCGTCAACGACGAACACGCGGCGGGGCTGGCCTCGTTGAATCCTCGCAACCTGTGCACCGATGAGCAGTTGCGCACCCTGATCAGCTTCCGCCCCGTGGACATGACCGCGATCCCCGCCGACCTCCACGGGTTTGATTTCGTGTGGTCGTCGTGCGCGTTCGAGCACCTCGGCTCTCTCGAAGCGGGGCTGGACTTCGTGCGGGCGTCGCTGCGCTGCCTGCAGCGGGGCGGTGTCGCCGTTCACACCACCGAATACAACGTTTCATCCAACGAGGCAACCGTGGACTCGGGGGAGACGGTTGCTTATCGACGCCGTGACATCGAAGCGCTGGCCACACAATTGCGGGCCGAGGGTTATCTCGTGGACTGCACCTTCGCCCTGGGCACTCAGCCCGCCGATCGCCACGTGGACACCCCACCGTGGAGCGATCCCCACATAAAGATCCCGCTCGGCCCGTTCGTGATTACCTCCTTCGGCCTCGCGGTCAGCAAGCCGGAAGCGACCGAAGCCCCCTGAGGTAGGACGCGGTCAGCCTCCGTCGGCCGTCATGCCGACGCCGGTGATGGCGGGGACGGTCTCGGGGGCGACCGGGGCGACCGGGGCGACCGGGGCGCCGGGGTGCGGGCTCTGCGCCGATGCCGGGAAGAGATCAGCGGCAATCTGTTGACAGGTGACCTCGCCGTAGCCCTGGCCCAGGCCGATCGGGTATTGCGTCATCACGGCCAGGGCATATCGGGTGCCGGAGATGATCCCGAGGCAGTTCACCCGCCAGTTGCCGGGGTCCGGGAACCAACCGTTCTTGACCGCCGACCCAGGCAGGGCGGCCGCAATACCCCACGACTGCGACGGGATCACCTGGTGCATCTGGTTCAAGATGGTGGAGGTGGCGTTGGGCCCCAAGACCCCGCTCGCCAACTGCGCCAGCACCGTCGCCAGATCGTGGCTGGTGCTCAGCGTGAAGCCCCAGGCCTGGGGGCTCGATGGCCACGGCGATGTGTGGGTGGCGCCCAGCGAGCGCATCAATCCGAGTACCGCGCCGCTGCCTCCGACCTCGTTCCACAGCGCGGTGGCCGCGTTGTTGTCGGACTGGGTGATCATGAGATGAAGGTTCGAGCTTTCCGTGGCCGTGAGACCGCGATGCTGTGAATTCGCGAGATTCAGCAGCGCCATGGCAATCGGCACCTTGATGACCGATGCCGTGCGTATCTGGGTGTCGGCGCCGCTGGACGAATACACCCCGTGGGTGGCGGTGTCGATGAGGGTGAAGCTGGCGAAGCCCGACCGGCCGGCCGCGTAGGCGGCGGCAACCGCCACATGTTGGGGAAGTTGGTTGGCCGGGAAATACCCGTGGCACAAGTTGTCGGTGCCCCGTACCAGCACGTAAGGCTGAAATTGCAGCGTGGTCGCCACCTCTGGCGTCCCCACGAGGAAGTTCGACGGCGTGCCCTGCACCGCCCAGGGGCTCCAGCCGGCGTCATAGGTCGTCATGTACAGGTGGTTGTCGGTGCCATGGACAAAGACGGTCGCCCGGACCTGGCCGTCCGGGCCACCGTTCCAGAACGTGGCCGCGGGGGCGGCTGCCAATGTCCCGCTCTCGGTGCCCGGAGGTTGGAACCAACCGGTCCAGGAACCGTTTATCAGGAATCTCTGCCAGAGCTTGTTGTCGGCGCCTCGGAGGAACACGTCGAGGCGGCCCGGGCCCGGGGTCGTGACTGCCGGCTGCTCACCGGGGGTCGCCTTGACCGCCGGCGCGCCCAGGAGCACCCAGGCGGCGCTCCAGGCGTTGTTGTCGAGATCACGTTGGTAGAAGTTGCCGTCGACCCCTTGGACGACCACGTCGATCCGTCCCCGGGCCCAGCTGGTGACCGCTGGAGCCGACGCCAGTATCCCGTCGGTGCCGACCGGCTGGGACCAGCCCGTCCATTGGCATCCGCTGCAGGCCGTTCCCCGCTGCCAAAGCTTGTTGTCATGACCCTCGACGAACAGGTCGATGCGGCCGGGGCCCCAAGATACGACGGCGGGGTCGCCCAACAGTCCTCCGGGGGGCGCCCCGAGCGATGTCCAGGGCATGGCCTGGGTGGACCACCAGATGCCGCCGTCGGTGCCCGCCACGAACGCCGCCGTGCCGATAGTGGTCAACGTGACCGTCGCCGGAGCGGAGTTGAGCACGCCGTCGGGCCGGAAGAGGGCGCTGTCGGGGTAGGGGCCCGCGACAAGTGCCTGGGCGGGCAATGAGCGAGCCACCATGCCGAGCAGGCACGCGGCCAGGAGGCAGACCGCGAGGATCAAGGACGAGGGACGTCGGACGACACCGGTTCGCACAAGGTCAAACATATGTCGCCTGCGTGGCGCCCTGGCGAAATGTATCCATATGGGCATCTGCCGCCAAAACGCCCGGGCGGGTCCCGAGGTTCGGTGGTCAACCGTGGCTGAGGGGGGAGCCGCTACCGACCAGGGTCGCCACGCAGCGGGTCCTCGCGGCGGCGGCCGACCGCCTCCATCTCCCGGCACAGCCCGTTGGCCCGGCCCGACACCGTGATGGCGACGTCGTCGAACCCGGCTTCGGTCAGAAGGGCGATGAGAGAGTCCCGTGAATACATGTTGAAATGAAAATCTCCGTCGTACTCCTGCCCGCCAAAGGTCACCTCTCGCAGGTCGGAAAATGAAAATTCGCCTTTGGCGTAGGCGTCGAGCATGGATTCGGAGTCGGGCACCACGACGACCAGGCTTCCCTCGGGCTTGAGGATGGAGCGCCAGTACGGCAGCAGCGACCGGCGGACCTCCTCGACGGGGAAGTGCTCGAGTAGGTGGGCACAGAAAAGGGTGCTGACCTCGCCTGGGCCGAAGGGCAGCGCTCGGATGTCGGCGACAATGTCAATCCCGGGAAGTTCCCGGGCATCCACGTTGAGATATCCGTCGGCCGGGAGGTGGCCGGCGCCCAAGTTGAGCCGGATGTCGTCGCCGAAGCTACGGAGCTTGGCTTCGTTGAGCACCTTGGGTCCGACGACCACGGCCGGATGCTCATCCGACGAGGCGCTTGAGACACCGATGCCCTGGGAGCGGCCGCCGTAGCGCAACTCGAAAAGCAGCTCTCGTCGAACGAGTTCGACCCGTCCCTCAATCCGGTCGAGGCGGCGGACCTGTTCGGCGGCATACTCCTGGGTCGCCCGGAGGCCGTCGAGCATCGCCGTCGAGTCGGCCTTGAGCTTCTGGACGTCGGACCACGTCTCGCCGTGGGCCGCCTCCAGCGCCCCCAACCGGGGCCCGATGGCCCGGGTGACCATCGAAATGACCAGCCGGGCGACGGGCCGGGCCGCCCTCGTAACGGCCCTGGTGGCCCTGGCGGCGCCGGACTTGTTGGCCTTGGTGGCCGCCTTGGCAGCCTTGGCGTCGGGCCTCAGTTTCATGGACCGCCAAAGGGTACCCGGGCTCGGGAGACGGCCGCCGTCATCGGGCCTTTCCGGAGCGCCAGCCCCGTCCGCCGGGAACGGTCCCCGTCTTGCGCAGGAACAGGGCGATGCTCGTGATGTCGGCCCGGTCGGGGATGCGCACCACGATGTGGGGCTTGGCGATGCCGCCGTGCGGGGCCTCGGCTTCGTCGGGCATTTTGACGGGCCGCCGGCGGTAGTAGTCGGGGAGCGACAGGTCCGGCATCTGGACCAGGCGCAGCCGGGGAACGGGCCGCAACAGATACTCGTAGATACATCGAAGGTTGAAATACTCAGCGTCAAAGGTGCTGTGTTCGGCGGCCGGGTCGTCGGGCAGGACGTACTCGGTGATGACCGAGGCCACCCCGCCCGGCCGCAGGACCCGTTCGATCTCTCGCATAGACCGGGTGGCGCCTTGATGGCCGCCGAAATGCTCGATGGACGAGCACGACCAGACGACGTCGAACGACTCGTCGGGGAAGTCCAGATGGGTTCCGTCCATCCGGAGGAAGGTCAGGCGGTCCTCGGGATAGGGATACGGAGCGAACTCCTTGGGGTCCTCCAGGATCCGGGGATTGCCCTCACGCCCCGTCCACTCGTCGTCCACCGGGTACAGGTCAGTGGCGACGACCTCCGCCACCCGGTTGGCCAGGAAGAACGAGAGAGGCTCCCATCCCACGCCTACCCCGAGCGCCCGAACATTGGGCCTGATCATGCCCAGGCAGTCGAGGCCATAGACGGTCTGGACCCACTCCCACGCCTTGCGGTGCACGAAGTCGGGCGGGGTGTAACCGGGTGTGGCATCGAGGGCGGCCCTGGCCGCCACCCAGTCCCGGTCGTACCACTTGAGGACGTCGGTGAGCTGGTTCAGCTGGGCGTCGCTATACGGATCGGGGTCCACCCGCCCCCGGATGCGTTCCGCCAGCTCGCCGGCCCGGCAGTCGGCGACATATGCCCCCTGCAGCCATGCTTCATTGGCCTGGCGGCCCTCCGGTGAGGCGCGGGCGGAGCCCCGCAGCCTCGACCCCCGCAGCCTGAACCCCCGCCGCCTGGACGCCCGCAGCCTGAACCCCCGCCGCCTGGACGCCCGCGACCTGGGCGCTCCCAATCTCACGGTCACCGGGACCGCCACCCACCCTGATGGCAGGGCCAGCTCCAACACCCGGCTCCGCTGGCGCTCGCACCACAAATCGAGCCGGTACCGCTTGCCGGCCACCGTGATCTCGACGGTCGCGCCATGGGGGTTCTCCACGAATACCAGCCCCAGGCACCGACCCTTGGCCTTGAAGGTCACACTGTCCCCGGGGCGGCGGAGCGCGACGGCCCGGCCTGCCAGCAGCTGCGGGGCCGGGCAGATTTCGGCACCGCCCCCGAGCCGGGACCGCCCCGGCTCGAAGATCGGCAGGTAATCCATGTCCCGGGAGGCTACGGGGCCTCGCGCATAGGCGGCTTCGGGGCCCTCCCGGGAGGCTACGGGGCCTCGCGCCTAGGCGGCTTCGGGGCCCTCCCGGGAGGCTACGGGGCCTCGCGCCTAGGCGGCCACGAGGTGGAGAGCCGGGCTCAACCTCCGTCCGCCGTCAGCCCGTTGCCCAGCGTCGCCGTCACGGCGAACGAATTACTCGCGGGAGCCCGGGCGACCGTCGAGCTCTGACCGGCGGGGAACAGGTCGGCGGCGATCTGCTGGCAGGTGACCTCCCCGTAGCCCTTGCCGAGACCGCTCGGGTACTGGGTCATTATGGCCAGCGAGTAACGGATGCCCGCGATGATGCCGAGGCAATTGATCCTCCAGTCGCCAGGGTCCGGGTACCAACCGTTCTTGACCGCCGAGCCGGGAATGGCAGCGTCGATTCCCCAGGTCTGGGAGGGGATGACGTGATGCATCTCGTTCAAGATGGTGCTGGTGGCCCCCGGCCCCAATACCCCGACGGCCAGTTTCGCCAGCACCGTGGCCATGTCCTGGCTCGTGCTGCGCGTGAAGGCCCACGCCTCGGGATTGCCCGGATTGGCGACGGTGTTCGTCGCCCCCAGCGAGCGCATGAAGGGAATAATCCCCCGGCTCCCCCCGGCTTCGTTCCAAAGGGCAGTGGCCGCATTGTTGTCGGACTGCGTGATCATCAGATGGAGTAACGAGGCCTCCGATGAGGTGAGACCGCGATGCTGAGAATTGGCGAGGTTGAATATGGCCATCGCAATGGGGACTTTGACCACCGACGCCGTACCTACCTGGCCGTTGGCGCCGGCGCTCGAATATTGGGCGCCGGTCGAGGTGTCGATGATCGCGAAGCTGGCGAAACCGGCTCGGCTGGACGCGTAGGCGGCCGCGGCCGGGACCCGCTGGGCCAGCTGGCTGGTCGGGAAATAGCCGTAGCACCGGTTGTCGGTCCCCCAGGCCAGGACGTAGGGCTGGCTCACCAAAGTCGTCGGCACTCCGGGGGCGCCTTGTAGGAAGTCCGACGGCGACCCTTGCACCGCCCAGGGGCTCCACCCGGCGTCGTAAGTGGTGGCGTACAAGTGGTGATCGGTTCCGTGCACGAACACGGTTTCCCGGACGTGGCCGTCCGCGGGGCCGCCGTTCCAGGAGGTGGCCGCTGGCGCCGCGTTGAGCGTCCCCGCTTCCGTCCCCGGCGGCTGGAACCAGTCGGTCCAGCCAGAGTTCAACATGAATGCCTGCCACAGCTTGTTGTCCTGGCCCCGATAGAACACGTCCAGGCGGCCGGGACCAGAAGTGCTGACCGCGGGATGTTCGCCGATAGTCGCTGGCATGGAAGGTGTCCCGATCGCCAGCCAGGCGCCACTCCACTTATTGGCGTCGAGATCCCGCCAGTAGAAGTGGGAGTCCGTTCCCAGCACCACCAGGTCAATCCGCCCGGGCGCCCAACTGGTGACGGCCGGAGCCGAAGCGAGAACGCCGTCAGTTCCGAGGGGCTGTGACCAGGTGGTCCATTGACAGCCGCTACACGCAGTCGAGCGTTGCCACAGCTTCCTGTCGCGGCCGGTCACGAACAGGTCGATCCGTCCGGGACCCCACGAGACGACCGATGGCGCGTACATGAGGCCCCCGGGGGGCGCACCGAGCGACCCCCACGGGATGCTCTGGGTTGACCACCAGACGCTGCCATCGGTGCCGACCACAAACGCCACCGGCCCCAGGTCGGGCAGCCGCACCGTGGCGGGAGGCGACGCGAGGGTGCCGTCGGGACGGAAAAGGGTGCTGTCCGGATAGGGCCCGGCTGGCAATGCCCGGGCCGGGGAGGCGCGCAGCCCGAGGGTGACCAGGCTGGCAGGCAGGAGGGCGAGCAGGGCGCCGGCCACGGTGAGCCAGCGTCGGCGACGGGGGGGGAGGGCGGCCACCCGCCTGAGGTTAAACCGCAAAATGAAAGGCGGTTGTGAACTCCGTCCCTGGCGCCCTATTGCGGACCGAGGTCGACGAGATAGTTGGGCCCATAGCGGGTGGCGGTTGCGCCGGCCCCGAGCTGGCCAATGAGGGAGGTCGCCTCCGACTCGGTGAACATCGGGAATCCCGCCTGGAGCCCGACGTGGACGATCAGGTACCGGACCCGCCGCTCCCGGAGCCGGGCCCGGGCGGCCGGAGCTGGAAGGGCCGCCAGCCGCTCGGCGTCGTCGGAATAGGTCGCGGGCCGGTACTGCGAGTACCCGTTCAGCCGAGGGTGCCAGTCGATGGTCGACCAGACCATCCGGGGCGGCTCGGTGAACGCCCAGCGCGGGGAGTCGGTCGCCGGGTCGGCCATTGGTAGCTCCACGACCAAGCCGTTGGGGCGGTGGCTGAGGGCCTGGTAGACGGCCAGGGTGAGGCTGTCCTGGGGGAGGTTGGCCCAGGGGAGGGGCCCGGCCAGCTCCGCCAGGACGGCCAGGCAGGCCACCGCCGCGACGGCCACCCGGAGCCAGGCCGGCCGCAGTCGTCGGAGGATGGCGTCGAGCCCGGCGCCGGCCAGCACCGCCCCCGCCAGCAGGGTGACCGCGGCCAGCCGGGCCGGTGCCCGGATACCGGAGAATCCAGGGACGTCACGGTAGAAGAACCGCCACGGCGTCCACTGTCCGTGGGCGCTGGCCCCCGCCGCCAGGATTACCGCGGCGACGCCGATCGCGACGGTCAAGGCGATGAAGCGCCGCCGGGCGGCCGGTCGCACCACCGGGGCCACCGGGGCCGCCGGGGCCGCCGGATGGGCGGGGGCGGCCGGATGGGCGGGGGTTGCCGGATGGGCCGGGGCCGCCGGATCGTCGCCCCGGCGGCGTCGAGCACCGCGCCCGCCGAGAACCAGGGCGACGGCGCCGACCGCGGCCAGCGCCATCACCATGAAGCCGGGAAAGAGGTGCCGCTCGGACGCCCCGGGGGAGTTGTCGGCGGCCAGGCGCCCATACAGGTAGCTGCCCGGCGTGGGCCGCACCAGGTCGCGAGCGTGGAGGCTCAAGGCGGTGGCCGGCGGCGCCTGGCGCACCGCTTGGCGGACGTCGTGATAGGGGATGAAGCTGGGCGCCGCGATCAGGGTGATGACGGCCGCCACCGCCAGCGCCAGCCCGAGCGAGCCGGTGATGCGCCCTCGAAGCGAGATCAGCCACCCGATCACGACGACGACGACCGCCACCGCGTACACGCCGACCCAGGACTGGGCGCCGAGCAAGATGGCCAGATTGACCAGCCCGAGGCCGATCGCGACGCTGACGCGGGGCCGTTCCAGCAGCTTGAAGAGCAGCAACAGGCCGAGGGGGAGCAGCCCCACCAGCTGCAGGGGGGGATGCCCGGTCTGGCTCCAGATGAAGGCGGAAAAGCCGGCCGCCAGCCCCGCCAGCACCCCGGCTTCGCTGCGCCGGGTCAGCCAGCGGGTGAGCGAATAGGTCGCGCCCATGTTGAGCCCGAGTTCGCCCAGCCACAGCAGATTGAGGGACAGGGCCCAGTTGTGGCTGATGGCATACAGGGCGTTGTAGACGGGCGCCACCGATAGCAGGTCGTCGCCGTAGGCGAGCGTGTGGGGGGCAGGCGAATAGATGTTGGCGTCGAAGATCGACATCGGGTGGGAGACGACGGCGTGCCGGATCAGGGCATGGCCGTCCCAGCGCAGCGCCCAGATGGTCGCCGCGGGATCGCTCAGGTTGCCCAGCAGGTGGTGCGCCAACTGGCCCGGGGTGCGCCGGACCATGGCCATCTCGGCCACCAGGAACACGACGGTGACAAGCGTCCGGCGCCGCCATGGAGGCGGCCCCCATTCGTCCTCCTCGACCGGCGGTTCGGCAATCGGCGCCGGGGCGTTGGGGGCCCGGCCGGCCGCCTTGGTGCCCGCCTTGGTCCCGGCTTCCTTCGCCTTATCGAGGCCGATCTTGGGGGCCGCCAATGGCATGGGGCAAACCCCTCAGTCGGCGGCGACGTGAAGGGCGACCATAGGCAAAGGCGACATTAGTCCCACCCGTTTCTGGCTGCGGCGAGCCAAAGAGTGGGGAAAAAGGGGCTTCGGCGTCCTCAGACGCGCACCGGATGATCGGCCATGGCGAGCAACTCGCGATCGCCGGCGCTGTCTCCGTACGCCCACAACTGGTAGGGCGTATCGGGCAGGGCCTGGGCCAACCAGGCCCGCAGCCGGGCTGACTTCTCGACGCCGCGCACATTGGGTCCGTGCAACCGCCCTGTGAGCCGGCCGTCTTCGCCGACTTCCAGCCGGGTGGCCAGCACCTGGTCGAAGCCCAGGGCGGCGCCCGTGGGCGCCAGGTACACCTCCAGCGACGCCGAGACCATGACCAAACGGTGCCCCTGCTCCTGGTGCCAGGCGACCCGTTCCGCCATGGCGGGACGGATGCGCGGCGCCAGCAGGGTGGCGTAGCTCCGGCCCAACTCCGCCAGCCGATCGGCGGGATAGCCGCTCAGGAGCCGCTTCACCAGGACCGCCTTGGACGCGTCGCGGCGCCCGTTGCGGTATGCCTGGGCCGACGAAGGTGACGAGACGATCACGACCCGGCCGAAGTGGCGCGGTCCCACCGCCTTCACCAAGAAGGGCATGAAGCTGTCGCCTCGGATCATGGTGCCGTCGAAGTCGAAGGCGGCCACGCCCTGTCGCGGCTCGCTCAAATCTTCAGGCGCCGGAAGATTGGGCGGGGCAGGTGGCGGACGACCGTCATGAGCCCCCGCAGGAGCCCCGGGACCCAAATGATCTCCTTGCCTTGGCGCAACGCCGCCTCGGTGGCCATCGCCACCGCCTCCGGCGTCGTCGATAGGGGGGGCGGCTTCAAACCCTCGGTCATCTTGGTGGTGACGAAGCCGGGTCGGACGATCAGGACCCCGGCACCGGTCCCCTGCAGGCTGTCGCCCAGCCCTTGGGCAAAGCCGTCCAGGCCCGCCTTGGACGAGCCGTAGATGAAGTTGGCCTTGCGGACCCGCTCGCCCGCCACCGAGGAGAGCACGACGAGGGTGCCATGCCCCTGGACCCGTAGCCGGCGGGCCGCGGCCAATCCTGCCGAGACGGCGCCGACGTAGTTGACCAACGCCAGGCGCACCGCCCCGTCCCCGCCGGCGGCGTCGGCCTCGGCGTCGCTCAGCAGGCCGAAGGCGAGGACGATGACGTCGAGGTCGCCGAGCAGGCGGGCCGCCTCTTCCATGACCACGTCGTGGCGGGCGGTGTCCAGGGCGTCGAAGTCGATGGTGACCACCCGCTTGGCGCCGGCGCCGGTTTCCTCCTTGGCGGCGGCTTCCAGGGCGTCCCGGTCGCGCCCCGCCAGCGCCACCGAGGCCCCTCGGGGCTCCGCCAGCCGGCGGGCGATGGCCCGCCCGATGTCGGACGTGCCACCGAGCACCAGCACCGACTGGACATCGCCGAGACCGTCTTTCACGGCGTCACGCCTCTCGCTCGTCTCGCAGGGGCCACAACCGCCGGGCCAGGTCGGAGTGCATCCGGTTGTCGGGGTCGAGCTCGTGGCGGATCTTGCGCCAGCGGTCGAGCTCGGGGTACATGGCGGCCAGCAACTCGGGGCGCATCCGTGCATCCTTGGCCAGGTAGACCCGGCCTCCGGCGGCTGCCACTTCCTCGTCCAGCCGGTCGAGGAGCCGGGCCAGGTCGGGCGTCGCCGCGGGGAGATCGAGGGCCAGCGTCCACCCCGCCATGGGGAACGACAGCGGTCCCGGGTTCCCCGGTCCGAACCGCTTGAGCACGGTCAGGAATGACGGGCACCGGGCCCCGCTCAGGGCCTCCAGGGCCCGGCGGACCATGGCGCCGCCATCCATGGGGACCACGAACTGGTACTGGACGAAGCCCCGCCGGCCGTACACCCGGTTCCAACCCGCCACCGCGTCCAGGGGATGGAAAAACGCCCCGATCGATTGGAGCTCCCCTTCCCGATTGCGGGGCGCCTTGCGGAACCAGGCCTGGTTGAAGGCGGCCACGGTGAGGGGATTGAGGAGGCCGTCGGGGACCCACCGCGGCGCCGGCAGCCCGGGGCCGGGTTGAAAAGCCAGCCGGGGTCGGGAGGCGGGAACCTCGGCGCGGGTGGCATGGTCGCCCCGGGTCAGCACCGCGCGCCCCAGCGACCGTCCCCGGGCCAGCGAGTCCACCCAGGCCACCGAGTAGCGGTACCGGTCGTCGGAACCCGACATGGCCGCCATGACGGCGTCGAGGTTCGCCAGACGAGAAGTGTCGACCCGGATGAGGGAGGTTTCGACCGCCAGCAAGCGGAGGGTGGCAGCGACGATCAGGCCGGTCAGGCCCATTCCCCCCGCCGTCGACCAGAAGAAGTCGGGCAGCGACTCCGGGGATACCGTGATGCGCCCCAGCGCCGGGGTCTCCAGCACGATCTGGCTCACGTGGTTGGCGAAGCTGCCGTCGCGGTGGTGGTTCTTGCCGTGGATGTCCGAGGCGATGGCTCCGCCCACCGTCACCTGGCGGGTCCCCGGAGTGACCATCGGGAACAGACCCAACGGCAGCAAGGTCCGCATCAGCCAGTCCAGGCTGACCCCGGGCTCCACGGTTATCGACCGGGTCGCCAGGTCCAGGTCGAGCAGCCGGTCGAGCCCGGTGGTGACCACCACGTCGCCGCCGGCATTCTGAGCGGGATCGCCGTAGCTTCGCCCCAGGCCCCGGGCGATCACGCCCCGGGGCCCGGCCGCCTCCAGCGCCCGGCAGGCGTCGTCGATGGTCGCAGGCGTGGTGACCCGAGCCCGGCTGGGCGCGGTGCCCCCCCAGCCGCTCAGCAGCGAGAAGCCGCCCGGGGCGACCGGCTGGTGCACCGGGCTCAGCGGTACACGCCGAGCGCGAACAGGACGGCCCAAATGAGGCCCAGGCCGAGGAGCAACCGGTCCCCGAGGACGACGTCCTCAGGCGCCCCACCCCGGCCCTCATCGATGACCAACCCGTAGCGCATCAGGGCCAGGGTGAAGGGCACGATGGACAGCTGGAACCACAAGGTGGCGTGGCCTTCATGGGGAGTGACCGCCTTCACGTTCTCGAACGCCCACAGGCAGTAGCCGGTGACGCACACGGTGGCGCTCATGATGAGCACCGAGCGGAGGAAAGCCACCGTGTAGGAGGCCAACGCCGACCCGGCACCAACCGCGGCGGGCCCACCCGCCTCGCCCGGCCCACCCGACCCGGCGGCCTGCGACCCGGCGGCCTGCGACCCGGCGGCCTGCGACCCGGCGGCCTGCGACCCGGCGGCCTGGGACGCGGCGGCCTGGGCCACCGCCAGGTCGGCCAGCCGCTTGCCGGTGACCATGAACAGGCTGGCGAAGGTGGCCACGATGAGGAACCACTGCGAAATCGGCACCCCAACCGCCACCGCTCCCGCGATGGCCCGCAGCACGAAGCCCGACGCCACCGCGGCCAGATCCAGCACCGGCTCGTGCTTCAGCCACAGGCTGTAGGCGACCTGGACGGCTACGTAGATCACCAGCACCAGGAGGAACTTGCCGGCCACCAGGGCCGAAAGGGTGACCCCGAGCGCCACTAGGGCGATCCCGATCGCCCGGGCCGCCCCCACCCCGATCACGCCGGCCGCCACCGGCCGCAGGCGCTTGCGGGGATGCAACCGGTCGGCGGGCGCGTCCACGGCGTCGTTGATGAAGTAGACGCCACTCGCCACCACGCAGAAGATCACGAACGCGGCAACGGTGTCGACGATGGCGTGGCCGTGGGTCATCACCCCGGCCGCCCCCGGCGCCGCGAAGATGAGGACGTTCTTGGTCCACTGCTTGGGCCGGGCGGTGCGGATGAGGCCCCCGGCGAGCGAAGACCGCCAGCCGGTCGGAGGCCCGGCGTCCGACTCGACCATGGCGGCGAGGTCACGACCCACGACGCCCCATCGTAGGTGAGGCATCCCTTATGGCAGCAGTCAGTCCTGTTCGGGGAGCAGCTACCGGGGGAGGGGACCCGTCATTTACCGGATCAGGTCGGCCGTGAGGGCATCCAGCTCCGGGCCGATGAAGTCGAGCGAGCGTCGCAACACGCTGACCACGGCATCTCCGGCATCGGCGTCGGCCAGGGCGCTGGCCGCCAGCAGGTGGGCGTCGAGGCGGCTACGGAGCTGGTGGAGCCGCCACCCGAGCGGCGTCTGGACCCCGCACTCCAGCAGTACCGCCAAGAGGGCGTCGCTCGCCTGGCGCAGCGCCTGAGCCGCCTCGACGGCGCCCGCCGGTCCCGGGTCGCCATTTTCGCCCAGGAGCTGCCGCGCCCGGCCGAGCAGGTCCTGGAGGGTGGGCATCCAGTGCTGGGCTTGGACCGTCGTCACGGCCCGGCGATCCTGACCGGCTCGACGGCCCCGGTGACGCTGGTGGTCGTGGTCACGACGCCTCCCAGGGTCCGGTGACAAAGGGGACTGTAGGGAGCCGTCCTTGTGGGGTACTAGAGGAAAACCCTGTGGATTTGTGTCAATCCGAGAGCTCGAACTGGCAACGTTCGATGCGCTCGGCCAGCGGGAGGATCAGTTCCCGGCGGATCCGGTCGTGCTCCGGGTCTCGGTCGTAGGCCGCGAAGGCCTCGGTGTCCTCGAAGTCGGCCACCATGGCCAGGTCCATGTTGCCGGGCCGAAGGCCGAGATCCGGTCCCATGGCGAAGGCGATGCGACGAGGAACGTCGAGGGCGGCCAGCTCGGATCGGACCTGTTCGAGCCGCTCGGGCGTCGCGGTGCTGTTGACCCGGACCAGCAGCACGTGGCGGATCATGGGCTCTAGCCGCCGTGGGGGACGAGGCGGACCGACACCACCGTGTTGACCGGCTTGTTGTTGGTGTCCTCGCCGCCGACCAGGTAGACGGTCTGGCCCACGATCGGGCCCACCACCGCCACGCCCATGTCGGAGCGGGCCGCAGGCAGCGTCATCCCGGTGGGTTGCAGCTCGCCCGTGGTCGGGTTGAGGGTGCTGATGGTGGCGATTGCGTGGCCGCCGGAACGGCCCCCGAAGACGTAGATCTTGCCGTTGATGACGGCGGCCGCGGCATGCGACAGGCCCGCCGGCAGCGGCGCCAGCTTGGTCACCGCGAAGGACTGCAAGTCGATCTGCTGGACAGCGGTGGCGTCGGCGTGGTTGGGCGAAAGTTCGCCGCCGATCACATACAGCTTCCCATTGAGGGCGACGGCGGCGGGGTAGCGCACTGCCGGACTCAGCTGGGCCACCGTGGTGAAGGTCATGCCGTCGCTGGTGGCGACGACGCTGGGTAGCCATTGTTTCCCGTCGAAGCCACCGACGAGGAAGGTCTGGCCGTTGACCGTCACCGCCACCGAGTCGGCCCGTTTGGCCGGAAGATTGGTGATGACCGAGCCGGTGAGGTGGGCCGAGTTGGTGAAGGTGAACTGCTGCACCGCCGCCGTCTCGGTGGTACCGCCGCCGCCGAAAACGTAGTAGTTGCTGCCGATCACCGCCCCGGCGGCGTCATGCACCGGGGTCGCCATGGTGCCGAGCGTGGTCGTGCTTCCGGTTACCGGGTCGATCTGGTAGACGTTCTTGCTGGTGGCGCCGGTGGTCGAGCCGCCGAAGATGGCCAGGTTGGTGCTGACCGGAAGGACGGCCTGGCGGGACAGTGGGATTGGCAGGTGCCAGGTGGTCGCGGCCACGACCAGCTGTGGGGGCAGGGTGGTGGTGGCGGCGGGCGAGGTGGTGGTGGTGGCACCCGTGCCCACCTTGGTGCCGCCGCCGCCCCCGCCCCCCCGGGTCACGACGAAGATGATGATCAGCGGGATGCCCAAGGCGATTACCCCGGCCACGATGCGTCGGCGGAGATAGATCTTCTGCATGGCCGGGGAACGGCGGTTGGCGGCGGCGCGCATCCACGGCGGTGGGAGGGGTCTCACGGCGCGACCCGAGCGGGGTACGGCCCAGCCTTGGGGGAGAAGCTGCAGTCCGGCAAGGCCTCCAGTCTTTCAGCATCTTCGCGGCGAAGCGATGATGATCCACGGGATTTCGGGGTATAGCAATGGCGCACCCGTCGGTAGGTTCGGGCATTTCGGCTCGCCGCCCGCCCTGCGGAGCCAGATCAGGAGGACCTTGTATGGGCAGTGAGGGCTTGCACGAGCCTGCCGAGCTGATGGACGAGGGCGTCATCGACCGCCATCGGGCCATCAGCTCGTTGATGGAAGAGTTGGAGGCGGTCGACTGGTACGACCAGCGGGTAGCGGCGACGCGCGACGCCAGCCTGGCGGCGATCCTGGCCCACAACCGGGACGAGGAGAAGGAACACGCAGCCATGGTCCTGGAGTGGTTGCGGCGCCACGATCCGAAGCTGGATGCGGTGCTGCGGACCTATCTGTTCGCCGAGGGCCCCATCACCGAGATCGAAAAGGCGGCCGAGGCCGGCGGCGGGGGCGGTTCGGGTGACGAGGGTTCACTCGGGTTGGGCGGCGCCCGGGAGGAGCGATGAATCATCTGTTGCGAGGCCTGGCGCCGATCAGCGAGGCCGGGTGGAAGGCCATCGCGGATGACGCCAAACCCCGTCTCGTCACGTACCTGGCAGCCCGCCAGCTGGTCGATTTCGAAGGCCCGAACGGCTGGTCCTATTCCGCCACCGACCTGGGCCGGGCGTCGGGGATCGACGGTCCCGCCGACGGCGTGACTGCGACCCAACGCCGGGTGTTGCCGCTGGTGGAGCTGCGCAGCTCGTTCCTGGTGTCGCGCGCGGAACTGCTCAACGCCGACCGGGGGGCCGAGGATGTGGAGTTCCCCGACCTCGACGCGGCCGCCCAGCGCATCGCGGTGGCCGAGAACAACATCGTCATGTATGGCTATCCGGCGGCGGGGATGGCGGGGATCGCGGCGCGATCCTCGCATCCCCCGGTGACGCTGGGGACCGACGTGGCGGCGTTTGCGGCCCGGGTCTCCGAGGCGGTCAACCGCTTGCTCGGAACGGGCATCGGGGGGCCGTACGGTATGGCGGTGAGCCCTCAGAGCTACACCGAGATCCTGGAGACCAGCGAGGCCGGTGACCTGCTGCTGGACCACATGAAGGAGATCCTCGGGGGCCCCGTCGTGCGCATGCCAGGACTGACCGGCGGTGTGGTCGTGTCTCTACGGGGTGGCGATTTCGCCATCGACTGCGGCGAGGACATATCCATCGGGTATCTCGACTTCACTGCCGACGATGTCCGGTTGTATTTCGAGGAGACGCTCAGCTTCCGGGTCATCGAACCCGACGCCGCGGTCGTGCTCACCGTTTGAACCCATGAGCGGTCGCGCTCACCTGGGGTCCACCGGCGCCGGTATGGCGGTGAGCGACGAGATCCACAGCCACAGCAACCGGGCCCCGACCGCGAGTGACGGCTAATGGCCGTGGGTAGGGGCTCGTCGGTGATTGAGCCGTGGTCGACCTACCGGGTGCAGCTGCACGCCAGCTTCACCTTTGCCGACCTGGCGTCGGTGGCCGACTACCTGGCCCGGCTCGGCGTCACCCACGCCTACCTGTCGCCCGCCTTGCAGGCGGCGGCGGGCAGTACCCACGGCTACGACGTGGTCGACCCCCGCTGCCTCAATCCCGAGCTGGGGGGGATGGAGGGCTTCGCCGCCCTTTCGCAACGGCTGCGCCGCCACGGCCTGGGCCAGGTGCTCGACATCGTGCCCAACCACATGGCCCTCGACGGCCGGGACAACCGTTGGTGGTGGGATGTGCTGGCCAACGGGCCATCGAGCCCCTACGCCCGCTACTTTGACATCGACTGGGACTCGCCGGAACGCAAGCTGACCGGCAGCGTGCTGGTGCCGATCCTGGGCGACCACTACGGGCGGGTGTTGGAAGCCGGTGACATCGCGGTCGAGCATGAGCCGGAGACGGGTACGTTCGTGGTCCGCTACGGCGACCACACCCTGCCGCTGTCGCCTCGCAGCATCGACGACCTACTGGCGGCGGCAGCCACCCGGGCGTCCTCGGAAGAACTGTCGGCCCTGGCGAGCGGCTTCGGGGAGTTGCCTCACGCCCTCATCGTGGACCCCGTCCTGGCGGCCGAGCGCCAACAGGGGAGCCGGCGGCTGCAAGCGCACCTGGGCGCCCTGACCGCGGCCGACGCCGGCGTGGCGGCCGGCATCGCCGCCGAGGTGAAGGCCGTCAACGACGACCCCGACGCCCTCGACACCCTCCTGCAGCGCCAGAACTACCGCCTCGCCTTCTGGCGCACCGCCAGCGAGGAACTCGACTACCGCCGCTTTTTCAATATCGAGACCCTGGCCGGGCTGCGGGTCGAGGACGACGAAGTCTTCGACGACACCCACGGCCTGATCGTGGCCCTGGTGGCGGGCGGCCTCATCGACGGGTTGCGGGTCGACCACGTCGACGGCCTGCGCCACCCGGGCGGGTACCTGGCCCGGTTGGCGGGAGAAACGGGCCACACCTGGGTCGTGGTCGAGAAGATCCTGGCGCCCGACGAGGACCTGCCGGGGCGCTGGCCGGTGGCGGGGACCACGGGCTACGAGTTCCTCAACCGGGTCAACGGGCTGTTCGTGGCCAGCGACAACATGGCCCGGTTGTCCGAAGGCTACGAGGCGTTCCTCGGAACCACCACCGACTATCCCGAGATCGAGCACGAATCGAAGATGCAGATCATGCGGGAGGAACTGGCGGCCGAGGTGGAGCGGCTCACCGCGCTTCTCGCCGTGGTGTGCGAGCGCCACCG
This sequence comes from uncultured Actinomycetota bacterium, assembly GCA_963791545.1. Classification (GTDB taxonomy): domain Bacteria; phylum Actinomycetota; class Acidimicrobiia; order Acidimicrobiales; family Palsa-688; genus JALYXV01. Next base: position 73,400 of record CAWBSR010000015.1, read on the forward strand.
GCGCCAGCGGGATTACACCCGGCGGGAGCTGCGGGGCGGGCTGCGGGAGGTTCTGGCCGCGTTCCCGGTGTACCGCACCTACGTCCGGCCCGGGGAGCCGGTCCGGGAGGCCGACCGCCGGGTCATCGAGGAGGCGGTGACGGAGGCGACCCGGCGCCGCCCCGACCTGGACCCGGAACTGTTCGCCTTCCTCGGTGGCCTCCTGCGGCTGGAGTACTCGGGCTTGCCGGAGGAGGAACTGGTGGCCCGGTTCCAGCAGCTGAGCCCGCCGGTCATGGCCAAAGGCGTCGAGGACACCGCCTTCTACCGCTACCACCGGCTGATCTCCCTCAATGAGGTGGGCGGCCACCCCGACCTGAGCGGGGGGGCCGTCGAGCGGTTCCACGCCGGCAACGCCGCCGCCGCCGCCCACTGGCCCCGGACCCTGCTGACCCTGGCCACCCACGACACCAAGCGGGGGCCCGACACCCGGGCCCGCATCAACGTCCTTTCCGAGCTGCCCGAGGCGTGGCGCCAGTCGGTGGCCCGATGGGCGGGCCACAACGACCGCTACCGCCGCAGCGCCATGCCCGACCGCAACGACGAGTACCTCCTCTACCAGACGCTGGTGGGCGCCTGGCCGATCGAGGCGGGCCGGGTGCTCGCGTACATGGAGAAGGCCACCAAGGAGGCCAAGGTCCACACGTCGTGGGTCTCGCCCGACCCCGACTACGACGAGGCGGTGCGCCTGTTCGTGACCGGCGTCCTGGGCGACGACTGGTTCCGGGATGGCCTGGAGCGGTTCCTGGCCGAGCACCGCGTGGTCGAAGCGGGCCGCACCAACTCACTGGCCCAGACGGCTCTCCTTTTCACCGCCCCAGGATTCTCCGACCTGTACCAGGGGACCGAGCTGTGGGATCACAGCCTGGTGGACCCCGACAACCGCCGGCCGGTCGACTACGCCGAGCGGCGCCGGCTGCTGGGCGCGGTGGCCGGAGCCGTGCCGCCTCCGGTCGACAGCTCCGGGGCTGCCAAGCTGTGGCTCATCCAACGGCTGCTGGCCGACCGCCGCGACCGGCCCGACGCCTACAGCCCCTCGTCGGGGTACCAGCCGAGGCCGGTGCGGGGCTCGCGGGCCGAGCACGTGGTGGCCTTCGGGCGGACCGGGGGCCTGGTGGTGGTCGTCCCCCGGTTGTCGCTCGCCGTCGCCGGCGATTGGGGCGACACCGAGGTCGCCCTGCCCGGCGGCGAGTGGTCCGACGTCCTCACCGGGGCGCCCACCCCCTCCGGGGAGGTGGCAGGCCTGCTGGCCTGCTTCCCCGTCGCCGTGTTGGGCCCGCGCCGATGACGCAGCGCTTCGCGGTGTGGGCCCCCTGGGCGGCGCGGGTGGACGTGGTGCTCGACGGGGGTGGGGATGAGGTCCGGCCCCTGACCCCGGTGGCGTCGGAGGTTCCCGCCGACCGGGGATGGTGGGAGGCCAGCATCGACGAGGCGGGGCCGGGGACGGATTATCGCTTCTCCGTGGACGGGGGGCCGCCCCGTCCTGACCCCCGCTCCGCGTGGCAGCCCTTCGGGGTGGATGGTCCGTCGCGCGTGGTCGACCACGCCGCTTTCGCGTGGTCGGCGGAGGATCGGGGCTGGCGGGGGCTGCACCTGCCGTCGGCGGTGCTCTACGAGCTCCACGTGGGCACCTTCACCCCGGCGGGCACCTTCGACAGCGCCATCCAACGGCTCGACCACCTCGTGGAGCTGGGTGTGGACGGCATCGAACTGCTGCCAGTGGCCGAGTTCTCCGGTGCCCGGGGGTGGGGGTACGACGGCGTCGACCTCTACGCCCCCCATCACGCCTACGGCGGCCCCGACGGGCTGAAACGGCTGGTCGACGCCTGCCACGCCCGCGGTCTCGGCGTCGTGTTCGATGTCGTCTACAACCATCTGGGCCCGGCGGGAAACTACCTGAGCCAGTTCGGCCCCTATTTCACCCACCACCACAGCACCAACTGGGGCGACGCGGTGAACTTCGACGACGCTGACAGCGGCGGTGTCCGGGCCTTCGTGATCGACAACGCCTTGATGTGGCTCCGGGATTACCACGGTGACGGGCTGCGACTCGACGCCGTGCACGCCATTCGTGACGACTCGGCGCGGCCGATCGTGGAGGAGCTGGCGGCGGCGGTGCATGGGCTGGCCGGCTTCGTGCGCCGGCCCCTGTTCGTGGTGGCGGAGTCCGACCTCAACGATCCCCGGGTGGTACGCAGCGTGGCGGCCGGGGGGTGGGGGCTGGACGGCGTGTGGGCCGACGAGTTCCACCACGCCCTCCACTCGGTGCTGACCGGGGAACGGGACGGCTATTACGCCGATTTCGGGTTGCTGGCCCAGGTGGCCAAGGCGCTGCGGCAGGCGTGGGTGTACACCGGCGACTACTCGCCCCACCGGCGCCGGGTCCACGGGCGGAGCCCCCACGGCGTCGAAGGGTCGCAGTTGGTGGTGTTCCTCCAGAACCACGACCAGGTGGGCAACCGGGCGACCGGCGATCGCCTGACCCAGATCGAAGCCGTGCGGGTCTCACCGGGCCGGGCCAAGGTGGGGGCGGCGCTGACGCTGCTGGCGCCGTTCGTCCCCCTCCTGTTCCAGGGGGAGGAGTGGGCCGCCAGCGCCCCTTTCCTGTACTTCACCGACCACCAGGACCCTGCGTTGGGCGCCGCGGTGAGCGAGGGGCGGCGGCGGGAGTTCGCGTCCTTCGGATGGGCCCCGTCGGATGTGCCCGACCCCCAGGACCCGGCCACCTTCGAGCGGTCCAAGCTGGACTGGGACGAGGTGGCGTCGCCGGAGCACGCATCGATGCTCGAGTGGTACCGGACCCTGATCGCCATTCGGCGCCGGCTGCCGGAGTTGTCCGACGGGCGCCGGGAGCAGGTGCGGGTGTCCTATGACGTCGAGCAGGGATGGCTGGTCATGGCCCGGGGAGCGGTCACTGTGGTGCTCAACCTGGGGGAAGGCGCGCTGACGCTGCCGGTGGCGACGGAGGCGGGGGCCGGGGGCGCCGACCTGGGTCCCCGGGTCGGGAATCTGGAGCTGCTGGCCGCGTCGGACCCCCATGTCGCGCTGGCCGGAGGAATGGTGGTGCTGGCTCCGGACTCGGTGGCCGTGCTCAGGGAGGTCGGGTGACCCCCCGCCACATGGCCAGGTGGGGGCCGATGTCGGGCTCCTCCCACGGCTGGCCCGCCGACTCGAACCCTCCCCGGCGGTAGAAGGGCACGGCCGGCGTCCGGGCGGTGCACCACAGCCCCGTTCCGCCCTGGCCCGCCACATACGCCACCGCGGCGGCCAGCAGCGCCGATCCGATGCCCTGATTGCGGTGCCCTTCCTCGGTGGCCATGCCCCGGAGGCGCCACCACTCCTCGGGTGGGCGGCCTGGCGCCTCGCGGTCCACGCTGGGGGGCGGTGGCTCGCGGTGCACGGTGAGGCAGCCGATGACCCCGTCCGATCGGTCGTAGGCCGCGAAGGTGGCGGCGTCGGGTAGCCCGTCTCCCGCCATCCCCCCGTACACCTGGAGATGGGGACGCAGCACCCGATGGCGCAGGGCGTACGCCTCACCCGGCGCCACCCGCTCGATCCGCGCCCCGCCGTCGCCACCCACGCGGGCAGCGTACGGCACCGGCCAAATCCGGAAATGCGAAATGTTGTCACTGCCGCTACAGCTTTCGCCCCGGTGCGCCGAAAGGTCGGCAGTCGGAGGGTCTTTTCAGGGGGTTGGGTCTATTCATGTTCAAGTCTGAGGGGACTCCGAACGGCAGTCGAACAGGCTGGCTGCGAAGCATGATGCGCCGCCGGGCCTCTGCCGCGGTGGCCGTGCTGGCGGCCGTGACGATGATCGTTCCTGTCCTGGCGCCGGCACCGGCATCGGGGGGCCTCCTCGCATTGCCCACCACCCGGGTGATCGTGACCGGCCCCAACCTCGCCGGCGTCACGGGGGCCGTGACCAGTGTGGGCGGCCAGGTCGTCGAAGGACTGCCGCTTATCAACGGTGTCCTGGCCGACGTTCCCGCCCCCGGGGTGGACGCGCTGGGATTGGTTCCCGGGCTGGTTGTGGCGCCGGACCTGGCGGTATCGGTCGCCGGTGCCGGGTTCGGCTCCACCACGCCGCCGCCTCGTGCCCCGGCCGCGGTGTTCCCTGTCACCACCGGCGCCAGCCAGTTGGTGGCCAACGGCGTCGACGGCCACGGAGTCCGGGTGGCGGTGCTCGACACCGGGATCGCCAACCTGGCCGACTTCGCAGGACGGCTGGTGGACGGTGTCGACCTGAGCGGCGAACACAACCCCTTCCAGGACAGCTACGGCCACGGGACTTTCGTCGCCGGCTTGATCGCAGGTAACGGAGCGTCCTCCGGCGGCCAGTACGTAGGAGAGGCCCCGGGGGCCGACCTGGTCTCGGTGAAGGTCGCCGGGGCGTCGGGAATCACCGATGTGGCGTCAGTGATCCTCGGTGTGTCCTGGGTCGTCGACCATCGCAGCGCCGACCACATCGGCGTGCTCAACATGTCGCTGGGCGCGGTGCCCTACACCTCGACGGTGTTGAACCCCCTCGACATGGCGGTCGAAGCGGCATGGCACAGCGGGATTGCGGTCGTCACCTCGGCCGGCAACGCCGGCCCGTTCAACGGCACCATCCTCAGCCCCGGCGATGACCCGTTGGTCATCACGGTCGGCTCCCTCGACGACCAGGGAACCACCACCACCGCCGACGACACCATGTCGGCCTTCAGCAGCGTCGGCCCCACCAGCCAGGACGGGTTCTTCAAACCTGACCTGGTGACCTCGGGCCGCTCGGTCGTCAGCCTGCGGGCCCCGAGCTCCACCATCGACCGGACCTACCCCTCGGCCCGGATCGGTGCCGCCAACTTCGTCGGTTCCGGGACCTCCTTCAGCGCCGCCATCGCCAGCGGTGCCGCCGCCCTCGCCCTCCAGGACGGATCGGCCGCCGGTCACCCCGACGCCATCAAGGCCAAGCTTCTCGGCGGGGCCACCCCGGGTCCGGTGGGCAACCCCTTCGCCGACGGGCACGGCTCCCTCAACGCCTACTGGGCGACGATGGCCGGCCAGGTCAGCGTGACCCAGACGGCGCCGCTCCTCCCGACCCTCCCCACGCTGGCGGTCTCGCTGTTCCACACGTGGAGCGCCTCGGCCTGGAACGGGACGGCTTGGAACGGCTCTGTCTGGAACGGGACGGCCTGGAACGGGACCGCCTGGAACGGGACCGCTTGGAACGGGACCGCCTGGAACGGGACCGCTTGGAACGGGACCGCTTGGAACGGGACCGCTTGGAACGGGACCGCTTGGAACGGGACCGCCTGGAACGGGACCGCTTGGAACGGGACCGCCTGGAACGGGACCGCTTGGAACGGGACCGCTTGGAACGGGACGGCCTGGAACGGGACCGCCTGGAACGGGACGGCCTGGAACGGCTCGGCGTGGAACTGATCGGGGTGATGAACCGTCACTGCTAGAGGTGGGCCGGAGGCCGTGAGGCTTCCTGCTGTGACCAAGGCCATCGTCGCCGCGGCCGCCGCCGCCGGGGTTATCACCTTTTCGGTGGCGGTGGCCGCCCTGTTTCACCGCCCCCTCGCCACTGCCAGCCAACTGGCCCTTTTCGGCACCCTGACCCTGCTGGTCGGTGCCACCTGGGCGTGGCCACTGGTCATGTACCGGGATGCCCAGTCGGAAGCCCTGAACCCCGACGAGGGATTCTTCATCATCATGGCGCTGCTCCTGCCGGCCTGGGAGGGCGTGGTGGTGTTCGCCCTCGCCACTGCCGTGGCCCAGGCCGTGCGGCGACGCCCACTGGCGAAGTCGATCTTCAACTGGGGCCAGTTCGTCACCTCGGCGGGTGCCGGCCTGTGGGTGGCCCGCACCTTGGCCCCCCCCACGGCCCGGCTCACCGCCGCCGAGGTCGGGGCGGCGGTGGTCGGAGCCATTGTCTTCACCGTCGTCAACAGCGCCGCGGTGGCGGCCGTCGTGGCCAGCCTGGGCACGCCGTGGCGCACCTCGATGGACGGCATGGAGATCCGGCTGAAGCTGTTCGGGTCGTGCATCGTCCTGGCGATCATGAGCTCGCTCGCCATCTCGGCCTACCCGTGGTCGTTCCCGATCGCCGCCATGTCGCTGCTCATCCTCCGCCAGGTGCTGGCCGGCCACTTCCAGGCCCGCCACGACCGAGCCCGCCTGTTGGGCCTGTTCGATGCCGCCCTGGAGGCCAACCGCTCCCTCGGCGAGGGCGACGTCCTCGGCGTCATCTTGGATTCCGCCCAAAGCCTCCTGCGCTGCCCCGAGGCCACCGCCGGCCGGTTGCCCCCCGAGCCGTCCCAACTGGGCGCCATGATGCTGGTCAACGGGGAGCCCCATTGGTTGGTGGTCTCGGGGCGCAGCCGGACCGAACCCTTCGACGCCGCCGACAAGGCGCTCCTCGAGGCGCTGGCGGCGGTGGGCGCCGGGGCGCTCACCAATGTCCACCACTACCGCGAAGGCCGCTTCCAGCGGGAACGGCTGGCCGCCATCACGTCGAGCCTGGGCGAGGGTGTATGCGCCCTGGACCTGGCGGGCCAGGTGACCTTCCGGAACCCGGTCGCGGCCCGCATGCTGGGTTGGGAGCCCGACGCCGACGCCGGGCCGGCTGCCACTACCCCCGAGTTCCTGCTGGCTCCGGCGCTCACGGTGATGCGCAGCGGCACCACGGTGCGCAGCGACGACACCGAGTTCTGCCACCAGGACGGCACCGTTTCGCCGGTCGCGTTCACCGCGTCCGCGATCCTCGACGGCGAGCAGGTCGCGGGCGCCGTCATCGTGTTCCGGGACATCTCCGAGCGCCGAGAGGTCGAAACCGCGATCCGGGAAGCCCGCGATCAGGCGATCGAGGCGTCCCGTCTCAAGTCGCAGTTCCTGGCCAACATGAGCCACGAAATCCGCACCCCGATGAACGGTGTGCTGGGTATGTCGCGGATGCTGCTCGAGACCAACGTGGACGAGGACCAGCGGAAGTACCTGGCCGCCATCCGGGACTCGGGCGAGAACCTGATGGTCATCATCAACGACATCCTCGACTTCTCCAAGATCGAGGCGGGCAAGCTGAACCTGGAGGACGTCGACTTCGACCTCGGCGCCTCCCTCGCGAGTGTCAGCAATGCCATGGCGGTGCAGGCGCTCGACAAGGACCTGCGACTTCACCTCAACGTTGACTCTGCCTTGCCCCGCCGGGTCCGGGGTGACCCGGTCCGGGTCCGCCAGGTGCTCACGAATCTCATCGGCAACGCCGTCAAGTTCACCCAGGCCGGTTCGATCACCGTCAGTGCCGCCTCTCTCGGCGACGGGCGGGTGCGCTTCGAGGTCGCCGACACCGGCATCGGTATCGATCCCACCTTGCGGTCAACGGTGCTCGACGCCTTCGGGCAGGCCGACAGCTCCACGACTCGCCGCTACGGCGGGACCGGCCTCGGCCTGGCGATCTGCAGCCAGCTGGTGGCCATGATGGGCGGGGTGCTCGACTTCGCCAGCACGCCGGGGAGGGGTAGCAACTTCTGGTTCGAGATCCCCTTCGGGGAGGCGGCCCCGGTGACGGTCGTGGAGCCCATACCCACCGCCCGGGATCTCGAGCAGTCGATCTACTTCAGCTCGGTCGAGTCGGGCCAGGCGGCTATCCGCCGCGACGTCGCCGTCAGTGGGCCCCCCGAGCCGGGCGGAGCCGCCGAGGGCTCACCGCGGCCTCGGGTACTGGTGGCCGATGATGCCCCGGTGAGTCAGATGGTGGCGTCGCTGCGGCTGGAGCGGCTCGGTTACCAGGTGGATGTCGTCTCCACGGGCGACGAGGCCGTCGCCGCCGTCCGCCGAACCCGGTACAGGGCGGTGCTGATGGACTGCCGCATGCGGGACATGGACGGCTACAAGGCGACCCGCCTCATCCGCCAGATCGAGGGACCTGCCAGTGCCACCCCGATCATCGCCATGACCGCCTCGGTCCTGGACGGCGATCGTGAGGAGTGCCTGCAGGCCGGGATGAACGACTACCTCACCAAACCTCTCGACGCCAACCTGCTGGCCGCCGCCCTGTCCCGGGCCGGCCACCGGCTATCGGTCGCCCCCGCTTGAGCCCCAGGCCGGCGATGGCGTCGACCGGGTCGAGGGCGCCCGCGAATCCGGCCATCAGGGGCGAGTCCATCGCTGCCTTCGCCTGCGCCAGGTTGACCTGGACGAGGTGATCCGTTCCCCTCGATAACGGCCGGTCGTAACGGTACCCGGGCCGCGCGCCGCCAGTGTTTCGGGCGGGGCCTCCTGGCACCGTCCTCCAGCGCCGCGCCAGCGCCGGAGCCCCTCTATTCTGGCCGTGCTTGCCTCATTTCGCAGACTTCCAACTGGAATTGCTGCTGGCCGGTGTGGGTGGCGACAGGCCGCCGTTCCCCGTCAGCTTCGACGGCCTGGAAGCCGCGGCCCGGGAGGCGATGAGCCCCGAGGCGTTCGCCTACGTGGCTGGTTCCGCAGGCTGCGAACTGACCGCCCGGGGCAACCGGGCCGCCTTCGAGCGCTGGCAGATCGTGCCCCGGATGTTGCGCGACGTGGCGCAACGGGACCTCAGTACCGAAGTGTGCGGCACCCGACTCCCGGCCCCGGTGCTGCTGGCGCCCATCGGCGCCATCGGCATCGTCCATCCCGAAGGGGAGCTGGCCGTCGCCCGGGCCGCCGCCGAGGTGGGGCTGCCCATGGTGCTGACCAACATGGCCGGCTATCCCATGGAAGCGGTGGCGGCCGCGCTGGCGGACACCACCCCGGGAGGCCGGGCCTGGTACCAGCTCTACTGGCCCAAGGACCGAGACGTCACCATGAGCCTGGTCCAGCGGGCGGAAGCGGCCGGCTTTGGCGCCGTGGTCGTGACCCTCGACACCTGGACCCTGGCGTGGCGGCCCCGGGACCTGGACCTCGGCTACATGCCCATGCTGCGCGGCCTCGGCCTGGCCAACTACCTAAGCGACCCCGCCTTCCGGGCCGGCCTCAACGAAACGCCCGAGGAGGACCCGATGGCTGCCATCCTCCACTGGTCGGCCATGTTCGGGAACCCCTCGCTCAGCTGGGCCGACATCGCCTGGCTCCGGGACCAGACGTCGCTACCAATCCTCGTCAAGGGGGTGTGCCACCCCGACGACGCCCGAGCCGCCCTCGACGCCGGCGTCGCCGGGATCGTGGTCTCCAACCATGGTGGCCGCCAGGTCGACGGGGCCCGCCCCGCCCTCGACTGCCTCCCCGGGGTGTGCGCAGTGGCGGGGGAAGTACCGGTCCTGTTCGACTCCGGTATCCGTACCGGCGCCGACATCGTCAAGGCGCTGGCGCTCGGAGCCCGGGCGGTGCTGGTGGGCCGCCCGTACGTCTACGGCCTCGCCCTCGGTGGCGCGGACGGTGTCCGCCACGTGCTGCGCTGCCTGCTGGCGGAGTTCGACCTGACCCTGGCCCTGACCGGCCACGCCTCGGCGCACAGCCTCGACCGCGGCGTCGTGGTTCCGGCCGCGTGAACAGCTAGGCGGTCATCGCCCCGCCGGTGAAGATGATAAGCACCGCCGAGCCGCCCGAGACCTTCTTGGCCCGGGCCAGGACCAGGAGCCCGGCCAGGCCCGCGGAACCGGTCTCGTCCACCTCGATCCCGGTGGCGGCGTGGGCCAGCTGGTTGGCCTCCTTTAGGGCTTGTTCGGGAGCCACCACCGCCGTCCCGCCCGTCGCCAGCATGGCCCGGGCCAGTGCCAGCCAGTCGTAGGTCTCGTCGTCGAGGATGCCCCCGGCGACGCTGGCCGGCTGCGTCTCCCACGGCCACATGAACCGGCTCCGCTGGCGGGCCGCCAGGGCCACCACATCGTCGACCGATTCGCCGCCCGCGGTCCGGATCCGCATCTTCGCCACCGCCCGCTCCAGCGGGTGGGCACTCGTTGTCTGCACCGTGTCGAAGACCGGCGGGGCCGGCCACGCCTCGAAGCCCCGGGCGCAGGCGGAGGCCAAGGCGCCACCGCCCACCTGGATGACCGCCCGGTCGAGGCCGCCGGGGAGCAGCTCCGCGACTTCCCAGGCGAGGGTCGTGGCACCCTCGATGACCATCGCGTTGTCGGGCCCCTGGCAGCTGAAGGGGACGGCGCCGTCGGCGACCGCCTGGCGGAAGCGCCGGTAGGCGGGGTCCCCGGGCTTGCCGTCACGGGGGCACGGCACCACCTCCGCCCCCCAGCCGGTCAGCCGCCGGACTACCCGCCGGTCGGCGTCGGCAGGCACGAAGGCCGTCAGGTGCCTCCCGCCCGCCGCGGCCATGACCGAGGCGGCCAGGGCGGCGTTGCCGCAGCTGGCGATGACCAGGTCGCCGGGCACCTTGCGGTCCAGCTCCTCGAGCACCCGCAACATCAGCAGCACCCCGAACAGATGACGGCCCTTGTGGGACCCGGCCACGTTGCCGGTCTCGTCCTTGACCAGGACCCGGGCGCCCACCGCGTCGTCAAGGGTGGGAAAATGGCCGAGCGGGGTGACCCGGAAGCCCTGGCCTGCCACCCTGGCCACCGCGGCATCGAGGTCCTTGACCAGGGCCACGAACGACTGGTCATCACGGCCCGCGGCGCTCCACAGACCGTAGGAGAACAACCGGGCCCGGTACCGCAGGAACGGGTTGGGGCTCGGGGAGGTGACCAGGGGCAGCCCGGCCACCGACAGCCGGGGGACCAGCACGTGGTCGATATTGTCGTCGTGGCGGCGCCGGGGGCAGGCCCAGGGAAACGGCTCCTTGGCCTCCACCACCGTGGCGCAGCCGGTGCAGCGCAGGGTCAGGGGCGCATGGTCACGGTCAGGCGCCGACTCCGGTGCGGCCATTGAACTCCTCGATCATCTCGTCCCATTGGGCCATCAGGTCCCGCAGGCCCCGCCAGAAGGCCTGGTGGCGGCGGGCCTCGAACTGGTGCAGCGGCACGCCCCGCTGTTCGACCCAGGTGAAGTAGCCCAGGTTGAAAATTCGGCGGCGGTCCACATCGGTCAACTCCAGCAGATGGTCATCGTTCACCGATCCCAGGTGCTCATCGAACACCGCCGCCGGGTCCCACCCGGGGTCGGCGTCCACCCGGGCGGCCCGCTCGGAGTGGTACAGCTCGGCGCTGTCGGTGGCCACCGTGAGCACCACGTCGTCGGGGCCCAACTGCAGCCGTCGTGCCAGCTTGATCGACGCCAGCAGGTTGCAGATGCTCGACAGGCCCAGGTTGCCCAGCTGGGCAACCGTCTGGTGGGCAACGCCGAGGTGATCCTCGAGGTAGGCCGCCCCTTTTCCCACATTGAAGAGCACATCGAGGGCGTCGGTGGCCCGGTCGGAGACGGCGACGGCCACGTCGTTGTTGGTCACGTTGTGGATCAGGGGGATGTGCTTGTCGCCGATCCCCTGGATGTTGTGCTCGCCGAAGCCGTTGTACAGCATGGTGGGGCACTCCAGCGCCTCGACGGCCACGGTCAGGGAGCCGTAGCGCTCCTTCAGGTAGTCGCCCGCGCCGATGGTGCCGGCCGAGCCGGTGGCGGCGACGAAGGCGGCCAGCCGAGCCCCGGGGCGCGTCGTCCCGAGGTCGTCGAACACCCGGGCCGCTGCCTGGCCGGTGGCCTGGTAGTGGACCAGGTGGTTGGCGAACTGGCTGAACTGGTTGAAGACCACATTGGCGGGGTCGAGGGCCAACTCGTCGCACGCCTCGTAGATCTCCCGCACATTGCTCTCCGAGCCCGGGGTGCGGATGATGTCGGCGGGGTCGGCGACCCAGGCGTCCAGCCACGCGAATCGGGCCCGGCTCATGTTCTCGGGGAGCACTGCGATGCCCCGGCAGCCCATGAGCCTGGAGATGGCGACGCCGCCCCGGGCGTAGTTGCCGGTGGACGGCCATACCGCCCGCTGCCAGGTCGGGTCGAACTGGCCGGTCACGATCTGGGGGGCTAGGCAGGCGTAGGCGGCCAGCACCTTGTGGGCCCCGATGAGCGGAAAGCGGTTTCCGAGCAGGGCCACGATGGGCGCCTCGACGCCGGTCAGCTCGGGCGGGAGAATGAGGTAGTCGGGGACCGGGGTCAGGCCCGGGCGGGGGTCGAGGCCCCGGTTGTGCCAGTGGACCCGCCACAGGTTGCGGGGGTCGGCGGCGTTGCGGTCGACGTCGGCCAGGGCGGCCTGGGTGGCGGCGGGGATGGTCGCCGGGTCGGCCAGTTGGGCGAAGGTGGGCAGGGCGATGCGCTGCTCCCGGAACCGGGTGACGGCGTGTTGGTAGGCGCCGGCGTCGACGACCTGGGTGGCGGAGGAGGGCACCCGCAAAGAGTACGGCCGATGCCGGAGATCAGACGGGTTCGGGATGGAGGGGCTCGGGGTGGAGGGGCTCGGGTACCCAGACGGGGTCTTCGGTCGACCAGGGAAAGTTGATCCACTTGTCGGTGCGCTTGAACACGTACTCGCAGTCGATCACGGACTGGGGCTTCTGGTAGAGCACGGCGCAACGGGCCTCGCTGACGTGGGCCTCGATGACCCGGTGGACCAGCTCCAGGGTCCGGCCGGTGTCGGCCACGTCGTCGGCGACCAGCACCTTCAGCCCCGTGATGTCGACCACGTCGAGCATGGGCGGCAGCATGACCGGGACCTCGATGCGCTTATCGACGCCGGTGTAGAACTCGACGTTGAGGGCGAAGCAGTTCTTCACCGACAGCGCGTAGGCCAGCGCCCCGGCGACCGCCAGGCCACCCCGGGCGATGGCCAGCACCAGGTCGGGCCGGAAACCGCTTTCGGCCACCTGCTGGGCCAGGCGGCGGCTGGCCTCGCCGAAGCCGGCCCACGTCATGACCTCCCGATCCGGGCTGTGCGAGGCTTCCATGGAAGAAAAGTAGTCCCGTCCGCCCTACTGCGTCGTAGCCTCGGCGGGGACTGCGGCAAGGAAGGGGCACCGTGGGGCGCATCAGGCGGATGGTCGCGATCGCGATCGTCGCCGTCGTAACCGCGACGACGGGGGTCGGAATGGGGGTAGGGGCGATCGCGGCGGCGGCGGGCACCAATGTGGTGGCCAACGGTGACTTCGAGACGGGAACCTTCAGCGGCTGGACGAGCGCGGGCGCCGCGGCGGTGGTGGGCAGCGGCCACTCCGGCAGCTTCGGCGCCCGCCTCGGTGGCGGGGCCGTCGCCAGCGCCAACAGCTCCCTCGAGCAGGTCGTGACGGTGCCCGTCAACGCCACGTTGAGCTTCTGGTACCAGCCCCACTGCTCCGGCACCTTGGCCCGCGACCAGGAGCAGATGCAGTTGCGCACCGTCACCGGGGCGACGCTGGTGAGGGTTCTCAATGTCTGTTCCAACTCCGGGCAGTGGACCAAGGTCAGCCGAAGCCTGGCGCCCTACCGGAACATGACGGTGCAGCTGTGGTTCAACAACCACGACGACAACCTTCCGGGCACCACGACGTTCACGTTGTTCGACGAAGTGTCGCTGACCGGGCCGCTGGCAGCCAACGACTTCTCCATCAGCGCCAGCCCGGGAAGCGTCACCGTGGCGGCGGCGTCGAGTGGCACCAGCACCATCTCGACCGCGGTGACGAGCGGCACCGCCCAGTCGGTGTCGTTGAGCGCCGGCGGCCTCCCTGCCGGGGCGTCGGCCTCCTTCAACCCGGCCAGCGTGGTGGCCGGGGGGACCTCGACGTTGACCCTGACGACCTCGGCGTCCACCCCGGCGGGGACGTCGACCATAACAGTCACCGGGACCGGGGCGTCGGCCACCCATGCCACCACGGTGTCGCTCACCGTGCCCGGTGCCCCGCCGCCGGGGCTGGTCCCGCTGAGCCATGACGGGTTCACCGACCCGGCCAGTCAGCACGCCACCCAGGTGGAGCCCGACACCCTCTCCCACGGCGCGACGCTGGTCTCCGCCTTCCAGGTGGGCCGGTTCAGCAACGGAGGGTCCGACGACATCGGCTGGGCCACGAGCACCGACAACGGCCGCACTTGGAGCCAGGGCCTCCTGCCCGGGCTCACCATCCCCGGCGGTGGGGGGACCTGGGCCCGGGCCAGTGACCCCTCGGTCGCCTATGACGCCAAGCACGGAGTGTGGCTGATTGCCAGCCTGATCCTCGACTCCTCGGGCACCGGCCGGGGGGTGGCTGTCAACCAGTCAGCCGATGGGCTCACCTGGTCGGCCTCGGTGAACGCCGTCACCAGTGCCAGCGCCTACCTCGACAAGGACTGGATCGTCTGTGACGGCACCGTGGCCAGCCCCAACTACGGCCACTGCTACGTCGAATACGACAACAACTCGGCCGGCAACCTCATCGGGATGATCACCTCGACCGATGGCGGCCTGACGTGGTCGGCGCCGCTGGCGACCGCCGACTCCGCCCACGGCCTGGGTGGCCAACCCCTGGTCCAGCCCAACGGCACCGTGGTCGTTCCCTACCTGGCCGACGGCGCCGGCCAGATCCGTTCGTTCGCCTCGACCAACGGGGGGACCAGTTGGGCGTCGAGTGTGCTCATCGCCACTTCGAGCCCTCACGTCGTGGCTGCCGGCATGCGGACATCGGCGCTCCCGTCGGCCGAGATCGACGCCGGGGGAACGGTGTACGTCGCCTGGCAGGACTGCCGGTTCCGTTCCGGATGCTCGGCCAACGACATCGTCCTGGCTTCGTCCAGCGACGCAACGGTGTGGTCGGCGGTGCGGCGGGTCCCGATCGACGCCGCCACCAGCGGTGTCGACCACTTCATCCCCGGGCTGGCGGTGGACCGCAGCACCAGCGGCGGGTCCGCCCACCTGGGGCTGTACTACTACTACTACCCGAGCGCCGCCTGCTCCCGGACCAGTTGCCAGTTGGACGTGGGTTTCGTTTCCTCCGGCGATGGGGGCGTCACCTGGAGCGCCGGAAGCCAGGTGGCGGGGCCCATGAGCATCGGGCAGATCGCCTCGACGACCGAAGGAGCCATGGTGGGCGACTACATGTCGGCATCGTTTGTGAACGGCCGGGCCTACCCGGCGTTCGCAGTCGGCGGCCTGCCGTCGGGCAGCACCTACAACGAGTCGATGTTCACCGTGGCCGGCGGACTGGCGGCGAGGGGCGGCGCGGTGCCCGCCGACGTGTGGTCGGCGGCCGCCCCGGGGATAGTTGTGGGCGCCCGGCCCCCGGGCGGGCCGCCGCCGTCCTCGTCCTGAGCCATCCCGGCCCGACCAAGGGCACCGGATCCAATGTTGTGCCTCACGGTGACTTTGGCTCGTTGGTCCCCCCAGGTGGGCCTACCGGGTCCGGGCGGATGAGGTTGATGTCCCACAGGACCCTTTCGAGAAGGGCGCCGGCCTCGATGGCGCCGTAACGCAGCGGCCGATCAGGCGTGACGCAACTCGGGAGGGGGCTCAGGACGAACCAGGGGGCCGGGTGGCAGAACTGGACCACCGAGTAGCGGTCGCCGGTCGGCGCGCCCGGGCCGTCGCCCTCACCGGAGCCGTCACCGCGGTCGCCTCCCGGCGCCGCCACCCGGTGGACGCCGGCTGGGATCAGCCCGTTGGTGAGCCGCTCCAGCATGATCCCGCTGTTCATGATGACCTTGCCGGGCGGGGCGTCCACGTCGGCCCAGCCGTCGGGGGTCAACAACTGCAGCCCGGGCCCACTGGCCCTCGGGAGGGCGGTGACGAGGTTGATATCGGTGTGGGGGGCCGCCCAGATGTGGCCGGGCGCGGGGGCGGTGGTCATAGGTGGATAGTGGATGGCCCGGGTCAGGTTGGAGCCGTCCGCCAGCAGGTCGTCGAAAAACGTCTCGTGGCAGCCGAGCCCGACCGCCACGATGCGCAGGAAACGGCGCTGGATGTCGTGGACCCGCCGGTGGAAGGTCCGCAGCACCTCGGCGATGCCGGGCACGTCGGCCTCGGGCAGGACCTGGTCGTGGTAGTGGTTCGGGTACCGCCGCCGGAGGGGATGGGCCGGGGAGAGGTCGCTGCCC
Organism: uncultured Actinomycetota bacterium; assembly: GCA_963791545.1. Lineage (GTDB taxonomy): Bacteria > Actinomycetota > Acidimicrobiia > Acidimicrobiales > Palsa-688 > JALYXV01. The sequence goes on from CAWBSR010000015.1 coordinate 89,357, forward strand.
CAGTTGAGCATCTCCTTCCAGTCGGCCTGATCGGCGCCCGCCGCGGTTTCCACCAGCAGCCCGGTGTAACCAGTCTGGCCGTGGCTCTCGGGCGCCGACCAACGGGCCTTGACCTCCGCCGGCAGGGCGAAGAAGGTCGCCAGCATCGCGTAGGCCTCGTCCAGCAGCCCCTCGGGCACGTCGTGGGAGGTGTACACGAAGCCGGTGCCCAGGCTGCGGAGGACTCCGTCGACCACTGCCCGGCGGCCGGCGGGGCCGGCGCCTTCGAAGGCCAGCAGGTCGACGTCGAGGATCTCCGAGGCCGCGATGGCGCCGCTCACGGTGCCAGGGCGATGTCCTGGGGCCGCACCGGCACCCGGCTGAGCGGCTTGCCGGTCGCGGCCCGCAGCGCCGCCACGATGGCGGGCGTAGAGGAGATGGTGGGCGGTTCGCCCACCCCTTTGGCGCCAAACGGCGCGCCCGGCTCGGGCACTTCGATGAGCGTCGCCGTGACCTCGGGCATGTCCAGGGCGGTAGGGATGAGGTAATCGGTGAACGACGGGTTGAGGATGCGGCCATTGCCCAGCGTGAGCTCCTCCATGATCGCCAGGCCCAGCCCCTGGGCGATGCCGCCCTCGATCTGGCCGGTGACCTGGAGGGGATTGAGGGCTTTGCCGACGTCCTGGCCGGTTGCCACCTGCACCACCCGGATAAGCCCCAGTTCGGGGTCCACGTCGACCACCGCTCGGTGGGCGGCACACACCAGCGACACGTGGGCATCACCCTGGCCGTCGGCGTCGAGCGGGTGGGTGAGCCGGTGGTGGTACTCCGCCTCCTCCTCGAACACCACGCCGGGGGCCGCGTCGGCGACAGCGAGGTCGAGGGGCCACGAGCGGTCGGCGGCCACGATCCGGCCGTCGGCGATCGTGAGGCCGGAAGGGTCGACGCCGTGACGGTCGGCCACGTAGGTGAGCAGGGACCGGCGAACCGCCTGGCACGCCGCGTCGACGGCCCCGCCCGACATCCACGTCTGGCGGCTGGCGGAGCTGCTGCCCGCCGAGGCGATGCTGGTGTCGGCCGGGCCCAGCAGCACGTTGTCGACCCCGAGCACCGACCGGGCGATCTGCTGGGCCAGGGTCACGAATCCCTGCCCGACCTCGGCGGCGGCCGAGGTGACCGTCGCCAGCCCATCGACCAAGCGGCACCGGGCGGTCGAGCCGTCCATATAGCCCTCGGCGTACATCAGGTTCTTGAACCCCACCGCGAAGCCGACGCCCCGGCGCACGTGTTCCGCGTCGGCGGTACGGCCCGCCCCGCCCGGGCGGGTCATGGGATCGGCACCCCCCGGTCCCGACGGTCCCGTCCCCAGCGCCGGGGGGAGCGGCAGGGCGGCGGCGGCCCGGATGCACTCGGCGACCGGCAGTGCGCCGTCGATCACCTGGCCCGTCAGGAGCCGGTCGCCGGGGGCGAGGGCGTTGCGCAGGCGGATCTCGACGGGGTCCATCCCGCACGCCGCGGCCAGCTTGTCCATCTGGGCCTCGTGGGCGAAACAGACCTGGACGGCCCCGAAGCCCCGCATGGCCCCGCACGGCGGGTTGTTGGTGCGCACCCCGACGCCTTCGACCAGGGCGTTGGGAACGTTGTAGGGGCCGGCGCTGAAGCACGAGGCGTTGGCCACCACGTGGAAGCTGGAGGAACGGTAGGCCCCGCCGTCGAGCAGGATCCGGGCCTCGAAGGAGACGATGGCGCCGTCGGGCTCGGCGCTGTGGCGCATCCAGATCCGGGCCGGGTGTCGGTGCACATGGCCGAGGAACGATTCCTCGCGGCTGTAGACGACCTTCACCGGACGGGCGGTGCGCTGGGCCAGCAGGCAGGCGTGGATCTGGAGGCTGACATCCTCGCGGGCCCCGAAGGCGCCGCCCACGCCGCCGAGCGAGAGCCGGACCTTGCCGGGCGGCAGGCTCAGGCACTCGGCCACCTGGAGCTGGTCGTTGTGCAGCCACTGGGTGGAGACGATGAGGTCCATGCCGCCGTCCTCGGCGGGGATGGCGAGGCCCGCCTCGGGGCCCATGAACGCCTGGTCCTGCATCCCCACCTCGTAATCGCCCTCCACCACGATGGGTCCCCGGCCAAGGGCGTCCTGGTCGCCGCGACGGATCGTCAGTTGGCGGAAGACGTTTCCGTCGGGATGGATCGGGGGAGCGCTGGCGGCCGCGGCTGGGTCGAGCAACGGGTCGAGGAGCTCGTATTCGACGACGATGGCCTGGCACGCCTGGCGGGCCGTTTCCGGGTGCTCGGCGGCGACCGCCGCGATCGGTTCGCCGACGTAGCGGACCACATCGGTGGCGAAGACCGGCTGGTCCCGCCATTCGAGGCCGTAGTTGACCGAGCCCGGGAGGTCCTGAGCGGTGACGATGCCGTGGACGCCGGGGATGAGCAGGGCGGTGGTGATGTCGATGGACAGGATCCGCGCCGCCGGGTACCGCGAGCGCAGCGTCGCGCCCCAGAGCATGCCGTCGGCCCAGAGGTCGCCGGAGAAGGCGAACTCCCCCCGCACCTTGGGGCCACCGTCGGGGCGCGAGGCGTTCTCCCCGACCCCGCCCCGGCTCCCGGTGCCGGTGCCGGTGCCGGTCCCGGTGCCGGTCCCGGTGGCGATGTGGGTCATACGCCGGCCGCCCGCTGGGCCGCGGCCAGGATGCGGCCGTAGCCGGTGCAGCGGCACAGGTTGCCGGATATGGCCTCCCGCACCTCGAGATCGCTCGGGTGCCGCGTCCGGGCGAGGAGGTCGGTCAGGGCCACGACCAGGCCCGGGGTGCAAAAGCCGCACTGGACCGCGCCCTCGGAAAGGAACGCCTCCTGTACCGCGTTGAAGCCTCCCCGCTCGGGCTGCAGGCCCTCGACGGTGGTGATCTCGCGGCCCACCGCGGCGGCCGCCAGGACCAGGCAGGCGCACTCGAGGGCGCCGTCGATGATGACCGAGCAGGAGCCGCACTCGCCCTGCTCGCAGCCCGATTTGGCACCCGGGAGCCCGAGGCGCTCCCGCAGCACGTAGAGCAGGCTCTCGCCCAGCCAGGCGTCGAGGACCTGGTGGGCGGCGCCGTTGACGGTGAGGGAGTACGGCGCTGTCATGCCGCCGCCCCTTCCGAGCCGCCGGATCCCCGGTGCGGGGACAGGGCCTGGGCCGCGGCCCGCTGGGCCAGGACGGCGACCGCGTGACGGCGGTAGGCGGCGGTGCTGCGGTGGTCGTCGATGGGGCGGGCCGCCTCCGCCACCAGGCGCCCGAACTCGACCAGGTCCGGCGCCGGGCGGGTCGCCCTGCCCGCCGGCTGCTCGGCGGCGGGGCGGTCCCAGTCGACGGACTCGGCCAGCCACGCCTCGGCGGCCCTGGCTCGGATCGGGCCCGGGCCGACCGAGCCCAGGGCACAGCGGACGGTGCGGCTGCCGTGGTCGAACGCCAAGGCGAGCGACGCCACCGCGATGACCATGGCGTTGCGCACCCCGACCTTGCGGAACTCCTGATGACCCTCCAGGACCGGGAGCCGCACCGCCACGATCATCTCGCCCGGGCGGAGGTCGTTGCGCTTGGGCCCGGTGATGAACTCCGCCACGGGGACGTCACGGATCCCGTCGGGCCCCGCCACTTCGACGATGGCGTCGAGCGCCGACAGAACCGGCAGGGTGTCGCCGGCGGGGGAAGCGGTGCCCAAGTTGCCGCCGATGGTGCCTGCGTTGCGGATCTGGGGCGAGCCGACCGTCCGGGCTGCCTGGGCGAGCGCGGGAAGGAGCCGGGTCAGCTCCGGGCCCAGCAGGTCGGTGTAGGTGACGGCCGCGCCCAGGCGGATACCGGAGGGACATCCGGGGCCGGCGGCGACGGCACGCCAAGTCCGCAGTTCCGGGATGCCGCGCAGTGAGAGCACCGACTCGGGCCTTCTCTGCCCGGAGTTGACCTCGACCATGAAGTCGGTGCCCCCCGCCAGGATCTGGACCTTGGGGTCGGTCAGGGTGGCCAGCGCCTCGTCGATCGAGGTTGGAAACACGACGGTCATCCCAACAAAGCGTAGAGGCAGATTCAGGGGCCCGGTGCCCGGCGTGCGCCGGGCTACCGTCGGCTATGGCTCGCACGCTGCTGCGCGGGGGGATCGTCTTGCCCATGACCGGTCGCGGAGTGTTCCTCGACCCCGGCTCGGTCCTGATCGACGGCACCGACATCGTGGCGGTGGGGCCGATGGCGGAGATCGACGCCGATCCCCGCGCGGCCGGCGACGGCCCCGGCCCCATCGAAGTCGTCGACCTCGCCAACCACGCCATCCTTCCGGGCCTCCACAACTGTCACCTCCACTCCGGGCTCCTGCGGGGCACCGCCGAGTCGCTGTCGTTATGGGACTGGCTCAAGGCCTACGTCGACCCCGCCCACCGTGCCCTCACCCCCGAGATCGCGGCCGTCGCCTCCCGCCACTGCTACGCCGAGGGGCTGCTGGCGGGAACCACCTCGCTCATGGACATGTGGCGTTACATGGAGGGCTCGGCCGCCGCCGCCGCCGCCCTCGGCATCCGGGCCACCCTGGTGCCCTACGTCGCCGACGCCCCCGGCTACGACTACTTCGAGACCCTGGACACCAACCGCCGCCTCCTGGAGTCCCATCCCCACGCCAGCACCGACGGCCGGGTCCGGGCGTGGGTGGGCCTGGAGCACCTGTTGTACTGCACCCCGGCCGCCTTCGGCGCCGCCGCCGCGTTGGCGGGCGAGTTCGACACCGGGATCCACACCCACTCATCGGAGACCATCTGGGAGGTCCAGGAGTCACTCCGGCTGTTCCAGGCCCGGCCCATCGAGGAGATGTTCCGCCGGGGCATTCTCGGGCCCCGCACCGTCATCGCCCACTGCGTGTGGCTGGACGACCGGGAGATCCGACTGCTGGCCGAGACCGGCACCGCCGTCGCCCATTGTCCGTGCTCCAACATGAAGCTTTCGTCGGGTCCCGCCCGCATCGGCGCCCTGCGGGCGGCCGGGGTGACCATCGGCCTCGGCAGCGACGGCGAGAAGGAGAACAACAACCTGGACCTCATCGAGGAGATGAAGTTCGCCTCGCTGCTCCAGAAGGTCTCGACGCTCGACCCGACCACCGGCGACCCGTGGGACGTGCTGGCCATGGCCACCATCGACGGCGCCCGGGCGCTGGGGCTCGACGGCCGCACCGGCACCCTCCAGCCGGGCAAGCGAGCCGACATCATCACCGTGGCCCTCGGCGGCCTCCACACCACCCCGGTACTGCACGGGCGGGACTTAAACGTGGCCGCCCACCTGGTGTTCTCGGCCTCGGGCCGCGACGTCCGCGACGTCTGGGTCGACGGCCGCCGCCTGCTGGCGGCCGCCCGGCCCCTCACCTTCGACGTGGAAACGGTGCGGGCCGAGGCCCAGGGCGCCGCCGAGGAGCTCTTCGCCCGCCGGGCCGCCCTGTCGGACTGAGGGGTGGGAAAAAGGCCCGATGCCCTAAGAGTGTCGGCCGGGCCTCCGACCACCGTGAGGTCATAGTCGAACGGATACTCGAGGGCCGTTTACCCGACCCCTTGCAGCCGGGCCGAAGCCACTCGGTGGCGGCGCAGGACGTCCTCGATCCCGGCCGCGACCAGGGCACCATTTAGGACCACGGGCGTCCCCGCGATCACGGTGTGGCGGGCTGTGACCGGCCCGCAGCGCAGCCACGCCTCGACGGGATCGGTCAGGGCGCCGGCGAACGCCACCCCCTCGAGGGGCCAGCACACCACGTCGGCGGCCGCGCCCACCGCGAGCTGGCCCAGCTCGCCGGCCCGGCCCAGGCAGGCGGCCGAGCCCCGGGTGGCGATTTCCAGTGAGTCCCGTGCGGTCATCCCGGTCGGCCCCCTGCGCAGCCGCCCGAGCAGCAGGGCGCCCCGGGCCTCCAGCCACAGCGAGGCGCTGTCGGTCGACGCCGACCCGTCGCAGCCCAGGCCGACCGGCGAGCCGGCCGCCCGAAGGTCCGACACCGGCGCGATCCCGCCGCCGCCGATCAGGCAGTTGGAGGACGGGCAGTGGGCGACACCCACACCGGCCGCCCCGAGCCGGGCGATTTCGGCGGGGTTGGGGTAAATGCAGTGGGCCACCCACGAACGCGGCGACATCCAGCCCACCCGCTCGAAGTGGTCGATGGTGCGCATCCCGAACTTCTCGGCCGCGTACCGATCCTCGTCGGGGTCTTCGGCCAGGTGGGTGTGGAGGCGGACGTCGAGGCGCTCCGCCAGGGCCGCCGTCTCCTCCATCAGCCTGGCGGTGACCGAGAACGGCGAGCACGGGGCCAGGGCGATGCGCACCATGGCCCCCCAGGAACGGTCGTGGTAGGCGGCCACCAGTCGTTCGCTGTCGGCCAGGATCTCGTCGTCGGGCTGGACCACTGAGTCGGGGGGCAGCCCGCCATCCTTCTCCGAGAGGCTCATCGACCCCCGGGTCGGGTGGAAACGAAATCCCAGCTCCCGGGCCGCGGCGATCTCGGCGTCGATCAGGCGGCCCCCACCCCGGGGGTGGACATAGAGGTGGTCGGTGGTGGCGGTGCAGCCGCCGAGCGCCAGTTCCGCCAGGCCGACCCACGTCGACAGGTAGATGGACTCCTCGTCCAGGCCCGCCCACAGGGGGTAGAGGGTGCTCAACCAGCCGAAGAGGGAGCCGTTGACTGCAGGCCGGTAGCTGCGGGTCAGGTTTTGGTAGATGTGGTGGTGGGTGTTGATCAGCCCCGGCGTCACCAGGCACCCGGCGGCCGGGATCACGGTGGTGGCGGCGGGCGGGGGGTCGCCGGCACCGCCGATGGCGGTGATGAGGCCGTCGCGGGCCGCCACCCACCCTCCCGCGATCTCCCGGCGTTCGTCGTCGACGGTCGCGACCAGTTCCGCTCCGGTAACCAGCAGATCGGCCAGGTCGGCAGTCTCGGGCATGGCGCGACGGTAGGTCGGAAGGAAGGTGAAAGGAACTCGACAAAGAGTCGCAAACCGGCAGTGACCTCACCGGCGGCATTGGCCCGATACGATCTCGCGCCTGTCGCGGACATCGATTCGGCAACAACCCAGGGGGGTGCCGTCGAGGGATCCGGCAGCCGCCAGGCCAAGGCAAGAGGAAGGGGTCACGACCATGAAGGGGCATGACAACAGGGTGGATATGGAGGGGCTGGATCGCCGCAGCTTTCTCCGGGGGGGAGCCAAGCTGCTCGGCGGAGCGGCCCTGCTCGGCGTGGCCGGGCCGGGGCTGCTGGAGGCGTGCAGCAAGTCCAAGTCGACGCCCAGCAGCGCGACCAACCTGGGGACGCTGAACTTCAACCTCCCTTGGGTACCCGACGTCGAGTCAGGTGGCGAGTTTCTCGCCAAGGACAAGGGCACTTACGCGGCCCAGGGTTTCACCGGGGTCAACCTGATCCCGGCCGGTCCCACCGCCACGCCCCAGGAGACGGTCGTGCTGACCGGCCGGGCCCTGGTCGCGGTGACCTCGCTCGACTCCACCGCTGCCGCCATCCAGAAGGGGTCGCCCCTGATCGTGATCGGCTCGCAGTACCAGAAGAACCCGTTCTGCATCATGTCGGCCGCCACCTCGCCGCTGAACACCCCCCAGGACATGATCGGCAAGAAGATCGGGGTGCAGTCCGTCAACGACGCGGTTTGGGCCGCCTTCCTCAAGGCCAACAACATCCAGGCGTCCCAGGTCAACAAGGTCGTCGTCCAGTTCGACCCCACCCCGTTGTCCCAGGGCCAGGTCGACGGTTGGTTCTCGTTCATCACCAACGAGCCGATCGCGCTGGGACTGAAGGGATTCCAGACCCACACCTTCCTGCTGGCCGACTACAACTACCCCGAGATCGGCAACGTGTTCATTGTCACCAAGGACTCCCTGGCGAACAAACGGGCGGCCGTCAAGGCGTGCATGACCGCCGAGATCATCACCTGGCGGGACTGCATCATGAATCCCAACGACGCCGCCATGGCGACGGTGAAGGACTTCCCGACCGCCCAGACCCTGCCGGCCGCCCAACAGCAGTCGGTGGCCCAGAACAAGCTGATCGCGGCCGGCGATGCTCTGACCAACGGTCTCTTCTACGTCACCCCGGCCAGCCAGTCCATCAACGTCAGCACCCTGGCGCTGGGCGGCACCACCGTCACCACCAGCCAGTTGTTCGACATGACGCTGCTTGACGAGATCTATGCCGCCCATTCCGACCTGAAGTCGGTGCCGCCTCAGGGGACGATCTGACGGGCCCGGTGCGCTCATGACGGGCCCGGCCAGCAGCACCGGCTCCACTGCGGCGGCGCCGCCCGGCGCGCCGGTCGGCGCTCCGAATGGCGCCCCGAGTGGCGATGGCATCCGCATCGAGCACCTGTCGAAGGTCTTCCGGCTGGGCCGCTCAAGTGTGACCGCCATCGACGACGTCAACCTGGTGACCCCCCAGGGCGGGTTCCTCGCCCTGCTGGGGCCATCGGGCTGCGGCAAGTCGACCGTGCTGCGGGTGCTGGCCGACCTCGAGCAGCCCACTTCAGGGACCGCCGCCATTCACGGCGAGCCACCTTCGGTGGCGCGCCGCAACCACCACCTCGGCGTCGCCTTTCAGGACGCCGCCCTGCTGCCCTGGCGTTCCGTGCGGGCCAACATCCGCCTCCCCGTCGAGGTCAGCGGGCTGCCCATCGGCGATGGGGCCATCAACGACCTCATCCGCCTGGTCGGGTTGGAGGGCTTCGAGAAGGCCCGGCCCAACCAACTCTCCGGAGGGATGCGCCAGCGGGTAGCGATCGCCCGGGCGCTGGTCACCGAACCCCACATCCTGTTGCTGGATGAGCCGTTCGGCGCCCTCGACGAGATGACCCGCCAGCGCCTCAACCTCGAGTTGCTGCGCATCTGGTCGGAGCGGATCACGACGACCCTGCTGGTGACCCACTCCATCGCCGAGGCGGTGTTCCTGGCCGACGTGGTGGCGGTGATGAGTCCCCGCCCGGGCCGGGTGGCGGCGCTGGTCCCCATCGACCTGCCCCGGCCCCGGACCCCGGAGATGATCCGCACCCCCGAGTTCCACGCCCTGGAGGACAAGCTCTCGGAACTGCTGTTCAGCAAGGGCGGCATCGCCCCGAGTGGCGACGACGTGTGACAGCAGCTAAGTCGGCGGACCTCGAGGTCGTCACCGGGGCGCTGGGCGGCCAGGCGCCCGTTCCCCTCGGGGGCCCGGCCGGCTCGCTCGCCGGGGCCGGCCCCCGAGGTGGCATCCCGGCCTGGGTGGGCGGCCTGATCGGCTTCGTTCTCCTCATCGTGGCGTGGGAGATCTTGGCGGTGACGGTGTTCCACAAGCCGGGATCGGGGGTGCCCACCCCCCCCTCGGTCGTGACCAAGTTCTGGTCCGACTTCCGGGCCGGCTTCTATGGGCCCGGCATCAAGCAGACCGCCAAGGAAGCCTTCACCGGCTACGTGGTGGCCAACGTCTTGGCTATCGCCCTGGCGGTAGCGTTCGTCCAGGTCCCGCTGGTCGAGAAGGCGCTGCTGCGGGTGGCCGTCGCCAGCTACTGCCTGCCCATCATCGCCATCGGGCCCATCTTGACCTTCGTGCTCAACGGTGATGCCCCGAAGTCGGCGCTGGCGGGACTGCTGGTGTTCTTTCCCACCCTGGTCGGCGTGGTGGTGGGCCTGCGCTCGGCGGAGCGCTCGTCGCTCGACGTCATCCGGGCCGCCGGCGGCGGCTCGTGGCGCCAGCTGTTCAAGGTGCGGTTGCGAGCCGCCTTGCCGAGCACCTTCGCGGCGCTGCAGGTGGCGGCCCCCTCGGCGATCCTCGGCGCCATCGTCGGCGAGTACCTGGGCGCCCAGCCCAACGGGCTCGGCATCATGATGATCCAGGCGGAAGGGGCGGTGGAAACGGCCCGCATCTGGGGCATCGCCATCCTGTGCACGGTGGGCGGGGGCATCCTCTACGTGCTGACCGGCGTGTTCGGGCGCCTGGCGGCGCCGTGGGCGCCTCGGCGGGGCCGGGTATGAGCGCCGCCCCGTCGACCCGCTCGCTGGCCGCCTCCCGCCTGGCCGCCAACCTGGGCTCGGTGCTCGTTTCGGTGATCGTGATGCTGGTGCTGTGGATCGGCTTGATCCGCCTCTACCACGTGCAGCCATTCGTGGCCAAGAGCCCCCTTGACGTGTGGCGGTATGTATTCACTCAGCACACCGACAAGGTCCACGCCCTGCGCAGCGCCGCCGATAACCGCCACATCTTGTTCTCGCACCTGCAGACCACCCTGCGAGACGGCGCCCTGGGCTATGGGGCGGGCATCGTGCTGGCGCTCGCCGTGTCGTGCGTTTTCGTGGTCCAGCGGGCCGTCGAGCAGGCCTTCATGCCGGTGGCCCTGGTCCTGCGCTCGATGCCCCTCATCGCCATGGCACCCCTGCTGACCCTGATCTTCGGCCGCGACGTCCTCGTCGTCACCGTGATCGGCGGGATCGTGTGCTTCTTCCCGGCCCTGGTCAACATCATGTACGGCCTACGGGCCACCTCGTCGTCGGCCCTCGACCTGATGAAGTCCTACGGCGCCGGGCGGTGGACGACGCTTCGCAAGGTGCTCGTCCCGTCCGCCCTGCCGTCGATCTTCGCCTCCCTGCGGATCAACGTTCCCGCCGCCATGATCGGCGCCCTGCTGGCCGAGTGGCTGGCGACGGGGAAGGGTTCCGGCGCCGAGATGCTCACCGTGGTCAACACCAGCGACTACGGGGAACTGTGGGCGGCGGTAGTCCTCGTCACCGTGGTCGCCATGATCACCTATTCCATCGTGAGTGCGGTGGAAGCCGCGGTCCTCGCCCGCTACGCCCCCGACGCCACCGGAAGGAGAAGCTGAGCGGTGAGGGATCTGCGGGGCCTCCCCAAGGCCCACCTGCATATCCACCTGGAGGGGGCGATGCGCCCATCGACCCTGCAGGACCTGTGCCGCGGCTACGGCGTGGTGGTGCCCGCCATCGACAGCTACGGCAGCTTCGGCGCCTTCGAGGCGACCTACCTGGCCGCCTGCGACACGCTGCGCACCGAGGCCGACCTGCGCCGGCTGGTGTCGGAGGTCGTGGAGGACGCAGCCCGGGCGGGGGCGGTATGGGTCGAACCGGCCAGCTACATCCCCCACCACCGGCACTACCACGGTAGCGACGAGGCGGCGCTGGAGATCGTGCTCGACGAGCTGGTCCTGACTGCGACCCGGTTGGGGATCGGAGCGGGGTTCATGGTTTCCGCCGACCGCACCGTGGACCCGGCCGACGCGCGGTCCCAGGCCCGGCTGGCGATCGCCTACCGGGACCAGGGGGTGGTCTCCTTCGGCCTCGCCAACGACGAGACGGGACATCCCCCCGAGCCGTTCGCGGGCGCCTTCGCGATGGCGCGAAAAGCAGGCCTGCTGTCGACCCCCCACGCCGGGGAGCTCGGGGGGCCCGAGAGTGTGGTGGGCGCCCTCGACGCCCTCGGCGCCGACCGCATCCAGCACGGCGTCCGGGCCATCGAGGACCCGGCGCTGGTGGCCCGCCTGGCCGACACGGGCGTCTGTCTGGACGTGTGCCCGTCCTCGAACATCATGCTGTCGGTGTTCCCGTCCCTCGAACACCATCCGCTGCCTGCCCTCATCGGCGCCGGTGTGCGGTGCTCCTTGAATGCCGACGACCCATTGCTGTTCGGGCCCAACCTGCTGGAGGAGTACCAGTTGTGCCGGTCCTCGTTCGGGTTCGACGATGAGCGCCTGGCCTTCATGGCCCGCTGTTCGATCGACGCCAGCGGCGCTCCCGAGGCCCTGAAGCAGCAGGCCCGGGCCGGCATCGACGCCTGGTTGTCGGCACCCGGGCCCTAGTTCCTCATCGGCGCCCGGCCCCAGCTTCTTTTGGGTGTGGCGGATCGCTCTGGGCGTTGGTTATTCCGGTATATCCGGGATACACCACGCCCAAAGACGCTAATCACACCCAAAAACGCTAATCACACCCAAAAACGCCACGCCCCAAGTCGCCACGCCCGAAGTCGTCAACCACGCCAACGCTATCGGGGCGAAAGGAGGCGATAGACGGCGCCCGCCGCCAGCAGGACCGCCGCAGCCGCGATCACCAGCGGGACGCTGAAGCCGGCGCCCGCCGCCAGGGTGCTGCCCAGCACCGCCACCCCGATCGATCCCCCCGCCTCGACCAGGGTCTCGTTGACCCCGGCCGCAGAACCGGCCTGGGCCGGCGGCACCGACATCATGATCAGCTCCACCCCGGAGGGGATCGCAGCTCCCTGCCCCGCTCCCAGCAGCACCAGGGCCGCGACCGCCAGCCCCAGTTGGCGGGCCGATACCGCCCACGCGGCCAGCAGCAGGGCGGCGGCCATGGTCGCCAGACCACCCGCGACCACGCGGCGGGCCCCCCACCTCCGGGCCAGGGCCGGATTGCGGGTGGCGGTTACCACCGTGATGAGTGCCATGGGCATGAAGGACAAGCCGGCCGCCAGGGCGCTGTGGCCCCGCGGCCCCTGGATCCACTGGGTCAACGTGAATTGCATGCCGAAGACGGCGAAGAACATGGCCACCACCGTGACCGCCCCGGCCTGCATCCTCGGGTCCCTGGCCGCGGCGGGCGCCAACATCGGCGTGGCCACCCGGCGTTCCTCCCGGGCGAACAAGGCCATCAGGGCGGCACAGGTAAGGAACGCCGCCACCACGGCCGGGGAGCGCCAGCCCCGCACCGGGCCCTCGATGATGGCGAACAGGAGCAACGCCAGCGCCCCCGCCCACAACGGGGCGCCCCGGCCGTCGATGGCCCGGGCCCCCGGCGCCCGGGAGCCGGGCAGCCAGGTGATGGCGGCCCCGATGGCGATGACGACCACGGGAACGTTGACCAGGAAGACCGAGCCCCACCAGAACCGGCTGAGGAGGAGGCCACCGGCCACCGGTCCCGCGGCCGCGGCCACCCCGGCCACGCTGGTCCAGATGGCGATGGCCCGGGCCCGCTCGGCCTCACTGAAGATGTTGCCTAGGATCGACAAGGTGGCGGGCATGGTCGCAGCCCCGCCGATGCCCATCGCCCCCCGGGCCACCGCCAGCTGCAACGGGCTCGACGTGAAGGCCGCCAGCGCCGAGGCGCCGCCGAAGATCGCCAGCCCCACCAGGAGCAACCCCCGCCGGCCGAAGCGGTCGCCCAGCACGCCCAGGGGCAGGAGCAGCCCCGAAAGGGTGAGGGCATAGGCGGTGGTCACCCACTGGAGGTCGCTCTCGCTGGCATGGAGGGAGCGGCGCAGGGTGGGCAGGGCCACGTTGAGGATGGTGTTGTCGATCACGATGGCGCACAGCGCCAGGCACAGCACGGCCAGCCCCCACCACCGGCGGGGGTCGTCGTGGGCGTGAGCGGGGCCCGCTTCGAGCCGCATCAGCCGCCGAACAGGGCGGCCGCCTGGTCGCGGAAGCGGGCCACGTCGGCACCCAGCCCGATCCGCCAGGGGCCGAACCCGGGGGCCCGGTCCTGCTCCGCCCCCCGCAGCCGGACCACGAACGGTGCCCGGAAGTCGACGACGGTGGCTCCCCACGCGGGACCTCCGGCGGTGTCCACGGCCATGGGCAGGATCGGGGCATCGGTGATCAGGTCGGGCTGGCCCAGCGCCATGGTCGCCACCAGGTCGTGGCACGGGCAGTCGGGAGCCGTCAGGGCGCCGCCGAACTGACGGTAGAACCGCAGCGGGGCGTCGAGGAACTCCGCGGCCGGGCTCCGGTGTTCGGCCAGCAGGGCGAAATGGGCGCCGGTCAGCGTCGCTTCCCGGGTGACGTCGAGGCCGACCAGTAGCGGTGGCTGGGCCCACCCGGCGGCCGCCACCCGGGCCGCGGCCACCGGGTCGTGGGCGATATTGGCCTCGCCGGCAGGAAGGGCGTTGCCGCCCGCCCGCGCCGAGCCGCCCATGACCACCAGTTCCCGCACCGTGGCTGCGAAGGCGGGGTCGGCGTCGAGCGCCAGCGCCAGGTTGGACAGGGGCCCAATGGTGAGCAGCGACACCTGGCCCGGGCGCTCCGCGCAGCGGCGCCGAAGCAGGTCGGGCGCCGGTTCCGGCGTGAGGTTCATGGGCGGGGCGGGCCGCCCCTCGGTGGTATTGCCCAGCCCGTCCTCGCCGTGGATGAACGTGGCCGGACGCAGTGCCGGCGCCTGGGCAACCGGCCCCTCGGCCCCTGACGCCACCGGGATGTCGGGCCGTCCCGCCGCCGCCAGCACCCGGCCCACGCTGAGCACAGCCCGCCCCACGGGGACGTTGCCCCAGACGACGGTGACCGCGAGGACGTCCAGGTCCGGGTTGAGGAGGGCCCACCACAGGGCGGCCGCGTCGTCGACCCCACCATCGGTGTCGATGATGACGGGCCGGGTCACGCCGCCTCCTGAGCGCCGGCACCGAGCGTTTTGCCAAAAAGTGATGTCAGGACATCACTTTTTGGCAAAACGGGTCGGCGGGTCACGCCCGCCCCTCGATGTCGGCCAGCCGGGGCATGCCGCTACCGGCCCCGGGGCGCTGAACCGCCAGCGACGCCGCCAGGTTGGCGAAATGGATCGCCTCGTCGACCTCGGCCCACGAACACAGCGCGGCCGCCAGTGCGCCCACGAAACAGTCGCCGGCGCCGGTGGTGTCGACCACCGGAACGGAGCGGCCCTGGACCTGCACCCGTTCCTGGCCGATCAGGGCAGTGGCGCCCCGGGGCCCGAGAGTGGCGATCACGACCTGGTCGGGCCGCTGGCGCAACGCCCCCAGGTCGCCGGAGTCGGTGAAGAAGGCCAGTTCGCTCTCGTTCACGACGAGGAAGTCGGCCAGGCGCAGCAACTCGGCGGGCGATGCCTGGGCGGGCGCCGGGTTGAGGATGGTCCGGGCCCCGTTGCGCTTGGCCCGGGACAAGGCGCCGTAGACCACGTCCAGCGGGAGCTCGTACTGGGCCACCACGATGTCGTCGACCTCGACGGCGACGGCATCGGCTTCGGCAATGGTCATGGCACTGTTGGCGCCCGGGACGACCACGATGGTGTTGTCGCCCGCCTCGTCCACCACGATGACCGCCGTCCCGGTAGCCACGTCGGGGAGTTGGCGGACGCCGCCGGTGCCGACCTTCTCACCGGTCAGGAAGGCCAGGAGCAGGTCGGCGAAGGCGTCGGTTCCCACCCGGCCCACCAGCTCAGTGGGGGCGGCCAGCCGGGCCGCCGCCACCGCCTGGTTGGCCCCCTTGCCGCCCGGGAAGAAGCTCAGCGCCGTCCCCAGCACCGTCTCGCCCGCCGCCGGGTGGTGGCCGGCGTGGGCCACCACGTCCATGTTGATGCTGCCCACGACCACGACCCGGGCCATGTCAGCGGCCCCGGCGGCTGACGGCGTTCAGGTAGTTGTAGACCGTGATGCGGCTGACCCCGAGGCAGTCGGCCACGTCCTCGACCGACCGCCGCAGGCTGAAAGCGCCGCGGTCATTGAGCAGCTTCACCGCCCGCTGCTTGTCCTCCCGGCTCAGGTCGACCAGCTTGGAGCCGAGCTCGCGCTCCACCTCACCGATGAGGCGCTCCAGCATGCCCCGGGCCTGGGGGAGGCGCAGACCGGCCAGGATCTCGCCGTCGAAGGCGAGCGGGATATCTCCCGGGGCCAGGTCCACATTGGCGATCACCTGGGCGTCGAGGGCCTGGGCCAGCGGGGCCAGGGCTTCCAGGAACGGATGGGCCGGCGTCGCCTGGCGCCGGGAAAAGGCCAGGGTGACCCGGCTGGCACCGGCGTCGACGGCCGCGCCCACGATGGTCCCGATCCCCGGCAGGAGCTGGGCCGCCTCGCCGTCGATGGTCGTCCCGAAGGGACCCATCTCCGGTTGGAGGCCCTGGCGCCGGGCCTCGGAGACCGCGGCCAGGACATGGGGGCCCGGCGAGCCCTCCAGGAAGGGTTCGACCGTGAACTCCAGCCGCACTTCCACCATGTCCTCCCAGCTTGACAAGTCGTCGGTCCAGAGTTTACAACTTGTAAATACCAGTCCACCAAACCGAGGGACTCCGGATCAACGGCACCCGTCTACTCTCGCGCCTCGAGGCGCTCGCCGAGTTGGGTGCCATCGACGGCGGCGGGTGCTGCCGGCTGGCCCTGACCGACGAGGACCGGGCGGGCCGGGACCTGGTCGTCACCTGGATGCAGGACCTGGGCCTCGACGTGCGCATCGACGCCATCGGCAACGTCATTGCCACCTGGGGCGATCCCGCCCAGGCGCCGGTGCTCATGGGTTCCCACATCGACACGGTCCGGACCGGGGGGCGCTACGACGGCAACCTGGGCGTGCTGGGGGGCCTCGAGGTGATCGAGTCGGCGATCGAGGCCGAGGTGGAGACGGCCCGGCCGCTGGCGGTGGCGTTCTTCACCGATGAGGAGGGGTCGCGTTTCGCCCCCGACATGCTCGGCTCGCTGGTCTACTCAGGCGGCCTCTCGGTGGAGGAGGCCCACGACGTCACTGGCATCGACGGCGCCCGGCTGGGCGACGAGCTGGCTCGCATCGGCTACCTGGGACCGCACCCCTGCCCCGGGGCGGTGCCCCACGCCTACGTGGAGTTGCACATCGAACAGGGCCCGGTACTGGAAGCCCACCGCGTCGACATAGGCGTCGTGGAGAGCGTGCAGGGCATCTCCTGGCAGGAGATCACGATCGAGGGCCAGTCCAACCACGCCGGGACGACACCCATGGCGCTGCGCCACGACGCCGGGTATGCGGCCGCCGCCATCGCCGCCTTCGTGCGGCGGCTGGCCGGGGAGATGGGGCCGCCCCAGGTGGCGACTGTGGGCTCCCTCAGGGTGCGCCCCGACCTGGTCAATGTGGTGGCCGGACTGGCCACCCTGACCGTCGACCTGCGCAACACCGACGAGTCGGCGCTGCGCGAGGCCGAAGCGCGACTGGCCGCCTTTTTCCCCATCCTGGCGGAGTCCGAGGGGGTGCGTATCAGTGCCCGCCGCCTGGCCCGCTTCGAGCCGGTGGTGTTCGACCCGGCAGTGGTGGAGCTGGTCGAACGGACCGCCGGACGGCTCGGGCATTCGACCCGGCGGATGCCGTCGGGGGCGGGCCACGACGCCCAGATGCTGGCCCGGGTGTGTCCGGCGGGCATGGTTTTCGTGCCTAGCGTGGGGGGGATCAGTCACAACCCCGCCGAGTACACCTCGCCGGGCGATCTGGAGGCAGGGGTCAACGTGCTGTTGCAGGTCGTCCTGGAGCTGGCGTCGTGAGCCGCACCGTGGTGGTCGGGGCCGCCCAGCTGGGCCCGGTGGCCCGGGAGGAGTCCCGGGAAGCCGTGGTGAGCCGGCTGGTCGCCCTGCTGCGGGCGGCGGCGGCGGCGGGGTGCCAGCTGGTCGCGTTCCCCGAGCTGGCCCTGACCAGCTTCTTCCCCCGGTGGGCCATTTCCGACCCGGCGGAGCTGGACAGCTGGTTCGAGCCTGAGATGCCGGGCCCCGCCACCAAGGCATTGTTCGACGAGGCGGCGGAGCTGGGGGTCGGCTTCTGCCTCGGCTTCGCCGAGCTGACGCCCGACGGCCACCGCTACAACAGCCAGATCCTGGTCGAGCGGGACGGTTCGGTCGTGGCCGTCTTCCGCAAGGTGCACCTGCCGGGCCACGAGGAGTTCGAGCGGTGGCGGCCCTTCCAGCACCTGGAGCGGCGCTACTTCGAGCCGGGACCCGACGGTTTCGGGGTGTGGCGGGCCTTCGGGGGCGTGGTCGGGATGATGATCTGCAACGACCGCCGTTGGCCCGAGTCCTACCGGGTCATGGGGCTGCAGGGAGTCGAACTGATCCTGTGCGGCTACAACACGCCGGTCCACTACCCGCCCGACCCCAGCCAGGACCGCCTGGCGGGCTTCCACAACGCCCTCGTGATGCAGGCGGGCGCCTACCAGAACGGGACCTGGGTCGTCGCCGTCGCCAAGGCCGGCGTCGAGGAGGGCAGCGAGTTGCTGGCCGAGAGCTGCATCATCGCCCCATCGGGGGAGATCGTGGCCCGGGCCTCGACGAGCGGCGACGAACTGGTCGTGGCGCAATGCGACCTCGACCACGGCGCCGCCTACAAAGACACCCTGTTCGATTTCGGGCGGTACCGGATGATCGAGCACTACGGACTGATCACCAGCCGGCGGGGCGCCATCCCGCCGCCGGAACCGAGGAGCGGCCATGACGGCCATTGACACCAATGTTGTGACCTTCACCGTCAACGGGGCGCCGGTTTCGGTGCGGGGCGACCACCCCCACCTGCTGGCCGCGCTGCGCGAGGAGCTGGACCTGACCTCGGCCAAGGACGGCTGCTCGCCGACTGGGCAGTGCGGGTGCTGCACCGTACTGATCGACGGCAAGGCCCAGGTCAGCTGCCAGTACCCGCTGGCCAAGGCGTCGGGTCGCCACGTGGTGACCGTCGAGGGGCTACCCGCCGGCGAGCGTTCGTCGTTTGCGGCGGCGTTCGCGGCCTGCGGTGGGTTGCAATGCGGTTTCTGCATCCCCGGCATCGTGGTGCGGGCCAAGGCCCAGATCGACAAGAAGGGATCGGCGCTGACCCGGGAGGAGATGTCCCGCCACCTCGGGGCCCACCTCTGCCGCTGTACCGGCTACGTGAAGATCCTGGACGCCATCGAGATGGTGGCCCGGGGCGAGGCGCCGGCGGTGGCGCCGGTGGCCGGAGGGGTGGGGGCGTCGGGGGGCCGGTACCAGGCGTCGGAGCTGACGCTCGGTGACCGAGACTACGTCGACGACATCCGCATTCCGGGTCTGTTGCACGCGGCGCTGCACCTGACGTCGCACGCCCGGGCCGTCGTCCGGGGCATCTCGGTGGCCGCGGCCGCGGCCGCGCCGGGAGTGGTGGCCGTGTACACGGCGGCCGACATCCCGGGCCGGCTGCGGGTGGGGATCATCCACAAGGACTGGCCGGTTTTGATACCCGTGGGCGGGCAGACGTCATATCTGGGCGACGTGTTGGCCGTGGTGGTGGCCGACACCCGCGACCACGCCAGGGCGGCAGCGTCGCTGGTCGAAGCCGACTACGAGGTGTTGGCCCCGGTAACCGATCCCGCCGCCGCGGTGGCGCCCGGGGCGCCGGTGGCGGTATGGGGGACCGACTCCAACGTCCTCTCCCGCTCGGTGTACCGGCGGGGTTCGGTGAGCGTTGAGGCGGCCCTGGCCTCGTCGGCCCACGTGGTGCACCAGGTGTTCCAGACCCAGCGGGTGGAGCAGGCGTTCCTGGAGCCCGAGTCGACGGTGGCGGTGCCGTCGGGCTCGGCCCAGGGCGGGCGCCGGGTCCATGTCTACTCGGGGGGCCAGGGGGTGTGGGACGACCGGGATCAGATCGCCTCGGTGCTCGGGGTGGCGCCCGAAGCGGTCACCGTCGAGTTGGTATCCAACGGGGGGGCCTTCGGCGGCAAGGAGGACATGGCCAACCAGGCTCAGACAGCGCTCGCCGCCTGGTTGCTCGGGGAGCCGGTCAAGTGCACCCTCTCGCGGGAGGAGAGCCTGCTCATCCACGCCAAGCGGCATCCGGTGCGCGCTGAGTACTGGGCCGGCTGCGACGAGACGGGCCGGCTGACGGCGCTCAGGTGCCGGCTGCTGGGCGATTCTGGCGCCTACGCCAGCGTGGGGATGAAGGTCATGGAGCGGGCCGCGGGCCACGCCGGCGGCCCCTACCAGGTCCCCAGCATCGACGTCGAGTCGGTGGCCGCCCGTACCAACAACCCCATCTGCGGCGCCTTCCGGGGCTTCGGCGCCAACCAGGCCCAGTTCGCCATGGAAGGGGTGTTGGACCGGCTGGCGGAGCAGGTGGGGATCTCGGGTTGGGAGATCCGCAAGCGCAATGTCATCAAGCCGGGCCAGGTGTGGGGGCCGGGCCAGATCATGGACGACGGTTGCCTGGGCGCCGAGCGATGTCTGGATTCAATCCGGCCCGCCTACGACGCCGCGGCCGCGGATCCCACCCGGGCGGTCGGCCTGGGACTCGGCCTCAAGAACTCCGGCCTCGGCAATGGCTTCAAGGAGGTCACCAAGGCCGTGGTCCGCTTTGAGGGCGACGGCACGATCGAGGTGCGCCACGGCTGGACCGAAATGGGCCAGGGGGTGCACACGGTGGCCCTCCAGGTGGCGGTCGAGGAACTCGGCGTGTCCCCGGAGCGGATCCGGGTCCTCGTCGACACCACCCGCCAGCTCGGGTTCGGCCAGACAACGGGAAGCCGGGGCACCTTGATGGGCGCCGGCGCCGTGCAGGACGCCTGCCGGGTGGCGTTGGCGGACGGCTGCCGGGAGGGCATCGACTACCTGGGCGAGTACCGGGTCGACTGGACCAACTCATTGTCCGAGGGACTGGAACACCCGATCATCCACTCGGCGTTCGGCTACGCGGCCCAGATGGTCGTCATGGACCGGGCCAGCGGGGTGATCGAGAAGGTGGTGGCGGTGCACGACGTGGGCCGGGCTGTCAACCCCCAGCTCTGCGAAGGCCAGATCGAGGGCAGCGTCCACATGGGTCTCGGGTACGCGTTGACCGAGGACTTCCCCGCCGACACCGACGGGCGCCCGTGCAACATGACCTTGCGGAGCCTCGACATCCTGCGGCCCAAGGACGTGCCCGAGATCGAGGTGGTGCTGGTCGAGGCGCCCCAGCCGGGCAGCCCGTACGGGATCAAGGGGGTCGGGGAGATCGGGTTGGTTCCCACCGCGGGCGCGGTGGCGGCCGCCCTGCACGACCTCGATGGCGTCTGGCGGGACACCTTGCCGATGCGGCCCCGCCGGGCGGCGGCCCCGGGCCGGGCGGCCTCACCCGACTGACCGGGTCGCCTTCGAGTTGACTACTTCCTCGACGACCGGCGGTCTCGTCTGCGGCCATCACCACCTGTACTCCGCCCTGGCGCGGGGTATGCCGGCTCGGTCCGGGCCGCCCACTGACTTCGTGAGCATCCTGGAGCAGGTCTGGTGGCGGCTCGATGTGGCCCTCGACCTCGAGATGATCCGGTGGTCGGCCATGCTCGGGGCACTGGAAGCGCTCGAGGCGGGCACCACGGCCATCGTCGACCACCATGAGTCGCCATCGGCGATCGAGGGCAGCCTGTCGGTGATCGCCTCGGCCTGCGCCGCGGTCGGGGTCCGCTCGAGCCTGGCCTACGGGGTCACCGACCGCCACGGCCCCGACGGCGCCCGGCGGGGGCTGGCCGAGAACGAGCGGTTCCTGCGCGGCGGGGGACGGGGCCTGGTCGGCGTCCACGCCGCCTTCACCTGCTCGGACTCGACGCTGGCGGACGCCGCCGGCCTGGCCGTCGACCTCGGGGTCGGGGTCCACATCCATGTCGCCGAGGGGCCCGTGGACGGGTCCGCCGGTGCTCGGTTGGAAGGGCTGGCCCGACCGGACTGGCTGCTCGTGCACTGCGTCCATCTGGACCGGGAGCTCCCGGGGACGATCGCCCACAACCCCCGGTCCAACATGAACAATGCGGTGGGCTACGCCCGGCCCGCCGATCGCCCCAACCCGATTGTCCTCGGGACCGACGGCATCGGCGCCGACATGCTGGAGGAGTTCCGGCTGGCTTACGCCAGGCTGCGGGAATCCGATGTCACCGCGTCGCCGCAGACTGCGTGGGAGTGGCTGGAGAACGGGTACCGCCTGGTGCCCGAGGCGGCCGACGACGAGGTGGTCTGGGACCGGCCCCATGCCGGGGACCCCTGGTGGGCGGCTTTCACGCCGGGCATAGGAGCCCTCGATGTGACGGTCGCCGGCGAAAAGGTGCTGGACGGTGGGGTCGCCACCCGCGTCGACGCCGACGAGGTGCGGGCCAAGGCGGCCGAGCAGGCGGCTCGCTTGTTCGCCCGGCTGTAAGTGCTGCCGACCCGCCCACCGAAGGAGGCCTTGTGAACCCTGTCGCGCTGTACCTGCAGGACGCCCACCCGTTCCCCGACGCCATCGCCTACGTGCGTTACGCCGAGCAGTGCGGGTTCGAGGCGGTGTGGCAGGCCGACAGCCGCCTGGTCCGGGAGTGCAGCGTCGCCTTGGCCGCCTTCGCGGCCACCAGTGAGCGCATCAAGTTGGGCTCCGGGGTGGTCGACTGCTGGACCCGCAACCCGGCCCGGCTGGCGGCCACCTTCTCTACGCTGGATGACTTGGCGCCCGGGCGGGTCCTGCTCGGGATCGGCGCCTGGTGGGAGCCCCTGGCGACCAAGGTCGGGGTCCTGCGGACCCGGCCGCTGCTGGCCATGCGGGAGATCGTCACCGTGGTGCGGCGGCTGTTGGCCAACGAGACGGTCACCTTCGACGGGGTGTTCGTCCACCTCGACGGCGTCGAGCTCGACTACGTCTATCAGGAGCGGCGGCCGAAGGACGTGCCCATCTACATCGGCGCCACCGGCATGCAGATGATGGAGCTGGCGGGCGAGATCGCCGATGGGGTTGTGCTCAACTACCTCGTTTCGCCCTCGTACAACCGTCGTGCCCTCGAGCACCTCGAGAAGGGAGCGGCACGAGCGGGGAAGTCGCTGGACGACGTCGACCGGCCCCAGCTGGTGGTGTGCTCGGTCGACGAGGACCGGGCCACGGCCGTCGACCGGGCCCGGTTGCTGGTGACGCAGTACCTGGGCCAGCAGCCCCACATCATGAAGGCATCGGGCGTGCCCACCGAGGTCCTCGACCGGATCGGCGAGGTCCTGACGTGGCCTGCCACCCACGAGCAGGTTGTGGCCGCCTCGGCCCTCGTGCCCGACGAAGTGGTGCAGATGATCACGGCATGCGGCACGCCCGAAGAGTGCCGGGCCAAGGTGGCGGAATACGTGGCCAGCGGGTGCACTTGCCCGATCCTGTACCCCCTCGGCGACGACGTCCGCCTGATGATCGACACGTTCGCCGGCTAGCCGGTCTAAGCCTCGGCGGCCGGACTTCGGCCCGCCGAATGTGTCAAGCCGAGACAGCCCGCAGGCGGTGGCCCCAACGGCCACCGCCAGCAGCAATAGCGACTATGCCGGTTCGACTTGGCCGATACCTATCGGCCTATCGCCTTGTTCCCGAGAAACGAGTGTTACCAGCGGTACCAACGGCCTTCGCCGGAGCGGAACGCGAATCCCGCCACCCAGGCGATGGCGAATACCACTGCCACGATCCACAGCCAATGAATCGCAAACCCGAGGCCGCCGAACAGCAATGCCAGCAGCAGGATTAGCAGTACGAGACCCATCGAAGCCTCCTTTGGCGTCACCACGATTGTGTTGTGATCGCTGTACCCGATCTTTCAGTTTTTAATGTGGCAACCCCTCATTTCAGCGAGCCCCAGCCGGGGTAGAAACGCACTGTCCCGAGCAGATTCGGACAATTCTGGCGCCATCTTCCGCCGACCTTCTGGGGAAGTCATATGGCGCTCACGGACACCCAAGAGCCGTCACAAATCGGTATTGCCGGCGGCGTCCATGTGGCCGCGTGCCCGCCATCGCCGCCCGCGCGGGATCGCGGTCAGTGCCCGGCCATCACCCGGAGATCGGCGACGAAGGCCTCGAACGCCTGGCGGCGGGCTTCGGGATGGCCCCGCAGAATCGACGACGGATGGACGGTCGCCACCACCTGACCGGACCAGCAGCCCACCGAGGCCGTGAGCACCTGGCCCCGGGAGCGGGTCACCCGGAAGTCCGGCCCCAGGATCGCCCGGGCCGCCACGGCACCGAGCAGGCCGGCGGTGGCAGGGCTGACCAGCTCGAGTTCTTGCGCCATCCACGGCCGGCAGGCCTGGATTTCGGTTTGGTTGGGGCTCTGGTGGATGCGGCGTTTCCCCCGAGCTGTCCACTTGAAGTGCTTGACCGCGTTGGTGACGTAGGTCTGGCACCGGTCGATGCCGGCTTCGATGAGGGCCCGGTCCAGGAGTTCCCCCGACGGGCCCACGAAGGGGTGGCCCCGGCGGTCCTCGTAGTCCCCGGGCTGCTCACCGATCAGGACTAGGGCGGCGGGTACCGGTCCCTCCCCGAATACCGTCTGGGTGGCGGCCTGGTGGATGTCGCAGCGGGTGCACGCAGCCGCCTCGGCCCGGAGCGCCTCGAGGGGATCGCCGGTCATTGGCTGTTGACCTACCCCGGATCAACCGGCTCTTATCAGAGTCCCGACGGCGTCGACGATCAACTGCACCGCGATGGCGGACAGCAGCAGTCCGAAGACCCGGGTCAGGAAGGAGACCAGGGGCAGGGGAATCAGGCGGGCCAGCCGGCCCGCCGCCAGGAGCACCACCCCGAGCACCACCGCCGCCCCTGCGATGCCACCGACCACGGCGACGCGGCCCGTCGTGCCCGGGAAGCGTTGGACCAGCACCATCACGGTGGCGATGGCGCCCGGCCCCGCCAGCAGCGGGGTGGCGAGGGGGACGAGGGCGACGTTGCGGCCCGGGATGGGAGTCATGTCCATGCCCCGCAGCATCTCCAACGCCACCAACAGGAGGAGTAGGCCGCCCGCGATGGACAGGCTGGCGAGCGATACGTGGAGGTAGCTGAGGATGATCTGGCCGAACAACGCGAAGCCCAGGATCAGCCCGCTGGCGGCGCCCACTGCGGCCAGCGCCGCGTGGGCCCGCTGGCGGGGTGCCATTTCGGCGGTGAGGCCAACGAAGATCGGGGTGTTGCCGGCCGGATCCATGATCACCAGCAGGGTGACGAGCGTCTCGCCGAAGGCTCGCCATTCCACAGATGCACGCTAGCCGTGGGCTCGGTGGCGCTCTGGTTTGGCGGTCCGCGGTTCCTGGGTACAACTAGAGCATGCAAGTGGGAACTATTGACTTACAGAAGCTCCGTGGGGTGGGGGGGAAGGTATTCGGTCTGACCAAGGAATTGGTTGGGGTGCTCATCAATAACGCCCGCCTTCAGGAAGAAGGCGATGCTCAGCAGGACCGCGCCAGCGAACGGCTCCGGGCGCTGCGCAAGGAGGCACTAGCCGAGGCCAAGGAGGCCAAGGCGGAGATGTTCGATCGCAAAGAGCGGGCCGCCCAGCGGGCCAAGGCCTGAGACAAGGAGACAGAGGAAAGTCATGGGTATCGGCGAAGAGATCAAGGGCAAGGCCAAGGAAGCGGCAGGGTCGATCACGGACAACGACGAACTGCGCCATGAGGGCGAGGCCCAGCAGGACAAGGGTCAGGCGGAGCGGGAGGCCACCGAGGCCCGGGCCGAGGCCAAGGCTCATGACGCCAAAGCCAAGGCGCACGAGACCGAGCAGCGGGCCGCGGAGTCCGCCAAGTAGCACCTCTCCGGGGGGGAGCAAGCGCATCCGGGCCGGTGTCGTAGACACCGGCCCGTGGCGCGCTACCCGGCGTAGAGGTATTCCCGGATGCGGCCGGCCGGGCCCCGGGCGAAGACATTGAGGTGCTGGCAGCCGCTCGATCCTGCGGTCGGGTTGCCGGTGAAGGTGTCGGAGCCGGCGCCGGCGCGCTGCCAGCCGCTCCAGTAGCCCTGGAAGAAGTTGTTCCAGTACAGCCCGGCGTCGCTGCCCTGGGCGAACACGGCCAGCTGCCCGACACCCCAGGAGGCGGCGGTTGGGGCCGAGGTCAGGGTGCGGGTGGCGAACTCAGGCTGCTGCCCCCAGCCCGACCAGCCGGCCTGGTAGAACGTCTGCCAAAGCGAGCCCCCGGCGGTGGCGAAGACGTCGACCCGGCCCGGTCCCCATGACGCCGCCGTCAGCCCCTGGTACTGGATCGCCGCCGGAGGTGAGCCCCGGCGTTCCCAACCCGAGTTCCACCCCCCGTCGAACCAGTGGTGGTACACGGCGCCGTCGGTGGCGACGACGAACAGGTCGATGCGCCCCGGGCCCCAGGAGCAGGCGGCGGGCACCGAGGCCAACTGGAGGTCCGTGCCCAGCGGTTGTACCCATGAGGACCACGATTGGCCGTAGTTGACGGTGTACCGCTGCCAGAGATGATTGTCGCCGCCCCACACGAACACGTTGAGGTTGCCGGGGCCGCCCGACACGGCCGCGGGGGAGCCGAAATAGCCGACCGGTGGCGCGTCCAGGGGGCTCCACGGTGACCACGACCCGCTGGTGTTGGCGCTCCAGGCGATGCGCCCGTCGGTGAGGCGGGCGAACACGTCGACCCGCCCCGAACCGGGCACCTGGGCCACCGCGGGGCTGTTGCTGATGATCTTGGGTGAGATCGGGAAGGCGCCGGTGGTCCAGGCGGGTTGTTGCAGGCACGGGGCGCCGTGGTTGGCGGTCTCGGGGTCGGTCTTGTCGGGGCCCGAAGCGCAGTTGAGGCCCGCAATCTGCCAGGGCGGGGTGCAGCTGACCATGCGGCACAAGATGTTGCCGGTGCAGGCGACCTGCTGGTTGCACTGGCCATAGCGGAACCGGATGCGGCACACGTTGCGCTGGTCGCAGGTGGGACCGTTGCTGCACCCGGCGGTGCAGTTCTGGCAACCCGGACAGAAATGGCCGCTGTCACAGGCGCATCCCGGGGCGCAGGAGGCCTGGCAGTCGATGTAGTAGCGATCGCCGCCGCAGCACCAGCTGGAGCCGGTTCCCGCCCGCCACCAGCCACCGGGGATGGTGCCCGGGGGGCACTGGTTGACACCGCCGCTGATGGTGCAGCAGAAGACGCTGAAGCCGCCGGGCGCACAGTTGGCGTCGGGCCCACAGACGTCGGTGATCGCGGCATAGGCGGAGCCGGGGCGGAGAAGGAAGCGGGCCGGGGCCACCGCCAGCGCCGAGCCCACCATGGCGGTACCGGTCAGGAAGCTGCGCCGGGTGGGTCCCGCGGGGCGCCCGTTGGCGGGCTCGGCTGCGGGGGTGGGCGGCGCCGGCGGGGGCGGGCGGCCCCGGGAAAGACGAATGGCGGCCCGGTCGACCACCCGCTGCGAGAGGGTGGTCATGGGTGGCCCATCGCCGGTGTCGTGGTCGGCTGGATGGTCACCCCGGCCAGGAACTGGTTGATAACCGGCACCAGCGCCCTCCTTTGCGGGTAGGACCCCAAAACGGCGTACAGGCAGAACGTCCGGGCCTCGGCGGTGAAGAACCGCTGGGTCCCCGCCTTCCCCGGAAAGGGCCGCTGCATCTGATAGGGGTCGAACCATTCGGGCCGGGCCGGGCCGGGGAGGCCCGTCGTGGCGAACAAACCTTTCCCGGCGCTGTTGGTTCCATAGCCGAGCAGGGCCACGAACACCTGGCGCGGTGTCATGGCGGCCACGAACTCCCCGCCGAAATCCTCCCGTCGCGCCGGCAGCGCGAAGTTGGCGGCGTGCAGGACCGGGTAGTCGATGGTGCCCGCGGGCCCCGACGAAGCGCTGAGAATGCGCACGTCCCAGCCTGCCGGCACCGCCACCCGGAAGCCCAGCGCCTGCAGGACGTTGGCGCCCGTCACCGGGCCACCACCGTCACGGCGCGGGCGACGGCAACCAGGGCGACGAGGAGCTCGGTCGCCAAGGTCAGGCGCCGGGCGCCGGGTTGCCACGAGGAGAGGCGGTGGTGCAGGGCGCGGAGTTGCGTGAAGGTCGTCACCCGGGCCGTCATCAAGATGGGCAGCGCCCGGCCGAGGCCGTAGGCGGTGCCCACCAGGACCCCGGCGGCCAGTCCGGCCGTCGTGGTGGCCGCGCCCGCCGCCACCACCACCAGATAGGTTGCGGCACTGGTGACCACGGTGGCGACCCCGGCGCCCAGTTGGAGTCCGAACCCCATTCCGTAGACCCAACTCCGGTACTGGCGGAGCCAGTCCTCGTTCACCTGGCGCCGGATCGAGGGAACCGGCCGCGAGGGCCGGGTGTCGACGGCGAGCGCCGCCGCTGCCGACGCCCCCATGACCACGAGGACGACCGTGGGCGACGGGCGGGCGACCCGGCCCAGCAAGACGCCGGCCGACCCCGCGACGGCGCCGAGGACGGCTCCGCCGGCCGCCGAACCGACAAGGTAGAAGGCGACGGTGACGGGCCATCTTCGGTTGCGTCCCCGCTCCCCGAGCGGGGTGATGCTGGCCAGCATCGACTCGCCTCAGGGTGACCAGGTCGAGCGGACGGCGGCGGCCACGGCGGTGGCGAGGCCGAGCGCCAGGATGAGAGCCGGGGTCACTGGGGGTCGGCAGTAGCGGAAGGGGTGGTCGGGACCGGCGGTGGGGGACCCCCGAAGAGGCTGGGATGGGCGGGTCCGATGCCGGCGGCCAGCAGTTCTGCGTCGTCGGTCTCCATCCGGCCCCGGTCGGTGCGGCGAGGCCGGCCCGGTGGGGAGGGCGCCGGTGAGTGGTCGCCGAGCGCCTGCCTCATCAGGCTCTGAACCTGGCTCCAACTGGTTCCCGTCCCCTCCCCCGCCACGGCGCCCGACGGTCCGTCGACCAGGACGAAATAGGGGGAACCGGGGATCCGGTAGTCCGCCCACCCCTGGGACGTCATGACGACCGTGAGGTCGGCCGGGGCCTCGTCCCGGATGGCGGTCACGCTTTCCGCCTCGGGGCCCCGGGTCACCACGACCAGGCGGGTGGCGGGTGGCAACCCCAGCCGCTGCGGGGTCGCGAAGGACCGCCAGAACTCGGTGCATGTGGCGCAGCCACTGGAAAGAAAGGCCAACAAGGTGTGGTGGTCGGTGCCCGAGACGCTCAGTGCGATCGCCTCGCCATGCGGCGATTCCCCGACCAGGTCGTGGGCGAGCCCGCCCCCGCTGACGAGGGGTCGCACCTCGATGGGCGTTTCGAGCCCGGCCTCATGGTCGAAGCGGGCGGAGCGGTCGGAGGGGACACCGAGGTCGTGGAGTTGGCGCAGGATCTCGGCGTGGCTCTTGAGCAGGCCGACCACGAGGAAGGAGAGCATGGCGACCACTACCGCTTCGAGGATGACCAGGGCCAGCATCGCTTCTGTTTCAGGCCCGGGAGCTTGATCGGCGAGCGGAGGCGGCGGCCGCCGAAGTTGCGGCGGCGGTCTGCGGGGCCACCGAGAGCAGCATCCAGGAAAGCCAGCCCGCCAGCGCCACCAGGCCCAGCAAGGGGACGCCGCCGAGCGGTTGGTGGCCCAGTGCCGTGACCAATCCGGGGACGGGCCGGAGGGTCACCAGGACCGCGACGCTGGCCGCAGCCACGTCGTAGACCAGATGCCCGACCGTCGGGGTGGTCTCGGCGTCGGAGGCGAGGCAGCCGCAGTCGGAGACGGTCCCCGGGCGGCGCAGGGCGACTGCGATGAAAGCAGCAAAGACGGTGTAGGAGAGGGCGACGCCAGCGGTGAAGATCGGCCGTCCCGTCGCCAGGGCACCGGCGGCCGACCCGATCTCGGCCAGGGCACCGAGGCGGATGGCGGCCCTCGGGACGGGGAGCCCGATCTGGGCCAGGGCCCGGGCGGCGGACGTGGGGGCCAGGAGTTTCTGGGCGGCGGTGACCAGGAGCAGCAGTTCCGCCAGAGCGGCGAGACCGAGCGCCACTGTCAACCGCCCCGGGGGGACAACGCCGTCATGCCGGTGAGACGATAGTTCAGCGGGGCCCGGCTCAACCAGGGCTTCTGTCGGCGGACGCCGCCGCCTTCGCCAAGTCTCAGGGCCGGAGGATGCGGCGGGCTAGCCGAACGAGCGGTTCAGGGACCTATGCGGTCGAGGATCAG
The DNA here is from genome assembly GCA_963791545.1 of uncultured Actinomycetota bacterium. GTDB lineage: Bacteria > Actinomycetota > Acidimicrobiia > Acidimicrobiales > Palsa-688 > JALYXV01. The sequence continues at coordinate 118,861 of CAWBSR010000015.1, forward strand.
GGGACGCTCGGGCGGAGGTTCGGGACCGATGTCGAACGCGGCCGCCAATGCCTCGAGGGCGGCAGGGACCCGGCCGGGGTCGTCGACGGCGAGTTCCAGGACTGGTTGCCCCTCCTCCACCCACTCCCCGGGCTTGGCTCGGGACCAGATCCCGGCCGTCTTGCTCACCGGGTCTTCCTTGCGGGCCCGCCCCGCCCCCAGATGCCAGACCGCAGTGCCGACCGCCCGGGCGTCAAGGCGGGTGACATATCCCGCCCTCGGGGCGGGTACCACGCGACGGTCGTCGGAGTGGGGTAGAGGGGCGTCCGGGTCGCCCCCCTGGGCCGCGACCATGGCCCGCCAGGTGGCCAGAGCCCGCCCGTCGCAGCGGACGGTATCGGCGTCGCCGGGGAGGCCCGCCAGGATCAACATCTCCTGGGCCAGGGCGAGTGTCACCGCAACCAGGTCGTCGGGGCCTCCTCCTCGCAGGACGTCGACGGACTCCTCGACTTCGATGGCATTGCCCGCCGCCCGGCCGAGGGGAGAGTCCATGGCGGTGATCAAGGCCACCGTGGCCACCCCGTGCGCCTCCCCCAGTCCGACCATGGTCTCAGCCAGTTGGCGGGCCGGGCCGATCTCGGACATGAAGGCGCCGGTGCCCACCTTGACGTCGAGCACCAGCGATTTCGTGCCCTCGGCGATCTTCTTCGACATGATCGAACTGGCGATGAGCGGTATCGACTCGACGGTGCCGGTCACGTCGCGCAGGGCGTAGAGCCGGGCGTCGGCAGGGGCCAGAGCGGGCCCGGCGGCGCATATCACCGCGCCCACCCGCTGGAGCACTGTCACCATCTCGGTGGGCGACAACTCGGCGTGCCAGCCCGGGATCGACTCCATCTTGTCGAGGGTTCCTCCGGTGTGGCCGAGACCCCGCCCCGACAGCTGGGGCACGGCCGCCCCGCAGGCCGCCACGATCGCCACCAGAGGCAGCGAAACCTTGTCGCCCACCCCACCCGTCGAGTGCTTGTCGACCGTCGGCCGCCCCACCTGGGACAGGTCCAGGCGCTGGCCCGAGGCGATCATGGCCGCCGTCCAGGTGGCCAGCTCAGCCGGGTTCAGACCCCGCCAGACGATCGCCATGAGCAGCGCCGCCGTTTGTTCTTCGGCCACCCGGCCATCGGTATAGGACTCGATGAACCACCGGATTTCGGTATCGGACAGGGCAGTGCCGTCACGCTTGGCCTTGATCACATCCACGGCGCTGAAGGCGGTCACTGGTCCCGCCTCTCGGCCAGGGCGACGGCGTCGAAGGAACCCGGCAGGAGCTCTCCGAGCCGGGCCGGTTGCCGGCCCGCCCCGCGGTCGATCAGCAGGTCAGGGCCGCCGTTGTCGACCAGGATCTGGCGGCACCGCCCACAGGGGGCCAGCGGCTGGCCGTCGCCCGCGACCACGCTGAGCGCCAGCAGCCGTTGCCCGCCCCCGACCCGCAGGGCCGAGACCAGCCCGCACTCGGCGCACAACGTGAGCCCGAACGAGGCGTTCTCCACGTTGCAACCGGTGACGACCTCTCCGCAGTCGGTCAGTCCAGCCGCCCCCACATGGAGGTTCGAGTACGGGGCGTAGGCAGACGCCGAGGCGCTCCGGGCCGCCTCCCGCAGCCGCTCCCACGTCGCCGCGGTGGTCGGGGCGGCCGACGGTGGCGGGCGGCCCCCCACCAGGGCCATGGCCGCCGAGGCGGTGGCGGCACCCGCGGTGCCAGACTCGGCCAACGAGGCGCCGGCCAACCATCGGGCCAGGAAACCGGCGCAGAAGGCGTCGCCGGCCCCTGTGGGATCGACGACTGCTGCGCCCGGGGGCGGGCACGAAACCCGCTCGGAGCCGGTGGCCACGACGGCTCCTTTTCCCCCCAGTTTCAACACCACGACCGGGAACGACCCGAGCAGGCAGGTGACCACCTCGTCTGGTTCTGTTTCCGCTCCTGTTGCGGTCAGGAGGCGCCCTTCGGCCAAGTTGGCGAACACGATGTCGGCTCCCCGGGTCCACTCCACCAGCCCGGAACCCGTCCCGCCGAGGAACGCCGCCGATCCGACGTCGACCGACCGGGTGAGCCCGGCGTCGCCGGCCGCCTGCCAGAGGGATGCCACGGCGGAGCGGCTGTCGGGCTCGATGAAGGCGTAGCCGGAGACGTGAAGATGGCCGACGCCCTCCAGGAGATCCGCGGAGAGGCCGCCCAAGCGGCTGTTGGCGCCCCGATCGGTGAACATGGAGCGCGTCGCGTCCTCACCGATCAGCACCGCGATCGACCCCGTCGGCAGGTCCGGGTCGACCGAGAGTTGGGCATCCACCCCGGACCTCGTCAGGAGCTCGCGATGGGCGTCGACGTCGGCGGCCCCGACCCGCGCCGCCAGACGTACGGGTACGTGGAGCGACGCCAGCCAGGCGGCCTGGTTGGCCCCAGATCCGCCGGGCGCGGCGGTGATGGCGGCCACCGTGTCGCTGTCCACCGCGGTCGGTCCGGTGGGACGAATGATCACGTCGTTGATGACGTCACCGACGACGAGAACCCGCGTCATCGGGCCGCCCACGCCTTGGCGATTTCCGCGGCAGCGTCCACGTTGTTGCGCACCGCGGCCAGATTGGCCGAGAGGCTGGCGCCACCGGTCGCCCGTTGCAGGCGGTCGAGCAGATACGGCGTCAGGGCGGGCCCTCGGATTCCGTCCGCCTCGGCGGCCGCAGTCGCCTCGGTGATGGCCGCGTCATGGACGGCGGGATCGAGTTGGTCGGCCTCGGGGACGGGATTGGCCACGACCACGGCGCTGGCCAGGCCCAGGTCGTCGCGGCGCGCCATGATGGCGACGACCTCATCAGGATCTTCGACCGACACCGCCACCGGCTGGCCCGAGTCGGCCACATAGAACCCGGGAAACCTTCGAGTCCGGTACCCGACCACGATCACCCCCAGGGTTTCCAGCCGCTCCAGGGTGGCGGGGATGTCCAGAATTGATTTCACGCCGGCGCAGACAACCGTGATGGGTGTCGCGGCCAGCGCCGGGAGGTCGGCCGACTCGTCGAAGCTGAGCCCGGCGCCTCCGGGGGCGGCTCGATGAACGCCCCCCAGGCCGCCGGTCGCGAAGATCGCCACGCCGGCGCGACAGGCCAGCCAGGCGGTGGCGGCCACCGTCGTTCCTCCTGTTTCGCCCCGGGCCATGACGACGGGCAGATCCCGGATGCTCACCTTGGAGACCTCCCGAGCCTCGGCCAGACGCTCGATCCCGGCGGCCCCAATGCCGACCGTCGGAATCCCGTCGAGGACGGCGACGGTGGCGGCCATGACACCGCGCGAGCGGAGGCGATCCTCCAACTCCAGGGCCACTTCGAGGTTGCCGGGCCGGGGCAGCCCGTGGGTGATGATGGCCGATTCGAGGGCCACCACCGGGCGACCCTCGGCCAATGCGCCTGCCACCGCCGCGCCCACCGCCACCGCCGAGCCCACGGCGGCCGCCGAGCCCGGGTGCCCTCCCGCCGAGCCCGGGTGCCCTCCCGCCGAGCCCGGGTGCCCTCCCGCCGCCCCCAGGTGCCGTCCCGCCGAGCCCGGGCGCACTCCCACAGTCTCCCCCGTGGCGGTCAAGACTTCACATAGGGCTTGCCGTCCGCCTTGGGCGGCCGCACCCGGCCCACCATCCCCGCCACCACCACGATCGTGGCGATGTAGGGGATCATCAGGAGGAAGTCGGAAGGGATCGACGTGCCCAAAACCGAGAGGATGTTCTGGACGGCGTCGGCGAAGCCGAACAGGAGGGAGCCGAGCAAGGCGCCGACAGGTGTCCACCGCCCGAAGATCAACGCCGCCAGGGCGATGAAGCCCTTGCCCGACGAGACGTCCTTCCCGAACGATCCGACCGACCCGATTGTCAGGTAAGCACCGCCGATTCCGGCCACCAGCCCTCCCAGCATCACGTTGACGTAGCGGATCGCCAGGACCCGTATCCCCACCGTCTCCGCCGCTACCGGGTGCTCCCCGACGGCCCTCACCCGTAGCCCCCATCGGGTCCGGAACAACCCGACCTGGACCAGGATCAGCACCCCATAGGTGAGGTACAGGAAGATGTTGCTGTTGAACAGGACGGCCCCGATCATCGGGATCTTGGACAGCAGCGGGATGGCGATGCGGCGGAATACCGCCGGGGAGTTGAGGGTGTTCTGGTACCTGATCAGGACCCGGTCGTACAGGTAGCCGGTCAATCCCGTCGCCAGCACGTTGAGCACCACCCCGACCACGATCTGGTTGACCGCGTAGCGGATGGAGAACACGGCCAGGATCAGGCCCAGCAGCGCCCCCGCCAGGGCGGCCGCCAGAAGGCCCAGGTACAGCGAATGGCTGACGCTGGCCACCACGGCGCCGGCAAAGGCGCCGAAGAGAAGCTGGCCTTCGATGGCGATGTTGATGACGCCCGCCCGCTCGCACAGGCAGCCCGCCAGGGCGCCGAGGACGATGGGAATGGACCGGTCGACCGAGCTTTGGAGCAGGCCCACCAGGCTCATCGTCTTGCCGGCCGAGGTCCAGCAGAGGAACGAGAACATGAACAGCGTCCCCGCGACCACGATCGCGGCCCGTCGGGCCAGCTTCCCCAGCTCGACGCGGAGCCACAGCGCCGACACCGCCAGGGTGATGATCCCGGCCACGATGGCGGTCGGTCCCGGCGCCACCTTCAGCGGCGAAAGGTGGACGGCGGAACTCGAGAGGGTCAGCCCGAAGGTGGCGTCGCCGGAACGGGCCTGGAGACCGAAGCCGACGATGTCGAGCAGCCCGAGGGCCCCGATCGTCACGCCCCCCATCGTCCTCTTGCTGAGATGGCGACCGCGGCGGGCCTGAGGGGCCGCGGTGGGCGGCAGCGACGGGGCGAGGGTGGTGGTCATGCGCCGACCACTTTCAGGGCGGCCCGCTTCTCCGGCCCGGAACGTTGCCCGCGGAGGCGGAAGATGGTCCGCACCAGCGGAGGGGCGGCGATGAACAGGACGATGAGCGCCTGGATGACGGTGACGATGTCGACGGGGGTCTGGGTGGCGGCCTGCATCTGTACGCCCCCGGCGTGGAGGGCGCCGTACAGCAGCGAAGCCAGCACCACGCCGAGGGGCAGGCCCCTTCCGAGCAGGGCGACGGTGATGGCGTCGAATCCGTAGGTTCCATAGATCCCCGGCGTCAGCGAGTAATCGGTGCCGACGACGACGCTGGTTCCCGCCAGACCGGCCAGGGCCCCGGCGATCACCATCACGATGATGAAGCCCCGCTCGACATTCATGCCCGCCGCCCGTGCCGCCTCGGGGTTGGCGCCGATGGTGCGCAGTTCGAAGCCCAGGGTGCTTCGTTTGATGAGCCACGAGACGCCGACCGCGGCCAGGACGGCGAGGACGAAGCCGAAGTTGACGCGGAGGGCGCTGCCGAACAGGTGGGGGAGGCGGGCCGGGCCGTGCACCACCGGGCTGATGGGGTCGATCCGCTTGGGCCGGCGGAAGGCATGGGTGCCGAGCAGGTAGAGCAGGAGGTACTGGGCGATGTAGTTGAACATGATGGTGACGATCACCTCGTTGGCGCCGGTGCGGGCCCTCAGGAACCCGACCAGCCAGCCGCACACCGCACCCCCGATGACCCCGCCGGCGACGGCGACGACCACATGGATCACCGGCGGCAACTGCCAGGCGAACCCGATATAGCCCGCGACCAGGGCGCCACCGATGAACTGCCCGGTGGCACCGATGTTGAACAGGCCGCAGCGAAAGGGGAGCATGACCGCGAGACCCGCAAAAATGAGCGGGGTGGCGTTGACCAGGGTCTCCGAGATCGGTTCGAATACCGCGCTCAGAGATCCACCGTGGAAGGCGGCCGACAAGGTGTGGACGTTGATGACCGCCCCCCGGAACATGGCGGTATAGGCGCCGCTGGCGGATTGCCAGGCCGCCGCGAGAGCCGGGCCGGGGGCGGACAAGAAGTGCCCGAACTTGGGCAGCACGGCCGGATCGGTGAACGCGATCAGCAGGCCCCCGAACACGATGGCGGCCACGAACGCCAAGAAGGTGACAGTTACCGAGTTGCCCTCGACGACAGCGTCCAGCAGGGCCGTCCGCCACTGCGGAGCCGGCCCGGGAGGGACCTCTGAGGCCGGCGCCGCCGGCTCGGTGGGCGCCGTCATGCGGAATCCTCGGGGGCCCCGCCGCCGCGAGCCCCGGCGACTCCGGGATCGCCTGGCGCCCCGCCGCCTCCGGCCCCGGCAGCCCCGCCGCCTCCGGCCCCGCCGCCCGCCATCAAGAGCCCCAACTCCTCGCGTGTCACGTCCGGGGGGCGGAAGGCGACGATTCGGCCCTCGTACATGACCGCGATCCGATCCGCGAGGCCCGCAATCTCATCGAGCTCGGTGGACACCAGTAGCACCGCCGTGCCGTGGTTGCGTTCCTCCACGATCCGCTTGTGGACGAACTCGATCGATCCCACGTCCACCCCCCGCGTCGGCTGGCTGGCGATGAGCAGGACGACGGTGCGGGAGAGCTCCCGCGCCACCACGACCTTTTGCTGGTTGCCCCCGGACAACGACGACGCCAGCGACTTGGTCGACTCGGCCCGGATGTCGAACGCCTTGATCTGCTCGGCCGCGGCCCGGTCCATCACATCCACCTGCAGCGCCAGGCCCTTCGAGTACGGGGGGAGGTCGTAGCGGTCGAGGGCCAGGTTCTCCGCCACGGTGAACTCGTCGACCAGGCCTTCGGCCTGGCGGTCCTCGGGCACGTAGCCGACCCCGGCGTGGAGGATCTCCCGGGTGGACTCCCCGGTGAGGTCCCGGCCGTTGAGGGTGAAGCGGCCGCCGACAATGGGCCGAAGCCCGACGAGGGCCTCGCACAACTCGGTCTGGCCGTTGCCCTGGACGCCGGCAATGCCAAGGATCTCACCCGCCTTGATGTCGAAGGACACGCCTTTCACCGCGGTCTGCCCGAGCCCGTCGGCAACGGTCAGGTTGTCCACTCGAAGCACGTCGTCGCCCAAGGCCGAAGCCGCCTTCTCGGGGGCCAGCCGCACCGCCCGGCCCACCATCATCGAGGCCAACTCCTCGTCCGACGAGGTGGGGGGGATAGTCCCGATGACCTGGCCCTGGCGGATCACGGTGATGGTGTCGGCCATTTGCTGGACCTCGGCCAGCTTGTGGGTGATGAACACGATCGAATGGCCCGACTCCTTCAGCGACCGCATCACCGCGAACAGGTCGTCGATCTCGGCGGGGGTGAGCACCGCGGTCGGCTCGTCGAGGATCAGGAGGGTGGCGTCGCGCAGCAGCGCCTTGATGATCTCGACCCGCTGCTGGACCCCGACCGGGAGATTCTCGACCAGGGCGTCGGGGTCGACCGCCAGTCCGAACTGCCGGGACACCCGCAGCACGTCCTGGCGGGCCCGGCGCCGGTCCAGCCAGCCGAAGAGGCGCTTGGTCCGCTCGGCGCCGAGCACCACGTTCTCGGCCACCGTGAACACGGGCACCAGCATGAAGTGCTGGTGGACCATGCCGATGCCGGCTCGGATGGCGTCGCTGGGCCGGCCGAAGCTCACCGCCGTCCCGTCGATCAGAATCTCTCCCTCGTCGGGGTGGGTGAGCCCGTAGAGGATATTCATGAGAGTGGACTTGCCGGCCCCGTTCTCCCCGAGCAGGGCATGGATCTGCCCGGGTTCGACGGTCAGGTCTATGTGGTCATTGGCCACCAAGGCGCCGTAGCGCTTGGTGATACCCCGGAGCTCAAGTTTCACCGCGGTGCTGCCCGGCCCAGGCTGGGGCGGCTAACTGGTCGGCTGGCTGGGCGAGGTGATGGTGATCTTGCCGCTGATGATGTCGGCCTTGGCCTGGTCGAGCTCGCCCTTGAGGGCGGCCGGCACCTGAGTGTCGAAGTTGTGGAACGGCGCCAGCCCGGTCCCGTTGTTGGCGAGGGTGCCGATGTAGTTGCCGCCCTTGAAGCTGTTGTTGGCGCCGTCGATGACGGCCTGCTTCACGGCGACCGCGATGCCCTTCTCCACGCTGGAGAGGAAGACGCTGCAGTACTGCGGCGCGCTCACGCAGCCGTCGGTGTCGACCCAAAGCATGTGGACGCCGTTGCCGTTCTGCTGGACGGCGGCCGCCGCCCCGAGGCCCACGTTGCCGGCGACGGGAAAGATGACATCGGCGCCCGCCTGGATGAAGGTCTGGGTGTCGTTCTTGCCCTTGCTCTGGTCGGTGAAGTCGCCGGTGAAGGTCCCGTTCTGGGCCTTCTCATCCCAACCGAGCACCTTGACCGACGTGCTGTGCTTGGTGTTGTAGGCAGCCACGCCCTCGGCGAAACCGTCCATATAGATGGTCACCGGTGGGATCTTGATGCCACCGAAGGTGGCGACGGTGCCGCTCTTGGACATGCCCGCCGCCAGGTACCCGCCCAGGAATGCCGCCTGAGCGGTGTTGAAGAGCAGGGCTTTGACGTTGGGGATGACCGGTGTATAGCTGTTGTCCACGATCGCGAAGTTCTGGGTGGGATTGGCTTTGGCGGCCGCCGCGGTGGCGTCGCCCATCAGGAAGCCGACGGTCACGATGACCCCGCACTTCTGCTGGATGAGGGCGTTGATGTTGGGGACATAGTCGCTCTGGGTCGCCGACTGCAGGTACTTGGTCGTGATGTTGGGATCGGCGACCTTGGCGTCGGTCAGGCCCTGGTACGAGGAGGCATTAAAGGATCGGTCGTCGATGCCGCCGGTGTCGGTGACCATGCAGGCGAGGAGGGCGGCAGTCGAAGTAGGCCCGGTGGTGGTCGTGCCCCCGGCAGTCGTCGCCGTTCCCGCCCCGGTGGTCGTGGTGGTCGTGGTGGAGGCGGTCTTGGAGCAGGCGGCGGCGATGAACAGCATCGCCAGCGCCACTGCGGCGGTTCTGGTCCGAAGGCTCCGACGGGTCATGTAGTCCCCCTTGACTAGGCCGGCGGCAGCCGGTGAAACGACCGTGCCCCCCGGTCCCCGACTCGAGAAGACGCGACGGATAGTACCAAGGCCCCGATCCCGCTGCGCCCGATCCTGTCGCGCCTGAGGAGGACCACCCGCTCTCAACAGGGAACGGAGCCGTATCGTGATGGTCATGAGCGACCGACCGACCCTTGCGACGCTCCAGCGGGCCCCCAAGGTGCTGTTGCACGATCACCTCGACGGGGGACTGCGGCCCGCAACGGTGGTCGAGCTGGCCGCCGACGAGGGCTATACCGGCCTGCCGACCCACGACGCCGGAGAGCTGGCGGGCTGGTTCACCCGCTCCGAGGCCCGCAGCAGCCTCGATCTCTACCTGGGCCGCTTCCAACACACGGTCGCGGTCATGCAGACCGAGGGGGCGCTGCGCCGGGTCGCCTTCGAGTGCGCCGAGGATCTGGCCGACGACGCGGTGGTGTACGCCGAGGTCCGCTTTGCCCCGGAACTGCACTTGGACGCCGGCCTGAGCCTGGACCAGGTGGTGAAGGCAGTCGTCACCGGGATCGCCGAGGGCAGCCGGGGCCGCAACATCACCATCGGCGTTCTCCTCACCGCCATGCGCCATGCGGCCCGCTCGACGGAGATTGCCGAGCTGGCGCTGCGGCACCGCGACAACGGGGTGGTCGGGTTCGACATCGCAGGTAGCGAGGCCGGCTTCCCCCCGAGCCGCCACCTGGACGCCTTCCGCCTTATCGCCCAGGGCAACTTCCACATCACCATCCATGCCGGCGAGGCATTCGGCTTGCCTTCCATCTGGGAGGCGGTCCAGTTCTGCGGGGCGGAGCGCCTGGGCCACGGGGTGCGCATCGTCGACGACGTCGAGGTGCGCGCCGATGGCGGGTACGAACTGGGGCGCCTGGCGTCGTTCATCCGGGACCGGCGGGTGGCGCTCGAGCTGTGCCCCACGTCCAACGTCGACACCGGTGCCGTGCCCTCCATCGCCGAGCACCCCATCGACCTCCTGAAGCGGCTGCGGTTCCGGGTGACGGTCAACACCGACAACCGCCTGATGAGCGACATCAGCCTCTCCCGGGAGTTCGCGGGGCTAGTCGACACCTTCGGGTACGGGTGGGACGACGTGGAGTGGATGACGATCAATGCCATGAAGAGCGCCTTCTGGCCGTTCGAGGAACGGCTCAAGATCATCAACGGGATCATCAAGCCGGGCTTCGCCGCCCTCAAGTGGGACGCCGCCCGGCCGGCCGCGCCGCCACTGGCGGCCGTGCCCACATGACGACCGCCACCCTTCCCGACGTCACCGCCGGCGAAGGGTCGCTGCGCCGTTTTCTCACTGGCCTCCCCGGGGTGGACGCGGTGGGCGCCGAAGCCCGGGTGGCGATGCTGGCGACGCGCTCCATCAAGAACGACACCAAACTCCAGGCCCTCGACCTCGCCATCTCCATGGTCGACCTCACCACCCTGGAAGGGGCAGACACCCGGGGCAAGGTGGCGGCCATGTGCGCCAAGGCCCGCCAACCCGACCCATCGGACCCGACCGCACCCCCGGTGGCGGCGGTCTGTGTCTACCCCGACATGGTTCCGATTGCGGCGGCCGCCGTCGGTGACAGCCCCGTCAAGGTGGCGTCGGTGGCCACCGCCTTCCCGAGCGGCCGGGCCCGCCTGGCGCTCAAGCTGTCCGAGGTCAGAGACGCCGTCTCGGCGGGCGCCGATGAGATCGACATGGTGATCGACCGCGGGGCGTTTCTGGCGGGCCGCTACCAGTTGGTACTCGAGGAGATCCAGGCCACCAAGGCCGCCTGTGGGCCCGCTCATTTGAAGGTCATCCTGGAAACCGGGGAACTGGCCACCTATGACAACGTCCGCCGGGCATCGTGGCTGGCCATGTTGGGCGGCGCCGATTTCATCAAGACCTCGACGGGAAAAATCGTCCCCGCGGCCACCCTTCCGGTTGCCCTGGTGATGCTGGAAGCGGTCCGGGACTTCGAGGAGGCCACGGGAGGTCCCCCTTCGGGCCGACAGATCGGCGTCAAGGTGGCGGGCGGCATCCGCACCAGCAAGGACGCCATCCGCTATTTGGTGCTGGTACACGAAACTGTGGGCGACGACTGGTTGACCCCCGACCGGTTCCGCATTGGCGCGTCCAGCCTGCTCAATGATCTGCTCATGCAGCGGACCAAACAACGCACCGGCGTTTATGCCGGTCCCGACTATTTCACCCTCGATTGAGGTCGGGAATGGACTGGGAATACGCTCCGGCACCGGAATCACGAGCCCTCGTCGATGTCAAGTCGTCATACGGCCTGTTCATAGACGGTGAGTTCCGCGACCCCCTTGACGGAGGCGCCCTGAAAACCGTCAATCCCGCCTCCGAGGAGGTGCTGGCGGAAGTGGCGGTGGCCGGCTCGATGGATGTCGACCGGGCCGTCACCGCGGCCCGCCGCGCCCAAACCGATGTCTGGGGACCTATGCGCCCAGCCGAGCGGGCCAAATACCTTTTCCGTATCGCCCGTCTGGTACAGGAGCGCTCCCGGGAACTGGCCGTGTTGGAATCGCTCGACAACGGCAAACCGATCCGGGAATCACGTGATGTCGATGTGCCACTGGCCGCTGCCCATTTTTTCTATTACGGCGGCTGGGCCGACAAACTTCGCTATGCCGGATTGGGACCCGACCCGAAACCCCTCGGTGTGGCCGGCCAGGTAATACCGTGGAATTTCCCCCTCCTCATGGCGGCGTGGAAACTTGCCCCGGCCTTGGCGAGCGGCAACACCTGCGTCCTCAAGCCGGCCGAGACCACGCCGCTCACCGCCTTGCACCTGGCCGAGATCCTGCAGCAGGCCGAGTTGCCCCCTGGCGTGGTGAATATCCTCACTGGCGCCGGCCCGACCGGCCGGGCCGTCGTGGCCCATCCTGGCGTGGCCAAGGTGGCCTTCACCGGCTCCACCGAGGTGGGCAAGGAGATCCTGCGAATCCTGGCCGGGACCGGTAAGCGCATGACCCTGGAGTTGGGGGGCAAGGCGGCCAACATCGTCTTCGACGACGCCCCCATCGACCAGGCGGTCGAGGGCATCGTCAACGGGATCTTCTTCAATCAGGGCCATGTGTGCTGCGCCGGCAGCCGGCTGCTGCTGCAGGAATCGGTGGCGGACGAGGTGCTGGCCCGGCTGAAGCGCCGCCTGGCCAGGCTGCGCCTCGGTGACCCCCTGGACAAGAACACCGACGTGGGCGCCATCAACTCGGCCGCCCAGCTGGAGAAGATCACCTCGCTGGCCGCGGCGGGCGAGGCGGAAGGGGCGCAGCGGTGGTCGCCGGCGTGCATCCTGCCCGAGCGGGGCTACTGGTTCGCCCCGACCCTGTTCACCGGCGTCTCGCAGTCGCATCGCATCGCCCGCGAGGAGATCTTCGGGCCGGTGCTCTCGGTGCTCACCTTCCGGACCCCGGCCGAGGCGGTCGAGAAGGCCAATAACACCCCCTACGGGCTGTCGGCCGGCGTGTGGACCGAGAAGGGCAGCCGCATCCTGTGGATGGCGCAGCGGCTGCGGGCCGGGGTGGTGTGGGCCAACACGTTCAACCGGTTCGACCCCGCCAGCCCCTTCGGCGGCTACCAGGAGTCGGGCTTCGGGCGCGAGGGCGGCCGCCACGGGCTGGAGGGGTACCTTGCGGGTTGACGTCAGGAAGACGTACAAGCTGTACATCGGCGGTGCGTTCCCCCGGTCGGAATCGGGACGGTCGTACGTGGTGTCCGACGAGGGGGGAAATTCCTCGCCAATGCCGCCTTGGCGTCTCGGAAGGACGCACGCGATGCGGTAGTGGCAGGGCGTCGTGCCTTTCCGGGGTGGTCAACCATCACCGCCTACAACCGCGGCCAGATCCTGTACCGGGTCGCGGAGTTGATGGAGGGACGGCGTTCGGAATTCGTCGCCGCGGTGGTTGCCGCCGAGGGTCTCGCTGTGGGAGCGGCGTCTGATGTCGTCGGGGCCGCCATCGACCGATGGGTCTGGTACGCCGGGTGGACCGACAAGATGGCGGCGGTCCTCGGGGGCAGCAACCCTGTGGCCGGCCCCTACTTCAACTTCTCGGTGCCTGAGCCGACCGGGGTGGTGGCGGTGATCGCGCCGCAGGAGTCGTCACTGCTGGGCCTGGTGAGCGTGCTGGCCCCGGTCATGGCGACGGGGTGCGCCTCGGTGGTGGTGGCCAGCGAGGCCCGGCCCCTGGCCGCGATCACCCTGAGCGAGGTGCTGGCCACCTCGGACGTGCCGGGCGGCGTCGTCAACGTGCTGACGGGAAGGGTGGCGGAGCTGGCGCCGGTGCTGGCGGCCCACATGGACGTCAACGCCATCGACCTCACCGGCGCCGAGCCCGACTTCGCGGCGTCGCTGCGACGGGCGGCTGCGGACAACGTGAAGCGGGTGTTCATACCGGCGGTGGAGTCGCTCGATTGGGCCGCCGACCCGGGATTGGCCCGTATCCGGGCCTTTGTCGAGACCAAGACGGTCTGGCACCCCATGGGGGTCTGAACGGGCAGGGGCCCCGCCCGGGCGGGGACCAACGAGTACCGTCGGCGGCGTGAAGACGACCGTCGTCGACCACCCGCTGGCGGCGCAGCTGTTGACCCGGCTGCGGGATCGGAACAGCGATCGGGCGGTCTTCCGCCAGGCAGTGGAAGAACTGAGCGTGATGCTGCTGTTCGAGGCCACCCGGGAGTTGGTGAGCGAAGCGGTGCCGGTCGAGACGCCTATGGGACCCACGGTGGGTACCCGGGTGGTCGACCCACCCCTCGTGGTGCCCATCCTTCGGGCCGGGCTGGGGATGCTGGGGGCGGTGCTGCGCCTCCTGCCCGGGACCGACACCGGGTTCATCGGCGTGGCCCGCAACGAGAGCAGCTTCCAGCCCGAGCCCTACATGAATGCCGTGCCCGAACACCTGAACCGACGCAACGTGCTGGTCCTCGACCCGATGCTGGCGACGGGCGGCTCGCTGGAACATGCCTGCCGGATTCTGGCCGACCGGGGGGCCGGCCACATCACCGCCGTCGTCCTGCTGGCCGCCCCGGAGGGTCTGGAGCGGTTGGCCAACTCGGGGCTCGACCTCGAGGTGTGGACGGCCGCCATCGATGAGCGATTGAACGAGCAGGCCTACATCGTCCCCGGCTTGGGCGACGCCGGCGACCGCCTGTTCGGCACCGCGTAACTACCTGTCGGGTGATGGTGTGGGGCCGGTGGGCTCCTCGCGTGCCATGGCCTGACTTTGGATTCCTGGTCGGGGCGGCGGGAAGGAAACCGCTTAGGCCGGGAGGCCGGTCAGGGTCGCCATCGCCTGCTTGAGCCGGGCAATGGTGGCGGCTCCCCGTCCCTGGGCCCCGGCCACGTCGTCGTCGGTCACCGGCTCGACCACCTCGAAGTACACCTTCACCTTGGGCTCGGTCCCGCTGGGCCGCACGATGATGCGCGCCTCGCCGCCGCTACCGCCCAAGCGCAGGAGGATGCCCTCGGTCGGGGGAAGCTCCGGCGTGCCCCGAAGCAGGTCGACCGTGTCGGTGACCGCCAGCCCCCCCAGTTGCTTCGGGGGATCGCTACGGAGCCGCTCGATGACCTCCCGGATCCGGGCCGGGCCGTCAGGGCCCGCGATCACCGACGGCCATTGCCGGGTGACGTGTGCGCCGAACTCGCAGGCGAGATCAGCCAGCCGGTCGTGCACGCTGCGACCGTCGGCCTTCAGTCCCGCCATCAACTCGGCGAACAGCAGCGCCGCCGTCACGCCGTCCTTGTCCCGCACCATGGTGCCCGCGCAGTATCCCAGAGCCTCTTCGTAGCCGAAAACGAACCGCCAGTCGGGATGGTCGTCGGCGGCGCGGGCCAACCACTTGAAGCCAGTCAGAGTCTCGCGGAAGTGGACGCCGTGGGCCACCGCCATGCGGGCCAGCATCGTGGACGACACGATCGAGGTCACGACGAGGCGGTCGGCGCCCGTCGAGTGCCGGAGCACATGATCAGCGAGAAGCACGCCGATCTCGTCTCCCGTGAGAGCCCGCCACCCGTCGCTGCCGGTCCCGCCGGTCCCGCCCGTCGGGACCGCGACCCCGAGCCGGTCGGCGTCGGGGTCGTTGGCCAGCACCACTTCGGCGTGGCTGCCGCGTGCCTCGGCCAGCGACAGGTCGAGGGCGCCAGGTTCTTCAGGATTGGGAAAGGCGACGGTCGGAAAGTCGGGATCGGGTTGGAACTGCGGCTTCACGACCCGCACCTGGCGGAAGCCGGCCCGCTCGAGCAACTCGGTGGTGACCGTCCCGCCCACCCCGTGCATTGGCGTGTACACGATGCGCAGGTCCCGGGCATCCGGTTCCAACGACTGGGCCAGTGCGTCGGCCAGGTAGCGGTCGACAATGCCGTCGTCCAGGGTCACGATCCTGGGATCGTCGGAGGCGGCCAGCGCCACGTTGCCCAGCGAGGTGATCGCCTGGATCCGGGACGAGATTTCGTGGTCGGCGGGAGGGATTATCTGGGCGCCGTCGCCCAGGTACACCTTGTACCCGTTGTACTCGGGAGGATTGTGGCTGGCGGTCACCATGACCCCGGCGTCGGTCTGGAGTAGGCGCACCGCGTAGGCGAGCAGCGGTGTCGGGAGGGGACGGGGCAGGAGATAGGCGGTGATCCCGGCGCCGGCCATGACCGCCGCGGTGTCGGCCGCGAACTGGTCCGATTGGTGTCGGGCGTCATAGCCAATGACGACGCCGCCGGCGTTTGCGTCCTGATCATGGAGGTACCGGGCCAGGCCGGCCGCGGCCCGCCGGACCAGGGCCCGGTTCATCCGGTTGGGCCCCGCGCCCAGCTTCCCCCGGAGCCCGGCTGTCCCGAATTCCAGGCGGGCCCCGAAGCGATCCGCGAGCGCGATTGCGTCGCCCGCCGCCAGGAGAGATTCCACCTCGGAGCGCGTGTGGGGATCCGGATCTTCGGCGGCCCAGGCCTCGGCCGCGGCGCGAAGCTCCTGAGGCGAGGAGTGAGACGAAAGAGAGGTGGGGATGGCCATTGTGGACTTAGAGCCGGTCGATCATCTCGGCCAGCAGTCCGCCCATGCGCTCGGCCGCCTGGCGACCAACCGCGATCACGTCCTCGTGGTGGATTCCTCCGGGCTCCAGGCCGGCTGCCATGTTGGTGACCAGCGAGCACGCCAGCACCTCGGCTCCCATGTGCCGAGCCGCGATGGTCTCGAGAACGGTGGACATCCCGGCCAGGTCGGCACCCAGCCGGGCGGCCATGCGGATCTCCGCGGGCGTCTCGAACTGGGGCCCATTGAACGCCGCGTACACCCCCTCGGCGAGATCCGGGGCGACGGAGCGGGCCGCTTGGCGCAGGCGGGGGGAATAGGCGTCGCTCATGTCCGCGAAGCGAGTGTCGTACGGGGGCGGGGGGGTCGGTCCCGTCAGGGGGGACTGGCCGGTCAGGTTGATGTGGTCGGCAATGAGGACGGCTTGGCCCACCGAGTAGTCCCGGTTGATACCGCCCGCGGCATTGGTGAGGACGACGACCCGGCAACCGGCCATGATCGCGGTACGCACCGCGTGGACGACGGTGGCGGGCGGGTGGCCTTCGTACAGGTGGACCCGCCCGAGAAACACCAGGATGTGACGAGGCCCGGCTGCGATCGAGCGGATCTGGCTGGCGTGACCGGCCACCATGGGCCGGGGGAAGCCGGCCAGGTCGGTCATGGGGAGTTCCGCGACCGCATCGCCCATCCGATCGGCGGCCGAGACCCAACCTGAGCCCAGGATCACCGCCACGTCGTGGTGCGGGACCCCGCTGAGTTCGGCCAACTGGTCCGCCGCCAGGCGCGCCAACCCGAAGGCATCGCTCCCCTCGTCGTCCGCGTCCACCCCCGCACCCTACGAGACACCGGGAATATCCCAAGGTTCTGTAATCTTGTAACGGTCATGACACGGGAAGCCGAGGACCTCAAGGTACGCCTGGCGGCGTGGCTCGCGGAGCAGGTGCCGCCGGCCTGGTTGTCGGGCCCGGTTGAAGTGGAGGTGGACCGGGAGGAAGCCCAGGTGGTACTCCCCCTGGCGGCTGGCGTCGATGCAGGGTCGTTCCGGGAGACCACCCGCCAGGCCCGGATTGGTATCGCCCAGCGAGCCGAGGAGACGTTCGGGGTGAAGGTCTCCTGGGGCGCCAGCCGGGATGGGCGTCGCCGCCTCTTCACCGCCGTGCGAGCCCCGGTCGCGGTTCCGCTCGCCATGGCCGAGCGCCAGGTCCTCGACGACCTGGTGGCGGCGGGCGTGGCGGCCGATCGGACCGAGGCGGTGGGGTGGTGCATCCGCCTGGTCGGCCAGCACGAAGCGGACTGGTTGCGTGACCTGCGCGACGCAGTCGCCTCGGCGCCGCCCCGCCGCCGGGAACGCCCGGCTGCCATCTGACGACTTACGACTTGACGACTTGACGAGGCGACGGGTCGACCAGTCGACGGGTCGGCGGGTCGGCGGGTCGACGACATGAGAAGGAGATCCCGATGACCGACCTGGCTCCCGCCCCCGACGCACCGGTCCCCCCTGCCCCAGATGGTGGCGATGAGGCCCTGATGGACTCCTACTCCCGCACCGTCACGAGGGTCGCCTCGGACCTCCTGCCGTCGGTCGCCAGTCTCCAGGTCAGCGCCGCGGGCGGACGGGCCACGGGTTCGGGGAGCGCCGTGATCGTGACCCCAGACGGTTTCCTCGTCACGTCGGCCCACGTGGTGGCCTCGGGTCGCGGCGGTCAGGCGGCATTGATCGACGGCCGCGAGTTCGAGTTCGAAGTGGTGGGGCGAGACGCCCTCTCCGACCTGGCGGTCATCAGGGGCCGGGCTCGGGACCTGCCCGCGGCGCCGTTGGGCGACGCCGATCGACTGCGGGTGGGGCAGTTGGTGGTCGCCATCGGCAACCCGTTGGGGTTCGCGGGGTCGGTGACCACCGGCGTGGTCAGCGCCGTCGGTCGGTCCCTTCCTGCCCGCTCGGGCACCGCCACCCGGGTCATCGACAACGTCATCCAGACCGATGCCGCCCTCAATCCGGGCAACTCCGGGGGCGCCCTGGCGGACAGCGGGGGTCAGGTGATCGGCATCAACTCGGCAGTGGCGGGAATCGGGCTGGGCCTGGCCGTTCCCATCAACGCCACCACCCGGCGCATTCTGGGCGCCCTCATGAGCGAGGGCCGTTTCCGCCGCGCCTACCTGGGCGTCGTCGGAGGCCACCGGGCCCTGCCTCCGCGGCTGACCGGCCGGGTCGGGCGCCAGGCCGGCGTCGGCGTGACCGACGTCATGGGCGGGAGCCCGGCCGCGGATGCCGGGGTCCGGGTCAAGGACGTCCTCCTCGACATCGACGGCCTACCCATCACCAACGCCGGGGACCTGCAGCGGCTCATGATCAGCGACGCCATAGGGCGGCCCCACCAGCTTCGGGTGCTGAGGGGTGACGACGTCATCGACTTGCGGGTGGTACCGGCAGAACTCGAGGAGTAGGAGCGTTCGGCGCAGTTCGTGTGATCGTGAAATTCCAGTCGGACGCAGGAAATAGTTGGCAATGCAACGATCTACACGTAGAGTCGGCCGGGGTCGGAAATCTGGCGGACTCTGAAACAGATAATTTTGGGGAGTATTCCTGTGAGGCTTAGTTCGGCGCGCAACCGAGGACATTGGGCACGAGTAGCGGTTGGCTTCAGCGCCACCTCGCTGCTGGCCATGGCACTGAGCGGCAATGGGGTGGGGGCATCCCCCCTCACCAAGTCCAGTGCCGCCAAGCCGAACCTGACGTTGGTGAGCGAACCAACCGGGACAACCATTTCCCGCACCAAGGCTTTCACCAGCCAACTGGCCCAGAGTGACTCCGCCCTGCTCCACCTCACGGGTACCGCCCCCACCGCGGTGATGGTCAAGCTCGACTACGACCCGCTGGCCACCTACAACGGCTACCTGGCCGGGTTGCCCGCTACCAGCCCCCAGGTCACCGGCAAGAAGCTGGACGTGCGGAGCCCGGCCGCGGTCGCCTACTCCGGCCATATCAGCGCCGTCGAGCAATCATTTCTCTCCTCGCTGCACCAGTCGGTGCCCACGGCCAAGGTCGGCCAGACCTACCACACCGTCTACGGCGGCATGGCGCTGCGGGTCCCGGCCAATCAGGTCGCATCCCTGCTGCAGCTGCCCGGGGCGGTCGCGGTACAGACCGACTCCCTGCACAAGTTCGACGCCGTCACACCGGTCGCCGAGGACGACGCCGAGTTCATCGGCGGCAACGCCGCCTACAGCGCCCTCGGGTCCAACGCCACCGCGGGCGCCGGCGTCATCGTGGCCAACGTCGACACCGGGGTCTGGCCCGAACATCCCTCCTTCGCGGCCCGGCCCGACCTGGGCACGCCGTCCCCCACCCCCGACAGTCACGCCCGGGCGTGCAATTTCGGCACCAACCCCCTCCCCGGTGGGACGCTTTTCACCTGCAACAGCAAGCTCATCGGCGGCCAGGTCTTCCTCGCCACCTATAACGCCCTCATCGGCGACGAGCCCTACCCGACCTCGGCCCGTGACTCCGAGGGCCACGGCACCCACACGCTGAGCACCGCGGCGGGCAACCCTCTGACCAGTGCTCCCGTGTTCGGCATCGACCGCGGCCCCATCCAGGGGATCGCCCCGGGCGCCTTCGTGATGGCGTACAAGGCCCTCGGACCCCAGGGCGGGTTTGACTCCGACCTGGTCGCCGCCATCGAGCAGGCCATCTTGGACGGCGCCAACGTCATCAACTATTCCGTCGGCCCCTCGTCGCCCCAAAGCGCCTACACCTCCCCCGACGACCTGGCGTTCCTCGACGCCTTCGATGCCGGCGTGTTCGTGAGCACCTCGGCGGGCAACAGCGGACCGGGGGCGGGAACCACTTCCCATCTGGGCCCCTGGGAGACCACCGTCGGCGCCTCCACGCTCCAGCGGGCCTTCGTGAGCACCGCCACCCTGACCGCGACCGGCGGCGCCACCCTGAGCGTCCAGGGCAGCTCCATCATGCCGGGCATCACCTCGCCCACGCCGGTCGTCAACGCCACGTCTCTGGCCGGCTACAGCGCCGGGTGTTCGACCGCCGCCCCGGCGGGCAGCTTCACCGGCAAGATCGTCGTCTGCGTGCGCGGCGGGGTGGGCCGGATCCAGAAGGGCGTCAACGTCCGGGCGGGCGGCGCGGCCGGGATGTTCCTCATCAACCCGGTGGTGCAGGACACCGAAACCGACAACCACTTCCTGCCCGCGGTCCACTTCGACCACCCGGCCGGCGCCCAGATCGAGACCTTCCTGTCGGGCCACAGCGGCGTCGCCGCCACCACCACAACGGGACAGGAGCTCGACGGGCAGGGCGACGTCATGGCCTCGTTCTCCTCCCGCGGGCCCGGCGGTGACTTCCTGAAGCCCGACATCGTGGCCCCCGGCGTCCAGATCCTGGCGGGCAACACCCCGACGCCGGACGGTGTCGCCTCGGGCCCCCCCGGCCAGTACTTCCAGGCCATCGCGGGCACCTCGATGGCGGCCCCGCACATCGCGGGATCGGCGGCCCTGACCTTGGCATTGCATCCCAGCTTCAGCGTGTCCGAGGTGAAGTCGGCGCTCATGACCACCGCCAACCGCAATGTGGTCCTGTCCGACGGCGTTACCGCGGCCGGGGTCTTCGATGACGGCAGCGGGCGGGTGGCCCTGGGCGGGGTCATCGATCCCGGCCTGGCGCTCGATGTGAGCCGGGCCAACATGGACGCCGTCCTCACCGACTCGATCCACCGCATCGACCTCAACGAGCCGTCGGTCTACGACGCCGCCCTCCCGGGGACCGTTACCACGACCCGGACCTTCACCAATGTCAGCGGCGCCGCCCAGGCCTACCAGGTGAGCGTCACCGCCGACCTTCCCGGCTCCATCACGGTGTCGCCCAGCGTGCTGTCGGTGCCGTCGGGCGCCACCCGCACCCTCACCGTCACCCTCGATGGCACCGGCGGGACAATCGGCACGTTCTACACCGGCCAGATCAACCTGGCGCAACTCGGTGGCAGCCGGCAACTCCACCTGCCCGTCGCCTTCTCGCCCAGCGCCGCCTCGGCGGCCCCGGTGAGCCTGAAGACCAGTTGCGGCCCGAGCATCATCCACCTGACGACGCTGCAGGAGAGCACCTGCACCGCCACCGCCCAGAACAATGCCCTGCAGCCGGCGACGGTCAACATGAGCACCACCTGGGACGACAACCTGACCTTCCGGTCCGCTACTGGCGGCGCCACCCGGACGGGATCCAAGACGGTCACGGCGCCGGCCCAGACCCTGGCCGCGGCCCAGCCGCCCAACCCCCAGGTCGTGCCCGGGACGAGCCCCGGCTTCTTCGACCTGGGCACACTCCAGCCGCCCCCTCGGCTTCGCGCCGTGGGCGACGACACCATCACCACCTTCAACGTTCCCGGCTTCGTGTACGACGGCGTGACGTACACCAAGTTGGGCGTGGCGTCCAACGGGTACCTCGTGGCGGGCGGCGGGGACAGCAACGACATCAGCGCCACCCCGCAGCACTTCCCCAACCCGGTCCGGCCCAACAATGTCCTGGCCCCCTTGTGGACCGACCTCGATGGCGGCAGTAGTACCGCCACCGGTCAGGGTCTGCGCATCGGCGTCGTGACCGACGGCACTAGTAACTGGATCGTGGTCCAGCTGAAGGAGCATGTCTTCGGGACGACCACGCTGGAAAGCTTCGAGGTCTGGATCGGGATCGACGGCACGCAGGACATCAGCTACACCTATGAGACCGTCAACAACCCGGGCATCGCGTTCAACGTGGGGGCCGAGAACGCCGAGGGGACGGCGGGCAGCAACGTCGCCGGTCTTCCCTCACCCGCCCAGGACCTGGTGGTCAACAGTGTGCCCGGCGTCCCCGGCGGTTCGTTCAGCTACTCGGTGACCCTGCGGGGCAACCGGGTGCTGCCCGGCACCCCGACGCCCCTGAGCAACGTGACGACGTCGATGTCGACGTCCATCAGCCGGGACACCGCCGTCTCCACCTCGACCATCCAAGTAGTGAGGTAACTGCAGCCGCGGCGCCGGGACCTGGGGGAGAGCCTCCCGGATCCCGGCACCCGCGCCATGAGACTTCTCGTCGGTCGCGGTGGACGGGGTGCGAGCGGTTCTCGGGATCGCCGTCAAACAGGCGCCGGACTAACGTGCCGCGCCATGGCATGGAAAGCGATTGGTCGGCAACCGGTAAGGACGCTGCTCGACGGGGCGCCGGTCGAGATGACCGCGGACCGGTGGGACGACTTCACCGGCGCCATCGGGTGCGCGGTACCCAACCAGGGCGACGAGCGGATCACCATCTTGGCGGGCGAGTACACGCCCCTTGACGAATCTTCATTCGAGGACGCCTGCGCGGGCGGCACCAAGATCTGAGGGCAGACCGCCGGGTGGCGGCGGGCCGGAGTCGGACCGCAATGACACGGCCAACCCGCCGGCGCCCACGAGGAATGCGTTGGTCAGGGCGATCAGGGCCCGCCCCTTGATCCCGGGTTTGATGTACCCACTGGCCCAGTTCACCCTCCGGGACAGCTCCCCGAACTCCCCGAGGATCGGGCTTTTGGCCGGGTTGAGGTAGTACATGTCGACACTGCGCCGGG
This sequence comes from uncultured Actinomycetota bacterium, assembly GCA_963791545.1. GTDB lineage: Bacteria > Actinomycetota > Acidimicrobiia > Acidimicrobiales > Palsa-688 > JALYXV01. The sequence continues at coordinate 141,448 of CAWBSR010000015.1, forward strand.
TGGGCGGCCCCCCGAGGACGTGGTACCGCCAGGCCAGGTAGTCGATGGCGGCGCCGACGGCCTGGATGACGACGCTGACGGCACTGATGACGACCGCTGCCCGCCGGCGCGAACCCAGCGACAAGAAATGGGGCATCAGCGCCAGGAGCGGGACCGCGAGGCCGGGAAGGGCGGGGATGACGAATCGGGGCCTACAGGCACCACCGGCCCAGGCGAAATACGAGCACCCCGGGACGTCGTTACTCGGCGCCCCAGGAGGGTGCCCTACAAGGGGAGCTTGGCGACTGGAGTCAACGGGGCGTGGACCCCGGTCACGCCGTTGCTGGCGGGCGACGCCGACGCGGCCCCCCCGCCGGTGGCATTGCCCAGGACGAAGACCTGGACCGTGGTGCCGTTCAAGAGCGCGCTCGGGTCGCCCGTGGTGTGGGGACCGCCGGAGAGCAATGTCACGTCATAGGCGTTCCAGGAGCGCCCGCCCTGATGGTCGGCCACCAGGGCGGTGAGGTCACCGGTTGCCGAGGTCTCCCACAGCTCCGGAATGGGAGCGCCGATGCCGTACGGGCTGCCGTCGACGAGCACGAGGGAAGGTTTCCCGACCGGCTTGGAAACTCCGGTCGCACCCGCGCTCTGATCGTAGGCGTTCCAGAGATGACCAGACTGGTTGTCCGCCGCGAACTCGATCAGGTCACCATTGGCGGCGCTGACGGCGTAGATGTGGGGCGTACCCGTTATGACGGTGGGGATCGGGTCCCCTCCGATGGCGGGACCCGATGGCGCCTGAGCAGTGGTGTCATAGGCGTTCCAGATTCGGCCTCCGGCGTTGTCGGCGACGTATTCGACGAGGTGGTTGTTGGACGCCGCCCGGGTGTACACGTGCGGGGTGGGACCGAGCACAATGGCGGCCGGCCCGCCGGCGATCGCCGACCCACTTCCGGCGGACTTGGTCAGGTCGTAGAAGTTCCAGGCGTGGCCCGAGCTGTTGTCATTGTCGACCTCGACTAGGTCACCGCCGGTCGTGGCGGCGGACATGTGCACGATCCCGCCCAGGACATGGGGGTCGAGGGTGGCGATCACCTTCGGTGCCGTGGCGCCCGCGGCGGTGTTGATATCGGTGGTGGTCCAGGTCCCCATGGCGCCGTTGTTGCGATATTCGACCAGGTCGCCCGTGGACCCGAGAGCGAAGATATCGACCGTGGTGCCCTCCGTGAACGCCTTGGGCGCGCTACTCAGGATGGGGGCGCCGGTGGTGGCCGCCGTCAGGTCGGTGCTCGACCAGGTCGCACCGGTGGGCGTGAACTCGAAGAGATGGTGGTTGCCCCCCTGCGCGTACAGGTGGGTGACCCCTGCGACCACGGTTGCCGACACCGGGCCCAGATAGGTGCCGGGCGGGTTCGGAGCCACGGTGGCCGCACCGAAATGGGTGTCGTCGACGAGTTGCGTGAAGCCTTGGATGGTGGGACCACCGGGTGACACGTTCACCCGGGTGACGGCGGCGCTGGCGCCGGCCGGGGCAGCCGCCCCATTGAGTCCGACGAGCACCCCGCCGCCGGGTTGAACGCCGCCACCGTTGGGCCCGTTCACCTTCATCGGTCCGACGGAATCGATTCTCATCTCACCGGCCGCCCCGAAGGTCGAGTCCAGGGCACCATTGCGGAATCGCAGCACGATGGCGGGCGACGGGCCGCATGCGGTGGTGGTCGTCGTGTCGATTGCCAGCAGATAGATGTTGCTTCCGGTCACGAAAAGCGACGCTCCCGTCGGCGTGCACGATTCAATGGGACCCGACAACACGCCGCCGGTGCCGAAGGCGCCGTCGAAGTGGCCATTGCTCAGGACCCGGCCCAGGAAGACGGACTGGCCGGCGTTGCCGGTGACGTAGTAACTGCCGTCGATCGCCTCCACCACCGTGGTGGGCGTGTCGGCGGTGGGAAAGGCCGCCGATGTGCCGCCGGTACCGAAGTTCGGGTCGAGCGCCCCCGAGCTGGTATAGCGCTGCAGGTAGTAGGTGCGGGGGGCTCCGGTGTCGTCGGCGACCAGCGCCACGAACTCGGTGTTGGGGTCGGGCGCCGCCGCGGTGGTGGCCGCCTGGGCCGGATGGGAGGAGGCCGCCCGCAGGGTCGGTGCCGCGGTCGGTGCCGCGGTCGGTGCCGCCCCCGGTGCTGCGGTCGGTGCCGCCGCGGCCGCGTGAGCCCGAGCCACGCTGATGGTGATCGGGCCACTGATGGCGTCGGGCCGGACGCCGTTGGCCGCCTTGATCCGGAAAACGTAGGTGTGCGGAGTCGTCGGAACCCCCGATAGCACCCCGGTGCTGGGGTTGAGGGTCAGGCCCGCGGGTAACACACCGACGACCGAAAAGGTCGGGTGGGGGTTGCCGTTGGCCGTGAAGGTGTAACTGGGGTATGACACCCCGACCGTCGCCGTGGAGGGGGGGCTGGCGGCCGTGAAGGTCGGGGCTACCGGTCCCGAGGCGACGTTGATGGTGATCGTGCGGCTGATCGCGTCAGGAGCGACGCCATTGGTGGCGGTCACTTGGAAGCTGGCCGGGCCCGCGGTGTTGGGGACACCCGAGAGGACGCCGGCCGGGCTGAGCGAGAGTCCGCTGGGCAGGGCGCCGCTGGTGACCCTGAAGGTCGGCGCCGGGGTGCCGGAGGCGGCGAAGGTGTAGCTGTAGGCCGATCCGATGTTGGCGGTCGTGGGAGGCGAGACGGCTGTGAAAACCGGCGCCGCCGCGACGCGGATGGTGATGGGGCCGCTCACCGCGTCCGGCGAAACCCCATTGGTCGCTTTGACGGTGAAGGTGAAGGCTCCTCCGGTCCCGGTAGGCGTGCCCGCCAGGAGGCCGGTGGCGCCTGCCAGGGTGAGTCCGGGCGGCAGGGTCCCGCTGGCAACCGAGAACGTCGGTGCCGGTTGGCCGGTTGCGGCGAAGGTATAGGAGGGATAGGCGGCACCAACCGTGGCCGTTGGCGGGGGGTTGGCGGCGGTGAAGGCGGGTGCCACCGGGGTCGGAGAGACGTGGATGGTGAGCGACGGAGTGACGGCGTCGGGCGTGGTGCCATTGGCTGCCGAGACCGTGAAAGTGGAGTCACCCACCGTGTCGGGCGTACCCGAAAGGACGCCGGTGGTGGCGTTGAGCGAGAGCCCGTGGGGCAGGGAGCCGGTGGCCACCGCGTAGGTCGGAGCAGGGAGGCCGGTGGCGACGAAGGTGTAGCTGTAGGCCGCTGCGGCGGTGGCGTTGGGCGGGGTATCGGCGGTAAAAACGGGACTGATCGGTGCCAACGCCGCCGCCACCTTGAGGGCAAACGTCTTGGTGGTCATGGGAACGACCCCGGTGGAACCCATGGGGCCGAAGGTCGTGTCAAGGATCCCGCCTGGCGTCAGGGCAGCCAGATAACCCTTTTGGGCGGGGTCGGTGGTGGACAGGCTGACTATGACGTCGCCGTCATTTCGTACCGTGAAGGAGTCGGCGGTATACGGGGGGACGGTGATGGTGGTTGTACCACCGGAACCGAAGCCCGAGTCGAGGGCGCCGGCCGTGGTCAGGCGGGTGACGACGATCTGGGTGCTGGCCGCCCCGAACGCGGCGTTGCCGCCCAGAACATAGATGTGGCCGGCGGCATCTGTCGTCATGCGGGTGTAGAAGACACCGGCCGGCGACAACGTGGAGGTGCCGTTGGTGCCGAAGGACGGGTCCAACCCGCCGCCAGCCGTCAGCCGGGTGACCTGGGATATCGACCCGTTGACGGTGGCGAGACCGAGGACCAGGGACCTACCGGTGGAGTCCACGGTCGTGGCGCCGGCCAAGGCGCCGGGCACGACGGTCACGCCGAAGGAGCCGTAGCTCGTGTCGACGGCCCCCGGCGTGGTGGCCGACGCCGGCACCACCGTGACCGCCAGGGCCACCAGGAGCAGCGCTGCGGGCAGGATCAAGAATTTCAACGAACGACTACCCATCAACTTCGGTTCCCCCTCGGGCTAATTCGACGTCGTGGCCTTCCGCCAGGCCCGACGGCCACTCGACATGCAGTGGATCACGAAAACCGTACCATCGGCGGGCAGGGAATCCGAAAGCTGGATAAAAGTCAGCCGCCCGGCGGCGGTGTCACCGGTGGCGTGGTTGGTGGAGTGGTCGTTGTCGAAATTCTCGGCACCGTGGTGGGACCACTCGTCGGCGGTGGCGTCGACGGCGGTGGCGCGGTTGGCGGCGGCGTGGTGGGCTGTGGCGTCGGCGGTGTCGTGGTGGGCCGTGGCGGCGGCGTGGTGGGTCGTGGCGTCGGGCTCGGGGTGGGTGACGGCGGGGGCGGGGTCGGGGTCGGGGTCGGGGTCGTGCGGGCCGGTACGGTCGTCCCGCCCGAGATGACGACGGGTCCGGGTAGCGCCGGCGCCGGTCCCGCCACCGGCGGTGTCGTGGCTGCGGTGGCCGGCGGGGCGGTCGTCACCGTGGTGTCGTTGGTGGGGGCCTGGATCACGGCGACGCCGGGGGGGCCGACCAGAGCGGTCGTGCTGGTGTCCGATGAGATGGCGACGCTGGAGTTGGCGCCGCGGTGCCGGGTGGCCAGGACCAGCCCGCCCACCGCGAGGACGACCACGACCGCGGCCGCGACCAGCCAACGATGGTTGCGGTGGCTAGGGGGCGGGGGGGGCGGAATGTGGCGGGGCTCCAACGGAGCGCCGACCGCGGCCACCGCGCCCGTCTTCTCGGCCTGCCAGACCGCCGTCGGGGCGGCATCGCTCTGGTTGCGCCGGTAGCGCCTGACGGCGGCCAGCCTGGGATCTTCGGCGGCGGCGGCCGTCAGTTGGGTCGGGGCGGACTCGTCGGCGCCCAAGTCGTAGCGTTCTTCGAGATCCCAGATCCAGTCGTCGGTCTCTTCGCCCCAGATGCCGTCGCCATCCACAGGATCCATCGCCCCTGAGCTTACGGCCCCGGCGCGCCTGCCGGTCGGGCGGCGCCCAGGATTCGGTCCCTTCGGTGATTTTCCCCCCGGGAATGCTCACCTGAACGGGCCAACCAGGGCTAGAGACCGAGCACGCTCGAGAGTGAGGATCTCTGGTCGTAGCCGGCCCATCCGGGCGGACTGGCCGCCAGTTCGAACGATCCGGTGAACAAGCGCCGCCGAGTCGTTGTCGCGCGAGATGGGCCCGGTAGGTTCTTTAGCGATCGAACGCCGAGGAGGGCCCCGTGGGTGTGGCAGTGATGGTTGAGGAAGACCAGAGGGAGGCCATCCTGACCGACGAAGAGTTGACCGCGCTGGCGTTGGCCGCCGATCCCGACGTCGAGGTGGGTGCCGACGCCGTGAGCGTGTGGGATGTGCTTGGTCCCGGTCGCGACGCCGACGGACCAAGGAAGCTCCCGGAGTGGTACATGCCGTCGCCAATGCCGGGCGCCCGACCCCCGCGCCGCCGTTGGCACCGTCGCGTGGCCTTGCTGATCATCGCCTCGTTCGTGTTGATCGACGCCCTCGGTCTGTGCATCACCTACGGGCAGCTCGTCGCCGCCTAAAGGCCGCTCGCCCGAGGGCGCAGGACCAGTTGGGTGCAGCCGAAGACGGCCAGCAGCCGCCCATCGGCCTCCGATGACACCTTGGCCTCCCACAGCTGGGTGGACCGGCCGCCGTGCACCATTTCCGCTTCGCAGCGCAGGCCGCCTTTGGTGGCGGTGCTGACGAAGTTCGACTTCAGCTCGACCGTGGTGAACCCAACGGCGCCCGTCGGGAGGTTGGCCACGCAGCCATAACCGCAGGCGGTGTCGGCCAAGGCCACGATCGTGGCCGCGTGCAAGAAGCCGTTGGGGGCGGTGTGGTGGGGACGGATCTCGAGGCGGGCGACGACCCGCCGGCCATCGACGACGAGAACCTCTATGCCCAGTAGTCCCGGGAGGCCTCCGTCGCCAACCGCCGTGAAGCCCGCCGCCGTGATGTCGGCGTAAAAATTTGGTGGTGACGGGCCGGATGTCTCGTTCATACGGACACCTTCTATCAGGCAATTGGGTCCGCAGCCCTCAGTAGGTCCGATATCGGGGGGGGGGTGGGCGATCGGAGCCGCTCCGACCGAGGCGGCCGGGTTCGGAAGGGGGCTTCGTGAATACCCGAATCCTGCGGTGCCGGTCGGAAGCGGCTTTCTGGGCGTGGCCCTGCGGCCGGCTGCGATTGCCGGCTCGACGATGCTGCTGATGATGTACGCGGCGTCCTGGCCCTTCGCCAAGATGGCGGGCGGTCAGGCGACCGGTTCGGTCAATCCGATCGTCGACGAGCACATCGTCAGCACGATGGCCCTCCTCGTCATCGGCGCCTTCGCTCTCTGGGGTGTCGGGACGATCGGCCGCCGCTGGTCGGCGCTGTCCTTCGTCCGGTCGCATCCCTGGCTCCGGTAGTCACATCCTGCTGAAAGCCGAACCGGCGGCCCGCCGGTCTGGGGAATTCCGGCGGTTCTCGTTGAGCCGCTCTGCGAGGTGGCGGGACTTCGGTGCTACCCTCAGAGCGGCTTCGGCGGTCGTCGTGGGCGGCCGGCGCGTGAGGTTCTGCCGGATGTGGAGCACAGGCGGATCCCCGGTTTCCCTCGATCGATTCTCGCATCGCCCGAACGCGCCCGGCCCGCTGGCCTAGGGACAGACACATGGATGCAAAGCGAAGTCTGGCAATCGCGGTGGCGGTTGTCGCCGGGCTGGCGATGCTGGTGGCGTCGCCGGGAATAGGGAGTGCGACCGCCGCCGGCGACGTTGGTGCCCGGGCATCGGACTGGACGATCCAGGCGTTGCCGACTCCCGCGTTGGCTCCCAACGGTCATCTGTCCGCGGTTTCGTGCCTGTCGGTGGCTTCCTGCTGGGCGGTGGGCTACAGCCACGACGGCAGTGGTGTCGACGTCAGCCTGGCGGAACACTGGGATGGTACGCGGTGGGCCATCGAAGCGACCCCCAATCCGCATCGGGGGAACAACACCTTCCTCACCGGGGTGTCGTGCTCCTCGCCGACGGCATGCACCGCCGTCGGAGATTATGTCGACGGCGTCGGCCAGCAGGTGGCGCTGGCCGAACGCTGGGACGGCCGACGGTGGGAGATACAACCGATGTCCAGCCCCTCTGGGGCGACTTCCACCTTTTTGACCTCCGTCTCCTGCGCCTCGTCCAGCAGGTGCTCGGCGGTGGGGTACTCCTCCCGCGGCGCCGGCCAGACGACATCCATCGCGCTCCGTTGGGACGGCGCCACCTGGCAGTCCCAGGAGGTCCCGACCCTCAGCGGTGGCACCAGCAGTCGCCTGTCAAGCGTGGGGTGCGCGTCGGCGTCGGCGTGCACCGCGGTGGGGTTCTCGGGTGACGTGTTCGCGGCACCGCAGCCGTTCTCGGCGCGCTGGAATGGCGTCGTTTGGCAGATTGAGCCCACTCCCCAGCCCCCCGGCGCAACCCGTAGTGTTCTTTCGTCGGTCTCGTGTCCGACCGCGACCGAATGCGTAGCCGTCGGCTACTGGCACGACAACGGCAAGGGTGGCGGAAGCTTGGCCGAGCACTGGGACGGCACGGCCTGGACCGCCACGCCCACCCCCGGCGGACCGACCGACGTCTACAACGCGGTGTCCTGCCCTACTGCCAGTGCCTGCCTGGTGGTCGGCAAGCGCGGGCTCGCGGACTTCGTCGCGGCCCGCTGGGATGGCACCACCTGGACATCGACCGCGACTCCCGCGAGCGGCCCCCAGGTGGACACCAACTACCGCGGCCTGTCGTGCACGACCCTCAGCGCCTGCGTGGCGGTCGGCGCCTCCGAGACCGCGACATTTGACTTCACCTACCTGACCCTGGCCGCGGGATGGAACGGCAGTAGTTGGGCAAATCAGGTGACCCCCAATCCGTTGGGAGCGACCTCGAATGACCTGGTGGCGGTGTCGTGCGCCACGGAACAGTTCTGTGTCGCGGTCGGCTACCACTGGAAGAGCCCCAGTGTCGCGGAGCCGCTCGTGGAGCGGTGGAGTGGCACCAGGTGGAGCGTCGATTCCACGCCCCCGCTGCAGGGCAGTTCACTCGACGCGGTTTCCTGTGCCGCCGAAGACGACTGTCTCGCGGTTGGCAGCTTCGTAGACAGCACCGGCCAATCGGCCACCCTGGCCGAGCACTGGAACGGAGCTTCGTGGCAAGTCGAGGCGACGCCCGTCCCTGCCGGGTCGGTCGGGGCCGGATTCAGTGGCGTGTCCTGCGCCACGGCCGTCGCCGGCAATGGGGCCGGACGGAACACGGCCGGGCAGGGAAATCGTGGCGTCTGCGTCGCGGTTGGCGCCTACGGCGATGCCAGTGGGGCCACCGTGATGTTGGCCGAGCGCCGGACTGCCACTGCTTGGCAGATTCAGCCCGTGACCGCTCCGGTCGGGACGGTGGCCGGCGCGCTGTATGGCGTGTCGTGTGCAACCCTGACCGCGTGCACCGCGCTCGGCGCGTTCCATACCGCGTCGCCGACTCCTTCCGGGCCTCCGGGGCCCTGTGACTTCAGCTGCATGGTTTCCGAACAATGGAATGGCACCAGCTGGGAGCCCCATCAGCCGCCGGCTCCGCAGTCCTCAATCAGCAGCAGCCTGCCGAGCGTCTCCTGTTACGCCCCCGGCGCCTGCACCGCGGCAGGGCAGTGGACTCCGCAGGATCGGGCAGGCGGGCACCCGGGCATCACCCTGGCCGACTACTGGAATGGCGCCAGCTGGACGATCCAGGCGACACCGGACCCACCGGGAGTGGGCGGTCCCAATGGCACCAACAACAGCCCGTTCGAGTCGGTGTCGTGCGCGTCGGCGAACAGCTGCACCGCGGTGGGCAACTACGACAGCGGGGCCGCCAACGGTGCCTTCCTGCCGTTGGCGGAACACCGCGACGCCAGCGGGTGGTCGGTCCAGGCCATGCCTGCCCCGCTGGGCACCTACTACAACGATCTGCGGGGCGTGTCGTGCCCCGGCCCTCGCATGTGCATGGCGGTGGGCATGTCCTACCGGTACAACGTGGCCAACAACAGCCCCGGACCCCACGTGGCGCTGGCCCAGCTCTACCGGCGGGCGTAACCGCTTCTTCGCCCGGAATGCGGGCCAGCCCGACACGACGACGCCGCGTGGCCCCGTGATCGCGGTTCGTGGTCCTGCACGAGATGCGGGCCTGCTTTCAGCGATCACGAGCGGCCTCTATCTCGAACTGACGCCGTAGTCCCGAGATGGGCGATGCTGACACCCATGATCAGACCTTTGGGTTGGGGTGTCCTGGGCTCTGGGGCTATCGCTCGGGCGTTCGTGTCCGATCTGATGCTGACCGATTCCGGGGTGGCGATCGCTATCGGGTCCCGCCAGCAGGCGTCTGCGGACCGATTTGCCGACCAGTTCGACATCGCCCACCGTCACGGCTCCTATGAGGCATTGGTAGCCGATCCCGACGTCGATGTCGTCTACGTGGCGACGCCGCATCCGATGCATCACCCCAACGCCCTGCTGGCGCTGAACGCCGGCAAGCCGGCGCTGGTCGAGAAGTCTTTCACCATGGACGCGGCTGAAGCTCGTGACCTCGTCGCCCACGCCCGTTCGTCCGGCCAGTTTTTGATGGAAGCGATGTGGACGCGCTTCCTGCCTCACATGACCGAGGTCCGCCGCCTTGTCTCCGCTGGTGTCCTCGGCGACATCGTGATGGTGAGCGCGGACCACGGGCAATGGTTCCCACAGGACCCGGCCTCGCGGCTCTTCGCGGCCGAGCTCGGCGGCGGCGCCCTTCTCGACCTGGGCGTCTATCCGGTGTCATTCGCGTCGATGATCCTGGGCCGGCCGCAGCGCATCATCTCCATTGTCGATGCCGCCTTCACCGGCGTCGACGGCCGGACGTCGATGCTGTTCGGCTATGCCAACGGCGCCCAGGCCACTCTGTCCTGCACCTCCTCCGCCCGCACTCCGACGCGCGCGGCCATCATCGGCACCGAGGCCCGCATAGAGATAGACCCAGACTTCTACCGGCCCACCTCGTTCACCTTGACAACCCGCGGTGGAAGCCGGACTCGTTTCAATCCGCCGCACAAGGGCAGCGGCCTCCGCCACCAAGCCGATGAGGTGGCCCGCTGCCTTCGTGCCGGTCTCCTGGAGAGCCCGATCATGGCCTTGGAGGAGAGCATCTCGATCATGGAAACGATGGATTCAGTGCTCGCGCAAGCGTGAAGGCCGAATTGCGGCTTGCGGCCTTTTGGATCACGGCAGGTATGTAAAACGGGGCACGCAGGGTCCGTTGGCGAGGCTCCTGGTGAGTTCGGCTCGCACAGCCGGTGGGCGGCGGTGCGCAAGTGCTGAGACCCCGGAGTCGGGCCGGTTACCTACCGGGTAATCGTGTCGATGAAGCCATTGGGGTCATCGAGGCTGAGGTAGAGGGTGCGCAGCGCGATCGGGAAAACGCCGAGGAGCCACGCCCGTTGTCGAGGTTCGAGGTCCACTTCCACGATCCCCGTCGAGGAGCCGTTGACAAGCCATCGACCTCGCCAGCCGTGGGCGCCCCAACCGCCGTACATATTGGGGTGGTGGCGGGCGGCGTGAACCGCGGATTTCCCGACCGTGGCCCGGAACAGCCAGCCAAGCCGAACCCGCAACTCGCTGTTGCCGATGTCGACGAAGTCGCGGGGGCGGCTCGCGCCGAGCAGCGCGAACAGGCCGCGGAACCAGGGATCGACCCGGATTGGGTAACGGGATGCCGCGAGGTCGGTCACACGGAGGAGTGTAACGACCAACAAGAGTTGTCCGAGGAAATCGGGACATCTGCAGCGGCGGGTTGCTCGGTTGCCCCCGGCTCGCCCCCATCGACTGTCCCGGCAGATGGTTGCGAAAGACAGGACCCGTCGGGGCGGCGTAGCATTTGTGCAAACAAATGAACGGCATGGCGCACGAGGGTTGGAAAACTGGTATTCGCGTTTTCCGATCGTGGAACGGGTGCTGGGGCTGCTGAAAGCAATCGACGCCTCAGTTGTTTCCACCTGCGTAACCTGCGCCCGTCCCCTGCCAGGGTCGTATCGATTCACGGGGTGCGGCTGCCATGGTGGCGACCACGGCACGACCGACTCGGGGGAGATGATGGCCATCGCCTGGTCCTACGCAGCCGCGGTGCGCCTCGACGTCGATCCCGCCACCGTGTTCCACTCGGGCGGCTATCGCGGATGGGCCGGGTCGATAATTGACAACTTTTCGGCCGGAAGGTACTTCGGTGTCCCGATGTTGCAGTGGATCGGTTTGACCTTCGATGAAAACAAGCAGGAGCGCTCGGGGTCGAGCCTTTCCCGCAAATGCAACAATGGTTGCGATCGTGACGGCTTCCGGATGTCGTCGCAACAACCGAGCAGATCGGCCCATCCGATGCTCCCGGTAATACACCTGCGGTGTGGCGTTCGCCCGCCCGATCGGCGATCCCGGGAGGCTGTTGACCGCAGCTCGCCTGGCGCGTCGACAACGGAAGTGCGGCGCAGGGTAGAAAGCCGGGCGAATCGAATGGGTGTGGGCGGTTTGCGTTATAACTCGCGAGCCCGGTGGCGCTTCCCCGGTGGGGACCAGGGGTGCCGGGGCGTGCGTCGCGACAGGATCACCAACGTGACGGCAAGGGCGATAGTGGCGGCACCTACCGCGAGGGTCAGGTTTCGATAGCTGGGATGACGTGCGCCTGCGGCGGTGTGGACAGCACCGAGAGTCGCCCGGGGCGGCGGTGTCGTGTGTCGGCTGGATGCGGTGGAGGTTGTCGTGCTGGCCGGCAGGCTCGGTGCCGCCGCGGTGGCCCCCGCGGCGGGGATGGCGGCGGCCGGGCCGGCCAGCGCGGTGGGGGGTGTCGTCGATGTCGCGGCGGTGGGTTTGGCGGTGGTCGGCGAGGTCGTGGCCGGCGGCTGTTTGGGCGGCGCGGTGGCGGTGATGCTGGTGACGGTCATCGATGCGTTGGGATCGAGGCAGGCGGTGGGCCCGGCGCGGTTGTTGTTGACGTCGCCGCTGTAAGTGGCCCGCCATTTGTAGGTGCCGGTGACGGTCGGGTTGTAGCTGGCGGAGCTGTAGCTGCCGGTTGTCGACACCGCCGCGGTGGAGGAGAACACCGGGGTGAGCGAGCAGAACACGTCGCCGGGGGGGCTGAGCAGGAAGGTGATTGTGCCCGTCGGCTTGAAGCCGCCGAGGATGGCGGTGGCGTGGATCGCCCCTGATGATGGTGGCGGGGCCGAGATTGACAGTCCGGTGGAGGCGGGCGAGACAATGACCGAGGCAGAGGGGTTGCTGCACGCTGTGGGGCCGTAGCCGTTGTTGCTGGTGTCGCCGCTGTAGGTCGCCTGCCATCTGTAGGTGCCGGCGGCGCTGGTGGTGAAGCGCTGCGAGTTCATTGCGACCCCGCTGACGGCGGTCGCGGTCGTGAAGATGGGTGCGGTGCACGATGCGTCGGCAGGCGCGAACAGTTTGAAGGTGATCGTTCCGCTCGGGTTGGCGCCGCCGGTGAGGTTGACATTGGCGAAGACTTGCAGCCCTACGATGGTCGAAGTCGATGCCGTGATCGTCATGGAGGGGCTGGCCCGGCCGGCAGCGCCGGCTGGGTCCGCCAAGACGCCCAATAGCCCCGCCAGCGCGAGCACGGCGCTGGCCGCCGGGGCACCCCGGAGGACCCGGCGACATCTTATGAGTCCGAGAATCCTGCGGTCCACTGTGCGACTGCTATCGGCGCCCCGGGACCGGCGGTTTACCGGCAAATGCTGCTGGTTACGGTCCCGCGCTCCGTGGCACCGTCGCTGGATCCCGGCTCAGTATGCCGTTAGGGTGGGCAACTCGGGTTAGAACGGGTCAGCTGGTCAGCGAGTCAAGCGTCTGGTTGGACCAGATCGCGCTTGTCCACGCCTTGATAGATCATCGTCACCGCCACCCAGCCCCCGCCCACTATTACTAGGCCCGGGCATTATGGCCCGTCCAGGACGCGGCAACACGCCGGATATCGGGTCCGGCGAGTCGCTGCCGCGATGCCATTATCGTGCGCCGTTCGAGGGAGAAGGCGCGTCCGCGCTCGCGACTGTGCGCGCGGCTCCGCCACGGGCATGGCATGAGCGCCGCGTCAGGCAATCTGGCGCACGTTTGCGTACGCATCGATGATAGCCCGCAGCGTCGCGCATTTGGAAGGTGGCGGCGCTTGCTCCGAGCCCCTGCGGCACCTTGGGTCTGCCAATGGAGAAGCTGTTTCAATATCGAGGTCCCGGATCACGGGGCACCTCGACCTCGCCCTGACCATGACGGGTGAGCGACGTCGGGCACAGTGGGATCAAGCTCCGCGGAGGCGACGCCGCAGAGATGCAGTTCGGCAGCTGGTCCAACGGCCAGTCGATCCCACCGGTGGTCACGGCCAACGGCCAGCATACGACCGACCAGCTGACCGACCACTAGAGGGCGCTGGCCTGGTCGAGCAGTGTCGGAGTGCCCTCTCCTCATGGCGGCGTGGTCGATCGGGCCGGGTACCGCGGGCATCCGGCGAAACAGTTTCCGGGGAACTACCGACGGGTAGTGCCCCCCTGTGCGCACCTGGCAGCGGTGGCACTCCGGAACGGGCTGACGGGCTGTGTTGGGCGCGACATGCTCGTTCTCGGGCCCTACGTAGCAATCGGTGGTATACGTCGGAGATGCCCATCCCTGACCAGGCCGAGCCTCTGCGGAGTGCTAACTTCGTCGTCGAGATCGACGGAATCACCCGGAGTCACTATCTCTCTGTGAGTGGCCTCCTATCGGAGGTGGACGTCATCGAAGAGCGTGACGGCGCTGATCCTCGACACAGCCGGAAGGTCCCCGGCTCGACCCACATCCACAATCTCGTCCTCTGCTGGCCAACCGACGACGATCGTGAACTCAACAGTTGGTACCAAAGCGTGCTGGACGGTCAACCCGTCCGCCGAAACGGGTCGATCATCCTGTTCGATGGCACGGGCACTCCCCGGGTCCGCTGGAACTTCGTCAACGCTTGGCCCGTGAAATGGAGTGGGCCCTCGTTTCAGGCAGACGGCACTGACATCGCAATCGAGTCGATAGAGCTTGCCATCGATGGCCTCTCGCTCGCCTAACCCCGGCGTCGCGCTCGCGACGAGCACACCACTGACCCGCTGACGACCCCGGGTCGGCGCGACGGGGGGCTGCCGCGAGAGTTCGGTCCTCGGCGACAGTCCCCAGTCCCTGTGGTACGCATTTCGAAGTCAGACGGCTCCTCGGTCTGGGCCGCAAGCGAACCGCCCGACTTCGGCACCAGCCCCTCGCTCGGTAATCGGAGTCGGGTTGGCGGGTCGATGCCGGGTTAGGCTACGTCGAGGAAGCGCCGGAGGGCTTCGCGGATGATATCGCTGGCGGTGGTGTGCCCGGCTTGGGCTCGTGCTTCCAGTGCTTGTTTCAGGTCTGGGTCCAAGCGCACGGGCACGACGGCCGCTGGGGCGCTGCCGAGCAGTGGTCGTCCTCGGCGACGACTCTTGAGTTCCTCGACGTCGAAGTCGTCCTCGGCCTCCTCGGCGAGATGCTCGATGTCGGTATCAGTCAGTACCCGACCCGTCTTGGTGACGTAGCTCTTGTTGCTGTCAGCCATCAACGTCCGCCGGGCGCATCTGGAGCTGTTCGGTCGGTGGATGGAGGTGACCGGCAGGATGCCCTCGACGGGTGGCCAGGCGTCTGTCGACGCTCGCCAGCTTCTACAAGTACGCCGAGCAGGAGCAACTCGTGGAGCGGAACCCGGCCCTCAACGTCCGCAGGCCGAAGGTCGATACGAGTCGCGCCCCTGCCGGTTATGGGACAGTCTCGGGAGACCCTGACTGGCAGTCGTCGTGGTGATATTGCGCCGATTCTGAAGGGGCTCGGTGCGTGGTCAATCCACCCCAAAATGTGGTTCGCGGCTACGCGAGCGCCGCAGCAAGCAAGGCGTGCGCCGCCCACCGCTCAGTCTCGAGTATTTGTGTGTCGTCGAGGCCACAGATGTCCCGCAGCACGATCCGGGCTTCTATGCCGATGACGACGGCCATCGCGTGCACGAGGCGCTCGTACTCGCCGGGAGTGAGTTGGTTGCGCACTGGTTCGAGGGCCTGCTCGACATACTCGAGTCGTCGCGACGGACGCGGGGGCACGCCCGGTTCGATCTGGTCTCGGTCGATCGTGAAGCGAATCATCTGTCGGAGGAGGTTTTCGTTGTTGACCGTCAGGTCGTGAACGGCATTGACCAGGCGGTCCACACCGGCGGCGGCCCCATCATCGGGGGAGCCGCCGTCGATGTCGCGCTCGACATCTGATCGCATTCCCTCGAGCAACGCCTCGGTCATCAGCTGATCGGCGCTCGGGAAGTAGCGATACGCCGTGCGGCGCGACACTTCAGCGGCGTCGGCCACCTCGCCTACCGTCGGCGTCCGGCCATCTGCCAGGAGGTCCAGCGCCGCGGCGACCAGGTCCCGTCGGGTCCTCGTCTTCTGCTTTTCCCTGGTCATCCCTTGACTCTCAACCTCCCTGCACCATACTGTCACATAAGTGCCATGAAGGCGCTGATGTGCCACAATGGAGGAGAGGACATGAGCCTGCAGGCCCTTATATACGAACCGGAGGCGGGCGAGACGCTCACGCTGCGGGGAACGAAAGTGCGCGTGCTGTGCACCGAAGCCGATAGTGTCGGCGCGTCGACCTTCGAGTTCCGTGCCATGCCCGGGTTCGACACTGGGTCGCACTTTCACTCGAAGATCGAAGAGCAGTTTTACGTGATCGACGGTGAGATGGAACTCCGCGCCGGCGACCAGGTGATCGTCGGCCGTCCCGGCGCCTTCGTTACTGCCCCGGCTGGGACCGCCCACGCGTTTGCGAACCGCAGCGACAGTCCCTCACGGATGCTGCTGATCTGCACCCCACCTGGTCACGAGCGCTACTTCGCCGAACTCGCGCAGATCCTGGCCCGCCCCGGCCCGCCAGACGCTGACGACATCGCCGAACTCCGTGCTCGTTTCGACACGACGCAAGTCTCGCCGCTGTCGACCTGAACGAACCCGATCAGACTGGCATCGAAGTCCTTGCTGAAGCTGGGCTGTCCGGGCACGCGGCACTCGACGACCAACCGTCCTAGTTCGGCACGTCCTGCGCACTCGGAAATGTTCATGGCTGGCGACGGGGGCTCGTCATCAGGGCGCTTCCCGGCTCGCGAGTCAAAAAGGTAGTCGTTAGGGTAGCCGGGTCAACGATCGCAAGAGTGCGAGTTGACTACCCCTTCAGTCGGACCCGACGAGCCTCTGACCTGCGAATTTCTGGTGCGCCCCCCGGGATTTGAACCCGGAACCTGCGGATTAAGAGTCCGTTGCTCTGCCGTTGAGCTAGAGGCGCATTTGTGCTGTGGAGGGGCGAGGTTACTCGTCTCTCCAGGGTGACCGAGGGGACTTGAACCCCCGACCTCCAGGGCCACAACCTGGCGCTCTAACCAACTGAGCTACGGCCACCACGGGCTCCTCAGCATGCCACGCCGATGGGGGGTGGGGGCCAGCCCAATCCGGACCCCCCCCGAACCCGCCAGCCTCAGCCCAGCAGCCCAGACCTGGGCCCGGGCGTGCTCCTAGAGGTGCCCGCGGCGATCCTGGGCCCGCTCGATGGCCTCGAACAGGGCCTTGAAGTTGCCCGCCCCGAAGCCCCTGGCGCCTTGGCGCTGGATGATCTCGAAGAAGACCGTGGGCCGGTCCGAGACGTTCTCGGTGAAGATCTGCAGCAGGTAGCCATCCGGGTCCCGGTCGACGAGGATGCCGAGCGCCTGCAGGTCATCCCAGGCGACGTCGATATCCGCCAGCCGGTTCCGGGCGTCCTCGTAGTAGGTGTCGGGCACCGTCAGGAAGCGCACCCCGCGCTCGCGAAGAGCCGCGACCGACGCCACGATGTCGTCGGTCGCCAGGGCGATGTGCTGGACGCCGGGGCTGCCGTAGCACTCCAGATACTCCTGGATTTGGCTTTTGCGGGGGCCCTCGGCGGGCTCGTTGATGGGCAACACCACCCTCGACCCGTCCCAGACCACGGTGGACATGAGCGCCGAGTACGGCGTCGAGATCTGGGCGTCGTCGAAGTGGACCAGCTGATCAAACCCCAGCGTCTGGCGGTAGAAGTCGACCCAGCGGTCGAGTGAGCCTCGGTAGACGTTGGCCACCACATGGTCGATCAGGCGCAAACCCACCGCGGGGCCACCGGGCGGCGGCGGCAGCAGCCCGGCATCGGCCCGATAGCCGGGCAGGAACCGGCCCATGTACGCCGAGCGCTCCACGAAGGTGTGCTGGGTGTCGCCGTAGAGGGCGATGGTGGCCCTCACCACCTTGCCCGACTCGTCCTCGGCGATCCACGGCGGGTTGACCCCCACCGCGCCCCGCGCCAGGGCGGCGTCGTAGGCGGCCGACGCCGACGTCACCCCGATGGCCAGGTCCCGGACCCCGTCCCCGTGGGCCCGAACGTGGTCGGCGATGGGCGAGGCGGGCCCGAGGGCGGCGCTGACGAGCAGGCGCACGGAACCCTGCTCCAGCACATACGACGCCCTATCGGGCCAACCGGTCTCGGGGCCCGCGTAGGCCACGATCTCAAACCCGAAGGCCGACGCCAGCCATCCCGAGAAGGCCCGGGCGTTGCCGACCCAGAACTCCAGGTAGTCCCAACCTTGGAAATACCGCGCCGGGGCCCGGGTGGGCAACTTCATGGTGGCGTCGTCGCAATGGTCCTCCCGCGCCGGCCGGACCAGATTCTGGGCATTCATGGCTTTGACCTCCCGGCCAGGTGATCGGCCCATAGCCCGTCCCAGAACGCCTGTACCCCGTCGAGCATGTCGGCGGCGCCGGCGAGGAATTTTCCCTCGTCGAAGCCGGGCAGGGTCAGAGCGGACGCCAGCTCGT
Organism: uncultured Actinomycetota bacterium; assembly: GCA_963791545.1. Taxonomy (GTDB): domain Bacteria; phylum Actinomycetota; class Acidimicrobiia; order Acidimicrobiales; family Palsa-688; genus JALYXV01. The sequence continues at coordinate 159,294 of CAWBSR010000015.1, forward strand.
CGTCGGTGTGGGCCGCGTGCTGGTCCTCGACCTGGTCGTGCCAGGTCCAAAAGCTCAAGTTGAGGCCCGGGAACTCGCGGCGCTCGATGATCCGGAGGCCCGCGACCAGCTCCTTCCAGAACCCGGCCGCGGCCCAGTGCTCGACCGCGTAGGACGCGCCCTCGGCAGTCGAAGGGTCCTCGCTGCCGTAGATCCGCAGCAGCTCGTCACAGAAGTGCAGCGTGGCGGGCGTGGCGTGGCGCCGCTTGCCGAGCTGATCGAAATCGAGCCCAAGGGGCGCCGCGAAGCGCAGCAGCCACTCGAAATGGGCGGCCGCGAAGCGGAACCGGCTCCCGTCGACGGATCCCTCGGTGGCCACCAGGGCCGGATCGACGTCATTGTCGCCCACCCCCTGGCGCGCCACCGGAGACTTGTAGATGACCCCGAGCTCGTTCATGAGGATTTCCTTGCCGGCTCGGTAGGTCTCGAGGTCGGCGGCGTTGATGACCTTGCGCAGCTGAGCTTCCACGAACTGGTGACTGAACACGCTGAACTGAACCGTCAGGTGGCGCAGCTCGTCGGGCGACGCCGCCCCGGTGGCGAACCAGCGGGTGTAGGGGTTGGCGACGACAACCGGATGCCGGTGGACCAACTGCCCGATCGTTTGGTGGAGAACACGAGCGCCCGGGTCAGCGGTTGTGACTGTCACATTGTCACCTCTCGGACTCTTTGGAGTGTACAGGTCGTATAGGTCAGTGAACGATTTGTTGCTTCCCGTGTCAACCAACTGTCAAACTATTGGGCAGAATGTCCAGTCGAAGGGCGACTGGCCAGGAGGGAGTGAGCAGAATGCCCACCGCGACATTCAACGGGGGGCCCGATCCCCTGGACACGCTCGATCGGCGCCTTCTCTCCGCCATGGCCGGGGCCCCTCGAGTGGGTGTCCTGGAACTGGCCCGTCAGCTGGGGGTGGCCCGGGGAACCGCCCAAGCCCGGCTCGACCGGCTCCAGCGGCTGGGGGTTGTTACCGGCTTCGGGCCCGACGTCGACGTGGCGGCCATGGGGTACGAGGTGTTGGCGTTCACTTCCCTGGAGATCGCCCAGGGGCGGTTGCACGACGTGGTGGAGCATCTCCGGGAGATCCCCGAAGTGCTCGAGGTGCACGGGATCTCCGGGGCCGGCGACCTGCACTGCCGGGTCGTGGCCCGAACCAACCGGGACCTGCAGCGAATCATCAACCGCATCCTCGAGGTCCAGGGTATCAACCGCAGCACCACGGTCATTGTCCTGTCGGAGCAGATCCGGTATCGGGTGCTCCCATTGGTCGCCTCCCGGCAATTGGGATAATTCGAACATGACGAAAGACCCTTGCCAAACCGGAAGGCAGCGGTTCAACATCGATGTCGGGCATAGGTAGGCGACTATCGGTGTTTCTGCTGGGTGTGGAGGGGTATCTTCCCCTCAAGCGAAGGAAAGAGAAGCGCATGGCCAAGAAGCGGCCCGAAGGCGCCGAAGCCGACCTGGTTCGGCTTTACCTGGACGAAATCGGGAAATATCCACTCCTCACCAAGGACGATGAAGGCCGCTTGGCCCGTGCCATCGAGGCGGGACGCAAAGCGGCCGAGGAGATGGCTACTCCCACCGTCGCGGTCGCTCGACGGCGGGCCTTGCAACGAGACGTCCGGGCGGGCGAGCAGGCCACCCGCGACTTCATCAACTGCAACCTGCGCCTCGTGGTGTCCATCGCCAAGCGCTACCAGTCCTCCGACATGCCGCTCCTCGACCTGGTGCAGGAGGGCAATCTCGGTCTCATCCACGCGGTTGAAAAGTTCGATTGGCGGAAGGGCTTCAAGTTCTCGACCTACGCCACCTGGTGGATCCGCCAGTCGATCGGGCGGGGCATAGACAACTCGGCCCGGACCATCCGCCTGCCGGTGCACGCCGGCGACCAGGTCCGTCGGCTGCTGCGGGTCCGTAACCACATGGAGGGCGAGTTGGGCCGCCTGCCCACCCCGGCGGAGCTGGCCGAGGCATTGCAGCTCTCCGAGGAGCAGATCACCGAGCTGCTGGGCCATGCCACCGACCCCATCAGCCTGGACACCCCCATCGGGGCGGACGGCGACACCGAACTGGGCGACATCGTGGCCGACCTGACGGCGGCGTCGACGTTCGAGATCGTGGCCGCGGCCATGCTGCCCCACGAAGTCGAAAAGTTGCTGCGGCCGCTGGACGAGCGGGAGAAGGAGATCCTCCGGCTGCGCTACGGGCTCGACCGCGGCGACCCCAGGACGCTGGAAGAGGTGGGCGATGTTCTCCACCTGACCCGGGAGCGGATCCGCCAGATCGAGCGCCAGGCGCTGTCCAAGCTGCGCCACCCCTCCGTCGAGACCGGCGGCCGGGACCTTCTCGCCGCCAGCTAGCTCCAACTTCCTCTCTCCGCATCCGCAGCCCGCGGGGGGCTAAGTCGGCTCCCACGTGCCCCACGGCTGGGCGGCAGGAGGCAGGACAGGGGGGGTGAGGAAGGCAGGCGGGCCGTCCAGGTCCAGCATGTCGAGGGGCGCCACCGCGGCCGCATCCCGGCGGGTCAACGGCGGCAGGTTCCACTTGGTCTCGATCAGCTTCAGGACCGAGGTGTGGTCGTAGATGGTGTGGGAGACGTAGCCGGGCTTGGCGAAGGGCGACACGACAATGGCCGGCACCCGGAAGCCCAGCCGGTCGAAGCTCAGGTTGCCGAGGTCGATCGCCTCCAGTTGGGCGATCTGGGACCGCAGGAAGGGCCGGGCCAGGGCCTTGAACCAGCCGGGGAGGTCCAGCAGGCTGTGGCCGATCACGTCGTCGGGCGGCACCGCGGCAGGGGGCGGGACATGGTCGTAGTAGCCGCCGTGCTCGTCGTACAACCAGATCAGCACCGTATTGGGCCAGCCCGGGCCGTGCATGACGCGTTTGATGACCTCGGCCGCGAACCCCTCGCCGTGCTGGACGTCGCCCGGATTCTCCTCCGAGTAGGCACCGAAGTCGGGGTCGATGATCGTCACCTGGGGGAGCTTGCCCTCGTCGGCGTCCTTGAAGAACTGCTCGGTGCTGTCCAGGTGGCACATGAACCGGGCCAGGCCCATGGGGTACAGGTCGGCCGTGAACTGCAGGTTGTCCTGGAACACGTGGAGAAGGGGCGGGAACCACTTCAGCGTGTTCAGGGCCACCCACCGGGCCGCCTCCAGAACCGGCTTGCCCAACGCCCGCTTGAACGCCTGCTTCACCATCGGGGTGCTGTGGTAGTTGGTCCAGGAGATCTTCTGGCGGGTCAGCACGTCGAAGATGGTGCCGGTGGGGGGGTAGTCGGCCATACCGATGGGGAGGTCGTCGATAAGGCCGTTGGCGGTCCCCGCGATCAGGAACCTCCGGTTGGGGAACGTCGGTCCCAGGCACGACCCGAACCACCGGTCGGCCAGCGGGAAGGTCCGGGCCAGGGCGTAGTAGAAGGGCAGGTGGTCTTCGGTCCAGTACCCCATCGCCACCGTGGGGTCACCCTTGGGCACGGTCTGCTCGATACTGCGGACGAACCCGTCGTTGGCGCCGTTGTTGTACTGGATCTGGCTGGCGTGCCAACTCTGGGTGGGCACGCCGCGCCCTTGGGTGGTGGTGGGAAAAGGGTGCGCCGGTACTGCCGAGCCGTCGGCGCCGGTTGCCGCCGCGGTGGGCTGGCCCTGGGCGTCGAGGGGAAAGCCGTCTCCATGGCCGGCCAGCATCCCGAAGTAGTTGTCGTAAGAGTGGTTCTCCATCATCAAGATCACGATGTGCTTGATGTCGGGAAGGGCGTCGTGGCCGATCGGGAGGTCGGGGTTGGGGGGCGGGGCCGAGGCGGCGTCGGGGTGGCGGCGGAAGAAGCGGTCGACACCTCGGAGTTCGGATTGCACCCACATCTGGGCTACCGGCCCTCTTGGGGGGGCACCGCGGTAGCGGTGGGCGCGGGGGGTGGGGGCGCGTCGGGGGTCAGCGCCGAGCGAGTGGTGGCCGGGGCCGCCGCCTGGGCGGTGGCGGTGGCGGTTCGGTCGGCGACGGCTTGGGTCCGGGCCACCTCGGCCCGTTGTGACGCCATGCGCTTGGCCCGCTGGCCGGGGTGGACGACCGCCGCCACCATGGCCGGTGCGCCCGCCGGCAGCGCGGTAGCGGCGCGCACGACGGCGTTGTCCAGTTCCGCCTGCCACAGCGAGTCCTCCACGCTGGCCGCCGTCTTGTTCAATGTCGAGGTGGCGGTGTGGGCGGTGATGCCGAAGCCGGCCAGCAGGGTGACGATGGTCCCGATTCCCTTGGTGGCACCGTGGCCGAACAGGAACAGCAGGCCGATGATCACCGTCACCACGAGCAGCGCCGTCACCAGGTAGGGCCACCACTGCACCATGAAACGCTTGCCCAGCTTCCGGTACTGGCTCAGCAGCGTCTCCGCGGCGTCGATGTAGTTGTCGACCGACAGCAGGTCGAGGGCCGTCTTCTGTCCCGTCAGGAGCGAAAACCACTCGCGGCCCTGGGCGGTGAGGGCCTGCGCCACTTGGGGGCCATCCTGCTGCCAGTCGATCGGCCGGCCGTCGAACTGCCCCGCCCGTAGCCAGTCCTCCCAGTTGTTGAGGGCTCCCATGACGGCCGCCGCGGCGTGGTCGGGGAGCATGGAACGCAGCCGGCTGAGCAGATCACGAATATTGTCGATGCGGCCCGCGTTGACCGCGTTTTTGAACTCCTCGCCGTTGCGACGTGTCTCCTCGGAGAGGCTGGCCAGGGCGGTGCCAAGCTCATAGGCCGTTCCCATCGGCGGGGCCGAGGCGCCGAGCACCTCGATCAGCTGCTGATGCAGTTGGCTGACGGATCGGCAGCCTTCCTCGCCCACCAGCGTCGGTCCCGCCGCGATGAGGTCGTCGGCGTTGGGCATCGTCAGACCGGCTTCGGCGGCCACGCCGCTGATGCGGTGCAGGGCGGCCTGCACGGCGAGAACCCGCAGTTGGAACTTCCCCTCGACGTCGAGGGGACCAAGGCCGATCGTGGCGTCCTGCGGTTGCACCCGGTGGCCACGGTCGCTCCCCTCCCGTGGGGGCTTGCGGCCGCCGACGGTCACATACAGCTGGGTCATCAGCCGGCCGAGCGCCAATGCCGCCCCAACCTGGTCGAAGACCTTGGTGGGCGGCGGGGGCGGGGGCGGATGGGTGGCAACCGCGGCGGTGCCCGATGCTCCCGGGGAGCCGGGAAAACCGGCGGCACCGAAGGAGTCGGATGGGCCGGCCGGCGGCGCGGCTGGGCCCGGCGAGGCGGGCGAGCCGGGGGGGCTCGCGGCCCCGGCCGGGGGGGTGTCGGCGGGGTCCGAAGCGAGCGGGTCGGGCACGACTGAGGGTACCGCCGTCGAGTATGCCCGCATCGCCTCCATTGGCCCAGCTCGATACGTTCGGATACTCGTCGGGTGCACCGGCATCGGGGGCTGCGGTCCGGGGCGGCACGGCTAGAGTCCGAGGCGGTCGGGAGACGTCGTGCCCCCGTAGCTCAGCTGGATAGAGCGGCGGACTTCTAATCCGCGGGTCGCAGGTTCGAGTCCTGCCGGGGGCGCCGGGGGGCGGGCCCGCCCGGCGTTCGGGCACGGCCGGCCAACCCCCTTCGACGGCTGGCGCCTCGGTGGCGGAGCCACGTCTGCGCTAGGCCGCCGGGCGTTGCCGGATGTGTCGGGCCACCGCGGTGGCACCTCGCTCGCTGAGCAGGATCGTGTAGTGGTTGACGTCGGAAATCACGGCATCGGCCAGCTGCGGGAGCGCTTCCCGCAAGACGGCGAGGGAGGCGTCGGGGTAGAGCGCTGGTACCTGGTTGAAAAGCCCTCGCGGCGCCCGCAGGAGGACCACCGGCTTGGTGAGCTGGGCGATCGAGGCCTCGATGTCGCCCGAGCGCAGGTGGCTGGCCGAATCCTCCAGGACGGCGTCCTCACGGACGCTGGAGTGGAAATGGGGGGCTTTGCCGACCACGTCGTAGGTGTAGGCCGCCTCGATGTAGCGGTTCCAGTCGGCGGCCAGGGCGGGGTGGGGCCGCCAGTAGTCCAGGTACGCCTCCCGCGACGGGAAGTTCATCCGTAGCCGATCGAGTGCCGGCCCGACAATCGCCCGGACCAGGTCTGGGAGCCCGACCCCGGCCAGGTGGCCGATGTCGAAGGGGAGGCCGCCGTCGACCAGCACCAGGTCACGGACCCGATCGGCGTGGCGGTGGGCGGTCACCACGATGGCAAAGGCGCCCATGGAGTGCCCCACCAACGTCGCCTGCTCGAGGCCCTGGTGGTCCAAGATCGCGGCCAGGTCATCGGCATGGGCAGCCATACTCGTCGGCCCGGCGACGGCGCGGCTGCGGCCCCGGCCTCGCAGGTCGGGCGCCAGTAGGGTCGCTTCCTCACCCAGTTGTTCTGCCAGCGCCTGGAAATGGAGGTGGTTGGCGGTCAGACCGTGGGCCGCCAGGATCACCTGAGGGCCGTCTCCCCAACGGCCCACCCGCAACGTTCCGCCCGATACCGGGACATCGAAGGTCGTGTACTTGGTGGCGGACGACTCGATGCAGCGAGGGTAGCGACGGCCGCCGATGACTGTCGCGCATCTTGACAGCCGGCCTCGGGGCGCGGTTGTATAGGGCCTGAATCCGCTGTCACCTTCGACAGCGCGGGCATGGGTTCCCACGGGGGAGTCACGGGGTGTCTGGGCCGGCGACGCGCACGACGCCATCCGAACGCGGCAAAGCCACCCGGCGCATCCGATGATCGGCGAAGGTCCCGGATGAGCGCCATCCTCGAAGTCCGGGATCTCACGGTGGCCTACGGCCCGGTGCTGGCTCTCGAAGGAGTCACCCTCGAGGTGGCCGATGGTGGTTCGACGTGTCTCCTCGGTCCCAACGGCGCCGGCAAGACGACGGTGTTGCGCGCCGTCTCTGGTCTCCTGCGGTTCCACGGTGGCCGCATCCTCTCCGGTGGGGTTCGTTACCAGGGCCGGGCGGTCACGGGCGCCAATTCCGACCGGTTGGTGGGAGCAGGCATGGCCCAGGTGTTGGAGGGGCGACGGGTCTTCGCCAACCTGTCCGTCGACGAGAACCTCCGGGCGGGCCCCTTGCTCGGGCGCCGGAGCACCAACAGCCGCCGGGCCGAACAGCGGGGCCGGGTGCTCGAGTTGTTTCCCCGCTTGGGCGAGCGGCTGAGCCAGCCGGCGGGCCTGCTGTCGGGGGGGAACAGCAGATGCTGGCGGTGGCCCGGGCCCTGATGACCTCGCCGCGCCTCTTGCTGCTCGACGAACCGTCACTGGGGCTGGCCCCGCTCATGACTCAGGGGATCGGGGCGGCGCTGGGCCATATCAACGACGGAGGCGTCAGCCTGTTGGTGGTCGAGCAGTCGAGCGCCTTGGCCCAGGCCGTCACGCGCGACGGGTATCTGATCGATACCGGCGTCATCCGGGCTCACGGCCCCATTTCCCAACTCCTTTCCGAAGAACAAGTGCGCGCCACGTATCTCGGGGTGAAGCGGGCGTGACCCCACCACCGGCGCTCGAGGTGAACAAGCTGTCACTGCGCTTCGGCGCCGTGCAGGCCCTCGACGACGTTTCCTTCGACGTCGGCGCCGGAGAGCTGTTCGCCATCATCGGGCCCAACGGCGCCGGCAAGACTTCGCTGTTCAACCTGCTGAGCCGGACCTACCCGCCGACCTCCGGTGGGCTGCGCTACTTCGGCGAGGACCTGCTCGGCTGGCGGGCCCATCAGCTGGCCCGGGTGGGAATGGCGCGAACCTTCCAGAACCTGGGTCTGTTCATGTCCCTGACGGCGCTCGACAACGTCTTGGTGGGACGCAACCACGCCATGCGGTCGGGCGCCGTGAGCACCGGCCTCCAGCTCCGGGCGGCTCGCCGGGAGGAACGGGAAAACCGCCACGTGGCCCTGGAGGCGCTGGCCTTCGTCAATGCCGCCGCAGTCGCCCTGGTACCGGTCGGTGCCCTGCCGTACGGGATGCAGAAGCGCGTCGAGATCGCCCGGGCGCTGGCCATGGAACCGAAGCTGCTCCTGCTCGACGAGCCGGTGGCGGGCATGAGCCGGCGAGAACGGGCCGAGATCGCGGAGCTGGTGGCCCGCCTGCACACCGACCGGGCCATGACGGTATTGCTCGTCGAGCACGACATGGGCGTGGTCATGGGCCTGGCCGACCGGGTGCTCGTTCTCGACTTCGGCCGCGTCATCGCGGTGGGCCCGCCGGCTGAGATCCAGGCGGATCCCAATGTGATCCGGGCCTATCTCGGGGAACCGCTGGAGCTGCCGTCATGAAGACCTTCGCCCAGCTCCTCTTCGCCGGCATCGCCCTGGGGTCGGTGTACGCCCTGGTCGCACTGGGCTTCACAGTGGTCTTCCGGGCCACCCGGGTCATCAACTTCGCTCAGGGGGAGATGCTCGCCTTCGGGGCCTTCTTCACCTCGTGGCTGGTGCTGTCGGGCCAGTTGCCGTTCTGGCTGGCCTTCCTGATTGGCGCTGCGGTGACGGCCGGGATCGGGCTCGCCTTCCAGAGCTTCGTCCTGCGCTTTGCCATCGGGCGGCCCGATTTCACGATCGTCATGCTCACCCTGGGGCTGGCCGCGGTGCTGCAGTCCGTGATCCCGACCGCTTTCGGCAGCAACCCGCGTTCCAATGGCGACCCGTGGGGGTCGAGCGCGGTGCACCTGGGCGGTGTGGTGTTCAACTGGGCCCAGATCTGGTCCATCACCGCGGCCGTCGTGGTGTTGATCGCCTTCTACTTGTTCAACCGGACCCCTTTCGGGCTGGCCATGCGGGCCGCTGCCTCCGATGAGGAAGCGGCGCTTTCGGTGGGGATCCCACTGCGCCGGGTGTTTGCGGTGGCGTGGGGGCTGGCCGGCCTGGTCGCCTGCGTCGGGGGGGTGTTCGCGGCCGGCTTCCCGAGCACCCTCGACCCGGCTGTCAGCAATGTCGCCCTGCTGGCGTTCCCCGCCATCATCCTCGGTGGCATCGACTCCACCACCGGCGCCGTGGTCGGAGGTTTCGTGATCGGGGCGGTGCAGGAGCTGACGGCGGGATACCAGCCCCAGTACCTGGCCTGGCTCGGGCACAACTTCTACCTCGCGGCGCCCTATGTGGTGATGATCATCGTGCTCCTCGTGCGGCCCTACGGGCTGTTCGGCTCACGACCGGCCGAGCGGCTGTGAAGGCGCCACCGGTGCTTACGGCGTCGGCGACCGGGGGAGAACCCGAGGCATCGGGGCAGCCGCCGCGGCCGGGGCTCGGGGCTGGGCGACCCGGCTCCGGCCCGGCGCTGGGGCGCCAGCCGCGCCGGTACCTGGTGGCCGGCATGGCGGTGCTCGGGGCGCTGCTGCCCTTCATGGTCAACGGGTACTGGTTGTCGACCGCCGTTTTCGTGCTGATCGGCGCCATCGGCGCCCTCGGCCTCGACGTCCTCACCGGCCGGACCGGCCAGATCTCGCTCGGTCACGCCTTCTTCCTCGGGGTGGGCGCCTATACCGGCGGGGTGCTGGGGGGCCGCTACGGCCTCAGCGCGGCTGTTTGGATCCCGGCGGCGGCGATCGTGGCGGGGATCCTGGGCGGCCTGGTCGGTCCCACCGCCCTGCGGCTCCGGGGCCTGTACCTGGCCATCGTCACGATCGGCTTGATCTTCATCGGCCAGCATGTGTTCTTGAACGTGTCCTACCTCTCGGGGGGCCCGGGCGGCGAGGCGCTGCCGGTGCCGACGTTCGGCCCCTTGAACTTCGGGAACGGCACCCATCTCGGGGGGCTGTTCATCAACCGCGACGGGCTCTATTACTACCTGGCGCTGGCGCTGCTGGCGGCATCGATGGCCTATATCTACAACCTGGGGCGGTCACGCCAGGGGCGGTCGATGAACGCGGTCCGGGACCGGGAGCTGTCGGCCGCCGTTCTCGGAGTCGACGTGGCCCGGACCAAGGTCATGGCCTTCGTGCTGTCCTCGATGCTGGCCGGGGTGAGCGGAGCCTTGTACGGGTCCTATCTGGGGTTTGTCGTGCCCACCCAATGGAACCTGGCCCTGTCGATCGAGTACGTGGTCATGATCGTGGTGGGGGGCATGGCGACGGTGTGGGGGCCGGTGCTGGGCGCGGTGTTTGTCATCGGGCTGCCGGCGCTGCTCCAGAACGTGTCCAGTTCGCTGCCCTTCCTGGCCACGGGCACCAATGCCCACGGCATCCTCACCGTTTCCGATGCCGCCGCCATCGTCTACGGCGTCTTCCTCGTGGTCTTCCTGCTCCTCGAACCCCGCGGTGTCATTGGGGTTGGCCAGCGCGTGTCGTCGTTGGTGCGGCGGCGATGGCGCCCTCAGTCGCCATGTAAGTAGGTCAGTGGGTCAGTGGGTCAGTAGGTCAGTAGGTCAGTGGTCAGAGATGTCCGGGAACACACGACAGGGAGGGAACCAGATGGACGCCAAGAGAAGCAGATGGGTGGCGCTCGCGGGCCTGCTGGCCATGGCCGCCGCGGCGTGCTCGAGCACCACAGGAGGTTCGAAGGCGAACTCCAACGCCGGCGGTGGCATCAAGGCCGGCCCCGGGGTGGATCCGGCCACCAAGACCATCACCCTCGGCGTCCTGACGCCACTGTCAGGACCGGCGGCCCTGATCGGAAATCCGCTGACGAACGGGCAGAAGTCCTATTTCGACGCTCTGAACGCGGCCGGAGGCATTGACGGCTGGAAGGTCAACCTGACCGTTCAGGATTCCAAGTACAACCCCCAGATCCAGGTTCAGGACTACAACCAGATCGTGCCCAATGTGCTGTTCCTCGGCCAATCGCTGGGCAGCCCGACGACCCAGGCCATCGAGTCGATCGCCCAGTCGGCGGGCATCCTCATCGGCACCGCGGCCCAGGACTCCGCCTTCGTCAACCAGAAGATCAACGCCGTTATCGGTACGCCCTACGCGGTCGACGTGGCCAACGGCATGTACTACGTCTCCCAGCACCGGCCGGCCGCCAAGTTGGGGATCATCTACCAGAACGATGCCTACGGTCAGGACGGGCTCAAGGGATTCACGGCTGGCGTCTCCGCGTTCAACCTGAACAAGGTGGCGACCGCCACCTACAACGTGACCGACACCGCGTTCATCTCCCAAGTCCTGGCCATGAAGAATGCCGGGGCCGACACGGTCGTGGTCACGGCCATTCCCACCCCAGCCGCCACCATCGTGGGAACGGCGGCCGCCATGGGATATACCCCCCAGTGGATTTTCCAGGGCCCGGCGTGGTCCGAGTACCTGATGAGCTCGACCGGTGACTCGACCGGGAAGGCGACGCCCGTCGCCCCGGCCCTCAAGGGCGTGTGGGTGCTCGGTTACGAGGCACAGTGGGGCGACACCAGCGTGCCCGGGATGGCTGCCTTCCTGGCCGCCCAAAGGCAGTACTTCCCGAACCAGGTGCCCGACGGCTATTACATGTACGGGTACTGCCTGGCGCTGATGGAGCGGAGCGTGCTGGCCAAGGCCATCGCAGCCAAGGACCTTTCCCGCCCCGGCGTGCTCAACGCCAAGCTGAACCTGGGCGCCATCGACTTCGGGGGACTCATCCCCAATGCCAACTACACCCCCAATCTGGGTCCCGCCGATCGTCAGACGGGCATTTACCAGGTGGATCCGACGGCGCTGGGATACCTCAAGCAGATCCAGCCGTACTTCACGTCCAGCGCCGCCGAGTCCATGACCTTCGCGGGGGGCTGAGCCGCCCCCGCGCCGGGGGGCGGGAGTGGCGCCGGGCCTCTGGAGCCACCAACTGGAGGCCCGCTGCGGAATGGCGACGCCGGCCACGAACACCAGGGCGTAGACGAGCGCGAAAGCCGGGAAGTGCCACACGCGACGAGGTCCCCGGACAGGAGGATTCGGGGACCTCGTCGGTACGCTTGATTAGCAGCCCGGTGGCGCAACTGGGTCTGCTCCGTGCCGGCAATCACCGATGATGCCGGCCGTGTGCCCCCCGCGAGGAGGGGTCACGGGTAAAGGATGCCCGAGGTCCATTTCCGGATTGTCTCCCCGGTGTCAGCGCGGCATGAACATGCCGTGACCGGATGCTGTACGAGGCGGACCATCGGCCGGCGCCGCCGTGGCGAGGCCCCTACGGTCGCCAGAAGCTCAGGCGACGACGTCGACGGGGGTGCCGAGCGGCACCGTGTCAATGGCGTTGATGGTGGCCGGGCTGGCCCGCACGCACCCGTGGGAAGATGCCACTCCCTTGGTTGACCCCGGGTCCGAGGGATAGCCGTGGATAGCCACTGTCCCGTCGCCTCCGTCGAATTCGGTGAACACATTGGAGTGGCTACCGAGAATGACGACCGTCGGGCCGTAGATGTAGACCTGGAACTTAGGCGTGGCGACCACGGCGTCGACGAAGGTGCGGCCGAGGGGGGTCGGCCATTGCGGCTGGCCCACTCCCACGGGAGCGCTGTGAATGGGCTGGCCACCCTGGTACAGGGTGAGAGAGCGCTTACTGATCGAGATCTCGATCCGGTACGCCGTGATCGCCAGCGTGACTGCGGAGCGGGGCACCCAGCCCGCGGAACCGTTGGGCCGGCTGTCGAGGCCGATCTGGACGAAGGCGTCGGTTTGGCTCATGACCGGCCGCACCGTGGGGTTGCCCCAGGTGATCGTGGGCAGGGTGCCGGCCGGGGCGCCGCCGGGCGTGGCCGAATACTGGAGGGGGCTGGAGAGGGGAGTGGCCACGATGGCCGAACCGGCAGGGGCCTGAGGCACGGTCGTCGTCGTCACCGCGTCGGTGGTCGTGGTCGGCGGCGCCGGTCCGATGGCTTTGGGGTGGGCGGCGGAACTGCAGCCCCCGACGAGGACTATCAGCGCTGCCAAGGCCAGGATTGTCCGCCGCATCAGCCCCGAGGGTAGCGCGGGCGATTCCCCGAAATCGGGCGCGGAGATTCGCTAACGATCGCTCGCCCACCTGCCGATATTCCAGCAATGTTCATCATCTTCGGGATGCGCACGCGCCCGTCCAAGGTTTCCGAGGGTGAGTTCTTCTGCCCCCGGTGCGGCGCTGACCGCCATTACGTGCTGCAGCGGTTCCGGCAATGGTTCACCCTGTTCTTCCTGCCGGTCTTCCCGATCGGAGGGGCGAAGGGCGAACAAGTCAAGTGTCAGACGTGCAACACCGCCTACCGACCGGAAGTGTTGCAAACGCCAACGTCGGCGGCGCTGACTGACACGATCCGCGACACCATGCGGATGGCGGCGGTCGCCATGCTCAACGCGGGCAACGCCTGGGACCCCTCGTCCCGTCAGGTCGCGGTCGACACGATCGTGTCGACCGGCGCCAATGGATACCACGACTCCCATCTGTCCGAGGACCAGTCGGCGCTGGACACGACGCAGCTACCGGCTCGCCTGGGCGGCCTGGCCCGGGGCCTGAACGATCAGGGCAAGGAGATATTCATCACCCGGCTGGCCCAGATCGCGGCCGCCGACGGAGGGGTAACCGACAGCGAAAAGGCCCTGCTCGATACCGTCGGCGCTGCCCTGGGGCTGAGCGCCGCCCACGTGTTGGGCATCGTGACGGCCGTCGTCAACGCGGACCGCCCCTACTAGCCTGCCGCTCCCGCCTTCGGGGCCGACCAGAGCCAGCAGTGGTACCGATGGTCGTAGAACCCGCCGTGGGCGTCGATGACCTCCGCCACGCGGTCGAGCAGCACCTTTCGCAAGTCGGGATCGAGGAGTCTGTGGTCGGAGTGGGTCTGGGCCAGGTCGGTCCACTCTTTCGTCGTGTACCGGCAGACCCACGGGAACACCTGCCACCGGGCCTCGCCGAGTCCGGCATCGGGCGGTGGTGTGCCGACCGGTGGGCGCCCCGCGGTCAGCCTCCCGTAGGGTGAGCCGGCCGGAAAGAGGTCCCTGTAGACGGCATCGACGTGCCGGCGTACCGGGGCACTGTCGTCTGCGGTGCGGTTCCAGAACAAGGCGAGCCAGCCGCCCACGCGAAGCAACCGGGCCGCCTGCTGAAATCGGCGACCTGGGTCGATCCAGTGCCAGGCCTGGGCGCAGGCGATGAGGTCGTAGCGCGGCCCGGGTGGGTCGTACGCCTCGAAGTCGCCGGTTGCGACGGACCATTTCGGGAAGGGCGCCAGGTGGCGGCGAGCGACTGCTCCCATTTCCCGGTCCGGTTCCAAACCGACACCCCCGAGGCCCCGCGCCGCCAGCAGGACGGTCGCCTTTCCGGTTCCGCAACCCACATCCAGGACCTGGCCCGGGGTCCCGGCCAGCTCGACCAGGTGGTCGACGAGCTCGGGGGGGTAAGTGGGGCGGGCCCGGTCGTACAGGTCCGCGACTTCGCCGAAGGCGAGTCGCGGTTGACGCCCTTCGGGCCGCTTCCGGTCTTGGCCTCCCACCGCGTCAGTCTGGCTCGATCTGCCACCAGCCGGCGGCGAAGCGAAGCACGTCCTTGGTGAGGGCGTGGTCGCCGACGGCCAGCGCCCGGTCCCGAGCCGCCCGCAGGGCTCGCCCGGCAGGCCCGTCGCCGGCCCCGCAAAACAGGACGATATCGGGGGCAGGAACCGCGACGAGCACCTCCTCGGCGAGGATCTCGGCAATGTCGGACCATAGTTGGGGCACCAGAATCACCGACGCTTCGAGGTGGCCGTCCAGTCGCACCATCCCGCACCCGTCGGGTCGCTCGAGCAGCTGGAGGGCGGCCATCCGGTTGATCAGGTTGTCGGTGGCGGCCGCCGCCAAGGTCGCCTGATCGATCCCGAGGCGGTCGAGGTCGTGGTGGGCGATGGGATGGAACCCGTCGTCACGGTCGAAGGCGTAGACGACGATGAGGGACCCGACCAGGGGATCCATGACCGGGGCGGCACGATCGCGGGCCCACCTCGACGGCCCGTCCCTCTCGGGGATCCCGGCGCGCACGAAGGGCACCAGGTGGTCAAGCTCCGAGGGCCTCCGGGAGGTCTCCACCGCGAGGATGGTACGGCCGGGCGCGGTTGGTCGGGGCGCCGGAAGTATTTGGTTGCCCTGCGTGGCGTTTGGGTAGAGGAGGGGTCGAACACACTTGGAGGAAATCGTGCTTCTCGCATTCGAAAAGATCGCCGGTCATCACATCATCACCTGGGTAATCATTGGCCTGATCGCGGGACTGATTGCCGCCAAATTGGTCGATGGCGGTGGACTGGGCTTTTTCCGGGACACGGTGACGGGAATACTGGGTGCAATAATCGGTGGATTCCTTCTCCATGCCGCCCAGGGCGGTGCGAAGGCTTCCCCGAACGTCTTCGTCGAGGGGCTGATTGCATTCGCCGGCGCGGTCATCCTCCTTCTCTTGGTGAAGGCAGTGACGCACCGTGGCCGACGACGTCGCGGCGTCCGTATATAGTCCCCGGATTTCCGGACAGCAGCGTCCGGCCCACGATCGCCGTAGGCCGGCCAAAGGAGATCCGCATCATGGACATCGTTCGAAACCCCGACGGGACGCTCGTTGTCCCGGTCCAGGCGCCACGCCAGTCCGAACCCGATGACGCAACATCGTCCGTCGAGGCTCGGGTCGACGAGTCGCCCGCCGAGATGCCAGCCGCGGAGCCGACCACCAGGGTCCTTCATCCCGGCGAGGGCGGCTACGACGAGGCCCTGGCGGAGTGGGACCGGCAGCAGAACCCGGATCGGGCTCCGGTGGTTTCGACCGCCTCGGGTCGCGAGGAAGCGATGGCCCTGATCCACGCAGTGGCGACATCGGACGACCACGCGGTGGCGCCCGCTATCGAGACAGTGGATGATCCCGAAGCGGCGGGCGAGGCGCTGCGCCACGTTCTGGTCGGAGGAGTACCCTCGGTGGAGGGCTTTACCGCGGAAATCGAAGCTGCTGAGGGCGGTGAGCGACTGCCCGCTCATCAGGCCACCAAGATCATCGGCGAGGTCCTGGCCGAGTTGGACTAGTGCGACCCGGCGCGTCGCTGCGTCGCTGCGTCGCTGCGTCGTCGTACCGGGGTGGAGCCCGATATTCGGCGTCCGGTATGCGACTTACCGCTGCTTGCCGGCCAGGAACAAGGCGATGGCCTTGTCCCTACGCCGCTGACGGGTCTCAGCCGTCTTCGCCGAGTTGAGGTTGTCGACGTGATAGCGCTGCATACTGTTGGAAAGCTGGCCGAAGAATGCTCCGGCCGGAGTGTTGGCCGCGAGAGCGGTTTCGAAGTCTTCTGGAATGTCGACCGTGCGGGGCGAGTCGGCGATGGTCAGGGTGACGGTGATGGGATCTGCAGCCTTCAGGCCGGTGGCTTTGCGGATCGCGGCGCTGATACCGATCATGTACCTGCCGCCCATGACGGCAACCGTGTTCCGGTACTCGTGGCCATTCACATTGACGAGCACGGGCGGCCGTTTTCCGGCCGCAAGCTCAGCAATGGCGTCCTCGGGCACCACGATGCCGGTGTTGTTGCCGCTGGTCGCCACTCGCGTCTCGAAGGTCACGCTCTTGGGTTTGGTCGACGCCATCAGTGCTCCTCAGCTCCTCTCGTCGGGCGGTGGACCGTCGCCCCGCCCCGAGGACTTCCGGTCGTCCTGTGGACCTACCGCAGGGCGCGAACTCACCGGCGACGCCGGGGCGGGTAGCAGCAAGCGGCACCAGGTGTCGGCCAGCCACTCCTGGTAGCGCTGGGGCGGCCAGCCTCGTTCCACGGTGAGCATGACGTACACCTCGGCGCTGTTGGTCGCCCAGATGATGTCGGCCGCGTCATCGATTGACAGGTCCGCCCGCAATCCGCCGGCGGCGTTGAGATCTTCGACCAGTTTGCGCATGTTGGCGGCCCGGCGACGGCTGATTTCCTGCCACACTTGTTTGGCTTCGGGTTCGGTCGTGGCGGCGTCGCGCAGGGCCAGGAACAGCGGCCCCAGCCGGGCCTGGATCGGGCCCATGGCGCCGGCGTAGATCATGAGCTTTCGGGCCGGGTCTGGCTCAGCCCGGATCGCCTTGACATATTCGCGGTCCTCGGCGTCGACTGCCTGGTCGCGTCCCGAGATGGCCCGCTCGATCAGTTCCCGCAATACGATCGCCTTGGGCCCGACGAGCCGATAGATGGTGTCGATGTGAACCCCGGCGGCGGCGGCGACATCGGCGATGTTGGTCCCTTGGTAACCGCGTCGCACCATGGTGTCACGGGCGGCGTCGAGGATCCGCTGGCGGGTCGCTTCGGAGCGGGAACGGCGAGCGCGGTTGTCATAGGGGCGGGGCTTGACAGGTTCGGCCACAGACCCCATACTTCCATACGAAGTCCCTTCGGGGGAAATAATCTGGGGGAAACCATGACCTACTGCTTCACTCAAGATGTGCCCATCGACGCCGCCACCTACCAGCACATCACCGACGGTCTGGGCGACAAGGCGCCGGAGGGGCTCATTGTCCACCTGGCGGTCGAACGCCCCGATGGCGGCCTGCGCTACTTCGACGTCTGGGAATCCGTGGAGGACTGTGATCGCTTCGTCGAGGAGCGCCTGCACCCTGTCGTCCACCCCATGCTCGCCGCAGTCTTCGGCGAAGTCCTTCCGCCCGAACCCGAACGGCTGCCACTGGGGGTAATCCACGTGTGGAAGCCGTGAGCGCCCCCGCCGGGAGGTGTCGACATGACTCCTTCGCTTGGATGTCATGGTCGGGCCCTTGGCCCTTGGCCCTTGGCCCTTGGCCCTTGGCCCTTGGCCCTTGGCCCTTGGCCCCCGCCGACGCCGTCGGAGCCGCCACTTTCCGACACACGACGACCGACAAACTCATCCCCGACGGCCAGCAGCAGTCAGACAGTCCGCCGTGCGCATACCTCGACGAGCTCCGCCATGGCGTGACCCGAGACGCTTTGGCCGAAGCGCTCGACTGGACTCTGACCCGACTCGAGCGGTCCCTGTCGATGCTGGACCAAACACTGCGACCCTGCGGCCTGCGCCTCGCCCTACACGCGGGCAGGACCACAATCCTCGGCCACCTCGAACGAACGCTCCCGACAACAATCCTCGACACCGCACCCGAAATCGATCCCGACGTCGCACTCCACTATGGCATTCAGAGCTGAACCTCCCCGAAGGTCGCGCCGGGCCGCTTCGTCTCGGAAGGTCCCGTGCGCCCGATGATCGCCTCGAGGCGATCGCCCATGGTCATCAACTCACGCCGGGAATGGAGACCAAGTTTGGCGTAGACGTGATCGAGGTGGCTCCGGACGGTCGGTACCGACACCGCCAATCGGGCGGCGATTTCCTTGTCGGACGCGCCAGTGGCTGCTAGCCGGGCGGCGCGGCGCTCCTGGGGGGTGAGTTCGTTCGGCCCACGCTGCTCCCGCCTCCGCCCACCGGCTGCGGCCAGCTCGTCGCCGGCGCGGCGGGCGAGCCATTCGCCGCCGCCGGACTGCGCCAGTGCCCCGGCTCGCCGAAACGATTCCCGACCCTGGCGGGGCCGGCCGTGGCGGCGAAGAACCGTCCCGTGTTCGATCATGACCTCCGCCCGTTCCAGCGGCAACGAGGCGTCCACCAGGAGCTCGACCGCGGTCCGGTAGCGCTCGTCGGCCTCGGCGAGGTCGCCGCGCTCGACGGCGAGCGACGCCCTCCCGGCGGCGGCCGCGGCCAGCGGCCACCGGCACGGCAGGGCGCCGGCCCGCTGCTCCAACCACTCGACGACGCGTTCAGCGTCCTCCAACCTTCCGGCACGGCTGTGGGCCAATACGGCGTGGCGCCCGAACGGCACAATGCAGGGGTCGCCGACGCCCAGGTTGCGGTAGCGCTCCTCCAGCTCGCGGTAGACTTCCGACGCGGAGCGGAACTGACCCCGCCGTAGCAAGCGCAAGCCCTCGATGTGGTCGAGCCACAACAGGCTCAACCAGACTCCGAAGGCTTTCGCCCGGGGACGCGCTCGCGCGTGCTCGGCCTCGCTTTCCTGATCGGCGCCCAACTCGAGCAGCTCGTAGCTCCGCAACGTCCGGGCAAACGGCTCGGCCAGCGGGATCTGGTCGGCCATCTCGAGGAGGCGATCCGCGACGGGGAGCAGGGGCCTCCAGCGGGTCCGGGCCAGCATGAGGGCGAAGGGGATCCATAAGGCGCCGGCGTTGGTCACCAAGCCGGCCCGTTCGGCTTCGTCGATCCCGGAGCGCAGGGACGCATCCGCGTCCGCGAACCGCTCGGCGTAGCTGGCAGCGATCGCAAACGGCGCGACCGTCCCAGCTATTCCCAGTCGGAGGTCGGCCGCTACCTCGGCCGCGCTCGCGGCGAGCACCCGGCGGGCTTCGGATTCGGCGACGAGAAGGCCTTCGGGGTCGCCGCAGATGTAGGCGAGCATGCCCCACATCGCGCCTGCCGTCCCCTCGAGGGCGGGGTCGCCGCCCCGGCTCAGCTCACGGGCGCGCTCCGCCAGCGGCAGGGACGCCGCCGGCCCAGTGGTCATCATGACCGCAATGGCGTGCCGGCGGAGGGGGCTGACGACCGTCTCGGGACACTCATGCTCCGCAAGGGCCACCGCGGCCTCCAAGGCGGCACCGGCGCCATCAAAGTCCCCCTGGCCGTAGTGGGCCCGGGACAGCAGCGTGTGGGCGGCGACTCGCTCGCCAAGCGAGAGGTCGGTGTGAAGCGCCTGCGTCAGCGTGGATTCGGCTTCCGGCCCCCGGGCCGCTTCCAAGTAGGCCGCGCCCAGCTGCACCAGCGGCGCGCCAATGTCGTTCCCGCTCAGGCGGACGGCAGCCTCGAGGCGGCTGACCGCGGTGGCCAGTGATCCTGCGCGCAGCGCTCGCTGCCCGACTTCGGTGAGGACCCGGACGGCCCGGGAGTCACCGGCGAGGTTGGCGCGTATGGCGTGCTCGGCGGCGGCGGCGTCCATTCCTCGTTCGGTCAAGGCGGTGAAGGCCCGGGCGTGGAGGCGGGCGCGCACGGGCGGCGCCGTGTCTTCGTACAACAGCTGCCAGAACAGCGGGTGCACGAACTCGGCCCGTCCCGGCCGGCTAGCGCGCGCCAGCCCGCCGCGCCAGACCGCTTCGGCCGCCGCCTCGACTGCGTCGCCCTCCAAACCGGCCACGTCGCCGACCAACTCGGGCTGGAACTCGAACCCGAGGACGGCGGCCGCGCGCGCCCAGCGAGTCCCGTCTGGAGTGAGGCCGGCGAAGCGCGCCAGGGCGAGGGACCGCTCGACGTCGGAGGTGGGGAGTTCGTCGGCCTCGGTCGACGGGCTCCCCTCGTCGAGCTGTCGAACGGCCAGGTCGAGCAGCAGCGGGTTGCCGCCCGTCAGCCGCCATCCGCGGTGGGCGAGCTCGTCGGGCACCGGCCGACCGAGCCGATCCGCGAGAACATCGGCCGACGCCTGCTCACTCAAGGGCGCGAGCGGTTCGATGGCCGTGTCGCCGCGGTCGACAGCGTTCCACGCCACCTCAGCGGCCCCGCCCGGCCAGGGCCGCAGCGAGGCGACGACGGCCACGGGCAACCGGATAAGCCGGCGGCACAGGAGTCCCAGGAAAACGAGAGAGTCGGAATCGCTCCAGTGGAGGTCATCGACTGCGATCAGGACGGGGCCGCGGGCCGCGTCCTCGAGCCACCGCAGGCAGCGGTAGAGGAACGCGCTACGAGCCTCGGTGGCTCCCTCCCTCCCACCGGCAAGGTCACCCGGCAATCCGTGCACGATCTGCCACAAGACGCCGAACGGGAGCGCGGCGTCCATCGGGTCGCAATACGCCCTGACGACCACGACGTCGGGCTCCGCCTGGGCACAGACCCGGTCGAGGAGGCTCGTCTTCCCCAGGCCGGCTTCCCCAAGGAGGAACAGGGCGCGGCCATGCCCGTCCCGCGCCGCGTCGAGGGCGGCTGCGCCGGCAGCGAGCTGCTGGTCGCGCTCCCAAAGATGTTGTCCCGTGTCCACCACCCTGACCCGTGGCCTTCCCGATCGGGTCCAATCTACCGACCTTATAAATCAGTTGTTTCGCCGATGGCTGAAGGCACTCGCCACCGTACTGTCCATCCGAACGAGAGCCCGAGGTCCGAACGCGCCGCGAAGGGAGCGCCCGTCCGTTGGATGATCCGTACGAGAGGGCTGTCGCTCACAGGACCGCACCCCTCGGCCGTCGGCCGGGCAGGGCGCCGTCCAAGCTCCACCGCCATGGGCAGGCGCGTCTCGGGCCCGTCCAGCCCATCGCCGGAAATCCGGCGCCTCGCGACGCGGCACAGGGGGACGGAGCAACCTGGTCGCCGGCTCGGCAGAATGCGCGAGGGTTGGTGACCGGGCCGCAGGAGCCCGATCCATGAAGGCGGGCCGCGAGCACGTCGATCGCGCCAAGCCTGAGGTTCACAATCGCCTGAAGCCGCAGAGCCATCGGTCGCCGGAGCCGCAACCGGCCAGGGGAGCGGCGTTCCGGGGCGACCCACCGGTCGGGATCTCTCCGGAGAGCACGCCCGCGCAGCTGCTGTATCTGCAGCGAATGGCGGGCAACCAAGTGGTGCTGGGCGTCCTCGGGTCGCAGCCCACCACGGTGCAACGCAAACCGTCCCTGAACGGGCTGAAGAAGACGTTCGGGCTCGCCAAGAAGAAGAAGCACGTTGCCGGTACTGCGGGACCGGGCGCCCAGGGCGTCCTGCCCAAATCGCTCGTTGGCAGCCCGCCCAACGCGGCTGCCGCCAAAACCCAGGTTGCCGGGATCCTTTCGTTTTCGGCCGTGGGCGACGCCGCCGGGTCCACGTCACGCTTGTCCTCCAAGACCGTTGCCGCGCTCGCCGACGAAGCGGACGAAGCCGGGTCCGGTGAGGAAAGCCCGGCGCTGACCGCGTTGACGCCCGACCCG
Organism: uncultured Actinomycetota bacterium; assembly: GCA_963791545.1. GTDB lineage: Bacteria > Actinomycetota > Acidimicrobiia > Acidimicrobiales > Palsa-688 > JALYXV01. The sequence goes on from CAWBSR010000015.1 coordinate 181,054, forward strand.
ACCTCGGTGACAGCACCGCCGACAGCGTTGACCGCACCGCCGACCGCGTTGACACCACGGCCGGCCCCGGCCATGGTGCAGCCGCCGTTGACGGCGACCGGCAAGAAAAGCTCCACGGGCAGCGGGTCGGCGAGCTCCTCCGGCGAGTCGTCGGATACGTCGTCTGAGGACGCATCGATCGCGTCGTGGACAGAGAGTGAGGCAGAGGCCCCGGAAGCAGTCCACACGATGTTCAGCCGCGATAGGGCTTACCGGGACGAGTTCTACAAGGGAACTACGGATGTCTGGAAGTTCCTCAGCAGCGCCGAAGACGCCACCAGGCAGGGGACGTCCAGCTCCGTCGACGAATGGATGATGAAGTTCGCGGGGTGGTCAAAGGCGGACTGCGACAAGTACCTCGGGAAGGACGCTCCCACCCCCATGGTCACGTCCCTCAGCACAGCCGGGCGGGCCACCTACGAGATCAAGGGCGGCGGCTCGATGACGCAAGGAGACTCGAAAGAACCTTTCGACACCTCCGAGATGTTCAGCAAGGTCAAGGGCAGCGGGTTCGGGATCTATGTGATGGACGGTCGACGTCGTATCTACGCCGGCCATCACAAGGTGGGCATCTTCCATCACTCCAGCTTCCTCGCCGGGGGAGATGTCGCCGGGGCAGGGGAGCTGAAGGTCGTAGGAGGTGTCCTCAAGGCCATCACCAACAAGAGTGGCCACTACAAGCCGGACATCTATGGGCTGCACCAGGTCCTCGAGGCGCTCCAGAACCGTGGGGTCGACATGTCCTCGGTGGAGCTCTTCGTCTTCAAGCCTCACGACGACAACCCCCCGCCCTTCTATGGCGGAGTCCCGAGGTTCCTGAAGGAGCCGGAGGCGCCCGCCGCCGCGCCGCCAGCCGTCGTGGCGCCGCGGCTGAACACGAGTGACAAGCGGAGGGCCCCCAGGCCCAGGTATGCCGTGTCCGGGAGCGAGTCCTCCAGCTCCTCCGAAGACAGCCGGTACTCGACCAGGGCGACGATTGCGGCTATCGCGGCTGCTCATGATTCGGGCAGTGAGTCGTCGAGTTCGTCGGAGGAGAGCCGGTACTCCGCAACGGCTGCGCTTGCGGCTATGGCCACTGCTCAGGACTCGGGAAGTGACTCTTCGAGTTCGTCGGAGGAGAGCCGGTACTCCGCAACGGCTGCGCTTGCCGCTATGGCCACTGCTCAGGACTCGGGGAGTGACTCTTCCAGCTCCTCGGAGGAGAGCCGGTACTCCGCAACGGCTGCGCTTGCGGCTATGGCCGATGCCCAGGACTCGGGGAGTGACTCTTCCAGCTCCTCGGAGGAGAGCCGGTACTCCGCAACGGCTGCGCTTGCGGCTATGGCCACTGCTCAGGACTCGGGGAGTGACTCTTCCAGTTCGTCGGAGGAGAGCCGGTACTCCGCACCGGCTGCGCTTGCGGCTATGGCCGATGCCCAGGACTCGGGGAGTGACTCTTCCAGCTCCTCGGAGGAGAGCCGGTACTCCGCAACGGCTGCGCTTGCGGCTATGGCCGATGCCCAGGACTCGGGGAGTGACTCTTCCAGCTCCTCGGAGGAGAGCCGGTACTCAGCCAACGCGACGCTTGCGGCTATGGCCGCTGCTCAGGACTCGGGGAGTGACTCCTCGACCTCTTCCGAGGAAGGCCCGACCAGCGGGTCCGCGAACGCGGCTCGAGCGGCGGCGGTGCCGCCGGTGGCGCTCACACCATCGGTCCCATCGGGCCCGAAATATGCGAAGACGCGCTCGCGCGACATCCGCTATGGGCACGAGTTCACATCGGGAAGCTCAGAGCTCAAGGGTCTGATCGAGAAAACGCAGGACGCAAAGAAGGCGGGCCAGATCAAGTCCGTCAGCGGTTCCTTCCAGAAGGACATGGGGTGGACAGAGGAGGAAACCCACAAGTACCTCCGAAAGGGCGCCCCGCTCCCCATGGTGACGAAACTGGGCACCAGGGGACGGGCTGCATTGGAGCTCAAGGGCGGCTCCCCCATGACGCAAGGCGACTCCAAGGACCCGTACGACACGTCCTCGCTCGTCAGCAACTTCATGGGTCGTGGCTACGCCATCTACGTGATGGACGGCCAGGGGAACCTCTACGCCAACCAGCACAAGGTCGGCATCTTCCACCATTCCAGCTTCCTGGCCGGCGGGGACGTTACCGGGGCCGGCGAGATAAAGATCGAGCGAGGCGCGGTGAAGGCCATCACCAACAAGAGTGGGCACTACTTACCGACCAGCGAGGAGATGGTGCAGGTGTTCGAGGAGCTCGAGGCACGCGGCGTCAACCTATCGGCTGTCGAGTACATCCCGATGGGCACCCCGGACGCGTTCGGTCTGCGCGGCAAGGACCCCTACCCGGGCGGGGCAAAGAAGTTCCTCGAGGACCAACGGGCCGGATCGATAAGCGGTGCCTGACCTCCACGCCGCCGTGATCGGCTACCTGACGACGAGATCCTGGGCGTACGAGGACCACGGCGACGGCATTGTCACCGATGTCTCGACCGACACCGGCTCCTGGACCGTGGTCTTCGACATACGAGACAAACAGCAGCAGCTGATCGTCTACTCAATCGTCCCGGTGGAGGTCCCGCCCGCGCGACGGACCGAGGTTGCGCTGTACCTCACCCGGGCGAACTTCGGGCTCGCGATCGCGACCTTCGAGCTTGACCTCGATGACGGTGACGTCCGGCTCCGGACGGCCGTCGACTTCGAAGGCGCCGAGCTTTCTGACCCCATCGTGGACCACCTGCTGCTGGCCAACATCATGGGCGTAGAGCAATACCTCGACGGATTGCGGGCCGTGATCGACGGCGCCGACCCGGCGGCGGCCATCGTGCATGCGGAGGGGGTCTGGACCTGACCTGAGTGGAACGTTGGTCTCCCTCGAAGATGGCCCGTCGGTGAGCTCATTTTGAGCTGGAGTCGGAGCGACGAGGACGTCGTCGGCGGGGCCCGTGGGATCGAACCCGCAGAGCGAGTGATGCATGCCACCGCTGTTCGTACAATTGGTAGCGAGATGTCGACCGACCCGCTCCGCCCGCGCCACGATGACCACCTTGAACTTCCCGTCCAGGAGTTGTTTCGTCGTGCTCGGCCGCTGCCATCTCACGAGGAGATGATCATCGACGGCCTCTCCGAGGAAGAAGGTGCCGCGTTCCTCGCAGCGCTTGAGGTGTGAGCGGCCGACTTCCTCGCGGCCCAATCGTCATCGACACCGACGTCTTCGGCGCCGACCTCGTCCCCGGGTCCAAGCTCATCCGTCGTCTACGAACCGCTCATTGCAGGCAGACAGGCGTTCATCTCCTTTCAGACGGCGGCAGAAATCCGCTTCGGAGCGATGCGCCGCAACTGGGGTGAGAGTCGGATGGCGAAGCTCGACGCTCGCATCGACCAAGCCGAGATCATCCACACCGGCCCTGAGCTCATCGGGGTCTACGCACAGCTACGAATCAACTGCGAGAGGATCGGGCACCCGCTGCATCAGCGCGAGCACGACGCGGACCGGTGGATCGCGGCAACGGCCATCCGGCTCGCCATCCCACTCGTTTCCAACGGCCGCATCTTCGGAGACGTTCCGGGGCTCACCCTCGAAACCGCACGAACCTGACACAAGTTCGGACACGACGTGCCGCCGTACGATGGCACCACTATGCGGTAAGCGGATCCTGCCGGAGGAGGAGCGGTCAGCGCCTGGCTGGTGGTCTTCGAGCGAACCGTCAACGGTTGGAGCGCCTATCTTCCGGCACTCCCTGGCGTCGGCGTAGCCGGCGCGACGAGAGCGGAAACGGAGCAGCTCGCAGCTGAGGCAATCGCGCTCCATCTCGAGGGCCTGGCCGACGACGGAGTGCCTATCCCGGACTCCGGCGCCATCGACATCGGCCACGTCGAGGCGGCCCTACCGGTCTAGGTCGAACTCGGCCGAGTGAGGCGCAGAGCCCGGCCTGCCAAGAGGCGTCAGGAGGGCTGCTGCGAAGGCCGTGCGTAGCACCCGAGGGGCCAGGATCGCGCTCGCTCTGACGGGCGCAATCGCCCTCAGCAGTGCCCGTTGTGGACCCCTCCTGTCCGCTGTTTTCATTCTCGGTGTGGCACGCGTGTGGCACGCCGGCCTTTGCCGCCCTTCCGAGGACCCTCGGTGAGAACCCTCTTACCCACTCTGACGACCTGGGCTTTTTGTCGAGAGCGGGTGACGGGAATCGAACCCGCATGACCAGCTTGGAAGGCTGGGACTCTGACCATTGAGCTACACCCGCGGCGGCTAGGAGGTTACTGTCCGCCTGGCCGCCAAGGCCCCCCTTCGACGTGCACCGGTCGGGGAGGGGGGATTTGAACCCCCGGCCTCCTGCTCCCAAAGCAGGTGCGCTGCCGCTGCGCTACTCCCCGTGGCCCTCGGCCAATGGTACCGGCCTCCGGGGAGGCCTCGCCGCCCATTGGCCCGCATCGGTGGTCGGGTCGGTAGACTGCGTCACCCGTATGGAAACCGTCGTTGAGCCCCTCGAGGGCAACAAGATCAAGCTCTCGGTCACGATCGACGAGCACGAGTTCGAAAAGGCTCTCGACGCCACCTATCGAAAGATTGCGAGGGACGTCCGCATCCCCGGGTTCCGCCCGGGTAAGGCGCCCCGACGGATACTCGAAGCCCGGTTGGGCAAGGAGACGGCCCGAGCCGAGGCCATCCGGGGCTCGCTGGCCGAGTACTACAACGAGGCCGTCCGGGAATACGACCTCGACGCCATCGCCCCCCCCGAGATCGACATCACCGGCGGCGAGCACGAGGGCCCGGTCAGCTTCGACGCCATCATCCAGATCCGGCCCCAGGTCCAGCTGGCCGGCTACGGAGGCCTGCGGGTCACCATTCCCTCGCCGGTTCTCACCGACGAGGAGGTCCAGGCCCAGCTCGACAAGCTGCGGGCCAACTTCGGGGAACTGGTGCCCGTCGAGCGGCCCATCGGCTCCGGCGACCATGTCACCATCGACCTCAAAATCCACCTCCCGGGCGAGACCGACCCTGAGCGGGGGACCAGCAACGAGGACCTCCTTTACGAGGTGGGCTCGGGCAGTTACGGCCCCCAGCTGGACGAACACCTCGAGGGGGCGACGGCGGGCGACACGCTGGAGTTCGTCGTCGACATGGGCGTGACACCCCAGGAGGCCAACACCGATGCGGAGGGGGAAGGCGGCGAGGCCGGGCCGCCCCGCCCGCAGCTGGCCTACGAGGTGGCTGTCAAGGACGTGAAGGAGATGATCCTTCCCGAGGTCACCGACGAGTGGGCCAGCGAGGCATCGGAGTTCGAGACGGCGGCGGAGTTGGTGGCCGACATCGAGAAGCGGCTCACGGTCGTGAAGCGGGCCCAGGCCCAGACGGCGCTGCGGACCCAGGCCATCGACGCCGTGGCCGACCTGGTCCAGGAGGACCCGCCGGAGCCGCTGATAAAAGAAGAGATCACCCACCGGGCCCACGAGCTCGAGAACGCGCTGCGCCAGCAGGGCCTCAACGTCGGCCAGTACCTGGGCGTCACGGGACGGACCCAGGAGCAGCTGCTGGCCGAGCTGCGAACCCAGGCGATCCAGGCGGTCAAGGCCGACCTGGCCCTGCGGGCAGTCGCTGAACTCGAGAGTATCGACGTCAGCGACGACGATGTCGATGCCGAGATCGGGCGCCTCGCGGACCGCTTCGAGACCGAGACGGCCATCGTTCGGGAGCAACTTGAGAGCAGTGAGCAGATGGCCGCGGTACGCTCGGACGTACGGAAAGGCAAAGCAATCGAGTGGCTCGTCGACCATATCGAGGCGGTCGATCCCCAGGGTCATCCGATAGACCGAGCGCTGCTCGATGAACCGCCCGACACCGACATCGCAGCCGAAGAGACCGAACTCAACGAGGAGAGCACAGTCCAGGCGGCCGACGCCGCCGGCTCCGAGTAGACGGCAACACCAGCCAGCCAACGAAGCACCAAGCACGAGCAACAGAAACCGAGGCCGGAGAGCGTGATCAACCCCCAAGCCAGCTACTACCCCCCGAGCGTGGTCGAAGAGACCAACCGTGGCACCCGCACCTACGACCTCTACAGCCGGATGCTGGAAGAGTTCATCGTCTTCCTCGGGACGCCGATCGACGACCACGTGGCCAACACGGTCTGTGCCCAGTTGCTGTATCTGGAGTACAAGAACGCCGACAAGGACATCAGTCTTTACATCAACAGTCCCGGCGGAGACATCACGGCCCTGTTCGCCATCTACGACACCATGAAGTTCGTCAAGAACGACATCTCGACGTTCTGCTACGGGCAGGCCGCGTCGGCCGCCGCAGTACTGCTGGCCGGGGGGACCAAAGGCAAGCGTTTCGCCCTCCCCCACGCCCGCATCCTGATCCACCAGCCCTACGGCGGAGCCGCCGGCCAAGCCGCGGATATCGAGATCCAGGCCAAGGAGATCCTGCGCATGCGGGACCTGCTCAACGAGATGCTCGCCTTCGACACCGGCCAAGCGGTCGCCAAGGTCGCCAAGGACACCGATCGGGACTTCATCATGAGCGCTGCGGAAGCTGAGATCTACGGCATTATCGACGAGGTGATCACGGCACGTGAGTTAGCGGGCGTTCCGTTGGCCGCTGGCGTCGCCTGAAGGTCCGGGGGGACATCGGAGTGGCGAAGTTCGGAGAAAGCAGCGATCTGGTCAAATGCTCCTTCTGCGGGAAGTCGCAGAAGCAGGTCAAGAAGCTGATCGCCGGACCTGGTGTCTACATCTGCGACGAGTGCATCGATCTGTGCAACGACATCATCGAAGAGGAATTGGCGGAGTCTTCCGAGGTCCACTTCGACGAGTTGCCCAAACCGACTGAGATCTTCAACTTCCTCAACGACTATGTCATCGGCCAGGAACGGGCCAAGAAGATCCTGTCGGTAGCGGTCTACAACCACTACAAGCGGGTCCAGGCGGGCGGCTATCACGACGCCGAGGTCGAGCTCCAGAAGTCCAACATCCTCTTGCTGGGGCCCACCGGCTGCGGCAAGACGCTGCTGGCCCAGACCCTGGCCCGCATGCTCAACGTCCCCTTCGCGATCGCCGACGCCACCGCCCTCACCGAGGCCGGCTACGTGGGCGAGGACGTCGAGAATATTCTCCTCAAACTGATCCAGAACGCCGACTACGACGTCAAGAAGGCGGAGACGGGGATCATCTACATCGACGAGATCGACAAGATCGCCCGCAAGAGCGAGAACCCGTCGATCACCCGTGACGTCTCCGGCGAGGGCGTCCAGCAGGCCCTGCTCAAGATTCTGGAGGGGACCACCGCCTCGGTACCGCCCCAGGGGGGTCGCAAGCACCCCCACCAGGAGTTCATCCAGATCGACACGACCAACATCCTTTTCATCTGCGGGGGCGCCTTCGCGGGGCTCAACCGGATTATCGAGGGCCGGATCGGCCATCAAGGAATCGGCTTCCGGGCCGACATCCGGGGTGCCGGCGATCGTTCCGAGGGCGAGCTTCTGACCAAGGTGCTGCCCGAGGATCTCCTGAAGTTCGGCTTGATCCCCGAGTTCGTGGGCCGGCTTCCCGTCATCGGGGCCGTGTCCAACCTGGATCGGGAAGCGTTGGTGCGCATCCTCGTCCAACCCAAGAACGCCCTGGTCCGCCAGTACCACCGGGTGTTCGAGCTGGACAACGTGGAGTTGGAGTTCCAGGCCGATGCCCTCGAGGCGGTCGCCGAGCAGGCGCTGCTGCGGGGCACCGGCGCCCGAGGTCTCCGGGCGATCCTGGAAGAGGTGCTGCTCGAGGTCATGTACGACCTGCCCAGCCGTTCCGACATCGGCCGCTGCGTGATCGACCGCTCGGTCGTGCTCGACCGGGTCAACCCGACCCTGGTTCCCCGCGCCGCCAGCGGCGAGAAGGAAACCCGGCCCCGCCGGGCCGCCTCCTAAGCAACCGAACTCCGGACCACTGGCCGCCGGGCGCGCACAAACCGGGTCGCCGAGTAGCCTCCATAACCATGAGCAAGTTGTTGAAGGGTGCGCTGCTGGGCGCCGCGTTAGGTGCCGGCGTGGCCGCGGTCGAGGCCTACAGCAAGGATCGTCCCGTAAACGAACTGGCTCGCAATGCTGCCGTGGGCGGCGCCGGGGGGGCCGTGGTCGGGGCGGTACTCGGGAAAAGGCTGGGTTGCCGGGGCCGCAGTCGGGCCCAGAGAAGCGCCACCCGGGCGGCGTTGGCCGATGCCGGACTCGATCAACTGCGGCGCGCCGAGGTCCTCACCAAGGCCCAGCGCAAGGCGGCCATGCAGGCCGTGGTGCGGGCCAAGGCGAAGGCCGAGCAGATGACCCGCAAACAGCGTAAGAGGGCCCGCAAGGCAACGGCTCAGGTTCAGGCTCAGGCCCGGGACCGTACCGAGGAGGCACTGGGGGCCGCCCGGTCCCAAGCCGACCACGCCGTCAAAAGGTCACTGGCCCAAGCCGACCACGTCATCAAAGCATCCCGGGCCCAGGCCCAGAAGCTTTCTCGCCGGGAGCGCAAAGCGGCCCGGCAGGTCGTGGCGGTGGCCAAGGAGAAAGCCCGGTCCCAAGCCCGGCACCTGGTCCGGGAGCAGAAGAAGGCCGCTCACCGGGCCCGGCGGGCCGCCCAGGCCAAGGCGGCCAAGCTGACCCGTGAGGAGCAAAAGGCAACCAAGAAGGCGGTGTCGGACGCTATGGACAAGGCGGAACGGGCGGCCCGCCGGGCCCGTCGCCAGGCGACCCACGCCGTGGCTGCCACCCGGACGGCGCTGCAGGACGCGGCCGAGGAGTTTGCGGCCCGGCTCGACCACGCCGCTTGAGTCGCCCGGGGGGTCTGGTGCGACTGAGCCATTGAGACCACCTAAGGCCTAGGGGCGGGGTGCCGACGATGGAGCTGGGCGACGCGCTCGCCTGGCTGGACTCGCATCAGAACCTGGAGCGGATGCTGGCCGACGCCAACCGGCCGCTACCCGACCCGGCCCGGATGCGCCGCCTCATGCACATCCTGGGCGACCCCCAGCACGATTACCCGGTCATCCACCTGACGGGCACCAACGGGAAGACCTCTACCGCCCGGGCCGTTACCGCCATCCTCATAGCCAAAGGGCTGTCGGTGGGGACCTTCACCAGCCCCCACCTGGAGGTGGTCAACGAGCGGCTCACCAACAATGGTGTGCCGATCTCAGATACCGAGTTGGCGGAGCTCCTGTCCGACCTGGCCCTGCTGGAGGAGATGCTGGGCGCCGGGGCGGCCCGGCCCTCCTGGTTCGAGTTGCTGGCGGCGGCCGCCTTCCGCTGGTTCGGGGAACGGCCGGTGGATGTCGCAGTGATCGAAGTCGGCCTGGGCGGGCGATGGGACGCCACCAACGTGGCCAATGGTCAGGTGGCGGTGGTGACCAACGTGGGCCTGGATCACCTGGAGTTCCTGGGACCGACCCTCGCCGACGTGGCCAAGGAGAAGGCGGGCATCGTCAAGCCCGGCAGCACCCTGGTGCTGTCGGAGAAGCGGCCCGACCTGGTGCCCATCTTCGAGGCGGAAGGCGCCGACCGGCTGCTTCTCCGGGACCGTGACTTCGAGATCATGAGCAACGACGTGGCGGTCGGCGGGCGGCTCATCAGCCTCCGGACCCCGTCTGCGGCCTACTACGACGTCTACCTGGCCCTGCACGGCCGTCATCAGGCGTACAACTTCCTGGACGCGGTGGTGGCGGCCGAGGAGTTCTTCGGCGCCCCCATCGAGGCCGACCTGCTGGCCGAGGCGGCAGCCCAGGTCAAATCGCCGGGGCGGCTGGAGGTGGTGGGCCGGCGCCCCCTGATCCTGCTGGACGGCGCCAAGAACCTCCCCGGCGCCGAGGCCATGGCGGCCGCCATCGACGAGGAGTTCGGCGACGTCCGATCCCGGATCATGGTGGTGGGGATGCTCCGGGGCAAGGACCCCGGGGAGATGCTCCAGGCGCTCGGTGCCCCCAAGGCCCGCCACGTGATCACCTGCCCACCCCCGAGCCCCCGGGCGCAACCCGCCGACGTGGTCGCCAAGGCGGCCATGGTGCTCGGCATGGACGCCGAGCCGGCGCCATCGGTGGCCGAGGCGCTGGATCGGGCCCGGGAGGTCGCGGGCGAGGACGACCTCATCATCGTCACCGGCTCCCTCTATGTGGTGGGAGCGGCCCGTGCCGCGATCGGCCACCGTCGGTAGGCCCTTCGGTAGGCCCCCTTTTCGGTAGGCGCCCTTCGGGAGGCTTTGGGTGTGCTTGATCGCTTTGGGCGTGCCCTATCCCGGTTATTCCGGGATACGGCACACCCAAAGCGTTGAACGGCGCCCAAAACAGTCCTTTGGGGCCACTTTGCTAGCCGCAGTTAGCGGGTACCCTTTTTCCAACATGGCAACCAACAGAACCCTGGTCATATGTAAGCCGGATGCCGTAGAGCGTGGCCTGTGCGGAGAGATCATCGCCCGGTTGGAGCACAAGGGACTGCGGCTGGTGGCCGCCGAGTTGCGCCACATCGACATCGAGACGGCCACCGGACACTATTCGGAGCACGTCGGCAAGCCGTTCTTCCAGACGCTGGTGGCCTTCATCACCCGTTCGCCGCTGCTGGCGATGGTGATTGAGGGACCCGAGGGAACCTGGGATGTCGTCCGGCGCATCACCGGGTCCACCAACTCGGCCAAGGCGGCGCCGGGCACCATCCGGGGGGACCTGGCTACTCATCCGACCGAAAACCTCATCCACGCCTCGGACGGACCGGAATCGGCGCAACGGGAGATCACCCTCTGGTTCCCGGCGTTGGCGGGCCGCGCATAATAGCCTCGCCACCTGCAGAAATGGGGGATCGTGGCTTGTTACCGCCGCCGATCCCACCTAGCCTTGCCGTTCGACCTCCGATCCTGGGAGGAGGCCCCCATCGTGTCTGACAGCGGTTTCTCATCACTTTTCGGCCGCGACATGGCGGTTGACCTGGGCACGGCCAACACCTTGGTCTACGTCCGGGGGCGGGGGATTGTCCTCAACGAGCCTTCAGTGGTGGCCGTCAACATCAAGGACGATCGCCCGCTGGCGGTCGGCGCCGAGGCCAAGCGGATGATCGGGCGCACGCCCAGCCACATTCAGGCCATCCGGCCGTTCCGCGACGGCGTGATCGCCAATTTCGACATCTGCGAGAAGATGTTGGCCTACTTCATCCGCCGGGTCCACGGACCCCGCAAGTTCGCCAAGCCCCGCATGGTGATCTGCGTGCCCTCGGGCATCACCGGCGTCGAGCAGCGGGCGGTCATGGAGGCGGCCGAGTCGGCCGGGGCCCGCAAGCCCGCCTACATCATCGAGGAGCCCATGGCGGCCGCCATCGGCGCCGGCCTGCCGGTGCACGAGCCGACCGGCAACATGGTCGTCGACATCGGCGGGGGCACTACCGAAGTGGCGGTCATCTCCCTCGGGGGCATCGTCACCAGCCAGTCGGTGCGCATCGGCGGCGACGAGCTTGACGAGGGGATCATTGCGTTCATCAAGAAGGAATACAGTCTGGCCCTCGGGGAGCGCACCGCCGAAGAGATCAAGATCGCCCTCGGTTCCGCCTGCCCGTTGGAGGAGGAGTTGCACGCCGAGATCCGGGGGCGGGACCTGATCACGGGCCTCCCCAAGACGATCGTGACGACCACCGAGGAGATCCGCGAGGCCATCGAAGAGCCGGTGGCGGCCATCGTGGACGCAGTGAAGATCACCCTCGACAAGACCCCACCCGAGCTGGCCGCCGACATCATGGAGCAGGGAATCGTGTTGACCGGGGGCGGCGCCCTCCTGCACGGCCTGGACGCCCGGCTGTCGGCGGAGACCGGGATGCCGATCATCATCGCCAACAACCCGCTGCTGTCGGTGGCAGTGGGAAGCGGCCAGTGCCTGGAGGAGTTCGAGGCCTTGAAGCAGGTTCTCATCTCTTCGCAGGGTCACTGATTCCGTCACACCGCTGATTCGCCTTGGCTGTCTACCGCCGGAGCTCCCGACCGCGATTCCTACTCCTACTCCTGGTCCTCACGGCGATCACGCTGGTAACCGTCGACACCCGGGCCAACGGCGGCGGGGTGACGGGGACGATCCGGGGTGGGGCCCATGATGTGTTCGCGCCCATCCAGTCGGCGACCCACTCGGTGTTGCGCCCGATCGGCGACTTCTTCACCGGGGCCTTCCACTACGGGTCGCTCAAGAAGGAGAATGCCCAGCTCCGTGACCAGCTAGCGCAGGCCAGGGGCCAAGCCTTGACCGCGTCGGACGCCCAGCGGGAGCTGAAAATCCTCTCGGAGATGGCGCATCTGGATTTCGTGGGCAACATCCCCACCGTGTTGGCCCAGGTCGTCGATACGACATCGTCCAACTTCGAGACGGCGATCCAGATCAACCGGGGCACCGACAGCGGGATCGCGGTCAACATGCCGGTTGTCAACGGTGGTGGCCTGGTCGGCCGGGTGGCCCAGGTATCGGCCAAGCACGCCACCGTGTTGTTGCTCACCGATCCCACCTTCAGCGTGGGTGTGCAGTCGACCATCAACGCGACGGTGTTCGTCGCCGACGGCGCCGGCCGGGGCAATCCCTTGAACCTGGAGCTGGTGGATGCCACCACCCAGATCAACGTGGGCGACAAGCTAGTGACGAGTGGACTCAGCATGGAGCAGTATCCGAAGGACATCCCGGTGGCCACAGTGAAGTCGGTCAAGACGGCCCCCGGCCAGCTGCAACAGGCGGTGACGGTCCGTCCCACCGCCGACCTCTCCCGCTTGGAATACGTGCAGGTTCTGCAGTGGTCGCCGCAGTCGTGAGGCACCGGGGTGACCAGCCCCGTTCCCAACCGCTCGAGGCGGCCCGGTGAGCCCTGAGGCCGCGGCCCGGCTGCGGTTGGCGGCGGTCCTCGTCGTGGCCCTGATCCTGCAGACGACGTTGGTGCCCGACCTCCGCATTCTCGGAGTGTGTGCCGACCTGATGCTCCTGTGCACGGTCTGTGCCGCCCTGATCGGCGGCCCCGAACTCGGTGCCCTGGTCGGGTTCTCGTCGGGGTTGCTGGCCGACCTGTTCCTCGCGACCACGCCACTCGGGCTGTCCGCCCTCACCTTCTGCCTGGTCGGCTACGCCATCGGTTCCCTCCGCCGGACGGTGCTCCAGGAGGGGTGGCTGCTGGCCCCGGGGACGGCGCTGGTGGGCAGCGCAGCCGGCGTCGTCGCCTTTGTCGTCGCCGGCGTCATGGTCGGTCAATCCCAGCTGACCCAGATGGGCCCGGTCGAGATCGTGAAGACGGCCACCTTGGTGGGCCTGATGAACGCCCTTCTCTCGGTACCCGCCTGCCGGATGCTGCGCTGGGCGGCGCTGGGCCCGAGCGACGGGGGGAGCGGGTGGTCGGGCCGTTCCGCGCCGGGAGCCGGTGAGGTGTCGGCGACGGCCGCCCGTCATTCGGCCCGGTCGCAGCGCGCCGCCCGGGCGGCCCGGCTGTCGGGCGCCACCCGCAGGTCCCCATGAGGACCGCCCGTGAGGACCGCCCCGCAAGACCACCCCGGATGACCGCCCCGTGAGCACCGCCCCGGATGACCACCCCGTGAGCACCGCCCCGGATGACCGCCCCGTGAGCACCACCCCGGATGACCGCCCCGTGAGCACCGCCCCGGATGACCGCCCCGTGAGCACCGCCCCGGATGACCACCCCGTGAGCACCGCCCCGGATGACCACCCCGTGAGGACCGCCCGTAAGGACTCCCGATGAGTCCCGAGAGGAACGCCCCGTGAGCGCCCAGGCCGACGTTCCGTCGCCCCAGGTACGCCTCACGGTGCTGGCGGTGGTGATCGTGTGCCTCTTCGGAGCCCTGTTCGCCCGGTTGTGGTTCCTCCAGGTGATCAACGAACCCAAGGCTCAGGCGGCCGCCCAGGACAACTCGGTCCGCCTCGTCTACACCCCTGCCCCGCGGGGCCGCATTCTCGACCGCAACGGCAAGGTGATCGTGGACAACACCGTCTCGGAGGTGGTCACCATCAGCCGGGTCACCGCGGTCCGCGAGCCCGAGGTCATCAGCCGCTTGGCCCTCCTGCTCAACGTCTCCAACGACGAACTTCTGCAGCGGGTCAACGACAAGCGCTACAGCCCCTACGTGCCGGTCCCCATGGCGGTCAATGTCCAGGCCCCCGTGGTGGTGTACCTCCGCGAGCACCAGGCGGAGTTCCCGGGCGTGGCGGTGCAGGCCATCGCCGAGCGCTCCTACCCCTTCGGCACCGTGGCCGCCAACGTGCTCGGCTACGTGGGCCAGATCAGCGGCTCGGAGCTCACCCCGGCCCGCAAGCGCCAGGGATATCAGGCCGACGACCAGATCGGCAAGGTCGGCGTCGAGGCCGCCTACGAGGATGCTTTCCGGGGCAAGCCCGGGCTCACCAAGCTCCAGGTGAACTCGCACGGCCAGGTGATCGGGGTGCTCTCGTCGGAGCCTCCGGTGCAGGGCCGTGATGTCTGGCTCTCGGTCGATATCAACATCCAGAAGCTGGCCGAGGAGTCGCTCTCCCAGGGCCTGGCTGCGGCTCGGCTCAACAGCGACCGGGGGGCCGGGGGCCCGGGGCACACCTTCGCCGCCCCCGGCGGTGCGGTAGTCGTCATGAGCCCGACCGACGGGTCGGTGCTGGCGCTGGCCACCAACCCGACCTACAACCCCCAGGACTTCGTCGGCGGCATCAGCCAGGCCAAGTTCGTCCAGTACCTGAACGACTCCGGCCGCCCGTTGAACGACCGGACCATCCAGGGCCAGTACGCCCCCGGCTCCACCTTCAAGCTGACCACCGCGGTGGCGGGCCTGCAAACGGGCATCATCACCCCGACCCAGTACTTCAACGACCGGGGCTTCCTCCAGGTCGGCAAGCTGCAATGCAACCCGAGGTTCCAGGTCGCGGGGTGCTTCAACAACGACAACCACCAGGTCTACGGGCAAGTCAACCTGACCCGGGCCATCACGGTTTCCAGTGACGCCTACTTTTACCAAATCGGCGCCACCTTCTGGAACGAGAACGGCAAGCTCGGCCAGGACGGTCTGCAGAACGTGGCCCGTCAGTTCGGGTTCGGCAGCCCCACGGGCATCCCGCTGCCCAACGAGGGCGCCGGTCGTGTCCCCGACCCGGCCAGCCGGGCCAAGGAGCACGCCCAGTACCCCAAGGTCTTCACCGAGGGCCACTGGTTCACAGGTGACAACGTCAACACCGCCATCGGCCAGGGCGAGGTGGCCGTGACGCCGCTGCAGCTCGCCAACGCCTACGCCACCTTCGCCAACGGGGGCACGGTGTGGACACCCCAGATCGCCCTCAAGACCACCGATCAGCAGGGCAAGGTCCTGCAGCAGCTGGCGCCGCTGGCCAAGGGCCACGTCGACATCCAGCCATTGTGGCGCGACGCCATGCTGGCCGGCTTCGAGGGCGTGACCTCGGCCGGCGACGGAACGGCCCACAATGCCTTCACCGGCTTTCCGCTCAACCAGTACCCGGTGGCGGGCAAGACCGGCACCGCCCAGGTGCAGGGCAGGGACCCGACTTCGCTGTTCGTTTCCTTCGCTCCCGCGACGAGCCCCCAGTTCGTGGTGGAAGCGGTCATGGAGGAGTCGGGCTACGGTGCCGATGCTGCGGCACCGGTCGTGCGGCGGATCTACGACGGCCTGTTCAACCTGACCCCGGGCCAGGTTGTCATTGGGCTTGGAGGAAAGGACTGAACGTGGCTTCCATCGCGGTACCCCGGCGGGCGGCGGGCATCTCGGGGTCGGCACGGAGAACCCCCGCCGCCGCCTGGCGTCACGTCGATGTCGGCCTCGCCCTGGCGACCGTCGGCGTCGCCTTCTTCGGCCTGCTCATGATCTACAGCGCCACCCGCGACAAGCTGGTGGCCCAGGGCCTCGACCCCGGGTATTACCTGAAGCGTCAGACTGCCTTCGTCCTGGTGGGTGTCGTGGTGATGGCCGTGGCGGCGTCCATCGACTACCGCCGACTGCGGGATTTCGCTCCGGTGTTGTACGTGGGCAGCGTGCTCGCCCTCCTGGCGATCATGACGCCGCTGGGCAAGCGCAGCAAGGGTGCCCAGGCATGGTTCCAAATCGGCGCTTACCAGTTGGAGCCCTCGGAGTTCGCCAAGATCGCCCTGATCGTGGCCCTGGCCGCCATTTGCGCCAACTACAAGGGCCGGCTGGGGGGCCGGGAGCTGGCCATCATCCTGGGCCTGGCGGCAGTGCCCTTCGCCCTGATCTACCGCCAGCCCGACCTCGGGACCGCCCTGGTGCTGGCCGCCATCCTCTTCGGGGTGTTGCTCGTCGGGGGCCTGCAAGGGCGGCACCTGGCGGTGCTGGCCGGGGTGGGGCTGCTCGGCGTGACCGCGGTGCTCCATTTCGGGGTCCTCCACCAGTACCAGAAGGACCGGCTTACGGCATTCCTCGACTCCAGCAGCAAGGTGACGGCCACTTACAACCTCAACCAGTCCAAGATCGCGGTCAGCTCGGGCGGCGTCTTGGGCAAGGGCCTGTTCAAGGGAACCCAGACCAACCTGTCCTACGTGCCCGAACAGCAGACCGACTTCATCTTCACCGCGGTCGGCGAACAGCTGGGTCTCGTGGGTTCGGTGCTGCTCTTGAGCTTGTTCGTGCTCATGGTGTGGCGGGTGTGGCGAGCCGCGACCACCGCCCGCGACGCCACCGGCACCCTGATCTGCGTGGGGGTGCTGGCCATGCTGGTCTTCCAGGTCTTCGAGAACATGGGCATGACGATGGGCATCATGCCCATCGCGGGCATCCCGCTGCCGTTTATGAGCTACGGCGGTTCCGCCATGGTGTGCTCGTTCGCGGCCATCGGACTGGTCCTGAACGTCCAGATGCGCCGCTATAGCTGACCGCTGATGCGGGCCGCGCCCATCCAACCGGGGGCTCGCCGAGGGCTATCAGGGGTGCCCCGGCTACACTGGAGCGGGACATGACCAGCCTTTGGCCGAGCATCGAGCCGCTCCTCGCCCACGTACAGAAGCCGGCTCGCTACATCGGCTGCGAGGACGGGATGGTTAGCCCGCCGCCCGCGCCGGGGCAGGGCCGGGTCGACTGGTTGCTCCTGTACCCCGACAGCTACGAGATCGGCCTGCCCAACCAGGGCCTCCAAATCCTCTACGAGCTGCTGAACGAGCATCCTGGGAGTGCCGCCGAGCGGTCGTACGCCCCCTGGGTCGACATGGAAGCGGCCATGCGGAAGCGGGGAGTGCCCCTCTTCTCGGTCGACACCCACCGCCCCGCCGGTGAGTTCGACCTGCTGGCGTTCAACCTGTCGGCCGAGCTGGTCTACACCAACGTCCTCAACTGCATCGACCTGGCCGGCGTGCCCGTGCGGGCCGAACAGCGCGACGAGAGCCACCCGCTCGTGGCGGCGGGCGGCCACTGCACCTTCAACCCCGAGCCCCTGGCCGACTTCGTCGACCTGTTCGTGATCGGCGACGGCGAAGAAGTGGTGACCGAGGTCTCCGAAGTGGTGGGGGAGTGGAAACGAGACCCGGGCCGGGCCACGCCCGGGTCCCGGGGCCGCCTTCTCAGAAATCTGGCCTCGGTCCCGGGGGTCTACGTCCCGTCCATGTACCACGTCGAGTACGACGGCCCCCGTTTGGTCGCGATCCGGCCCCGGTATCCCGACGTGCCCGCCCAGGTCCAGAAACGCACCATCGCCGACCTGGCCGCCTGGCCCTACCCCAAGCACCAGCTGGTCCCGCTCACCGAGGTCGTCCACGACCGGCTGAACGTGGAGATCTTCCGGGGCTGCACCCGGGGTTGCCGGTTCTGCCAGGCCGGGATGATCACCCGGCCGGTGCGGGAGCGCCCGGCCGAGCAGGTCTCCCGGATGGTGCGCGACGGCCTGCGTCGCACCGGCTACGACGAGGTCAGCCTGACGTCGCTGTCCAGCGCCGACTACTCGGGGATCAAAGAAGCAGTCGGCGGGATCATCGGCGACCCCATGTGCACCGGCCAGGCGGCGGTCAGTCCCGTCTCGGTGAGCCTGCCCAGCCTCCGCGTGGACGCCTTCACGGTGGGCATCGCCAACGAGCTCCAGAAGGCCCGGCGCACCGGTTTGACCTTCGCCCCCGAGGCGGGAACCTGGCGGATGCGCCAGGTCATCAACAAGCTGATCACCGAGGAAGACCTCTACGGCGCGGTCGATTCCGCCTTTTCCCAGGGCTGGCGGCGGGTCAAGCTGTACTTCCTCACCGGGCTGCCGACCGAGACCGACGCCGACACCCTCGGCATCGCGGAGCTGGCCCGCAACTGTGTGGCGGTGGGCCGCCGCCACACCAAGGCCACGTCGGTGACGGCCTCCGTCGGCGGGTTCGTGCCCAAGCCCCAGACCCCGTTCCAGTGGTTCGGCCAGGTCGGCGTGGCCGAGCTCCAGCGCCGCATCAACCTCCTCCGCGATGCCACCAAGGGGGAAAAAGGGATCCAGATGCGCTGGCACGACCCGCGGGCCACCCTGGCCGAGGGGATTGCCAGCCGGGGCGATCGGCGGGTGGGCGCCGCCATCGAAGATGTCTGGCGGGCCGGGGGGACCTTCCAGGAGTGGTCGGAGTATTTCGATCTATCCCTCTGGGAGGCGGCTATGGCCGCCCATGGCCTGTCGATCGACTGGTACGTCGAGCGCCACCGCCAAAGCGACGAGGTCCTGCCCTGGGACCACATCTCGGCGGGCCTGCACCGGGATTTCCTCTGGCAGGACTGGCGCGACGCCTTGAACGAGTACGGCCTGCCCGATTGCCGGTGGACGCCGTGTTACGACTGCGGGGCGTGCACCGAGTACGGGATCGAGCACGTGGTGGCCTCCCCCGTCCCCCCCGCCGGTGGCAGCCAGGGCACAGGTCAGGATCTGGCAACGGGCGGCTTCGTGCCCGTGACGCTGCTCGCGGCTCGAAGTGGGGGGGCCCGGTGAGCCGGCTGAGGATCCGTTTTGCCAAGTTGGGAAAGGTTCGCTGGACCAGTCATCGCGACACCGCCCGGATGTGGGAACGGGCGTTTCGCCGGATCAATCTTCCGCTCGCCTATTCGAACGGATTCTCGCCCCGGCCCCGGGTTAGCTTCGGCCTGGCCCTGTCCACCGGCTACGAATCGGTAGCCGAATACCTCGACATCGAGTTGAACGACACCCCACCCGAGGGCGGCGCTCCTCAACTTGACCTCGAGGGTTTGACCACCGGCCTGTCGGCCGCCCTGCCGGAGGGCGTTGACGTCCTCGCCATCGCGGCGTGCCAGGACCGGTCGCAGTCCCTGCAGGAAGAGGTCACCGTCTGCACCTGGCGCCTGGCGGTGGCCCCCGTGGAACCGGGTGCGCTTCTACCCGACGTAGGCCTCCGGGTGAGCCGGCTACTGGCCGCCGATTCCCTCGTGATCACCCGCACCCGCAAGGGCCGGGCCGTGACCGAGGACATCCGGCCCGCCATCCGCGCCGTCCGCCTGGTCGACGTGACCTCCGACGGCGCCTGGCTGGAGTGCGACCTGGCGACCCAGCCCCGCAGCCTCCGCCCCACCGAGCTGGTGGCCGCGCTGGGACCCGACGTCGAGGAGCGGTTTGTCCGCAGGCTTCACCAATGGATCGAGCGCGACGGCGCGCGGTGGGAGCCTCTGGCGGCTCCGCTCGCGGCGACGGACGCGCCGCACGCTTTGGAGCGTGCGTCATGAGAAGGGAACACCACCATGTCCGACGCACTACCCGACCGCCCGGCGAGCGGGGACGGCCCGCCGCCCGGGGCGCCTCGCCCGGCCCCGGACGCCTCCGCCGCCACTGACCCCGCCCCAGAGGGGGGCTCCGCCACTGGCGTGGGAGCTCCGGCCCGGCGCCGCCGCCGCGGGTCGCGGGGCGGCCGCAACCGGGCCCGCTCCGCAGGGTCGGGTATCTCCGCCACCCCAGGGGCGCCGGACGCCTCGGATGCAGCCGCGAACGACAGTGCCGCGGAGTCGGTAACGGGCGACCGTCCACCCGAGGCCGCGGCGCCCCAGGCGCCTATCCCTCTTCCTGTCAAGCCCAAGATCGGCGACAGCCGCCCCGCCCCCACCACTAACGGTCCTGCGACGTCACTGACGCCGGGTCGGGCCGGGCGCGGCGCCAAGGCCGGAGACGGTGCTGGGCCCAACGGGATTGGCGGTCGGGCTCCGGGCCGTGGCCGTGCGGGGTCAGGAGCGGGAACTGGAGGCTCGGCCCCGGCCCGCTCGGGGGCCGATGGACCGGCCCCTGCGGAATCGGGCCGGGACAGCTCCCACCAGGGTGCTCGTGACGGCGCCCGGGAGAGTTCCCGTGAGGGGTCCCGCTCGCGTGGCGGTTCGGGGTCGCGGGCCGGAAGCGGGGCGTGGCCGGGGGGCGAGTCCGACGGCGGGTCGGCCGCCGACGAGAGCGCCGAGGGACGACGCCGCCGGCGGCGGGGCGGGCGGTCAGGTCGGGGTCCGAGCAGTGACCGCGGTGACGATCGGGCCGTCGAGGATTCGGAGATCGACCCCGAGACCCTGGAGCGGCGTCGGGGCCGGGAGCGCAAGGGGCGACCGGTGGGCCGCTACCTGATGCTCGTCCATGTCCAACCCAACGCCACCCAGATCGCGGTTCTGGAAGGCCGCTCGCTGATCGAGCACTACGTCTCCCGGCCCGCCGACGACGCCATCCAGATCGACGGCAATATCTACCTTGGGCGGGTCCAGAATGTGCTCCCCGGGATGGAGGCCGCCTTCGTCGACATCGGCACCCCGAAGAACGCGGTGTTGTACCGCGGCGATGTGCGCTATGACCAGGAGGACCTGGAGTCCGACGGCGGAGGCCGGTCGGGTCGCGGTCGTGGTGGCGGCCCCCGTGAGACCCGAATCGAGCAGCTGCTGAAGGTCGGCCAGACGATCGTCTGCCAGGTCACCAAGAATCCCATCGGGACCAAGGGGGCCCGATTGAGCCAGGAGGTGTCCCTCCCGGGCCGCTTCGTGGTCCTGATCCCCGGCAGCGACACCTACGGCATCTCCAAGCGCCTCGCCGACGACGAGCGCAAGCGGCTCCGGCGCATCCTCGACGACATCCGGCCGCCCGGCCACGGTCTCATCGTGCGCACCGCGGCCGAGGGCGCGACCGTCGACGAATTGCGCCGGGACGTGGCCCGGCTGTTGCGCCAATGGGAGAACATCGACGCCCGAGCCAAGCGCTCCAAGGCGCCCGCCCTGCTGCACCGGGAGCCGGACATGGCGGTGCGGGTCATCCGGGAGGAGTTCAACAACGACTACCGCGGCGTCGTCATCGACGACCAGCAGTTGTTCGAGGAAGTGCGCGACTACGTCGCCAGCATCAGCCCCGACCTGGCCGACCGGGTCGAATACGCCGGCGACAGCGACAGCCCACTGCCGATCTTCGAGCGGTACCGAGTCCACGAGCAGGTCCACAAGGCCCTGGACCGCAAGGTGTGGCTGCCTTCGGGGGGGTCGCTGATCATCGAACGCACCGAGGCCCTCACCGTCATCGACGTCAACACGGGCAAGAACGTCGGTACCTCCAACCTGGAGGAGACGGTGTTCCGCAACAACCTGGAGGCAGCCGAGGAGATCGCCCGCCAGCTGCGGCTGCGCGATATCGGCGGCATCATCGTGATCGACTTCATCGATATGGAGATCGCGGCCAACCGGGCCGAGGTGGCCCGTTCCTTCCGCGACGCCCTGGCCCGGGACAAGACGCGCACCCAGGTGTTCGACATCTCCGAGCTGGGCTTGATCGAAATGACGAGGAAGCGGGTCTCGGAGGGCCTGGTCGAATCTTTCTCGGAAACCTGCCCCACCTGCGGGGGCCGGGGAATCCTGCTGGACGAGGAACTCCTCTAATCCGTCCCGCCCGGTCGGGCGGGCAACCTCCTCTGGTAAGATCTTCCTCTTGTGTATGCGGTGATCCGGACAGGTGGCAAGCAGGAACGAGTCGAGGAGGGCCAGACGTTGGCCGTCGAGCGGCTGGGTGCGGCCGAAGGGGCAGAAGTGACCTTCGAGCCGGTTCTGCTGGTAGATGGCGACACGGTTTTGGCCGGTCCCGGGGTGGCCGGCAGTCGGGTCGCGGCCCGAGTGGTCGGCGAGGCCAAGGGACCCAAGATCCACGGCTTCACCTACAAGAACAAGACCCGGGGTCGGAAGTCCTGGGGGCATCGCCAGCACTACACGACCATCGAGATCACCGGCATCACCACAGGCGAGGGTTAACCATGTCGAAGACCAAGGGCGGCGGTTCCACCCGAAACGGGCGCGATTCCAATGCCCAGCGACTCGGGGTGAAGGTGTTCGACGGTACCGAGGTGCTGGCCGGCGCCATCATCGTGCGCCAACGGGGCACCCACTTCCACCCCGGTGACAACGTCGGCCGCGGGGGCGATGACACCCTGTTCGCGCTGGCCCCCGGCAAGGTGAAGTTTGCCAGCCGCAAGGGCCGCCGGCTGGTCGACATCGTCACTCCGGCCGAGGCTCCCGCCGAAGCCTGATCTTCCCGACCGGATCTCAGCGGCCCGTCTTGGTGCCCATCATCTGGTCGAGGTAGTCCATCATGGGCCGCCCACCGCGCCAGCTGCCAAGGGGCCAGAAGCCGATCTCGAGGTGGGGGGCGGTGGAGATCCCCACCCGACCGTAGCCCACAATGGAAATCTGCTGGCCTTGGGTCACCACGGTGCCGACCGGTACCACGTCGGGCCCGGCGTGGCCGTAGTACACCGTCTTGCCGGCCAGGGGGCCGCCGGTGATCTGCAGGATGGGGATATTGGGCCCGAAGCCCGACGTGCCCGGTCCCCCCTCTTGGATGATGATGCCGGGCCCGATCGCGAACAGCGGCGTCCCGCCCGGCGCCAGGTAGTCGACTCCCTGGTCGATCGACCCGTGGGTGAGGTACTGCGGGGGCAGGGGCAGGCCGGGGGGAGGGCCGGGATCCGGCGCCGCCTGATGCTCGAGGTCCACTGGTGTCGGCGGGGGGGCCAAGCCCTGCGGCATCGCCGGGAGGGAGGCGCTGATGTTGGTCACCGCGGCGACCAACGGCTCCAACGAGGGGCGGGGCCCGGTGAGCGTCGAACCGTACCCCAGCCCGAGCAGGCAGGCGGAAGCCGAGAGGCAGGCGCCGGCACCCCGCCGTCGCAGCTTCGTGGACCGGGCTCGATGTCGCGGAGCCGGACGCCGCAGCGACCTCAAATACCCATTCTCTTCGGCTCCCCCAGCATGGCCAAGACCCGCAAACCGTAGCCAACCGGGTCGATCCCGGCAAGGACTCCGCTGATCTTGTGGACAGCCGGGCCAGGCGGGGACCCCGGTAGCCTCGTAGCACATGTCGGGATTCGTCGATGAAGCGCAACTGCACGTCAAGGCCGGCGATGGCGGCGCCGGGGCCATCGCGTTCCGCCGCGAGGCGCATGTGGCCAAGGGCGGTCCCGACGGCGGCGACGGCGGCGGCGGCGGCGACGTGTGGCTGGTGGCGTCTACCGATATGGCCTCCCTGCTGGGTTTTCGCGATCATCCCCATCGGGGGGCGGGCTCGGGCACCCATGGCAGCGGCAAGGCAAAGCACGGCCGGGCGGGCGGCGATCTCGACGTACCCGTCCCTGAGGGCACCATCGTGCGGACTCTCGACGGTACCGTCCTGGTGGACCTGGCCCAGGCGGGCGACCGGTGGCTGGCGGCGGCGGGCGGCCAGGGCGGTCGGGGCAACGCCCGGTTCTTGTCCAACCGGCGCCGGGCCCCCAACTTCGCGGAGCAGGGCGAGGTCGGCGAGGAGCGGTGGCTCAACCTTGAGTTGAAGCTCATGGCGGACGTGGCCCTGGTCGGACTGCCCAACGCGGGAAAGTCGACCCTCATCTCCCGGGTTTCGGCCGCCAAGCCCAAGATTGCCGACTATCCGTTCACCACCTTGGAGCCGCATCTCGGGGTGGTCAGGACCGAGCACTACGAGTATGTGGTGGCCGACATCCCCGGTCTCATCGAGGGCGCCAGTGAGGGCCGGGGGTTGGGCCACCAGTTCCTGCGCCACATCGAGCGGGCCCGGGTGCTGGTCCTGCTGATCGATCTCGCCTCGGCGGAGGGAGTCGAGGCCATGACGCCGCGGCGCCAGCAGGAGGTGCTGCTGGCCGAACTGGGCGCCTACCGGCCCGAGCTGCTGGCCCGGCCCCGCCTGGTGGTGGGTTCCAAGGCCGACCAGGCCACCGAGGCCACCTTGGCGGCGTGGGATGGGATGCGGATATCCGCGATCACCGGCGCTGGCATTCCGGAGCTGATCGGGAAACTGGCCGAGCAGGTGGCCTACGCGCGCGCGGCGGCCGCCGCGGCGGATCGGGACACCGTCGTCGTCCACCGCCCGCGGCCCGAGGGCGTGGTGGTCGAACGAGGCATGGACGGGGCCTTCGTGGTGCTCGGGCGCCCGGCGCTGCGGGCGGTGGCCCTATCCGATCTGGGCAACGCCACTGCCCTGGCCTACGCCCAGGGCCGGCTCCGCCGCCTCGGGGTGGACAAGGCCCTGTCGCGCGCCGGGGCCCGCTCGGGGGACCGGGTCCGCATCGGCACCTTCGAGTTCGAGTACGAGCCTGACCGTTGAGCGGGCGGGGGGCACCGGCGGGGGCGACGATCGTCGTCAAGATTGGCACCTCGTCGATCACCGACAGCCGGGGTGTGATCTCCGAGGCCGCCATCGCCAAGCTTTGCGCCGAGGTCGCCGACCGGCACCGGCGGGGCAACCGGATGGTGATCGTGACCAGCGGCGCCATCGCGGCCGGGCTGCCCGCCCTCGGGATGTCCGATACCCCGCCCACCGACGCCCCCACCCTGCAGGCCATTTCCGCAGTGGGGATGAGTCGCCTCCTTCGGGTCTACGACGACGCCCTGGGTCGCAACGGCCTGATCGGCGGCCAGATCCTGCTGGCGCCACTCGACTTCATGGACCGCAAGCACTATCTCCACGCCCGTCAGACGCTGGGGCGCCTGCTCGACCTCGGCGTGGTACCGGTCGTCAACGAGAACGACGCCATAGCCGATGACGAGGTGCGATTCGGAGATAACGACCGGCTTTCGGCGTTGGTCGCCCATCTGGTCGGCGCCAGCCTCCTGGTCCTGCTCACCGATGCCCCGGGCCTGCTGACCGCCGACCCCCGCCTCGATGAGGACGCCTCGTTGATCGACGAGATCGTCGAGGTCGACCATGCGCTCGAGGCGGTCGCGGGCCGTTCCGGTAATCCCCGGGGTAGTGGCGGCATGGCGTCCAAACTGGCGGCCGCCAAGATTGCCGCCTGGTCGGGCGTGCGGGTGGTGATCGCGGCCGCCGACCGCCCCGGTGTGCTCCAGGAGGCGGTGGATGGTGCTGCCGGGGTGGGCACCATCATCCGGCCTCGCGACCGGCGCTTGTCGGCCCGCAAGCTGTGGATCGCGTTCGCGGTGGGGGCGAGCGGGACGGTGGTGGTCGACGACGGCGCCCGTTCCGCCCTGGTAAACCGCCGGACCTCGCTGCTGCCGGCCGGCGTGGTGGCGGTCGAGGGCTCCTTCGACACCGACGACGCGGTTGAGATTGCGGGCACCGACGGCCGGGTCTTCGCAAAGGGCCTGGTGCGCCATCCGGCCGCCCGGATCAAGGAATGGGCGGGCCGGCAGACCTCGGCGCTGCCCCCGGATGTGGCCCAAGAGGTCGTGCACCGCGACGATTTGGTCGTTCTGCCCTAGCGAGGTGGTTGTGGGGGCGGCCAACCGCAACGTGGCCGCTACCGGGTCCGCCCAGTCGACCATCCTGGCCGACAAGTCGGCGACCGGCACCTGCTTCTACGTGGCGGACATCGCCTCCCCCGGCACCCCCTCGGGCACCTTCTACGCCACCAGCACCGCCAGCCCCTGCGTCCAGCCGGCCCTGCCGGCGGCGGTGCCTACGGCCGGGCTCCATGCCGGTAACGGCACGTGGGGTCTGTCCTTCTAATAACACCGATCCGGCTGCGGGAAAACGCCTCCCAGGGGCGCCTGCTGCCTGCTGCGTCGCAGCCCACCGGTTACCGGCCGGTGGGCTGCTTCGCGCCACTCCTGCCCACCGGCCGCCCTTTCCCAACTCCGCCTGGCGAGCCGGTCTCCCTCGCTCGGCTGGGGGAGGGCCGAGCGAGCGGCCGAGGTCTCGGCCTCCGCGACCTCAGGCGCCGGGCGACTCCGGGCCGGTGGGGACGGCGTCGCCCGGCTGGGCTGAGGGCACCCCGGCGCCGGTTTGGCCTGCCGCCGCCACGGCCTGCTGCGGCGCCGAAAGCGCTCCCGGCTGGCTGGCCGAGGCCAGGCCCAACTGGCTACGCAGTTCCGACAGGCGGGACTGGGCCTCAGTGTTGATGCTGGCCTGCTCGACCTCGAGCATGCGAGCCTCGACCGTCTGGCCCTGCAACTCCGAGGTGCCGATGGCCCGGGCGTAGCGGGCCTCGATCTTGTCCCGCACCTGATCGAAGGAGGGAACCTCCTGGCCAACCGTCTCCGACAGCGTGGCCATGGCCTTGTTCATCTGTTCCTGCATCTTGGCCTGGTCCAGCTGGGACAGCAGCTTCTGCCGCTCGGCCAGCTTCTTCTGCAGCGCCGCCGAGTTCTGCTGCACCGCCGCCTTGGCCTGGTCGGAGGCCTGGGTGGTCTGCAGGTGCATGTTCTTGAGATCGTCGACCTGCTTCTCGACCGCGATAAGCCGGTTGGCGAAACCCTCGGCGGCCTGGTTGTACTCGGTCGCCTTGGCGTTGTCGCCCCGCCGCTGGGCGTCGTCGACCATGAGCAGCGCCTGGCGGGTCGAGCCGTTGAGCCGCTCCAGCTCCTCCATGGCCCGGTTGAGGCGCATCTCGGTCTGCTTCTGGTTGGCGATGACGTTGGCGGCCTGTTCGGTGAGCCGGCGGTGCTGGTCCTGAGCCTCACCGATGGCTTGTTCCAGCTGGACCTTGGGGTCGGCCCGCTCCTCGAACTTGGTATTGGCCGAGGCCGACATATACGACCACATCCGCTTGAAGAACTTGAACATGACCCGATGGTAGGTCGTGCCCTGCGGCTTCATTGCGGGAAGTGACCTTTCGTGGCTCTCGCCCCCTAACATACCTAGGGCGATATATAACCCATTCGGTATACTAGAGCCATGGCGTCCCCCTTCAGCGTCCTGGCCGAGCCCACTCGCCGGGAGATCCTTGACATTCTGCGGGAGCGGCCACTGTCGGTGGGGGAACTGGTGGAACGGTTGGGATTGACCCAGCCGGGCACCTCGAAACACCTGCGGGTGCTCCGGGATGCCGGTCTGGTGAATGCTCGGCGCCACGCGCAGCGGCGGGTGTACGAGGTCCGGCCCGAGCCCCTGGCCGAGGTCGACGCCTGGCTGGCGCCCTACCGGCAGTTGTGGGAGGAACGCTTTGACGCCCTCGAACACGGCCTGGCCGGGGCGGCGGACGCCTCGGAGAACCGCACCATCTGAGGGGAAGCGGGGGGCCGGGTCCCAAGGCGAACAGATATCGGTTTGGATCTGTTTACGTATCACACCGGCCAACTGGCGCTCTTTCTGGTGCATCCACCCATCGGAAGAGGAGCGCGATATGGCAAAAGAATTCAAGGTTGTCTTCGAGGGCGAGGTCAGCGAGCGTTTTGCGGCCCAGGTGAACGCCGCGATTCAAAGCACGGTCCTCAACCTGGTCGCTTCCAACTTTCCCGATCCCGAAGGCCTCGAACCCCACCCCAGGGGACCCGGCGGCCCGATCGAGGATTCCATCAGGCTGCGGGGGATCTATTTCCTTCCCAACATGGCCCCGCGTGAGATATCGCAATGACCGAAAGCACCTGCCCCAGCGGTAGGTGCAAGGAGGGTTCCCTGCTGCTCGGAGTGGTCAACGCCGATCAAGGCGTTGCCTTCATCCACCCGGCCATCCCGCTCGACGAACACTTCGTCGAGCGGGTAGGGACCAATCCGTTGCGCCGGTTTCGATTCGCCGAACCCTGCGCGACCAGCAACTGCGGCCAATGGACCGGGGAGCGCTGCGGGGTGATCGACGAGGTCCTCGCCGAGACCCCGGGGCAACCGCTGGGCGCCCCCCTGCCCTACTGCTCCATCCGCAGAACGTGCCGGTGGTTCAGCCAGTCGGGTCGGGCTGCCTGCGGCGTATGCCGGTTCGTGGTCACCGAGGAGTCGGTCACCGAGGAGTCGGTCACCGAGGAGCCGGTCACCGACTACCAGGCCGTTTCCAGTCCCGGGGCCGTCCCGGAAATGGTCACCAGCGAGTTCTGGACAGGTTATTGAATGCTTTGGCCGGCCTTGGTCCGTCGTCGCACGGGTGTGGCATATTCGGAAGCTTTTCAGCTCGGATAGCTGTCGATGTCGGTCGCCTTGACCGACGCCCAAACCGGGCCGCCATCGGCGAGGTGGAGTTCCGCGACCGCCCCCGCTGTCACCTCCGCCACTAGGGGAACGGGACCGGAGATGCGGACCCGAGCCCGGTCGCCGGTCAGGTGGAGATCACCCGCCTCGCCCGGCCACACATTGCGCGCACTTCCCTCCGGGGGGTGGCGGTGCAGGGTGATGGCGTTGGGCCGGAAGGCGACAAAGGTTGGGCCGTCGGCGGCGGTTGCGGTTGCCACTCGGGCCCCGCTTTCCAGCTGGACGGTGCTGTGGCTGCCGAGCCCCTGAAGCAGGTTGAGCCCGACCATGTTGGCAATCCACGGCGACCGGGGTCGGGCAGTCACCTCGACCAGGGGACCTACCTGGGTGATCCGACCGCCTTCAATGACAATCAGCCGGTCGGCCAGCGCTGCCGCTTCGACCGGGTCGTGGGTGATGATCAGGCGGGCGCCGCGGTAGCGGCGCAGTTCGTCGCGGATCACGTGACGCAGCTCCGCCCGGGCGGAACTGTCCACCGCCGCCAGGGGTTCGTCGAGGAGCAGGACGCCGGGTTCGGTCGCCAGCGCCCGGGCCAGGGCGACTCGCTGGGCCTGGCCACCGGAAAGCTCCCGGGGACGGCTTCTGGCGACGTCGGGGAGGCCGACCCGTTCCAACCAGGTGGCTGCTCGAGCCCGGGCTTCGGCCTTGGGAGTCCCGGTGGCGCGCAGCCCGAAGGCCACGTTCTCCAAGGCGGTGAGGTTGGGGAACAGACGGTGCTCCTGGAATACGACCGCCAGGCGACGCTGTTCAGGAGGCCGGCGGATGCCGGCCGCGGGGTCCTCGACGATCGCTCCGTCGATAGTGACGCGACCCCGCGTGATCGCAACCAGGCCCGCGATGGCCCGCAGGAGGGTGGTCTTCCCGGCCCCGTTGGGGCCGACCACGGCGACCACGGCGTCGTTGTCGACGGTCAGATCTACGTCGAGGTTCAGCGTTCCCAGAGTGAGGCCCACCTTGGCGGTCAGGCCAACGGTGGCGGGGGGGCCCACCATGGCGGTAGCGCCCGGTGGGTTCGCGCTCACGGGTTGCCCAGCCAGCGGTCCCGCAGCCCGACCAGCACCGTCAGCGATATTGCCAGCAGCACGAGCGACAGCGCCAGGGCGGTGCCATTGTTGCCCGACTCGATGTCCAGGTACACCAGGAGGGGCATGGTCTGGGTGGTACCGGGAAAGTTGCCGGCGAAGGTGATGGTCGCCCCGAACTCGCCCAGGGCCCGGGCCCAGCTCAGGGCGGCCCCGGCGGCCAGGGCGGGCGCCACCGCTGGAAGGGTGACCCGGCGGAAGCGGTAGGCGGGGCTGGCGCCGAGCGTCGCCGCCGCCTCTTCGGCGCCGCGATCCATGCCGCGGAAGGCCGCCTCGGCCGTGACGATCAAGAATGGCATGGACACGAAGGCCTCCGCCACGATGGCGCCGCTGGTGTTGAACACCAGCCGCCAGCCGGTCAGGTGGTACAGCGTTTGGCCCGCGATCCCCCGCCTTCCGAATGCGAAGAGCAGGGCGATACCTCCGACGACGGGCGGTAGGACCATTGGCAGGGTGACGACGGCCCGCACCAGCGATCGTCCTGGGAAGCGGTGGCGGGCGAGCATCCATGCCAACGGCACGCCGAGGCCGACGGAGACCGCGAGCGCCCCCAATGAGGTTTCCAGCGACAGGCGCAGCGCCACGAATGCCTCGTGGGCCCGGAGGTCGGAGATCAGTGAGGACCACGGGGCCCGCTGGAGCATCCCGACAAGGGGCAGGACGACCAATGCCAAAGCCCCGGCGGCAAGGACCGCCGGGGCCAACGCCAGGAGACCCCGTCGCCGGCCGGTCCTATTGCGGCGGGACGAAACCGGCACGCTCCATTGCCTTCTGCACCTCGCCCGACACGGCCGAGCTCACGAAGGCCTGGGCCCCGGCCTGGTTCTTGGAGGCTTTCACCACCGCAATCGGGTAGGTGATGACGGGCTGGGCGGAGTCGGGGACCGTGACCCCGGTGACTGTGGAGCCGGCCGCGGTCACGTCGGTCGCGTACACGACGGTGGCGTCCGCCTCACCGGAGGTCACCTTGGCGATCGCCGACTTGACGTCGGTTTCCAAGGATTTCGGCGTCACTGTCACCTTCATGGCGGCCAGGGCCGACCGGGTGTAGTCGCCGGCCGGAACGCCAACCGCTCCGAGGACCACCGTCACTCCCGGTTTGGCCAGGTCGGCCAGTGCCGTGATGCCCCTGGGATTACCCGGCGCCACCGCGATCTCGAGCTTGTTCCTGGCGAAGGTGACCGGGGTGGTGACCAATCCTGCCTTGACCAACTTGGTCATATTGGCCACGTCGGCCGACGCGAACACGTCAGCGGGTGCGCCCTGCATGATCTGGGAGACGAGGGTGTTGGAGCCCGCGAAGTTGTAGGTGAGGCTCAAGCCAGGGTTGGAGGTGGTGAGGGTGGTCTTGGCCTTGTTGAAGGCTCCGGTCAGCGATGCCGCCGCGAAGACGTTGAGGCTGCCGGTGGGGGGAGCGAGGGTGGTGGACGCCGAGGTCGTGGTTGAAGCCGTCGACGTCGGGGTCGATGAACAGCCGGACAGCGCCAGCGCTAACGCCGAGACGCCCACGACCGGGAGCAATCGGCGTAACGGTTGGCCGCGCACGGGGATCTCGCTTCAGGGTTGGGGGAGTTCGATAACGACGTTGGTTGACTTCACCGAGGCCACCGCCAGGACGCCGGGAGCGAGGCGGAGCTCGTCCGCGGCCTCCCGGCTCATCAGGGAGACGACGCGAAAGCGCCCCGCCTGAATCTCGACCTGGGCCATCACCGTGTCCTTGATCACCTTGGTCACCAGGCCCGGGAAGTGGTTGCGGGAGGACTCGACCACCGGCAGGACCCCGGTCGTGGGCGCCCGCTCGCTCAAGAACCGGGCCAGCCCCTCCCCGTCCACCGATCGCCTGCCGCCCTCGGAGCGGACCGCGGGGATCTCGCCGCCGTCGATCCAACGCCTCACGGTGTCGGCACTGACGCCGAGAAGTTCGGCCGTTTGGCCAACCGTGAACGTGGGCACCGCGGCCGAGCTTACTGGCATTTACCAAGAAGTGCTAGATATAGGGCCGCTGAGCGGCGTATATGGTCGAGCAAGGCGTGCATATGCGAGGTTCAAGGTTGGCCGACCCAGGGACATGGTTGTCCGAGCGGTCCCTTCGGATCGGAGTGGCCGGCGGCCGCTCGTCGTAGCGATCGAGCGGATGCCAAGCGGTGACGCTCGCGCTCTTACCCGGGCGCAGGCATCGACGTTCCGTTCCCGCTGGTCTCCTCCAGCGCCAGGCGGAGCGCCTCGATCTCACCCACCACGGAATCGACGTCGCCCGCCAGGCGGCTGGCGGCCGCCGCGTTGGGGGCATCGAGCGACAACTCGACGGCCCCGGCGACGGCGGCGTTGAGCTCCGCGGTCAGCACCCGCAGCCGGTCTGTGGCCCGCCGGGCCGCGGCCTCGACGCGCCGGGCCGCCTGCAACTGGGCGGCCATGGCAGCCTCTGTCTCCTCGTGGGCTCGCCGCGCTTCGGGCGAGTGGTCCTGGGTGGGCGTCGCCTGGAAGCGCCGCAGCTCGGTACCGGTCGCCTCGGGATCGAGCGAGTTCGAGGCGGCGTCCAAAGCGGCGCCGAGGTGGGCCACCCGCCAGCATTCCCGAACCCCGTCATGGACCCGGCCCGACACCGCCGCCAGCCGGTCCCGCAGGGGACCGGGGTGGCTGCGGGCCACCGCCTGATCGAACTTGGCCTGGGCCGTGAGCGATTCGCGCACGAAGGTCCGCCAGGGGTCGGGAACCGCGTACGGATCGATGACCTCAGGTCGCCGGTCCCGTTGCCGGCGACGGGCGGCCAGCGCCGCGCCCACCGCGACCCGGACCCCCCAGAAGCCGGCGCCGAGGGCGACCGCGGCCAGGATGGGCAGGCCGGCGATCAGTCCGACCCCGGTGCCGGCCCCGGCCAGCACCAGCGCCGACGGTGAGATGGCACCCCGGGCCGCCGCGGCCGCGGGGGTGGGAGCAGGCGTGGGCGCAGGGGCGGGCAGCAACCGATCACCGGTCGTGAAGCGTTCCATCATCGACAGCCAGGGTAGGGGCTGGCCGCGGCTAGCCAACCTCGCCGGCCAGCCGGCCGTGGCGTTGGCAAGATATTCAAGGGTGCTGACAACCCCTTCCAACCCGCTTACGGCGGTGGCATCACGTCGGCGTCGGTGAGTTGGCACAGGTCCTCTGACGTCGGGTCCTCCAGGGCCACCAGCCGGCCCGCCTGGCGCTCCAGGGCCGCCTCGAACAGGTTGCGGGCCAGGCGGCCGTTTCCGAACCCCTTGGTGCGCGGTTCCTGTTCGAAGACCTCCCGGACCTGGGCCCGGGCCTCGGGGGTGAGAACGTAGGTGCTCTCCTGGCAGAGGGATTCGAAGATGGCGGTGAGCTCGTCGGTCGAGTAGTCCGGGAAGTGGATCGTTCGCGGGAACCGGGACCGCAATCCCGGGTTGGCGTCGATGAATCGGTCCATCTCCTCCGGGTAGCCGGCCACGACCACCACGACTTCATCGCGTCGGTCCTCGATCAGCTTGACCAGGGTGTCCACCGCCTCCCGGCCGAAGGAGTCCTCGGTCCCCTGATTGAGGGCGTAGGCCTCGTCAATCAGGAGGACACCACCCGAGGCGGTGTCGAACACCGCCGTGGTCCGGGCCGCGGTCTGACCCATGTATCCGGCCACCAACTCGGCCCGGCCGACCTGGACCAGCTGGCCCTTCTCGACCACTCCGAGGGTGCGGTAGATCTGTGCCACCAGGCGGGCGACGGTGGTCTTGCCGGTGCCCGGGTTCCCGGTGAACACCAGATGATGGCTGGCCGCGGGCACGGGGAGGTGGTGCTGGCGGCGCAGCTGTTGCACCCGGATCAGGTCTGTCATCAGGCGGACCTGTTTTTTCACCTCCTTCAGGCCGATCATGGCGTTGAGCTCGCTGAGCAGCTCCTCGATCGGGCGGGGGGGCTCCGACGGGGCCGCGGCCACCGCCGCCGTCTGGTCGGCGGGGGGTCCGGACGGGGCGACGACGGTGCCCTCGACCTTGCGCCCGCTGAGCGGCGAGCGGCCCGTCCAGGGGTTGCGCAGCCCCCCCGCCTCCATGGCCCGCAGCAAGGTGGTGCGGAACTGCTCCAGCGCCTGCAGTTCGCCCTGGGTGGTCACGGTGTCGAGGGCGCAGGCCTGGTGGGCGATCTCCATGGCGGCGTCGTAGTACCGCCACGAGTTCATGGCGCCGTACTTGCGGTCGGCATCAATCAGGAGGGAAAAAAGGGCAGACGGTGCCGTGATCCACGTTCGGGCCCCATCCAGCACCGCCCGCTGGCGGATCTCGGCGGGCGACAAACCGGTCAACGGGGTGTCCAGCCGGGAGCCGAAGGCGCCGACCAGGGCATCGACCTCCGGGGAGGTGTGCGAACCGTCGGCATCGACGAAGGCGGCCGCGATATGGAACGCCTCGGCCGCCACGTCGCTCACCAGGGTGCCCGCGCCCCGGCCCACCAGGCTGGCGAGGACGTCGAGCGTCTCGGCCACCTGGGTGATGAACCGGGTCACCGGTTCCGCAAGCGGACCGGTCGCTATGGCTGGGTTTCCGGCTTTTGGTGGGAGGCCACACCCACAGTTTGGCTGGTCGCGGGGCGCCCCAATGGGGCTACGGCCTGGGTTCCCGCCACATGGGCCAGATCCGGGGTCCCCCGCCGGGCAGGTCGATCGTTCCCGTTACTTCGAAACCGAGCCGGGTGTAGAACGCCAGATTGTCCTCCCGTGACGATTCCAGGTAGGCGGGGACGAAGTCGCGGTCGCAGCGTTCCAGCACCGGCGCCAACAGGGCCGAGCCAATCCCCTCACGGCGCCGGGACGGGTCGGTGCCCACCAACGCCAGATACCAGTGGTCTTCGCCGGGGTGGAGACATTCAATGGCCCGCACCGCCTGCATGGCGGCCGGAAGGCGGCCCCGCAGCGTCCACGCAAGGCGGGGCAGGGCTCGGACAAAGCCGCTCGGCGGTGTCCGCCATGCGCGCGGTGGCGCCCACATGGCGGCGCCCGCCAGCTCGCCCGTCGTGTACACCTCGTCGTGTGGGAAGTAGAGGTGGGCCAGCTCCATGGCGAACAGGCGGGGGAGCCGCCCGAATCGTGCCCGCGCCTGGGGCAGGAACCACTGCATGACGGGATCCTCCGCGAAGGCCCGGGCCAGGACCGCTCCGAGTGGCCGCACATCGTCATGGCTGGCCTTGCGGATAGTGACCGTCATCGAGGATGACAGTCTGCCGGGCGGGCACGATTCCCGGGCGCCGCTACTGCAAGCCGTTCACAGCATTCCGAGGCCATTCTTCGCGGCGGCGTTGATTATTGCCATCAGCCATGCACCCGGCCGAATCCGGCCAGGTCGTTCCACCAGATGGGGACGACCCCGACGTTGGCACCCGAGTGGGGGGCGTCGACCATCAGGCCGGCGCCGACGTACATCCCGACATGGTGGGCGGGATTGCCGAAGAAGACCAGGTCGCCTGGGGCCAGCTGGGAGATGGGAACGGGCGTCGCCCACACCCGCTGTTCGGCCGCCACCCGGGGTAGGGTCACCCCCTGCCGGGCCCAGGCCCACAGCATCAAACCCGAGCAATCGAAGCTGCTGGGGCCCGCGGCTCCCCAGACGTAGGGCTTTCCGACCTGGGCCATGGCGACCTGTACTGCCGCCGCCGCCGCACTCAGGGGCGCCCCCAGGTTGGCCGGGGCCGGGAAGTCCAGTCCGCCGGTTGCCCGGAATCGGTCGAACGCCGCTTGGGCGGCTGCGGCATGGGCGGCGGCTACCAGTGGGGCCAGGCTGCCGCTGGCTTGGGAGACGGTGCCCAGCAGCTGCTGTTGCTGGATGGTGGCCGCCTGGGCCGCCGCCTGGGATTGGGCGGCCGCCACTTGCGCGGCCTGGCTGGCGGCATAGGCCTTCTGTTGCTCGGCGGCGATAGCGGTCTCGGTGGCCCGGAGCCTCACCTCGTCTCGATGGAGCTGCTGCAGCTGCGCTAGCGCCTTGCCTACGGCGCTCTGGGCGTCGGTTTCCGCCGCCCCCTGCTCGTAGGTGGCCAGGACGGCGCTGCGGCCCGTCGGGGCGCCCGCTCCCAGGTTGACGTAGGCGTCCACCGCCACCCGGTGTAACGCCTGAGCCGAGGTGGTGACCCGGTCGTGGGCGGCGCTGACGCCGGCCTGGGCCGTCGCCAACTGGGCCTGGACCTGGGCCAGCTGGGCCGCGGTGGCGGCCACTTTCTGTTGCGCCAGGTCGTACTGCGACGCCAGCGCGTCCAGAGCGTTGGCCTGGGCCACGATCTGCTGGTCGAGCTGGCGGGCCCGCGCGATGTCAGCCGGGGAGACGGTGGCAGGTGGCGGCGGCGGCGCCGGGGGCCCGGGGACCTCGATCGTCCACGCCGACGCGCTCGGCGGCGCCGTGGTCGCGGTGGTGGCGGGAGCGGTCGGCGCGGCGGTCGTCGGTATCAGCCGCGGGTCGACCGAGGCCGGAGGGCTCGTCAGGGTGGGACTGGTGGTGGTGTCGCTGCCGCCGGGCCTCGTTTGGGCGCCGGCCGGCGCCGCCAGCGATCCGATCAAGCAGGCCACGACGACCGCCACCACGCCGCCGCGGCGTGGGTGGAAGGACGACGAAGGCTGTGACGAACGCATCGGCTGCTGGTCGACCAGAACTTTCAGGCGCATGGCGGGCCCGCCCCGCCCCCGTCGCACTGTATCTCTTGATCTGTTCGGAGCGGGGGGCGCGTTTTCGTTGCACCAGCCCGATACCCTTTCCGGTACGCCCATTTTTCCGGGCGCCATGGTCACAGGGAAGGAAAGCAGCCAACTATGGCCATCTTGGGGCGTGAGTTCATTGCAGTTCCCGACGATCGCAAAGGGCAGATCGTCTTCAAATGGCCCGACGTCAACATCCGCAAGATGACCCGGGCGATCGTCGATGCCGACGAGCTGGCGGTGTTCATCAACACCGGACAGGTGGTCGGCACCATGGGCCCGGGCCGCCACCAGATCGATGCCAACGAGCTGCCGTTCCTCGGCGCCATCGTCGACTGGGCCACAGGGGGCAATGCCTACCGGGCCGAGCTGTACTTCATCGGCACCCGGGAGTACACGGGCAACACCTTCGGCGGCCGCATTGACGACGTCCAGGATCCCCAAACCGGGATGATCGTGACGCTGCGGGTCTTCGGCGACTACTCGCTGCAGGTGTCCGATCCCGGCCTGCTCATCACCCGCCTGGTGGGCACCGTCGACGTGACCAACAACCAGGCCATCACCTCCTGGGTCAGCGACCAGCTGCTGAAGGTCATGCGCACCCACGTGACGACCCAGATCGTCCGCAACGGCTGGCCCATCCTCGGTTTGTCGGCCTACACCACCGACATCGAGCAGGTGGTGATCGAGCGGGGCAACGAGCAACTGACCAGCTACGGCCTGCGCATCATCCGGATGGGCAACTTCGACGTCAACCTGTCCGATGACGACGAGGCCCAGCTGAAGACACTGGCCAAGGACACCGCCTATTCCCGCCTGGCGGGCGGCTTCGGCCAGTACGCGGCCGGGGAGATGCAGCTGGGGGCCGGCCAGGGCATGGCCAAGGGTGGCGCCGCGACGGGCGGGGCCTTCCTCGCCGCGGGCCTCGGCCTCGGCGGCCAAGCGGCGGCTCCGGCGCAATCCAGCCCGCCCCCACCGCCGGGCCCCGGCTTCGCGGGGGGCGGTCCTGGCTTCGTCGGGGGCGGGCCGGCGCCGGGCGGGGCCGCGGCTGCGGCCGGCGTCGAGTGCCCGAGCTGCCACGCCGGCAACGCCGCCGCCGCCAAGTTCTGCGCCTCGTGCGGCACGTCAATGGCGCCGCCGACCATCAGCTGCGAGAACTGCGAGGCCCACAACCCGGCCGGCGCCCGTTTTTGCGCCAACTGCGGCCAGCCACTGGGCCCCCAACCGGTCCACTGCCCATCATGTGGGATCGAGGTGGCGTCGGGGGCCAAGTTCTGCCCGGGGTGCGGCACCGCCATCGCACCGGCCGCCACGGCATCGTCCTAAGGAGAGCGGTATGACCATGGCACAGGTAGTGGTGGGCGTAGGAGGGCTGGTCACCCGAGCCGGCGGTGGCCACAGCTTTAGCCGTGGCGGTTCCTCGGGCAGCGGCGGAAGCGGCGGAGGGGGAGGTTTCTTCTTCTTCGGCGGAGGCGGCGGGGGCGGCGGTGGCATCGCCGGCTTCATCGTCTTGATGGTGATCGTCCTCGTCGTCCTCGGCGTCGTGGTGGCGTTGAAACGCCGCGGCGGCCTCGGCGGCCCTCTCGGTGCCATGGGCGGCGCCATTGGCGGCCTCGGAGGCCTCGGCGGCTCCGGCTCGGCGTCCCCCTGGACCGGGACCGACCAGCCGGCCAGCCAGTCCATACGGGGTGACGTCTTCCCGGGGACCCACGCCGACGCCCACGCCTCCACGTCGCCGGTAGAACAGGGCCTGGCCGAGATCAGCGCTCACGATCCGGCGTTCAACCAGGAGGCCTTCCTGGAGTCGGTCCAGAAGGCGTTCTTCATCGTCCAGGAGGCCTGGACCGAGCGCAAGCCGGAGATGAGCCGCCAGGTCATGGCCGACGGCGTCTGGCAGCAGCACCATACCCAGATCCAGAAGTACCTGGACGAGCACAAACGCAACGTGCTCGAGGATCTGGCGGTGGGCGACCTGCGCATCCTCTCGGCCCACTCCGACCAGACCTTCGACACCATTACGGTGCGGGTCTTCGCCGCCTGCGCCGATTACGACGTCGACGACAGCAGCGGCAAGGTCGTCAGGGGCAACAAGAGCGTGGGCCAGTGGCAGGAGGATTGGACCTTCCAGCGGTCCTCGGCCGCCACGACCAAGCCGGGGGCGGGCACCTTGAACAGCAAGTGCCCCAACTGTGGGGCCCCGCTCAACGTCGACCTCCAAGGTGTCTGCGACTTCTGCCACCAGCCCATCATGGGGGGAAAATACGACTGGGTCCTGGCCCGCATCGCCCAGGTGATGTAGGCGCCGCCCATGCCGGCACTGACGTCGTTGGAGGAGCTGGGAGCCAGGGCGAAAGCCGCGGCCCGGCAGCTGGCCCGCACCAGCAGTGCCGAGCGCGACGCGGCGCTGCTGGCCGCCGCCGACGGCCTGGAGTCGGCAGTGGCGCCCATCCTGGAGGCCAATGCCACCGATGTCGGGCGGGCCGAGGAGGCCGGTACGTCCTCGACGGTCGTCGACCGGCTCCGGCTGAGTCCCCGCCGCATCGAGGCCATGGCCGCCGGCCTGCGCCAGGTGGCGGGCCTGCCTGACCCCCTCGGCGAGATCCTCGACGGGTGGCGTCGCCCCAATGGGCTGCGTATCCATCGGGTCCGGGTGCCCCTCGGGGTGGTGGGCATCATCTATGAGAACCGGCCCAACGTGACCAGCGACGCGGCCGGCCTCTGCGTCAAGTCGGGCAACGCCGCCTTCCTCCGGGGCAGTTCGGCGGCCATCACGTCCAACACCGAGATTGCCCGGGTGCTGCGCCAGGCCTTCGCCAAGGCGGCCCTGCCCGAGGACGCCCTGGTCCTGGTGGAGGACACCAGCCGGGAGTCGGCCACGGAGTTCATGCGCCTCCGGGGCCTGATCGACTGCCTCATCCCCCGGGGTGGCCCATCGCTCATCGCGGCCATCTTGGAACACGCCACCGTTCCCTATGTGATCGACGGGGACGGCAACTGTCACGTCTACGTGGACGTCTCGGCCGACCTGGAGATGGCCCGCGACATCGTCGTCAATGCCAAAACCCAGCGGCCCAGCGTGTGTAACGCCGCCGAGTCGCTCCTGGTTCACCAGGCGGTGGCGGCCCGTTTCCTGCCCGAGGTGGCCGGTGCCCTGAGCGGCGTCGAGCTGGTCGGCGATGCCCGGGCGGTGGCGATCGTGGGCTCGGGACGGATGGGGACCGCTAGCGACGCCGATTTTTCCCGGGAGTTCTTGGATCTGAAGATGAGTGTGGCGGTAGTGGACGACCTTGACAGCGCCATCGACCACATCGCCCGCCACGGCTCCGGGCACACCGAGGCCATCATCACCCGGGACCTGGCCGTGGCCCAGCGTTTCACCGCCGAGGTGGACGCGGCGGCCGTCGTGGTCAATGCCTCGACCCGCTTCACCGACGGGGAGCAATTCGGCTTCGGCGCCGAGATCGGGATCAGCACCCAGAAACTGCACGCCCGGGGCCCCATGGGGCTACGGGAGCTGACCACCTACAAATACGTGGTTCACGGAGACGGTCAGATCAGGGCTTGAGCGCCACCAAAGCGTCCCTGATCGACGGGGGCAGGTTGATTTGCGCCCCGATGCCGTCGTAGAAAGCCGGGTTGTCGACCGCCGTCAGCGGGTCGAGGGTGAG
Source organism: uncultured Actinomycetota bacterium (assembly GCA_963791545.1). GTDB lineage: Bacteria > Actinomycetota > Acidimicrobiia > Acidimicrobiales > Palsa-688 > JALYXV01. The sequence continues at coordinate 220,864 of CAWBSR010000015.1, forward strand.
CGCCGGCAGGGGCAGGACGGCCCCGGCGGGGGAAGCAGGCGGGGCCGCGGGACCCAGGTTGGGGCCGGTTAGCCGGCCGTTGAGAGGGAGGTGGGGCCGGGGCGACATCTGGTTGTCGACCAGGCCGCTGACCGCCAGGCGGACCTGGCCTGACGGCAGCGGGAGCGGGGGACCGGTCGTCGAATGGCTGGGAAGCCCGGCCAGCGCCTCGACCAGGCGCCGCTCGGCCTCGGCCACGGTGACCGCGGCCACCAAAGGGTCGGTCACCGCCTGGGCCAGATCGAGCAGGCGGGGCTGACCGCCGACTGTGATGGACTCGAGGCCTCCGCCGGCGCCGACCGCAGCCATCAACTCAGGGGTCCCGGCGCGGGCTGCGCCGTCGATCACCACCAAGGCGAGGGCGGACTCGGTGGCTGCGACCAGCGACTCGTAGGGGTCGGGGGTGGTCCCCGCCACCACGATCAGGTCGGCCAGCTTCCCCTTCTCGATGCTGCCCAGGAGGGCGTCCCATCCGACCAGCTGGGCCGGGGTGGCCGTGACCATGGCCACCAGGTCGGAGTTGGCGATGGGCACGCCTGCGTCGCGGGCGGCCAGGCGGGCCACCTTCAGTTCGCCCAGCAGGTTCTTGCTCCCCGACGGCGCCCAATCCGAGCCCAGCGCGATCCTCACGCCATGGGCCAGGGCGGCGCCGATGTTCGCGGTCTGGCCGTAGAGCAGCAGGTTGGAGAACGGCGACCACACCATGGCGCCCCCGTGGGCGGCCAGGACCCCGAAGTCGGCGTCGGTGAGGGCGACGCAGTGGATGGCGATCAGGTTGGGCGTGATCGCCCACTGGCCGGATTGGATCTCCAGGGCCGCGAAGTGGTCGTGGGCGGCCCTGTCGGTTCCCTCGGCCAGGTGGAGGATCATCTTCTGCGAGCCCGAGATGGCGCCGAGGAAGCGGGAGGCGTCGGTGGCCGCCACGTCGCGGATATGGGTAGCGGCGGCGGGGAGTCCCACGACGCCTGGTGCCTCGACGGTACGCACCAGGCCCCGGAAATGGGTGACGATCTGCGGGTCGGCCGCCAGGGTGATGCCCTGGCTGGTGGTCGTTCCGCCGAGCAGGCAGCGGGTCTCGACGTAGCGGATCACGGCTGCCACCACGGCGGGGTCGGCGCCCAGGACCTGCAGAGGGCCGGTGATCATCTGGTGATACTCCGGGGTCAGGGGGCCGCTCCATTCGTCGCGGTCGCCGAAGGTCGCCGGCACCTGCCACAGGCCCAGGACGTCGTAGGGCAGGTGGTTGTGCAACTCGATCATTCCCGGGAAGATGGTCCCGCCCGTCGTCACCACGGGGACGGCACCGAAGCCGGCGGGGGGAGGATCCGACGCCGGGCGGACGTCGGCGATGGACCCGCCCTGGATGTAGACGACGCCGTCGTCGACGACGCTACGAGGACCGTCCATGGTCACCACCCGTCCGGCCAGGGCCAAGGCCGGGGGCGGGGCAGTCGCGGTCATCGAGGTCCCGGTTCCATCCCGGCAACGGTAGATCGAAGTGAGCGCCGGTAGGCTGGCGGACCCGGCTGGGCGCACGGGGCGCCCGGGTCCCGTCCCTCAAGGGAAATGTTCATGACCGAGGTTGTCCGCCCGCCGCGCTTCGAGTCCATCACGGCCGTGCGCGACGGCCTCCGGGACGTGCGGTACCTGGCCGACGAGGGCACCGCGGGCGTGGTGTACCTGGCCGACCGGCTGGCCAAGCCGGTGCTGGTCGAGGGGCCCGCGGGGACCGGCAAGACCCAGCTGGCCAAGTCGGTGGCCGAGATGAGCGGCGCCCGCCTGATCCGCCTGCAGTGCTACGAGGGCCTCGATGAGTCCAAGGCGCTGTACGAGTGGAACTACAAGAAACAGCTGCTGCGCATCCAGGCCCAACGGGTGGCGGAAGCGGGACCGGGTGAGAGCTGGGAGGACCTCGAGGAGGACATCTTCTCCGAGCAGTTCCTGCTGACCCGCCCCCTGCTCGAGGCCATCCGGGCCACCGAGCCGGTGGTGTTGCTGATCGACGAGGTGGACCGCGTCGAGGTGGAGACCGAGGCGCTGCTACTGGAGATCCTCTCCGATTACCAGGTGTCGATCCCCGAGCTGGGGACGGTGTCGGCGACCCAGATCCCCTTGGTCTTCCTGACCTCCAACAACACCCGGGAGTTGTCAGAGGCGCTCAAGCGACGCTGCCTGTTCCTGCACATCGACTACCCGGACCTGGAACGGGAGCGGGCCATCGTGCTGGCCCGGGTGCCGGGCATCGCCGAGGACCTGGCCGACCAGATCGTGCGGATCGTGCGCTCGATCCGGGGCTTGGAGTTGAAAAAGGCTCCGTCGGTGTCGGAGACGCTCGACTGGGCGCGAACGCTGGTGCTGCTCGGGGTGGAGAGCGTGGACCCGGAGCTGGCCCGAGACACCCTGCACATCCTCCTCAAGTACCAGAGCGACATCATCAAGGCGGCCAAGGAGTTGGCGGGCCCGGCGCCCCGGTGAGCAACCCCGCGGCGGGCATGGTCGACGTCCTCAGCGGCTTCGTCGGCGAACTGCGGGCGGCCGGCCTCCCGGTGAGCATGACCGAGCATCTCGACGCCATGCAGGCGGTAGCGCAGGTCCCGCTCGAGGACCGGACCGCCTTCAAGTACGCCCTGGGCTCCACCCTGGTGAAGAACAACGCCCACTGGCGGGCCTTCGAGACGATCTTCGAGGTGTATTTCTCGGCCCGGGCGGGAGGGTGGAACCGCCGGGCCGACGACGACGGGACCGAAGGCGACCTCGACCGCCAGCTCAACCTGGTGGCGGAACTGCTGGACGCGGGACGCACCGAGGGCGACGCCGAGCTGGCCATGCTCAGTGCCGAGGAAATGATGGAAATGCTGTACCGGGCCCTGTTGGACGGCGACGAGGAGCGGCTGGCGGCCCTGGCCCGCCAGGCCGTCAACCGCTTCGCGGGGATGGAGCCGGGCCGCCCGGTCGGCGGGACCTACTACCTCTATCGCACCCTCCGCCATGTCGACCTGGATGGGTTGCGCAGCCGGCTGATGGCGGCCGGGCGGGGGAGTGTCGGCTCGGGGGTCCCGGACGGCGGCGACGGCGGTCGCCGCGACATCGACGAGCGGCTGGCCCGGGAGGAGTTCGAGGCCCGCATGGATCACCTGCGGCGCCTCATCGAGTCGGAGATCCGCCGGCGGCTGGTGGCCGACCGAGGCGCCCAGGCCATGGCCAAGTCGTTGCGCAAGCCCCTGCCCGAGGATGTGGATTTCATGCACGCCACCCAGGAAGAGCTGGCGTCGCTGCGCCGAGCCATCCAGCCCCTGACCCGGCGATTGGCGGTGCGTTTGGCCCGCAAGCGTCGCCACGGTCGCAAGGGGCCCCTCGACTTCCGCAACACGGTGCGCCACTCGCTCTCCTACGGCGGGGTGCCGGCGGAACCCAAGTTCCGCTACCCGAGGCCGGCCAAGCCCGAGATCATGGTCATCGCCGATATTTCGGGGTCGGTGGCCGCCTTCGCCCGCTTCACCCTCCAGTTGGTGTACGCCATAAGCGGCCAGTTCAGCCGGGTCCGCAGCTTCGTGTTCATCGACGGCATCGACGAGGTGACGCCGTTCTTCGACGGAGTCGACGACATCGCCCACGCCGTCCACCGTGTGAATACCGAAGCCGACGTGGTCTGGGTCGACGGCCACTCCGACTACGGCCATGCCCTGGAGACCTTCTGGACCCGGTGGGGCCAGCAGGTCACCCCCCGCACGTCGGTCATCCTGCTCGGCGACGCCCGCAACAACTATCACGCATCCCAGGCCTGGGTCATCCAGGAGCTGGGCAAACGGGCTCGGCACCTGTACTGGCTCAATCCCGAGCCCCGGTCGTACTGGGACACCGGCGATTCGATCGTGAGCCAGTACGGAGTGTTCTGCGACGGCGTCTACGAGTGCCGCAACCTGCGCCAGCTGGAGCGCTTCGTCGAGCAGCTGGCCTGACGGGGCGGGCTACAGCTGGGCGGCGGCCGTCCGCGCCGCCAGGGCCCACTGCACCATCGACCGGTACGTCTTGAGGATCTTGATGCCGTAGTCGGGGGCGGTGGCCCAGACCCCGGTGAGCGCCATCCACGTCGCGCAGCATCCCGAAACCCGAAAGGGGCCGGGGAGGGGCCCCGGGACCGGCTGGCTGGTCGTGGCGTAGGCGTGCAGCAGCTGCATCTGGGCCAGGACGCCGGTCGCGGCATCCTTGAAATGGAAGCCCGTCGAGCAGCTGTCGCAGGCGCCGATCCCCGCGAAGTTGTTGTCGGTCACCGCGACCTGCCCATAGCCGGGGAAGCTGAAGTATCCCGTTTCCAGCACGGACTGGGCGAAGGCGATGTCGGCCCGGACACCCGCAGTCACGCCGGCCGTCACGAAGTCGTCGGCCAGCGTGGCCAGGGGCACGGTCAACCGGGCGCGGTGGCCGGAGGCGGTGAACCACCCGGCCAGCTCCCGGGCCGACAGCACGGTGGGGCCGAGAAGGGTAGGCGACTCTTGGCGCAGCAGGTTCGGGGGGGCGGTAACGATGGCGACCCCCCCGACGGCGGGCACGATGGTGCTGGCCTGGGCGCCGGCCGCCGCGGTTGCCTGGAGGGCGGCGCTCTGCAGTGCCAGGGTGCGGGCCAGGACCAACCGGTCGGCCTGGATCCGGCGGGCCGTGGCCGCCGTGGTGGCCCTCCCGAGTTCCGCCTTGGCCAGCCTCGCCTCGCCCTGTTCGGCATCGAGGATGCGGGCCAGGAACGCGGAACGGTCGTTCAGGGAACCGGACGATCCGACAATGGCGGCTCCCGCCCGGGGGAGCTGATCGCCAAGGTACAGGGCGATGGCGATTTGGCCGATGCGGTGGCGGGCCTGGGAGAAGCGTTGCTGGGCCGCCGCCTGGGCCGTGATGGCCTCCAACTGGGCTGCCGCGGCCCCCACCAAGACCGGGTCGGCGCTCGCCCCGGGCGGAAGGGCGGCGGTTTGCGAGGTCGCCACGGCCCGGGCGGCCAGGTAGTCGTTGACCGCCTGGGCCTGGGCTACGTCGCGCCCGAGGCCCGCCAACAGGTCCGAGAGTTGCTGGCCGGTAAGGGTCGTGCTGGTTGTCGCGGGGGGGACGGTAGTCGTGTCGGCGACGGTGGTGGTGTCGACGACGGTCGTGGTGTCGGGGACCAATGGTGGGGGCGTGGTGGTGCTGGGGAGGGATGTCGCGGGCGCGACGGAAGTGGTGTCAACGCTGCCCGTCGTCGTCGTCGACGGCGGTGCGGGATCGGCGGCTACCGCCCGGGGTCCGACCGCGGCCCAGCAAAGAAGGGTGCAGAGGACCACTCCCACCGAAGACGATGCCCTGCGGAGAGCTCTTTGCATAGCGGCCTGGCCGGGAAGGTACTCAACCTCACCGCGCGTTACAGGCCGGCCACCGCCAGGCGCTGGGGGATGGCCCACTCGAGCATCTTCTGGTACACGGACAGAATGGCATAGCCGTAGTTGGTGGCCGTTGCCCACACCCCGCTCAGCGATAGCCAGGTGGGGCAGCACCCGGCCACACCTACCCGTCCGACGAGCGGCGTCGGGAACTTCTTGGTCGCCGAATACGCCTGCAGCAGCTGCACCTGGGCGGCGACGCCGGTCTGGGCGTTGGGGAAGCGCCACCCGTGGGCGCAGGTGTCGCAGGCCCCGATACCGGCGAAGTTGTTGTCGCTACCGAGTAGCTGGCCGCCCGAGGGGAAGGTGAAGTAGCCGGTCTCCACGATCGACTGGGCGAAGGCAATATCCCCCCGTAACCCGACGGCGGTGCCCGACGCCAGGTAGTAACCGGCCAGGATCGGGATGGGCACGGTGGTGTTGGCCTGATAGCCGGTGCTGGCGTACCAGCCGGCTAGTTCGCCGGCCGTGAGGGCGGGTGGGCCGGTGATGGTCGGCAACGGCGTTCCCGTAGTGGGCCTCACGGCCCGGCCCGCGGCCGCCAACTTGGCGTTGGCGAGCGAATTCGCGCTCTTGGTGAGATTGGTGTGGGCCGCCGCCTGGGCCGCCCGGGCGACCGCCGACTGCTGCTGGGCCAGCCGCAGGATGGCCTTGTAGTCCTGTACCTGGCGCTTGCCCCGGGCCACTTCATCGCGCCCGTGGGTGATGAGGATGCCGAGCACCACGCCGCGGTTGATGATGGCGGCGTCGGAGGCGTCACCCGCCTGGGCGGCTTGGCCCACGTCAGCCCGGACGTACAGGGCGACGGCCAGGGCAGCCAGGCGGTGCTCGGCTTCGTCGAGCCCCGCCTGGGCAGAAGCGACCACTGCCGCCGCCGACGCCTCGGTGCGCGACGCCACGTCCGCGTTGCTGTCGGCGCTGGCGGCGTTCGCCTGATCCACCGTCACGATGCCCTTGTCCTGGTCGTAGCCGGCGATGGCGTCGATCTGGGCCAGGTCGTTCTGGACCGTCCGGACCAGGGCGCTGATGACCTGGGGGGCGACGGTCGTCGTCGGCGCCGGAGTGGACGTCGAGGTGGTGCTACCCGGTCCCGGGTTGGGGCCCGGTCCGTGGTCGGGGACGGTGGGTGGCGGCACGGTCGTCGGCGGCACGGTGGTTGTGGGCGCGACGGTCGTCGTGGGCAGCACCGGCTTGGCACCCAGCATCGTCGGCGCCGCCCAGGCCGCCGCGCCCTCGAACACGCCGGCCGTCAACGCCGTTGCCAGCAGTAGGACGGTCAAGGCGCCGGAAGCGGTACGGGTGCGACGAGGGGGGACGATCACGCTCTCTCTCCGGCCGGGCCGCACGAAGCGACCCTGTCGGGAGGCTGACTCTAGCCTTCCGGGACGGCCAGGCTCAGACGTGCATCCCGCACTCGGTCTTGGCCATTCCGGCCCAGCGGCCCGAGCGGGGGTCGGCGCCCTCGGCGACGGGGTGGGTACACGGCCGGCACCCGATGGACAAATATCCCTGGCTGACCAGGGGATGCACGGGAACGTCGTGGTCGTCGATGTAGCCGGTCACGTCCCACGCCGACCAGGTGGCGATGGGGTTGATCTTGACCAGGCCCCGCATATCCCGGTGGACGACCGGGGTGGCGGTGCGCGACGGGGCGTCCTCACGGCGCACCCCGCTCATCCAGGCCTGCTTCCCGAACAGGGCCCGGTCCAGCTGGCCCGTCTTGATGGCCGAGCAGCAGTTCTCGGGGTCGACCTTCCAGAGCTCCTCTTCCTGGGGCAGGGCCGTCATGACCCGCAGATTGAGGCCGTAGCGGCGCCGCACCAGCTCCACCATCTCCAGGGTTTCAGGGAAGTGGTAGCCGGTGTCGATGAAAACCACCTCGATGGCCGGCTCGACCTTGGTCGCCAGATCGATCACGACGGCATCGGTCATCGACGCCGTCAGGCACAGGTGGGGATGGAAGTTCTCGACCGCCCAGCCGATCACGGCGCTGGCCGGGGCCCGCTCGAGCCGTTCGGCGGCGTCCAACAGCTCCCGGTCGCTCAACTGGGAGCCGGTATTATCGAGCAGGGTCGTCATGGGACCGGTCGAACCTTCCTGGTGGACGGCATGGCGGCAGGACAGTGTCTAACTGGCTAGGTTCCCTGTCAGGTGCCGGCACACTCGCCGGCGCCGACCTCGGCGGCGTAGGGTCCGGTCTCGTCGTAGTCGACGTAGAAGGCGGGCGCCTGTTCCGGCGTCGGCCACACGTCCAGCTCCTTCAGCTCGGCGCCGAGGGCGGCCGGGCCGCCCACCCGTGCCAGCCACGACGGGAAATTTTCCCCAACCTGACGTTCACCGGCGTAACGGCTGATCACCCGCACTGCGGCCTCGGGCACCGCCTTGGCCGGGAGCCGCAACGCTTTCTGGCCGAACTCGACTTGGGTCTGGCCCACATGGCCGCCCAGCAGCATCTGGTAGCCGGGAGCCGAGACGCCGTGGGCCCGGCGCTCGGCACCGAAGAAGCCGATGTCGGCGATGTGGTGCTGGCCGCAGGAGTTGGTGCAGCCCGAGATGTTGATACGGACGCCGCCGACATCGGCCAGGCCCGCCGTTTCGAGCGCCGCTCCGATGGCGTCCGCGAGGCCCCGGCTCTGGGTGACGGCCAGGTTGCAGGTGTCGGCGCCGGGGCAGGCGACCACGTCGCGGGCCAGCTCGGCACCCGGCTCGGCCATACCGATCGCGCCCAGCCGGGCGTGAAGCAGGGTTAGCTGGTCGGGTGCCAGGCCCCGGAACACGACGTTCTGGCGGTTGGTGACCCGGACCTCGACGTCGAACTCCCGCTGGATGGCAGCGAGAGACCGGAACTGGTCGGTGGTGATGTCGCCAAGACGGCAGAAGGCATAGGCGGACACGGTGCCCTTGGCCACCCCGACGACCACGTTGGCCGTCTCCCAGCGTTGGTAGCTGCTGCCGGGGCCGAGGCGCATGGTGACGGGGGTGCCCACCGGGGTCGGAGCGGCCCCCGCCCCCACGCCGGCCGGGGCGTCGCCGTGCTCAGCGATCAAGGCGGGGACTCCGCCGGGCCAGCTGCTCGATGCCATCAGCGTCTTGCGCTCCTTCAGCACCCGCCGGCGGAGCTCGTCGATGCCGATGGTGTCGACCAGCCACTTCATCCGGGCCCGCAGCTTGTTGTCCCGGTTGCCGTAGTGGTCGAAGGTCCGAAGGCATGCCTCGATCGTCGCCAGCAGGTCCTCGCGCCGGGTGAACGGCTCGAGCGCCAGGGCGGCGTGGGGGTTGGCCCCGAGGCCGCCGGCCACGAAGACACGGAAGCCGGGCTCCACCGTGCCGTCCTCGCGGGGTTGGCCCACCGCCACCACGCCCACGTCGTTGAACATGGCCTGACCGCAGTCGGTGGCGCAGCCCGAGAAGTTGATCTTGAACTTGCGGGGCAGCCGCTGGCCGTAGGGGTGGTGCAGGAAATGCCGGTAGGTCGCCTCGGCCCAGGGGCTGATGTCGAGGACCTCGAAGGGGCAGGCGCCGGCCAGGTGGCAGCCGGTCACGTTGCGCACCGTGTCGCCGCACGCCTCCCGGGTGTTCAAGCCGACGCTGGCCAGCTCCCGCATGACCTCGGGGATCCGCTCCAGGGGCACGAAGTGGAACTGGATGTTCTGGCGGGTCGTGATGTGGCCCCAGCCCCGGCTGTACTTGTCGCCGATGTGGCCCAGCATCTCCAGCTGTTCGGGGTCGAGCGACCCGTAGGGGACCTTGACCCGCACCATCTGGTTGTGGCCGCCCTGGCGCTGGCCGTAGATGCCGTTGTTGAGCCGGAAGATACGGAAGACGTCTTCCTCCACCTCGCCGGCCAGGTACTGCGCCAGTACCGTCTCGAACTTGGCAATGTCCGCCGCGATGTCCGCGGCGATGGCGGGATCAGTCGGCAGTGTCTCCACGGGCACAGTCAACCAAAGTTGAGTTAGTTGATCAACTTATTCGGGAAAAAAGAATTGGACTTGCCGCTGGTATCGTGACCACGGCGACAGGGAGGTGACAGTGACCGAAGAAGAGGTGTATGACGCCATCATCGCGTCCAAGCCTGGCCCCGAGGAGATCCTGTTCGTGGGCCGAACCGGGAAGGAGTACGCCTGGCGGTCGATCCCACCGGGCGAGCCCATGTCCGCCGAGGTGGACGGGGTGTTCCTCGATGCCTGGATGTTCAGCAACGTGGCCTGGCCCGTCGAAGCCGACGAGGCGACCCAGCGGGCCTTCTTCAACGACCTGGTCGCCGAGATGGAGACCATGGCCGACGGCGCAGACCGGTGCCGCTGGGAGTTCGACGACCCCTACGGGTACCGCCACTAGGGCTCCTGGCGGTACCTAGTCGGCTGAATCGCGTCCACGGCGTCGACGACGACCCGGCCGCCTCAACGGCGGGAACTCGCCCTCCGGTTCACCCGCCGGTGCCCACCGCCAACTTGGTGCCCACCGCCCTCACCGCAGCGTCCATCGTGGCTCCCGCCGTCGGGCTCGGCGCCGGCGCCGACAACCTGATGCTGGCCACGATGGGCCCGGAGCGGATCAGGACGATGTTGACCTGCTGCGCCGGGAGCGACTGTGGTACCGCCTGGTGCAGGCCGGCAACCTCCTCACCCACCGCGGCCGGTTGGGTGGGCGTCACGCCGGGCTGATGGCACTGCCGGCCGAGCGAGCCCAGGCCGGCCACCGAAGCCGACGCGCTCGCCGCGGTCGGGAAATCGATCACATACAGGACCAGGCGCAGGTGATCCTGGGACCGCACGAAGGTTCGGGTGACCTGGGCGGCGGCGCCGCTGGTGTCGACCGTCATCTGACCGCAGGCCCGGAGGGGGCCTCCCGCGGTGGTGTCTCCCGGCTCGTTGCTCGGCGCCGGCGTGAAGCCGGACGGCAGGTCACCCCGGGTGAGGAGGATCGATTGCAGCCTGGCGAGGGGAACGGGCGGCTCGGTGACCTCGAGGGTGGTCGCGGTGAGGTTGGCGGCGGTGGGACCGGTGGGCGGGGCCTGGTGGGCGGCGCCACAACCGGCCAGCACGCCGGCCACGAGGGCCGCCACCGCCGCCCGGCTCATGAACCTGTTCATGGTGATCGACCCTAGTCACGAGGGGCGTCGGGTGCGTCACATCCCGCGGGGCCGGCGGGCCCTCTCCCCACGTCAGGGCGACCTAACCAAGGACGGGACCCGGGCGGTCAGCTCCGCAGGAGTTCCGCCACCTGGAAGGCCAGGTCGAGTGACTGGCGGGCGTTGAGGCGGGGGTCGCAAGCCGAGGTGTAGCGGAGGTTGAGGTGGTCCTCCAGGACCTCCTCGCTCCCGGCGCCGCCCAGGCATTCGGTCACGTTGTCACCGGTCAGCTCGACGTGGACCCCGCCCGGCCACACCCCCTCGCCCCGGCACACCCCGAAGAACTCGCGGATCTCGCTCAGCACGTCGTCGAAGCGGCGGGTCTTGCGGCCACCGGGGCTGGTGAAGGTGTTGCCGTGCATGGGGTCGCACGCCCACACCACCGGATGGCCGGCCTCGCGTACTGCCCGCAGCAGGGCGGGAAGCCGCTCGGGGGTGCGCCCCGCGCCCATCCGGGTAATGAGCATGAGCCGCCCCGGCGTGCGCCCGGGATCGAGCGCCTGGCACAGCCCGAGTACCTCGTCCACGGTGGCGGTCGGCCCCAGCTTGCAGCCCAGCGGATTGGCGACCCCGGCCAGGAAAGCGGGATGGGCCCCGCTCAACTGGCGGGTGCGTTCGCCCACCCACAACAGGTGAGCCGAGCAGTCGTACCAGTCGCCGGTCAGCGAGTCCTGGCGGGTGAGGGCCTCCTCGTAGCCAAGCACCAGGGCCTCGTGGCTGGTCCAGAACTCCACTTGATGCAGTGACGCCTCGCTCTGCAGGTCGATGCCGCAGGCCTGCATGAACCGCAGCGCCCGGTCGATCTCGCCGGCGATGGCGTCGTAGCGCTGGCCCTGGCTGCTCGACGCCACGAACTGCTGGTTCCACTGGTGCACGTGCGTCAGATCGGCGAAACCGCCGGTCGTGAAGGCCCGCAGCAGGTTCAGGGTGGAAGCCGATTGATGGTAGGCCGCCAGCATGCGGACCGGATCCGGGACCCGGGCCTCGGCGCTGGGGGCATCGTCGTTTACCAGGTGACCCCGGAAGCTGGGCAACTCGACTCCCCCGACCCACTCGGTGGGCGACGAGCGGGGTTTGGCGAACTGGCCCGCGATGCGGCCCACCTTGACGACGGGCACGCCGGAGCCGTAGGTGAGCACCACGGCCATCTGGAGGATGACCTTCAGCTTGTCCCGGATGGCGTCGGCAGTGAAATCCCCGAACGACTCGGCGCAGTCGCCGGCCTGGAGGAGAAAGGCGCGGCCCTCGGCCACCTGGGCCAGGGCGGAGCGGAGCCGCCGGGCCTCGCCCGCGAAGACCAGCGGCGGGAGCGTCGACAGTTGCTTGAGGACGTGCTCCAGGGCGGCCAGGTCCGGCCAATCGGGCTGCTGAGGGGCCGGCAAGTCGCGCCACGAGGAGGGAGTCCAGGTCTGGTCCACGACACCAGGGTGGCGCAGCGCCGAGCCGGGGGCAACGCAGTATCGGCAGAGATTCGCCGGAACTACGCTCCGGCGGTGCAACCGTTCCGATTCGGCGTCCAGCTGACCGGGGCCGGCGAAGGTGCCGAGTGGCGCGCCCGGGCCCGCCAGATCGAGGATCTGGGCTACTCCACCCTCTTCCTCCCCGACCATTTCGGCAAGCAATGGGCCCCCCTGGTCGCGTTGACGGTGGCCGCGGAAGCAACCACCACCCTGCGGGTCGGTTCGCTGGTGTTCGACAACGACTACCGCCACCCGGTGGTCCTGGCCCGCGAAGTGGCGACCTTGGCCATCGTGAGTGAGGAACGGGTCGAGTTCGGCCTCGGCGCCGGGTGGCTGCGCTCCGACTACCAGCAGGCCGGCCTCCCCTTCGATCCGCCCGGCGTGCGCATCGACCGTATGGTCGAGGGCCTGCACATCATGCGGGAGCTGTGGTCGACGGGCTCCGCCACCTTTGCCGGTCGCTACTACCAGGTGGACGGGGTGCACGGGGTGCCTATGCCGGCGGGGACCGACCACCCCCCGATTCTTATCGGCGGCGGCGGCCGCCGGATGTTGAACACCGCGGCCCAAGAAGCCGACATTGTCGGCTTCAGCCCCAGCCTGGCCGAAGGCGTGGTCGGGCTGGAGACGGCCCAGTCGGCCACTGCGGCCCGCTTCCGGGAGCGGGTGGCGTGGGTCCGGGAGGCAGCCGGGACCCGCATCGAGGACATCGAGTTCCAGGTCCTCACCTTCGCGGTGCAGGTGACCGAGCACCGTGACCGCTTCATCGAGGATGCCGCCCCGCTCTTCGAGCTGTCGCCCGAGGAGGTCTCGGAGACGCCGATCGCCCTGGTCGGCACGGTGGCCGAGATCTGCGAGAGCCTGCTGGCTCGGCGCGAGGAGTTCGGCTTCAGCTACTGGGTCGTCCACGAGGAGAACATCGAGGATTTCGCGCCGGTCGTGGCGGCCATGGCCAACCGGTAGCCGGGCCGAGTCTGAGGTGGCAGCGGCGGGGGCGGGTCCCGGGGTGGGCGGTACCAGGATCGGGGTGCTGGGGGGCACCTTCGACCCGATCCACGTCGGGCATCTCGTCGCCGCCGTCAACGCCCGGGCCGCCCTGCGACTCGACCGGGTGATCCTCATGGTCGCCAACGCTCCGTGGCAGAAGATCGGCCACCGCAGCGTCACGCCGGCCGAGGACCGCTGGGCCCTGGTGGAAGCGGCGGTGGGCGATGTCGAGGGCCTCGAGGCGGGGCGGCTGGAGATCGACCGGGGGGGCGAGTCCTACACCGCGGACACCCTGGGCGAGCTGGCGACGCTGCACTGCGGGGCGTCGCTTTTCCTGATCGTCGGGTGGGACGTGGCTGCCGAACTCTCCACCTGGGAGCGCCGGGAGGAGATACAGGATCTCGCCACCCTGGTCGTCGTCAACCGACCCGGCGCCGGGCGGCCCGCGAACCTGGACGGGCACGGGTGGAAGGTCGAGGAGGTGACCGTCCCCAACCTCGAGATCTCGAGCACCGACCTCCGGGAACGGGCCGCCGCCGGGAGGCCCCTCGACTATCTGGTACCGGAAGCGGCAGTGCACTGTTTGCGGGCCCGGGGTCTGTACGCTACTGGCGGATGACCATGGCTCCCCCGGTGCGGCCCGCGGCAATCGCCCTCCCAGGCGGGGGAACGGGCGAACGCCAGCGGCGGCGCCAGGAGCGGCGCCGGCTGGGCCGCCAGCAGATCTTGGTGGTGGTTCTCATGGTGCTGGCCCTGATCGTCACCGTGGCCGTCTTGGCCCAGCAGTGGCTGGCCACCGGGGCGGGTCCGGGAAATCAGGGGCTCCGGCTCGTCAGGACCGGCATCCTGTTGGCTACCGAATAACAAGGAGATAGTGAACATGACCCAAGGGAGTCGCCAGTGACCTTCCGGACTTCGATCGACGACGTGCGCCAGATGAGCGTCGTGGCGGCTCGCGCGGCGGCGGGCAAAAAGGGTGAGGACACCGTGATCCTCGCCGTCGAGCCGCTGCTGAAGATCACCGATGCCTTCGTGATCACCAGCGGCAGCAACGCCCGACAGGTGCGCACCATCGCCGAAGAGGTCGAGGAGAAGGTCAAGGCTGGCGGGGGACCGTCGCCACTGCGGATCGAGGGCCTGGACGACGCCCGCTGGGTGCTCATGGACTACGGGGATTTTGTGGTCCATGTGTTCCTGGACGAGGTGCGCAAGTTCTACGACTTGGAGCGGCTGTGGGCGGACGCTGAGCGGTGGCCCTTTGAGTCCCGGGAACCGGTGGGTATCGTCGAGGGACGCTAGCGCGCAGCTCAGTCGACCAGGAAAGCCGCCGTCTGGTAACGATTCCAGGTCCCGTTGGCCTCGGTGTACAAGGTGGCGTAGAGGACCTTGCCCTTAGGCAGGGCCGACACGGTGTACGAGGCTCGGCTTGGTGCCAGGATGCCGGAGTTGACGAGGTCGGTTCCGTACTGGCTGGTGCCGACGGTCAGGTAATAGCCCTGGGCGCCGGCGATGGTCGTCCAGGTGAACGGGGCGGTGGTGTTGACGTTGGTTTGGCCGTTGGCGGGCGAGATGAGGGTGGCGTGGCCCACGGCGGCGGTGAAGGTCTCGGCCTGGAAGCGGCTCCAGGTTCCGTTGACCTCGGTGAACATGGTGGCGTAGAGGGTCCTGCCGCTCGGCAGGTCGGGTACCGCCAGTGAGGACTGGTTGGGTGGGAGGATGCCGGAGTTGACGAGGTCGGTTCCGTACTGGCTGGTGCCGACGGTCAGGTAATAGCCCTGGGCGCCGGCGATGGTCGTCCAGGTGAACGGGGCGGTGGTGTTGACGTCGGTTTGGCCGTTGGCGGGCGAGATGAGGGTGGCGTGGCCCACGGCGGCGGTGAAGGTCTCGGCCTGGAAGCGGCTCCAGGTTCCGTTGACCTCGGTGAACATGGTGGCGTAGAGGGTCCTGCCGCTCGGCAGGTCGGGTACCGCCAGTGAGGACTGGTTGGGTGGGAGGATGCCGGAGTTGACGAGGTCGGTTCCGTACTGGCTGGTGCCGACGGTCAGGTAATAGCCCTGGGCGCCGGCGATGGTCGTCCAGGTGAACGGAGCAACCGTGTCTACGCCGAGTTGACCATCGCCAGGCGTGACCAATGTCGCCCGGTCCGGGTTGGCGTGGCCGCTGAGGGCCACCGTTTGGGGGCTCCCGGCAGCATTGTCGACCACGGTGAGACTGGCGACACGGTCGCCGGGGGCGCCGGGGGAGAACGTCACCGTCAGGGTGCACGAATCCGACGGCGCCACCTGGGCGCCGGTGCACCCATTGGCACCGACCGCGAAGTCGGCGGCCTGGGCACCTCCGGTGTTGATCGAGGAAACGACGAGAGCCGCGGAACCGGTGTTGGAGATGGTGACGGGCTGGGGGCCACTGGATGAGCCCGTCGTCGTGTCGGCGAAGGCGACGGCCTGGGGATTCAGGGTGGCTCGGGGCGCCGGGGTCGCCGAGACGGTGACGGCGGCGCCGGGGTTGCTGCAGGCGCTGGCGGCCGGGTTGTTGTTGCTGTCCCCGCTGTAGGCGGCGGTGAAGCGGTAGCTGCCGGCGTTGGCGGGGGTGTAGGAGCCGGACTGGTAGTTGCCGTTGCGGGTGGCGGCGAGCGTCGAGGTGTACAGCGGGGTACCGGTGCAGGCGGCGGTGGCGTACAGGCTGACGGTGATCGTCCCGCTGGGTGCGGTGGCGCCGCTGAGGCCGGCGGTGGCATAGATGGCGCCGCCCACGGTGACGGGCCCCGAGGCAGTGGCGGTGACCTGGGGTGACGCCAGCGTTTTGGCGACGCCCTGGCCGCTCAGGGGCAGGGCGTGCGGGCTGCCGGGAGCGTTGTCGGCGACGGTCAAGGTGGCGCTTCGGCTTCCGGCGGCAGTCGGGGAGAACGCCACCGCGAGGGAGCAGTTTCCGCCGGCGGGAACGCTCACCCCGGTGCAGTTGTCGGCGCTGGTGTGGAAGTCGCCGGCGTTGCTGCCGGAGACGGCGATGGAGGTGATGGCAAGGTTGGCGCTTCCGGTGTTGGTGGTGGTGATGGTCTGGGCCCCGCTGGTGGTAGCGACGGTTTGGGCCGCGAAGCCCATATTGGTGGGATTGAAGGAGATGCCCGGCTGCTGGAGGCTGTTGACCGTCACCGCGGCGTTGTTGTCCAGGCAGGCGGTGGGCCCGGACATGCCGTTATTGGTGTCGCCGCTGTAGGTGGCCCGCCATTTGTAAGTGCCGGTCACCGTTGGGGTGTAGCGGGTGGAGTCGTAGTTGCCGGTGCCGTGGACGGCCACGGTGGAGGAGAAGACCGGTGTGCCCGAGCAGAACTGGTCGCCGGGCGGAGTCAGTAGGAAGGTGATTGAGCCGGTCGGCCCGTAGCCGCCGATGGTGGCCCGGGCGACGAGAGTTCCTGAAGTGAAGGGTTGGGCGGTGATGGAGAACCCGGTGCTGGCGGGCGAGACGATGACCGCCGCGGAGGGGTTGGAGCAGGCGGTGGGCCCGAAGGGGTTGTTGTTGGCGTCGCCGCTGTAGGTGGCCTGCCAGCGGTAGGTGCCCGCTTGGGTGGTGGTGTAGCGGTCCGAATTCATGGACACGCCGGTGACGCCGACGGTGGAGGTGAAGATGGGCGCCGCGCAGGAGGTGTCCGCGGGTCCGAAGAGGGCGTAGGCGATGGTCCCGGTGGGGTTGGCGCCCCCTGACAGGTTGACGTTGGCGAAGACCTGCAAGCCGACGGTGGTCGACCCCGAGGCGGTGATCGTCATCGACGGGTTGCCCTTGGTGGCGGCGCTGGCCGCGACGGCGTCCAGACCCACCGATCCCGCCATCAACACCACTGACGTCGCGCCGAGCGCCACCAGGCGCTTGAATAGCCATCCTCTCCGATGGGAGCAGACTCTTTCTCCCGCGCCGGACCGGCCAGCGGTCATTCTTCGCCTAACCACCATGCGCAAGGTTTTTCGCCCATTCCGCCACTGATGACCGATTTCTGCCGGCCAGCGCCGATCCTCTGATCGGCGTGGGAGACGATGTCGTCATCTCGGACGGGTGAGTTGAATGGATTGTTCGACCGTCAAGAGCCCTCAGGCGGGGCGGACGGCTAGCGCGTGGCCACCAGGGTTCCCGCCGGGGTGAGGGCGTACCAGGTGCCGCCGAAACTCTTGACGCCCTGACCTTGGCCCTGGCCCGGCGCGGTGTCCTCGACGAACTCGTACATCAGCCAGCCGTGGTACGTCGGGTAGGTCTCACCGTCGGCCGACTTCATCGTCGACAGCAGTGACGCCTGGATGCCGGGCCCCGCGGCGGGGGACGTACTTGCATCCGGCAGGGGCAGATCGGGCCAGACCTTGGTGCAGCCGTTGGCGTCGTTGCAATCCACGTTGGTCTTGCCGTCAGCGGTCAACACGTACACCGTGTGTCCTCGAGCGTCGACGACAACCGTTCCCAGCCCGGCCACGGCTGCGGTGCTGAACATGGTTCCCGGCTTGGCACCCGCCGCGGGCGCGGTTGATGTGGGCGCAGTCGACGCGGCCGCGCTAGGCACGGTTGTCGCCGTCGAGGCCCGGGTGCCCGAGGAGCCGCCGCACGCCGATGCCGCCACGGCCATCGCTCCCACCCACAGCCCGCCCCAGATCAGTCGGATAGTCGGCCGGTGCCGCATCCTGGCAGGTGTCGTCATTGAAAGGCTCCTCCACTTTCTCGTCCACACGGATTTATCGCGGTCGGTAGTACGGTCCGCCCCGCCGCCGAGATTGGCTAAATCGCCTTGGGCGGCCGGTTGGGTTGTGCCACCGTGTTGGTCATGAAGAGCCAGACCCCCGAGCGCTACCAGGTGACCGAACGGACGACCTTGCGCCGGCTCCCCGACCGGGGCAGCTATGACCGGGAACTGGTGCACGCCATCCTCGATGAGGCCCTGGTCGCCCATCTGGCGGTGACGACCGATGCCGGTCCCCGGATCATCCCGACCACCTTCGCCCGCCTGGGCGAGGTCGTCTACGTGCATGCGTCGGTCGCCAACCGCACCTTTCGGGCCGCTTCCGGGGCGCCGGTGTGCCTGGCCGTGACCCTCCTGGACGGGCTGGTCCTGGCCCGGTCGGCGTTTCACCACTCGATGAACTATCGGGCTGTGGTGCTCTACGGCGTGGCCACGGTGGCGCGCGACGAGGCGGAGAAACGAGCCGCCCTGGACGCCATCGTCGATCGGGTGGCTCCGGGACGAGCGGCCCAAGCCCGGCCGCCGACCGACGCCGAGTTGCGCTCCACCTTGGTCCTGGCGATCCCCTTGGTCGAGGTGTCCGCCAAGGTGCGCACCGGAGGGCCCATCGACGACGAGGCCGACCTGACGTGGCCGGTGTGGGCCGGCGTCATCCCCCTGGAAGTGGTCTCGGGGGAACCGATCCCAGCCGTCGCGCTGTGAAAGGCTCTCACCATGGCGATGCTCGGCAATGCCACTGTCGTATCGGCCCGGACCGGCCGCAAGCTCAACAATGCGCTCACCTTGACCTTCAAGACGTCGGCCGACCGCCACGGAGTGCTGCGATCGGGCGATGGCGCCGAAGTGGGCCGAGTGGTTGCCTACCCCAAGGAGTCCCGTGCCGATTCCGCCTGGCCGCACCAGCTGACCGACGCTGCCGGACAGGCGCTGGGGGTCCTGACCTGGGTGCGGACCACGGGCAAGATTGACGTGATCGGGGAGCTGACCGACCTGTACATCTGGTGGGATCGGGCCGGGCAGGCGCTCAAAGTGCCGTCACTGGGCGCCCACCTGGCGCTCAACCACGCCGTCGCCGACGTGCTTGGCGACCTGGTGGCGGCATGTGTCGACATGACGGTCGGGTCCCACAGCTTCATCACCGTCTGAACAGGCTGGACAACGGTCGGCCGAGCGTGTATCACAGATGTATGTCCAGAGCCAGGCTGACAGGGGCGGCGGCCGAGCGGGACCAGCCGGCCATGTCAGGGCGGGTTACCCCTGCCGCCCGGGTCCCCACCGCGTCGGTGGCGGCGGAGATGCTCGGATTGCAGCGCCGGGCGGGCAACCGGGTGGCGGTCGTCCGGGCCGGCCAGATCCAAGCCAAGCTGATGGTCGGATCGGCCTACGACCCCGCGGAACGCCAGGCCGACCAGGTTGCCCACGAGGTCATGCGGCAGTTGCGCAGCGGAAGTTCCACTCAACTGGACGAGGTGGCCGAGTCGGAACCGGCGGTGCGCCGAGCCGTCCTGGCGGGCGGGGTAACTGCGCCCATCGGCGTCGACGGCGGAGAGCTCGATGCCCACCTGGCGGGCACGATCCAGTCAGAGCGCGGGCGGGGGCTCCCGCTTCCCGGCGCCGTGCTGCAACCGTTCGAGCGGGCCCTCGGTGCCGACCTCTCAGGTGTCCGCGTGCACAACGACACTCGTTCCGCGGAGTTGAACCGGGCGGTGTCCGCGAAAGCGTTCACCATCGGCAGCGACATCTTCCTGGGGGCCGGGCAATACAAACCGAATTCCGCCGACGGGCAGGAGTTGCTGGCCCACGAGGTGACTCACACCATTCAGCAGGGCCATTAGCCGGGGCAGGCAAAGGCGGCCGGCCCCGGGGCGGCTGCCGGGCTAGAGGTTGGTAGTGCTAGCGATTGTCGCCCTCTTCACTTGCTGTCGCTGACGCCTCGATGAGGTCCCACTGGTTGCCGTAGAGGTCCTCGAACACCGCCACCGTCCCGTACGCCTCGTGCCGGGGCGCCTCGAGGAAGCGCACCCCGGCTGCCAGCATCCGCTCGTGATCACCGGCGAAGTCTTCGGTATGGAGGAATAGAGACACCCGCCCACCTGTCTGATCGCCCACGCGAGCCTGCTCCCGCCCACCCTCGGCGCGGGCCAGCAACAGTGCCGCGCCCCCGGCGGGCCCCCGGGGTGCGACCACCACCCAGCGCTTGCCTGCTCCCAGGGCCGTGTCCTCCACCAAGGCGAACCCGACGGCGTCGACATAGAAACGGATCGCCTCCTCGTAGTCGTGCACAACCAATGCGACGAGCGCGATGCGGGCCACAGGATCGACGGTACCTGGGACGGGCGAATAGGCAAGAATGCCGCCCATGACGGCGCCACCCGTGAGCCGCCGCACCTTTCTCGCCGGAGCCGCGGGCGCCATAGGCGCGGTCGCCCTCGGCGGCCTCGGCTCCAGACGCCCCGCCCGGGCCGCCACCTACGGTCGCCGGCCCGGCTCGCGTCCCGATCCCACCCGTCCCGCCGGCGTCGACTTACTCCCCGGGATCGACCACATCGTGATACTGATGCTGGAGAACCACTCCTTCGACAATCTCTTCGGCCTGCTGGGCCGGGGCGACGGGTTCACCCTCGACCACGCCGGTAAGCCGACCGCCGCCAACCCCTATCCCGACGGCCGCCTCCAGCACGCCTTCCACATGCCCACGACGTGCCAGCTGCCGGCTCGGCCCAGCCAGGAATGGACGGCAAGCCACGTGGCGTTCAATCACGGCGCCAACGACGGCTTCGTGCGCAGCCCCATCAGCCCCGCCAAACCGGAGATCGTGGGCGGCGTGGCCATGGGCTACTGGACCGGTGACGACCTCCCGTTCACCTACAGCCTGGCCCGCACCTTCCCCATCGGCGACCGTTGGTTTGCCTCCTGCCTGGCCCAGACCCACCCCAACCGGCGCTACCTGATCGCGGGCACGTCGGCCGGCCTGACCGGCAACATCGGGACCGGCACCGCCAAGCTCATCCCCGACCTCGGCCTGGCCGTGCCCGCCATGCCGGCCGGGACGATCTTCAACCAGCTCGACGCCCACGGGATCAACTGGGCCAACTACGCAGCCGGCTACCCGATGGGCGCCACGCCGGAACTGTTCCCGATCAACGACCTGGTCACCGGGATCCAGCACCTCTGGGCGTTCGACCAGTTCTTCCCGGACGCGGCGGCGGGGCGGCTGGCGCCGGTGGTGCTGCTCGACCCCAGTTACGCGACCCAATCCCAGGAGAATCCCCAGAACATCGTGGTGGGGGAGGCCCGCCTGGCCCAGGTGGTGCATGCCCTAGGTGCCTCGCCTCAGTGGGAAAGCACCCTGCTGGTCGTGGTCTACGACGAGCACGGCGGCTACTACGACCACGTGCCGCCCCCGCCGGCACCCAAGCCCGACCTCATCGGGCCCATGCTCCAGCTGGGCGAGCAGCCCTATGACGGCTTCGCCCGCTATGGGTTCCGGGTGCCCAACGTGGTGGTCTCGCCCTACGCCAAAGCGGGCTTCGTGAGCCACCGGCTCTTCGACCACACGTCGATCCTGGCCACCATCGAGCGCAAATGGAACTTGCCCGCCCTCACCTACCGCGACGCCAAGGCCAACGACCTGACCGACTTCCTGGACCTGGCGGCGCTGGCCGCCCGCCGGCCCCTTTTTCCCATCCTGCCGCCACTCGCGGCGCCCGGCGACATCCCAACTGCGCTGGCCTGCTCGGCCACCGGCCCCGGGACCATCCCCCCGCCGGGCTCGATCAGCGGCTAGCCCTCGACGGCAGCCGGCGCCGGGGCGTTGTCCCGGGCGCCCGCCTTGCGGGCCCGACCCCGCTTGGTCTGGTCCAGGATGACCTTGCGCAGCCGAACCGACACTGGCGTGACCTCCACGCACTCGTCGTCGCGGATGAACTCCAGCGCCTGCTCCAGCGACAGTTGCTGGTGGGGAAACAGCCGCTCGTAGCTGTCCGCCGACGAGGCCCGATGGTTGGTCAGCTGCTTGGGCTTGGTGATGTTGATGTCCATGTCCTCGGACCGGGCGTTCTCGCCCACGATCATGCCCTCGTATACCGCCGTCGTGGGCCCTATGAACAGCACCCCCCGCTCCTGGATGTTGATGATGGCGTAGCCGGTCGACTGGCCCTGGCGGTCGGCCACCAGGCTCCCCGACGGGCGGGTCCGGATGCCGCCGAACCAGGGCTCGTAGCGGTCGAAGATGTGGTGCAGGATGCCCGTCCCCCGGGTCTCGGTGAGGAACTCGGTCCGGAACCCGATCAGGCCCCGCGCCGGGATCAGGTAGTCCATGCGGACCCAGCCGGTGGAGTGGTTGACCATCTGCTCCAGTCGGCCCTTGCGCATGGCCACCATCTGGGTGACGACGCCGACGAACTCCTCGGGGACGTCGATGGACATGCGCTCGACCGGCTCGTGGACCCTGCCATCGATGACGCGGGTCAGCACCTGAGGCTTGCCCACGGTGAGCTCGAAGCCCTCGCGGCGCATCATCTCAACCAGCACCGCCAGCTGCAGCTCGCCGCGCCCCTGGACCTCCCAGGTGTCGGGGCGCTCGGTCGGGAGCACCGCGATGGAGACGTTGCCCACCAGTTCCACGTCCAGGCGGTCCTTGATCATCCGGGCCGTGAGCTTCTTGCCCTCCTGGCCGGCCATGGGCGAGGTGTTGACGCCGATCGTCATGGAGAGGCTGGGCTCGTCCACATGGGTGACGGGCAGGGGCCGGGCGTCCACCGGGTCGGCGATCGTCTCGCCGATGGTGATCTCGGGGATGCCCGCGATGGCGATGATGTCACCGGGACCGGCGTCGTCGGCCGGCACCCGGTCGAGGTTCTCGGCGACGTACATCTCGGTGATTTTGACCGTCTCGATGGTGCCGTCCTTGCGGCACCACGCCACCTGCTGGCCCTTCTTGACGTTGCCGTGGCGGATCCGGCACAGGGCCAGCCGGCCCACGTAGGGGGAGGCGTCGAGGTTCGTCACCAGCGCCTGGAAGGGGTGGTCGATGTCGTAGGTGGGGGCGGGGATGTGCTCGACGATGGTGGCGAACAATGGCTCCAGGTCTCCTGTGGCGCCGATCTCGGCCGCCGTCAGCCACGACCGGCCGGCCCGGGCGTTGCAGTAGACGATGGGGAACTCGATCTGGTGCTCGTGCGCCTCGATGTCGAGGAAAAGCTCGTAGACCTCGTCGAGGACCTCGGCGATGCGGGCGTCGGGCCGGTCGACCTTGTTGATCACCAGGATCACGGGAAGGTTGAGAGCCAAGGCTTTGCGCAGCACAAACCGGGTCTGGGGCAGCGGTCCCTCGCTGGCATCGACCAGCAGCAGGATGCCGTCGACCATGGTCAGGCCCCGCTCCACCTCGCCGCCGAAGTCGGCGTGGCCAGGCGTGTCGATGATGTTGATCTTGATGCCGCTGTGGCGCACCGCGGTGTTCTTGGCCAGGATGGTGATGCCCTTCTCCCGCTCCAGGTCGTTGGAGTCGAGGACCCGGTCGACGAGTGCCTGGTGGTCGCCGAAGGCGCCCGACTGGCGGAGCATGGTGTCGACCAGCGTCGTCTTGCCGTGGTCGACGTGGGCCACGATGGCGATGTTGCGGAGGTCTTTGCGGACGGCATGCATCGGTGATCACTCAATCTGGAAAAAGGGGCCGGGGCCCGGGAAACGGTTGGCCGTGCCTGCCTGGCCACCTGCCAACAACGATGCTGGCCCGGGCCTCGGGGCGCGCTCAAGTTCTTGCACGATTGTACCGGGCCGGCACCTGTTGCCGTGACGGCCCGATGGTGGCGTGGTTCTGATGGCGCCAGCGGGTAGCCTGGGTTTTCTCGGTCGGCACTGTGGTCGGCCCGCTCCGGGGTATTTGGGACCTGGAGCCCTGCGATGGGAGCCGACGTAGCCAAGCAACGATCGACATTTGGCAAGCTTGAGCGCCAGCGAGCCCAGCAAGCCACAGCGAAAGCCAAGCACGACCGGCGGACGTCGCGGTCCACCGTGGGGGCCGAAGAACGCCCCGTGACCACCCCCGACCCGGAGGTCGAGGCCGACCTGCTGGACAAGTTCGCCAAGCTCCACGAGGCGTTCGACGACGGCCAGATCTCCCTCGAGGATTTCGAGCTGCGGCGCAACGAACTGCGGGCCCGTCTCGGGATGTAGGCGGGCGGGGCGAGCGTTTTGCCAAATTGTCACGCTATGGCATCACTTTTTGGCAAAACGGGCGGTCAGGCGGCGCCCGCGAGGGCCCCGCTGACGATCGCCCTTGCCTCGTCCTGGATCCGGGCCAGATGCTCCGGTCCCTGGAAGCTCTCGGCATAGATCTTGTAGACGTCCTCGGTGCCCGACGGGCGGGCCGCGAACCAGCCGGAGGCGGCGGTGACCTTGAGACCGCCGATGGGCTCCCCGTTTCCCGGGGCGTTGGTGAGCTTGGCGGTGATCGTGTCGCCGGCCAGAGTCGTGGCTGTGACCTGGTCCGGTGTCAGCCGGGCCAGGCGGGCCTTCTGCTCGGGGGTCGCCGGGGCGTCGATGCGGGCGTACAGCGGATCGCCGAACTGTTCGGTCAGGTGGCGGTAATACTCGCCGGGCGTCTTGCCCATGACCGCGGTGATCTCGGAGGCGAGCAGGCAGAGGAGCAGGCCGTCCTTGTCGGTGGTCCACACCTCGCCATTGGTCCGCAGGAACGAGGCTCCGGCCGACTCCTCGCCGCCGAACGCCAAAGAACCGTCGAGAAGGCCGTCCACGAACCATTTGAATCCGACCGGGACCTCGACCAGCTGCCGCGCCCGGCTGGCGACCACCCGGTCGATCATCGACGAGCTCACGATGGTCTTGCCGATGCCGGCCCCGGCCGGCCAACCCTCACGATGGCTGAGCAGGTAGTCGATGGCGACGCTGAGATAGGCGTTGGGCTTCAACAAGCCGGAGTCGGGCGTGACGATCCCGTGACGATCAGCGTCGGCGTCATTGCCGGTGGCGATCTGGAAGTCGTGGCGCCGCTCGATCAGTGACGCCATGGCGTAGGGCGACGAGCAGTCCATGCGGATCCTGCCGTCCCAGTCCAGGGTCATGAACCGCCACGTCGGATCGACCAGCGGGTTGACGACGGTGATGTCGAGACGGTGGCGCTCGGCGATGGCGCCCCAGTAGTCCACGCTCGCCCCGCCCAGCGGGTCGGCGCCGACACGAACCCCGGCCGCCCGGACAGCATCGAGATCCAGCGCCGAGGGCAGGTCATCGACATAGCCGGCGAGGAAGTCGAAGGTGTCGGTGGTGTCGGCCGCCCGGGCGGTGGCCAAAGGGATCCGTGATACTCGTTTCAGCCCTTCCCGCAGGTGCTGATTGGCGGCGTCTTGGATCGCGGCGGTGACGGCGCTGCCGGCCGGGCCGCCATTGGGCGGGTTGTACTTGTAGCCCCCGTCGCGGGGAGGGTTGTGGGAGGGGGTGATCACCACGCCGTCGGCCAAACCGGAACGGCGAGCCCGGTTGTAGGTCAACACGGCGTGGGAGAGCGCCGGCGTCGGGGTGAAGCGGTCGCGGCTGTCGATAAGCACCCGCACCCCGTTGGCCGCCAACACCTCCAGGGCGGTCACCCAGGCGGGCTCGGACAGCCCATGGGTATCCCGGGCCAGGAACAGGGGTCCGTCGATTCCTTCCGCCTGGCGGTGATCGGCGACCGCCTGGGAGATGGCGGCGACGTGGTCCTCGTTGAAGCTCAGGGACAGCGACGACCCCCGATGTCCCGAGGTGCCGAACGCCACTGCCTGATCGGCTCTCCCGGGATCCGGGTGCTCCCCGTAATAGGCCGTGACCAGATGGGGGACGTCGACCAGATCCTTCGTCTGGGCCCGTTGTCCGGCCCGCTCATGAACCCCCATCGAAACCTCCCGGCGCCACGATACGACGCCGCTTCAGGCGTCGGACATTTCCGGGGGCGCCGCCCGTTCCCCGCCCCGATCCACCCCGGCGGGTGCGGTGACAGGGACCGAAACCACGATGACGGCCATGTCGTCGTCGGGCGTGGCCGTCGAGAACGCAACCGCGCCAGCCTCCACCCGGCTGGCCAGCTCCTCAGCCGAGATACACGGGCCCCGCTCCAGCGTGGCCACCAGTTCGTCGGAGAAGAAGCGCCCCGCCTCCCGGCGTTCGGTGATCCCGTCGGTGAACAGCACCAGGGCGTCGCCGGCCCCGAGGTCGCAGGAAACGTCAGCGGCATCGATGTCGGCCAGCACGCCGAGCAGGCTGCCCGGTCGTCCCACCTCGACGACCTCACGGTTACCGCGCACGAGCAGGGGGAGGGGGTGTCCCGCCGACGCCACCGCTACGTGGGCGCCGGTGACGGTCGGGTTCACCAGCGCCAAACAGAGGGTGCAGAAGCTCGGTTCGCTCTTGCCGTCGGCCAACCAGCCCTCGGTCTGCTCACCGACCGCCTCCACCAGTAACCGGTTGACGACCGCCAGCAGCTCGGCAGGCGAGGTGGCGTTCAGGGCGGCGGCCCGGATGGTGTGTCGGGTCAGGCCTGTCATGGACGCGGCTGCGATACCCCGCCCGCACACGTCACCAACGACGACCATCCAGCCGCCGCCGGCGACCGCGAAGCAGTCGTAGAAGTCGCCCCCGACGTCGCCTGCGGGCCGGTAGCGGGCCGCGATCTCCAGGCCCGGTATCTCCGGCAGGCGTCCCGGCAACAAGGCCCGGGCCAGGGTCTCGGCGGTGGCGTGCTCGCGGGCGTAGGCCTGGGCATTGTCGACCATGGCAGCCGCCCGGGCCGCCAACTCCTCAACCAGGGCCAGGTCGGCCTCGGTGTAGGAGGGCCGGGCGGCGCTGCCAGCCAGGCTCAGGATGCCCGTGGTGCGGCCTCGCACCCGTAGTGGTACCAGCATCACCGAGCGCACGTCGAGGCGGCGCAGCAACTTGAGGTGGTCGGCGTCGAAGGACGATCGTTCCAGCATCTCGGGGGTCAGCTCCGCCAGCAGGACCGGCTCTCCCCGGAGCAGGGAGTCCATGGCCGGGCTGGCGGAAAGCCGGTCGCCGTAGGTGTCCAGGCCCGCGACCAGTTCCGCGGCCGCGGGATCGTGGTAGCCGAAGGCGACTCGTTGGGGTTGGGCGCCATCGACGATCTCCCGGACCGAGCACCAGTCGGCCAGCTCGGGAACCACCAGGTCGACGACTTGCTGCAGGACCTCACGGGGATCGAGGGGGACAGCCAGGAGCCTGCGGCTGGCGCTGGCCAGGAAGGCGAGGCGGGCCTCGCTGGCCCGCAGCGCGGTCATGGCCCGTTGTCGCTCGGTCACATCCCGGAAGACGTTGACTGCGAAGCGAACACCGCCTCGTTCGTCGAAGACGGGATGACCGCCGACCCGTGAGTAATGCTCGGCCCCGGTCCCCACCACCCGCCAGCGGACCAGGACGTCGGGCGCCCGCTCGCCCCGCAGGGCGGTTCGACCCGGGAGCGCTTCCGCGGACAATGGCCGGCCCTCGAGGTCCAGCAACTCAAAGCGGTCCCGGATCGCGCCCAGGCCTGCCGCCATGAGCTCGGCCACCGAGGAGAACCCGGTTATGGCGGCGGCCGCTTGGTTGGCCATAAGGAGCGTTCCGTCCGGCGCCTGGACAGTGATGCCGTCGCTGACCGCGTCCAGGGTCGCAGACATCGTCTCCGCGGCCCGCCGTAGCTCGTCCCCCAGCCTCCGCTGCTCGAGGGCGACGGCGACATGGCCGGCGACGGTGCGGGCCAGCGCCAGCTCGCCGGAATCGAAGCCGCGGGGATGATCGCGGTGGAGCATCAACTTGCCCAGCAGCCGCTCCCCGTAGAGCACGGGGACGAATGCCACCGGGCCAACGCCCTCAGCCGGGACCCCGTCACGCGCTGACCCCGGCGATTGGTCTGCCTCGGCCGCGGCGACCACAATGGGATCGGGCGCCGGCCCGCCGGGACCCTCAGTCGCCCGCCGGTACTCCTCGGACAGCCCCCGGGAGGCCTTGAACCGGATCACCCCGTCGGGATCCAACAGCAGCACCGCGGCCCGATCGGCCCCCAAGGCTGAGATGACTGCCTCGAGGGCGGCCTCGTAGATCAACTCCTCCGTCGTCGCCGCCAACGTGGCCGCGGTGAGGCGATGCAGGACCTCGAGGTGATGCACCGCCTCAAGGTGCTGCAAGGTCGTTTCGGTGCCCCCCGGATCGGACCCTTCAGGTATAACCACGGCCGCCCTCGCCCACGAGCCCCCGTCGCATCGGCTGATCGATCTGCCCAGCTGACTGGTCAACTGCAACAAATTCCAGCGAGAATTATCGACCGCGACGCCACCAGGTGTCAAGGACACGTTAGGAGAGTCGGCGCAGACGGGAATGACGACGATCAGATCGCCCGGTAGGACGGGTGGCGGGATCGCAGAGAGATAGCGGCGGTGCGTTTTGTCAAAAAGTGTTGTTGGGACACCACTTTTTGACCAAACGCACCATGAGCGTGGCGTCGGTCCCGCGGCCGAAACCCAAAATGCCGTCCCAGCGGCTTTCGCCGCCCGGACTGCCATGGGTCTCCCCCGCGATCGGCTCAGCGCCTGCTGGCTGCCGATCGTGGCCAGCATCAAGGCGGTGGTGGCCCCGGCGGTGCGCCGGATGATCCCGCCCAGGCCGAGGCCTTGCGACGGACGACGCCTCCTTATTTCGGCTGGGTTCCAGCCTCCTGTCACGTTGACCCCGGCCGTGCCCCGCCGACACTCACTCCCGACGCGAGGATTCCGCCCACGACTTAAGTTCCTGCGGTTGGGCTTCGCTGACTACGGGTACAGATACAGAGTCCGCTACGGAAGGAGACCCACCGATGGGTGAGAAGGAAGACCGCGCTGAAGGTGTTAGCCGGATGCTGAGCGGCGAGGATGCACCGGAGGATACAGACCGCGAGAGCCAGGTCGGCCCGACCGGTGGCGGTGGCGGCGAGATGGCCCCCGAAGGTGCGGGCGAGAAGGTTGAAGGCGTCACCGGCGGCGAGAGCATGACCGACAAAGACGGCAAGGAAGCCGGCCGCTACGACCTGGGCACGCAGGGCCCGACCAACCGCCCCGTCGGTGGGTCGACGAGCCGGGACTCGACCGGTATCGATCCCCAGGAGCCCATCGAGGACACGTCGACCGCCCCCCAGGGCATGGGCAGCGCCAGCTAAACGGGATAGTTACAACGCCTCTTGCCGTGCCCGCCTTCGGCGGGCACGGCATTGTCGCGCGGTCGCTCACTGGTTGCCTCAAAGAAAGGTGAGGTTGGTGATCGTGGCCCGGATGAGCTCTCCTTCGGCTTAGCGTCCGAGCCGAAGAAGTAGCCGGCGCGGATTCGGGTCGGGACGCAGATGCCGTCGAAGTCGACCTCGTGGTCGAGGGTGCCCCCGCAGGGATATTGGTCCCAGGGGGACCGGCCGGTTTGGCCCACCGGGGCATCGTCACCCAGCGCAGCGATCCATCGGGGCCGAAGTGAAGTCCTGGCCGCAACCGGTGTTTGACCGTCACAGGTTCGTCCTTCAGGTTGCCCGGGACGACAGGGATTTTCGTGGCGTACTGCCTGGCAGGGTGTCTCGGTCATCATCGAACTGGGCCCGCCAGCTGCTCGGTAGGCCTAGGGACAAAGTCCTCAGACTTGAGCCGTTGGGCCCGATCCATCTGCTCGAGAGGGTCTTCTGGAGCCCGACGATTCGACCGGACCGCGGCTGATGGTTGGTCGACCGGCCGGGCCTTGTAGTCAAGGGACCACACGGCCACTGAAGGCCATCA
Source organism: uncultured Actinomycetota bacterium (assembly GCA_963791545.1). Taxonomy (GTDB): domain Bacteria; phylum Actinomycetota; class Acidimicrobiia; order Acidimicrobiales; family Palsa-688; genus JALYXV01. The sequence goes on from CAWBSR010000015.1 coordinate 250,380, forward strand.
GCCGCCCGAGGCAACTCGCCTCGGCTGGCACGGTGGTTTCGGCCGCGAATGTGTCGCCGTCTCGCATTTCCGGTGAACGAAGCGGCGGGCGAAGGCGTCGACCTCGCGTACCAGGGCCTCGTCCGGGTTGTAGGGCGCCCGGTGGCGGTGGCCATATCCCACCCGTGCATGAGTCGAAGGCGACGTAACGGGAGAAAACCTTCGGCACCACGTCGGACCACGTCGGCGAGGTTCGTGAACGAACCGATCTATGTCCGTGTCGGGTAAAGCTGTTCGGACATGGGCGAGAACGGGGTCAGAGCGAAGATCGCCTCGACGGGGAGCGCGAAGAACACCGCGATACGCAGAGCTAGTTCCAAGCTGGGGTTGTAGTTGCCTCGTTCCAGGTAGCCGATTGTCTGATAGTTGACCTCGAGGGCTTCGGCGAGTTGCTGGCGGGAGAGTTGTCGCTCGGCGCGCAGGACGGCAAGGCGGTTGTACATCGCGGTTCAGGCGTCGCCGGGATCATCCGGCTCGAGCCAGGCCAACATCACGTAGGGCATTGACGGCAGGTAAAGCGCGCAGCCGATAAGAACCGGCAGGAAGGAACTGGCCCCGGCGCCGAGGCGCACCGATCCGTGAATCAGCAGGTACAGCTGGGTGGCGGCCACACCGAGGATCACCGCCGCGGTCATCACCCGATAGGACTGGACATGGGCCTGGTCTCGTAACTGGCGTTGCCGCTCGTCCAGCTCGTCCATGCCGAGCTGGGCCCGGTTTTGGGCGAACGCGTACAAGACGAACAGTGCACCCACGCTCACCAAGGTAAGGAGCACAAAAACCAGCTGGGTGGGCCATCGGTTGGGGCCCGAACCCATCAGCGCCTGGGCGGCATAAGCCAGGGGGTAGGAGATCACCGCGACTACCACCAAGGGTCGTCTGGTCGCTTTACTCAACTTCAACGGCGGGCGCTTCTCCCTGCTCCAGGCGATGGCCACGAACCCACGACTCCACTCAGATGGACACAACGAAATGTTGTATGTCAGCAATACTACGTCATGGATGTCATACCGTCAATGGCGCCGGTCTGTGAAAAAGGACCCGGGCGCTCCCGGGCAGCCGCCGAGTGGGTCCAACGGCATGTTGGTCGGCGTCGGGCTGGGCCGGATGGGAATCATCCTCGGCATCGAGGATCTCCTGCCTGCGAGGACAACGCCGACCGGTATCAGCTGCTGGACCTGCGCAGGTCACCGACACCTGCGGTTCGCATCGGAGCCGCCCCCAGGGTGGATTGCGGTGGCGCCCGGCTGGGTACTGTGGGTTGCCGCAAGAGGGGGTTGCCAAACAGAATGAGAGGCGGAGCATGGCCAGTCGGGTCTTTCGAACCAGCGGAACGTGACTCCCGAAACCGCCCGCTGGAAGGCCACCTTCCCCCCTGACGCCCAAGCGGTCAGGGCGGCGCGGGTCGCGGTCAATGAGGTCCTGGCCGCCGCTCGGCTCGACGCTGCCGTGACCGCCCGCACCACACTTGTACTCAGCGAGATCGTGGGCAACGCTGTGCGCCACGCCCGCACCGATTTCACCGTCACGATCATCATCGAGGCCGCAAGGGTGCGGCTCGAAGTCTTCGACCGCGACACCCGCCCCCCGGCGCTCATGGGCCTCGACTCGGAGTCGACCAGCGGCCGGGGCCTGCACATCGTGGCCGCCATCGCCGCCGACTGGGGCTGGCAGACCGCCGAGAGCGACGACGGCATATCCGGCAAGACTGTGTGGGCCGAACTGGCCCTTGACGCCGGCGAATAGCCAAGCGCTATGACCGGCGAGGGCGGCTCGGTCCAGTCCTTCGCGTTGCGCATCGAACAGGCGCCGGGGGCTGCGACGTTGTGGGCCGCCGGGGAGCTCGACCTGGCGGCGGCGCCGTCGCTGCGATCCGCGCTTGTCGACGCGGGCCGCCACGCCCACCGTGTCGTGCTCGACATGACCGCGGTCGATTTCATCGACGGAGCCGCGATCGGCGCCATCGTCGCCGCGGCCAAAAAAGCCGGCCCCGGCACCGAGATCGTGCTGCGTCACCCCAACGCGCTGGCCGCCACCGTGTTTCACCTCACCGGGCTGGACGAAGTGTTCCCAATCGAACCCTGAACCAAGACCCCCTACCCCCAAGCTCCCCAGGGAACTCGACAGTTAGGTCCTAATGGGCGGCTTGCTGGCGCCGACATCATGGTTGGCTTGGCAGGCAACCAAGGGCAACGGCTCCCAAGTGGCTAGGTGGCCCAGCGCCGGAAGCCTCCCTCGGCGTTGATCACCTGTCCGGTCACCCAGGCGGCGTCGTCACTTACCAGCCACGCAACGACCGCAGCCGCGTCGTCGGGAGTGCCCCACCGGCCGAGGGGCGACGCCTGGCTGACCTTCGCGGTTAGGTCCTCGCCCGCCCATCCGGTGTCGGTCGGTCCTGGGTTGAGTGCGTTGACGCGAATGCGGCGAACGGCGAGGGCATCAGCCAGCGTCAAGGTGATCTGGTGGAGGGCACCTTTGGACGCCGCGTATGGGATCTCGCCGGGCATTGGTCCGAGATGTTGGCCGCTGGTGAACAGCACCACGCTTGCACCCGGCCGGTCATCGTCGTGGCGGGCGGCGAAGGCCTGCACGAGCATCAGCGTGGCGCGTACGTTGACCGCCCACGCCTGGTCCAGTTCGGCGACGGTGAGCTCCTGGAGCGCTTGGTGGCTGCTGTGGGCATGGTTGGCGACGAGGATGTCGACGGCCCCGAAGCGGGCGACGGCACGATCCAGCGTGGCCACGGCTGCGTCGGGCTCGGCAAAGTCGGCCTCGATGTGGTCCAGGCACCGTCCCACACCGCCGAGTCCGCTGAGCACGGCATCCATGCCGCCCGGCTCGGCGCCCCAGGGTTGCGCCGCGTCGTGGGACGCCCAGGACTGGACCATTACCGATGCGCCTTCAGCCAGGAGCCGCCTGGTGACCGCGAATCCGATCCCCGTTCGTCGGCTCACACCTGTCACAAGCGCAACCCGTCCACCGATAGCTGCCACGGGGTCATCCTTCCTCACGCGGGCAGTCAGCGCGAGGCGTTGCCCCCGATGGTGATCGCCGCAATATGTTCAGCGCAAGTCAACGCTCCAGCAGCCATGACTCCGAGTGCGACATTGATCGATCCCCGCTCTGCGTGCGCAGCGGCTGACGACGCACATCAAACCGGCGCCGCCGTGAACGTGGTGCCAATTACACCGGGGGATCATTCTCCTGGTTCTCGGCCGCCTGCTCCTCGCCGGTACGGTGGCCGGATCCGGAGGTGACACCCTCGGCTCCGTCTACCTGGTCATGATCCCCTCCGGGAATCTGGACTGGCTCTTCGGCAGCCGCATGCGCTGCCGGAGTTTGGGGGTATAGAGGGCCGGCACCCCCCGACGAGGTCTGGCTCATTGCGGCCTCCTTCTAGGCGACTCGGTGGCGATGAAACGTATATATGACTTGACGGGATCCATGTTGCAACGCTCCACAGATACTCCTTGGGCGGAAATCATCGGCTGAGCAGCAGGATCAGCACCGCGGTAATGGCGAGCGACACCAATATCGAGCCGAGACAGCCCAGCCGGTTCGAGAAGAAGATGAACATTTGTCGGTCACACCTGATGCTCGGGCGGCCTGACGACGACGGCCTCGCGGTAGTCTTGAGACGACTTGACGGGGACGAGCGGGCCGGCGTCGACTGTGATGGTGTCTCCTGACATGTAGCGGTGATCCTTCGTTCGGTGGTTAGGGCCTTGTACCCCCGGCGGCCTCAACTGAACCCGCAGTACTGGCACCTGGCTCGCGAAGGCGTGATGGCGTCGCCGGCAGGTGCCCGCGCCGGCGGTCCGACCTGGAAGGAGCTGCGGGCGACGGTGCCGAGAGGAGCGAAGCGGCGAAAGATGCGGGCACTTCCAGCATCCTGCCCTGTTTACCTGGCGACTCGGGACCGACAAGCAAATCGATTCCGTCGTCACCTTGACGCCTATTGAGGTGAAACCGAGGGCGCTTCGAGCGAACGCATCGGTCCCCGCCTCGATCGGTTGCTCGGTTCTATCCGGAAGTCAGAGGCAGGAGGTCAGGTCGCACCCACTCTGCCGACTGCGCTCGGCGCCTCGAATATGTCGGCTGCCATTGGCTCGGGGCCCCGGGGGGATTGTCGTTGGCGGTATTCCAGGCGCTTGGCCACCCGGGACAGGGTGAAGTTCACGGCCATATAGGTGGCGGCGACAACCACGTAGGCCTGGAGGAGGGGATTGTGTTCCTTGAAGCTCTCCCCGAGCACCTGACCCCGGCGGAGGAGTTCCTCGTAGGGCAGGATCAAGCCCAGCGAAGAGTCCTTCAGCAGCGTGACGAGCTGGCTGACGATGGCGGGGATCATTCGCCGCGCCGCCTGAGGGACCACGACCAGGCCCATCGTTTGCCACCACCCCATCCCGAGCGCCTGGGCTGCCTCGGGCTGGCCCCGGTCGAGCGAGAGGATTCCGGCCCGGAATACCTCGGCCAGCACCGCCCCGTTGTAGGCGACCAGTGCGATTACCAGGTACCAGAAGTTGGGGAGTGGGAGGCCCCACTTCGGGAGGGCACGGGCGATGAACAGAATCAGGAGGAGCAACGGCATGGCCCGGAAGAACTCCACGATCGCAGCGGCCACCAGTCGCGCCGGGCGCTGCGGCGCCAGCCGTCCGAGCGCCAGCAGGGCACCAACCGCCATGGCCAACGCCATGCCCACCAGCGCCGCCTTGAGTGTTGCCGTCAGGCCGCCAATCAGGAAGGCCCGGACACGGGAATCGGTGAGGAACCTCCACTTTCTGCCGTCGAGCTGACCTTTGCTCCGTAGGCGCTGGTAGGCGAGCACGCCCAGGGCGATGACGACCGCCCCGCTGAAAATGGATATTGACGTGACCGTCCGCTTGGCGCGCGGTCCGAGTTCGTCGCCGATGATCAAGCCGCTCACCGGGCCACCCGAAGCCTGCGTTCGATCCGGCTGAAGGCCCAAGCAGCCGGGATGATGAGGATGAAGTACGCCGCGGCCGCTCCTACGTACACCGACGGCCGGCCGGTGTCGGTATTCAGCCGGTCGGCCGCGCCGGTCAGCTCCACGACCGAGATGGTGAAGGCGAGTGCACTGTTCTTGATCAGGGCGATGAACAGCGACCCCAGGGGCGCGACCACGGCGCGAAACGCCTGCGGCAGCACCACCCGCCCGAGCACGGCGGGAAAGGTGAAGCCGAGGGCGCGGGCCGCTTCGGCCTGTCCCTGGGCCACGGTATTGATGCCCGACCGGATGATTTCGCCTGCGAACGCCCCGTGGTAAGCGGCCAGCACGACGAACGCCGATACCAGTGGGCTGAACCTGATGCCGACTTTGGGCAGGGCGAAGAAGAACAGGAAGAAGTGGACCAGAAGGGGGATGTTGCGGATCACGTCGACATACAGCGTGCCGGCGAACCGCAGTGGCGGCACCGGGCTGACCCGGAATGCCGCCACCACGGTGCCTATCATCAGCGCGCCCACGTAGGCGACGAGCGTCAGCTCGACGGTGACGACCGCGCCGTGAAGGAAGCGACCGAGGTTGTCGAAGACGACGTTCACGACCGGGCGATCAGTACCGGTCGATCGCGGGCGGCTCGGGGGTCGGAATGCCAACGGTGCCTACCGTCTTCTCGAACAGCTTCGTCCACGTGCCGTTCTTTTGAATGGTCGTCAGCCGGTCGTTCAGGTATGTGCGGAGGGCGGCGTCACCCTTCTTCAGCCCGATCCCGTACGGTTCGTCGCTGAAGGGGGCGTTGACGAGCTTGAACTCGCCGGTGCTCTGCGACACCAGGCCGGCGAGGATGGCATTGTCGGTCACCTCAGCCTGCACCCGTCCATCGGTGAGCGCGGCCGCGCACTTCGAGTAGGTGTCGAAAGTGATTGACGTGTCGGCCTGCGGTGCCATGGCCACCAGGTTCTTCAGGGACGTCGAGCCCTGGACCGAACAGACCTTTTTCCCGTTGAGATCGGTCACCGATTTGATGCTGTTATCGGCCTTCCTGACCATGATGTCCTCGTGGGCCAAGAAGTAGGGCCCGGCGAAGTCGACGATCTGCTTGCGGGTGGCGTTGATGGTGTAGGTAGCGACCACGATGTCGACCTTGCCGTCCTGGATGAATGGCTCCCGGTTCTTCGAGACCGTCTCCACGAAGTTGATCTTGGAGTCGATGTTGCCCGCGCTGCCGAAGATGCCCCTCGCCATCTCCCGCGCGATGTCGATGTCGAAGCCATCCAGGTTGCCCGAGGTCGGGTCCTTCAATCCGAAGAGGGGCTGGTCGAACTTGGTGCCGACGATCAGCTTGCCCCGCTTTTGGATGGTGTCCATGGCCGAGCCGGCCGGGAAGGTCGGCGGGAGGGCGGCCGCTGTCGTCGCCGTACTGCCTCCCGTTGCCGTGGGGCTCGGGGTCTTGGTGCTGCTGCACGCCAGGGCCGTCAAGGCCAAGGGGACGAGCAGTAGGAAGGCGGGAAGTCGACGTCTGCCGATCATGGTTGTGCTCCTTTTTCGTTGTCTTTTCCTGTTGTGTTCAATGTTCGAGGATCTTCGACAGAAATTCTTGGGCCCGCTCGGACTTGGGATGGGCGAAAAAGTCGGCGGGCGTCGCCTCTTCCACGATCCGGCCCTCGTCCATGAACACCACCCGGTTGGCCGCGGAGCGGGCGAAGCCCATCTCGTGGGTCACGACCACCATTGTCATGCCGCCCGCTGCCAGCTCCTTCATCACGTCCAACACTTCTTTGATCATCTCGGGGTCGAGCGCCGATGTCGGCTCGTCGAACAGCATGACCTTGGGATCCATGGCCAGGGCCCGGGCAATGGCGACCCGCTGCTGCTGGCCACCTGACAACTCGCCGGGGTAGGCGCCCGCCTTCTCCGGTAGTCCGACCCGCTCGAGGAGTGCCAGCGCCCGCTCCTTGGCCTTGTCCTTGGGGACGTTCTTCACGTGGCAGGGTGCCATCGTAAGGTTCTGCAGGACAGTCTTGTGGCTGAACAGATTGAACGATTGGAACACCATCCCCACATCCGCTCGCAACCGGGCCAGCGCCTTGCCCTCCCGCGGTAGCTGCACGCCGTCGACGCTGATGCTGCCGGCCTGGATGGTCTCGAGCCGGTTGATACACCGGCACAATGTCGATTTCCCCGAGCCGGACGGGCCGATCACCACGACCACCTCGCCGCGCTCGACCCGCAGGTCAACCTGGTGGAGGACCTGGTTGGTGCCGAAGAACTTGTCGACGCCCGCCATCTCCACAAGAGCCGTGCTCACCGCTTGAACACTCCTAGCTCACCTTCGGGGGCTCGTTCGACGCTAAACCATGCCACAGTTTTTCGCTCGCCGCCGTCCCCGGAGTGGGGACGGCGGTCGAGAGTGTGCGATGATGGCATCGAGAACTCCGGCTCGGGATCTTTGGCTGGCCGCGCAAAATGCCGATCGGTGGACTCCGGATAAGTTGAGCCTCTCAGTCTTTCCTGCAATGGCGATATGGTTTCTCCTTACTTCGGTGAATGGGGGCGAGGGATGGAGCTCGTTGAGCTGGGCGAGCTGGAGTTGACATATACGGCGGTCGAGTCCCTGGATTTTGGGACCGGAGGCCAGCTGTACGGAACGATGAGCGGATGGCTGGTCGGCGAGCGGTTGCGCGGAGGGCTGCGATTGTCGAACTTCGCGCCTCGTCGTGCGGACGGGGTCAACCTACCCACCCTCCGAGGCGTGCTGACGACGGAGACCGGTGCAGGCGTTTGGGTCGAACTGGACGGGATCGCGACGCTTCGCCCAGCGGATCGCGCGCGCGTCTTCGTCACGGCGGTGCGATTCCGGACGGGCGACGAGCCCTACACCTGGCTGAACAGCGTCTTCGGCCTCCTCGAGGGCGTTCTGGACTCGGTCGGTGTGGGGGGCGTCGCGCGCGGACGCGTTTTCGAGTGCCGCGCCACCCTGTAGCCCCGCCCCCCGCCAGGATCGGAACTCGACGCCTGCGCCCCCGTCATTGCGGCAGGGCCGGTGGTGGGGAGGAAACGCCGGCCAACTGGGCCGTGCCTCCGTCATGGCACTCCTACCGCGGGGGCCCCGTCTCGTAGGCGTACATCTCGAAGTCCGATGGGCGGCTCCAGGTGATCGCACCTCGCCGTCAGGTCAACATTCGCAGCGGCTAAATGCCATGGATCGGTGATCCAAGGCACTGGGTCATGGCGAATGCTTCCCGACGACAAACAGGGGTCGTCGGAGTGAAAGGGGCTTTTCGGAAATGGCTATTCGGATGAGGATGCGTTGGGACGGTGTCACCCCCGACCAGTATGAAGAAGTACGAAAGACTGTTGATTGGGAGGGTCAGCCGGCAGTGGGCGGCGTTCTCCACCAGGCCTGGTTCGTCGACGATCAACTCAATGTGGTCGACATCTGGCAGTCAGCGGAGGACCTCAGCACCTTCCTCGAGACCCGTCTCATGCCAGGCGTGACCCAAGCTCTTGTGACCGGCCAACCGGAGGTGGAGATTCTGCCGATCTACCACTTCCAGGTGGAAAAGCCATTCGTGCCCGGAGCGGTCGTCGCGGAGGAGGAGATTCCCGTCGGTGCGTACCAGGCGCTCGAAGCTGCGGTCAAATGGCGGGAGTTGCCGCCGATCGGTGGTATCTCCCACATCGCTTGCATCGATGGCGACATGATGCGCAGCATCAGCGTTTTTGAGAGCGAGGGAGATATCGAGTTGTTTGAGGCCGAGCGGATTGGGCCGGCGGCCGCCGCGCTGGGCTTCCCGGCCCCGCCGCCCGATGCGAAAGCGCGCCAGCTCCACGCGGGGTGGCACCCGCCCGGCGCCCCGAGCCGGTCATAAGCCTCAAGTCCACAAGGGCCGGTGCTGGCCTCGCAGGAACTCGATGGGTCGAGCATCCACGTGCGGTGATGGGGCTCGGCCCCGAACGTCACGATGATCCGGCGCGACGGTCTCTGATAGGAGAGCGTTCTGCGCCGGGTTCATCTGGCGATGTCGGATCGGGTGCCCCAGGCCTGGCCGAGGTAGCCCCATGGGCGGTCGATCGTGCACGTCGTGCACGTCGTGTACGTCGACTTGGCCATTCCTGCGAAGAGGTTCTCGATGCGCTCTGTTGTCGCCGGGCCGAGTCCGGGGCCCGCAGCGCAGCATCAGCGACTGCCGGCCTACGTCCTCCTCGTTGCATACGACACGGCCGGCCCTCACCGCGGGATCACTCCCACCGGCGGGGGCCGAGACGTGCGAGAATACCGGGCTACCGGAAGGAGTCGGACGCGACACGCTGCCGCCGCCACTCCCGTCGCCAATCCAGGAGGTCCGATGCCCATAGTTGCATTGCTGTTCGCCATCGTGGCGATAGTGCTCTTCGTGCTCGCCGCCATGCCCCGCTCTCCCCGGATCCGTTCACGGATCGAGTTCATACCGGCGGGACTGGCGGCACTGACGATTGCCTGGGTGCTCTCAGTCGTCATCGTCTCACCAGGGGGTCGCTGGACCATCCACTGAACAGACCACCGACTCGGTCGCGGGCGAGGTCGATACCTCAGGCGCCGGGAGCGGAGACACACGATGGCTCCCCAACTGCGCACTTGTTCCCCAGGCGGGTCCGGCCTTGACCCGCGGTAGGATCGCCACCAGACTCGGGCCTGCGGCGGCAACGTCATCGCGAGGGCATGCTACCGACGCTACCGGTCATGAACGGGCCGTTGTCCGTCCCGGGATAATAGAGCAACTGCGCCACCGCAGGTCGCCGTTTACGCTCACGGCGGCCGCCTTTTCGGGCACAATTATCGAGCGAGCCTTCAATGAGTTCGAGCCGCGTTTCCGACAGCTTCACGCAATGATCATCACAGTGGAACCACCGGATATAGATGCCCAGATGAGAGCGGATCCAAGCTCGAGTCGGCCCTGACGCTCGGGACTGGGTTCTCAAACCGCCCCGGGACCCTACCACTGTTCGCCGCATCGAAATGCTTGTCGGTCTGGCGAACCGACAGCGTTTCCGCGGCAGAGAACTCGGGTATGCCAGCACCGCTGCTGGTCCCGGACACGAGGCGGTCGTGGCGGATCCGAGCGGTTGCCTATTCACGCCGGGTGACAGCAGCGCTCGTTCCATCTAGCAAAGGAGAGTCATGGACAACGAAGTACTGGAAAGGATTCACGCCCTCGAGGTGGCCCAGGCCACCCAGGCGGCGACCGCCGCCGGGGCGCAAGCTACACAAGCGGCTGTTACAGCCGGCGCTCAGACAACTCAGGCTGCGGCAACCGCAGGCACGATGGCAACGATGGTGACGGGGAGCGCCAGCTTGATCGTCGGGATCTTCCTCGGTCTCGCTGTCGCCAAGGCCCGGTCTTAACCTCGATTCACCGATGAAATTGGGTTGATTCGGGGGGCGCATCCCACAGAAGGGCCTCCTGGCCTGCGACGGTGACATGATCGAAGTCGTTGTAGTCACAGGCCAAGGAGGCACTTTCAGTGACGGGAGTAGCGATGACATTCGCAGATAACTCCGCCAAGGCAGAAGCCACCCGCAGCCACCGCATGGGCACGCGGCGCCAGCGAAACCCGTGAACAAGAGGCCATTGACACGCCGATCGCGCTGAGCAGCGACCATCCAATCGACCCCTTCCCGTCACGGGCTGACTGCTCAAATCAGTGAAATCGCGAGCAACGCCTCCGCTTCACGGCGAAACGGCTTTGACCCTCGACACCACGAGGCAGGAAAGCTGTCGCAGTATTGCGTCGGACCAGGGTTGTTTTTGCTGCCGCGACGGAATGGTTCCCGGCGTTCCGTGGACAGGCCCCGGCCGGGAGGGTGCTGGCCATACGGACCGGGACCCACTAGTCCAGCGACTGGCGGCCGAGCACCCGGACCGGACCGGAGCTTCCCTCGACCCGCCGATCTGCCCGTCGGCAATGTTGGCCCGTCGAGGCCGCCCATGTGCTGGGTGATCGAACGGTTGGGACCAGGGCGAGGTCAATACCCGGCTCACGGTCGACGCCGACCCGCGAACTGGGCCCGGGTGGCGCTGGCGTGAATGCTCCAAATTTGCCTGACCTGGGTATGAACACGCCGGTGCTCAGGCGCAGGCGACTCGACGGCATCGCCAAGGTGCGGGTGACGTTTGCGGTGCCGGCCGATCATCTAGGACCGGTATCGGTGGTCGGCGACTTCAACGGGTGGGATCCGACCGCCACCCCGCTGCTCCAGCAGGGAGCCTGTCTGTCGACGACGGTCGACCTCGACGCCGACCGCACCTATGCTTTCCGCTACCGGACCGGGACGGGCGAGTGGTTCAACGAGGAGGGTGCCGACAGGACCGAGACCAACGAGTTCGGCAGCGAGAACAGCATCCTCGACCTCCGCCAGCCGCTCACCCGAACCATATCGCCAGCGCCGGCCCGTTCAGCGGGTGGTGAAGCTGATTCGCTGTACGCCGTCCACCAGTCGTTGCGCTCCCTGTAGACCGGGCAGACAGGATTCGACGGGACTGTCGGATCAGCCCATCTAGAAAGCTTCGATGAACTGCCGTCCGGGCGCTACGGGACCGAGACGGCCACGATGGCGATGTCGTCGCGTGGGATGCCGGCTTGATACTCCATGACCGCCCGGAAGACGGCGTTCGCGAGCTCCCCGGCGGCGGAGGGTGCTGAGATCATGGCCCCCGTCAGCTGGGCGTCGCCGAAGAACTCGGTGCCGTTGCGGGCTTCGGTGAGGCCGTCGGTGTAAAGGAGCAGTGCATCGCCGGTAGCCAGCGTGTGCCGGACATCGGTGAGCTTGGGGTGATCGATCACCCCGAGCAACGATCCACGGGCTTCGACGGGCCGCGGGTCCTCGCCCGCTCGGCGCAGGAGGGGCGGCGGATGACCGCCGCAGCTCGTCGTTGCGATCCACCGGTCGTGCTCCCGTTGCAGCCTCACGAGAGCAACGGTGCAGAAGCGGTCGCTGTCGTCGCGGAACAGAACCGCGTTGAGGGTGGTGAGGATGGCCGCCGGGCCACGGTGGGTGACGGCAGCAGCGCGGATCGTGTGTCGTGCCAGTGCGGTGACCACGGCGGCGTCGGTGCCCTTGCCTTGGACATCACCGATGGCGATCACCCAGTCGCCGACGCCGAGCTGAAAAATGTCGTAGAAGTCGCCGCCGACCTCGTTGCCATCTCCGGCCGGTCGGTACAGGGCCGCGACCTCGAGCCCTGGGATCGTGGGCGCGCTGGGAGGGATCAGTGTGCGCTGCAGAGTACGGGCAAGGATGGTGGCGCGCTGCTCCGATGCCTCGGCACGCTCCTTGGCGCGCAGCAGTTCTCGTTCGTACTCGCGTCGGTCGGTGGCGTCGAAGATCGCGGTACGAATGACGACGGGGTCGCCCGCGTCGTCGCGTTCGAGCATGGCGTTGACGAGCACCGGAAGCCGGGTGCCGTCGGCACGGACCAGATCGAGGGCAATCGCTCGGGCGCCGCCTTGCATCTGGAGCATCGGGGCGTAGTGGGTTTCGTGGTAGATCCGCCCGCCGGGGGTGAGCAGGTCGACGAAGCGGCGCCGGCCGACGAGCTGCTCGCGGGTGTAGCCGGTCAAGCTGAGCAAGGTCTCGTTGACCTTCACGATCGTGCCGTCGGGGAGCGTTGACAGGTAGCCGCATGGGGCCCGGTCGTAGAGGGCGATCGGGTCGTCGTCGAGCAGGGCTCCGTAGAAACCGTCGAGCGCCGGCTCGTCGCTGATCTCGGCGGCGGCGCTGCCGTCGGTCACGCGACGAACGCGGCGATGGCCTCGGCGGTTGCGTCCGGGGCGCTCAAGTTGGGGCAGTGTCCGGTCGCGTCGAGCAGCACCATCCGGGCGTTCGGCATTGCGTTGGCCACGTACTCCCCGACGGCGATCGGTGCGATCACGTCGTTGGTGCACTGAAGAACCAGCGTGGGCACGGCGACGCTGGGGAGGTCGGCGCGGTTGTCCGACAGGAACGTCACCCGGGCGAACTGCCGTGCGATGGCCGGATCGGCGCGGCAGAAGCTCTCGGTGAGCTCCCGACCGAGCTCGGGCCGGCCTTCGTTGCCCATGATGACTGGAGCCATGGCACTGGACCAGCCGAGGTAGTTGCTGTCGAGCGAGTCGAACAGTTCGCTGATGTCGCTCTCGCTGAAGCCGCCGAGGTAGCCCTCGTCGTTGATATACCGCGGCGATGGTCCGACGAGGACAAGCTTCGCGAACCGCTGGGGGTCCTGGGCGGCTGCGAGCACCCCGATCATGGCTGAGACGGAGTGACCGATGAACAAGACATCGTCGAGGTCGAGGTCCCGGCAAATCGCCAACACATCGTCGGCGTACGCCTCTAGTGACACGTAGCGAGCAGGATCGAAGTCCGTGATATCGGAGTTGCCGCAGCCGATGTGGTCGAAGAGCACGACCTTGAACCGATCCGCGAACCGCGGCGCGACGTGGCGCCACATGTTCTGATCACATCCGAAGCCGTGCGCGAACAGCATCGGCTGGCCGTCCGGCGGTCCTGTCACGTTCACGTTGTGGCGATCAATGGCCCCCATCTCGCGATAATACGCCCACCTCGACGGCGTTCCATCCCCGGTTGCGGAGATCAACGCGGTCGATCGCGCGTCAGCGGGTGGGTCAGCGTGCGCCGCCGCATCGAATCGCTGGCGAACGCCGGTCGCACCAGCTCCGGGACGGCAGGAAGCTCCGCCGGTCTGGCACTGAGCGCGGCATCTGGGCCCGTAGCCAGCGCTCTGCGCATCGGTCCGAGCATCGAAGGCGTGACATCGTGGTGACAAGGGACCACCGCCGTGGGCACGTCCGACGGCAGGCCGAGCACTTTCGCAGCGTTCCCGTTTTCGTTCAAAAGGGGTCAGAGTCGCAGCGAGGGCTGTGAAACGAAGACCTCCTTCGCATCATGGATTCGCTCACGTAAGGAAGAACCAGCACCAGCGGATCGACCCCTACAATTTCCGACCCCTGCGTGTTCCTCTGCCCTCGCCCATATTGGACACGGTTCCCGCGACTGTCTTATCTCCATGAGCGAGCAGGCCCCATCGGGTACGCCCCCACGACATTAAACGCTGAGGTGATACGTGCCTATTCGTGCGGTGGCAGGGGCTGCGGGTTCAAGCCGGCCAGAACTTCCGGGTTCAACGGGATCAGAAAGTCCGATTGCTTTCCTCCGACGATGATGATGGCGCGCTCGTCGGCGGTCGCGCTGCCGGCGCCCTGCGCGGCCAGACCGAGCACGGCCTCGAGAACCGCCTGCTCGGGGGGCGACATCGAGGCATGCATGGACTGCAGTTGCGACTGAACGCTGTCCACTGCCGCCAGGTCGAAACCGGGGTCGCTCATTGCCTGATCCTTTCGTGGGGTACACAGAATCATAGGCGGTGACGAGGGTTGGCTGGTGTCCCGTTGTGAAGAAGCTCGACGGGACAGACGGCGCTTACCTCAGGTTCCCGGTATCCAGCGCCAAACTCGCGCCGCCAACAAGCGCGGTCAAAGCACATTCGACAGACTTTGGTAGCCGGGTTAAACGCTTATTTCTGGAGTTGCACCCTAAGGTCCGCCGCGCCTTTCTCGCAATCGAAGGGTCGTTAAGGCCCGGAATTGGAAGTGGCTGTCCGGCCGCGACGCTACCGAACCCGGCCAAGCCGCCCGAGGCGGTAGCAGTCGAGACTCTCGGTGCGTCAATATCGTCCGACGGAGTACCCGTTACCACCTTCGGCTCATTGACTTCACCGAGGCGAGGCAACGAGGTCCCCTTAGTTAGGGCCCGGTGCGTTCTCCCGGGAGAACCCCTCGAACCTGGCTGTGAGAGACGCGACCGGGCCGGGCGCGGCGCCGACAGGGGGCCCCGCACGCTGCACGGCAACGGAGAATCTCTGAGGTCTGCCGGGCGAGCAGTGAAACAGTGGCGCGATTGCCGATGGTCCGTTGGAGAAGGGCGATTTGATCGGAGGCTAGGGGTGCGACGTCCTCGACGACCCGATCGCCGACCATCGCCGCGATGGCTACGTCACCGACGCGGGGAACCGAAATGGGCGGTACTGCCGCTGGGGCTGCGGGTACCGACGCAATGTCCCCGCTACGGACAAACCCGAACATGATCGAGCAGGACGTAAGGTCCGAAGGCAAGGGCGCCGCGGGTATCACCTCAAAAGATCCCCTGAATCAGGGAGCTGGTGGTGTAGGTGGGCCACAGCCGGAAGCCGACGATGTTTTGTACGCGTGAACTTACGGTAATCCCGACGTTTGGCGGGCCGCTGGCGGGATGGGGTCGCGGTGTCCGAGGCCCCCGTCTTACGGGAACCCCGGAGCCAACCGCGCCCTTTCTCAGTTACGCCTTATCGCCGCTCGCCTCGGGTGTCACCTTCTGATAGTTCTCCCCGGTCGCGGGATCAGGCCCTTCATGTTCACCGTGCTGGGTTCCCTCGTGGACCTTCTGGAATCGCTGCTCCAGCTCATCAGCCGAGGGTTCTGTCGTGTTTCCAAAGCCCTGCTCGGGAGTCATATCTCCTCCTTGTATCCGCCTATTCTTGTTATACCCGCGCCGGCCGGAAGTTATGCCCAGGCTCAAGTTCACCAGGACCTCCCCCAGCACAGCCCGCAACCGCTCCGCCGCCGAGACCCGTACCCGGACTTGGGGGCCGTTCACCGGCTCGGACATGTCCAACGCGTAGCGTTCTTGACCCACTTGCGGACCCGTGGAGAGCCTGGTCGACGGGTCGTCACCGGAGCTCGCCGCCCCCGCCAAAGCCGCTCCACTGGTGCGCGACCAGCTAATGCCACATGCTAAGCCCGTTCGACTTTGAAGCTATCCACGCTCGACAGGCTGAATCGGCGGCATGAGCTCGCCCGGCCCGAAAACCGGGGCCTCAGATATCCTCATAGGCCGGCTATCGATGCGGGTGGTGTGTCACACCTGGCGTACGGGGCCTCTGCCGACGTCCAGCTTGTCCCAAACCAAACCCCTCCCTAATCAGGGAAGCTCACTGAGGCTTGAGCCGACGCGGCGTAACACGACGGACGGGACGGACGATTGAACGCTTGTGGAGGGCGCAAGAAGTAGGTGACTGAGCACCCGCTGGGCTGCGATTTTTCGACGCGATGGCGTCGCCCGGGCGGGCGTTTCGGACAATCCCGTCGCTTCCGACGTAGCCAGCTAGGCCCAACTGCCTATGTTTACAACGTTACAACCATTCTGCGAGCCGTTACCTAAGCACAAATATAGGCCCTGACCTGACCCGTTTGTGTGGAGGCGATGGGAATCGAACCCACGAACCTCTTGCATGCCATGCAAGCGCTCTACCAACTGAGCTACGCCCCCGTTTGGATGTCCGTAGCGTAGCAAGCGCACGACCGGCGCCCTAGGCGGTTCGCCTCGATGTTGGCCACCCGGTCGACGCACAATGGCCAGGTGAGTTCGTTCGAACCGACCGATGGCTTGTGGGCGTCGCCGCGCCGCGCCCTCACCGTAGGTCTGGTGATGACCGTCACCATCATCGCCTCCGAGGCGCTGTCAGTTGTGACCATCATGCCCGTCGTCGCCCGCGACCTCGGAGGGCTGCGACTCTACGGCTGGGTGTTCAGCGCCTTCATGCTGGCCAGCCTGGTCGGCATCGTGGCGGCCGGCCGCGAGGCCGATCGGCGGGGGCCGGCTCTGCCCTACCTGGCGGGACTCGTCCTGTTCAGCGCCGGCCTGGTGGTTGCGGGCACTGCGCCCAGCATGCCGATCCTCGTGGTCGGCCGGACCTTGCAGGGCCTCGGTGCGGGTGCCATCCCGGCGGTGGCCTACGTCGCCATCGGCCGCAGCCTCCCCGAGCAGGTGCGCCCCAAGATGATGGCGGTCCTGTCCACCGCCTGGGTCCTGCCCGGCCTGTTCGGGCCCGCCATCAGCGCCGAGGTAGCCCGCCATTTCAGCTGGCGCTGGGTGTTCCTCGGTCTCCTGCCTCTCGTACTGGCGGCCGGGCCGGTGGCGCTGCCCGCCCTTCTGCGCCTCGGCCGGCCTGTCACCGGCCATCCCGATCGCCTCAGCAGTACCCTTGGCCGCCGAGGTCTCCTGGACACCAGCGCGCCCCGACGAGCGCCCGCCCAGGAGCACCGGTTGGTCGATGCCATCCGGACCGCCGCCGGGGCGGGCCTGGTGCTTACCGGCCTGGCCGCGGGCAACATATTGGTGTTGGCCGCCCTCGTCGCCCTCGGAGGGGCGGTGGCGCTGCCGGCCCTGCGCCGCACCCTGCCCGAGGGCACCCTCCTCGGCCGGCCCGGTCTCCCGGCCACCATCCTCAGCCGGGGTCTGCTCACCTTCGCCTTTTTCGGCGCCGACGCCTTCATCACCCTGGCCATCACGACCGTGCGCCACCGCAGCACCTTCCTGGCCGGGATGGCGGTCACTATCGCCACCTTGACCTGGACCGTCGGGGCCTGGACCCAGGCCCGGGTCAGCCTTCGCACCGAGGGACGACGTCTGGTACGCATCGGTCTAGGTCTCGTCCTCTTCGGCATCATCGGCACCGCATTGGCCCTGCGCCCCCCGCTTCCCGTGGCCATCGCCGTCGCCGCCTGGTCGGTCGCCGGGCTCGGGATCGGCCTCGCCTATGCACCGCTGTCGCTGATGATGCTCCGGGAGTCGCCCGCCGGTCGCGAGGGATGGGCGTCGGCGTCGCTCAACGTGGTCGACGTGCTGGGAACCGCGCTCGGGGTGGGGTTCGGGGGCGCCGCGGTGGCGGTGGGTTCCAGCACCGGGTGGGCTTTGTCGACCGGTATCACGGTGGCGTTCTCGGTGGCCGCCGGGGGAGCCGGGCTCGGTCTCGTCGTGGCCCGGCGACTCCCGCTCCAGGGCATCTCTTCGGAGCGTCCGCTGGTTCGCCCCCCTGCGGCGGCAGCGCCCCGCGACCCCGCCAGGCGGTCGAATCGCTCCTGAGCGCCTGCGCGGGGACCGCTGCGTTTTCCCACCTTGGTCGTCCCACCCCCTCGGTACGCTGGTCAGACTTATGGAAGGCACCCCCGGCACGTACGACCCTCCGGCCATCGAGGTCAAGTGGCAGGCCCGTTGGGCCGGGCAGGGCACCTACCAGATCGACAACGACGACCCCCGGCCGCCCCACTATGTGCTGTGCATGTACCCCTATCCGAGCGGCGCCGCCCACCAGGGGCACGTGCGCAACTACACCTTCGGCGACCTGCTGGTCCGCAAGGCGACCATGCAAGGATTCGGGGTTCTTTCGCCGATCGGGTTCGATTCCTTCGGGCTGCCGGCCGAGAATGCCGCCATCCGCACCGGGACCCACCCCCGGGTGTTCACCGACGCCCGCATCCAGGAGCTGACCGCGAGCCTGAGGCGGTTGGGGGCGGTGTACGACTGGCGCCGGGAGATCCGCAGCCACGACCCCGAGTACATCAAATGGAACCAGGTGATTTTCCAGCGCTTCCTGGAAGCGGGGCTGGCCTACCGCAAGAAGGCACCGGTCAACTGGTGCCCGGGCTGCCAGACGGTGCTCGCCAACGAGCAGGTCCGATCCGACGGCACCTGCGATCGCAGCGGGGACCTGGTGGTCAAGCGGGACCTGGAGCAGTGGTTCTTCCGGATCACGGCCTACGCCGACGAGCTGCTGGCGGCGCTGGACGACTTGGAATGGCCGGAGCGGGTCAAGACCATGCAGCGCAACTGGATCGGTCGCTCCGAGGGGGCCGAATTCGAGCTGCAGCTGGTCGACGCCGGGGTTGGTGAGGAGACCATCTCGGTGTACACCACCCGTCCCGACACCAGCTTCGGCATGACCTTTGTCGTGCTGGCGCCCGAGCACCCCTTGGTGGCCCAGCTCACCACGGCTGAGCACCGGGAGGAGGTCGACGCCTTCGTCGAGCGAGTGCGGGGCGAAACCGATATCGAGCGCCAATCCACCGACGTCGATCTTCAGAAGCGAGGCGTCTTCACCGGTCGCTACGCCATCAACCCCTTCAACGGCGCTTCGGTGCCTATCTATCTGGCCGACTACGTCCTGATGACCTACGGGACAGGCGCCATCATGGCGGTGCCCGGCGAGGATCAGCGCGACTGGGATTTCGCAGTTGCGTACCACCTGCCGATCATCCGCACCGTGCAGCCGCCCTCCGACTGGACCGGTGAGGCCTATACCGGCGACGGCCCGGCCATCAACAGCGCCTGGCTGAATGGCATCTCCGATGTGCCCACCGCCAAGGCGGCCGCCATCGACTGGCTGGAGGCACAGGGTATCGGGCGCCGGAAGGTCAACTACCGGCTGCGGGATTGGCTGGTCAGCCGGCAGCGGTTCTGGGGTTGCCCGATCCCGGTCGTGTACTGCCCGACCCACGGGATCGTTCCCGTGCCGGCATCGGAGCTGCCGGTCCTGGCTCCCGACGATGTCGAGTTCCGGCCGACAGGCGAGTCGCCGCTGCGCTACCACCCCGGCTTCTTGAACACCACCTGCCCGATCTGCGGCGGCCCCGCCGAACGCGAAACCGACACTATGGACACCTTCGTGGACTCGTCGTGGTACTTCCTGCGGTTCTGCGACCCTTGGGCGCCCGGCGCCCCGTTCAGTGAGGAGGCGGTCCGCCGCTGGATGCCCGTCGACCAATACATCGGCGGCATCGAGCACGCCATCTTGCACCTGCTGTACGCCCGTTTCTACACCCGGGCGCTGGCCGACCTGGCGATGGCCCCCGCCGATTTGCGGGAGCCGTTCCAGCGATTGTTCACCCAGGGGATGATTCGCATGGGCGGCTCCAAGATGTCCAAGTCCAAAGGCAACCTGATCGCGCCGTCGAAGTACTACGACACGGTGGGGGCCGACTCGCTGCGGTTGTTCCACCTTTTCGTGGGGCCGCCCAACGAGGACTTCGACTGGACCGACCAGACCGACGAGGTCATCGAGGGATGTCACCGGTTCCTCAGTCGGGTGTGGCGGCTGGCCAACGGCACCGCCGACCGGGTGCATGTCGTTGACCGCGAGCGCCTGGCGGTCGACTTCGAGGTGGAAAAAGGGGTCCATCGGCTGGTCGACCGGGTCACGGGCGAATACGACCGGTGGTCATACAACACCGCAGTCGCCTCTTGCATGGAGTTCGTCAACGAGCTGTACCGCTACGTGCAGGCTCCTGAGGGGGCGTCGAATGCCACCCTGGCGTTCGCCGTCGACACGTTGTTGAAGTTGATGGCCCCGATGGTTCCCCACCTCACCGCCGAACTGTGGGAGCTGCGCCATGGCGAGGGCACGACGGTCCACGTTCAGGAGTGGCCGGTGGCCGACCCCGAGCTGGTACGCGTGGAGACCGAGACCCTGGTGGTCCAGGTCAACGGCAAGGTCCGCGACCGCTTGACGGTCCCGGCCACCATCGACGAGGAAGAGGCCGTCCGCGTCGCGGTGGCATCGCCCAAGGTGCAGGAACAATTGGCGGGCCGGCCCATCAAGCGGGTCATCGCCCGGCCGCCCAAGCTGGTCAACGTCGTCGTCTGACGGTCTCGCACCAGCGACGGTCCGGCCCAGGGTCGCTGTAACCGACGTCCCACCTCGACAGTCGGACTGACATGAGTACTCACGCGCCCGCAACGCTGGCGGAGCGCATCGCGGCCGCCGCCCAACGCTCCGGCGCCATCACGTTCATCGACTCCGACCCCTCGGCATCGGTGCAGGTGTCGTGGTCACAGCTGCACACCGAAGCCCTCGCCATGGCCGCCGCCCTCCAGGCCCGCGGCGTGAAGCCCGGCGACCACGTGGCCCTGCTGGGCCCGACGTCGCGGGGGCTGGTGACCGCCATCCAGGCCACTTGGCTGGCCGGGGCCACCGTCGTGGTGCTGCCGCTGCCGATGCGGTTGGGCAGCTTCGACGAGTTCGTGACCCAGACCCAGGCCCGGATCGTGAGCGCCGACACCACCATCGTGGTGATGGACACCGACCTGGCCGCCTTCCTGGAACCGGCGCCCGGGGACCCGCCTCGCGTCTTGATTTCGGAGCTGACGAAGGGCGGCCGGGCCGACGACTTCGTGGCCGCCCCGCTGGACCCGGACCGGCTGGCGATCGTGCAGTTCACCAGCGGTTCGACGGCCGAACCCAAGGGTGTGATGCTCAGCGACCGTCACATCCTCGCCAACCTGGACGGGGTGATCGAGGCGGCTCGCTTCGATCCCGATGTTGACACGGTGGTGTCCTGGCTGCCCCTTTATCACGACATGGGACTGCTGGGCCTGCTCACCATTCCTATGATCACCGGCGCTCCGCTGGCCCTGGCCGGCCCTCAGGACTTCTTGTCCGCCCCGGCCCGCTGGGTCGAGTGGATGAGCCACTTTCACGGCACGGCCACTGCGGGCCCCAACTTCTCCTACGCCTTGGCCGCCCGGGCGCTGCGGCGGCTCACCGGCCTGGACCTCTCGTCGTGGCGGATCGCGCTCAACGGGGCCGAGCCGGTGGATCCGGCGACGGTCGAGGCGTTCTGTGCCCACGGGGCGGCCCATGGCCTCGCGCCGGGTGCCGCCTTCCCCGCCTTCGGGATGGCCGAGGTGACGATCGGCGCCACCTTCCCCGAGCCCGGCACCGGATTGCGCACCGACGTGGTCGACCGTCGGGTCCTGGAAGCCGACCGCTACGCCGCCCCGAGCCTCGAGGGGCCGGGCACCCGGGCCCTGGCATTGCTGGGCCGGCCTATCGGGGATCTCGAAATCCGCATCTGCGACCCGGTTCAGGGCACCCCCATGATCGAGCGCGAGGTCGGGGAGCTCCAGATCCGGGGCAGCTCGGTGACCAGCGGGTACTACAAGCATCCCGTCGCCACCGCCGCCGCCTTCGACGGGGAGTGGCTGAAAACCGGCGACCTGGGCTACCTGGTCGACGGCGAACTGGTCGTGTGCGGGCGGCTCAAGGACGTGATCATCGTCGGCGGCCGCAACGTGTTCCCCGAGGACGTAGAACGGGCCGCGGCCTCAGTCGAAGGGGTGCGGGCCGGCAACGTCATCGCCTTCGGAGTGGAGGGCCGCCGGGGACGCGAGGCGGTCATCGTGGTGGCCGAAACCCGGTCCGGGGATCCGCAGCCGATCCGCAAGGCGGTCGTGGCCCGGGTTCTCGACGCCGTGGGTCTGCCGCCCGAGGAGGTGGTGCTCGTGCCGCCCGGGAGCCTGCCCAAGACATCGTCGGGCAAGTTGCAACGGGCGCTGTGCCGGTCCCGCTATCTGGAGTCGGCGCTCACCCCGGTATAGACCGCCCCGGAATAGCCGCCCCGGATAGACCGTCCCGGTAGACCGCAGAGGTCGGTGGACAGCGGTCCCCATGCAAGGCTGGGCCCGCATCGGGGCCGCCGACAATGCAACGTCCCCAGCCGCGTCGGCAACACCAGTGCCGCCTGATTCTAGCCGGCGCGGGTCCCGCCGCCCGTCCCCATCAGGCCTGCTCGTCGCCCCGGAGGTAGCGCTCCAGTTCGGCCGCGATCTCATCTCCTGAGGGGAGGTCGGTGAGGTCGAAGGCGGTTTCCGACTGCGTCTCGTCGTCGTCCTGCTGCTCCAGCTGACGGACCATGGCGCTGTGCTCGGAGCTACTCAGTATGAGCCGGTCCAACTGGTCCAGGGTGTTGACGGCCGCGGTGTGGGCCTCGGAGGCGTCCACCACGACGCCGGTAAGTTCCGCCAGCTTCTCCAGCAGGGCCTCGCTGGCACTCGGGAAGGGCATGCCCGCCGCGTAGTGGGGGACCCGGGCCCAGATGCCGACAGCTGGCACCCCGGCCTCGGCGAAGGCCCGCTCCAGGCTGGCTTGGATGCCGGCCGGCACGTCGAAGCTGGCCGGCAGGTAGCCCACCAGGTCCGCCAACTCCTGGGTGGTGGCCGTCGCCACCAGGCGCACCGGGCGGGTATGGGGCACCGGCGCGGGGAACGCCCCGAGTCCTACGACCAGCTCGATTCCGAGGCGGCCGGCGGCGGAAACAACCCCCCGCGTGAACTGCTTCCACCGCATGTCGGGTTCCGGCCCGCTCAGGACGATGACGCTGCGATCGCCGTTCTCGCCCAGGCGTAGCGTGATCTCGGGCCAGGTGAGACTGGTGTTGAGCCCGTTGACCACCCGCAACACCGGCCGGCGGGCCCGCTGATCGATCAACTCGTCGCTGTCGAAGGTGGCGAAAATCTCCGTCTTCATCCCGGCCAGCAACGTCGACAGCGCCCCTGCGGCGCCGAGGCCGGCGTCGATCCAGCCCTCCATGGCCAGAATCAAGACGGGGTGCCGGAGGTCGTCCGGCCACCGGTCAACCTGAATCAGCTCCTCGTCGCCAGCAGCCATAGAACAGTCACGGTAGCGCCGCAACCGCGGAAGAAGGGAAGGACCAGCCGTGTTGCATACTCAGGCCGGAGAGATCGACAGAAAGAAGAGGGTTGATGGACGTAACCGATGCCACATTCGAAGCTGAAGTACTGGAGCGTTCCGCCGAAGTACCGGTGGTCGTGGACCTGTGGGCGTCGTGGTGCGGACCGTGCCGGACCCTGGGGCCGGTCCTCGAGAAGGTGATCGGCGAGACCGCGGGCAAGGTGGAGCTGGCCAAGGTCGATGTCGATGCCAACCCTCGGGTGGCGGCCACCTTCCAGGTCTCGTCGATTCCCGCCGTGTTCGCCCTGAAGGACCGCAAGGTCGTCGACCGCTTCATCGGGGCTTTGCCGGAGTCGGCGGTGCGGGAGTTTGTCAGCTCGCTGGTGGCGGCGCCGACGGAGGTCGAGAAGCTGCTGGCGGAGGGTGACGAGGCCTCCCTGCGTGCCGCCCTGGAGCTGGAGCCGGCGAGCGACCAGACCGTCACCGCACTGGCGCAGTTCCTCGTCGAGCGCGGCGACGAGGGCGACCGTGAGGAGGCGCTCGGTCTGCTCGCCAAGATCCCCGAGACGACCGAGGTCCGCCGGATCGCGGCCCTGGCCCGGGTGGGCGAGGAGGCCGATGAGCCGTCCGAGGAGATCGCCCAGAAGCTGGACACCCTGCTGGAGCAGGTGAAGGCCGACGACGCCGCCCGCCAGGAGTTCCTTGACCTGTTGGAGGTGCTCGGGCCCGAGGACCCTCGCACCGCCCAGTACCGCAAGGCCCTGGCCACCCGGCTCTTCTGAGCCGGTCCTCCGTGCGCCTGCGCCTTGGTGACCGTCCCTACGACATCACCAGCCGGGCGCTGGTCATGGGGATCCTCAATCGGACCCCCGACTCGTTTTTCGACCACGGCACCTACTGGGGTCTGGACGCCTTCTTCCGCCGGGCGGAACGACTGGTTGCCGAGGGGGCGGACCTGCTCGACGTGGGAGGGGTCAAGGCGGGGCCGGGTCCTGAGGTGACCGAAGCCGAGGAGCTGGACCGGGTGGTGAGCGCCATCGACGCCGTTCACCAGCGCTTCGACACCCCGCTGTCGGTCGATACCTGGCGGGCCTCGGTGGCCCGGGCTGCCTATCGGGTCGGGGCGGTGGTGGGCAACGACATCAGCGGCTTCGCCGATCCGGAATACCTGCCCGCGGCCGCCGAGGCGGGGGCGACGGTTGTCGCCACCCACATTCGGCTGGCGCCGCGGGTGGCGGACCCGGACCCGCAGTACGGAGACGTGGTGGCCGAGGTGGGCGAGTTCCTGGCCGAGCGGGCTCGGCGGGCGGAAGGGGCCGGTATCGCATCGGACCGCATTGTTCTCGACGCCGGCCTCGACCTCGGCAAGACCGCCTCGCAGTCGCTCACGTTGCTGCGATTCTCGGACCGGTTGGTCGCCATGGGGTACCCGGTGTTGCTCTCGGCCTCCAACAAGACCTTCCTCGGCCAGATCCTCGACCTGGAGATCGACCAGCGCGGGCCGGCGTCGTTGGCTGCCACCGCGATCGGCGTGTCGCTCGGCTGTCGGATCGTGCGGGCCCATGACGTCCTCGGGACCCGACGGGTGTGCGACGTACTGGCCGCCATCGCGGCTCCCGCTGGGGGCGTGACCCGCAGCAATGACCGCCGTGTCCGCGCGGTTGGCGACGATGGCTGAGCCCGTCGCCTGGCTGGTGGACGGCGACGACGCCACTTTGGTGGGCAACGAGGTCCGCCGGTTGGTCGCGGATCTGGCCGGCGAGCACGCCGAGTTGTCGGTGGAGGACTTCTGGGGCGACGAAGTCAACCTCGACGCGGTGACCAGCGCCTGTGTGACCCCGCCGTTTTTGGTCGATCGCCGCGTGGTCGTCCTCAGGGAGGCGGGCCGGTTCTCCACCGAGGAACTGGCGCCCCTCCTTGCCTATCTGGAGAACCCGATGCCCAGCACCGCGCTCGTCGTGGCCGCGGGCGGAGGCAAGCTGGCGCCCAGGCTGGTGGCGGCGATCAAGAAGGTGGGCCACGTGGTGGCCACGGGGGCGGGACGCGATACCCGGGGATGGGTAGACAACCAGCTCCGGCAGGCGCCGCTGCGGTTCCAGCCCCCCGCCCGGGCCGCCATCGCGGAACACCTCGGTCAGGACCTGGGGCGGCTCCCCACTCTCATCGACACCCTGGTGGCCGTGCTGGGAGAAGGGGCATCGGTCGGAGTCGTCGATGTCGCGCCCTACCTGGGCGAGGCAGGGTCCGTGCAGCCGTGGGACATGACCGACGCCATCGACCGCGGTGAGACGGAGGCGGCGCTACGGGCCCTGCACCGGTTGCTGGAAGCCGGCGATCGCCACCCGTTGGTCGTCCTGTCCATCCTGCACCGCCATGTGGGCCCGGTCCTCACCCTGGACGGGGCGGGTGCGACCAGCGAGGGCCAGGCGGCGGCGGCGCTGGGCATCGAGGCCGGTCGCAGCACCTTCCCGGCCAAGAAGGCGCTCGCCACGTGGCGGCGCTGGGGTTCCGATGGCGCCGCCCGGGCGATTCAGCTGATCGCTGACGCCGACTTGGACCTCCGGGGGGAATCGACCTGGCCCGGCGAGACCGTCCTCGAGATCCTGGTGGCTCGGCTGTGCCGGATCGCACCCCGAAGTGGAAGCGCGACATCGAGCCGGGGCCGCCGTTAGGCGCCCGGCGAAGGCCTACTCCGAGGAGGACGCTGCCGACTGCAGCGCCGCTACTCGGCGCATCAGTGCTGACTTGCGGTTGCTGGCCTGGTTCTTGTGGATGATGCCCTGGGCGGCGCCCTTGTCGAGGCGCTTCACCGCGGCCCGCAGGCTGTCGACCGTCTCCTCGGTGGTGGGGTCGGCGTCGGCCGCCTGAACGGCGCGCTTGATGCGAGTCTTCATCTCCGACTTGGCGGACTTGTTACGCAGACGGCGCTTCTCGTTCTGGCGATTGCGCTTGATCTGGCTTTTGATATTGGCCACGGATTCGAAGACTCCACGTGCAGGGACGGCAGGGGACTGCGGGGGACCTGGTCAGGGTAGCAGGAGGGACCCGGTACTCTCACCCCGCGCCCGCCGGAAGCCCCCGAAACCCGAAACCCAATGACCGACCAAACCCGCATCCGCAACCTGGCCATCGTGGCCCACGTCGACCACGGCAAGTCCACGCTCTCGGACCGGATCCTGGAACTGACCGGCGCCGTCGACCCGCGCGACATGCGGGAGCAATACCTCGACTCGATGGATATCGAGCGGGAGCGGGGCATCACCATCAAGGCCCAAAACGTCCGAGTCAACTGGAAGGGCTACGTCATCCATCTGATCGACACCCCGGGCCATGTCGACTTCGGCTATGAGGTCAGCCGCAGCCTGGCCGCCTGTGAGGGTGTCGTGCTGCTGGTCGACGCGGCCCAGGGGATCGAGGCCCAGACCCTCGCCAACTGCTATCTCGCCTTGGAGAACAACCTCGAGATCGTCGCCGCCCTCAACAAGATCGACCTGCCCGCCGCCGACCCCGATCGTTACGCGGGCGAGATCGAAAACCTGCTGGGCATCGCCGCCGAGCAGATCCTTCGCCTGTCGGCCAAGACCGGTGAGGGCGTGGCCGCGCTCCTGGACGCGGTCTGCGAGCGCATCCCCGCGCCCAAGGGAGAGCCCGCGGCGCCCCTCGAAGGGCTGATCTTCGACTCCTACTACGACCAGTACCGGGGCGTGGTGAGCGCGGTGCGCATCATGAACGGCACGCTCAATGCCGGGGCCCGGCTGCGGTTCATGCAGGCCAAAGCGACCCACGACATGGAGGAGATCGGCGTCCGCCTCCCGGTGCCCACGCCCGTCGCCACCCTCCAGGCGGGCGAGGTGGGCTACCTCATCGCGGGTATCAAGGATGTGGGGGAGGCCCGCAGCGGTGAGACCGTGACCGAGGCGGCCCGCCCCGCCCCCGAGGCCCTGCACGGCTACCGGGATCCCAAGCCGATGGTGTTCTGCGGTCTGTTTCCCGTCGAGGGCGACGATTTCGCCAATCTCCGGGAGGCGCTGGAGAAGCTGAAGCTGAACGACGCCAGCGTGACCTACGAGCCCGAGACCTCGGGCGCCCTCGGATTCGGCTTCCGGTGCGGCTTCCTGGGCCTGCTGCACATGGAGATCGTCCGAGAACGCCTCGAGCGGGAGTTCGACTTGGAGTTGATTGCGACCGCCCCCAGTGTGGAATACCTGGCCCACCTGACCAACGGGGACACCATCGAGGTCGACAACCCCTCGGCCATGCCGCCGTCTCATCACATCGAGTATGTGGAGGAGCCGTTCCTCAAGGTGACCATCATCCTGCCGGCCGAGTACACCGGCACGATCATGGAGCTGGCCCAGAGCCGCCGGGGCGAACAAACCCGCATGGAGTACCTCTCGCCAGAACGCCTGGAACTGGTGTATCGCATTCCCCTCGCTGAGGTGGTCGTCGATTTCTTCGACGCCCTGAAGAGCCGCACCAAGGGCTATGCCAGCCTGGATTACGAGGCGGCGGGCTACGAACGGTCCGATCTTGCCAAGATCGACATCCTCCTGAACGGTGTGCCGGTGGACGCGTTTTCCGCCATCGTGCACCGCCACGAGGCGGCCGAGTACGGCCGGCGGATGACCGAGAAGCTGCGCCAGCTCATTCCCCGGCAGATGTTCGACGTCCCCATCCAGGCCGCCGTCGGGGGCAAGATCGTGGCCCGCGAGACGGTCAAGGCGAAGCGCAAGGACGTGCTGGCCAAGTGTTACGGCGGCGACATCACCCGCAAGCGCAAGCTGCTGGAGAAGCAGAAAGAGGGCAAGAAGCGGATGAAGAACATCGGCCGGGTCGAAGTGCCCCAGGATGCCTTCATCCAGGCCCTACGCCTGGAGGAGTAGGGCCCCGGGGGTCATTTCTCCGGCTGGTGCCGCCCCTAAATCCTGACCTGTACACTCGGCATTCGTGCCTGATCATCTGGTCGCCGCTCACGGCGGCACACTCGTCGACCTGTACGCCTCCGCCGATCGGGCGGCCGCCCTGAAGGACGCCTCGAGGGACTGGCCTTCCTGGGACCTGACGCCCCGCCAGCAGTGCGATCTCGAACTGCTCATGAACGGCGGCTTCTCGCCGCTCACCGGCTTCATGGGCCGGGCCGACTACGAGTCGGTGTGCTCCACGATGCGCCTCGCCGCCGCCGCACGCCGACGCCGGCGCCGGCGGCAACGGCGCCCTGTGGCCCATCCCTGTCACCTTGGACCTGCCGGCCGAGTTCGTGGCCAAGCACGGCCTCGGAAAGGGGGCCACCCTGGCCCTGCGCGACGGCGAGGGCGTCATGCTGGCCATCCTCAACGTCAGCGAGGTCTGGGAGCCCGACCGCGACGCCGAGGCCTCAGACGTCTACGGCACCAACGACCTCCGCCACCCCGGCGTCGCCCACATCCTCACCCGGACCCACCCCGTCTACGTCGGTGGCACCGTCGAGGGCCTGGCAGCCCCGTCGCACTACGACTTCAAGACGCTGCGCCTGAACCCTGCCGAGCTGCGGGCCGAATTCTCCCGGCTGGGATGGCGCCAGGTGGTGGCGTTCCAGACCCGCAACCCCATGCACCGGGCCCATGTGGAGCTGACCCGGCGGGCCGCCGCCGAGCTCGAGGCCAACCTCCTCATCCACCCGTCGGTGGGCATGACCAAGCCCGGCGACGTCGACCACTACACCCGGGTGCGGTGCTACCAGGCGGTACTGAACAGCTATCCGATGCACACCGCCATGCTTTCCCTGCTGCCGCTGGCCATGCGCATGGGCGGGCCCCGGGAGGCGGTGTGGCACGCCATCATCCGCAAGAACTATGGCTGCACCCACCTCATCGTGGGGCGGGACCACGCGGGGCCGGGGAACGACTCCAACGGCAAGCCCTTCTACGGTCCCTACGACGCCCAGGAGCTGCTGGCCGGGCACACCGCGGAGCTGGGTGTGGCCATGGTGCCATTCCAGATGATGGTGTACGTCGCCGACCTGGATGAGTACCAGCCCGAGGATGAGGTCACCTTGGGCGCCCGGGTGCTCAACATCTCCGGCACCGATCTGCGCAAGCGCCTCAACGAGGGCCGGGAGATCCCGTCGTGGTTCACCTACCCCGACGTGGCCGCGGAGCTGCGGCGCAGCTACCCCCCACGGCACCAACAGGGCTTCACGGTGTTCTTCACCGGACTCTCGGGGTCCGGCAAATCGACCATCGCCAACGTGCTGTTGACCAAGTTCCTCGAGGTCGGGGGCCGGCCGGTCACCATCCTCGATGGCGACATGGTGCGTAAGAACCTCTCCTCGGAGCTCGGCTTCTCCAAGGAGCACCGAGACATCAACATCCGGCGCATCGGTTACGTCGCCTCCGAGATCACCAAGAACGGCGGCATTGCCATCTGCGCCCCCATCGCGCCCTACGAGTCGGTGCGCCAGGAGGTCCGCAACACCGTGAGCCCCGAGGGCGGCTTCATCCTGGTCCACGTGGACACGCCGATCGAGGTGTGCGAGCAGCGGGACCGCAAGGGCCTCTACGCCAAGGCCCGGGCCGGGATAATCAAGGAATTCACGGGCGTCTCCGACCCTTATGAGGCGCCCGCGGACGCCGAGGTGGTCATCGACACCACCGCGGTGAGCGCCGAGGAGGCGGCCCAGCAGATCATTCTCCACCTCGAACGCGAAGGGTACGTAGGCGCCGACGGCACTCCCTGATGCAGGGGCGGGGGAAAAAACCCCGGCCCGTCGTGGTCGAGTCGCTGGGCCGCTTCGGCCGATTCCGAGTGAAGACGGGACGCGGCGGTGCTGCTCTCGATATCCTCAAGGGCTAGTCATGCTTGACGCCCGCAAAGCTGCCATCCTCCGCGTGGTCGTCGAGGAGTACATCGAAACGGCTCAGCCGGTCGGCTCCGCCACGGTGGCACGAGTCCCGGAGCTGGCCGTTTCCTCGGCCACGGTGCGCAACGAGATGGGTGTCCTGGAGCGAGAGGGTTACCTCGTTCAGCCCTACACCTCGGCCGGGCGCATCCCCACCGACAAGGGCTACCGATTCTTCGTGGATTCCCTGTCCGGGCCCGGGGTGCTGGCCCCGCCCCAGAGCCAGTTGGTCGGGGATTTCTTCTCCAATGCCCATGGCGAACTCGAACAGATGCTCCACGACACCAGCCGGTTGCTCTCCAATCTCACCGATTGTGCGGCCGTGGTGATCGGTCCCTCGCACGAAGTGGCGACCATCCTGTCGGTCCAGCTCCTGGCCCGGGGGCCCCGGAACGTGCTGGTCGTAGTCGTACTGTCCGACGCCGCGGTCGAGCGGCGGACTTTGGAGTTGGCCGACGACGTCACCGACCGCGAGCTTTCCGCGGCCGCCTCGCATCTGTCGCGCCACCTGGTCGGTACCGCCTTCGGAGGCGGCGGTGGTGTCCCGTTGCCGACCACCGGTGATCCGATCGTGGACGCCTTGTGCCGCATGGCCGGTGCCGGCCTGGTGGCCGGCCACGGCCACGAGCGGGAACTCGAGTCGGTATTCGTGGGCGGCACCGCCCGGATGGCGGCCGCCTTCGACGCCATCGGCACCATCCGCCAGGTGCTCACCATCCTCGAGCAACAGGTCGTCATCGTCACCTTGCTGCAGGACGTCCTCAACCGGGGCCTCTCGGTCGCCATCGGTACCGAACACGGCGTCATTCCACTGGCCGACTGCTCGGTGGTCGTGGCCCCCTATACCGTCGAGGGCGAACCGGCGGGGACGGTCGGCGTGCTGGGTCCGACCCGGATGCACTACGAGCAGGCGCTGGCCGCGGTGGCGGTCGTCAGCCAGCGACTCGGCAAAGCGTTGACCGAGGGTTAGCGAACGTAACGCTGGTTTGCCCATCCCCGCCACGTAGGATTGAGGGAGCATGGCCGTCACTGAAGACTTCTACGCGCTCCTCGGCGTGGGCCCCCAGGCCAATGAGGACGAGATCAAGAAGGCCTACCGCAAGCTGGCTCGCGAGCTGCACCCCGACGCCAACCCCGAGGACCCAGTGTCCGAGGAGCGGTTCAAGGCGGTCACCCTCGCCTACGAGACCCTTCGGGATCCTGAGCGGCGCCGGAAGTACGACATGTTCGGCCCCGAGGCCATCCGGGGCACCGGTGCTGGCGGGGCCGCCACCACCGACCCCTTCGCGGGGT
Organism: uncultured Actinomycetota bacterium; assembly: GCA_963791545.1. Taxonomy (GTDB): domain Bacteria; phylum Actinomycetota; class Acidimicrobiia; order Acidimicrobiales; family Palsa-688; genus JALYXV01. The sequence goes on from CAWBSR010000015.1 coordinate 281,875, forward strand.
TCGGAGCCACCGGCCTCGGGGACCTGTTCGACGCCTTCTTCGGCGGCGGCAGCCCCTTCGGGGCGGGCGGTGGCGCGGCTGGCGGCCGGCGGGGCGGCCGGGCGGGGCCGCCACCGGGTGAGGACAGCGAGGCGGTGCTCGATCTCGACTTCGCCGACGCCGTCTTCGGGGCCGAGAAGGAAATCTCGGTTCGCATCCCGGTGCCGTGCACGGCGTGCTCGGCGAGTGGAGCCCGGCCAGGGACCTTTGCCTCCACCTGCAGCAACTGCGGTGGTTCCGGTGAGCTGCGCCGGGTGCGCCAGTCCATCCTCGGCCAGATGGTCACCGCCAGTCCCTGCAGCCGCTGCGGCGGGACCGGTCAGGAGATCGCCAGTCCCTGCGGCGAGTGCCGGGGCCAGGGGCGGCGGATCGAGGAGCGGTCGTTCATGGTCGAGGTGCCCCCCGGCGTCGACAATGGATCCACCTTGCGCCTCCCCGGCCGGGGGGCGTCGGGGCCCCGCGGCGGATCGGCCGGCGACTTGTACGTCCACCTGCGGGTCCATCCCCATCCCCGGTTGCAGCGGTCGGGCAACGATCTGCACCACGAGCTGCACCTAGCCATGACCCAGGCGGCGCTCGGGGTGACCCTGACCTTCGAGACCCTCGACGGGCCCGAGGAGCTGACGTTCTCGCCCGGCACCCAGAGCGGCCATGTGGTCCGCCTCCGAGGCCGCGGTGTCCCCGTGCTCCAGGGTCGCGGTCGGGGCGATCTGCTCATCTCGGTCGTGGTCGACGTGCCCACCGAGTTGTCCAAGGAGCAGGAGGAACTGCTCCGCCAGCTGGCGGTGGAGCGGGGGGAGATGGTGGCGCCCCAGGAAGCCGGCCTGTTCTCCAAGATTCGCCACGCCTTCAAGTAAGGCTGCGGCCCACGTTTTCGTAGCGAATCTGGACCGTCCCTCGCTGGACGATGAGGACCGTCACCACTTGGTGCGGGTGCTGCGGCTGCGGCCGGGAGAGGTCGTCACCGCGTCTGATGGGGTTGGCGGGTGGCGGTCGTGCGTATTTGGCGCCGGCGGGTCCTTGGAGCCGGTGGAGGAGGTTTCGGTCTCGGCCCGGCCGGTGCCGGCGGTGACGGTGGCGTTCGCCCTCACCAAGGGGGACCGGCCCGAGTGGACGGTGCAGAAGCTGGTCGAGGTGGGCGTGGACCGCATCGTGCCCATGACAACGGTTCACACCGTGGTCCGTTGGGAAGGTGAGAAGGCCACCCGCCAGATCACTCGGCTTCGAGCGGTGGCGCGGGGTGCTGCGATGCAGAGCCGGCGGCGGTGGCTGCCGGTTGTCGACGAGACCGCAGATTTTGCTGCGGTGGCGGCCCGGTCGGGAGTCGCCTTGGCGCAGATGGATGGCGCCGCAGGGCCCAGCTTGGCCCAACCGACCATCCTGATCGGACCCGAAGGTGGGTGGGACGAGGCCGAGTTGGCGTGCTGCCAGGCGACGGTGACGCTGGGGCCGACGGTCCTGCGGGCGGAAACGGCGGCACTGGCGGCGGGCTTGTTGCTGTGCGGATTGCGGGCTGGGGTGGTCGGTGAACAGAAATGAATGAGGCTGATTTCGGCGTGTACGTGCACATCCCGTTCTGCCGCCACCGCTGCGACTACTGCGCCTTCGCCACCTGGACCGATCGCGACGAGCTGATGGGCGACTATGCCGCGGCCTGCCGGCGAGAGGTTGTCGACGCCCGACTGCCCCAGGCCAGCTCGGTGTTCTTCGGCGGCGGGACACCGTCGCGACTTCCCAGCCCACTGCTGGTCTCGATCCTCGACGCCATAGCCCGCCGGCCCGATGCCGAGGTCACGGTGGAGTGCAACCCAGAAACCGTCACACCGGCCTTACTCGACGAATACCGGGCGGCGGGGGTCAACCGATTGTCACTCGGCGTTCAGTCACTGGCGCCCCACGTGTTGGTGGCGCTGGGCCGTGACCACGATCCGGGCACCGTAGAACGGGCCGTGGGGACCGCCCGCCGGGCGGGATTCGACTCCCTCAATCTGGACCTGATCTTCGGAGGGGTGGGGGAGTCATTGGCGGATTGGTCGTCCACCTTGGACCAGGCGTTGGCCCTGGAACCGGAACACGTCAGCGCCTACGCCCTCACCGTCGAGGCGGGCACCCCGCTGGCCCTCGACCGGGCCCGCTGGCCCGACGACGACGACCTGGCCGACAAGTACCTCCTGGCCGACGAGCGCCTCTCGGCCGGCGGGCTGGGCTGGTACGAGATCTCCAACTGGTCCCGCCCGGGACGGGAATGTCGCCACAACCAGCTGTACTGGGCCCAAGGCGACTACCGGGGCATCGGTTGTGCCGCCCATTCCCACGCCACCGGGCGGCGCTGGTGGAACGTGCGCACTCCCCAGCGCTACCTCGACCTGGTCGGCTCGGGCCGGCTGCCGGTGGGGGGCGACGAGGTGCTGGACGAGCCGACCCGCTCCCTTGAACGGCTCCAGCTCGCCCTGCGCACCCGGCGCGGTGTAGACGAGTCGGCCCTGCCCGACCTGGCGGAACTGGAGGGGCTGGTGGTCCGTCGCCGGGGCCGGGCAGTGCTGACTCCCGACGGTCGCCTCCTGGCCAACGAGGTGGCGAGCCGTCTGCGGGTGACGGCGTGTCGTCCCTGATGCCGTAGTGGTGGCGGCTGGCGATGAACCCGGGGGAGGCCCGTTTCCCACCCGGGTTGGCTATGGGCCGGCAACGCCGAGTTCCTTGGTGAAGGCGGGCCAGACCTCGGGGTCGTGACCCGGCACCAAGCGGAATCCCTTTTCTGCAGCGATGGCTTTGAGGCGGCGGATGGCTTCCACGGTCTGCTCGGGCGAACAATCGATGAATCCGCCCACGGGGAGTTCCTCGTCGATGTTGCGTTGCAGGTCGGCGGCATCGAAGGCCAGCACGAACCCGGCGACGCCGTAGGTATCGGCGGCGGCCGGGTCGAGAGTCACCACAAAGCTCTGGTGGCCCGGGGTGTGGCCATAGGTGGGAACGGCCCTCACTCCCGGCGCCACCTCCACTTCGCCGTCGGCCAGCTGCCAGTCGATGTTCGGGTCGTCGTAGTCGAGGCGGATGAAACCATGCTGCTCGGGGCCGTCGCCTGGCCGGCCCCCATGGAGGCCGTATTCCAGGTCCCGCCGTTGCAGATGCACCGGCACCCGCTCCACGAACCATCGCAGCCCACCTGCGTGGTCGTTGTGCAGGTGGCTGAGGGCGACCACGACCACCTCGGCGGGATCCACGCCGACGGTCTCGAAGGCCACCTCGAGGGAGTCGCGGGGGTCGTCGAGCAATTCCGGGTAAATCCCGTGGTCGCGCCGGTGGAAGCGCTCCCGCAGCGGGGGGTCACGGATGAGGGGCACGTTGAAACCGGTGTCGAGCAGCAACCAGCCCCCGTCGAGTTGCAACAGGACGCCGGGCACCGGTTCCCTCAGGCGGACCGACAGGTCGCCGCCGTAGATGGAAATGGGTTCCGGGAGGTCCTCCCACCCGTAGGTCAGAGGGACGACCCGGCGGATCCCGGCGTTGGGCATTGGCGAGCGTATCTAGGTTGTAGGACGGCGGCGCCGCCGGGTCGTGGCCCGCCGACCCTGGTCGACCAGATCGTCGACCCTGGGGTCGAGGCGAGGCACTCCGGGTAGGGCTCCGCCACTCGTTCGATCGAGGTCACCATGTGGTTTGTGTTTTTGGGTGTGCCTCATCCCGGTATATCCGGGATAAGGCACACCCAGAGCGAAGAACCACACCCAAACGCGGTGCTCGGGTAGAGGCCTGGTTGGAAGGCCCGTTTCGAGGGCCTGTTAGAGGGTCGGGCCCTTTCGGCCAGGCTTGGTCATCAACCACTGAGCGGTCAGCAGGGCGATCAGCACCACGAAACCGAATCCGCTCATGATGGGGAAGAAGGCGCTGATGTTGCCGCTCTGCGCTGTCGAGGCCAGGGGCAGGGTCACCGGAGCGGGCGCCGGCACCGGGATGGGCGGCAATGTCGTGGACGTCGTCGTCGTGGACGGGCCAGCGGTCGTGGACGTCGATGCCGCCACCCCCCGGGGCCGGGTCGACCCGGTAACGCCCTTGGTGATGGGTGTGGTGGATGCTGACGACGAGGTCGGCGGCGTCGGTGGCAGCGTGGTTCGGGGAACGGTCGTCGTGACCTTGAAGGTGATCGTCGGCGCGCTCGGCAGCTGCGCCGCCCGGGCCAGGGTTGATGACCGGGTTTGGCCGTAGGCGCGACCCAGGGCGGGTGCCACCATCAGCCCGACCGCCAGGACCAAAAGCAGCCCTATTGTCATCCGGCTGGCGGCCCGCCCCATGGGTGCAGTCTGTCAGGTGGGCTGGTCAGGACGGATCACCAACTCGGTGCCGTCGCCGCGGGTCACCCGTAGGCGATCGCAGGACGGTTCGGGCGCAACCGAGAATGAACGGGCTCCGGGAATCCGGGCAACCAATCGGGCCGGGCGGCCGGCGTCTGCGGTCGCCCAGCGGTCCCAGACCCACACCTCACCGGTTGCCGGTCGCAGCAACGCCGGGAGGGCGTTGGTGCAGCGCCAGCGCCCCAGTACCAGCAGGTCGCCGGGTTCACCGATCCGGTAGCGCCCGGAGGGCGCGTCGATGGCGCCGCCCGGTAGCGGCAGGCGGCGGCAGCCCCGGTCGACGGTAGGGCACCACGCCCCGTCTCTCGCGATCGCGGATCCACCACGCTGCGGTGGTTGGCCCGCTGAGCGCGGCGGGCCCGCCTGTCCCACCGGGGTCGCGTGGGCGGCCGCCGGGGGTGGCGCCGGTCTCGGATAGCCGCCGCCAACAACGACGGCCCCGGCGATCACGGCCACGCTCGCCGACGCTAGCGCCGCGCCCCGGGCTGCCGGCTGGAACCCCCACCGCCGCTGGGGTTGGGCCCGTGTGGCGGCCAGGCGGATGGCGAAACCTCGGGCCGGGGATGGCCAACGGCCTGCCTGGGCGGCGGCCGCCATTACCCGATCCGCGGCCACCACCCCGGCCAGACCCCGAACGTCTGCCATGGCGGCGTCGCGTTCGACCTCGCCCACCTGGGCCCGCCCGAAGCTGCAGAGGACGGGTTGCCCTCCCCGGTCAATCAACAGATGCTCGGCGCTGAGACCCCGGTGGGCGACGCCAAGGTCGTGCAGGTCCGCCAGCGTGGTGGCCGCGGCCAGGGCGATCCGGGTCAGCTCGTCGTCGGACGGATCGACCAGATCCGTGAATGGGCGGCCGTCAACCAGCCGCAGCCGCAGGGCGTCACCCTCCACTGCCAGCAACTCCACCACGCCCGGATGGCGAGCCACCTCGAGGACGCGGGCCTCATGGCGCAGACGGTCCCGTTCGTCGGTCGTCTCGGCCCGCTTCTGGAGTTCCCCTCTGGCCAAGAAACGCTCGATGATCACCGGTCGGTCAGAATCGTGAGGTCATGCGTCTCGTCATCGCCAACTGCGCAGTCGACTACCAGGGCCGGCTGAGCGCCCATCTCCCCATGGCGCCCCGGCTGCTCATGGTGAAAGCCGACGGATCGGTGTCCATCCATGCCGACGGCGGGGCATACAAGCCTTTGAACTGGATGACCCCGCCCTGCCAGCTGCACGAGGAAGAGGGTCGCTGGATCGTCGTCAATCAGCGGGGCGAGACATTGACGATCACCATCGAGAAGGTGTACGCCGACTACTACGCCGAGTTGGGAACCGACCCGGGCCTGGAAAAGGACGGGGTCGAGGCCCACCTCCAGGAACTGCTGGCCGCCCGGCCCTGGGTTCTGCTGGAGGGACTGCGGCTGGTGGCCCGGGAGTTCCCGACCGATATCGGGCCTGTGGATCTGCTGTGCCGCGACGCCGCCGGTGCCGCGGTGGCGGTGGAGATCAAGCGCCGGGGCGAGATCGACGGGGTCGAGCAACTGGTCCGCTATCTGGAGCGGCTCGACCGGGACGGGCGGCTCCGGCCGGTGCGGGGCATCCTGGCCGCCCAGCAGGTCAAACCCCAGGCCCGGGTGTTGGCCGCCGCCCGGGGCATCGCCTGGGTCGAGGTGGACTACGACCGGCTGCGGGGGGAGAGCGAAGGGAACTTGACGCTCTTTTGACCCGATCGCCACGGGCCGCCGCGGCGTCACCAGCCGGCCCCCCCCAACGAGCCGGGTCGGACCGGGACCAGGGCCGGGCCGCGCTCGGGCCGAGCAATCCTGTCCAGCCGGGCGGCCACCACCGCCGCCACCGCGGCGCCAGGGGTCCCTGGTGACAACGCGACCGGGGCCGCCGGCAGTCCGCACATCCGAGGCCCGGCGGACTGGGGCTGTCGCCACCGCCCATATCCGTCGGACCTGGTGACGACCGGCTGGATGCGGGCCGGCTCGACTCCCAGATCGAGCAGTTCGTTGACTAGTTGGGTGAGCCGGCGGGCGCCGTTGGCGCCCCAGCGGCCGACGACGACCACCACGTCGGCGGCGCCGGCGCAGGCGCGGGCGGGGTGGTTTCGTTCCTCGACGTCGATCGAGCCGCCATCCGCCTCGCCTTCTAAATCGCCGGTGATGTCGGCCACCACCAGATCGAAGAGCTCCAGCAGGCAGGACAGGACCTGGTCGAACGCCGAGGGAGTTACCGCCGTCCAATGCCTCGGGCGGCGCAACCCGGGAAGGAGGCGAAATCCCGCCCCCGCCCCGGCGCCAGACCCCGCCCCCGCCCCGGCGCGAGCTCCCGCCACTCCTACCGTGGCCCGCTGGATGTCGGGCCCCATCAGGGGCCGGTAGCGGCCCGCCTGGATCAACGCCAGCAGGCCCGCCGGCGCCTCCTCGACCCTGTGCAGGAACGCCTGATCGGCGCGGCGGGCGAGATCGGCCAACAACACCAGGTTCCCGGTGGCGCGACTCCCGACCGCCGGGGCGGCGGCCAGGGCGGCGGCCAGCTGGGCGGCGACGGTCGAGGCTCCGGTGCCCCCCGGTCCGCACACTGCGACGAGGCGGCCCTCGGACCGCCCACCCTCGGGATACGACGCCGGCCCCGGGGCGGGACCGAGTGCCGGGGGCTGGTCGGCCTGGACCAGCGGCGCCGCCACCGCCTCGATCGCCTCGGCCAGCGCGGCCGGCGGCCAGGCCCGGCCCACGCTGACCACGGGGATCGTGGCCCGTCGGGCGGCTTCGGCCAAGTGGGCGTCGCCGCCCCGCACCAGCACCGCTGAGAACCGACGACCCGTCATGAGGACCGCCCCCGCCTCGTCCGACGAAGCGCAGGCGACGACGTCGGCAACCAGGCCGGTACATGAAAGTCGGGTAGCTATCGTCCCCGAGCGGTCATCAACGACGAGTAGGACATGGCGGCGGGTGGTCGGCGCAAGAAGGGGCACGGCGGCCTCCTTGGGTAGACGGTGAGGGGCTTGCAACCTCCCCTATGCCGCATGCATGAAAGCTATCGAAACTGCACGCATTGGAATCGTTACGTGCTATTGTGTGTTTTGTGACCGAGCCGATCCATTGGATGGGTACCCGTGAGGCGTGTGAACACCTGGGCGTCACCTTGCGGACCCTCTACCGGTTCATCGACGAAGGGCAGCTCCCGGCCTACAAGATGGGCCGGGTCATCCGCCTGCAAGGCCCCGACGTCGACGCCTTCATCGAGCGGATGCGCATCGCGCCGGGCAGCCTGGAGCACCTCTACCCTGAGCCGAAGTCAGCCAACGACGTCAAGGCGCTGCCCGAATCGTCGTCCTGAGAGCTGTCCCGGGCCGGTAGAACGCAGCCCGAGAGCGCCAGAAGACGGACCGTGGCAACCGATGAGGGCAGCCGCACGCTGGCGATGTCGGCTCCGAGGTCAACCAAGGTGCCGGCCACCTGGGTCCCGTCGGTCAGCAACAACCGCACCGGCGGGCGCTCGGGGACGAGGGAGGCGAGCACCGCCGCCAGGTCGGGGCCAGGACCGGGCTGCCGATCGTCGGCCACTGGCGCCGGGGCCTCCACACCGGTGATGGCCGCGGTGGGCAGCAGCGCCAGGCCGTCGGGCACCTCGAGGATGGCCAGGGCCGCCGTCACCGAGCGCAGGTGGCCGCCATGCGACCAGGGCCCGCTGCGGATGGTCACCGGGGCGCCGTGCTCGGCCAGCGTGAGCAGGACCCCGGCCATGGTCGCGGACTCGGCCCGCTGCCGGCGCTGCCAGTGCCGGCGGATCCGAGCCTCGGCCGAGGCGGCCGCCGACTCGTCGTCGGGCGGGCGGGCGATCGATGCCAGCAGGGCGTCGATCTCGTCGTCGCGGGCCACGCCCGACGGTATCGGACGGCACCGGCCGGGCGGTACCGTGAGCGTGGGATGAGCGCCGATGAGCAGTGTCTGTTCTGCCGGATCATCCGGGGGGAGATCCCGTCGGATCAGGTGCTGGCCACCGACACCATCTACGCCTTTCGCGACATCACGCCGGCGGCGCCGATCCATGTGCTGGTGGTGCCTCGCCGCCACATCGGCCACGCCGGGGCGCTAACCCCCGGCGACGGCCCGCTGCTGGCCGAACTGCTGGTCGCGGCCCGAAAGGTGGCCGAGCAGGAGGGGATCGCGGAGCGGGGGTACCGGTTGGTGTTCAACGTTGGGGAGGACGCCCAGAACAGCGTTCCCCACCTCCACCTGCATGTTCTCGGCGGCCGGCGGATGGAGTGGCCCCCTGGCTGAGTCCCCCGAACCACGGTCCGCCGTGGGTCGTCACGGGCGCGGTAGCCTGGAACGCTGAATCTCGTGTCGACACCCAGCACCGTCATCGTCCCCAACCACCTCATGGCACACCTGGTGGGTCAGTTCAACGAGAACCTCCGTTTGGTCGAGGACGCCTTTCCCGGTGCCCGCATCATCGCCCGGGGCAATGAGTTCACCATTGACGGTGAAGAGGCGGCGCTGGCGGAGCGCACCGTGGAGGAGTTGCGACTGCTCTTGGAGAGCGGCCACCAGGTCGACGCCCAGGTCGTTCATCGCACCATTGACATGATCCGCGCCGACGAACGCCCCTCGGAGGTCCTCACTGCCGAGGTGCTGCGGTCCGGGCGGGGTCGCACGGTGCGCCCCAAGACGAGCGGCCAGAAGCGCTACACCGACGCCATCGCCTCCAACGTCATCACCTTCGGCATCGGGCCCGCCGGCACCGGCAAGAGCTACCTGGCGGTCGCACTGGCGGTTCAGGCCCTCCAGGCCAAGCAGGTGGAGCGCATCATCCTGACCCGGCCGGCGGTGGAGGCGGGGGAGCGGCTGGGTTTCCTGCCCGGGGACCTCATGGCCAAGATCGATCCCTATCTGCGCCCGCTCTATGACGCCCTGTACGACATGTTGGGCACGGAGGGGGGACGGCGGCTGCTGGACGAGGGCACCGTGGAGGTGGCACCGCTGGCCTATATGCGGGGGCGCACGCTCAACCACAGCTTCATCATCCTGGACGAAGCGCAGAACACCACACCCGAGCAGATGAAGATGTTCCTCACCCGGATCGGATTCGGGTCCCGTGTGGTCGTGACCGGCGACGACACCCAGATCGACGTGGCGGGCGGCCGTTCCGGGCTGGTCGGTCTGGAAAAGGTGCTGGAGGGGATAGAGGGCCTGGCGTGGATCCATCTGGGACGACGCGATGTGGTTCGCCATCGAATCGTGCAGGACATCGTGACGGCCTACGAGGCGGCCAGCACGGCCGGCGCGGCCGGCGCGGCCAGCACGACCGGCGCGGCCGGCGCGGCGGGGCCGGGCGGCTCCGGTGCAGGAAAGGGTGGCGGACCAGTCGCCCCCGGCCGCGGCTAGGCCGCGTCCGTTCGGCAGGAGGCATCGACCGACAATGGCAATAGAAGTATTTGTGGCCGACGAGCAGAACGACCAGCCGGTCGAAACCATGCGTTGGGTCCGCCTGGCGGAATCGGTGCTGCTCGAGGAAGGGGTGCCGGGCGACGCCGAGTTGTCGATGCTGTTCGTCGACGAGGAGGCCATGAAGGATCTCAACAAGCGGTTCCTGGGGAAGGACTCGCCGACCGACGTGCTGGCGTTTCCCATCGACGAGGAACCGGTCGAGGGAGGTCGGTCACCCGACTCCGGGGGGACGGGTCCGGGGGACACTTCGGAGCCTACCGATATGCCGACGGTGCTCGGCGATGTCGTGATCTGCCCGGCCGTCGCCCATCGCAACGCCCCCGAGCACGCCGGGACCTATGAGGACGAGGTGGCGCTGCTGGTCGTCCACGGCCTGCTGCACCTGCTGGGCATGGACCACGAGGACGATGACGAGGCCGAGGCCATGGAGAAACGGGAACAAGCGCTGCTGGCCAAGTTCCACCGGCCACCCGGCGCCGCCCGTGCCCCCGGCGCCGCCGAAGGCCCGAGCCCGGCGGTCGCCAACATCGAATTGGTCGGCGCCGCCGAAGGCCCGAGCCTGGCGGTCGCCAACATCGAACCGGCGGGCGAGCCGGCCGGCCCGGACGTCGCCGACGTCGAACCGGCGGGCGAGCCGGCCGGCCCGGACGTCGCCGACATCGAACCGGCCGGCCCGTCCCGACCACCGCCGGCTCAGAGTTCGTGAAACTCGTCGCCGCGACCAGGGGTCACTGGAGCTCGTCGGACTTATGGCTGCTGATCGCGGTCTTCGCGCTCATCGTCATATCCGGGGTCCTGGCCCTGGCGGAAACCGGCCTCACCCGCATGAACCGGGTCAAGGCGATGGCACTCGTCGAGGAGAAAAAGCGCGGTGCGGTGGCCCTCTACAAGCTGGTCGAGCACCCCGAGCGCACCCTCAACCCGGTGCTTTTTCTCCTTCTCCTCTGCAACACCGTCGCCGCCACCCTCGTCGGTGTCGTCTCTGCCCATCTCTTCGGCGCCGTGGGCGTCGCCGCCGCCACCGCCTTCGAGGTCATCGTCATCTTCGTTTTCGCGGAGGCCATGCCCAAGACCTGGGCGGTGCAGCATTCCGAGCGGGCCGCCCTGGCTGCGGCGCCTTTCGTGGCCGCCCTGGTGAAGATCCCACCGGTCCGCTGGATCAGCAACGCCCTCATCGGCCTCGCCAACGTCATCCTGCCGGGCAAGGGCATCAAGCAAGGCCCCTATGTCTCGGAGCAGGAGCTTCTGGCCATGGCCGACGCCGCCGCCCAGGGCAATGTGATCGAGCGCGAGGAACGCCGCCTTATCCACTCCATTATCGATTTTGGCGACACCGTCGTTCGTGAGGTCATGGTGCCCCGACCCGACATGGTCGTCGTGGAATCCACCGCCAAGGTCTCCGATGTCATCGAAATCGCGATAGCGGCCGGCTACAGCCGGATCCCGGTGTTCGGGCAGGGCATCGACGATGTCATTGGCGTCGTCTTCAGCAAAGACCTGATGAAGGCGGAGCGGGAAGGTCACGCCGGGATGGCGGTATCGGAAATCATGCGGGAAGCCCATTTCGTTCCCGAGACCAAACGGGTGTCGGAGATGATGAGGGAAATGCAGGCCAGCAAACTGCACCAGGCGATCGTGGTTGACGAATATGGCGGTACCGCGGGGCTCGTGACCCTCGAAGACCTGCTGGAGGAGCTGGTCGGCGAGATCGAGGACGAGTACGACGTCGAGGAATCCCCTTTCGAGCGCATCAACGACCGGGAAGTGCGGGTGACGGCCAAGATGTCGATCGACGACCTCAACGAACTGCTGGGCACCGAACTGCCGGAAGGGGATTGGGACACGGTCGGCGGGTTCATCCACGGCCTGCTGGGGCACGTGGCGACGGAGGGCGAATCGGTGGACTTCGACGGTTTCGAGCTGACCGCGGAACGGGTCCAGGGCCGGCGGATCGGCCGGGTCAGGGTCACTGTGCCGGAGTCGGCGCAGCCGGTGCCCGAAGTCGAATCGGACTCCGAAACCGAACACGACAGCGCCCGATCGTGAGGTCCGGTTTCGCCACACTCCTCGGACGGCCCAATGTCGGCAAGTCGACCCTCCTGAACCAGATCCTCGGCACCAAGGTGTCCATCGTCTCCGACAAACCCCAGACGACCCGAAACCAGATCCGCGGCGTTCTCAACCGCGAGGGCGTGCAGGTGGTCTTCGTCGACACGCCGGGAATCCACAAGCCCCGCACGACCCTGGGCCAGCGCCTCAATGACACCGCCGAGGCGGCCGTGGGTGGTGTGGACGTGGTGGTATTCATGATCGATGCGACCGCTCCATTGGGAAAAGGGGACCGCTGGGTGGCCTCCCGGGTGCCGCCCTCTTCGCTTTGTGTGGTCAACAAGGTCGATGTGGCCAGCGAAGCGGAAATACTGTCTCAGCTGGCCAGAGCCGGAGAGCTGGGTCTGAGCGAATATTTCCCGGTCTCCGCGGTGACGGGGGCGGGAGTGGACGAGTTGGTGGCGACCATCGCGGCCCGCATGCCGGAGGGACCGCAGCTCTATCCCGATGACATGGTTACCGACGTGCGAGAGGCCTTTTGGGTCGGCGAACTGGTCAGGGAACAGTTGCTGGCCGTCACCCGTGACGAGTTGCCCCATTCGATCGCCTGCCGGGTCACCGAGTGGGAATGGCCCCATATCAAAGTCGAGATCCTCGTCGAGCGGGATTCGCAAAAGGGAATCGTGATCGGCCGGGCGGGGGCGGTGCTGAAGGAAGCAGGGACCCGGGTACGGGCCCAGTTGCCTGAGGGTGTGTACCTGGAACTCGTAGTCAAGGTCGACAAGGACTGGCAGCGCCGACCCGCCGCCCTCGAGCGCCTCGGGTACTGAATCTCACCGCCGCAGGTCGGCCAGAAAGTCCTCCACCTCCCGGCGGTGTCGGGTCCGGCGCATCGGCGGCAGGGCCCGCACCAGGTCCCAGCGGTAACGGGCCGTGGCCAGACGGGGGTCGAGGACCGCCACCACCCCGCGGTCCGACGGGGAACGGATCAACCGCCCCGCCCCCTGGGCCAGCATGGTGGCGGCCCGGGGGAGGTCGATGGCGCCGAACGCGGCCCGACCGAGGCGTTCCCGCCGAGCCTGGAGCAGGGGCTCGTCAGGGCGGGGAAAGGGAATGCGGTCGATGGCGACCAGTGACAGGGCCCGCCCGGGGACATCGACGCCCTGCCAGAACCCCATAGTGGCGAAGAGACACGAGTTCTCGTCGTCCTGGAACGACTTGATGAGGGCCGGCTTGGGCAGGTCGGACTGGGTCAAGATGGCCCAGGGGAGGACATCACGAAGGGCCGTGGCGGCGGCGTTCATGGCCCGCCAGCTGGTGAACAGGGCCAGCGTCCGCCCTCCGGCCGCCCGGACCAGCGCTTCCAGCTCCTGGTGCATGGCAGGCTCGTATTGGTCGCTGCGGGGATCTGGGAGGTGGACGGCGCAGTACAGCAACGCCTGGTGGGGATAGTCGAAGGGGCTCCCGACGTCCATCTCATCGAAGGTGCCGGCCGGGATCCCCAGCCGTTCGGCCAGCCGGGGCGGGATGGTGGCGCTGGTCAAGACTGCGGTCGGGGCCTCCTCGCCCTGCCACAGCAGGGTGTTCAGGAGGGGGGCGATGTCAATGGGGGCCACCTTGAGGACGGGGTAGGAAGCCGAGCCCTCGATCCACGCCACGCTGGTCGGGGCCAGGTTGAGGACCTGGTCGACGTCACCGGCCAGATGGCCCGCCGACTGCTGGGCCCGGGCCTTGCGGGCCGGGTCGGCGTGCTCGGCCTGGCGCAGGGCGCCACTCAGGCGGGCTACCCGTTCCCGGAGCACGGTCAGCAGTGTTTCCACGTCTTCGGGGAGCGGGTGGGCCAGGCGCTGACCCCGGTGGCGGTCGAGCATCGCCGTGAGGCGGGTCCCGCCGTCGTCGAGGGCGTCGAGGACGGCGGTGTCGGCGACCAGGGGCCGGGCATTGCGGGCCAGGCCGAAAAACCGCCCGGGAACCAGCTCCAACCCCAGGCTGGACGACGCCACGTCCTCCAGTTCGTGGGCCTCGTCGAAGATGACCACGTCATGTGGCGGCAGCACGACCCCGCCCGAGCCTAAATGGGTGGCGTACAGGTGGGTGTTGACCACGACCACGTCGGCCAGGGCGGCCCGCTGGCGGGCCATCTCCGCGAAGCACACATCCCCTGACGGGCAGTGCGACGCCCCCGGGCATTCGGTAGATCCCACGCTCACCATGGCCCAGGCCCGAGGCTGGGGCTCGAAGGCCAGGTCGGCCCGGTCGCCCGTCTCGGCCGTCATCGACCACTCGATGAGCCGGCGCACCTGGCGCCCGAAGGCGCCCAACGCGGCCCCATCCAGGCCCGGGCCTCCGGGATCGGCCGCCGACAGCTCCAGTTGGTCGCCGCCCCCGGCCACCTCGAGGGCCCGTTGCCGGCAGAGATAGTTGGCCCGGCCCTTCAGGACCGCGAACTCAAAGGGGATGCCCAACCGCTCCGCCAGGAACGGCAGATCCTTGTTGCCCAGCTGGTCCTGCAACGCCTTGGTGGCCGTCGCCACCACCACCCGGGAACCCGACAGCAGGGCGGGAACGAGGTAGGCGAGGCTTTTTCCCGTCCCTGTCTGGGCGCCGACGATCAAGTGGCGCCGCTCGGAGATCGCCCGGGCCACGGCCGCGGCCATCTGGGCCTGGCCGGGTCGGCTGTCGCCGCCCCCCGGCAGGCCGGCCACGACCCGCTCGAGGGCTCCCGCCGTCTCGTCGGTCGTCACCGGGAGAATGTACCGGCCGGGCTTGCCCGGGAACGACGGTTGGCAAGCGATACCGTGAGAATGTGGACCTCGAAGGGCTCGATCCCAACCGGATGCCGGTCCACGTCGCCTGCGTCATGGACGGCAATGGGCGCTGGGCCCAGAAGCGAGGTTTGCCCCGCACCGAGGGTCACCGGGCGGGAGAGGAGGCGCTGTTCGACGCCATCTGCGGCGCCCTGGAGTTGGGGATCGACTGGTTCACTGTCTATGCCTTCTCCACCGAGAACTGGCGCCGCCCCGCCGACGAGGTGCGCTTCCTCCTGAGCGTGATCGCCGACCAGTTGCTGCTGCGCCGTCGGGCCCAGCTCAACGAGATGGGCGTGCGGATCCGCTTCATCGGCCGGCGTGACTGGCGGGTGCCGAAGCGGGTGCTGCAGCGCATGGACGAGTCCTCCGAGATGACCCGCCACAACCGCAAGATGACTTTCACGGTGGCCTTCAACTACGGCGGCCGGGCCGAGATCGTCGACGCCGTCAAGGCCCTCATTGACGAAGGCGTCCCGTCCCGCCGGGTCGACATCCGGGCCATCAAGAAACGGATGTACGCCCCCGACATGCCCGACCCGGACCTGGTGATCCGCACCTCGGGCGAGTTCCGGCTGTCCAACTTCCTCATCTGGGAGGTGGCCTACAGCGAGCTGGTCTTCACCGACGTGCTGTGGCCCGACTTCCGCCGGGAGCACCTGGCCGAGGCCATCCGGGAGTTCCAACGCCGGGATCGCCGCTTCGGTGGCACCGGCCGGGGCGATCACGAGGGCGAGAGCGACGACAGCGACCTCACCCCGTGACTCCGAAGTTCGAGGCGGTGGTGAGTCGGTGAGCCTGTACCGCGATCAGGGGGTGGCGTTGCGCCACTACAAGCTGGGCGAAGCCGACCGCATCGTGGTGTTCATGACGGCGGGCCACGGCAAGGTCCGGGCGGTGGCCAAGGGCATCCGTAAGACCAAGAGCCGCTTCGGCTCCCGGTTGGAACCGCCGACGAATGTCAGCCTCCTGTTCTACGAGGGCCGGGGCGACCTGGACATCGTCAGCCAGGCAGAGGCCATCGACCATTTCCGACCCATCCGTGACGACCTGGGCCGCATGAACGATGCCATGTCGATGCTGGAGGTGGTCGACCAGACGGCCCAGGAGCGCCAGCCCGACGCCCGCATGTACCAGATGCTGGTGGCGGCCCTGCGGACCCTGGCCGACCGGGAGCAACGCTCGCCGCTGCTGGTCGGGGCGTTCTATTGGAAGTTGCTCAGCATGGAGGGCTTCGGGCCCATCCTGGACGAGTGCGCATCGTGCTCGGCTCCGGGTTCGGGTGGCGTCCCATTGGTGGCCTTCGATCTCTCGCAGGGCGGGGCGTTGTGCCGGGATTGCCGTCAGGGGATGCCGGTCACCCCCGAGGCGTTGCAATTGTTGCGCCGTGTCCTCGGCGGCGGCCTGGGCGGGGCCTTGCGGGAACCTGACAGCGCCGTCGCCAAGGAGGTGGCGGCCCTGGCAACCCACGCCATGGAGCAGCATCTGGAGCGTCGCCTGCGGTCGGTGCATGTCCTCGACCGGGGCTGATCGGTCGCTGAGCGGGTCGGGCCGGTAACCCAGAGGCAGTAGCCTGAGTCGGTTCTTGCCGAGGAGGGCACCCCCAATGCCGTACGTCTACGACTTCGCACACAAGCATCGCAAGCCGCCCATGGCCATGAAGGACCTGCTCGGCGGCAAGGGCGCCAATCTGGCGGAGATGTCCTCGGTACTCGGGCTGCCCGTTCCCCACGGTTTCACTATCACGACCGACGCCTGCCGGGATTACATGGCGGCCGGTTGGCCGGAGAGCCTCACCGCCGAGGTCGCGTCGCATGTGAGGCGCCTGGAAAAGTCGATGGGGAAGAAGTTGGGCGATCCCGCCGACCCGCTCCTGGTCAGTGTCCGCTCGGGCGCCAAGTTCTCCATGCCCGGCATGATGGACACCGTCCTCAACCTGGGGCTCAACGACGAGTCGGTGAAGGGCCTGGAGGTGCAGACCGGTGACCGGCGTTTCGCCTACGACTCTTACCGGCGGTTCGTGGCCATGTACGGGCGTATCGTCCTCGGCGTCGACGGGTCGGCCTTTGACAAGGCCTTCGAAGCGGCCAAGGAGAGGGCCGGGGTCGAGAGCGATGCCGGCGTGCCCGCGGCGGCGCTCGCCGACCTGGTCGAGGAGTACAAGTCGATCGTGCAGGCGGCGACCGGTTCGCCCTTTCCCGACCATCCCCAGGAGCAACTCCGGGGCGCCATCGAAGCGGTGTTCGCGTCGTGGAATGGGGCCCGGGCCAAGGCCTACCGGATCCGGGAGCGCATCCCCCACGACCTGGGGACGGCGGTCAACGTCCAGGCCATGGTCTTCGGCAACCGGGATGACGACTCGGGCACCGGCGTCGGCTTCACCAGGGACCCGGCCACCGGGGCCCAGGGCGCCTACGGCGACTTCCTCATCAACGCCCAGGGCGAGGACGTGGTGGCGGGCATCCGCAACACCCTGCCGCTGGCGGCGCTGAAGGACGAGATGCCCACGATCTACAAGGAACTGATGAGCATCTTCGCCCGGTTGGAGGAGCATTACCGGGACATGTGCGACACCGAGTTCACCATCGAGCAGGGCAAGCTGTGGATGCTGCAGACCCGGGTCGGCAAGCGGACAGGGGCCGCGGCGCTGCGCATGGCGGTCGACATGACCAAGCAGCGGGCCTGGAAGATCACACGGGAGGAGGCCATCGGCCGGGTGGCGGCCGAGCACCTGGACCAGGTGCTGCACCCGCAGTTCGCCACCACCGAGATGACTGTCATCGCCAAAGGGCTGGCGGCGTCGCCGGGTGCCGCGGTGGGCAAGGTCTATTTCACGGCCGACGAGGCGGCTGAGGCAGTCGAGCAGCGGGGCGAGAAGGTCATTCTGTGCCGCACCGAGACCTCCCCCGAGGATGTCCACGGCATGATCGTCTCCGAGGGCGTGTTGACGTCGCGCGGCGGGCTCGTCAGCCACGCCGCGGTCGTGGCCCGGGGATGGGGTAAGCCCGCTGTGGTCGGTGCCGACTCGGTGCGAATCAACGGACCGTCGTTCACAGCGGGCGGCGTCACGGTGCACCAGGGCGACGTGATCTCCATCGACGGGACCACGGGCCGGGTGGTGTTGGGCGAGGTGCCGCTGTCCAACGCCTCGCCGCCGCCCGAGTTCGAGACCATCCTCAAGTGGGCCGACGCCATCCGCAAGGGCAAGCTCAAGGTACGGGCCAACGCCGACAACGGCCCCGACGCCGCCAACGCCCGCCAATTCGGGGCCGAGGGCATCGGGCTGTGCCGGACCGAGCACATGTTCCTGGGCGATGATCGGTTGCCCATCGTGCGCCGCATGATCCTGGCCGACACGCCCGAGGAGGAGACGGCGGCGCTCGAGGAGCTCCGGGTGGCCCAGAAGGCCGACTTCCTGGAGATCCTGGCGGCCATGGACGGCCTGCCGGTGACGGTGCGACTGTTGGACCCGCCCCTGCACGAGTTCCTGCCCTCGACCGAGGAACTGGCCCTCAAGAAAGCGACCGAGGGTTTGTCACCCGGGGAGGAAAAGCTGTACCGGGCCGCCGAGCAGTGGCACGAGTTCAACCCCATGCTCGGCATCCGGGGGGTGCGTCTCGGCGTGGTCAAGCCGGGCCTGTACGCCATGCAGGTGAGGGCTCTCATGGAGGCGGCGGCCGAGCGGCTGGCCGTCAAGGGCAAGCCCGTCATCGAGATCATGGTCCCGCTGACCGTCGGCCGGGAGGAAATGGCCCTGGCCCGAGGCTGGGCCGAGCAGGCCATCGCCTTGGCCACGGCAGGCCTGAAGAAGAAGCCCGAGGTCATCATCGGCACCATGATCGAGACGCCGCGGGCGGCCCTGGTGGCCGGGGAGATCGCCGAGGTTGCGGACTTCTTCAGCTTCGGTACCAACGACCTGACCCAGATGACCTTCGGGTTCAGCCGCGACGACGTCGAGGGCCGCATGATGCCCGCCTATCTCGAGCAGGGCCTTCTGAAGCGCAACCCGTTCGAGACCATCGACAAGGCCGGCGTCGGGGAACTGGTCCGGCTCGCGGTGGCCCGAGGACGGGCCACCCGGCCCGACCTGCACCTGGGCGTGTGCGGGGAGCACGGCGGGGATCCGGAGTCGATCGACCTGTTCTACGACGCCGGTTTGGATTACGTCTCCTGCTCGCCGTTCCGGGTGCCCATCGCCCGGTTGGCCGCGGCCCAGGCGATCATTGCCCGCAGCTGATCACCGCGAGACGGTGATTCTCCGTTGGGGTTCACATCCAGGCTCAACCGGTGCCGTCGCGATCCGCATGGACGGCGGTGACGTTCACCTCGACCCAGGTGACACCTACGTCGTCCCCAAGGGACACGTGCACCAGCCGGTCGCCGAGTCCGAGACGACGCTCCTTCTCTTCGAACCGAGCGAAGCGGTCGACACCGGCGATACCCCGAGCGACCTCACCGCCGAAAGGCGCGTCATTTAACCGAGCCCGGGACGATCCGGTACCGCCCTGCCCCTCCGGGGGGAGGGACTGTGTCACTCCCCGGGGCCGACGGTGCGCCTGGGCAACCGCGCGCGTTCGGGCCACCGCGCGCGTGGGAGGGGGTGGGGCACCCTTGGGCGCGCGCGGTTGCTTGGGCGCGCGCGGATTTGGGGGTTCTGGCGTTGCAGGACGGGCGTGTTGCATCCGACGGCGCCCGACCAGGTCGCCCGACCGGGTGCGGATCGGCTCCCGACGCCGACCGGCCCGCCCGAGGTCCGTTGGCGCCGGCCCGGCACAGCCTGGCGGCGGCCGGCCAAGAGCCGGCGCCGGCTTCGTTACTTCAAGATGTTGACCGCTCGGGCCACGACGAGGGCGACGGTTCCCAGGGACACGCCGGCCTGGACCCCCATCAACACCTTGGTCCAGCGGGTGAGTGGCAGTACATCGGTGGGGCTGAACGCGGTGGCGTTGGTGAATGACAGGTAGAGGTAGTCAATGAACTCGGGGCGCCAATCGGGCGGCGCCAGATTCGGAGCGGTCATCTGGGGAAACATGAAATCGGGATACGGATTGCGGCCCTGCAGGCGGGCCACCGGGCCACCCCGGTCGAACTCCCAGTACCCGAGGCCGAACAGGATGATGTTGGTGACGTAGATCGCGGCCCCGCTGGCCAGCAGGGGCCCGGCGTTGGCGCCGAGGGACCCCTTGATGAGGCCCCGGATCAGGTGCCCGGCGGACCACGCGTTGCCGACCGTGATGGCTGCGATGAGCACCAGGCTCGTCGTCCGCAGGAGCCGTGACTCCCGGTCGATGCGGCGCGGGTTGGCGGCCACCAGGCCAATCAGGAGGGCACCCTCGAGGGAGGGCAATAGCCAGTTCGGGCGCAGGGCGAGGTTGTCGGGCAGGGTGATCTGCAGGACGATGGCCAGCGCGATGACCGCTGCCACCGGCAGGCGGTTCTCGCCTTCGGTCGCCTCCTGCCACATCGGTTTCAGGCGCAACTCGGCCCCGTGAACCCCGGCGCCGTACAACCTCTCGAGCTGGTTCAGGTGGTGGCGAATGTCGCCGAAGGCCCCGGGCATTGACTTGGGCGCCAAGGGGGGCGAATCAGGTGAGGGCGGATCGCCGGGGTCGCTCATGGCTATCACTGTGCCTGACGCGGTTGCCTCAGTGATCTTCAGCCACCTGGGCGGGCCGGCTACCAGAAGGTTTGACGGTCGTCAGGCGGTACCGTGCCGCTCCGTGGGGATTGTGGACGAGGACGTGGCCCGGGTCCGGGCGGAAACGGACTTCGTGGCCGTCGCCAGCGAGAAGATGGGCCTGCGCAAGGTGGGCCAACGCTGGACCGGGCTGTGCCCGTTTCACCCCGAGAAGTCACCGTCGTTCTCGCTGAACGCCGAGCAGGGCTTCTACTACTGCTTCGGCTGCGGGGCCAAGGGCGACGTCATCACCTTCGTGCGGGAGATCGACCAACTGGACTTTGTCGAGGCGGTGGAGAGCCTGGCGACGCGCGCCGGGATCACCCTGCACTACAGCGACGCCATCGGGGGGCGGGAACACCAGCAGAAGACCCGCATCTACGAAGCCCTCGACCAGGCCATCGAGTGGTATCACCAGCGCCTGCTGACGTCGCCCGACGCGGCCGCCGCCCGGGGCTACCTCCGCTCCCAGCGGGGCTACGACAAGGAGGTGGTGGTTCAGTACCGCCTGGGTTGGGCGCCGGAGGGCTACGACCACCTCGTAAAAGCGCTCAATCTCAGTTCCCAGGTCCTGCGGGACGCGGGCCTGGCCATAGTCAACCGGGCCGGCGGGCTCACCGACGCCTTCCGGGGCCGGCTCCTATTTCCCATCTTTGACGCGGCAGGAAAGCCCGTTGGTCTCGGGGGACGAGTGCTCCCGGGCTCCGAGGTACCCAACAAGTACAAGAACACCGAGGAAACGGCGGTCTACAAGAAGAGCCGGGTCCTGTACGGCCTCAACTGGGCCAAGAAGGCGGTCGTGGATGCGGGCGAGGTGGTCGTGTGCGAGGGCTACACCGACGTCATCGGCTTCCACCGGGCCGGTGTGCCCCAGGCGGTGGCCACCTGCGGCACCGCCTTGGCCGAGGGCCATGTGCGGCTGTTGACCAACTTCGCCCACCGGGTCGTCCTGGCCTACGACGCCGACAATGCGGGCCTGGCGGCGGCCGAGAAGTTCTATGAGTGGGAGCAGCGCTTCGAGGTCGACGTGGCGGTGGCGGCCCTGCCCAAGGGGCTCGACCCCGCCGACCTGTCCCGGCGCGACCCCGAGGCGCTGCGAGCCGCCGTCAGCGGAGCCAAGCCGTTCCTGGCGTTCCGCCTGGAACGGGAGCTGGAGCGCTCCGACCTGCGCTCCATCGAGGGCCGGGCCCGCACCGCGGCCCGGGCCATGGAGGTGGTGGCCGAGCATCCGAGCGAGCTGGTCCGGGACCAGTACCTGATGGTCGTGGCCGACCGGTGCCGCGTCGACCCCGAGCAACTGCGGTCGGGGGCATGGAAGGGGTGGGGAAAAAGCGCCGGGGGGGCGGCCGGCGGCGGGGGGAGCGGCCCGGGCCGGTCGGCCGGCGGCGGGGGTGGGCCCGGTGGCGGCCGGGGGGTCAGCGCCGGGCGGGTCCCGGCGGCGGCGCAGGTCGCCCGGGCGGAACTCGAGGCCCTGCGGTTGCTGGCCCACCGCCCCGAAGCCATCGCGGATCGCCTGGAGCCGGTCTTCTTCGAGGGAGACCTGGCCGCTCGGGCCTACCTGGCCCGGGCCGGCGCCTCCAGCCTGCACCAGGCCATCGAGGGCGCGGACCCCGACGTGGCCGACCTGCTGCAGCGGCTGGCGGTCGAGGACAGCGATGACGACGTCGACGAGGTCGTCATCCGGCTCATCGAACGGGCCGGGAAGCGGGCATTGAAGGAGTTGCGGCGCGAGGCCCGGAATTCCTCGCAACCGCAGGACTACGCGGCGGTGATCGCCTGGTTGAAACTTGCCCTCGAAGATGTCAGAAGTGGGCAATCCGGGCAGGACGAAGAGTCACCGTTGGTAGGCTGGCTCGTGTCTCGATCCGAGGTCAGCGATGAGTGAGGCCTTCGCGACACCATTCACCCCCGAGGGCGGGCTGACGGTCGACTTCGCCGCGTTGTTGCTGCTGGGCCGCGAGCGGGGCTACCTGACGCCCGACGACATCATGGTTGTCCTGGAGTCGGTGGAGCTCACGCCGGTGCTGATCGACGTCGTCATCGGCCGGGTCCGGGCGGAAGGAATCGAGTGGCGCGACGACGGCGACTCGCTGCCCGACACCGACCTCGGGTTCGGTGCCCTGGCCGGTCTCGACGCCGTCGTGGCTCCCGACACCCAGCTGCTGGAGCCGATCGTTCCCGTGGCCGCAACCATGAGGGCCGGCCAAGGTCTCCTCGAACCGGTTGGCGAGGAAGAAGCCGCCTCAGTGCCCACGCTGGCCCCCTGGCGGCTGCGGGCGCGCCCTTCGGTGGGCGACATCCGCATCGACCTGGACGGGCGGATGGGAGCCAGTTCCGATCCCGTGCGGATGTACCTGAAGGAGATCGGCAAGGTCCCGCTCCTTACGGCGACCGAAGAGGTGATGCTGGCCAAATGCGTCGAAGAGGGGCTGCTGGCCACCGGCCGGCTGGTCGAGCGGGTCGACAGCGGGGCCGAAGTCGATCCCGTCGTGACCGCCCGGGACAAGCAGCTGCGCCGCGACGGCATCGATGCCAAGCGGATCCTGGTGGAGGCCAACCTGCGGCTGGTGGTGTCCATCGCCAAGCGGTACCGCAACCGGGGCATGGCGTTCCTCGACCTCATCCAAGAGGGAAACCTCGGCCTGATGCGGGCGGTCGACAAGTTCGACTACACCAAGGGCTTCAAGTTTTCGACCTATGCCACATGGTGGATCCGCCAGGCCATCACCCGGGCCATCGCCGACCAGGCCCGGACCATCCGCATCCCGGTGCACATGGTCGAGACGATCAACAAGGTGGTGCGGGTGCAGCGCCAGCTGCTCCAGGACCACGGCCGGGAGCCGAGTGTCGAGGAGCTGGCCGAGAAGACGGAACTGACGCCGGCCCGGGTGCTGGAGATCCTCCGCATCAGCCAGGAGACAGTGTCGCTGGAGCAGCCGATGGGCGACGACGACTTCAGCCTGTCGGATCTGATCGAGGACGAGGGGGCGATCGCACCGTCGGACGCCGCCACCCGGGCCATGCTCAACGAAGCCGTCAACCTGGCCCTGTCGGAGTTGACGGAGCGGGAGCAGAAAGTGGTGCGGCTGCGTTTCGGCCTTGACGACGGGCACATGAGGACCCTCGAGGAGGTCGGCAAGGAGTTCGGCGTCACCCGGGAGCGGATCCGCCAGATCGAGTCGAAGACCCTGGCCAAGTTGCGCCACCCGATGCGCAGCAGCCGGCTGCGGGACTACCTGGACGAGGAGTAGCGAGGAGCAGCCGCCATGGCCCTGAGTGACGAGAAGTACATACTGTTGACGACCTTCAAGCGGGACGGCACCGCTGTTCCCACCCCGGTGTGGGCGGTGGCGCTCGATGGCGGGGCGATCGGGTTCTGGACCAGCTCGGGGTCGGGCAAGGCCAAGCGGCTGGCCCATACCAAGCGGGTCACGGTCCAGGCCTGCGACGCCCGGGGCCGGGTCAAGGCGGGCAGTCAGCCGGTGTCGGCAACGGCTCGGGTCGTGACCGGCGACGAGTTCCGCGCCATCCAGGAAAAGGTGAGGGCCAAGTACGGGGTCATGACCAAGTTCACGAAGTTCCTCAACGCGGCGGCGGGGATCGTCAAGCGCAAGCGAATCCCCTACGGCGACCGCGGGGTCGTCGTCACCCCGGTCCCGTAGCCGGATCCCTTGTTCGTACTCCGGCCGGTCCGGCCGGTCAGGGCGTCGGCGGGCCGCCGTTGCGATGCTGGGCGGCCAGGCGAGAAGGCGCCTGCACTACCGGCCGAAGCAGCCCGTGTTCACCGGCGAGTTTGTCGGCGACTACGTCCTTGGCCCGCCCGATGCCGACATCGACGGCTGCCTTGGCCTTGCCGGCCGCGGTGTCCAGGGTGGACCTCCGCAAGGTTTGGTTGACCTTCTGGTTCAGTTGCTGGTTCAGTTGCCGGCTGCGCTGCTGGGCGATGGTCGCCACATAGGCACCCGCAGCGAAGCCCAGAACGAGTCCGGCTCGCATTCTCATGCCTCCTGTTGTAGCCGATCCCACGGGGCAGCACCACCGAAGGTGGGTTCGGGCGGCCGATTCAGGGGGTGGGGCAGCTGAGGCCCACAGTCGGGGGGGTGCCTGCGGTGAGGTAGGCGTCCACCGCATTGCGGACGCATTGGCTTGACCGGTAGCCGGTGTGGCCGTTGCCCTGCCTGGTGATGAGGACGCCGTTGGCGAGTTGGGACGCGACCGCCTGGGCTTCGATATACGGCGTCACCGGGTCCCCGGTCGTGCCAATCACAACCACCCGAGGGCTGCCCGCCGCTCTCACGGGGTGGGGGTGGCCGGAGGGCGGCACGGGCCAGGACGCGCAGACCAGGCCCCCATAGAGGTCGAACACCCCGAACACGGGTGCCTGCTGGCGGGCCCGGGCCGCCGCCTGAACGACCAGGGAGGGGTCTCGGGGCCAGGGCTGGTCCAGACAGATGACCGCGTCGTTGGCCTCGATCTCGTTGGTGAAACCTCCGGAGCCGTTGCGGCCGGTGTAGGCATCAAAGTTCTTCAACAGAAGCGAGCCGTCCCCGGCGCCGGCCTTGTTCAGGGCATCACCAAGGGCGGGCCAGTTCTCCTCGGCATAGAGGAAGCCGGCCGTGCCAAACAGCGCCTCGCCCACCCCCACCGTTCTCGAGCCCACGCCCGGGATCCGGTTGCCGGCAATCCGAACCAGCAATCGGTCGAAGGCGGCATGGAGATCGCCCCCCGGGTGCCAGTTGCACGGATGGCTGGCGCACCAGGTGAAGAAGGCCACGAGCTGCTGGTCCAACGCGGCCGCCTGCTCGATGGTGAAGTCGATCGGGTCGAGGGCCGGGTTGACGACGCCGTCGAGCACCATGGTCCGGATATGGGTCGGAAACAGTTCGGCGTAGGTTTCGCCCAGGAGGGTGCCATACGAGAACCCGATGTAGTTCAACTTCGGGTCGCCTACGGCTTGCCGAATTTCCTCGAGGTCTCGTGCCGCGTTGTCGGTTCCCACGTAGGGAAGAAGCGGTCCGCTCTTGGCCAGGCACTTCTGGGCGAAGTCATGGTCGGCGCTTTCCAGGGCTTGCACTCCCGCCGGGGTGGTCGGCGCCGGGTTGACGGCGAGCAGCTGGTCGAGTTCGGGTCCAGTGGCGCAGCGGACGGGAGAACTGCGGCCGACGCCCCTCGGGTCGAAGGTGACGATGTCGAAGTTGGTCTTGACGGCGCCCGAGAAGGTCTGGACGACGAAGTTGAGGTCGTCGATGCCGGAGACGCCGGGTCCGCCCGGGTTGGTCACGACCGAACCCATCTTGGTGCCGCTGGCGCGGTGCCGGGCCAGGGCGATGCCGATCTGCATTCCGGTTGGGTCCCCGTAGTTGAGGGGGACCCGGACGATGGCGCAGTCGTTGCCGGGGGGGCCGGCTGCCCCGGCGCACGTCGTCCAGGCGACTGGCTGTACCGGGGGAAGCGCGATCGGCGTCGTCGTCGGCGGTGTCAGTGTCGTTGGGGTGACGCCGGTGGCACTCGTCGTACCGGTCACCTTGCCACCGTCCGTCTTGGCGCCGCCGCGGCTGATCACGACGACTGTGGCGACGGCGACCAGGATGACGACCACGGCGCCGATGCTGGCGAGACGCCACGGCGGGGGCTTCTTGGTGCCCGGCGAGACCGGGTCCGGATACGCCCGGAACGCGGGGGTAATGGGTTCCCGGGACACGATGGTCTCGCGAGCGGGATCGGGCTCAGCTTGTCCAAGAGCCGGGTCATAAGGGGTCGAAGGCGGTGGAGGGGGTGCGGGGGTGGATGGCGGTTGGTATGCGGCTGCCTTCGCCGGTGCCGGGGCGGGTTTCGATGGCGGTGCGGGTGCGGGTGCCGGGGCCGGAGCTGGTGGCGGGGTGACAGGGGTTGGGTGCCGGGGGTTGGTAGGGCGGCGAGGGGTGGGCACCGGCGGTGGCCTGGGAGCAGACGCAGGGGCCTGGGAGCCGGAAGCGGGGGGAGTACGCGGGGTGTCGGGTGGTCGGAAGGACCCCGGCGTCGGGATTGGCCCCGGCGTCGGGATTGGCCCCGGCGTCTGGATTGGTCCCAGCACAAGGCTCGACGGGGGTGCCAAGCCTTCGGGCCGCCAGCCTACGGGGCGATCTCGGGTTGGGTCCCTGAACCGGTCGATTTCCTCGAGCTCGGCGGCGAAGGCGGCGGCCGAGGCGGGCCGGTCGACAGGGTTTCGGGCCAGTGCGTGGCGGATGGCCCGGCGGAGCGCGTCAGGGATGTCCTCGATCGGAAGATCGGGGACCGGAGAGCTGGCGACTCGCAGCATCAAGGCGAAGATGCTTTCGTCGGATTTCTCAACGAAAGGTGGCGCGCCAGTCAAGAGCGCGAACATCGTCGCCCCCAGGCTGTATACGTCCGTGGCCCCGCTGAGGCTCTTTCCCTCCCACATCTCCGGCGCCGCGAAGGTCGGTGTGAAGGCGCGATGGGTGCCGCTCAAGCCGGTGGCGTTGGCTATCCGGGCGATGCCGAAGTCGGCCAGCTCGGGGTCACCTTCCTCGGACATCAAGATGTTGGCCGGTTTCAGGTCCCGGTGGAGGATCCCCGCCTGGTGCGCGATCTCTAGCGCTCGGGCAACTTTGATGCCGATGACGACCACGTCCGGCCACGGAAACGGTCCGACCTGCTCGAGGTGGTCCTGGAGCGAGCCCTGGGCCTGATACGCCATGACCAGGAAAGGCGCCCCGCGGGCGGTTATCCCGGACTCGTATACCGTGAGGATGTTCGGGCGACCCGAGAGCCGGCCGATGGCTCGGCACTCACGCCGGAAAGCCGCCTCCGTTGCGCTGTCGATGGCGCCGACGTCCAGCACCTTCACCGCGACGAAGCGCTCGAAGGAGGGTTGAAAGGCCCGATAGACCACCGCGAAGCCGCCGCGACCGATCTCGACCGCGTCGACAATGCCGTGGATACCTAGGTCACGGGGATGCCCGGAAGGCATGGATCAGCTAGCCGGCGCCCAGTCGTCCGTTGCGGCCAACCCGCAGGCGTCCGGTCGCGCAGGTGGTGTGAGATAGGGGTGCATCGCATGCGCTTGGCAAGTCCCATCCTCCATCAAATCCACCCTCGGCGGACATCGCCACTCATTTCGCCCAACCGAGGGTAGCGCGGCACCGCTCCGGGCCGGTTTGGACCAAGGCGCTGCTATCGTGCCTTGGTCCTTCGGGGGTAGCTCAATCGGCAGAGCGGTGGCCTGTTAAGCCAAAGGTTGTGGGTTCGAGTCCCACCCCCCGAGCGTTGTCCGCCCGGAGTCTCGGGGTGGGCCGGGCGGTGGCCCAACCGAGGCCCACGGAACGTGTGTTCGGCCTCTGTCTGGGTTGTCCGACGGACTACGGTTTCCGGTCGTCAGCTGGATACTGGGAGCGGTCCGGGCTCGTAGCTCAGTGGTCAGAGCGGGGGACTCATAATCCTTTGGTCGCAGGTTCGATCCCTGCCGAGCCCACCGAAAAAGTCCTTGCAGGACAAGGGATATTGGCGGATCGGCAAGTAGGACGAGTGGCGGACTGAAGCTCCATCCAACATCTATCCAACATCCAACATCCAACATCCAACATCCAACATCCAACATCTTGCGTTGGATGGGACGTATCCTGGACGTACGGCTGAGCTGGGGAAGGCGCCCGGGATGCGGGAGCGATCTCCGGGCACGTGGGAGTTGATCGTCGAGTCCGGGCGCGATCCGGTCACCGGTAAGCGACAGCAGGTGAGCCGCATCTTCCGGGGCACGATGCGCGACGCCAAGAGGGCCCGGGCGGCCCTGCTGGTAGAGGTCAGCAAGGGCCACCACGCGGGGACCGGTGCGACGGTCGACGACCTTTTCCAGGACTGGATCGTCGAGCTCCGACGGAAGGGCCGCTCTCCGAACACGATCCACGGCTACGAGAAGACCTACGGCCACAACATCAAGCCGACGCTGGGAGCGACGCCGGTGGGGAAGGTCAACACCAAGACGCTGACCGACCTGTACGGCGCCCACCAGGCTCGCGGGCTCTCGCCCCGGACGGTCTACCAAATCCACGCGTGCCTCTCGTCGATGTTCACCCAGGCGTGCCGCTGGGGGTGGCGTGACTCCAATCCGGCGCAATGGGCCGAGCCGCCGGCGATACCGAACGCCACGCCGGTCGTTCCGACACCCGAGCAGATTGTGGCCCTGATCGATGAGGCTGAACGCTCCCGTCGCCCCGATAAGGCCCACGCCATGTTCGTGGCTGCGACGACGGGTTTGCGTCGAGCCGAGCTGTGCGCCCTGCGTAGGCGGCGGGACATCGATTGGGACCAGGGGATAGCACGGGTGGCGTGGAGCATCGTGGCTATCCCTGGCCAACCCTTGGAGGAGATCCCAACAAAGAACCGCAGGGTTCGCCACGTGGCGCTTGATCCGTTCACTCTGGCGATGCTGGCCAGCCAGGTCGAGATGATGGAACAGCGGGCGAAGGTATTCGAACGTCAGCTTGACGACGACTGCTATCTCTTCTCGGACGCTATCGACGGATCCGAACCTTGGAAGCCGGACGCCATCACTCAATACTTCACCCGCCTCCGGGCACGGGTTGGGCTCGAACACCTCGACTTCCATTACCTGAGGAAGTTCATGGCGACCTACGGCCAAAACCTCGGCTTTTCGCCGGTACAGGTCGCTCTTCGTGCCGGCCACGACCCTTCGGTTGCCG
Organism: uncultured Actinomycetota bacterium; assembly: GCA_963791545.1. Classification (GTDB taxonomy): domain Bacteria; phylum Actinomycetota; class Acidimicrobiia; order Acidimicrobiales; family Palsa-688; genus JALYXV01. The sequence goes on from CAWBSR010000015.1 coordinate 310,939, forward strand.
CCAAGCACTACACCGGGAGCATCGAGCAAGCTGACCGGGCGCTGGCGTCCGCCGTTGCGTCCCTGCTCGTCTCCAGTCAGGAGAAGTAGCTCCGTCCGTCCGGATGGTTCGGTCGGAAGCCAGAAATGCCGGATCGCATCAGGACCGAAATATGAGGCCACTCGAACCGTCTGGCCGCGATCGTCAGATCGGCACGATGACGGCGCCGAGTTGTTCGGCTATCTGCTCGGCGAGCAGCCGGCCATCGCCACTGGTGAGATCTTCGTAGCGAGGATCGCCCGGGTTCCACGCAGCCGGGTCGGAGGGGGCTCGATCGCCGAACAAGATGAATATTTCGCTGGCGACCGTCAAAAGGTCGCCGAGAAGCAGTGAGTCCGCGTGCGCGAGCTCGGCGATCCGTGACTGCCACAACAAGCCAGCCGGCGTGACACCGCCGACCCGTCGCCTGTGGAGCGCCGTTGCCCACTCCCGCGTGCACGCATAGTGCTCCGGCGTCGTCGCGACAAGTTGCGCTCGAGTGAGTCCGATTCGGGCCAGCGCCTCGTTCGTGAGATCGATTAGCGGGAGAGGTAGAGGCGTGTTGAGCGCGACAAGGCCGCGGGGAGCCAGATCCAGCGGCTCGGAGATTGTTCTGGGTTCCAGCCCGTGCACGCCGTGAAAACACGACTCGAGCATCGCCACCGTCTGCGTCGCCGCGCCATACAGAGTCGGCACCGTCGCACCACCCGCGGCGAGCGGGGAGAAGCGAGCGTTCCCGGCGCCTGACGGATTGAACAGGACCGGCCAATGGGCCCGTCGATACGCCGTGTGGAAGACCACGCCCGCCGGGAGCCGAGCGAGCCGCAACCGACGGAGATTTACGTCGCCGGGATTCGGGACCGGGCAGGAGGCCGGATCCAGGCATCCCGGTGCGGTCATGCGGCCGCGGCCGCCCGCTGTCGCGCGCTCTCCGCGACGAGGTCGGGGTCGCTGGCGAGGAGCTCACCGGGGATGCGTCCGCCAACCCAAGCAGACGGAGTCTCGAACCACGCCCACAACGCCCACCCATCCTCGCCAGCGTCGTGAAGCAGGCGTATCGGCTGCTGAGCCGCTGGCCGAGGTTCAAGCTCGTCGTCCAACAAGAACGCGGGAACAAGCGTCTCGCCATCGTGGGTAACCGTGAAGATGCGGTGAGCTTTCCGGTGGCGTGAGACCCACTGCCTAGCGTTGTTCGTGGTGATTCCCCGGGCATCGGCGATAGCTGCGGTGGACCATGCCCCCTTGCGCAGGATCGAGGTACGCAGCGCCGCCAGTCTTCGTGCCTGTTCAACTGTTGCGTACGGAACCGGGTCGAGCTCTCCGAGCGACATTCCTAGCGCCTTGGCGAGTTCGCGCCGAGCCGCCGGCGCTCTCCGCTCCTGCAAGACCGCGGCCTGTAGGACTCTGTAGACCATGCTGCGCACATCGGCCTCCGACACCTCGGTTTCGGCCGCGACGTCCTCCACTGCTTGTACCAGAAGAAGCGCGAACCTCTGCCGCTCCGGGGGCAGCGAAGTCAAGGCGCTCAGCATCGGGTAGCTCTTGCCCGAGCCGAAGGTCGCGAAGACTGTTGTCACACTCGGAGCCGTGTCGGTGTCGCCTCGATCATGACTCCTGGTCCCGGGCATGGTGGTCTCCTCCTCGTGGTGTCACGAGTGTACTACTTAGCAGGACACCGCGACAGCCGTTACGCTTATCGCACGGCTGGATTCCAAATCTATGGTTGCCTGTCAGGTGGCGGGCGGTCGTCCGTGTGCTCGTTCTGCAGTTCCGACTTGGCGACGGCGACGACGGACCCCACGTCAAGGCGACGTCAGGCGAGGGTGGCGGTCCGGGACCGTCGAACGTCGGCCAAGAACTCATCGAGTTCGGGGTCCGACTCCCAGATGTCCGCCTTGAACTCGGCGGGATCCACCAGCGGGCGCACACCCTGCTCGTCGGCGAGGCGAGTGATGCGGTCTCGGTAGCTCTCTTGCTCGCGGGTTTCGGCCGCTGGCTCCACACCAAGATCGTACGCCACCGTGACGGAGGTCCTACGGCCCGAGTTGGGTAACGGCACCGTCCTCTCCAGGCGCCGTGCCATTCCCCGTCTCATGATCCAACTGGTCAAGGAGGTCGGCGAGCCCGCGCAGGACCTCACGGGCGTTGGCGAAGTCACCAAAGCGCTTAGGTACCAGTGAGCGTGCGCGCAGTTCCGCCAGTTCTGCCGTCCGAGCGGTCACACTCGACATTCCTGTCTGCTCAGCGGGTCTGTCCGCCTCCCGCGGCGGTGCGGCTGGAGGGGCGGCCCGCCAATCCTTGGGTCGCAGGTTCGATCCCTGCCGAGCCCACCGAAACCCTTGCGAAAGTAGGCAAATTTCCCCGAACGGTCATCATCGGTAGAAGACCTTAACCCCGCCGTGGTGCGAGCAGGCGCCTTGGTGGTGGGCTGCGAAACTGAAGGTGCCGTCGTTGCACATGGCCAAGGCCCCTGCCGGTATCCCCGTCGGCGCCGTATCAGGCGCTGCCGTGGCCGGCGGAGCGGTGGACTTAGGCGCAGTGGCCATAGTCGGCGGCGCCGTCGCCGGCGGAGCGGTGGACCTGGGCGCAGTGGCTACAGTCGTGGGCGCCGGCGCCGACGGAGCGGTGAGCGCCGGGCTGGTGGTCGTGGCCGCTGCCGCTGTCGTCGAGGTTGAAGTGGTGACCGATGTGGGCGTGGTCGCGGTCGTCGAACATGCTGGGGCCGCGACCATCACCAGTGCCGCCAATCGAATAGCCCACCGATTAGCCATCTGGCCTCCCTTCGCCTCGGGGCCAGGGTGCGCCCAAGTCATGGAACCGTCAAGCAGGGTTATCCGAAGGGTTCGCAGGCAGGACCCAAACGGGCCCGAAATGAAGGTATTTCAGTTTGTCGGACCTCGAAATTAGAGCCGTCACCATCTCTGACCAGCGAGAACGTACCGGCGCGGCCCGCTAATCCAAACTGCTTTTGCCAAAGGTTGAAGTCACTGATCCCAAGCTGACCACCGTGATCTCGGGCGATGCCCCGGGATTCTCACAACTCGTCTCCCAACTCATAATCCTTTGCGCGCAGGTTCGATCCCTGCCGAGCCCACCCCACAAGCTGGAGACAAGCCTGAATCCAGGGAGCCAACCAGGATTCGAGGGTGCCTGAGCGCTCTCATCGGAGTGTGTCTTGGGCCGCCAGGTTGATGGCGCCAATTCCGAAGACCGCACCTTGCGGGTCGGCAACCACGGCCGCCCGTCCGAAGTCCATGTCGTTGGGCGGCATCAGGACGGCACCGCCGAGCTCGGTGACGCGGGCTGCCGACCGGTCGCAGTCGTCGACCGCAAACCAGACTGACCACGCCGGAAACTCGCCGTGGCCGGCGGCATGGGCGCCGCAGGTGACCTTGCCGTCGACGGTGAAGGTGGCGCTGTTGTCGGTGCTGGCCCCTGCGGCCAGGCCCCAGCCGAAGACCGCCTGGTAGAAATCCCGGGCGGCTGCGACATCGGTGGTGGCCAGCTCGTTCCACGTGAAGGTTCCCGGTTGATTGACCAGCTCGGCGCCGATGTGTTGGTTGGGCTGCCAGATGGCGATGAACGATCCGACGGCGTCTCGGATGATGCCCATCCGCCCGGCGTCGAACACGTCCATCGGGCCCATCACCACCTTGCCGCCGGCCGGCTCGACCTTGGCCATCGTCTCGTCGGCGTTGGCCACACTGACATAGACGGTCCAGTACGGGGGCATCTCCTTGTTCATCTGCGGTCCCAACCCGGCCACGCTCTTGCCCTCGAGCCTGAACAACCCGTAGCCGCCCGCCTCCGGCCGGGGGTCCATGTCCGCCTGCCAGCCAAAAAGTCCTCCGTAGAACTCGGCGGCCGCGTTGGCGTCGGGGCTGCCCAGATCGATCCATGACGGGGTTCCGGGCGGATAACTCGTGACTTCAGCCATATCCATCTCCGATCCGTAGCGCGGCCGGCGGCGTGCCGGGGCACAGTCATCACGCTGCCATATCCCGGCCAAACATGCCGCGCTCGGTCAATTTTCACCATCATTTGTGTTCAGCCAGGTCGGTATCCCTCAGGCGAGCAGGTCTCACTCGCTTATCCGTGGCTGACCCGACTCACTGTCTGCGGCTTTTGCGCCTTCCGGGGGGAAATGGGACTTATTTCTTCCGAGGCTTGGCTTGGCCTGATCGCTCGGCGAACCGATAGTCCTCTTGGCGCAATGGGCGCTGCCAAAGCGGACCGGGTTGAGGAGCTGAGCAGGTTTGAGGCTGGCGAGAAGCTTGGGGGCTGTCGTGGTTCTTACCATCGCGGCCACTGCCTGTGGGGGCGCCGGGGGCGCCCGGACCGTCTCCGCGACGGGGAGCACGACCGCGTCTGTGCCGTCCGCGGCACCCAGAGTCACCGCGGGGTCCCATGTGACCGACACCGCGGCTGCCGCGGGACCCACGTCCCCGGCGTCGCCTACTGCTCCCGCGACGTCCCTCGCTGCCGCCGCGGTCGCCGCGCCGTCGACGCATCCCGCCCCACCACCGCCGCAATCCACCACCAAGGCGCCGATCCAAGCGCCGGCATCCACCGTGACGACACCGCCCGTCGTCCCCGTGTCCACTCTGGCCGCCCGGCGGCAGCCGACCAGCGGTGAGGTCGCCCAGGTCATCGCCAGCGTGAAGGCGGCGATCCCCCTGGTCAACCTGACCGCGGCTCAGGTCCGCCAGGCGGGCGACCAGGTATGCACGGCCTTCGACCAAGGCAATACATTTGCGCAGGTGACTGCGAAGGTGCAGGCCCTGATGGGGGGAGCGCTCAGCGGGCTAATCCCACCGTCGGTCCCGGCCGGAGCGGTGCGGACACTGGTGACGTTGTACTGCCCGGGTTACGCCTCTCGTTTGTCCTGAGCCGCGACTCAGCCGGCGACCACCTCCACGACGTCGAGTCCTCGCGAGGTGGCGGGACTTCCCCGGTCACAAGTCCGTCAGTCGTCGACTGCGTCGGTCTGGTCGTGCAGGCGGTCGTGCAGTCCTTGCTGGGTGCTGGCACTGAGCTCGGACACCGCGTCCAGCCGGTGGGCGACCTGCAGGTGCTCCACCAATGAGCCATCCACCCAGGTCACGCTGTCATGGGAATGCAGTTCGGTGACGACTTCCGCTTCCTGAATCGCTTCTTCCGGTAGCTCGTCCACTCCCGCTGTCCTACCCCCGATGTCGGCATCGACAACTTGCGCGCGCGACATCGGCACTCGCGGTGGCTGAGCCGCCCGTTGTTCGGCGTCGCCCGGAACCGGCCGTCAGCTCAGCCGGGCATGGCAAGGAACTCGATGACCTCGATGGAGCCGCCCCATTCGAGGTGCGGGTGTCCGGCGACAACGGCGGTCACCGCCTCCGGCGATTCCGCTTGCAGGATCGAGAATCCGGCAATATCGGTGTCGCTGGATCCAGGACCGAGGTGGGTGGCTGGGCCCAGCGGCGACCCGAGGTCGACGATCGACCCGCCGGCCTTGGCGGCCCACGACATCCAGGCGTCCATGCCCGCTTGCATCTGCTCGGGAGTGCTGTTCGCCATTTGCTCCTGGGCGGATACCGGGGTCCGGTACAGCACCATGAACTTCGTCATGTCTCCTCCTCTAGACGGGTGGGCCAGTGTCGGCCTTGGGTACGTCCGAGGGACGGGAAGAGATTGCGCGGTGGCGGAATTACAGGAGACCCCGCCGGGTCATCCGCTGGGTCGCGAACCATCCGGGAATGGCGGGCAGGTAGGTTGCCACCACCTGGTTGGTGAGCACCGCGGCCACCGCCACGTCCTGGGGCAGGCCGAAGAGCACCAACGCCCCCGAAAGTCCGACTGATCCGACCGCCGTGCTACCCCCTGGTATGGGGATCAACGAGGCCACCGTGGACACGGTGATCTGGACCGCCAGGAGGGACCAGAACGACACACCCTGGCCATAGGCGTAGACGCAGGCCAGCAGGCTCAAGGTGACCAGCAAGGTGGCCAGAACATTGCCCGTCGTCAGCAGGAGCAGCCGCGAGGGTGAGCGCAGGGCCGCCAGCACCGACTCCACGGCATGCTCGGCGGGGATCAGGAAATGACGCCGCAGCAGAGGCACGGTCGCGATCAGCACCGCGCCCACGACCACGATGGCGGCCAGCCCGGCCGCCGCCAGGCCGATGCCCTTAAGGGGGACGTTGATGGTGTGGGGCGATAGCGGGATCGCAACCGCCAGCATGGCGAGCTGCACCGCGACATTGGCCACCGTGCTCAAGAGGCCCCCGGCGGCGACGGCAGAAGCCAGGTCGACGCCTTGCTTCTGCAGGAACCGCACCTGCAGGCCGGCGCCACCCAATGGCACCGCCACGTTGGAGAACGAGGTCGCGATCTCGAGCTCGACGGTGGCGCCCAGCGGGAGGGGGCGCGTCGAGGCGCCTATCAAGGCCATGGCGTAACCGAGGTTGCTGACCATCGCCAGGAGGAACGATGCCGCTAGCCACGGGGTTGAGGCACGGGCCAGGGAGTGCAGCAGCGCCTTGGGGTCGCCGATCGAGCCCAGCAGGGCGGCCACGCCGACAAGGGCGCCGACCGCCATCAGCAGGCTCTTGAGGTCGACCCGGGGCACCTTGGCCAGCGGGGGTGGGGAGGTGCCGGCGGCCTGGGCGGCCGCGGTGCGAAGCTCTTCGAGGACGTCGTGCCCGTGCTTCTGCTTCGAGGCGGCGCCCAACGCGGCCCGCCCCGCCGGGCTCAGAGCGGCGGGTTGGATGAGAGGGAGGGCCCGGGTGAGGACGATGGAACCGACACCGTCCAGGGCGGCCTCGATGGCGGCGTCACGACCCACGACGAGTGACGTCGCGACCAGGAGTTCTGCGACGTCGGCCGACAGCTGGTGGTCGTCGGCGGGATCGACGGCGTGGGAGAAACCGGTCACGAACGGCCCCGAGTCGTTGACGATGACGTGCTCGGCGTTGAGGGCGCCGTGGGCGATGCGGGCTCCTTGGAGCCGGGCGACCTGGTTCCACAAGTCGGCCAGCAGGTCCCGGGTCAGGGCGGGCCCCTCGAGGTCGCCTAATAGCGGGCCTCGGATCAGGCGCTCCGCCTCGACCGCGACGCCCCGGCCACCGATTCCTGCCCGGACCAGCTTGGGCACCCGAACCTCGGCGGCGCCGGCCGCCAGCAGGCAGTACGCCTCGTGCTCGATCTCCTGGGCCCGGGTCAGGAAGAAGTTGCCGCCCCGGTCGCGGTAGTACAGGAAGCGCCAGAGGCGGGCGAGCAGGGTCACGCTGGCTTCGTCGCGTCCGATTACTCGAACCCGGAGGTCTCCGGTGTCGTCGGTTGCGATCATCACGGTCTCGTTGGGGGGCTGGGCCGGGGCGAGCCGGACGTCGTGGACGTCTACCCCGAGATCGGCCAGGGCCTCCTCAACCCGCGCCGGGGTGGGCCGACCGGCGGGCGACCCCAAGGCGAGGTGGATGGCCGCCGCCACGCCCCAGCCGAGGAGTAGGCCGCCCCCGACATCGTTTGGCGACGCGATGCCCAGGTACAGAGCGGCCGGGACCAGCAGAGCGCCGAATACCTGGCCGATCCGCCGGGCCGGGCGGGTCAGGTACGGGGCACCCACGATCAGCACCGCTTCGATGACCGCCAGCCGCACCAGGGGGAAGGTCGGTGTCGTCGCGGTGCGGAAGACCTCGGACCACTTGGAGATGCCGCCGTGATCCACGATCCCCATGAGCCGGCCCAGCACCCAGGCCAGCCCGCCTGCCAGGGCCACATCGCGAGCCAGCCGCCATCGGCGCCACGCCAGGGCGCTCATCGCCACCACCGCGACCGCCCAGATGGCCCCCACCCGGTAGAGGGCGATGAAGAGGGTGTGGAGCCCGTTGGGCAAGGTGGTGAACGCCTGCGTCACCGCAGCTTCGGTCGGGCTGGGCGACCGGGCGGCCAGCCAGACCAGGCCCACCGCGGCGGCACCGAGGCGGACCCAGTCGCTGGCCCGGCGACGGTAGGGATCATCGTCCCCCGGAGTCGACTGCCCCGACCAGGCCCCGGCCCCCGAGTCGAGCCTCCGAATGAGGTGGGAGACGCCACCACCGGAGGTCATGGCGGCTTCGGCCTTCCTGGTGGTGGGAGGATCGGCGGTGTCGCGAACGCCGGAGGGGAACTCAGGTCCAGGGAGTCAAGAAGGTCGTCGGCCGCGGCATCACGGGCTGTGAGCGGCGGCAGGTTCCATTTCCGCTCGATCAGCTTGAGGACCGAGGTGTGGTCGTGGGTGACGTGGGAGACGTACCCGGGCCGGGCGAAGGGCGACACGATGACTGCCGGGACCCGAAAACCGAGACGGTCATAACGCTGTGGCCCCGACGCCTCCGGGGCCACAGCGTCGGGTTCGGGCGCCTCGGGCGGCGGGACGTGGTCGTAGTACCCACCGTGCTCGTCGTAGCACCACACCAGCAACGTGGCCGGCCAGCCGGCTCCCTGGAGGGCGGCGTTGATGATCCGGGCGGCGAACGACTGGCCGGCGCCGATGTCCTGGGGATTCTCCTCGGAGTCGGCGCGAAAGTCCGGATCCACCAGGCACACCGCGGGCAGCGTTCCCGCGGCGGCGTCCTTGAGGAAGTCGTCGACGCTGCGGATGTGCGACGCGTAGCGCAGGATTCCGAGAGGAAAGGCGTCGGCGCTGAACTGCAGGTAGGACTTGGCTCGGTTGGGCTCATTGCCGACCCGCTGGCCCAAATCCTCCAGGCGCTGGCGGGCCAGCCGCGCCACCCGGACTCCATGGAACCCGGCCAGGCGGCCGAGGACGGGGCGGGCGTGGGCGACCGAGTGGTAGTCCCTCCAGGAGATCCCATGATGGCTCAACCGATCGAAAATGGTCCCCTGGGGCGGGTAGTCGAAGCAGTGGCTCAAGGTGTCGCTGGTGAGTCCGTGGGCGGTCCCCGCGATCAGGAACCGGCGATTCGGGATGGTGGGCCCGAGGCAGGAGGAAAACCACCGGTCGGCCACCGGGAAGGTGCCGGCCAGGGCGTGGTAGAAGGGCAGGTCGGCGTCGGTCCAGTAGCCCATGGCGATGGCGGGGTCGGCGCCCGGGCAATACTTCTCGACGGCGGTGGCGAACCCCGCGTTGGTGCCCCCGGCCCACTGCAGGTGACTGGCCTCCCACGACTGGGTGGGTACACCGATGTGCTGCTTGGTGGAGGGCAGGTGGGTGGCCGCCACGACCCGGCCCCCCCGACCAGGATTGGTCGCGATGACGTTTCCCGCGGCGTCGGTGGGGAGCCCGTCGCCCCGGCCCAGCCGGCCCAGGTAGTTGTCGAACGAATGGTTCTCCATCATCAGGATCACGATGTGGCGAATCTGGGGAAGGCAGTCGGTGCCCGGGGGGCGGTCGGGGAACGGGAGCCGGGCCGGATCTACCGGCGGGACGCGCCGGGCCGAGAAGAACGCCTCCAGCTTGGCGATGGCGTCAGGGCCGATGCGGTCGTTGATTTTCACCGAGTTATCCTGTCCGCCCGGCGCCAGCCGAAACGTGGAGGGCAGTTGCCCAGCGCTTGGTCCAGCCAGCGGCGGGTCCCGCCGGGGGCCGTCACGGCGGCGCCGAGGCGCGTCGCCACGGCCGCGGTGGCCCGCGACGGGCCGGGGGGCGCCCCGTCGTAAAGCTCGTTCCAGAAGACCGACCAACCACCGGCGAGCGTGCTGCCGACGCCGGGCAGGGTCAGCACCCGCCCCACCGCCGCGATGGCCCTCGGGTGGGGGAGCAGGGTCGCCTGGGTGGCGGCCGCGATGCGGTGGTACGGGAGATGGTCGGCGGCCAGCCGGGCGGTGTAGCGGGCCGCGGCCTGGTCAGGGCCCGCCAGTATCGCTTCCGCGGCGGCCCGGCCGCTGGTCATGGCCTGCGAGATCCCCTCGCCCTGCAGCGGGTTGACCAGTCCCGCCGCGTCGCCGACCAGCAGCACCCGCCCCCGGGCCGGTGTGGTGCCGACCAGGCCCATCTTGAGCCAGCCGCCCAAGCGGCCCACCGGTTCCCCGCACCCCGCCACCAGCCCCATACGCTCCAGGTGGTCGAGGAAGGCCGGCAGCCGCCGCACCGCCGACGCCGCCGCGGTCCGGTCGGCCAGGGTGGCCACGCCGAGGCCCACATTGGCCTGACCGTCAGGGCCCGGAAACAACCACCCGTACCCCGGCAAGGCTCGCCCGGGCCGCGGCTCCCACAGCACGATATGTGGGACCTCGACCGGCTGGGCCAGATAGCTGCGGATGGCGAAGCCCCACATCACCCGCCCCCGCTCCACCAGCCCCGACGCCTCGGCGACCCGGCTGGTGGCGCCATCGGCGCCGATCACGGCATCGCCCCGCACCCGCTCGCCGGTGCTGAGCGCGAACCCTTCCAGGGCGCCGCCATCGGGGCCACCCAACGGTTCGATGGCCTGGCCCGCCCAGGGCCGCGCGCCCGCGGCCACCGCTTGGTCCCGCAGGATCCGGTCCAACTCGGCGCGCGGCACCGCGATGGCGCGGCCAGGGTAGGTCAGCCCCGGAAAGCACGGCAGCCGGACCCGTCGCCCCGTCGGTCCGACCACCGCCATGGCGCCCACCGCAAGGCTGCCCGCGACCTCGATGCCGAGATCGTCGAGGACCTGAACGCCCCGGGGGCCCACCAGGTCCCCGCACGCCTTGTCCCGGGGGAAGGCGGCCTTGTCGACGAGCGCCACCCGGGCCCCGCCGCGGGCCAGCACCAGGGCGGCGATGCTCCCGGCCGGTCCCGCCCCGATGACCACCACGTCGAAACGATGCTCTGCCAGCGATCCTCCCGGCCTTGTCGTCGTACTGTAAGTGGGGCATCACGGCGAAGGAGGAAGTCCGATCCGCCCCCGTCCGAGTAACAGCCCCAGTCGCGACCGAAATGGCTTCGCCCGGGACCTCTTCGGTGCCCTGCCGGACCGCTACGACCGGCTGGCCGAGGTGTTGTCGCTGGGACAGAACCGTCGCTGGCGGCGCGCCGCCGTCGATCACCTGGCAGCCGCCGACCCCGCCGTAGTCCTCGACGTGGCATCGGGCACGGCCGGGGTGGCCATCCAGCTGGCCCGGCGGACGCGAGCCACGATCATCGGTCTCGACCTGACCCCGGAAATGTTGCGGCGCGGTCAGCACAATGTGGCCTCGGCCGGCCACGCCGACCGAATTTCGCTGACGGTCGGGCGCGCCGAGGAGCTCCCTTTTCCCACCTCGGTTTTCGACGGCCTGACATTCACCTATCTCCTGCGCTACGTGGCCGATCCCGAGGCCACCCTCGAGGAAATGGCCCGGGTGGTGCGACCCGGCGGGATCGTCGCCAGCCTCGAGTTCTTCGTTCCCGCTGGTCGCTTCTGGCGATTCTGGTGGTGGGGGTTCACCCGCCTCCTGCTCCCGGCCGGGGGTTGGCTCACCGGCGGCCGGGAGTGGTGGCGGGTCGGCCGCTTTCTCGGGCCCAGCATTTCCGGCCATTACCGCCGCTATCCGCTGGCGTGGCATGTCGAGGCCTGGGAAAAGGCGGGCTTCACCGATGTCGGGGTGCGGATCATGAGCTTGGGCGGTGGCTTGATCATGTGGGGAAAAAGGGGCGGTGACTGAAAGCGATCCGCGGCCGGCGTACTACGCCGCCCGTCCGGGAGGCTGGCGCGACTGGTGGACGCTGCTCCATCCCCCTTACACCGCCTGGCATTTGTCCTATGTCGTGATCGGCGCCTCGCTGGCGCCCCATTTCGATTCCGGACGGCTGGCGGCCACTGTGCTGGCGTTCTTCTGTGCCGTGGGGATCGCCGCCCATGCCCTCGATGAGCTGCACGGTCGGCCGTTGCGGACCCAGATACCGAGCCCGGCGTTGGTGGGGGCGGCGATTGTGGGCCTGGCGGTGGCCTGCGGATTGGGAGTCGCCGGCGTGGCCCGGGTGGGCCTGGTGCTGGTGCCGTTCATCGTCGTCGGCCCGTTGCTGGTCGTCGCCTACAACGCTGAGTTGTTCGGGGGAATCGTCCACACGCACACCGGATTCGCCCTGGCCTGGGGCGCCTTTCCGCTCCTGACCGCTTATGCCGCCCAGGCGTCGGGCTTGGCAGTGGCGCCGGTGGCGGCGGCCGCCGGCGCTTTCGCCCTTTCCTTCGCCCAGCGGTCGCTGAGTTCACCGGCCCGGATGTTGCGCCGCCGGGTCGATCGAGTCTCCGGCTCGATCGTCTTCATTGACGGCACCATCCGGCCGATCGACTCGGCGATGCTAGTGGCGCCTCTGGAGCAGGCCTTGCGGGCCCTGTCGTGGGGGATCGTGGCCCTGGCCGGGGGGCTGGTTCTCGCCCGCCTCCGTTAAGCGCCGCCCGGTGGGGGCGGATCCCCGAGAATCCGGGCCCTCGTCTGCGGGCTTCGGCTATTTCGATCGCATGCGGTTGTTGCGAGGGTCGTGGGTGACTTCGGCCAGGCCGAGCAGCTCCAGCAGCGGGGGGAGGTACATGCCGAAGCGGCCCCGGTACCCGTTGCGCAGCCCGTACCAACCTCCCACCGGATTGTCCGGGGATCGTCCCCAGGCCTCCACGCTGCCTTCGACTGCCGGCTTCTTCTCGTCGGCGGCACCGAGCGGCACCCAATCGCCCTGCTCCTGCAGCCAGGCATGGAGATCCTCGACCGCCTCCCACCGGTACTTCAAGGTGGTGGAACCCACCTGGCAGACCAAGACCGGGGAATCGGCCTGGTCGTCCTTGAACATGGTGTACTCCGACGTACCGGGCGCCGTCTTGAGGACCCACGGATCCTCTTTGGTACCAGCCGCCATCAACTGACTCCCTTCCCTTCGGTGTCTTCGGTCTTGGTGTTTCGGCCAGCGATTGGCGAAGCCTATGCACCGAAATATCGCGCCACGCGGTACGGTCGCTTCTCATGGCTACCCAGGGGCCCGGCCGCCGCGGCTCGGAGCCGGTGTGACCCGGGCGGTGGTCGTCGGCGCCGGCCCCAACGGGCTGGCGGCTGCGGTCACGCTGGCGCAGCGGGGCATCACGGTCACGGTGCTCGAGGCGGCTGCTGAGATCGGGGGCGGTACCAGGACCGAGGAGCTGATCGTGCCCGGCGTGCGCCACGACCTCTGCTCGGCCGTCCACCCGTTCGGGGCCGTTTCGCCCTGCTTCCGGGCCCTCAATCTGGAACGCCATGGGCTTCGCTGGCGCTGGCCCGACGTCGATCTGGCCCATCCCCTGGACGGGGGTCGGGCGGGCGTCATGGTGCGCTGCCTGGACGAGACCGTGGCCGGCCTGGGCGGCGACGGCGCGGCCTGGCAGCGGTTGTTCGCTCCCCTCTCGGAGGGTCTCGACGACCTGGTCGAGGACCTGTTCGGTCCCTTCCTGCACTGGCCCCATCACCCGTTGTCCTTGGCCCGCTTCGGCGCCCGGGGCCTGCAGCCCGCCACCGTGGTGGCCCGGCGCTGGCGCCAGCCCGAGACCCGGGCCCTCTTCGCCGGGGCTTCCGCCCATGCCTCCTACCCCCTCGAGCGGCCCACCACCGGCGCCGTCGGGCTCATGCTGCTGGCGGCCGGCCACCGGGTGGGGTGGCCGGTGGCCGAAGGCGGCTCGCAGGCAATCACCCGAGCCCTGGCGGCGCGGTTATTCGAGCTCGGGGGCCGGGTCGAGACCGGTGCCCCGGTGGGCTCCTTGGACGAGTTGGGCCAGCCCGATGTCGTGCTCCTGGACGTGGCGCCCGGCGCCGCCGCCGACATCTGTGGCGAGCGGCTCCCCCCATCGGTGCGGAGGGCCTACCGGAAATGGCGCCATGGGCCCGCCGCCTTCAAGGTCGATTTGGTGGTCGACGGAGGCGTTCCCTGGACCAACGAGGCCTGCCGCCGGGCTGGGACGGTCCACCTCGGGGGGACCCTCGAGGAGCTGGCTGCCACCGAGGACCAGGTGCACCGCGGTGCCATGCCCGAACGCCCCTTCGTGTTGGTCGCCCAGCAGTACCTGGCCGACCCCCGACGCTCGTCGGGCGATCGGCACCCGATCTGGGCCTACGCCCATGTGCCCAAGGGTTACTCGGGCGACGCGACCGGCGCCGTGCTCGGCCAGATCGAGCGCTTCGCCCCGGGTCTGCGCGAACGCATAGTGGGCACCAGCACCCGGGGCCCGGCCGACTTGGAGCGGTACAACCCCAACTACGTCGGCGGCGACATCGCCACCGGGGCCAACTGCCCTCGCCAAGTGCTGCTCCGGCCCCGGCCCGCCCTGGACCCTTACCGCACCGGGATCCCCGGGGTGTACCTGTGCTCGGCTGCCACGCCCCCCGGCGCCGGTGTCCACGGCATGTGCGGGTACAACGCCGCCCTGTCGGCCCTCCGCTTCCTCGAGTCCCGCCCCTCCCGGTCCTGGACCCTCCCGGTCCGCCGCCGGGTGATCCCGTCGGTTGCCTAACGGGCCACAGGGGCTGGCCAAAAGTACCAATATGGCGGCCGGGGGGGACGGCACCGACATACTGGGTCTCCTATGGCGGACCAAACCCAACCGACAACGACTCCCGATTCCGGCAACGGCATCGACGACTCCATTCCCTCCGACGCCATGTCGGGATTCGACGACACGAGCGGGCCGCCGGCACCGGAGCCGGTCCCGACGTTCAGTGATCGCACCTGGCCCAGTGCCGAGCAGGTGGTGACCGCGATGCAGGCGTTTCTCGGCTGTGGCGAGCAACCGGCCCACAGCAATTGCAATGCCATCACCGCCTGGTACGGAGTGGGGTGTGTCCCCTGGTGTGCCGAGGCGGTGAGCAAGGCGTTCTTCGACGCCGGCTTCCACGATATTGACGGGACCTGGGAGATGCCCGGCATATCCCCTACGACAAAGCACGGCTTCGCGTGGGTTCCCGCCATACGGGCGGCTTTTCAGGCCGCGGGACGCTTCGACAACCATCCGCAGGTGGGCGACATCGTTATCGTCGGCGATGCCGTGCACACCGGCCTGGTGGAATCCGTCGCCACCAATGGTGTCGTCCACACCATCGAAGGCAACTTCTCGGACAACTGCTTGAGGAACCAGCGAACCACGAGCATCACCGGGTTTTGTCACCCGCCGTACTCCTCATCCCAGCCCCGCACGTCGCCCGCCATCCCGGTTCTCGCCCATGACCTCCGGATGGGCGACACCGGCCCCGATGTCCAGGTCTTCCAGCGGCGGATGGCTGAGCGGGGATGGGCGATCACCGTGGACGGCCAGTTCGGCTCGCAGACCGAAAAGGTCGTGCGTCAGTTCCAGACCGACAAGGGGCTCCCCGTTGATGGTGTGGTCGGCCAGGTCACGTGGCGGGCCGCCTGGACGGCGCCGGTGACCTGAGCGGAGGGCGGCCTGGCCGACCTCCGGTGGCGGCCACACCGGCCCCCAGCCCCGCCTCGTGGGCGCCCGGCGGGGGGCTGCATCTGCTCCCGGCGGCCTCTACCCCTTGGGCTCGGTCGCCAACGGGGCCAAGTCGGCTAAGACCACTTCCGGTACCGAGCGTTCGACGACGCTGGCCGCCAGCCCGCTCAGCTTGAGGTGGTGCTTCCGGGCCGCGGCCCGCAACCGGGCGAACGCCTCGTCGGTGGTGATGCCTTCCCGCTCCGACAGGATGCCCTTGGCTTGTTCGATGGTCACCCGGCTGTTCAAGGCGTGACGGAACTGGCCGACGGTGGTCCGAGCGCCTCGCGCGGCACCGTCCTGGAGAATGGCGATCGTGGCCGCGTGGGCCAGTGCCTGAGCGACTGAGACATCGGCGTCCGACAGCGGCCGAGGCTCGGAAATGAACAGGTTCAGGGTCCCGACGACCTGATCCCGCAACCGCATCGGAAAGGCGTGCACCGAGGGCACCCCCGCCTCCAACGCCACCGGGCCGAACTGCGGCCACGGATTGGCCTCGGCCAGATCGGCGAAGACCACGGCTTCGCCGCTGCGGTAGCAGTCGAGGCACGGTCCTTCGTCATTTTGGAGCTGGAACAGTTCCAACAACTGCGCCTGGCCGCTCGACGCGGCGACCACTTGCAGCGCGCCGCGGGGGTCGCCGAGGAGTATCCCCGTCCCGCTGGCGTCCAATATGTGCACGCACCGTTCGCTGAGCCGCGTCAGCAGTTCCATCACATCGAAGTCGGCGACGAGGGTGTCGGCCAACTCCACGAATGTCGCCGCCAGAAGCTCTTCTCGGGTTGCCACCGTCTGACCCCCTCCGTCCGGGCAGGCCGACTTGATCCTATCCGCGGGTCCGGCCCCCAATCGGTCGAATGTCATTCGTCGAACCGCAGCCGTCGGCCGACCACGTCGTCGGCGACGTCACCGATCGAGCGGTCGAGGGCGAAGGCGCGAGCCCGCAGCCGGGCCAAGGCGTCGCCGATACCGATACAGAGTTGCACCGAGATCATTCCCGACGCTTGGTGAACCCCAGCCCGATAGGCCCCTTCATCGCGCGGGACCGTGGTCGCCAGCTCGTCGGGTAAGCCATTGTGGCGAGCCAGGATGGCCCGGGTGATGACGTCGGCCATGTCGAAGGCGTCGGCATAGGTGGCGGCGCTCAACCGGCCCGGTCGATCCCGGAACAGGGAGAGCCCGCCCAGGCGGGCCGCCTCGATCCGCAGCGGGAAGGCGAAGACGGCCCGCATCCCCGCCGCTACTGCCATGGTGGTGAACCCGGCCCAACCCGCCGGCGGCTCCCGTACCAGGTCGGCGTACAGCACCGGTACACCATCGGCGAAGGCGTCCCGGCCGGGGCCGTGACCGAGGGTGAACTCGAGTTCCTCCAGGCGCGCGACCACCGGGTCGGAGGCGCCCATCGACGCCTCCCTGTCGTCGCTGCCCATCAGCACGATTCCCGCTCCGCTCACCGTGAGAATCTCCACACAAGCGGTGCACAGTGTCGCCAACGCGGGCCGGTTGCCATTGCGACCGAGGTGTTCCGCGACCGCCGCCGTGATTCTCGACCAGCGCTCGGAGTCGAGGTTCATGTCACCACCCGGCCCTTCCGATGGTCACGGGGACGAGTCGCGACCGCCGCCCGGCGGCCTCGCCGCCCATCGCCGGACGGTGCCGTCAGCCACCACGCGGTCGCGGTGACGACCTCACGCGGTTGCCCGCTCTCGGCGGCGGCGAGCCAGCCACGCCTTGCGGACCTTCACCCGCTCCTCCTCGGATGTACCGCCCCAGATCCCCGCTTCCTGGTTGGTCTCCAAGGCGTACAGGAGGCAGGAGGGCTGGACCGGGCACGTCTGGCACACCAGTTTGGCGGCCTCGATCTGGCCGACCGCATCGCCGGTGCGCCCGATAGGGAAGAACAGATCGGCCGTGACCGCCTGACAGGCCGCGTGTTTTCTCCAGGCGACGCCAACCGGCCCCCTGGGCAGGCGGGAGATCAGGTCCACCGTGGGCCCCGATGCGACTCCGACCCGCCGGCCGTCGATACGACCACCGTGGCGGGCATCTGACGCGCCGCGACCCACGAAACGGACACCCGGGTCTTCTTGCCAGCCAGGTACGACACTTCAAATCCCTCCCCATATGCCTGATGCGAAACGCCGGGGTCTGGGGCAGTCGTGACCTGCTGGGCGGGCGGGCAATTCCAAAGCGGAGGAACTGCCGCGACCGGCAATAAGAAGCGTACTGCGCTCCAGACCATCGGTTCATCCCCGAATCGGGGGATGCCCGGGGGAATGTTCGATCAACGTCGAACGTTGTCAGTGCTCGATGAAGATCGAACAAGCGGAATCCCGTGAATACACCCGCCGCTGGTGGACACTCGGCGTGTTGTGCGTCAGCCTGGTGATGATCGTGGTGGCCAACGCCTCCCTGAACGTGGCCCTGCCCACCTTGATGAAGGACCTCCACGCCGGGTCGAGCTCGGTCCAGTGGATCGTCGATGCCTACAGCCTCGTTTTCGCGGGGCTGCTTCTCACCGCGGGCGCGCTGGGCGACCGCTACGGGCGGCGCCTGGCCCTCAACGTCGGCCTGGTCATTTTCGGGGCGGCGTCCGGCCTGGCCGCCTTGGCCCAGTCTTCAGGGCAGCTGATCACGGCCCGGGCGGCCATGGGGATTGGGGCGGCGTTCGTCATGCCGGCCACGTTGTCGGTGCTGGCCCATGTGTTTCCGGCCGCCGAGCGGCCTCGGGCCATCGCCATCTGGACCGGTTTTGCGGGTGTCGGCGCCGGGCTCGGCGGAGTGACGAGTGGCTGGCTGCTGCAACACTTCTGGTGGGGCTCGATTTTCCTCACCAACGTCGCGGTGGTGGCAGTGGCGCTGGTGGCCGGAGCCTTCTTCGTCCCGTCTGCGAAGACCGACGACGCCCCCACCCTCGATCCCGTCGGCGCCATCCTTTCCATTGGCGGACTCGGAAGCCTGATCTACGCCATCATCGAGGCTCCGGTAGCGGGATGGTTGTCCTGGCCGACCATGACCGCCTTCTCGGTGGCCGCGGTGCTCTTGGGGGCGTTCGCTCGCTGGGAGCTGCGTTCCCCCGAGCCCATGCTGGACCTGCGCTTTTTTCGCAATCCCTCGTTCACCGCCGCCGCCAGCTCCATCACCCTGATCTTCTTCGTGATGTTCGGGATGATCTTCGTGCTGACCCAGTACCTGCAGACCGTGCTCGGCTACACCCCGCTCCAGGCCGGATTCCGGGTCCTGCCGTGGGCCGTTGTGTACATGGTGGCGGCGCCCCGGTCGGCCCGGTTGGTGCTGCGCTGGGGCCACCGTCGTGTCGTGAGCACCGGTCTGGCCGTCGTGGCGGGCGGGTTGGCCCTGCTCTCGACCAGCGGTCTTCACGCCAACTACGCCTTGCTTGCCCTCTCGCTGGTCGTGACGGCGGCCGGCATGGGCATGGTGACGGCCCCGTCGACCGGGGCCATCGTCACCTCCTTGCCGCTGCCGAAGGCGGGCGTGGGGTCGGCTGTGAACGACACCACCCGAGAACTCGGCGGCGCCCTCGGCGTGGCCGTGGTCGGCAGCATCCTGGCTTCGCTCTACCGGGGCGACATCGCGGCGAGGATTGTGGGCCTGCCCGCCTCGGCCGGCGCAGCCACCAAGTCCCTGAGCGGCGCCTTGCAGGCCTCGGCCACGCTGGCCGGCCCGGCGGGCCGGTCACTGGCGGACGCGGCCCGCCAGTCCTACGTCCACGCCTTTGACCTCACCATCATGGTGACGGCGGTGGTGGCCTTGCTGGCGTCGGGGCTGGTTTCGTGGCTGCTCCGCCCCGTTGCCCGGCCGGTCACCGCCGGGGCCACCGTCGTCGCCGCCGCTCGAGAGGCGGCATAGTGGAGGCCAGACCTATGGATCGGGACCTCCACTTTCCGCCCCGCCAGGAGTTGCAGCTGGTGGACGTCTTGCAGGCTTTGTCGGACCCGGTACGGCTGCAGATCGTCGGCCAGCTGGACCGGGCCGACGGGGCGCTGGCCTGCGTGGAGTTGTTGCTGCCGGTCAGCAAGTCCACCGGTAGCCACCACCTGAAAGTGCTCCGGGAGGCGGGCGTGGTGCGCTGCCGGGAGGAAGGGACGCGCCGCTACTACGTCTTGCGCCGCGCCGACCTCGATGCCCGTTTTCCGGGCCTGATCGACGCCGTCCTGCTAGCCGGCACCCCCGCCATCTGAGGCCCCGACGGGCGGGCAGCCGGTTCCTAACCGGCCGCCGAAGCTCGGTCGGCGTTGGCCACGATGGCGTCGTGGACGTACTGGGAGAATCCGGGCGCGATCTCGTCGTAGCCCGCCAAATACCGGGGGTCGGAGACGTACATCTCGGCCAGCCCCCGGTGCATGGGGTAGCCGCAGTCGTAGAACCAGCGGATCAGGTGCTGGCGGTGTTCCTCGGCCAGCTCCATGGCCACCACGCCCGTCGCCGGTTCCCCGGCCCCGATGGCGGCTGCGAACGCTGCGATATTTGCATCCGCGGCTGCCTTGATCGTGATCCAGTCGTCCTTGGTGTACGCCGCCGACCGCCGTTGCGACTCCTGCCAGGCGTCGGTATCGCCCCAGCGCCGCTCTGCCTCCTCGGCATAGGCGTCCAGCCGGTCGGTTCCGAAGATCTCGAACTGCTCCTCGGGTGTCAGTGAGATGCCCATTTTTCGTGCCTCCATCTCCTTCTCGATAGCGCCGAGCAGCGCCTGGTCGTGGGCCTGGCGCTGGCGCAGCAGCCGGTGCTGGCGCCGCAGGTGGTCGTCGGTCCCGGCGTCGGGATCGGCCAGCATGTCCGCGATCTCGTCCAGGCCGAAGTCCAGCTCCCGGTAGAACAGGATCTGCTGGAGGCGCCGCAGTTCGCTTCCGGAGTACAACCGGTAACCGGCCCGCGAGCGCCCGGCCGGCGTCAGCAGCCCCACGTCGTCATAGTGGCGCAACGTACGTATCGATACATGCGACAGGCGGGCGATCTCACCGATGCGGTACTCCTCCACAAGGACCACTGTGACGCCTCACGTCGCGTAAGAGTCAAGCACCGAGCACCAGGCTGGGGTCCCGGTGGGCGGCGTGGGTCAAGGAACAAGCCGGCCGAGCCAACATGGGCCCGTCCTCTCACACCCACCGGGACCGCCTACCGTGCCCGGCATGACCCGATGGGCGGTACTCGTCGCCACCGCCCTGATCGCGCTGCTGGTGGGAGGTGCCCTGCTGTTGGGGGGCGAGGCCTGGTGGGCGGCACGGGGCCCGCAGTTGCCGGAGCCGGCCACCGAGGCCGATGACCTCCCGGCGGGACCGCCTGTGGTTGGTGGGGCCCTGGCCGCGACCGCGGGCCCGGTTGCCGTGGTGGTATGGCTGGGCGATTCCACAGCGGCCGGCGTCGGCGCGTCGGCCCGCCACGCCACCCTGCCCGAACAGGTGGCCGCCCAAGGGTCACAACCGGTGCGCCTGACGGTCCTGGCCCGATCCGGGGCCCGGGTGGCCGAGGTCTTGAGAACGCAACTGCCTCAGGTGGGCCGGGTGCAGCCCACCGAGGTCTTCATCAGCGTGGGGGCCAATGACGCCACCCACCTCACGTCGCGCTCCCGGTTCCGACGGGACTACGGCCGGCTCCTGGCAGGCCTCCCGGCGTCGGTGACCCGGGTGGTGCTCCTCGGCATCCCCGACCTGGGCGGCCCGCCCCGCCTGCCGCAGCCGCTGCGGGCCCTGGCGGGCCTGCGAGGCCGGCAACTGGCCACCGACCTCCGCAACCTGGCCCGCCGGCGCCACGCCCTCTACGTCGACATCGCGGGGGGCACCGGCGCCGCCTTCCGGAGCCAACCGCGGAAGTACTTCGCGTCCGACCGCTACCACCCCAGCGACGCCGGCTACCACCTGTGGGCAATGGTGGTCGTGGCGGCCACTGCCGCCCCGGCCCCGCCGTGACCGGTGACGGCAGGGGTGCTTCCGTCGTACGGTGATCGGGTGGTGAGCGACGAGCCTGAGCCGATGACTGACCTTCCCCCCCTGCCCCGGGACCTGGAGGTTGGGGTGGCAACCGCGTCCTGGCAGATCGAAGGGGCGGTGGGAGAGCGGGGCCGCAGTATCTGGGACGATTTCGCCGACCAGCCGGGGACGATCGCCGATGGAAGCACCGGCGAACCGGCCTGCGACCACCTCCATCGGCTCGAGGCCGACCTCGACCTGCTGGCCTGGCTTGGCGTGGACGCCTACCGGTTCTCAATTTCCTGGCCCCGGGTCATCCCCGACGGCACCGGTCCGATATCGTCGAGCGGCCTCGATTTCTATGACCGCTTGGTGGACGGCCTGCTGGCCCGAGGAATCGCCCCGGCGGCGACGCTCTATCACTGGGACCTGCCGAGCCCCTTACAGGAGCAGGGGGGCTGGACCCTCCGGGACACCGCGGCCCGCTTCGCCGATTATGCCGGCGTGGTGGGGCAACGGCTGGCCGACCGGGTATCGAGGTGGGCCACCTTAAACGAGCCATGGTGCTCCGCCTTTCTGGGACACGGTTCCGGCGTCCATGCCCCGGGATGGCGAGACCCGGAGGCGGCGTTCCGCTCGGCGCACCATTTGTTGCTCGCCCATGGCTGGGGTCAGGAGCAGTTGCGCCGCCTTGGGGCCCGCAACGTGGGAATCGTCCTGAACCTGAGCCCGGCGTGGGCCGAGGACCCGGCCTCTGAATACGCGGCCGAGCACGTCGGGGACGTGCAGAATCGCCTCTGGCTCGACTCGTTGGCCGGTCATGGGGTCCCGGCCGGTCTCATCGCCCGCACCCGAGCGATCACCGACTGGTCATTCGTGGCTGCGGGCGACGAGGCCGCGATCGCGGCGCGGCTGGATTGGTTGGGGGTCAACTACTACACCGTCCTCCGCGTGGCGGCAGGATCCGACGGCGAGCGCGAGGACCGAGAGGCGGCCGCTTACCCAGGTGGCGGGCCGATCCGTTTCGCTCCCCGCCCGCCCATGACCGAGATGGGCTGGGAAGTCGCACCCGGTGGCCTCGTCGAGGTGCTGCAAATGGCGAACCAGGCACTTCCCGGCGTGGACCTCTGGGTCAGCGAAAACGGGGCGGCGACGGCCGAGACCGATGAGGGCGCCGCCATTCACGACCCCGATCGGATCGATTATCTCCGCCGCCACCTGGACGCGGTGATGGCGGCGCGATCGGCGGGCGTTCCCGTCCGCGGGTACTACGTCTGGTCGCTCATGGACAACCTCGAATGGTCATTTGGCTGGACCAAGCGATTCGGTCTCATGCGAGTCGAGGAGGCGCATCTCGATCGCCGGCCCAAAGACAGCGCGTGGCAACTGCGGGCCGCCCTGGCCCGGAGAGGTGAGCACTAACCCGCTCGTCGGAGGGCAAAGAGTTTTTCGGTCCGATCCTATGTTAGCGTTTGCATGCCTGACGTGGGCAGCTTGGTAAGTGGCCGGTCGGGCGGATTTCCGCGTGGAGGTACTTGGGCAAGGAAGCTCGCATTTGTCCATGGTGGCGTTTCGGTAAAGCGGGGGGAACCGCGCGTGGCCATAACTATCCGTGATGTCGCTCGAGAAGCGGGCGTCTCCACCGCGACGGTGTCGCGGGCGCTTCGAGGCCTCGGCAATGTCGATCCCGTCACCCGGGAGCACATCCGCCGGGTCGCCGACCGCCTGGACTATGTTATTTCGCCGACCGCGTCGAGCCTCGCGAGTGGCCGCACGGGCAGCGTGGCGGTGGTGACGCTCTCCATATCGAAATGGTATTTCGCGACCCTGCTGGCCGGCGTCGAGCGGGTGATGCAAGAAGCCGACGTCGACGTGCTCCTGCACACGGTCCGCGACCTGGCGGTCGCCAGTCCCGCCCTCGCGGAGCGCCGCATCCGCAGCCGAGTCGACGGTGTCCTGGTTCTCGGGGTGCCTCCGGAGAGCCCTGATGTGACAGGCCTGGTCGGCCGCGGCTTCCCGATGATCGTCGTCGGATCACGGATAACCGGTGTGTCCAGCGTGGCTATCGACGACCAAGACGGCGCCAGATCGGCCACACAACACCTGGTCAACCTGGGGCACCGCCGGATCGGGGTCATCGGGGGACGGCCCGGCCCCGGCCCCTTCCTGCCCGAACTCGACCGGCTGACCGGCTATCTCGAGGTGCTCGGAGCCGCCGGTCTCTGCGTCGAGCCCCGGTTGCAGGTCCCCGGCAACTTCACCCTCGCCGGGGGCGAGGAAGCGATGAACTCCCTGCTGGCTCTGTCGGAGCCCCCGACCGCAGTCTTCGCGATGTCCGACGAGATGGCGTTCGGGGCCATGCGGGCCCTGCGCCGGCACGGCTTGCGGGCCGGGCCCGACCTGGCTCTGGTGGGCTTCGACGGCCACGACATGGTCGACCTGTTGGAGCTTTCGACGGTCAGTCAGCCCGTCGTGGATCTCGGCGAGCAGGGGGCCCGGGAACTGCTCGCACTCCTCGCCTGTCCCGGGAAGGAGTGCACGGAACGAACGCTGGCCACCTCTTTGCAGGTGCGTGGGTCGACCGCCGCCCCCCGCTTGCCATAGCAAAAGATTCGGTTGCACTCGTTACCACAACGGCGAACGCCAACGTCGGTCCTAAAGTTCCTTGATCGCGCGCCACCGCTGCCCCTATGATAGCGCTTACATGCAGGGGGGGAGCCTTGCTGTCCTGGATCAAGGAGGAGTCCATGCCCGTTCATAGGAAACGGCGACGTAGCGTCGCGGTTCTGGCCGCGCCCGCGTTGGCCACCATTCTGGTTGCCTGCTCGTCAGGAGGCGGTACGACCACGACGAATACCACGGCCGCCGCTACGGGGAGCACCCTGAGCGGCGACTGCGCCAAATACTCCGCCTATGCCGGGCATTCCGGTACCACCGTGAGCATGTTCGCCTCGATTCTGTCGCCCGAGTCGGATTCGCTGCAGAAGTCCTGGGCGAAGTTCGAATCCTGCACCGGGATCACCATCAAATATGAGGGTTCCAACGACTTCGAGTCTCAGCTTCCGGTTCGGGTGCAAGGCGGGACGCAACCCGACCTGGCGATCATCCCCCAGCCCGGCCTGTTGGCCAAGATGGTGCAGTCGGGCAAGGTGGTAAAGCCCCCGGCCCAGACGGTCACCAATGAGAACGCGTGGAACGCGGCGTGGAAGACCTACGGCAGCGTGGACGGGACGTTCTACGCGGCGCCGATGAGTGCCAACATGAAGTCGCTCGTCTGGTATTCGCCCAAGACTTTCACCGCGGCCGGCTACACGATCCCCACGACCTGGGCCGATCTCATGGCCCTGTCGCAGAAGATCGTGACCGACGGCAAGTTGAAGCCGTGGTGCGGCGGTATCAGCTCGGGGACCGCGACCGGCTGGCCTTCCACCGACTGGGTCGAAGAAGCGGTGCTGGGCAGCTACGGCGGGGCGGTCTATGACCAGTGGGTGGCCCACACCATCAAGTTCCAGGACCCGAAGATCGAGGCGGCCATGAAGACGGTGGCCGACTACATGCAGAACCCGGCCTTCGTGAATGGTGGCTTCGGCGACGTCAAGACCATCGCCACCACCACCTTCCAGGACGCCGGGCTGCCGATCCTGAAAGGCAAGTGCGGCATGCTGCAGCAGGCCTCTTTCTATGAGGCGCAATGGCCTAAGGGCACCGTGGTGTCGCCCACCGGCGACGTCTTCGCCTTCTACCTGCCGGCAGTGAACCCGTCGATTGCCACCCCGGTCGAAGGGGGCGGCGAGTTCGTGACCGCGTTCTCCAGCGCTCCCCAGGTGCAGGCGGTGCAGAACTACCTGTCGACCGCCGACTGGGCCAGCAGCCGCATCCAGGTGGCTCCCGGTTGGGTCTCGGCCAACTCCAAGGTCGACCAGTCGCTGTACACCGATCCCGTCGACAAGCTGTCGGCCCAGTACCTGACCCGCTCCGACGCCACATTCCGCTTCGACGCTTCCGACCTCATGCCGGCTGCGGTGGGCTCGGGTGCCGAATGGACCGCCTTCACCGGCTGGTTCGCCCAGGGCAAGTCCATTGACACCGTCGCCAAGGAAATCGACGCCGCCTGGCCCAGCTAGTCCTGCGAGGATCATCGAATAGCCGATACACACCGTCTTCTGCGGCCCGTGGGGACTCCCGCGGGCCGCAGCGACGGCCCGCTACCTGGTAAAGATCAGGATCGAAGGGGGGAAGTTTTGTTTGCTTCTGCGGGCCCGGCAGTCATGTTGGCTTCCACGGCGAGTGATTCCGCTTCGAAGCTCTTTGGCGTCATCGAGGCGGTCGGTGGCTTCGTCGCCATCGTGCTGCTCGTCTTCTTCTTCGCAGGCCGGGCCACCGGTCGGCTGCAGCGACCGCTGACGGTCGCAGTCTGCCTCGGCCCGGCGCTCGTCTTGTTACTCATCGGGCTGGTGATCCCGGCCATCCGCACCATGTACCTGAGCCTGCTGGGCTCGAACAGCAAGAAAACGGTCGGCCTCAAGAACTATTACTGGGTGTTCACCGACCCCAACAACCGCAGCGTCCTGCTCAGGACCGGGGAATGGCTGATTATCGCCCCGCTGTTCGCCACCGGGTTCGGTCTGCTGGTGGCGCTGCTGGTGGACCGCATGAAGCGGCAGAGTATCCCCAAGTCGCTGATCTTCCTGCCGACCGCCATCTCCTTCGTCGGCGCCAGCATCATCTGGAAGTTCATCTACACCACTCGGGAGACGAGCCAGCAGCAGATCGGATTGCTGAGCGCGGTGGCCATCAAGCTGGGCTGGGCCCATCCGCCCAACTGGCTCCTGTCCACCCCCCTCAATACCTTCCTGCTCATGGTGATCATGATCTGGATCCAGACCGGTTTCGCCATGGTCGTGCTGGCGGCGGCGCTGAAGGGCATCCCCGATGAGATCCTCGAGGCGGCCCGCATGGACGGGGCGGGCGGCTTCAAGCTGTTCCGTACCGTCCAGATCCCGATGATCCGGGGGACCCTGGTGGTCGTGATCACCACGATCATGATCGCCACCCTTAAGGTCTTCGACATCGTGCGGACCGTCACGGGAGGCAACTTCGGGACCAACGTGCTGTCGAACAAGATGTACAGCGAGGTCTTCGTCAACTTCGAGACCGGGCGGGGGAGCGCCTTGGCGGTCGTGTTGTTCCTCGCCGTCATGCCGTTGGTCGCCTACAACGTCCTGCAGATGAAGAAGGAGAGGGCCACCCGATGACGACCACGACCCCGCCCATCGTGACGACCACCGTTCCCCTCACGGGGGCCGAGAGGGTCAGCGACGTCAAGAAGGTCCGCAAGGCGTTCAGCAGCCCGATCGCCTCAATCCTGGTCGTGATCCTGACGGTGATGTGGACGATTCCCACCTTCGGGCTCCTGGTCACCTCGTTTCGGAGCAAGGCCGACGCCAACTCCAACGGTTGGTGGACCTTCCTCTCCCACCCGCACGTCACCCTGGGGAACTACAACTCGATCCTGTTCTCCAATAGCTTCGGCGGCGGCGGCGGGTTGTTCCCTTACATGGTGAACTCACTCGCCATCTGCATCCCGGCCACCCTGATCCCCATCGCCATCGCCTCCATGGCGGCCTACGTCCTGTCCTGGGTGCGGTTCAAGGGGAGCGACTTCATCTTCTTCGTGATCTTCGCGTTGCAGGTGGTGCCGCTCCAGATGTCACTCGTGCCCTTGCTCCAGCTCTACTCAGGCGGTGCCCATATCGGTCACCTCACAATCCTCCCGAAGATGCATATCGCGGGGACGTACACCGCCATCTGGCTCTCTCACACCATGTTCTCGTTGCCGCTGGCCATCTTCCTGCTGCACAACTTCATGTCTCAGCTGCCGTCCTCGGTCATCGAGGCAGCCCGGGTCGACGGTGCCGGTCCGCTGCGGATCTTCCGCAGCATCGTCCTTCCACTGGCCACCCCGGCCATCGCCTCGTTCGGCATCTTCCAGTTCATCTGGGTCTGGAACGACCTGTTGGTGGCGTTGACCTTCGGGGGTGGTTCCCCGAAGGTGCAGCCGCTCACGGCCCGCCTGTCCCAGCTGACGGGTTCGCTGGGCAGTAAATGGGAGCTGCTCACCGCGGGCGGCTTCATTTCCATCGTCATTCCGATGATCGTGTTCTTCGCCTTGCAGCGGTACTTCGTGCGCGGCCTGCTGGCCGGCAGTGTCAAGGGTTGAGAGAGGAGTCTCCGGTGGCTGAGGTTCGCTATGTCGGCGCGACTTGCCTGTATGAGGGCAATCCGATACCCGCGATCGACGACCTGAATCTGGATATCCACGACGGCGAGTTCATGGTCCTGGTCGGGCCGTCGGGTTCGGGGAAATCGACCGCCTTGCGCATGCTGGCCGGCCTGGAGGACGTGAGCCGGGGCCAGATACAGATCGCAGGTACCGACGTGTCCAAGAAGGCGCCCAAGGACCGCGACATCGCCATGGTCTTCCAGAACTACGCCCTCTACCCCCACATGTCGGTGGCGGAGAACATGGGCTTCGCCCTCAAGCTCAAGGGGGTGCCGAAAGAGGAGCGGGACAAAAAGGTGCGCGAGGCGGCCAAGCTGCTGGACCTCGAGAAGTACTTGGAGCGCAAGCCCAAGGCACTCTCGGGGGGCCAGCGCCAGCGGGTGGCGATGGGCCGGGCCATCGTGCGCGAGCCCAGCGTGTTCCTCATGGACGAGCCGCTGTCGAACCTGGACGCCAAACTGCGGGTCGAGACCCGGGCCAACATCGCCGACCTGCAGGCCCGGCTGGCCACCACGACCGTCTACGTCACCCACGACCAGGTCGAGGCCATGACGATGGGCAACCGGGTGGCGGTGCTGAAAGACGGCATCCTGCAGCAGGTCGACACCCCCCGCAACTTGTACGATCGTCCCTGCAACGCTTTCGTGGCGGCGTTCATCGGCTCGCCCGCCATGAACCTGCGCCCGGCCAAGCTGGTCGCCGACGGCGCCGCCCTGAGCGGCATCACCCTGCCGCTGCCGAGGTCGGTGATGGAGGCGGCCAAGGGCCTGGAGACGATCACCTTGGGCATGCGGCCAGAGGCGTTCACCGTGTCAGCGGCTGAGACCGGGTTGGCGTTGCACGTCAAGCTGGTCGAAGAGCTCGGAGCCGACGCCTACATCTACGGCACCCTGGACGGCGACGGCCCCACCGACCGCCCCTTTGTCATCCGGGCCGGAGGCGGGCTGTCGCCGCGCCTGGGCGAAGTGATCCATATCGACATCCTGGTGGGCGAGGAGCACGCCTTCCACCCGGAAACGGGCGAACGCCTGGGCTGACACCGCGGGTAAGGATGGGGGCGTGACCGGCTGCACCCTCTTCGAGACCGGATTCGGGCGCGCCGCGGTGGCATGGGGGGAAAAGGGGATGCTGGCCCTCGAGTCCGGGGAACGGCGGCGCCCCTACCGCAGCCTGGCCAGTTGGTACCTGTGGCAGGCGCTGGAGCTGGGAAGGGATGCGCCGTGACCCGGGAGGGGGCCCGCTGGTGGAAGGGCGAACGGGCCGAGGTCGTCGCGTCGTTGCGGCCTCTCGACCGCTACACCTTTGACCTGCGCGGCTACCTGCTCTTCGAGCAGGCCCTGGACGGGCGGGTCGTGGACCGCCTCCAGGACGTGATCGGACGGCAGCGGTTGCCGCCGGCCGACGAGACGATCGAACAGCAGCGGTTCGGGCAGGACGGACGGAAGCACCGCGTGGGGCCCCGGGCCCGCGGCGCCGCCCGAAGTGGTGGCGACCATGTCGGACCGCCAGCAGCGTTTTTTCCAGCCCCCCTCGGTCGGGGGCCGGATACCGACTGTTTGACCGATCCGGCCAGGCGGCTCAATCGGCGATCGCGTGGGGACGGCTACAAATTGCCCGTGAGCAGTAGGACCAGGAGGATAATGAGGAGGATTCCCCCGAGCCCGATTCCACCGCCCCGATACCTTCCTCCGCCGTAGCCAAAACCGCCGCCGACGACCAAGACGATGAGGATGATCAGGAGGATGAGCAGCACGGTGAGAGTGTTCCCGGCCTCGGGACCACGTAAACGGCTGTGGCGGTAGGCGGTCCAGGATGGACTTCCGCCCCTGCTCGCCGCTCGAACCTCCGGCCGTTGTTCTCCTGGCCGAGATGGTGGCCGAGATGAAGTCGCTGTACCGCATCCCCGAGGACCGGATGATCGGCGTGCCGCTCCATCCCGAGGAGATGGCGCCCCCGAGCGGGGTGTACCTGGTCGGCTGGGAAGGGGACCACCCCGCCGCCGGGGGCGGGGTGCGGCTGATCGGGCCCGAGATGGCCGAGATCAAACGGATGTACGTGCGCCCCCCTTTCCGGGGCCGGGGCCGGGCCCGGGCCCTGCTTGAGGCCCTTGAGCGCGAGGCGGGCCGCCTGGGGGCGGTCATCGTCCGGCTCGACACCGGGCCCCGACAGCCCCAGGCCCAGGGGTTGTACGAACGATCCGGCTACCGGGCGATCGGCAACTGGAACGCCAATCCCGATGCCTCTTTCTGGGGGGAGAAGCGGCTCGTCTCGTGACCGCCAGGCGTCTCCCGCACCACCGAGTCCGACCGATCACCCCATCGAGGACACGCCGGCGCTCCCGGTGGGAGGCTCGACTAGGTGTGGGAGGTGGTCGTGGCGGCCACGGTGGTCGTCGTCGTCGCCCTCGAGATAGTCGTCCTGGGAAGAGTCGTCGGCACGATCGTCGGCAGGATCGTCGGCGTTGTCGTGGGCGCAACGGTGGTTGCCACCGACGATGTGGTGGTGGTGGGGGGAACGCTCGTCGTCGTGGCGGCCGCGGTAGATGGCGGCGGCACCGTCGAAGCCACCACGCTCGAGGTGGTCGACGAGGAGGAACTGGTGGTCGTCGTCACGGGGCTGACCGGCGACTTCGACTTATGTGTCAGCGCCACCACGATGAGCACGAGGAGGACGACGATGATCGCCCAGGCCAGGGCCTGCAACGCCCCCGGAAGGTCGCGGAACCGCTCCCACGGGCCGAGCGGGCCACCGGGGCCCACGGGCCCCCCGGGCGGCGGCGGCCGGCGTGGCGGTACCGGGCCGCCGGCCATGACCTGGGTCGGGGGCGTCGGTGAGGCGACGGGCTGGGCCACGGTAGGCGCCCGCTCGGGCGGGTACCAGCGACCATCGGCGTCCTGCCGCCAGCCGGGGCCCATCGGGGAGTCAGACATGATGGTTTCCCGTCCAGCAACGGCCCGTCCGGCAACGGCCGCAGCCCCGGATCAGGAGGCGATGAGGATGGTGCCCCGGATGGTGAGCTGGCTCTTCCGCAGCCGCGAGGACGGCAGGATAACAATCGTGCAGCCCCCGAACCTGGCGCTGGGGCTGTTCCTGGCCGCGACCATCGCCGGCTGGATCCTCAACCCGGCCGGGACCGTGGGCACCGCGGTACGCCTGGTGGCTACCGGGGCTCTGCTGGTGTGGGCGCTTGATGAGCTGGTCCGTGGGGTCAACCCGTGGCGACGGGTGCTGGGGGGCGGGATGCTGGCGTGGCAGGCAGTGCACGTGATCTGGGGATGACGCTACACGGACCATCGGGCGCGACGGAGCCATGGCGGCAGCCGACTTGCCATCCGAATAGTTGACAGAGGTAGTCGGCTTTGCCAGCATCATTCGCCATGCCCACTGACGCCAGAGGTTTCGAAACCCGCCAGATCCACGCCGGGGCCATACCCGATCCCACCACCGGGGCCCGGGCAGTGCCGATCTACCAGACGACGAGCTACCAGTTCCGCGACACCGACCACGCCGCCGCCCTGTTCGGCCTCGCCGAGCCCGGCAACATCTACACCCGCATCATGAACCCGACCCAGGCGGTACTCGAGGAGCGGCTCGCCAATCTCGAGGGCGGAGTGGGAGCGCTGGCCGTGGCCAGTGGTCAGGCGGCCCAGGCGCTGGCCATCCTGGGCGTGACCGACACGGGTGGCCACATTGTCTCGTCGTCGTCGCTGTACGGCGGCACCTACAACCAGTTCCACTACAGCCTGCCCAAGATGGGCATCGAGGTTTCCTTTGTCGAAGACCCCGACGACCTCGACGCGTGGGCCGCCGCGGTGCAACCCAACACCCGGGCGTTCTACGGCGAGACAATCGGCAACCCCAAGGGTGACGTGCTCGACATCCCCGGGGTGTCCCGGATCGCCCACCAGAACAACGTGCCCCTCATCGTCGACAACACGCTGGCCACGCCCTACCTCATCCGGCCCATTGAGCACGGCGCGGACATCGTCGTCCACTCGGCGACCAAGTTCATCGGCGGCCACGGAACCAGCATTGGCGGGATCATCGTCGACGGCGGGACGTTCGACTTCGGCGCCAGCGGCCGCCACCCGAGCTTCACCGAACCCGACGGGAGCTACCACGGTTTGAAGTACTGGGAGGCCCTCGGACCGGGGGCGTTCATCGCCAAGGTCCGGGTCCAGGGCCTGCGAGACCTCGGACCCGCGATGGCGCCGCTCAACGCCTTCCTCTTCCTCCAGGGCGTTGAGACGCTGAGCCTGCGGGTGGAGCGCCACGTCCAAAACGCCCAGGCGGTGGCGGAATTTCTGGAAGGTCGCGACGAGGTGCCCTGGGTCACCTATCCCGGACTTCCCTCCTCCCAGTGGTACCAGCGGGCCCAGCAGCTGCTACCGCGGGGCGCCGGATCGATCCTGAGCTTCGGCATCACGGGCGGGGCGGAGGCGGCCCGCGCCTTCGTGGACGCTCTCGAGCTCCACAGCCACGTGGCCAACGTGGGCGACGTCCGCAGCCTTGTCATCCACCCCGCCACGACCACCCACTCCCAGCTGACCGAGGCCGAGCAGGCCACCACCGGCGTCACGCCCGACATGGTGCGGCTGTCGGTGGGCGTGGAGACGATCGACGACATCATCGCCGACCTCGACGCCGGTTTCCGGGCCGCGAAATCCTGAAACGCCCGTGAGCAGGCAGTATTGGCGGCCCGGCGACGACCCGGGCCGCCGCCTGTTCGTCACCCTGTTCGACCAACACGCCCTCCCGTTGGAGCTCGGTGCCCACCTGGGCCCGATCACGGCCGCCTACGAAACCTGGGGCAACCTCTCGCCCGAGCGCGACAACGCGGTCCTGGTGCTGCACGCCTTGAGCGGCGACAGCCATGCCGCCGGGCCGGGGGGCTGGTGGGGGGGCCTGATCGGCCCCGGGTCGGCCATCGACACCGATCGCTGGTTCGTGGTCTGCCCCAACGTGCTGGGTGGCTGCCAAGGCACGACCGGCCCTTCCTCGTTCGGGCCCGACGGCCGGCCGTGGGGCAGCCGCTTTCCTGAGGTCACGGTGCGCGACCAGGTCGCGGTCGAGGCGTCGCTGGCGGACCAAATCGGCGTTGGGCGCTGGGCGGCGGTCGTCGGGGGATCGATGGGCGGCATGCGGGCGGTGGAATGGGCGGTCACCCACCCGGACCGGGTGGACCGCTTGATCGCCATCGCCAGTGGGGCGGCCAGTACCGCCGAGCAGATCGCCCTGTGCGCAGTCCAGGCCATCGCCATCCGCAACGATCCCGCCTTCGACGGTGGCGACTACTACGACGGCCCAGGACCGGTTGCCGGGCTCGGCCTGGCCCGCCGCATCGGCCACATCTCCTACCGCTGCGAACCGGAACTGGCCGTTCGGTTCGGGCGCATCGCCCAACTCGGATCGGACCCGTTGCGCGGAGGCCAGTACTCCGTCGAGGGCTACCTCGACTACCACGCCGACAAGTTGGTGGGCCGTTTCGACGCCAACAGCTACCTGGTGCTCAGCCGGGCCATGGACCACCACGATGTCGGCCGGGACCGGGGGGGCGTGGCCGCCGCCCTGGCCCGGGCCACGGCGGCGGCGACCGTCGTTTCCATCGACAGCGACCGCCTGTACTGGCCCTACCAGCAAACCGAGCTGGCCGAGCTCCTACCGGGTCGGCCCGAGGTGCAGATGGTGTCGTCGCCCTGCGGCCACGACGGCTTCCTGATCGAGACCGAACAGGTCGCCAAAGTGGTCGCCCAGGCCCTGAATACCTAGGCCCAGCGGTTAGCCGCTCGTAACGGGGACCCAACGTTGGGCGATAGGCCAACCTTGGTTCCCTGGTTCGGCCGACCTCGACAGATTCCGGGAACCAGAGGTGGCCATCGGCTCGTCTGACTGGCGTCTTGTCACGGAGGGAGTGGCGCATGCGTCGTCTGCTGTCGGTGTTGGCCCTGTTGGCGGCGGGGGCTTTGATGGTGGTGGCGGCGACTCCCGCGGCCGCCTGCGGGGGCCTGGTGGCGCCCAACGGGGCGGTCCGGCTGGATCGCACGACCACCCTGGCCGCCTACCACGACGGCGTCGAGCACTACGTCACGTCGTTCCAGTACGCGGGCGGGATCACCAACTTCGGTTCCATCATCCCGCTGCCGGGAGTGCCATCCGATGTCCGCCGGGCAGGAAGCTGGACCCTGCAGCGCCTGGAGCGGGAGGTGAACCCCCCGGTCCCCGTCGACTTCGACGGCGGTAAGCGCACCGCCTCGGTGGCGGCATCCGGCGCCCAGGTGCTCTTGCAGACGACGGTGGATGCCTTGGACATCACGGTCCTGAAAGGTGGCGGCGCCGACGTCCTGACCTGGATCAAGGACCACGGCTACACCGTGTCCGACGACGCCCCGGCCATGTTGGACTTCTACGCCAAGCGCAGCCCGATCTTCCTGGCGGCTCGATTCGACGCCAGCAAGGCGGCCGCGCTGCGCCAGCAGGTGGGCGACGGTACCCCCATCCTGATCACCATCCCGACACCGAGCCCATGGGTCCCCCTGCACATCCTGTCGCTGGCCAAGGTCGCCGAGGCGCCGGTCCAAGCCGACGTCTTCCTCCTCACCGACCGGGCCCCGGCCCTCCTCGGACTCGACCCGGGGGTCGGGGTCCGAATCGGGGAGCCGGCCACGGCCAGCCTGCTGTCGGACCTGCGTACCGACAAGGACAGCCAATGGGTTCCCGCGTCCGCCTGGTTGACCGAGGTCACCATCGCCACCAGCGCCGGCCTCCTCAACCACGACCTGGCTATCGACACCTCGGGAGCGGGGCGGCCTTCGGCCATCCAAGCCGGTTTCGAGACCCCCGACACCGCTCCCGCGGCGACCCGGGTGGCGCTGCACCCGGTGCGCCTTCCCGGCCCCGCCGCTACCCATTGGCCGGCCATCATCGCGACCGGTCTGGCCGTGCTGCTGCTCGCCCTGCTGCTGCTCTGGACCTGCTTCGTGGCGGTGCGGCGGGGCCCCCGTCTTTTCTGAGTTCCGACGGTAAGTTGGCAGCGTGAGGGCCATCCAGATCGCCAACCTGAGCGGGCCCGATGGCGCGCTGCGGTTGGTCGATCTCCCAGAGCCAGAGGTTTCCCACCTGCTGACTCCGGGCCGGGGGGTGGTCGTGGACGTTCGGGTGGCGGGCGTGTCGTTCCCCGAGTTGCTGCAGACCCGGGGCCTGTACCAGTGGAAGCCCTCGCTGCCGTTCGTCCCGGGCAGCGAGGTGTCCGGCATCGTCCGCCAGGCGCCGCCCGGTGCGTCGGTGCAACCGGGCGACCGGGTGGCGGCGTTTTGTGGCCTGGGCGGACTGGCCGAGGTGGCGGTCGCCCCCGAGTTCCTCACCTTCCCGCTGGCGTCGCGACTCGACTTCGCCCAGGGCGCCGGCCTGATCCTCAACTACCACACCGCCTACTTTGCCCTGCAGCTGCGAGGGCGTCTCCAGCCGGGGGAAACGGTCCTCGTGCACGGGGCCGCGGGTGGGGTCGGCACCGCGGCTCTCCAGGTGGCCAAGGGCCTCGGGGCTCGCACCATCGCGGTGGTCTCCACCGACGCCAAGCAGGATGTGGCTCGCCAGGCCGGCGCCGACCAGGTGGTGCGGGCCGACGGGCCTTGGAAGGACGAGGTCAAGGGCCTGGTCGACGTCGTGCTCGACCCGGTCGGCGGCGACCGCTTCCTCGACAGCCTCCGCGTCTTGCGGGAAGGGGGGCGGATGGTCGTCGTCGGCTTCACCAGTGGCGCCATCCCCGAGGTCAAGGTCAACCGCCTCCTCCTCAACAACATCGAGGTGGTCGGGGCGGGCTGGGGCAGCTACGTCCTGGGCAAGCCCGACGTCAACCGGCGGATCGGCGCCGCCATCGCCAACCTGGTGGACCAGGGTGTCGTCAACCCGATCGTGGGTGGCCGGTTCCCACCCGAAAGGGCAGCCGAGGCCCTCAGGCTTTTCGAGCAACGTGGAGCTACCGGCAAGATCGTCATCGAGTTCCGGTCCTGAGCTGCCCCTATGGACTTCGCCCTCTCATCGACTGCCAGCCAGCTGCGTGACGACCTGCTGACCTTCATGGACGAACGCGTCTATCCCGCCGAGACCAGGTACCGACGGGAGTTGGCGGAACTGGGCGATCCCCATGGCCATCCCCCAGTGCTCGAGGAGCTCAAGGCCGAGGCCCGGCGCCGGGGGCTGTGGAACCTGTTCTTCCCGGGCCGGCTCAGCAACGTCGACTACGCCCCGCTGGCGGAGATCATGGGCCGGTCGCTCCTCGGGCCTGAGGCCTGCAACTGCGCCGCCCCAGACACCGGCAACATGGAGATCCTGGAGATGTTCGGTACCCCCGAGCAGAAGGAGAGGTGGCTACAGCCGCTGCTCGACGGCGAGATCCGCTCTGCCTTCGCCATGACCGAGCCCGCGGTGGCTTCATCGGACGCCACCAATATCTCGTGCCGGATCGAGCCGACCGGCGACGAGTACGTGATCAACGGGCGCAAGTGGTGGATCTCGGGGGCGGCCTCCCCTCGTTGCGCCGTCTACATCGTGATGGGCAAGACCGACCCCGACGCCCCCACCTACAGCCAGCAGTCGATGATCCTGGTGCCCGCCGGCACCCCGGGGGTGACGGTCGTCCGCAACCTGCCGGTCTTCGGGTACGCCGACCGGGAAGGGCACTGCGAGGTGATCTTCGAGGACGTTCGGGTACCAGCCGCCAACATCCTGGGCCAGGAA
This sequence comes from uncultured Actinomycetota bacterium, assembly GCA_963791545.1. Classification (GTDB taxonomy): domain Bacteria; phylum Actinomycetota; class Acidimicrobiia; order Acidimicrobiales; family Palsa-688; genus JALYXV01. Next base: position 347,268 of record CAWBSR010000015.1, read on the forward strand.
GGCAGCGGATTCCTCATCGCCCAGGCCCGCCTCGGTCCGGGCCGGGTGCATCACTGCATGCGCACCATCGGCGTCGCCGAGCGGGCCCTGGAACTCCTGTGCCATCGGGTTCGGGACCGCCATGCCTTCGGCAAGGCGCTGGCCGACCAGGGGGTGATCCAGGAGTGGATTGCCGACGCCCGCATCCAGATCGACCAGGCCCGCCTGTTCACCCTCCACGCCGCCTGGCTCATGGACACCCAGGGCAACCGCTCGGCTCGGACCTCGGTGTCGGCCATCAAGGTGGCCGTTCCCAACATGGCGCTGCGGGTCATCGACCATGCCATCCAGGCCCACGGCGGCGGCGGCGTGAGCGACGACTTCCCGCTGGCGTGGATGTACGCCCACGTCCGGGCCCTGCGCCTCGCCGACGGCCCCGACGAGGTCCACCGGGGGGTTGTCGCCCGCCACGAGCTCCGGAAAGGGGCCCCCGGCGGGCCATGAGCATCAACCTCAACGGGGCGGTGCTCCGCTACCGGCGGGCCCCGGGGCCGCGGTGAGCGAGGTCGGCGGCGACCAGCCGGGCCCGGTGCGCGACGAGGATGCCTTCGATGTCGGCGCCGCCCACGCCTGGCTGGGGGCCCATCTGGACGGGTTCACTTCGCTGGGGCTGCCGGAGGTGCGCCAGTTCCCAGGCGGCGCCTCCAACCTCACCTATCTGCTGCGCTACCCGGAGCGGGACCTGGTGCTGCGGCGGCCGCCCACCGGGCACAAGGCGGCTTCGGCTCACGACATGGCCCGGGAGTACCGGGTCCAGCGCCAGCTGCGCCCGTTCTTCCCTTATGTGGCCGAAGTGCTGGCGTTGTGCCAGGACGAGGCGGTGATCGGGTCCCCGTTCTATGTCATGACCCGCATCGAGGGGCTGATCCTGCGGGGGGCGGTGCCGCCCGGCCTGAAGATGACACCGCCCGAGGCCCATTCGCTGGGGCTGCGGGCCATGGACTGCCAGGTGTCGCTGCATCAGGTCGATACCGTCGCGGCCGGCTTGTCCGATCTGGGCCGGGGCCCGGGGTACGTCGGGCGCCAGGTGGCGGGATGGACGCAGCGGTTCCGCCGGTCCCGGACCGACAACGTGCCTTCCTTCGAGACGGTCATGGCGTGGCTGGACCGGTCGCAGCCCCCCGACGTGGCGACCTGTCTCATCCACAACGACTTTCGCCTGGACAACCTGGTGCTGACGCCCGAAATGCACGTCGTGGGGGTGCTGGACTGGGAGATGGCCACCCTAGGTGACCCGCTCATGGACGTCGGCGAGACGCTCGCCTACTGGATCCAGGCGGATGACGACGAGGTGCTGCAGTTGTTCAAGCGCCAGCCGAGCGATCTGGCGGGCATGCCCACCCGGGCCGAGCTGGCCGCGTACTACTGCTCGCAGACGGGGCGGGTCGTCGACGACTGGGTGTTCTACGAGGTGTTCGGGTTGTTCCGCCTGGCGGCGATCATGCAGCAGATCTACTACCGGTACCACCACGGGCAGACGACCAATCCCGCCTTCCAGGAATTCTGGCTCCTGGTCAGCTACCTGGAGGAGCGGTGCCGGAAGGTGGCCGGACTGGGCGGGTAGGGCGGTGCTGAGCGCCCTGGAGGCCTCGCTGGTCGCCGCCGTCGGCCGCCCCCACGTGCTGGCCGATCCCGACGTCGTGGCGTCCTACACCGCCGACTGGACGGGCCGTGGCGGGGCGAGGCGGCGTTGGTGGCCCGCCCGGGGTCGACCGGGGAGGTGGGGGCGGTGGTGAAGACCTGCCGGGAAGCGGGCGCGGCTGTGATCCCCCACGGCGGCAACACCGGTCTGGTGGGCGGCTTGGTTCCCGCCGCGACCTCTGAGGCGCCTGCCGTCGTCCTCAGCCTGCTTCGCCTCGGGCGGCTGGATCGGGGTCGACACGACCGCCGCCCAGGTGACGGTGGGCGCCGGCGTCACCCTGGCCGGGCTGCAGCGGCACCTGGCGGCGTCGGGCACCGGACTTGCGTTCGGCGTCGATCTGGGGGCCCGGGACAGCGACGTCGTCGGACCCCCGCCCGGCGACGAGGCGGTCGATGATGCCGTGTGCTGTGCATGGCGCAGGCGGCGCCTTAGGTGCGGCCCGGGTCGGGCACCTCCCGGTTGAAAGCTTCCCGGATGCGCTTCAGGTCACCCTGGCTGGCGTCCTCGAGGCGCATCATCTGGTTGACGGCATTCACGTCGGCCCGGATCAACTCGTCCAACTTCAGTTGTACCGCCTGGTCATCGTGATTCTGGGTGTGCTGGATCAGTATCAGCATCAAGAGGGTGACGAAGGACAGGCTCACTGTCGCCCCGACTTCCCACCACCGCGGGAAGCGGGTCACGACACCGAGCACGATCCAGCCCACCATGGTCGCGACCGCCTCGACCGCGGCTTGCGCCGAGCCCGCCCAGGCGGTGATGCGCTGGGCCATCTTGGTGAAGCGGCGTGGTTCGCGGCCCAGGTCAGCCGCCACATGACCTTCGCCACCGCCGCCGTGCGCCACCCCGCATGCCTACCCCAATTTCGTGGAGGGGCGAACGTCCCCGCCCGCGACGCCTACGCTTTCCCTGTGGATCTGCGTCAATGGTTGATCGACGAACTCGATGAGACCACGGCCCGGCTGAAGACCCAGGTCCTCCACCGGGTGCCCGAAGAGCGCCGGCGGGAGCAGGCGGGGGGTGGCAGCTCCATCCTTTGGGTGTGTTTTCACGCAGCCCGCCACGCCGACCTCGCCCTGTCGATCCTGACCGGAAGGCCACTGCTCCTTCCCGCCCTGGCTGGCGGGGCCGGCGGTGACGGCGGCGGTCTCGAGGAGGAGGAGCAGCCGTGGTCGCCGCAACTGGAACCCGGGGACGTCGACTCCTACCTGGCTGACGTCCTGGCGGCTGGCCGCGGTTATCTGGGGACCGTCACCGGGGACGTTCTGGACGAAACCCCCGACACCACCAGCGCCCTCAAGGATGCCGGCGTCCCCACCGACACCTTCGATTGGCTCTACCGGCTGTGGGGCGACAAGCCGGTGTCGTTCCTGGTTCGATGGCCCTTGATGGGCCATGTCGGCAACCACGTGGGCGAGATGATCGCGACTCGGAACCGGCTGGGGCTCAGCCCCTTCTAGGGTCCGGTGCCTACGAGGCGAGAAAACGGGTAAGGGCGGCGGCCAGGAGGGTGGGCGCATCCACCGGGACGGTGTGGGTGACGCCGGGCAGGTTGATGCGCTGGCCCTGGCGCAACCGGTCGGCCATCTCGTCGCACACCTCAGAGCGGACCCAACTGCGCCCGGCGTTGATCACCAGGGTGGGAACATCGACCGCGTCGAGAGTGGCCCACCAATCCTCGGAACGAAACGGCCAGAACTTGAGGAACAGCGGGTCGTGCAGCACCATCCGGCCCCCGTCGGCGTCGGGCCGTGAGGCGGCGGCCGCCAGCAGCTGGACCAGGTCCTCGGGCGCCGAGGGGTTCGAGGCCCGCCAGCTCGCCGCCGCCTCCGCCAGGGTGGCGAAGCGGCCCGGCCGGGGTGGGTCCAGCATCGCTGGTTGGGAGAAGGACGGTTCGATGTCCACCATGACCAGCCGCCGCACCAGCTCCGGCCGGGTGGCAGCCACCGCCAGGCCGACGAGGGCTCCCCACGACGAGCCCACGATGTCGGCCGGTTCGTCGCCGATGTCGGCCAGTACCTGCGCCATATCCGCCGCCAGAGCGACGGTGCGGTACTGGGTCGGCCCGGCCCAGCCGCTGTCGCCGTGGCCCCGCAGGTCGCAGGCGGCCACCGCGTGGCCGGCCGCCCTCAGGTGGCGAGCTACGTGATGCCAGGTCCAGGCGCAGCTGGTGACGCCGTGGAGGCAGACCACCAGCGGGCCTGATCCCCCGAAGTGCAGCCGGTGCAGGAGCCGTCCCTCAACGTCGAGCCAGCGCCGGGTCACCTGGTCGGATGCCGTCATGGTCGAAAGTATTGTGGGGTGATGCGGGTCGACGTCCACTTCTACGGCAGCGTGCCCATGCGGGTCAAGGGCCCCAACCTCCCCCAGCCGACCGAACGGCGGGCCGGAAACGACGACGTGGTCGCCTGCTACGCCAACCTCGGCCACTGGGCCGAAGTGGCCGACCGGCTGGGCTTCGACACCATGTGGCTGACCGAGCACCATTTCCAGCACGAGGGCTATGAGGTAACACCGAATCTGATCTTGTTCGGCGTCCACTTGGCGGGGCGGACCGGGCGGCTGCGCTTCGGGCAGTTCTTCAACATCGTCCCCCAGTGGCATCCACTGCGGCTGGCCGAGGACTTCGCCATGGCCGACATCCTCACCGGTGGCCGCCTCGTCTTCGGGGTGGGTCGGGGCACCGTTCCCCGCGAAGCGGAAACCCTCGGCGCCATCGTCGCCAGCGGCGACAACGCCATGAGCGGCGACGCCGACCGCACCAATCGGGAAATGTTCGAGGAGGCCATCGAAATCATCAAGGCGGCCTGGTCCGAGGAGCAGTTCAGCTATGCCGGCAAGCACTTTACCTTCCCGCCGCCGGGTATTCCCGACCGGGGGGCAACCGTCACCCATCTGAGCCTGGTCCCCCGGCCGGTGCACACCCCGGTCGAGATCTTCCAGCCCGTGACCTCGCCGCCCACCCTCGTGTATGCCGCCCGGGCCGGTCACACCGGCGTCTTCGCCCTCGGCAGCCGGCCCTACATCAAGGGTAACTGGGACCGTTTCGGCGAGGAAGCGGCGGCCGGGGGCCGTGAGCTCGGGCCGGGGGAAGGGCGCTGTCTCCAGCTGATCGTTCACGCCGCGGCGACCACCGCCGAGGCGATCGAGGTCGCCCGGCCGTCATTCGACGAGCACGTCCGGTTCCTCTCCAAATACGGCCGGTTCCGCAACATCGAACCGGGCGCTCCCTTCGACTTTGCCCCGTCCATCAGCGACGCCCGCCGGACCGGCGCCATGGCGATCGGATCGGTGGAGGAGGTGGCCGACAATCTGGGGCAGTGGATGGAAACGCTGGGCCTCGGGCACGTGGCGCTGTTCGCCGACCTTCCCGGGCTCAGCCGGGAGCAGGTGGACGAGCAACTCCACCGGCTGGCATTCGAAGTGCTACCCCGCCTGGGAGTCGAGCTTCCGGGATGACGGCGCCGGCGACACCGCCACGGGGCGCCGCGGCCGGTCTCCTGTTGCGCGGTGGGCGCAGTGCCGGTGGGGACCGCCTCGACGTGGCGGTCGATCCGGCCAGCGGGATGATCACCGAGACCGGGGCCGCCCTTTTTCCCACCCCGACGGCAACCGTCGTCGACTGCTCGGGAATGGTCATCCTGGCGGCGCCGGTCGAGCCCCACGCCCACCTCGACAAGGCGCTCTCAGGGCTGCGGGCGCCCAATCCGGCGGGCCACCTCGAAGGCGCCATCATCGCCTGGCACCGGTACTGGCCCCAGCTCACCTTCGAGGACATCGTGGCCCGGGCGACCGCCGCCGTCGAGGCCATGGTGATGCGGGGGACCACCGCGATCCGCAGCCATGTGGATGTCGGTGTGCCCCTCGGCCTGCGGGCGGTGGAGGCCATGGTTGCCGTGCGCGACGACGTCCGGGCCCGGGGCCTGGCAGACCTCCAACTGGTGGCGCTGGTGTCGGTCCCCATCACCGGGGAGCTCGGTGCCGACCACCGGCGCCTCCTCGACGAGGCGCTGTCGCTCGGTGTCGACGTGGCGGGCGGGGTCCCGTACCGGGATGTCGACCCGGTCGCGGCCACCGCCCACGCGGTAGACGCCGCGGCCCGCTTCGGGGTCGCCATCGACCTGCACACCGACGAGACGCTCGACCCTTCCGTGCTCCACGTGCGCGATTTGGCCCGGATGTCGATGGAGCGGGGGTTGGGTGGTACCCCCGGCGCGGTGACGGCCAGCCATTGCGTGAGCCTCGGGGTCCAGCAACCGGGCGTCCAGGCCCTGGTGGCCTCGGAACTGGCCGAGGCCGCAGTGGCGGTGGTGGTGCTGCCGCAGACGAACCTCTACCTGCAGGCCCGCGACCGTCCGGTGGCGCCGCCCCGCGGCCTGACCGCGGTGCGGGCACTCCTCGACGCCGGGGTGACGGTGGCTGCCGGGGCGGACAACGCGCGGGACCCGTTCTGCTCCATGGGACGGTTGGATGCCCTGGAGACGGCGTCGTTGTTGGTGATGACGGCCCACCTGACGCCCAGCGAGGCCTGGGCGGCCTGCACCAGCGCCGGGCGGGCGGTCCTGGGACTGCCCCCCGTCACGGTCGCCGCGGGATCGCCCGCCGAGTTGCTGGCGGTCGAGGGGGCGTCGCTCGCCGACGCCATGGCCGGGGCCGGCGAGCGGCGGGTCGTGGTGCACCAGGGGCGGGTGGTGGCCTCGACCGAGGTGGCCCGACAGCTATTCCCGCTCGGGGCCGGGGCCGGCTAGGAACGCCAGGACAACCCGGATCTTGCTCGGGCTGAGGACCACCGGCGCCTACCGAGGGTCTACCGGGCCAGCCGGCCCCGGAGGTCGCCGGCCACCGACCGCTCATCGGCAGTGACGAGCCGCCCGTCTCGGACGACGACCTGCCCGTTGACCACCACGTGGCGGGGACGCCGGCCCGGGGCGGCCCACAGCAAGCCCGCCAACGGGTCCGCCACGCCGGCGTCGGCGACCCCTCCGATGTCCCAGCAGCACAGATCGGCAGCCGCCCCTGCCTCGAGGTGGCCGAGGTCGCGGGCCCGGCCGAGGCCGGTTGCCGACCCCGCCGTCGCCATCGTCAGCACGTCCCGCGCCGTCAGGGTGGCGCCCCGCCCCGGTGCCAGGGGCGCCACCTGGAGGGCCAGGCGGGCGTCGGCGAGGAGGTGGCCGGCGTCGTTGCTGCCCCCGCCGCTGGTCCCCAGGCCGACCACGACGCCTCGGGCTCGCAGGGCGGCGACCGGGGCCACGCCCCAGCCCGAGGCGACGTCACAACCTGGGGCGTGGGTGGCGGTCACCCGGGCCGCCGCCAGCCGGTCGAGCTCGGCCTCGGTCGTCGCGCACAGGTGGGCGATGGTCACGTCGGGGGCCAGCCAGCCCCACTCGTCCAGCAGGTCCAGGGGGCGCCGCCGGTAGGTCGCCCGGGCCCGTTCCACGTCGACCTGCTCGTTGGCCTGGGTCCGCCGCCGCAGGCCGTAGCGCGCCGCTACCTTGCCCAGCACCTCGAACGCGTCCCGGCTGTCGCTGTGCACCCCGGCCGGGCCGACCGCCAGCTGCAGCATCCCGTCGTCGGAGAGCCCGCCCGGGCCCAGCCGCCGGGCTGCCATCAGGGCCTCGACCTCGGCCGCCGCCGCCTCGGGGTCGTCGCCTGCCGTCCCCCGGACGAACACCAGCCGCCCCCCCACCTCGGAGGCGGCATCGATCGTGGCGGCGGCCATGGCCAGGTGGTCGCCGCCGGGGGGCCAGGTCAGGTGATGGTCGGCCACCGTCGTGACGCCGCCCAGCAGGCCCTCGGCCACTGCCACCCGCGCCGCCAGCCGGCACAGCTCGGCATCGATGCCCGCCGACCGGTAGGCGGCCGCCATGGTCCCCAGCCACGACGCCATGGGCACGTGGTGCGCCCCGGGCAGGGTGCGGAAGGCGGATTGCAACAGGTGGTGGTGGGCGTTCACCAAACCCGGCGTCACGACGCACCCGGAGGCATCCAGAGTGTCCAGAGAGTCCGGGTTCGTGCCGCCGGCACCCTGGCCCGCCGGCGCCTCCACCACCCGGCCCCCCGCGCACCACACCGTGGCGCCCGGAAGCTCCCGCCTCCCGGTCCAGACCAGCTCCGCCCCGACGACCCTCACGTTGCCAATAGTGTCGCGATCCCGCCGCGGCGGCCGCCATCCCGCCTCCCGGCGATGCGGGGCGCGGTCCCCCCGCCTGGCGGGTACCGTCGGCGTCATGGCGCCTCTACCATCGCCCCGCCGTTTCGCCGACCTTCGGGCCACCGAGGTGGCCGACCGGCTCTCGCCGAGGTCGGTGCTGATCCAGCCCATCGCGGCCATCGAGCAGCACGGTCCCCACCTGCCACTGGCCACCGATCTCCTCATCGCCGAGGCCACCGTCGACGCGGTCGGGGCGGAACGAGGCGATGAGCTCGACCTATGGGTCCTCCCGCCCCTCGCCTACGGCAAGTCCAACGAGCACGCCTGGGCGCCGGGCACCGTCTGGCTGTCGGCCACCACTCTCCTGGCGGTGCTCGACGACGTGGGCCGCTCTCTCGCCAATCTCCCCACCAGACGCCTGGCGTTCGTCAACGGTCACGGGGGCAACACCCAGCTGTTGGCAGTGGCGAACCGGGAGCTGCGGTTGAACTACGGCCTGTTGACCTTCCTCCTCCACCCCAGCGTCCCCCGCGACGCCGGCGGGGGCGGCCACGAGGACCCGGCCCAGGACACCGAACTGGGCATGGGCATCCACGCGGGCCGGGACGAGACCTCGGTCATCCTCCACCTGCGCCCCGACCTGGTGGACATGGCGGCTGCGACCTGCTGCGTCCCCGAGGCGCTGGCCGCCAATGCCCACGTCCGTTTCGGCGGCGACGTGGGCTTCGGCTGGCTCTCCAACGACCTCCATCCGAGCGGCGTCATCGGCGACCCGACCGCGGCCACCGCCGAGCGGGGCAAGGCACTGTTCGAGTCGATGGTGACCAACTTGGGCGACGGGCTGGCCGAGGTGGGCCGGTTCAGCTTCCGATGAGGATCGGAAGGTCGAGGAGGAGGGAAAAAAATTCGATGGTCGCCACCCGGTACCCGTCCCGGGGAACGAACCCCGGTGGCTGCTCGGCGCGCTGGGGGTTGCGGTCGAAAGCGGGGAAATAGGAGGCGGCCACCTCGAGCCGCAACCGGAAACCAGGCTGGGCCTGCCACGCCAGCGGCCCAACCGGTATGTCCACCGGGCCGCTGTCACCAGGGCGCACCCGGTGAGCGCCGGTCGCCAGATGGCGGGACTCGCCGGACGGCTCGACCATCACCAAGGTGGCGTACAGGTCGAAGGTCGGGGCGTCGGCGGCGGCGTCGATCGTCACCGTGGCGGTGCCCGCGATGTCGGAAATGTCGGTGAGCGCGGGGCTGGTGTAACACAGCACGTCGCGCCGGTCCTCGTTGGCGGCCACCGACGCCAGCGGGCTCAGGACGCCCGGGTGGGCGACGAGGGGCTCGGCCACCAGAACATCCTCGAGAGGCGGGGCGGCGGCGCCTAGGAGCAGCCGCCCGTCGCCGTGCCGGGAGTTGGCCCCACCGTCGCTGACGGCGAGCCAGCGCTCCTTGACCGCCACGGGAGGCCAGGTCGGCGACACCCGCCAGCCTCCTCCGCCCAGCGAAAACCAGCGGACCTGGCCGCCCTCGCCCCCCGTGCCCAGCACCCGGTCGAAGAAGGCGATCATGGCGTCAATGGCGTGGCCGGGGTTCGCGTCCTCGCCCAACTCGACGTCGCCGTGGCGGGTTCCCCAGGGCATGTGGGGCCAGGGGCCGAACACCGCGGCTGCCCCGACCTCCGACGCCAGGCGGGCGGTGCCGGACGCGAACTGGTCGAAGTAGCCGCCCACCGTGAACACCGGGACCTGGATTCGAGACAGGTCGGGCCGCAGGGCGGCCCAGTAGTCGTCGTCGGTGGGGTGGCGGAGCCAGTCGAGGAACCACCCCGGGGGTTCGGGGCCCAGCGCCGCCGCCAGGGGAAGGCCATCAAGGTCGGGCGTGCGGGGGACGGCGCCTCGCTCCTGGGCCATGAGCTGGGTGGCCCAATAGGCCACGAAGCCCCACTGCAGGCATCCGCCCCGGTACGTCCAGCCCTCGTACGGTTCCGACCCGCACATCAGGGCCGCCACGCCCCGCAGGTGGGGCGGTTGCTCGGCCGCCGCCAGCAGCTGGATCAGGCCCTGGTACGAGTAGCCGTAGGTGACGACCCCGCCGTTGGACCACGGGAGCGAGGCGGCCCATTCAATGGTGGCCGCCCCGTCGGAGCCGTCGTAACGGAACGGCTCGAAGCGGCCCTCGGAATCACCCCGGCCCCGCACGTCCTGGACCACCACGCAATAGCCGAGGCGGGCCAGCTGGGCCGGGCTGGGCAGAACCGGTGACGAGGCGACCGAGCGGCCGTAGGGGAGTCGTTGCAGCAGGGTCGGCCAGCAACCGTCGCCCGTGGGATGCCAGGCGTCAGCCACCAGGTTCACGCCATCGCTCATGCTGAGGGCGAGATTTCGCTCCCGAACAACGTGAGCCGGTTGGCGCCGCGTCTGTTCCACCTGCCTATTAGTTTTAGCCCGTGAGAATCGGAGCGTTCTTCTTCGGTGGCGTCGAGATGAGCGACGCCGGGGCGGGTCCGCCGGCATCGACCGACCGGCGTTTCGGGCAGGCCGATTTCGCATACGCCCAGGAGCGCATGCTGGACCTCGGCGTGGCCGCGGACCGCCTGGGCTACGACGCCTTCTGGCTCACCGAGCACCACTTCCAGTACGAAGGCTACGAGGTGGTGCCCAACGCCATCCTGTTCGGGGCGTTCCTGGCCGAGCGGACCCGGCGCATCCGGATCGGGGCGCTGTTCAACATCGTGCCCCAATGGCACCCCCTGCGGCTGGCTGAGGACTTCGCGGTGCTGCACAACCTCTCGGGAGGCCGGGCCATCCTCGGCGTCGGGCGGGGGACCGTGCCGCGCGAAGCGGAGGCCCTGGGGACGGTGATCGGGTCATTCGACAACCCTGACAAGGCGGAGGCGGACCGCATCAACCGGGAGATCATGAATGAGTCCATGACCGTCATCCAACTGGCCCTGGACAATGAGCGCTTCTCGTTCCATGGCCGGCACTTCGACTTCCCCCCGGCGGGAATCCCAGACCGGGGCGGGACGGTCCAGGAGCTCACGCTGGTTCCCCGGCCCCGCTGGCCCTACCAGATCTGGCAGGCCATCACCTCACCGCCCACGTTGGAGCACGTGCCCAAGGTCGGTTACGGAGGCGTGCTGTGGCTGCTCAACCACCAGCTGATGCGCCAGTGGTGGGACCGCTACGCAGAGAACTACGCCGCCGCCCACGATCCCGCGGGGTGCGGGCCGGGGGAGCGGCGCATGCTGGTCCTCAACGTCCGGATCGCCGACACCCACGAGGCGGCCTGGGCGTCGGCCCGGCCCGGCCATGACGAGTTCTGGAAATTCCTGGGCCCCTACGGGTGGAGCCGAGGCTACCTGGGGCGCGACGGGCAACCATCGGCCCCCGGTCTCATCCCGACCCTGGAGGAGTCGGTCGACCAGAGGGTGTGGGTGATCGGGACCCCCGACGAGGTCGCCGAGGGGATCGACTACTACCGCCGGCAGCTGAGCCTCCAGGACCTGTGCATCTTCCCCGCCTACCCGGGCGACACCTTCGAGGTGTGCGAGGAGCAGCTGGCCCGCTTCGCCGAGGACGTGGCGCCGTTGTTGGGCGAGCCGATGACGGCATTCACCTAAGGGTGCTCCTCCCCCAACTCCTGATCGACGGGGCCCGCCGGGCGCCTGACGACGCGGCCCTGCACTGGGTGGGCGGCGACGGGGGTGATCGCGACCGGGTGCTCACCTACGCCGCCGCCGCCGAGGCGATGCAGCGGGCGGCGGGGGCGCTGGCCAGCCTCGGCGTCGCCCGCGGGGACCGGGTGGCCATCGTCGCCCCCAACAGCTTGGAATACGTGGTCGCCATGTTCGGGCTGTGGCGCCTCGGGGCTATCGCCGCCCTGGTCAGCGTGGCCTACGCGGAACAGCTCGACTACTACCTCCGAGACTGCGATCCGTCCGTCTTGCTGTATGGCGCCGGGGGACGCCCGGCGATCGATCAGCACCAGGGGGCGGCGCCGTCGCTGCGCCACCTGGTGTGCCTCGACGGCACCGACGACGGGGCGTGGGACTGGGCGTATCTGGTCGCCCGCGCCGGGGACGTCCCGTCCCTCGTGGATCTGGGCGTCGAGGAGGGCGACGTGGCCCACCTCTCATACACCTCCGGGACTTCCGGGGCGCCCAAGGGGGCGTGCCTGGCCCATGAGCCCACCGCCCGGGCCACCCGCACCATCGCGGAACGGCTCCGCCTGGAACGATCCGACGTGTCGTACGGGCCGACCGCCCTCAGCAGCTCCTACCAACTGGTGGCCAACCTCCTGCCCGCTCTGCATCGGGGCGCCGAGGTGTGCGTGGCCGCCAGCTGGCCCGGCGGCGGGGCGGGCTGGAACGACGTGGCGCGGGTCGGCGCCACGGTCGTGGCGGCCAACCCGGTGGTGCTCACCGACCTCCTCGCGGCGTCGCGGGAACGGGGCCGGGCGCCGGCCGGTCTGCGGCTGGGCCTGTCGGGCGGGGGACCGGTCCCGCCGTTGCTGAAGCGGGCCTGGCGCGACGAGCTGGGGGTGACCCTGGCCGAGAGCTTCGGGCAGAGCGAGTTGGGGGGCTTCTTTGGCCTCGGCGGGGCCGACCCGTTGCCCGACCGGTTGCTCGACGCCTGCGGCCCGCCGCTGCCCGACAAGGAGGTCCGGATCTTCGACGAGCACGACCAGGACGTGGCGGTGGGGGAGTTGGGCGAGATCGTTTTACGGGGCGGGTTCATGGTCGGGTACTGGCGCCGCCCGGAAAAGACGGCCGAGACGCTCCGCGGCGGCTGGTTGCATTCCGGCGACGTGGGGTTCCTGGACCGCGACGGCTACCTGCACATGCGGGGCCGGTTGAGCGAACGGCTCACGGTGGCAGGTGAGCATTGCTACCCGCGCGATGTCGAGGAGGCGCTGCTGCGCCACCCCGCGGTTACCGCGGCCGCCGTCATCGGTGTCCCAGACTCCGAGCTGGGGCAGCGGCCCGTGGCCTATGTCACCGTCGTGGGGACCGTCGCCGAGGCCGACCTCGTCGCCGTGGTCACCGACGCGCCCTCGGGCCTCGAGGTGCGCATTGTCGAGAGCCTGCCGATGACGCCGACCGGCAAGATCAGCAAGGCCCAGCTGCGAGATCGTTACGCCTGAGGGCTGTTGTCGCCCGCCCGGTTGCCCCAACCGCGCACGTTGGGGCAACTGAGAGCGTCAGACGGGCCTGGGCACCGCCGGGCGCGCGCGGTTGCCTGCACGCGCGCGGAACGCGGCCTGCCTACCCTGGCGGAGGCGGTCTGTGTTCACGACTTGAGCCCGATGCTCGAATCGATGAACTGATTGGTGGCGATGTCGGCCGCCTTCACGTTGGCGTTGAGGGTTGTGATGCCCGCCTTCTGGTCGACGGGCACCAGATCGGTGATCACCTGCTGCACTTGGGCCATGTCAAAGCCGGCGATGGTCGATGTGCCAGGCGTGTTGGCGACCAGTTTGTCGGAGACCATGATCTTGGCGGCCGCGTTGTTGAGGTCCACCGGGGTGTGCCAGAAGGCGGCGCCCAGGCCCTTGTTGTTGTAATCGGCCAGCAAGCCGTTTACCTCGCTGGGGTCGGTCACGTAATCGACGACCGCGTGCTGCATGATCGGCACCAGTTTCTGGAGGCACGGCGCCAGGGTGGTGAGCTTGTTGGTCGCCACCGACACCGCCGACTGGGCGAAGGGCAGCCCGGCGTCGGCGATGTAGATGTAGCCGACTGTCTTGTTCCAGTTCGGGGTCAGGTGCTCGAGGGTGTACACCTCGTTGGTCGCATAGCCCTGGTTGAGCAGGGAGCCGGCGCCACCGACGAACTTCTCGAGGTCGCCCTGGTAGCCGCCGATGAAAGCGCTGGACGGGATGCCCTGGGCCTCCAGCCACAGCACGAAGCTGAACGTCGTGGACTGGACGTACAGCTTGGCTCCCCCGGCCGCAGCCGCTTTCAGATCGGCCAGCGAGCTGATCTTGTACTTGGCGGGGTCGAACATGATGACCTGGGGGCTCTTCTGGTACTCGCGTAGCACCGCGGTCGTCGGGTACTGCTGGGAGTACTGGATCGAGTCGTTGGAGGAGACGAAGGCGAGGGTCGGGGTCACCTTTTTCACCAGGTTGCCCACGTAGAGCGAGGACGGCTGGCTGACCCCGTTGCCCAGCCCCGGGCCGCCGGAGAGGATCTCCAGGTTGACGCCGGTCGAGCCCAATGGACCTTGGTAGGTGTACTGGGACTCCTGGCCGCCGCCGCCGATCATCTGGTACAAGAAGCCGTGGTCGGCCTCGGGTAGCCAGTCCGCCTGGACGATGATCGGGTTGGGGCACGACCCCGCCAGGCTGGTGGTGTAGTGGGCCCGGGCGAAGGCGCCGGGCCCGCTGGTGCTGGCGGCGCCCGTCGTGGTCGTGGTCGACGAGGTCGACGACTTGGACGAGCAGGCGGCCACCAGACCGATCGAGGCGGCTACCGCGAGGGGGGCTAGCAGGGAGCGTTTCATGAGCCAGGTACCTCCTGAAGTGCCTGTGGGAACATGGGACCGGCGGGCGAGTGGCTCATTGATCGTCAGCCGCCGACTCGTGCCACGACCGAATGAGGCGGTGACCGGCCCAACCGAACAGGCTGAAGATCGCAATGCCGAGCAGGGACGAAAATATGATGGCGGTGTACAGCTGGGGGTATTGCATGTTGGTCTGGTAGGCGTAGATGCGCTGGCCGAGGCCGGGATTGCCCTGCTGGAAGAAGAGTTCCCCCACGATGGCCCCGATGACCGAGAGCCCCGCCGAGATCCTCAGTCCCGTGAACAGCGACGGCAGGGCGTTGGGCAAGGCCAGCTTGCGCAACTGAGTGCCCCAGGTGGCTCCGTTGAGCCGGAACAGGTCGATGAGCCCCTTGTCGACGGATTTCATCCCGAGTAGCAAGGTGGTCGGTATCGGGAAGAAGGCGATGATCACCACGATGATGCTCTTGGCCCAAAAGCTGTAGCCGAAGACGACGGTGATGAGTGGAGCGATGGCCAGGACGGGAACCGCCTGGAGCGCCACCAGGTACGGGTAGGATGCCCGCTCCGCCCAGCGGAAGCGGAACATGGCCACGCCGAGGGTCAGCCCGAGGGCGATCGCGACCCCGAGGCCGAACAGCGACAGCCGGGTGGTCAGCCATAGGCTGCTCCCGATCTGGTGCATGGTCTTACCGTCGAGCAGGCCGTGACGAAGCACGGTCGGCGGGGTCGGGAGCAAAAAGGCCCGTTGCCGGCTGATCATCTGGGTACTGGCGAACTCCCAGATCCCGAGGAACAGCGCCAAGGTCACCAGGGCGGGCAGCACCAGCGCCGCCCGAGCCGCTACTGATCGCCGCCAGCCAGCGGTTGAGGCAACCGGGCGGTCGAGCCCCCCGGGTCCCGGCGCTCCCGAAGACGTCTCGTCAGGCGCCATCCGAGCCGATTGTTCCGGCAGCGTCGAGGTCACGACGGTCGGCCCCGGGTCACGGCCGGGGCCCTGAAGACGGGGCCGCCATCAAGGCGGTGGCCCCGCAGGGCAGCCGAGACGGCGCCGCCGATGGCGGCCAGGGCGGGGTCGAAGCGCAGCTCCGGGGCCCGGGGGTAGGGGAACGGCACCGCGATGTCGGCCACGATCTGGCCAGGCCGGGGCGACATGACCAGTACCCGGGACGACAGGTACACGGCCTCGAAGACGGAATGGGTGACGAACAAACCGGCGAAGCCCTTTTCCTGGAACAGCCGCAGCAACTCCTCGTTCAGCCGCTCCCGGGTTATCTCGTCGAGAGCTCCGAAGGGCTCGTCGAAGAGGAAGACGCTCGGGTCGAGGGTCAGCCAGCGGGCCAGCGATGCCCGCATCTTCATCCCGCCCGACAGTCGTTTCGGGTGATGGTGCTCGAAGCCCTCCAGGCCTACCGCGGCGATGGCCTCGGCGGCCCGTTCCTCCCGCTCCGATCGGGGGAACCCATGCAGTTCCAGCAACAGTTCCGTGTTGCCCTGCACCGTCCGCCACGGCAGGAGGGTGGCGTCCTGGAACACGAAGCCGAGCCGGTCCCGCGCCACCGCCACCGTGCCCGAGGATGGTTCGGCCAGCCCGGCCGCGATTCGCAACATCGTTGACTTCCCACAGCCCGATGGGCCGACGACGCTGATGAGCTCGCCGGGCTGAACGGTAACGGTGACGTCGCGCAGGGCCGCCGTCCCGTCGGGGAAGACCATGGAAACCCGATCGAAGGCCAAGGCGGCGCCGCCCATGGACCCAACCCTCATCGAACTGGACTTGGCTGCGGTCAACTCACCCCCTGGTGCCCCTGGCGCGCCACAGCCTAGGCCCGGCAGTTTTCAGCAGAAAATACCGAATGTGACGGCCATGTTAAGCCCGTCCCGGCGGCCCGGTAGGGCGCCGGCAACGAGGCAGGATAGGAACCATGTCCCCGCCCGGCCCGGCCGAACCCCTCGACGTCGAGGGCTATGCCCGGGCCGCGGCCAGGGCGGCGGGGCTCGATATCGGCGAGGCCTGGTGGCCGGCGGTGGTTAGCCACCTGGAGGTCCTCCTGGTGCGGGCCGCCTCCCTCGAGGACGAGGCCATCCGCCTGCCCGACGATCCCGCCCCGGTCTTCCAGCCGTGACGGCCGCGACGCCCGGGCCGCCACCGGACGGAGTCGCCACGGCGGCGGCGGTACGGGCGGGATCGGTGCGGGCGGCGGCGGTGGCCGAGCAGGCCTTGGCTGCCATCGCGGCAGGTGACGGCGAGATCAACAGCTTCACCTCGGTGCTGGCCGAGCGGGCGCGGGCGGACGCCGCCAGGGTCGACGCCGTGGTGGCCGGCGGCCGGGACCCGGGGCCTCTGGCGGGGGTGCCGGTGGCGGTGAAGAACCTCTTCGACATCGCCGGCATCGTCACCGTGGCGGGTTCGCGGATCAGTGCCGAGGACCCGCCCGCGGTGGCCGACGCCCCTGTCATCACCCGGCTTTGCGACGCGGGGGCGGTGCTGGTCGGGGCGCTCAACATGGACGAGTACGCCTACGGTTTCACGACCGAGAACTCGCATTACGGCGCCTGCCACAACCCTCACGACCGGGCCCGGGTGGCCGGAGGGTCCTCAGGAGGGTCGGGAGCCGCGGTGGCGGCGGGCTTCGTGCCCCTCGCCATGGGCTCGGACACCAACGGTTCGGTGCGGGTTCCGGCCACCCTGTGCGGCGTGTTCGGGCTGAAACCGACATTCGGTCGGATCACTCGGCGAGGCATGTACCCGTTCTGCCCCAGCCTCGACCACGTCGGCCTTCTGGCCCGGTCGGTGCGGGACCTGGCCGTTAGTTTCGACGCCCTCCAAGGCCACGATCCCCTCGACCCCGCCAGCTCCGCCCGAGCCCCGGAGCCGACCACAGGCGGGCTCGTCCGGGGCATCGAGGGCCTGCGGCTGGCGGTGGCAGACGGCTATTTCGCCCGGGGCGGTCTGCCCGAGGCGCACCAGGCGGTGACCGAGCTGGCCGAGGCCCTGGGCGTCCACCGCCGCATCACGATCCCCGAGGCGGGACGGGCCCGTTCGGCGGCCATGGTGATCACCGCCAGCGAGGGAGCCCACGTGCACCGGGCGGATCTGCGCCGCCGGGCCCAGGACTTCGACCCCATGACCCGCGACCGCTTCCTGGCCGGTGCGTTGGTCCCTGCTTCCGCCTATCTCCTGGCCCAACGGTTTCGCCGGTGGTACCAGGCCGAGGTCACCCGGGCCTTGACGGGAACTGACGTCTTCTTGGCCCCGGCGACGCCGTTCCCGGCCCCGTTGATCGGCCAGCGGGAAGTGGTGGTCGACGGCGAAACGGTTCTGACCCAGCCCTACCTGGGTTGCTTCACCCAACCCTTGTCGTTCATCGGCCTGCCGGTCGTGACGGTGCCGGTGCTGCTCGCCGCCTCCCACGACGGCGACGCCGACGGCCGCGGCCGGGGCGGGTCCGGGCTGCCCCTCGGGGTGCAGCTGGTCGCAGCCCCATTCCGGGAGGCGGCCTTGCTGCGGGTGGCGGCAGAACTCGAGCGGCGGGGCGTGTGCCGCGTCGTGGCCCCGGTCCCCTCGTGGAGGTAAACCGACCCGAGGTGGTCGCCGAGGTCCGCGATCAGTTCCTCCGGTACGAAGCGGCGTTTGTTGCCAACGACATCGCCACCCTGGACCAGTTGTTCTGGGACAGCCCGTGGGCAGTGCGCATGGGGGCGGGCGAGAATCTGTACGGGCATGAGTCGATCGCCCCCCACGTGTCCCATCTGACCGACCGATCGGGTGCCGGCCAGGACGTCCGCGAGGGGAGCGACCCTAAAGTTGACTAATAAGATTAGAATAGTCGAGAATAAGCCGGTACCTGGCCCGACCCCTGGGGGAGTTCTGAGTGACCGCAACCGAACAGTTCGTCGACAACAACCGGGATTACGCAGCCGGCTTCACCAAGGGTGATCTGGCCATGCCACCCGCCTCCAAAGTGGCGGTCCTCGCTTGCATGGACGCCCGGCTCGATCCCGCCCGGCTCCTTGGGCTGGAGGAAGGCGACGCCCACGTGATCCGCAACGCCGGCGGCGTCGCCACCGAGGACGCCATCCGGTCCCTCGTGATCAGCCAGCGCCTGCTCGGGACCGAGGAGATCATCCTCATCCATCACACCGACTGCGGCATGGTCACCTTCACCGACGGTGCCGTCAAAGACGCCATCGAGCAGGACACCGGCATCCGACCCTCGTTCGCGCTGGAAGCCTTCCCCGACGCCGAGGCCGATGTCCGCCAGACGATCAACCGGATCAAAGCCAGCCCGTTCATCCCCAACAAGGACAACATCCGGGGCTTCGTGTACGAGGTCGAGACCGGAAAACTCCGCGAGGTCTCCTAACCGGGAACGATCGGGACTAGTCCCTGAGCCAACCGGGGGCCGCATCCAGGAGGTAGCGGCTCACCGCCAGGCACCGATCGAATACCTCGCAGAGCAGTTCCTCGCCCCCGAGGACCCGGGCCAGGGAGATCTGCTGGCGGGCCACCACGGTGAGCCGGCGCTCGGCGGCGTCGGTCGCCGAGGCGAAGGAGTCGATGGCGGACACCTCGAGGGGCAGGTCGATGCCGCCGACGCCCGCCAGGTCGATGGCGAGGCGCAACAGGTCGGGACCGTTGGGCAGCGGCGGCAGCGCCCAGGTGAACGTCAGCGGGAAGTTGAACTCGTCGGGCGGGTCCGCCTCCTCGGGCAGGTCGACGACGGTGTCCTCGAACGCCAGCAGGGTCCGGGGGTCCACTTCCAGGCACAGGTGCAGGTCGAGCGGCCCCCCGCATCCCTCTTCGGGGTGGAGGTCAACTTCCCAGGCCTGGCGCAGCGAATAGGTCTCCACGAAGTGGCGCTCGTCGTGCACGTGGAAACCGTGGTCGACCGCGTGATCCTTGAGCTCGGCCACGTACCCGGCCACGTCGATAACCGCCACGGCCATAAGGCTACGGCGCGGGGGTGACGAAAAGCCGCCCCGCTAGCGTCAGAGCCGATGGCCTGCCCCACCGCCGACCCCCAGGAGTTGTTGTCCCTGTTCCGAGAGGTGGCCACCGCCGTCAACAGGTCCCTGACCGGCCTCGACGACTGGGGGCTGGCAGGAACGCGGCCCGGCCAGTACCGCAGCGACCTGGTCGCCGACGAGGTGGCGGTCGGCCTCCTCGATCGGGCCGGGCTGGGCGTGCTGTCCGAAGAGTCCGGGATCCACCACTCGGAGCGGGCGGTGCTGGTGGCCCTCGACCCTGTCGACGGCTCGACCAATGCTTCCCGCCACCTCCCCTGGTGGGCGACCAGCGTGTGTGCCCTGGATGCCGACGGGCCCCTGGCGGCGCTGGTCCGCAACCAGGCCACGGGCTCGACCTTCGAGGCGATCCGGGGCGCCGGGGCGTGGCGCGACGGCGCCCCCATCTCCCCCTCGGGTGCCACCCATCTCGACCAGTCGATGATCGGCCTGTCCGGGCTCCCGTGGCGCGATCTGGGGTGGCGCCAGTTCCGGGCTCTCGGCGCCGCCGCCCTGGACCTGTGCGAAGTGGCCTGCGGCGGCCTCGACGGCTATCTCGATTGCAGCGTCGACGCTCACGGCCCGTGGGACTACCTGGGGGGCCTGTTGGTGTGCCGGGAAGCCGGGGCCGCCATCGTCGACGCCCACGGGCGGGAACTGGTGGTGCGGGGCCACGGTGACCGCCGGACACCGGTTGCCGGGGCCACCGCAGTACTACGCGACGAGCTGCTCGAGGCAATAACTACTCGATAAGACCCAGATCGTGAAAATGGCTTGATTTGTCTTTGCGGATCTGCTGCGATGTCAGGGGCTCGGGGAAGGTCCCTAGCCACATGCGACCGAGAGGAGTCCGGGTGAACCAGCACCGTTACGCCATGAAGCCCATGGCTGCCGGTGACTCGGGCGCGCTCGCGTGGGTCTCCGGCAGCGCCGTTTCGCGGTGGGCAGGGTTTGGCGACGCCATCACCGCCACCCGTGGCACCGCTGCGAAGCGCCGTCACACCGGCACTGGCGTCGTGCGGCCAAAGGGCCTGTCGGAAGGGTCGACTGGGTAACACCAGCACCGTTCCGCAGAAAGGCCCAGAGGCCGCCGGGATATCCCGGTGGCCTTTTGTTTTGCCCTGATTTGCGAGGACCGACGAGAGAGGAACGAGATGTTCGGAAACCAGCTGCTCAACGAACTGATCGACCAGGCCGGCCTCAACGCGTCATGGGCCGATGCTCGCTGCCGGGACGGGGCGGGAACGATGACGGCGCTGTTCTTTTCCGAGCAGATCGACGACATCGCCCGGGCCAAGGCCGTCTGCGCCAAGTGCCCGGTGATGGACGCCTGCCTCGAGGGGGCGATGGATCGGCGTGAGCCGTGGGGGGTTTGGGGTGGCCAGCTGTTCCTGAACGGCCACATCCTGGCCCAGAAGCGCAAGCGGGGCCGTCCCCCGAAGCATCCCCGGCCCGAAATCGAGTTGAGCGCCTAAGGGGCGGGAACAGCACCGCCCGGTCCGCGTCGAGCGAGGCCGGGCGGTGACCGCGTCGCGGCGCTGGCGTCGGGCCAAGCATTGACGGTGGCTTCCACCAGCCAGCCCTGCGCTCCCGCGGGCTCGAGGTGTTGTTCCGAAGAAGACCGGGGCGGCCGTCACTAGCATGGCCGGTCCGGGCGCTTAGCTCAGTTGGTAGAGCCCTGCCCTTACAAGGCAGTGGTCGGGGGTTCGAGTCCCTCAGCGCCCACCAGGGAAAAGACGGAAAACCGCAGGTCAAGGACTATTTCCCGAGTGCCCGACGTTAACCGCCAGTGACCGCGACAGACCGTCTCGTGCCCCCGTAAAGGGCACGGGTGGGGCACGGGTGGGGCACGCCGACAGGAGGTTGACGTTTGGACGAGCGCCAACAAGCCGAGTCGTACCGCCAGGAGTCGGCCGACGCGGTGGCAATGATGGCGGTATGGCTCGCGTGGCCCGAGGTGCGCCCCGTGGTCGAGATGGCAGCGCCTACCGCGGCCGCACTGGTCGCCCCGCTCGACGCTCAACTATCGGACCAAGTGGATGTTTGCCACCTTGCCATGCGGATAGCGGACCCGGACGGGCTCGGAGTTGTGCTACCGGACGGGACCTCCGATACCACGCCCCTGGCCGTCCGTTGGAACCTCGACGCCCACCACGACCGCCGCCCGTGGGTGCGCGAGCTGGCGCAGATTCGCGTCCGGATGGTCGCATACCGGGTGGCCCGATTGGCTGAGATCGTCGCCCGGGCCGCCGACTACCTCGCAGCCACCGGCGTGCCGATCCAACCTCGCCAGACCGACCGCTACGTACTCGCCGAGCTGCTTCTCCTGGAGGCCATCGACGGATTCGTCGTCCCGTGAATGACGGCGCCCAGGCACTCGCCGAGACGCTGCAACCCGGAGGACTCACGCCCTGGTCGAGTGACGGGCTCACGCTCTTCCACCGACACCGCTCGACCAGAGGCCGTCTACACGCCGAGGCCCTCGCAGCCGACTGGGCCGCGAAGGTGTTGGGGCCGCCGCCCACCACTCCGTACAGCCATGGCCAGACCCGCCATGCGCGGGCCGACACCATCGCCCGCCGGGACGGGGTGGCCGTGGTGCTAGCCCGCTGGCCCGACGTCACCGTTGGGCAAATATCCGACACCTGGCGTACCGGTTCGGCCGATACTCCGGGCGGACTACTGCGGACGCGCCTCGACCGCGAGACCGACGAATACCTAAGCAGTAGCACCCTGGCACGGGACCTCCAAGTCTTGCGTCAGGAAAGGAACCCGAACCCGTCTCAGTGAATGTGTAGGCGCATTAGCTGAGATTGCGGTGCGGTAACGCTCGGCACCATGAGCGCAAAGATGGTCAATACCGAGGTGCTCGGGCCGAACCGTGAGGCCCGGCGCCACCCCCACCGCCCCCCGCTGGACGTTAACGAGGCCGCCGTCTATCTCGGTACCACGGTGCGCCACATTCGCCGACTCGTCAATGAGCGCCGGGTGCCGTTCGTCAAACTCCACGGCAAGGTACGCCTACTTCCCGACGACCTCGACGCCTGGATTGACGCGCAGCGCGTCGAGGCGACAAACGGGCCGGGCGCCGCATGACCGGGTGCCATGGTGACCAGGACGCCATCGCCGCCGACGTCGAGCTCGTCTACGCCGGCTGCCCCGGCCTGATCGCCGTCACCACCCTGCCGGACCGGGCGACCCGGTTCTATCCGAGCACCGAGATGGCGAAGATGGCCACCTACATCGCTGCCGCCAGCGCCACCCAGAACACCTACACGATGGTGTGCACCCTTGGGACCCGACCCGCCCGGGGCCGAGGTGGCGCCGCTGACACCGTGGCATTGCCCGGCCTCGTGCTCGACCTCGACATCGCCGGCCCCGCCCACGCCGACGTTTCGGGCCGGCTCCGCCTGCCCGCCGACCCGCACGAGGCGCTCGCCGTGCTCGACCAAATGCCATTAGCGCCGACCGAGATACTCGACACCGGGCACGGATTATTGGCCCGATTCCTTTTCGCCACACCGATGGTTTTCACCACCGGCGAGGAGCGCGCCAACGCCGCCGACCTGTCGCGACAATGGAACGCCCACGCCGTCGACCTCGGCCGGGCCCGCGGGCTGCACGTCGACGACGTTGGCGACCTGGCCCGGCTGGCGCGGTTGGCCGGGTCGTGGAATCGCAAGGCGGAGCCCGTCCCGGTCCGGGTGGTCGAGGTGCACCCTCGACGGCGCTACCGGCCCCAGGAGCTAGCCGAGGCCCTACCGGCGAGGCGGGCGCCCACGGCGCCACCGGCGCCAGCACAGAGCCCCATACGGGCCCCGCACCCCGACACCGGCGAGTCACCGGCCGAGGCTTTTTCCCGGCTGGTCTCATGGGCCGAGATATTGGAGCCGCACGGATTCTCGCTAATGCGCGACGCCGACCGGGCGGGCTATTGGCGCCACTATTCGGCATCGTCCCCGGCTGGGACGCCGTCGGCCTCGACCGACGTTAATGGCGTCCCGGTATTGGTCCTATTCAGCGAGAGCGCTGCCGCCGCCACCGGGCTACCAGTCGGCGCCGGCAACCGCTTGACCAGGTTTCGGTGCTGGTCGATCCTCAACTACGGAGGCGACGAGGCCGCGGCCGCCCGAGCGTTACGGACCATGGCGAGGAGCGCATCGTGAGCACCGCCGTCCCCCTGCCATTGGCCGCCGCCGCCGCCATCGGCGAGGCCATAACACCGCCACCCGAGGACTGGTCCGACCCGGTATCGCTCCCCGGGCAAGGCGACGTGCCCACCTGGCCGACCGGCCCCCTCGGACCGTTTGAGCCCTTCGCCGCCGCTGTCGCGGCGGCTACCGCAACACCGCCGGACCTGACCGGCCTCGCGGTACTCGGCGCCGTGTCCGCCGTCATCGTGGGCGCCGTGGTAGTCGAGGCCGATACGTCGTGGCGTGAGCCGGTGAACCTTTACCTGGCCGGTATCGCCGCTCCCGGTGAAGGGAAAACCCCGATGCTCGCCAAGGTGACCGCACCCGTCGAGGCCATTGAACGGGACCGGCAGACACGGATGGGCCCCGCCATCACCGAGGCCGCCGCCCGCAAGCGGATCGCCGACCGCCGCCGCGACCAGCTCGAAACCTTCGCCGCCAAGGAAGGCACCGAGGACGCCAAAGCTGACGCCCTCGACGCCGCCCAAAAAGCCGCGGACATCGTGGTCCCCGCCGTGCCGCGCATCTTGACGAAAGACTGCACCCCCGAGGGATTGGTGCGGCTCATGGCCGACCACGACGGCCGGATAGCGGTACTGACCGACGAGGGAGCCGACTTCTTCGACCTTGCCAGCCGCTACCAGTCCACCGGGAAGGGCAACCTCGGCGCCTACCTGGCCGGGCACGACGGCACCCGGTTCGTCTCGGACCGGGCCGGCCGGGACGCCCAAGTGGTCGAGCGCGCCACGTTGACGGTGCTCCTGTTCGCCCAGCCGGTCGTTGTCGCCGACCTCGGCAAGGACCGCCACGCCAGGGGACGCGGGCTACTGGCACGGATTTTGTGGTCGATACCGCCGACCGTCGTCGGCCGACGCCCCGTCGAGCGGCCGCCCATCCCCGACACCCTCGCCGCCGGGTGGCACGAACATATCCGGGCGTTGGCCGACGAGGCCCAGGCCCGAACCGAGCCGCTGGTGTTGCGGCTGGGCCCGGACGCCTACCGGGCGTTCACCGCCTGGCGTCACCGCCACGAACCTCGTCTAACGCCCGACACCGGCGACCTGGCCGCGTGCGTCGACTGGGCAAACAAGCTCCCCGGCGAAGTCCTCCGTATCGCCGGCGCCCTCCACGCCCTACGCACCGGGCACCTGGGCGGCACGGTCGACGCCGAAACCATGGCCGCAGCGTTGACCCTGGCGGAATACTTCACCGGCCACGCCGTGGCCATCTTCGGCCGGATGGGCGCCGACGACGCCACCGATGACGCAGCCGGCGTGCTGCGCTGGCTCAGGACCAGGAGCCCCGAGTTCTCCACCCGCGATATCTGCCGGTCCCGGGACTGGCCGACCGAGCGGGTGCAGGCGGCCCTCGACCTCCTCGAGCGCTATGGCTGGGTGCGGAAGAATCCCGCCCGCGGTGGGCCGGGCCGACCCCCGGAACGGTGGCAGACCAACCCAGCGATACACCCGACAAAACCTGACAGAACCGAAACGCCCGGAGTTCTGTCAGGTTTTGTCGGGCAATCGGTAAAAACATTCTCCGACGAGCCCGAGCCGTGGGAGGTGCTCGGATGAACGGGCCGGCCGCCCTCACCGCCGCCCGAGCGGCCGGCGCCCGGTTCCGGCTCGACCAATCCGGCCACCTACAGGCCCTCGGGCTCGACCGCATCCCGGCCACCCTGGCCGCCGCCGTCCGCGCCCAGGCCGCATGGATCGCCGAGACCCTCACCGCCGAGACCGTCGAGGCATCCCCGCTACCCTGGCGCCGCCACGGGCCCGGCTGGCTGGCCGTGATCTACACCAGCACCAGCAACGCGGTGTGCACCAACGCGGTGTGCACCAGCACCAGCACCATGGCCGCGATCGACACCAGCACCATGGGCGACGGGACGCGGTTACTGATCGGCCGCACCGGCTGGCGATGGTGGCTCACCCGTCGACCGCCCGGCGACGTGCCTATTGTCATCGTCGCCGCCGGCACCCTGGCCGACGTGCTGGCCGCCGCCGAGCGCCCCGAGGCCCCCGCGATCGACGTGGCCTCGTGACCTGCCCCCGTGGTTTGTCGAAACGATGCGCGCGCGAGGCCGCCCCGGCCGGTTGGCAGAAACCCCCCGCGCACGCGCGACCCCTTGGACCGACGCCGATAGCGGCGACCCCTTGGAACACGGGCACGGAACGGGACCAGCCGCCCGCCTCGTGCCCCCGCTGCGCCGGCCGGCGAATCCTCCCCGGCCCCCCCTATGACCGGGGAGGATGGCGCTGCATGGACTGTGGGGCCGGTCGCCCCCTCGACCCGGAGGGCCGCTCGTGACCACCGATTGCCCGCGCTGCGGCATGAGCGTCGAGCGCCACCCCCCGCTCGACCTCGCCACCGCCCAAGCGCTCGCCCGGGCCCGCCTGGAGCGCAACTGGTCGTACCGCGACGCCGCCGAGGCGACCGGAGTGAGCCCAAGCCACTTGTGGGCCCTAGAGCACGCACGACGGGCGCCGTCGCTCACCGTCGCCGCCGCCATTATCAACGCCTACCGGCTCAAGGGCGCCGTGGCCGACGCCGTATTCCGCCAGGCCGTCGACGACGCCGGGCGAGACTGGCAACCGGAGCAATGATGTCCCCACCATTGGTAAACGACCGCCCGGAGGCCCGGAGGAGCGATGACTAAGCGCCCGAGCAAGGCCGATCTGACCGACGCCGCCGCGACGATGCGCGACGTGCTCGACGTGTTCCCTGCCGAGGAGGACTCGCCGAAGGACGCCGGGGTGCGGCGCCGGGTGGAGGGAGCCGTGATCGCCACGGAGCTGGCGGCCGGCGAGGAGCCGGCGGAAGCGTCGCGGACCCCCTCCCATGACGCCGCCCGGGCCGAGACCGAGTGATCGAACGCCGCCCGGGCCGAGACCGAGTGATCGACCAACGCCCGGGGCCGCCCGGCCCAGGCAGTTTTAGGGGACTAACCACTCCCCGAAGGTTGACCCGAACCCAGATAGCGGCACGAATTTCACCAACGTCACCGTTGCCGCCTTCGGGACCAGGAACACGGCGCAACCAGTGGTCGTTTCACCCGGACCGAGAGTCACAAGCGACGTGAGCGAGTGACACTGCGACACGGGCGAGAAATCCGCCCGGTACTCCTGGTGGGCAGCGTCGACGATCGTGACGTCGTTAAGAGGGTCACCCTGGATCGGGTCGGGCCCCTGGTTCTGCAACGACAACTGGACCGCGACGAACCGGTTGCCGACGCTTGGGATTAGAAACTGGTTCTGCCCCGTCGCCGGGTCGATGATTTTCGCTACCGCCACAGCCAGTTTCCCGATCTCGGAGTCCTGCAACGTCAAGGTGGCACCGACGTGGGCGACCGGATTGGCAGGCGGCACGCTGGTCGCCTGGGCAATTGTTGTGGTGGGTGACGCAGTTGTCGTAGTCGGCATCGGCGCTGTCACCTCCGTCGGCTTCATGGTGCAACCTAGGACGAGCACCACGAGGACCCCGACCAGTACGCCCTTCATCTACACCCCTTGTCGCTCACGCCGGAATCGTCGCGCGGTGCCCGCCAGTCCGCCAGCGGAAGTGGGCCCATCCCAAACAATAGCTTTACACGATACGAACGTTTAGTGTAAGCTAGGGGTATGGCCCGCCCCCGCAAGACCACCGCAGACCCCACCGTCATGGTGGGCTACACCCGATGCAGCACCGAGGAGCAGGCCGATTCCGGCCTCGGCATCGCCGCCCAGGAGGCCGCTATCCGGGTCGAGTGTGAGCGCCGCGGCTGGACCTTGGCCGCAATCCACACCGACGCCGTGAGCGGCAAGTCAGTGGCCAACCGCCCCGGCCTCGCCGCCGCCCTGACCGCCGTGGAGACCGGCGCCGCCGCCGGGATCGTCGTGGCCAAGCTCGACCGTCTCTCACGCAGCTTGGCCGACTTCGCCAACCTCACGGCCCGCGCCCAGGCCGCCGGCTGGAACCTCGTCGCTCTCGACCTCGGCATCGACCTGGCATCCGCGGCCGGCGAGTTCATGGCCAACGTCATGGCCTCCGCCGCCCAGTGGGAGCGCCGCATCATCGGCCAGCGCACCCGTGACGCCTTGGCACAGAAGCGGGCGCAGGGTGTCCGCCTGGGCCGCCCCAACGTCCTCGCCGGTGACCTCCGGGCCCGCATCGTGACCGCCCACGAGGCCGGCGCCGGCTGGTCCGCCATCGCCCGCACCCTCAACGCCGAGGCCGTGCCCACCGCCCACGGTGGCGCCCAATGGCACCCCTCGACCGTCCGGGCCGCATACCTCGCCAACACCGAGGCCGCGGCATGAGCGGCAAGAGGCAGTTTGGCACCGTCCGGAAGCTGCCCTCGGGCCGCTGGCAGGCCCGATACCGGGACCCAAGCGGCCGCAGGTTGGCATCACCCTCGACCTTCACGACCAAGGGGGACGCTTCGAGGTGGCTGGCCACCGTCGAGGCCGACCTCGCCCGTGGCCAATACATCGACCCTCGGGCCGGGCGCATCACGCTCGACCAGTGGGCCGACCAATGGCTCGACCGCCCCGGCAAGCGGACCACCACCGTCGCCCGGGACCGCCACGCCCTCGACGTGTGGCGCCCCACCCTCGGGCCCCGGCCGCTCGCCGCCGTCACCGCTATGCACGTCCAATCGGCCGTAGACGCCCGGGCCCGGACCGCTGCGCCCGCCACCCTCGCCCGAGACTTTTCCGTCCTACGGGCCGTGCTCAACGCCGCCGTGGACGCCGACCTCATCGCCCGCTCACCGGCCCGCAAGACAGCGCTGCCCCGGGTGCGGCCGCCCGAACGTGTCACCATCACCGCCGAGGAGCTGGCAAGCCTCGCCGACGAGATGCCGGCCCGCTACCGGGCCCTCGTGCTCGTCGGCGGAGTGCTCGGGCTGCGATGGGGGGAGGCCATCGGGCTCCGGGTGCGCGATGTCGACTTCCTGCGCCGAACCGTCACCGTCGCCCAGGTGGTCGAGGAGGTGGCCGGCACGCTTAGCGTCGTGGCCGGCGCCAAGTCCGACGCCGGGCTACGCAGCATGACCGCCCCGGTATTCCTCGTCGAGGAGCTGACCCGTCACCTCGCCGCCCACCGCCCCGGTGCGGCCGGCGACGACCTCGTATTCGTCGGGCCCCGAGGTGGAGTGCTTCGCCGCCGCTTCGGTGAGCGCCAGCTGCGCCCCGCCGTCGCCCGCGCCGGGCTGCCCGCCTCGGTCACCTTCCACGGGCTGCGCCATGCCGCCATGAGCGCTCTGGCCGAGGAGGCCGTGCACCCGAGGACGATGCAGCAACGGGCCGGGCACGCCAGCGCCCTCATGACACTGGAGCGGTACACGAAGGTCACCGACGCCTCGGACCGGGCCGCCGCGACCGCCCTCGATGACCGTTTCCGCGACGCGTTTTCGCCCGGAAAGGGCACGGGTGGGGCACGGAAGGGGCACGAGCGGCCCTCGATGGGCACATAACCGCTGGTCAGACGCCTTCCCGTCGAGGTAGAGCGCTGCCCTTACAAGGCAGTGGTCGGGGGTTCGAGTCCCTCAGCGCCCACCGGCGGATCTCTAGGCGACCTCGTCGACGACCTGCGCCATGCGGCGCAGGGTTTCGGTGTTGCGGACCCGAATGGCAAACCATAGAACCGGATTGAGCAGAGCCAGAGGGAGTGGTCGAGCGATCAACTCGTCGATCGTCACCCGGCTGCCGTTTCCTTCTGCTTGGATACGGAACTCGATTCGAGCGGTTCCAAGGGGGCGGCCGCGAGCTTCGAGCACCAGTTCGCGCGGGGAATCGACGGCGAGAACCTTGCAGTCGTCCTTGAGATTAAGGGGACCGATACCGACACTGTGGTACAAACGGGCGCCTGGCTCCGGCCACGCGGGATCGGCACCGCGAATCTGGCGTGTTCCGACGACCCACCGGTCATAGGTCAATGGGTCGGCCAGAACAGCGAAGACCTGTTCCGGTGCCGCGTCAATCTGGCGGGTAACGGTAGCCATGGCGTTTATACGAAACCCGGTTGGTTGACGGATCTCACGCCGGGGGCTCGTTCTCGCGGTTGTCTGCGGCTTGATCTTCGCCGGTCGGACGGCCGGAGCTGGCACCGAGAACTTGATCGGTGGCGCCGTCGTCATCACCTGCTGCCCTTTTCGGCACAGGGGTGTCACTCATGGCGCGAACTCCTTTCAGCGGGTCGAAGATGGCTATCGCCGCCCATGGCATATGGACTCGGGGCGGGCGGAGACGTAGTTACCCACTGGTCCAGGTTTTCTACCGGCTGGAGGCAGTGTTCGTGCCAGTTGGAGCGAGGTTGCCTCGACCCAGCCAGGGGTAGGGGCTGCAGGTGACCTGGCGCCGAGGAGCAGCGGGTGCCGGTGTCGCAACGCCGGGCCGCCGAGGCTGATGCGATGGCGGGCGTGAGCGTCGATGCCGTCGTTGTGGGAGCCGGTCCCAACGGGCTGGTCGCCGCCAACCTTCTCGCCGAGGCAGGCTGGGATGTCATCGTGCTCGAGGCCCAGCCCGATCCGGGCGGTGCGGTGCGGTCCGGCGAAATCACGATCCCCGGCTTCTGCCATGACCGCTTCAGCGCGTTCTACCCCCTTGCCGTGGCCTCGCCAGCCATTAGGGACTTGAACCTGGAAAGCCACGGCCTGGTCTGGCGACGCTCCCCCGTCGCCCTGGCACACGTCTTCGACGACGGCCGCTGCGCCGCCCTGTCGCTCGACGTCGACGCCACTGCGGAATCAGTCGAACGGTTTGCGCGCGGCGACGGCGACGCCTGGCGGGCCCTGGTCGCCGAGTGGCACCACCTGGGCGGCCCACTTGTCGACGCCCTGCTGAGACCGTTTCCCCCGATCGGGCCGGCCGCCCGTTTGCTCGGCCGGCTGCGCCGGCCGCGGCGGATCATGGATTTTGCCCGCACTGCGGTTCTACCGGTCCGGCGCTTCACCGCCGAGCGCTTCAAAGGTGACGGCGCCGCCATGCTGCTGGCGGGGAACACCCTGCACACCGACCTCACACCCGACAGCGCCATCGGCGGCTTCTACGGGTGGCTCCTGGCAATGCTGGCCCAAACGATCGGCTTCCCCGTTCCCGAAGGCGGCTCCGGGGCGCTCACCGCCTCCCTGGTCCGCCGTATGGAGGGCCTCGGTGGCCAGATCCGCTGCGGGGCCGAGGTGACCGAGATCGTCATCCGAAACGGCACTGCCGTCGGTGTGCGCTTGGCATCTGGGGAAGAAATCTTTGCCAAGCGCGGCATCATTGCCGACGTGGTCGCACCAACGCTCTACCGCAACCTCGTCGGTGCCCGTCACGTACCGGCATCCTTTCTCGCCGACTTGAACCGCTTCGAGATAGACCACGGCACCTTCAAGGTCGACTGGGCGTTGAGCCAGCCGATCCCCTGGCTCGATCCCGACGCCCGCCAGTCAGCCACCCTGCACCTGGGCGACGACTTGGACCACCTGACCCGCTACTCCGCTGATCTGGCCGCGGGACGCCTGCCGGAGCGGCCGTTCATTCTCTTCGGCCAGATGAACCGCGCCGATCCGACCCGCTCGCCGGAAGGCACCGAGACGGCGTGGGCCTATACCCATGTGCCCAACACGGTCGCCCGCCCCGACGCCGTCAAGTGGGACGACGTCACCGCTACGGCGGTAGCAAAGCAAATCGAGGCGGCGGTCGAGCAACGGGCCCCGGGTTTTCGCGACACCATCCTCGGCCGCCATCTCACGTCGCCCACCGGCCTCGAAGCATCCAACGCCAACCTGCTCGGAGGGGCCCTCAACGGGGGCACATCGCAGCTCTACCAGCAGCTGGTCTTTCGCCCCACGATCGGCCGGGCCGGGCCGGCGACGCCAATTCACCGGCTCTATCTCGGCTCCGCCTCGGCCCACCCCGGCGGCGGCGTGCACGGTGCATGCGGCGCCAATGCCGCCAAGGCCCTTCTTCGAGTCGGCCGACTGCGGCCGCGCTTATCGCCATGACTTTGGCCGGCCACCAGTGCACGGGCTGCCTCCGTGAGCGAACGCGCCGTGCGGGCTCCGCAGGTGATTCCCTCGGTTCGTCAGCGCGCCCCCGCACCGGCGGCGACAGCCCGGATTGGTCCGTTCGTCATGGAGTGACGTGACGGACAGGCCATACGTAGGGAAGGTCGTCGGGGACGTCGTGGAACGCGCCCCTGTACCAGCCCGGGTCCTTACGTAGCAGCGCCGAGCGGTGGCTGCGGTGGACGGCGTCGTCGCCGAGCCACGGGGGAAGCGCGCCGACAGCAGCGAGCTCGATCTGGGGCCGAGGTGGTGTCGGCACCGCGGCGGCGGTGAGATCGTCGAGGATCTTCAGGTGGCAGGTGTCGGCGTGACCACGTCGGCACCACTCGCGGCAGATCTCGACGGCGTAGGCACCGAGAGCCTCCTCGTAGCCCTGCCACATCAGGACGGAGGGGTGGTGCTTCCATCCGTAGACCGGGCGGGTGAGGGCGCGAATGATCTGCATCGCCTCGACCCTCTGTTTGCCGAGCCGCAAGGGGTCGAGCACCTGGGCCGTCTTCGTGAACTCGGGGTACGGCAAGAACGTTTGCATCCGCGGACCGGTTGGCAGCCTTTCGGCATGAGCGATTGAAGTACCCAGGTTCGTACCGGAACACCCGCGTCAGCCGCGTCAGCCGAGCTTCACTGGCAACCCTCGCTGCCCTTCCGCCGACGCCGGGTGCCGAGCCGACCTGGGGAAGACAGGTGAAGGCCTGGTGGTCAGAACTGTCTGAGCACTATTCCGTCGAGGCGACTACAACTCCGACATGTGTGGCGCCACCGCCCAGACCGACGTCTGTCGCCATCAAGATCACCCGCTACGAAGAGTGGTCGATGAAGGCATGGTCCGGTCAGTCATATGACACCGGCTGGCGACGATTCCACCCCGGGGCACATTCGCTGAAGGAGGTGTACGGCCTGCGCCTCTAGTCAATGATGACGGGTTCAGTGGGACCGGCGGTCGATCCGCCCCCAGGTGCTGAAACCTGGCGTCATTTGGACGTTGTCTGCGCTCCGTCGCCAGGACGTCGCCAGGACGTCGCCAGGACGTCGCCAGGACGTCGCCAGGACGGGACGTCGGGGACGCCGCGGCCGGGCGGTAGGGTCCCATCGTGGCTGATGACGAGTGCATACACGGGCTGGACCCCGCTTGGTGCACGTACTGTCGCCAGAAGGCGCAGGGCGTGCTGCCGCCGGGAGTCCGCCGGCCCCGCCCCCCAGCGGTGCCGAAGACGCGAGCCCCCCGAGCGCCGCGGGCGACGACAACCACCAGCGGGGCCCGCTCGACGTCCGGGCACACCCGCACCGCGCCGCCCGCCTCGCGAGGGCCGGCTGACGATCTGATCCGGTCGCGGAAGGTGTTGTTCCACGCCAGCGCCTACGGTGCCTGGCCCGCCATTTCGGAAAGGGGTTTGCTGCCGGCCGCGCAGCTGATCACCGGCGACCCGAGGTTGCTGCTGCCGAGAAACGAATCGTTCGTCGTGAAGGACCCGGCTGGGCACGACATCACCATCCGCGATCAGAAGGCCATGATGCGCTCCAACATCGAGAGCCACCTGGACGGGATAGAGCTACGCGATTGGTTGGGGATCCTCAACGAGCGGATCTTTCTCTTCGCCCGCCAGAAGGACCTGATCCTATTCCTGGGGCGCTACCAGGAGAGCGAGGGTCAAGACGTCGTCGTATTCGACACGGCCAAGTTGCTGACCGCGGCTCAGGGGCGCGTCGAAGTGGCGACCGTGGCCGCCACGGCACCGATCGCGTGGGAGCGATGCCGCTGCCGCGGGCGCGCCACTTTCCAGCCCGTCGACTCCTTCGCCGGCGACATCGCCGATATACAGGAGGTCACCATCATCGGGGCCGTTGAAAACGTCCCCGACCTGGTGGTCCGGGTGATGCGCTACCACCCGGACCGGACCACCGAGGTGCTGGTCGCCTAAGCCTGATCCCGGCGCCAAAGCGGCGGGACCCGGGTCGTTAGCCCTCGGCGGGCTCCCAGTCAGATGTATGAGGTTCAGATCAGATGATCTGAACGTTGGCTGCCTGCAGGCCCTTGGGGCCCTGGGCAACGTCGTAGCCGACCTTTTGGCCTTCTTCGAGGTTGCGGTAGCCAGTGCCGGAGATGGCGCTGAAGTGAACAAACACATCAGGACCACCGCCGTCTTGGGTGATAAAGCCGAAGCCCTTCTCACCGTTGAACCACTTCACGGTTCCAGTCGCCATAGAAAATCTCCCTCCTTTCACGGCCTGAATCGACTCTCCCGAGTCTTGGCCGATGGCTCTCACGAGCCGAGGGATACTTTCCTGCGAGTTGCTGGTGTGCGGCCCTCTGTGAACACTGTAGCCCGTTGCGAGCCCCGCCGAGGCAACGCCGGGTTCCGGGTCAGTTTCGTGCTCCCTGCAGGCGGCTCCATCCCACCACGCCGGGCGTCACCACCCACTCGGGCTGTTGTCGGAAACGCGGATGGCCACCGCCGCCACGTCGTCGGAGAGCCGGCCACCGCTGTGGGCGACCACGGCCCCCCCCAGTGACCTCACCACGTCGACCGCGGACCGGTGCGCCTCGGCCAGGACCGCCCGGACCCGGCGAGTGTCGAAGAACGCTCCCTCCGAGCGTGCCTCGACCACGCCGTCGGTGAACATCAAGAAGACGTCGCCCGGGTGCAGGGCGAGACGCCGGTGCGCCACGTCGATGGTGTCGAACTGGCCCAGCAGGGAACCCCCCAGGCGTTCCGTGTTCAGAGAACCGTCGGCCCGGCGCACGATCGGGTACGGATGCCCCCCGCTCGCCAGGTCCAGCACCACCCCTTCCCCGGACACGGTCAGAATTCCGAGGATGGCGGTGCAGAACCGCTCGTTTTCGCCTTCCGCGACATGGGCCAGCAACGCTCGGTTGAGCGACTCGAGGATCGACACCGGGTGCCGGTCGGTCATGGTCAAGGCCCGGAGGGTGTAGCGCACCAGGGCCGTCAGCGCCGCTGCTTCGGGCCCCGTCCCCGACGCGTCGCCGATGGCTACCGCCCATTGCGCCGGCTCGGGGCCGAGGGGCCAGACGTCGTAGAAGTCGCCGCCCACCTCGACCTCGTCGCCGAAGGGGTGGTAGAGGGCGGCCACCTCGACGCCGGGAACCTCGGGCAGGCGGGGCGGCAGCAGGCTTCGCTGGAGCCGGCGGCTGACATCCACCCGAGCTCGCTGCAGCTGGGACCGGTCCAGGGCCTGGGCGGACTGGGCGGCCAGTGCCAGCACGAAGCGCCTCTCGTCGTCGTCGAAGAGGTGGGCCTCGGTGAAGCTGAACCGCAGGGCGCCGAGGCGCCGTCCGAGCACGATCAGTGGCACCGCGCACATCGATACGGTCGTGGCTTCCAGCCCGACCAGCTCTGGAAAGCGTTCGTCGCGCTCCTGGCGGGACTCAAGCCAGATGGCCTCTCCGGTGCGCAAGGCGGTCGCGGCCGGCAACTCCGCGTCGGGCGACTCGCGGGCCAGGGCGGAAACCAGTCGCTCGTCGTATCCCGTGCTCGCCGGGACCGAGAACCGGTGGGCGGAGGTGGCCAGCAGCAGTCCGCTCCCCGACGCGCCGAGGGCGGCCCGCCCTTCGGTGACGACGGCGTTGCCCACCGCTTCTGGTGTCGTCGCCGTGGCAAGGGCTGCCGCCACCCGGTACAACCGGGCGGTCCGCTCCGACGCCCACTGGGCCCGGGCTACCTCGTCGAGTTCTCGCAGCAGGCGCTCCTCGAACGCCTGGGGCGGCGGCGGCGGTTCCCCGACCGCGGCCGCGCGGAGCTGGCTCACCAGTTCCTCGATGTACCAGCGGCGGAAGACCCGGTGCTGGGGCAGGGTTTCGAGGGTCAGGAAGCGCATGGCCCGGCAGTAGCCATCCACCTCGTCGAGGGCCTTCAGGTAGTCGAGGGCGGCGTCGGCGGCATCCAGCGGCAGGTCCAGCTGGAGGCGGATGTGCGTCTGATTGCGTTGCAGGGCCGCCAGGGCCTGGTATTTGATGGCCAGGCGGGCCTCGGCGAAGCGGCCCACGACGGTCTCGATCAGATGGCTGAGGTGGGCCGGGACATCGGCCGTCAGACCGGAATCGGCCCCGGCGGCGGCCAGCGCAAACTCCCTCACCAGGTTGTCGACATGAGATTTGGCGGCCAGCAAAAGGCTGGTCGGTACGTCGCCCAACTCCACGTGGTACCGACGCGGTCGGGCCTCCCGGCCCCGTTCGTCGTCCCAAATCGCGGGCGGGCCGCCGTCGTCGCGGCCCGCGGCGGGGGGTTCTCCGGTCAGCTCCGCCCACACCATCTTGCCGTCGTCGTCGGGGTCGACGCCCCATCGCGAGGCAACGGTGGCCACCAGCCGCATACCCCGCCCGGTCATGGCGTGCTCCGATGCCCAACCGAGGACGGGCTGCACCCGGCTGGCGTCGCGCACCTCGACGCGCAGCGCGGAACCCACCTGCCGGGCGTGGACGCCGCGGCACCCCCCGCCATGAAGGACGGCGTTGGCGAACAATTCGCCCACGACGAGCGATGCGTCGTCGACCAGGTGGTCGAGTCCCAGCTGGCGGGCCTGGCCCATGACCAGCGCCCGGGCCTCGGCCACGCTGGCCCCTGCCGCGAGACTGGTATGCGGTCCCTCCGGTATTGCGGGCAGCGTCCACTCCCTTCGCCTTCCCGTCATCCTTCCGTCATCGAGTGTCGATGAACCCTCAGCGGGGAAAAGGATCTCTGCGTTGGCCGGAGCCGATGGAGCGCCTCCATCGGGCGCCAAGGAGCGGCTCGCCCGCCTGACGCCGTCCAAAAGAGACAGATGAAAACAGATTCGGGACAGCACTCAGTCGATTTGCGGTCGACCGATCTTGACCTCGACTCCCTCCGAGAAGTGAGCGAGAGGTGGCCCGCTGGGCGATGGCAGGCCGGCCGCCGCGATGAACTGGTCGTGGGCCTCGACCACCCGGGCCCGGTGCAGGGGCCACGGTTGATGCTCGGCGATGGCGTAGCGGCGCCGGATCCCGCCGCTCCCGGCCACGCTGAAGAGGACCCACCGGGCGGTGAGGAAATGATCCAGGGAGCCCAACTCCTCGGGCTCATAGGCGGCGCCGATCTCGATCACGGCGTCGCTGGTCGCCCCCCGGGGACCCGGCCACCGGCGCCGCCCGTGGTAGCGGATGACCGATCCCTCCCGTTCCACGCTCATCGAGGCCCAGAAATACGGGAGCCGGTAGGTGCTGCGAGCCACGACCACCGCCCCGAGTCGTGAGGCGTCGAGGGAGAAGAACCAGATCCCCGACCGTCCCGACCCGTCCCGGACGTAGGTCCTGACGTTGGTCTCGCAGAACTTCGATGCCCAGGGCACCGGCGCCACCCGGCGCAGGCCGACCTCCATGAGGAACGGGACCAGGCCGACCCAGGCGGCGCCGTCGCGCACCTCGGCCTCGAGCCCGTCGGGGAGCAGCCGTTGCACCGCTTCGGGCGGGAACGACCAATGGAGGAACGTCGAGCGCGTTCCACCGCTGGATCATGATCGGATTGGCGACCCGATAGGGGCACGCCGGGCCCGGATCGGCGTCGGACGACAAACCGGCTCCTCGTGTCGGAGAACCTGCTGGCCAGACGACAATACGACGGTAGGGCGGCCACGGAAACCTTCCAGCTCCGGGCGGCCAGCCGTGACCGGCGACTAGGCCCAGCCGAGTTCGTGGAGGCGGGCGTCGGAAATGCCGAAGTGGTGGGCCACCTCGTGGATGACGGTGCGCCGGACCAGTTCCACCAGCGCCTCCGCGTTGGGGGAGCGCTCGCAAATCGGTCCCCGGAAGATGAAGATCCGGTCCGGCATGGCTCCCATGTAGTTGAGGGGGCTGCGGCTGGTGAGGGCCACACCGTGGTAGAGCCCCAGCAGGGTGCCCGCAACCCCGACCAGCTGCTCCTGGCTGGGCCAGTCCTCGACCATGACCACCACGTTGTCCATGAGCCGGCCCAGGTGCTCGGGCAGCCCGTCGAGGGCGTCGGCGACCAATTCCTCGAACTCCTCCCGGCTGGCCTCCATACCCCGATCCTGACAGACCTTGCTTTAGGGGTTAAAACAAGGTATTACTTGTCAAAAGAACCTGATTGTCAGGTGAGGGATGAGGAGGTCGCCATGAGCGTCGCCCTAATCACTGGTGGATCCCGAGGAT
Source organism: uncultured Actinomycetota bacterium (assembly GCA_963791545.1). Lineage (GTDB taxonomy): Bacteria > Actinomycetota > Acidimicrobiia > Acidimicrobiales > Palsa-688 > JALYXV01. The sequence continues at coordinate 384,974 of CAWBSR010000015.1, forward strand.
TGGGCCGGGCCCTGGCTCAGGCCCTGGCCGAGCGGGACTGGCAGGTCGTCGTCGACGGTCGCGACGGCGCCGCCCTGGAGACCGCCGCCAAGGAATTGTCCCTCCACGCTGACGTGGTGGCCATCGCCGGCGACGTCGCCGATCCCTCCCATCGCCAGGCCTTGCTGGATGCGGTGTCGGATCTGGGCCGGCTGGACCTCCTGGTCAACAACGCCAGCCTGCTGGGGCCGAGCCCGCAGCCGGAGTTGGCCGACTATCCGCTGGACGTGCTGCGCCGGGTGTTCGAGATCAATGTGCTGGCGCCCCTGGCGCTCATCCAGGCGGCGCTGCCCCTGGTGCGGGCCAGTGGGGGCCGGATCGTCAATGTCACCTCCGACGCGGCCGTCGAGCCGTACCCCGGGTGGGGCGGGTACGGGTCCTCCAAGGCGGCGCTGGAGTGGATCACCCGGGTCCTGATGGAGGAAAGCCCGGGTCTCAAGATCTACCTGGCCGACCCCGGCGACCTGCGGACCCAGATGCATCAGGAGGCGTTCCCGGGCCAAGACATCTCGGATCGCCCCCTCCCGGGGGTGGCCGTGCCCGGGCTGCTGGCCCTGGCGGAAGGCGATCTGCCCAATGGTCGCTACCGGCTGCAGGAACTGGCGCGCCGGCAGCCCGTCGCCGCGTTCGCCGGGTCGTGATGTCGCCCGCAGCCCCCGCAACCGCACTTCCGGTAGGCCTCGACTTCGTCCTCATACCCGAGTTGGAGGCATCGGAGCCCCCCGAGGCCCGAGGGCTGGCCCGCGACCAGGTGAGGCTGCTGGTCGGCTGGCGTCATCGCCCCGACCTGGCCCATTCCGTCTTCCACCGCCTCCCCGAGTACCTCGATCCCGGGGATCTGCTGGTCGTCAACAACTCCGCCACCCTCCCCGCCGCCCTGGACGCGATCGGCCCCCGCGGCAGCCTGCTGGAGGTCCATCTCTCCAGCCATCTGGAAGGCGCCCGGTGGGTGGTCGAACTCCGGCGGGCCGCTCGTCCGGCCAGCCTGCCGTATCCCGGGGCGGGACGGGGCATGGTCCTCGGGCTGGCCGGAGGGGGGCGGATCCAGTTGCTGGCCCCCTGCGCCACCCCGGGGCGGTTGTGGGTGGCCGCTCTCGAACTGCCCGTCGCGACGGACCAATGGCTGGCCCGGCACGGCCGTCCCATCCGCTACCGCTATGTCCCCCACGACTGGCCCCTCGACTACTACCAGACGGTGTTCGCCCAGGAACCGGGGAGCGCCGAGATGCCCAGCGCCGCCCGGCCCTTCAGCGCCGCCCTGGTAACCGATCTCGTGAGTCGGGGAGTGAACGTGGCCCCGATCACGCTTCACTGCGCGGTGTCGTCGCTCGAGGCCCACGAGGCGCCGGCACCAGAGCGATTCCGGGTTCCCGAGTCCACCGCCAACCTGGTCAACCAGACCCGGGGCGGCGGGCACCGGGTCATCGCGGTGGGGACGACCGTGGTACGGGCATTGGAGACCGTTGCCGACGCCAATGGCACCGTCCGCGCCACCGCGCCCACCGGCGCTTGGACGGATTTGGTCATCACCGCGGCCCGAGGCGTGCGAGCCGTCGACGGCATGATCACCGGCTGGCACGAGCCCGCCGCCAGCCATTTGGCGATGCTGGAGGCGGTGGCGGGATCCGAGCTGCTGGCCCGCTCCTACCGGGCCGGGCGGGACCGCGGATACCTGTGGCACGAGTTCGGGGACAGCCACCTGATCCTCCCGTAGCGGTGTCATAGAGTGCCCGGCCATGGGGTCCCTCGAGACCAATGTCGAGCGGGAGGTCAAGCTCGACGCGGGCCTGCGCTTCGAACTCCCGGAGCTGACCGGGGTCCTCCCCGGCGTGGTGGTCACCCGGCTGCCCGACGCCAGGCTGCAGGCCACTTACGTCGACACCGCCGACCTGCGGCTGATTCGCTGGGGCGTCACCCTCCGCCACCGCCGCGACATGGTCGGGGGGGCGGGTGGCGAGTCGGGCTGGACCCTGAAGCTGCCGATGGACGCCGATGGCGTGGCCCTGGTGCGCAATGAGTTGTCGTGGCCGGGGGGGTTTGGGCCGGTCCCCGCCGAGGTGGCCACCATGGTCCGGGCCCAGGCCCGCACCGCCAAGCTGGTTCCGGTGGCCAAGCTGCTCACCGAGCGGCACCGGATCGACCTGCGGGACAGTTCCGGCCGCAAGCTGGGAGAGGTCGACGACGACGTGGTGTCGGTCATGGACGGCCGTCGCCTGGCAGCCCGCTTCCGCCAGGTCGAGCTGGAGGTGACCGACGCCGCCCCCGACGGTCTCCTCGAAGAGGTGTTGCAGGCCCTGACGATGGCCGGGGCGGTCGCCGGAGACGACCGGCCCAAGGTGGTCCGGGCCATCGGCCCCCGGGCGTCGCTCGGTCCCGACGTGGTCGTTCCCGCCCTGGATCGGGAGTCCACCGTGGCCACGGTCGTCGCGGCTGCCATCGCCGCCGGCGTCACCCGGATGATCCGCCACGATCCCGGGGTGCGCCTCGGGGACGATCCGGAACACGTCCATCAGGCTCGCGTCGGCACCCGGCGCCTGCGCAGCGATCTGCGGACCTTCTGGCGGCTGCTGGACCCCGACTGGGGGCGCGCCGTGCGCGACGAACTGGGCTGGCTGGGCGGCGTCTACGGCGAGGTTCGCGACGCCGATGTCCTGTCCGGGCGGCTGCGACGCCAGATCCGGATGCTTCGTGGGGCGGACGCCAAAGCGGCGGCCGCCCTGCTGCGCCGCTTGGCCATCCAGCGTGAAGAGGCGCGCCAGCGCCTGCTGGAGGCGCTCGACAGCGTCCGGTACCTCCTGCTCCTCGAGAACCTGGCCCAGGCGGCCGCTGACCCACCGCTGGCCCCGCCGACCTTGGGGCCCCCTTCCGCCGTGGTGCCGCAGTCCGATCTGGCTCCGGTGACCGCCCTGACGCTCGCCGTGGCCGCTCCATCTGTGGTCCCGCTCACCCGCGGCCCGTCGGCCCGCACGGCAGCGGGGGGCGGGCCACCGCCGCCTGCCGACGGCGCCGGCGCGCCCCAGGCCAACGGTTCCGCGCCCGTCCGGGATGCCGGCGGCCCCGGCCGCCAACCGGCCTCGGCGGCGCCGTCCGAGGACGCTGCGAACCCGGGAGCGCAAAGGGCTGCCGACGTCCTCCCAGCCCTGGTGCGACGGCCTTGGAAGCACCTCCAGCAGGCTGTCGACCAGCTCGGTGAGGACCCTCCCGACGAGGCGCTCCACGAGATCCGCATCCGGGCCAAGCGGATGCGCTACGCCGCCGAGGCTGTAACCGGCGTCATCGGCAAGCCGGCCCAGCAGCTGGCGGGCGCAGTGGCCGCGGTCCAAGGGGTGCTGGGCGACCTGCAGGATGCGGTGGTCGCCGAGGAGTGGCTCCGCCGCCAGGCCGGCTCCGGTTCCCCGAGCCAGGCCCTGGTCGCCGGCGAACTGATCACCTATGAGCGTCTGGCCCAGGCCGCCTGCCGGGCGGCCTGGGCCAAGCCCTGGAAAGCGGCGGCCCAGAAGTCGCGGCGGAAGTGGCTCCAGGCCTGACCGCATCCCCCGAACCGACGGGGTACGGGTGGCCATGTCCTACATTCGTTGATCGTGCGGATTGCGGCGCTCGATCTCGGGAGCAACTCGTTCCATCTCCTCGTCGCCGACGCCCACCCGGACGGAACCTTCGACCCGCTGGTGCAGGAAAAGGAGATCCTGCGGCTGGCCGACAACGTGACCAGGAACGGGCGCATTGGCAAGGACGCTGCCGATCAGGCGGTCGAGGTGGTGGGCCGCTTCCGCGCCCTGGCGGAATCGGTGGACGCCCACGAGATCGTGGCGTGCGCCACCAGCGCCCTCCGCGAGGCCGAGGACTCGGCGGCCCTCGTCGACCGCATCGAGGGCGAAGCCAGGGTCCGGGTCAGGGTCATCAGCGGCAAGGAAGAGGCCCGGCTCATCTTCGCGGCGGTCCGGGCCAGCGTCGTCATCGACCCCGCGCCCGCCCTGGCCCTGGACCTGGGCGGTGGCAGCCTGGAGCTGATGATCGGCGACCAGCTGGGCCTGTCGTGGTCCAAGAGTGTCAAACTCGGCGTGGGCCGGTTGACGGCCGAACTGGTCCGCGACGACCCCCCCTCGGCTGCCGACCGCCGCCGCCTGGCCCGTCGCCTCACCTCGGTGCTGGCGCCCATTGCCGTCGAAGTCGAAAGCCTGTCGCCGGAGATGATGGTCGGCAGCAGCGGCACCCTCTGCGCCCTGGTGCGGATGGCGGCGGCCCGGCGCGCCGGCGCCGTGCCCCCCTCGGTGAACCAGCTCCGGGTCCGTCACAAGGACCTGCTGGCGGTCCACGAGCAGATCTTCGAGCTGACCGCCGCCGAACGGCAGAAGCTGCCGGGCGTGGACGCCCGGCGGGCCGACCTGCTGCCCGCCGGGTCGATGCTGCTGACCACGGCTATGGAGCTGTTCGGGCTGGACGAACTAGTCGGCTGCGAATGGGCCCTCCGCGAGGGGATCGTGCTCGACGCCATCGGCCATCACACCGTGGCCGACTGGAGCGGCGAGGCCCGCAACCTCCGGCGAGAGTCCGTCGACGACCTGGGCCGGCGCTGCAACTGGCAGGAGCGCCACGCCCGCCAGGTCGCCCGCCTGGCGGTCGACCTGTTCGACGGGAGCGCCGAGTTGCACGGCCTGGGGCACCACGAGCGGGCGCTGCTGGAGCACGGCGCCCTGCTGCACGACATCGGCGAGCACGTGAGCGTCGAGGGCCACGACAAGCACACCGCCTACCTGATCCAGCACGGCCGGCTGCGGGGCTTCGCCCCCGACGAAGTGGCGATGCTGGCCTCGCTCGGGCGTTTTCACCGGCGGGGAAACCCCAAGTTGTCGTTCGAGCCCTTCGCCTCGCTGCCGCCCGCCCGGCGGGACCGGGTGACCAAGCTCATCGCCCTGTTGCGCATCGCCGACGGCCTCGACCGCAATCACACCCGCTCGGTGGAGGCCATCGGGGTGAAGTTGGAGGATCACCGGGTCCGGCTGCTGATCCATGCGACCGGTGACATCGACCTGGAGCTGTGGGGTTTGCGCCGCAAGCGGGAGCTCTTCGAGCGGGTCTTCGAGCTGCCTCTCGAGTTCGAGGTCGTCGAGGGCTGAGCCACCGCAGGCGGGGCAGGCCTGCCCCCCAGCCCGTCCCACCCCTCCAGTAGCGTGAGCCGGCAGTGCGAAGAGTTGGCCGGCTCCTGACGATCGCCCTGGTCGGCGGCCTCAGCCTGGCGCTTGGGATAATGGGCCTGTCCATACCGGTGCACGCCCTGCTCACCCAGTCGGCCGAGTCCATCCCCAACCCGCTCCTCGACATCTTCAAGCAGCAGGCCCAGCGGTCCATCGTCTACGCCGCCGACGGCTCCATCCTGGCGGTGCTCCACGCCACCGAGAACCGCTCGCCGGTGACCCTCGCCCAGGTCCCCCCGGTCCTGATCAACGCCGTCCTGGACACCGAAGATGCCCGGTTCTTCACCCATGGGGGTATCGACATCAAGTCAACGCTCCGGGCCCTGGCGTCGGACGTCAAAAGCGGCTCCACCGTCCAGGGTGCCTCGACGATCACCCAGCAGCTGGTCAAGACGGTCCTCAACACGCCCGAGAAGACCCTGGACCGCAAGATCAAAGATGCCGTGATCTCGTCGCGGATCGAGGGTCGCTACAGCAAGAACCAGATCCTGGAGGCGTACCTCAACACGGTGTATTTCGGCAACGGCGCCTACGGCGTCCAGGCGGCCGCCGAGACCTATTTCAACCTCAACGTGTCGGCCCTCGATGCCCCCCAGGCGGCCCTCCTGGGGGGGATCATCCGGGACCCCAGTGGCTATGACCCGATCCTCAACCCCCACGATGCGACCAGCCGGCGCAACTTCGTCCTCCAGCGGATGGTTACCCAGAGCCACCTGAGCGCGGCGCGACGCCGCGGCCATGGCGACGGTCCCCGTCCCCGCCAAGCTGACGCCGCCCGCGGGCACCGCCGACACCAAGGACGACTACTACGTCGAGCAGGTCAAGCAGGTCCTCCTCAAGCAGAGCACCACTCTCGGGACGACCTACTCGGAGCGCTACAACGCCCTGTTCAACGGCGGCCTCAAGATCTTCACCAACCTCGACCCCCACCTCCAGGACCTGGCCGAGCAGAGTGTCACCAATGGCATCCCGGCCTCGGTGTCACACAATGGGTTCACGGGCGCCCTGGCGTCGATCGACCCCACCTCGGGCCGGGTCCGGGCCATCGTCGGAGGTCCCGGCTACGACCAGGTCAAGTACGACCTGGCCACTCAGGGCTTCCGGCAACCGGGGTCGGGGTTCAAGGTGTTCACCCTGCTGGCCGCCTATGAGGCGGGGTACGGCCCCAACGACAGCGTCGACGGTTCCTCTCCGTGTGCCATCAAGTTCCCCGGCGATGCCGACCTGTTGAAAAAGCCCATCAAGAACGACGAGGGAGGCGCCATCGGGCCGATCGGCGTGGTGGGCGCCACCGCCAACTCGGTCAACTGCGCCTTCGTCCGCATCGCCCATGAGGTCGGCCTCCCCAAAGTGATCGAGATGGCCCACCGGTTGGGCCTGAAGGAGAACTTCCAGCCCTTCCCGACGCTGGTGATCGGGGCCGAGGAGACCACGGTTCTCGAGATGGCGGCCGCCTACGCCACCCTGGCCGCCGACGGCGTGTACCACCAGCCCAGCTTCGTCGACCACATCGTCGACAGCGCCGGGACGACCATCTTCACCGCCAACTCGGCGGGCAAGCGGGTCCTCGACCCCCAGATCGCCCGGGAGGCGGTTCAGACCCTGCGGGCCGTGGTCCAGTACGGGACCGGGACCGGGGCGGCCCTCTTCGACCGCCAGGTGGCGGGCAAGACGGGAACGACGGAAAACAACACCGACGCCTGGTTCAACGGCTTCACCCCGCAGTTGGCCACCTCGGTCTGGATGGGCGACCCCAACGGGCGGACGCCGATGCAGTGGCCCGCCACGCCGATCCCGGTGTTCGGCGGGACGTACCCCGCCGGCATCTGGCGTGCCTACACTGCGGCCGCCCTGCGGGGAGCGCCGGCCGTCGACTTCCCGGCCCCCGACCCCCGCAAGATCCCGCCCGGCAAGCTCATCAGCTCCAACCAGTTGCGGCTGGACTCGCCCTTCGCCACGTTCCCGACGCTGCCGCCCCAGAGCAGCAGCCCGCCGGTCAACACGCCGACCAACACGACCAACCCCCCCAGCACCACCACCCCGACCGGGGTTCCGCCGCCTCCATCCACGACCATCCCCAGAGAGACGACGGTTCGGCCGCCGCCGCCGACGCGCCCACCGAAGACCTGTGTGCCCATCCCGCACACCACGATCACCTACTGCCGGTGACCGCGCTTTCCGGAGTCAACCTGGAAGCACTGCTCGCCGTCCAGGAGCTCGACACCGACCTCGACCGGGGCCGTCACCGGCTGGCGTCGCTACCCGAGCTGGCGCAGCGGGCCGCCATCGACACCCAGCTGGCCGCCCTCGACCAGCAGCTGGCCCGGGCCCGCGGGGAGCGTGACGTGGTGGCCGAGGTCCAACACACGCTGGAGCACACCCTGGCGGCGGTCGAGTCCCGGGCCGCCGAGTTGAAGAAACGGCTGTACGGCGGGACTGTTTCCGCCACCCGGGAGCTGCAGGCCATGGCCGCCGAGGTCGACTCGCTGACTGCCCGGGCATCGGAGCTGGAGAGCCGGGTCCTCGAAACCATGGAGGCGCGGGAACCACTCGATGCCCGAGTGGTTGGCATCGAGGGGGAAAAAGAATCGTTGCTCGAGGCGCGGGCAGCTCTCGAGGACCAGCTGGCGGTCCGCCGGGGACAGGTGGCCGCGGAGCTCGACGCCCTCAATCAGGCGCGGGCGGCCGCGGCGGGCGACATACCGGGGGACCTCCTGGCGACCTATGACCGGCTTCGCCAGCACCTGGGCGGCGTCGGGGCGGCCCGCCTGGTCGGGTCCCGCTGCGGCGGGTGCCACCTCACCCTCCCCGCTACGGAGCTCGACCAGCTCCGCCGTCAGCCCGTGGGGACCCTCAACTACTGCGAGCAGTGCGGGCGCATCCTGGTACCCACCCGGACCTGACCTGGGAAAACCCGCCTGGCGGGGGAGGGTGTCTCCCCCGCTGTCTCACTCGAACGGGGGCGGCATGGGGGCCGGGTCGTCCCCTACCTTTGCCCTTCTGCGGCTTTGAGGAGAACCACCGAGAGAGGTGGTCCATCCACTCTGGCGCGTACCTATGGTGCCGGATCGGCAGGGGAAAGGGTCGCAACAGATGCCTCGTAAGGTCGGAATGCTGTCCTGGTTGGTCGTGGTGCTGGTTGGGGTGCTGGTGCTGGGCCTGGTCTACGGACTACGGCTCAATACCCGCCTCGACTCCGGCCAGAAGGTGGTCGGCGGGTTGAAGCCGGTGTTTGTCCCCGCCCGGGGCCAAGGGGATCGGACCGGGATCAACTACATCTCCGACGCCGTCAACCTGCTGGACCCGGTGACCACCGACCAGGGCACGGGAGCTTCCGAGGTCCCCAAGCTGGTGGCTCTGGTGTCCTCCAAGGCGGGCCTGAGCCAGGCCGCGGTGCTCCAGACCCTCCAGACCAATTTCCCCCACACCCTGGCACTGCTGCAGGCGATACCACTCAGCTCGGTGTCCGCGGAGCTGCCGGGGTTCCTTGACTTCGTGGCAGCCCAGCTGAAGATGACCACGGCGCAGCTGGTCGAGACCATGAAGACCGGCTTCCCTCACCTGTACCAGGCGGTTGCCAACCTCCCCATGGTGACCAATGGCTGGAACAACGTGCCCGGGACCAACGGCCTCACCCGCTTCGACGGGAAGACGGCGGTGAAGACGGCGCCCCAGGTGCGGGACTACTTCAGTGGTGACGTGGTCCCGGTCGTCGAGAGGCACGTGAGCGACTTCCACCGCGTGGCTTCCTACTTCCCGCCGGTCGACAAGATCCCGCTGCTGCTCGACGTGGTCGGCGGCATCGCGGTGCTGTACGGCTTGATCATGATGTTGCGGGCCGCTTCCAGCAAGAGGATCAGCCGGGGCGAGGGCATCGGAAGCTGGCTGGTCGTGCTCCTGCTCGGGGTGGTCGTTCTCGGCCTCGTCTTCGGCACCGGGGTGTACCCGCGCCTCGATGGCGGATCGCACCTGCTGCGCGACGCTCGACCCGCCTTCGACCCGACGCGGGTCGCCGGTGACCGGGCCGGCGTCAACTTCGTGTCCACTGTCGTCAACATGGCCGACCCCATCATGGACGACCAGGGCGGGGCCGCCGCCGACATCGGCAAGCTCCTGACCACCCTGTCGGGGGCCACCAAGCTGAGCCAGCCCCAGTTGCTGGCCGCCGTGAAGGCCAAGTTCCCCCACACCGCAGCCCTGGTCCAGGCGGTACCGCTTTCCGCCGTGAACGCCGAGATCCCCGGGGTCCTCAACTTGTTGCACGTGGCGCTCAACGCCACGCCGGACCAGGTGGTGGCGACCCTCAAGGCCAACGTGCCCGGGTTGGCCCAAGCCATCGTCAACCTCCCTCTGGTCGTCAACGGTTGGCGCAACTACCCCGGCGGGCGCCAGCTGACCCGCTTCAACGGCAGCGCCGTGATGACTGCCCCGCAGTTGCGTGATTACTTCAGCGACGACGTGGTGGCCAGCGTGCAGACGGTGGCTCCCGACTTCAGAAAGCTCGACGGCATCCGGCCCGACCTGAGTCTGTTCCCCGGTCTGCTGACCACCTTGGGCGCCCTGGTTGTGCTCTACGGGCTCATCATGCTGCTGGTGGTCAGCATCCCCGACTCCGAGTCGGAGTTGGAGGGCTACCGGGCTCAAGGAGCCGCCCGCCGGAGTGTCCGCTCGGCCGGAGCCACCTAGGTCCTCAGCTGCGCCTCGGGATCGTGGTGGCCGGCCAGTTCGCCGGCCATCACCGGTTGCCTGAGGACGTTGCCGGGCGGGGCCAGGGGACAGGCCCACGCCGGGTCATAGGCACATGACGGGTTGTAGGCAAAGTTGAGGTCGACGATGAGCGTTCCCTGGCCGCCGCCCAGGTCGGCACCCTTGACGGTGTCGATCAGGTAGCGGCCGCCGCCGTAGGTTCCATGGCCGGCCAGGCCGTCTTTCACCGGTACGAAGGCGCCACCGCCATACGACGCCAGCCACCAGACGTCGAGATCCCCGAGCTCGCCCAGATGAAGCCGGCCGATGCGGCCGAAGGGCACCACCCCGTCGGTACCGGTAGGCACGTCGAGCCGGGCCGGGGCGACGTCTCGGTCGAGTTCCAGCTCGAAGCGGTAGGCGGGGTCGTAGGGCGCCACAGGCAAGCCCTCGAAGCCCTCCCGGTCCCCGGGAGGCAATGGCGAGTCGGGGTGGTTCCGGAACAGGTCGTCCCGCTCCTCCCGCCAGCGCCGGTGGGCGGCCGCGACGTCGTCGGTCGCCCGGATCTCGGAGTAGAGGGCCGCCACCCGGCGGCGCCAGTCGAGCAGGGTGAGTGACATGGCGCCGGTTGACCTCCTGGTCGTGGCCGCTCACCCTACCGACATGGGTTGGCTTCAGGCGCCGGGGTACTGGCTGGCCCGGTGGCTGTTCCTGCGGGCCCTCGCCGGGGTCTACCTGATCGCCTTCGTGGTGGCGATCAGGCAGTTCCCGCCCCTGCTCGGGGAGCGGGGTCTGCTCCCGGTTCCCCGGTTCTTGGAGCGGGCCCGCTTCCGGCAGTCGCCCAGCCTCTTCCACCTTCATTACTCCGACCGGTTCTTCATGGCGGTGGCGGGGGTGGGCGCGGTCCTGGCCGGGCTCAGCTTGGCCGGTGTCGTCGAGCGCAGTCCCGTGTGGTGCTCGATGCTGGCGTGGCTGGCGTTGTGGGCCGCCTACCTGTCGATCGTCAACGTCGGCCAGCGGTTCTACAGCTTCGGCTGGGAGACCCTGCTGCTTGAGGCGGGCTTCCTCGCGGTGTTCCTGGCTCCGTCCTCCGTGGCCCCCCCGACTCTGGTAATCGTGGGGCTGCGGTGGCTGTTGTTCCGCCTGGAGTTCGGGGCGGGCCTGATCAAGCTGCGGGGCGATTCGTGCTGGCGGGATAGGACGTGCCTGTACTACCACCACGAGACCCAGCCCCTGCCCAACCCCTTGAGCTGGTATTTCCACCACCTGCCGGGCCGGTTGCACCGGGTCGAAGTGATGGGCAACCACATCGCCCAGCTGGTTGCCCCAGTGCTCTTATTCGCCCCCCAGCCCATCGCCGCGGTGGCCGGCGCGGTGATCGTTCTGACCCAGGTCTGGCTCATCCTGAGCGGCAACTTCGCCTGGCTGAACGTGCTCACCATCGTGCTCGCCGTTGCCAGCTTCAGTGACCGGTACCTGCAGCTGGTCGTTCCGGCCGGCGTGGCCCGGCCGCCCCTGAGGCTCCCGGCGGGACCGGTGTGGTGGCAGGTGGCGGTGGCGGCTCTCGCCGTCCTGATCCTGGTGCTCAGCCGCGACCCGGTGCGCAACATGGCGTCGCGCCGGCAACTCATGAATTCCAGTTTCGACCCGTTGCACCTGGTCAACACCTATGGCGCCTTCGGCCGGGTGACCCGGCGCCGCTACGAGGTCGTCGTCGAGGGGACCGACGCCGCCGTCGTTGACCAGGCGACGGTGTGGCGGGAGTACCAGTTCAAGGGCAAGCCGGGCGATCCCGGGCGCCGCCCCCGCCAGGTGGCGCCCTACCATCTGCGCCTGGACTGGCTGATGTGGTTCGTACCGCTCTCCGGGGGCGCCGACGAAGGGTGGTTGGTCGCCCTGCTGGGCCGGCTGCTGGACAACGACCGGCCCACCCTCAAGCTGCTGGCGGGGAACCCCTTTCCCGGCGCCCCGCCGCAGTGGGTGCGGGCCAGCCTGTACCACTACCGGTTCACCACCCACGAGGAGCGCCGCCAGAGCGGGGCGTGGTGGGTTCGCACCCGCACCGGAGAGGTGATCCTTCCCCTCCGGCGGGGCGGGGCGTGAGGCTCGACGCCGAGGGGTGTGCCGGGCCCGGCTGGCGACCGTCCGCCACGGGATGCGGCGACGGTCAACCCCCCTGACGCCGCCGGGGTGGCGGGAGGGCGATCGGGTCCTTCCGCCTAGCCCCGCCCCGGCTCGGGGCGCGGCGGCCCCGCCAGGCGCTGGTTGTAGCGGGCCGCCGAGCGGGCGACCGCCTGGGCCCCGTCGGTGACGACGACCCGGCCCCACCAGCCTCCGTAGACCCGCTGGAACGGGAAGCGGCTCAATCGGCGGGCAATGTCGGTCACCGTCGCCGCGTCCAGCGGGATGAGGTTGGGATAGCTCCACATGAAGCTGACCCAGCGTCGGTCCTGCACCACGGTGACGGTGTCCCCGGTGAGCAGGGCCCCGTTGCCGTCGGCCCCCGCCGGCCAGTGCAGCACCGCGGCCCCATCGAAATGGCCGCCGATCCGGGCCAGCGTCAGGCCTGGCAACGGTTCCATGGTCTCGGTCTCCCAGACCACGATCCGCTTGGAGGGACGCATCACCCAGGCCCCGTCGGCGGCGGGCAGATAGATCGGCGCGTCGAAGGCGTCGGCCCAGTCGACCATCGAGCCGTAGAAATGCGGGTGGGAGATGCAGATGGCGGCTATCCCCCCGAGGGCGCCCACCGCGTCGACCGTGGCCTCGTCCACGAGGGAGATGCAATCCCACAGCACATTGCCGGCTGCCGTCTGCACCAGGAGCGCCCGTTGGCCGATGGCGAAGCTGGGCGAGGTGCCGATCCCCACCAGGCCGGTTTCCTCCTCCCGGAGGTCATTGCGGTGGTCCCGGCCGAGCTCCACCGGCGACGTCCATTCCTGGCCGCCCCACCCGACGTACTGGCGCTCGTCCAGGCAGATGGGACACGACGGCGGCGGCTGCGGGGTGTCGCGGTGCTGCACCCCGCAGGTGGCACAGATCCAGGCGGGCATGGCGGTCAGTATCGTCCCGATGGCGGCGTAGGCTCGGTTGTCATGCCGCTTGATGGCGAATACGAACCCAGCCCCGCCCAGTGGGTACGGGACCAAGTCGAGGCCTATGAGCGATCCGGGGGGCAGGAGGCCAACACCCTCCGCGACACCGGGCTTCCCGTGATCATCATCACGACCAAAGGCAACAAGTCCGGGAAGATCCGCAAGACGCCGCTCATGCGGGTGGAGCACGGCGGCCGCTACGCCCTGGTTGCCTCCAAGGGCGGCGCGCCCCAGCATCCGGTCTGGTACCACAACCTGAAAGCGAATCCCGGCAACGTGACGCTCCAGGACGGGCCCCAGCCCGTCGATGTCGAGGTCCGCCAGGTCACCGGCGCGGAACGGGACGAATGGTGGGAACGGGCGGTGGCGGCCTATTTGCCCTACGCCGAGTATCAGACCAAAACCGACCGGGTGATCCCGGTGTTCGTGGCCACGCCCCGTCGATAGGCCTGCCGCCAGGCCTGGGTGTGGCCCGGGTCCGGTCGGAGGCGGTCGCCAGGACCGGGCTAGGGGCCCGGTGGCGGGGGGGGCCGGAAGGGGCGCAGCCAGGAGATCATGGCCTCGATGCCGTCGTCGCTGTCGAGGTCGTGGGCGTCCAGCCACGCCTTGGCGGCGCCAGGGGTGAGCCGGTCATAGGCCAGGGCAAACAGCAGCATTATCAGGGCCTGGCGGCGGCGGGTCGGGAGTTCGACCACGACATCGCTCAGCCGGGCGACGAAGTCGTCCCAACGGTCGGCCCGCAGGACCGCCCACCGCTCGCCGTCGCACACCTCAGCGATGAACGTGGCGAGGGGGTCCGGTTTCGAGAGGGTCATTGCCGATCGGGCAGAGTGTCGTCCCTGCCCGCTGGCGGGTGGCGGCGCCAGACCGGGAATTCGAACCACACCGCCTTACCCCGATCAGTTGGGGTCGAGCCCCACCGAGCCGCCAGCGCCTCGACCAGCTGCAGCCCCCGTCCGCCCATGGCCTCGGTGTTCAGCGCCTGGATGGTGGGGCGGGCCGGGACGGGGTCCTCGACCGAAACCCGTACCACGCCTTGGAGGAGCGACACGTCAATCTGCATGGCCAACACGCCGGCCGCGTGGCGTACCGCGTTGGTGACGATTTCCGAGGTGAGCAGGGCGCCGGCGTCCTCGGGGTCGTCGCAGTCCCAGAGCTCGAGGACGGTTCGGACCAGGGCGCGGGCGGTACCCACTACTTCGGGTCCCGTGTCCGCCTGCAGCCGCACGCTGAACTCCACTCCGCCACCGTCCCCGCGTGAGAGGTCCTATCCTGCCCGTACCCGCCGGGCGGGGGCGCCAACCGTGACCGGCGGCGCAAATGGTGCAAAAGTATCTACTGCCCGGGTTGAGCGGTCGCCGGCTGAGCGCCACCCAGCTTTGCGGTACGGCCACGACTCGGACGGAACGGCCGGCCCGGGTGCACCGCGAGGAAGGCGCCCCTTCCAAAGCTCTGGCCACGCCCGACCGAGGCCCCGCAAGGTGCGTGGCCGCCCCTGTTGGACCGCATCGAGTTCGGTACGAGCACCTCCGGGCGCCTGTGAGATGAGCAACAGAAAACTTGAGTAGGGTCTTGTCAAGTCACCGGATCGCGTGGCAAAATGGTGGTGGCGAAGTTCGGAGTAGCCGGATAGGAGGAAACCCACGATGCTCATGCGTTTCGATCCGTTCCGCGAGTTGGACAGGATCACCCAGACCCTTGACCGCCCCCAGCTTCCCCTGTTGGCCATGGACGCCTACCGCCACGGGGAGGAGTTCATCGTGCTGTTCGATCTGCCCGGTGCCCGGCCGGACTCCATCGCATTGTCGGTGGAGAAGAACGTGCTGACCGTGCGCGCCGATAGGAGCGCTACACCAGGCGACGGCGACGAGGTTGTGGTCGCCGAGAGGCCGCAGGGCAGTTTCAGTCGCCAGTTGTTCCTAGGCGAAAGCCTGGACCCCGACCGGATCCAGGCCGCCTACGAGAACGGTGTCCTGACCTTGACCATCCCCGTCGCGGAGCGAGCCAAGCCCCGGCAGATCCGCATCGACACCGCCAATGGCGGCCCCAAGTCCGTCGATGCCAACAGCACGCGAACGGTGTCCTCAGGGGTGTAAGGGGAGTCCACCGGCACGGAGGACAATGTCTTGACAGCCACCGGCGAGTTCAGTAAATAATTCGCCGCGGGTAGTAGAACCGGGTATGCGAGGAAGATCGGTCGACGGAAGGAGGTTTCCGGCGATGAGTGTCCGCTCGCTGGAGCGGTCACCGCCTTGACTTTGGGCAATCATTACCGAGGCCGGGACGGTTTCCACGCCACCACAACAGCGACCGTGGACGCGGCACTGGGATCGATGATCTGACCGCCGTGTGTCCTACGTCGCCCCGCACGACGGGGCCGGAATCGTTCTCCAACGCTAAAATCGAATAGCTGCCAAGTGGGGGGCCGGGTGCCGGCCCCCCACTTTGCGTGCCGTCGCCCCCGGGGCCCGGGGGGTCGGCTATCCGAAGAACTGGTGCCAGATGTGGCCGTCGCTGCCGACGCCGAACAGGTCGATACGGTTGGCGGCCCAGGACACGGCGGCGGGAGTGGTCACGATGGTGGGGCCGCGGTTCTCCCATCCGTTCCAACGTTGGCCGTCCCACCAGGCGTGCCAGACGGCCCGGTCGGCGCCTTGGACGAACAGGTCGAGGCGGTTGGCGGCCCACGAGGCCACGGTGGGCGACGACGCCGAGGCGATCCCGGGGGGCGGGGCGCCGATCTCGCTGAGCCACGGCGTCCAGGTGCGGCCATTCCATTGTTGGTGCCAGATGTGGCCGTCGCTGCCCACGCCGAAGAGGTCGACGTGGTTGGGAGCCCAGGACGCGGCGGCGGGGCTGGAGGCGATGGTGGGGCCGCGGTTCTCCCATCCCTTCCAACGTTGGCCGTCCCACCAGGCGTGCCAGATGGCGTGGTCGGCGCCTTGGACGAACAGGTCGAGGCGGTTGGCGGCCCACGAGGCCACGGTGGGCGCCGACCGGGGGGCGATCCCGGGGGGCGGGGCGCCGATCTCGTTGAGCCACGGCGTCCAGGTGCGGCCATTCCATTGTTGGTGGCGGATCTGGCCGAACGGGCCGACCGCGAACAGGTCGATGTGGTCGGGGGCCCAGGATACGGCGGCGGGGCTGGAGGCGATTTTCGGGCCCCGGTTCTCCCAACCGTTCCAACGTTGGCCGTCCCACCAGGCGTGCCAGATGGCCTGGTCGGCGCCCTCGACGAACAGGTCGAGGCGGTTGGGGGCCCACGAGGCCACGGTGGGCGACGACCCCGAGGCGATCCCTGGGGGTGGAACGCCGATTTCGCTCAGCCAGGACGTCCACATGGGCGGCGGCGGCGGTGGCGGTAGGGGTGGCCGCGTGGCCCGGATGCAGCCGCCGGCCGCGTTGCTCCACAGCGGTTGCACGGCAAACCGGCCCTTGTCGGTGGTGATTTCACCGAGGTTGGTCCAGGCGCATTTGTCGGCGATCTCGAAGGCACTGGTATCGAACCAGGCGTTGAGCAGCGGGTCGGTGATGACCTCGGCCACTTCATGTCCGGCAATGATGCTGACCCCGTCCAGGCGCCCTGCCGTCCCGTTGACCGATCCCTGCCCGCAGCGGACGCCGGCGTCGGGCAGATAGGGAAAATTGGTGTAGGCGACATCCGGCCGTGCGGCCAGCGGACCGTGGTAGGCGCAATAGGACTTGTTGAACCCCGACGTCGAATGACCCGACGGGGTGGCCACCAGCATGTTGATGTTCACCGAGGTGCCCAGCCCGAAGTGGTTGGCGGCGGCCACCGCCTCGTCTTGTATCTGCATATCGCTCGGCTGGGCCGGTATCGGGGTGGCGTCCGACCAGGCCCCGCCGTAGAGGCCCGGCGGGTCGCCGCCGCCGTACTCGGTCACCGCGCCGAGCCACGCCGTCCCCCCGAGCGAAGACAGAAAGTTGGTGAGATAGGGCGCCTCCCCGGCGGGATCGGCGGTCCACCCCCAGAACACCACGAACACCCGGGGGGCGTTTTGTACCGGTCCGCCGTGAAAGGTCATCGCACCGCGAACGACGGCGTTGTTACTGATCGCCCGCCTTGGAGCCATGAGATGGGGGGACGGCAAGGTGGCCTTGACCCCGTCGTAGCGGCGAGGCACGTGGTGCCCGACGACAAGTACCGCTACCGCCGATGTCACCAACAGCACCGCCACTGCCAGCGCCAGGAATGGCACCCACACCGTAACCCGACCTCCAGCTCGCGCTCGTCGCCCTGTGCCCGATGCCAGAACCGACCCCCCGATCCCCGCCGCCGTCTGACCGGAACCCTACTTCCTTGGGGTTGGGCGTTCCGCCTCAGGTAGGCCGCCCATCCAGCTAAGGTCATTCGGGCCCACCGCCCGACCAACAACACGGCCGCCAACACGGAGTCACCGCCGGCGATCGACACCGCGGCTACCGATGCCACCGTTGTGCCGACGGACCACGCGGCTATGCTGACGGTGCCACCTGCACCGAGGCTCGGGAGGACACCAATGGGCGAGATCTTCAACGCGCTGGAGGTGCTTAACCGCACCATGAACCTTGGGCTGTCAAGCCACCAGCTCCTTGGCGCCGAGATGGGGTTCAAGTCGGCCTTGGCCATGCAAGGCAATCCCGACCCCACCCGGGCCCTGCCGACGGATGCCGTCGAGCTGGCGCAGGGGTACGAAGTGGTCGCGACGCTTCGCCCACGGGCCGAGAAGTTGTCGCTCGAGCAGCTGTCCACGTTTGCGCAGCAGGAGGTGAACAAGCCTCGGATCATGGTGGATGAGACGATGCTCACCGACATCGGCACGGCGCTCCAAGCGACGTCAAACTTCAGCGAAACGATACATCGGGCGCCAAGCGCGGGTATCAGGACAATTGTCGAGGGACACGCTGGCTTGGCTGAGCCACAGGGCTGACGGCCACCATCTCGCGGATGGCGAGGTGGTAGGCACGGTTGCTGGACCTTCGGGCGCTGCGACCGCAGTAACGCTGGCCGATCGGCTGCGTGCGTTCGAGACGCCGGACGACGTCTTGCGGTCTCGCTTGGCGATCGCCTCGCAGGTCACCGCAGATCTTCGAAGGACCGAGTCCGTGGTGGCGGCGATGGTTGTGGGATCAACGGCGTTGCGTCGGTGCTCCGTCCGTGCCGACCTCGACCTCGTCGTCATTGCGCCATCCCGGCCTTCGGAGCGTTTCGAGTCGCGCGCGATCGAGGGCGTGCAGGTGGAAATCGAGCGGCAAAGCGGGCACGAGGCGCTCATCGCCACGACCGGCAGCGGCTGGGTGTGGGAGTTGCGAACGGCGGCGCGCCTTGGCTGCAATGTTCCGGCTTTCGATTCGGGCGGGTGGGCGACGGACTTGACACGACGGGCCGCGGCGATGACGCCCTCGCCCGACCGCTTTGAGGCATCGCTTCGTGAGACGTACGTGTTGCTCATCCAACTGGGCCACGATGATGGCGATCCGGCTCGCCGAATCGACGCCCTGCGAGGGTGCCTGGACAACCTGGCTCTCCTCGCGCTCCTCGAGCAGCCGCGCCGCTATCAAAAGGCGAAATGGGTGTTGGCTGACCTTCTTTATGCTGGCGAAGGAGCCCTCGTCGATGCGACCCTCGCCGCGTACGGCATACGGTCGGACGACGCGGCGTCGGCCCAGGAGGCCGCGGCCGGCGCCCGGGAACTCATCGAGCGCACGTATGCCACCGCCACGCTGCCACCACACGAGGCGATACTCGCGATGGGTTACGCACCCGAACTGGCGCACGCCAGCTATGTCTCTCGGTGCCTCGAGGACGCAGGGGATCTCGCGGCATCCGGCCGGTTCGTCGAAGCCCAGTACGTCGCCAAGTTCGCGGCTCGGCTGGTGGCTGGAATCGCGGCGGGGTCCGGCCGTACCGGCCCGCACGGCGACCGCGGTGAACCCTGTGGCATTGTCGACGCTTTCGCTGCGGGCGGGTGTGGCACCGACTTGGGCGGTCGGTATCTCGCCTTGTTCGAGGACGGGCCAGAGGTCGTTCCAGCCCTTCGGGAGGCTGCGGTCATCGCGGCCGATGCCCGCTTGGCCGCCATGCGATCACGCGCCGATGGGTCGCACACGTTCCAGCCGGCATGATCGATCCCGAGGTTCGTGAGGCGGTTAGCTTGGGGGCCCCGGCGTATTCGCTCGCCCTCAAAAGGGTCGTGCGGACGATCAACGTGTGGTCTGACTGCAGGTATCCCCTCGTGCGGGCCGAAGTCGCAGTCATTTCCTCCTCGCCGTTCCAGCGCCTACACCGACTTCGGCAAATGGGTCTCGCCTTCCATGCCTGGGCCAACGCCGAGAACACCCGCGCCTCGCACAGCCTCGGCGTCGCCTACTGGAGCAGCCAGTATCTGGAGGCGCTGCGGCGAGTGCCCGATGCCACGACCCAGGCTGGCCTCGAATGGGCTGACGCGTCGGTGGACGGACTGTCGGTCGCCGTGGTCCTGCGCCTCTTTGCGCTACTCCACGACATTGACCTACTGCCTCTCGGCCACACGCTTCGGTACCAGTCCGGGTTGTTCGGCGAGGCGCCGGGTCGGCCGCGGCTGCGCGCCAGCATCGCCGCCATCAAGGCGCAGGTGGGGCACACATTCGACCAGGGGGCGACCGTCGCCGAACTGACCGCCTTCGAGCGCCATCTGGACGCGGCCGGAGACGCCCTGGCCGGGCAGGAGGACTCGCGCTGCCGGCTGCCGGTTGAGATCGTGAACTCAGGCCTAGGCGCCGATCTGTTCGACTTCGCGCTACGGGACTCCTTCGCCATTGGGCGCCCCCAGGCAGTACACAGCGAACTGCTCGGGGCGCTGCGCCTGGTGGAGATCGAGGGCGGCTACGGTCTCGCGCTGGACGTCGGTGACGGCATCGACGACGCGGCGGCGGCCCGGCGGGTGGCAATGGCCGACGATCTCCATCGGGCCCGGTTCGATATTTTCGCGGCATCGGTGTTTCATCCCGTCAAGTTGGCGGCAGACGCCATGCTCGACTTCGCCCTGCGAAGGCTGGGACCTGAGGCGTGCGCCGACCTGCTGCCAGAAGAGGCCCTGTTGTCGCTGGGCGACGACGAGTTCTTGGACCGTGTGGCGGGCGCAGAGGGTGCCGCCGCTTGGCGGATCGGCGCCGAATCGATCGCCGCCGCGCTCCAGGCGGGGCGGCTTCATGAGGAGGTGTGGCGTACTGAGGACCTGGCGGCG
This sequence comes from uncultured Actinomycetota bacterium, assembly GCA_963791545.1. Classification (GTDB taxonomy): domain Bacteria; phylum Actinomycetota; class Acidimicrobiia; order Acidimicrobiales; family Palsa-688; genus JALYXV01. The sequence goes on from CAWBSR010000015.1 coordinate 405,215, forward strand.
TTTCGCGGTCGTGCGGACGCGCCTCGGGCCCTCGCCCTTTCCCCGGAATGGCGCAACGAAGCGGAGGCGGCGCTGCTGGCGCGGCTGCCCTGGGCCGCGCCTGGCGATCTGATCGTCACCGTCTCGCCGCCGTCGATGCAGGCGAAGCCGGCCAATGCACGATTCGTCGGTCGGGGCGGGGAGGTGTTCACGCTCGCCGAGGCGTCGGCGCACGGCTTCGCCACCAAGGTCGACGAGACGACGGCACGCTACGACCGCCTGTGGTCGCTTCGCGTGTACCTCGCGCCCCGGCTGCGAAGCCGGTCAGGGGCCGTCGCCGCGGCGGCAGCCGCCACCTTCGGCATGGAAGGCTGAACGGGCGTGGCGACCCACTCGATCGTGCAGGATGAGGATCAGTTCTGTGTCTACCGGTCCGTGGCGAGCCAGGGGACCCGGGTCCTGTGGGAGCTGACCAGCGCCTGCAATCTTAAGTGCGATTTCTGCCTGGTCGAGATGAAGCGCCGGCATCTGCCCGTCGACGCGGCCTTGGCGATTGCCGACCAGTTGGTCGCGGCCGGGGTGGACAAGGTGCTGCTCTCGGGCGGCGAGCCGCTGCTCTATCCCGGGGCCGAGGCGATCATGCGCCGGCTCAGCACCTCCGACGTTCTCGTCAAGCTGCTGACCAACGGCACGATCGAGCATCCGGGCGTGTTCGACCTGATCCGGGCGTCCGACTCGATCGAGGTCTCCCTGAGCCTGCCGACCGTCGATGCCATCGAAGCGGACCAGATTTTCGGGCAGCGCGACACCCTTGCCAAGATCACGGCCACGATAGAGGCGCTCCCGAAGGCTCGGCTGAACGTGATCTGCGCCGTTAGCCAGCTCAATGTGCACGCGGTCGAACAGGTCGTGGACTGGGTCGCGGCGGCCGGCGTGGCCTGTCTCAGCCTCACCGACATATTCAAGGACCCCAATTCACCGGCCCGGTTTCGTGAGGACTGCCGTGATCTGCGGATCGACGACGATCAGAGGCGGTCGCTGTTGGAGCTGGTCGAGCGCAAGCGTTCGCAGTATCGCGGGCGCCTCGCCCTGCGCACGACGCAGTTCGTGCTACAACCGCACGAGCGCTGTATGGCAGGCCAAACGGTCTTTTACATCGACCCCGGGGGTGCCGTCATGCCGTGCACCGTCACGGACAACCGGCCTTGGCGCGACGCGGTGAAGAGCATGAGCGTGCGCGAGGCGATCGCGTTCTACCGTGCGACGCTGTCCACAGCGCCCCGCTCATCGTGCTCCGCCCGCCTGGGCACCGGGGACCCGGCTGGGGGGACGGCTGTCGGGGCATCTGTGGGGACATCGCAGCCCGTCGCCTGGGTGACGCGCTGATCCCGACGACATGGCGGCGATCCGGAATGAGTTCCTATCGGCCGGCGAAGTCGAGCAGGGCGCCTCGGGATCGAGCCACCTTTTCGAATGCTTCGATGATCTGTGCGATGAGACGCGGCCGCAGGTCGGTGTAGGTCGGGATCCGCAGAGCCCGCGACGCATAGGTCTCCGAGTTCGGTAGGTCGCCATCGGCGTACACCCGTCGGTTGGGGTCGCGTCCGTATGTCCGGCTCAGGTCGTCGCGGACCTGGAAAAGGTGTTCGCAGTGCAACGGCAGCGACGTCGAGTCCTCCACCGGTGCGCCCTCCGCCTTCAGCGCTTCGATGTACACCCGCCGGTCGAGCCCACCCATCGCCTCGGCGTCGTAGAGCGGCTTGTAGCTGTAGTAGGACTGGCGGGTCACGTAGTCCTTGCTGACCGGCGGGTCCACTCCGGGAATACCGGCGAGCCCGGCCGAGAGCGCCCCGAGGTTGGTGGTGCGGCCCTTAAGGTAGGCGTCGAGGTCCTCGAACTGGCGGCGCGCCAACCCCGCAGCCAACGGGTGCATGCGGTAGTTCAGCCCATACCCCGTCCCGGCGAAGGGACGATAGGCCTCGCTCGTCACGTCCTCGAACGCCCGCATTCGAAAGTGGCCGAGCAACACCGCCCGCTCGAAGATCTCCCGATCCGCCGTCATCATGATGCCGCCCTGGCCCGCCGCCACCAGCTTGCTCCCTTGCAGGCTGAACACCGACACATCACCGAATCGGCCCACCATGGTCTCGCCGTGGATTGCGCCGTGGGCGTGGCTGCAGTCCTCCACGAGCCGCAGGTCCCGCCGGCGGCAAATCTCGACGATCCGCGCCATGTCGCACGGATGGCCGTTGATATGGACGACCACGACGGCGCGGGTGTGAGGAGTGATGGCCGCCTCGATCACGTCGGGGTCGATGTTGCCAGTGTCCGGCTCGCAATCGACCAAGACCGGCGTGGCGTTGACGACGAACAGCGGCATGACGGTAGAAAGAAACGTGAAGGTCGGTGCGATCACCTCGTCGCCCGCTTCGAGGCCCAAGCCAAAGTAGGCCGAATGCAACGCGGCGGTGCCCGAGCTGCACGCGAGCGCGAGCGGGACACCGGTGTAGGCGCAGAACGCCGCTTCCAATGCCGCGACTTCTCCCTCCCTGCCGTAGTAGGAGATCTCCCCGCGCCCAAGCAGGCTGGTGACAACCCGCACGTCCTCCGCCGTGATCGGCGGCCAGACGAAGTTGGTCGGCTCGGTCACGGCCGGCGCTCCGCCGAAGAGGGCCAACGTTGAGGTCATGCGAGCGCCTTTCTGGTCAATTAACCTAGGTGGGGAGATCTGGAGCCGCAAAGCCCGCCGGCCCCAAAGCCCGGCGGCGGAGGTGAGAGGGGCAGCCGATGTCCAAGGTCCACTCGGTCCTCCGGACCGAGGATCAGATCTGCTGCTATCGGTCGATCACCAGCTCCGGGGTCCGGGTCCTCTGGGAGATCACCAGCGCCTGCAACCTCAAATGCGACTTCTGCCTGGTGGAGATGAAGCGGAAGCAAGTTTCCCTCGACCAGGCACTGGAGATCGCCGACGCTCTCATCGCCCAAGGCGTGGACAAGGTGCTGCTGTCGGGCGGCGAGCCGTTGCTGTTCCGGGGCGTCGAGCACGTGATGCGTCGCCTGGTCGATGGCGGCGTCCTCGTCAAGTTGCTGACCAACGGCACCGTCGCCAACGAGGCGGTGTTCCAGATGATTGAATCCGATCCGACGATCGAGGTCTCGATGAGCATCCTTTCGGTGCGCCCCGAGCAAGGCCGACGCCATCTTCCGCCGCGACGGTGCCTGGGCGAAGCTGTGCGCCACCCTCGATCGGCTGCCCCCGCAGCAGGTCAACATCATCACCCCGGTCAGCTCGGAGAACTACGACGAGGTCGAGGAGATCATCGACTGGGTCGCGGCCCGGGGGATCCCCGGAATCAGCGTCATCAATGTCTTCAAGGACCCGAGTTCGCCGGCGCGGTTTCGTGACGACTGCCGCGACTACAAGATCCCTCGCTCGGATGCGGATCTGCTGTTCGAACGCCTGTCGGTGAAGCGCCTTGAGTACAGCGGCCGGCTGGTCATCCGCACCACGCAGTTTCGTGGGTGCGGCGGCGAGGTGTGCGGTGCGGGCAAGTCTGTCCTCTATATAGATGCGCTGGGCCGACCCCTGCCCTGCACACTCACGGACAACACCGTCTGGCGCCAGCGAGTGGCCGGCCTCGGCGTCAGCGAGGCGATGGACATGTACGCACGGGAGATCGGCGATCTCCCGGCATCGTCGTGCACCGCGCTCCTGGCGGCGCAACCGGCGCCCGTCGCGACCGCTTGACCCCAGCGCAGCTAGATCCCTACCTCCGCCCAACTCCGTTGGCGGGCGCGGCATTGCGCTTCGACCTTTCCACCTTCGGCAGCGTGGTTACCCGGGAGATGCTGCAAGTTCGCCTGCGAATGACGGCGCAGGCGTTCGGTGCCGCCATGTCGCTCGTTGGCGCCAACCTGACAGACGGCGGCATGGCGCTCGAGGTCGACGCGGCGGGCCTGATGAGTGCCAACTCCGAGGTCCGGTCGCGGATCGATGCCGGTCCCGACGGCGCAGTCGGCTATCTCCGAAGGTTGGCCGCGTCGCGTGTCTCACTTGACCGTCGCGCCGGCGCCTTCGCTTCGCTTGTCGCCAGGGGCGGCGCCCCGAGTCGCGAGAGCTTCGTCGCCTACGTGCTGGCATCGGCCGACTACCAGGCGTTGGGAGCATTGAAGTTCTGCCTCCCCGAGACGCTGCGGCCCACGCTCGCGGCCTGGGTAGACGATGTCGACGCCTTGCTGTCGCCCGAGGCGCCGAGTCTTTGGTCGACGTTGAGCGCCCGGGAGCTCGCCCTGGCACGACTCCGCCTTCGCGGTCCTGCATCGAACTACCAGCGACGCCTGGAGATGCATCGCCGCGCCTTCGGCTACCTGTTCGGCGAGGATGTGGACTTCCAGCCACACGAGACCCTCGAAGCGATCGACGCCCGGATCGCGGGGCTCGGTGGGGCCGGGCCGACGACGCTTGCCGAGGAATCCCGCCACCTTGCCCGATCGCTGGCGAGCGACCGCGCTCGGAAGGCTCAGGCTCGCTCGGTCTTCGCCGACCAGCTGGCCACGGGACCACGGCCAGACCCCGGATCCGGTCACGCCGGCGAAGGTGCGGCGACGTTGCTGTCCCATGTCCTGCTGGCCCGCGCCCTGGCCGCCCACGAAGACCTGAACCGCCGGGCCAAGATGCGGTTCCTGCGCGACCTCCGAGACGTCGCCGCGATCGCGGACCTGGAAGTCGAGACCGCAGGCCTCCTGGACTTGCACGCCGCGCTACGGGGCGGCACCGGACGGAACACCAGGCGGAGCGACGGGAGCGCCCGTCCGGTGCTACGGTCGATCTAAAGAGGTATCGCGAGGGGCGGATCGATGGACGCGACGATGGCCAATCCTCTGCTTGGGCGGGCACTCATTCAGGTGTCCGACGCCTTCGACCCCTTCGATCATTACGCGCTCAATGTCGGCCCGACCGACGAGTTCGGCGACCTCGCCGAGGCGCCGGCGACGATCATGAATATCGGCTGGACCCTGGGTAACGACTGCCCCTACCGCTGCACCCACTGCTACAGCATGAACGCCCGCCAAAAGGGCGCCGATATGACCGTCGCGATGATCGACCGGGTCGTCGACCAACTGAGCATCAACGGGGTCGAGACGGTCAACCTCGGGGGGAACGAACCGCTCTTCACCAACGGCGCCAATCCCAAGTCCACTCTCCTCCCCTACATCATCGAACGGCTGACCGACGCAGGGATCATCGTCGGCCTCACGACCAGCGGGATCACGATTTTGCGCCTCTACCGCGATCATCGGGACGCATTCGACCGGCTGAACGATGTCGACGTCTCCTTCGATTCCCCCGACCCGGAGGAACACAACCGCAATCGCGGCGCCAACATCTACCACCAGGCGATCGAATCCCTCGAAATTTGCCAGCGCCACGACAAGCCGCATACGGCGATCATGTGCGCGATGAACTGGAACTTCACCATTCCAAAAATCGAGGCGCTCGTCATTCTTGCCAAGCGGTACGGAGCCAATGTCCGGATCAACCCGGTGAAGCCCGTGCAGCCACAACACATGGAATCCTCGCTACCGCCCGAGATGTATTACGCCGGCTTTTCCCGGCTCCTCGAGCTTTGCCAGCCGATCGACTTGGGCGAACCGCCAATTGCGTCGGTTACCGACTTCCAGGCCGCAAAGCGCTGCCCATGCGGTCGCACGTCGTTTCGCATTCATTCCATAACGCCCGAGGGTGCGATCCATGTGAGCCCTTGCGTGTATCTCCACGACTACAAGGCGCCCATCGACCTCCTGAAACACGACCTGCTCGACATCATTCAAAGCCCGCAGTTCCGTGTCTTCCGCCAGCGAAATGCGAATCCGGAGCACGTCTCGGGCTGCGCCGGCTGTTCGAGGCTCGCCCAATGTGGCGGCGGCTGCGCAGGGCGGTCGTACCTGTACGCATTGCACGAAACCGGCAAGCGCACGTTCCTCGCCCCGGACCCGTACTGCCCGGCCCGCCAGGCTCCCGAGGAGGTGTTCCCGCAACGGCCGGTGCTATTGGCCGAGACCCGCCTGGTCCACATGGACTACCTCTGTACCTGGATCGGCCGCCCGATCTGAGCCCGCGATGTCGCTCATCCCACTGGCCGCGTGCGCTGACGAGCCGCCCCGTCTTGTCGGGCGCAAGGCCGCGCTTTTAGGCTGGGCGCATACGAGAGGGCATTCGACGCCCGGCGGAGTCGTCCTATCCGCCGAGCGATTCTGGTCGGCGCTCGAAGCGTGCGGCGCAGACGAGCAGGCGCACTATCTGCAGGGCTCGGCGCTCCGCCTCGACCCCCGCCATACGCTCGCCACCGCAGTCTCGATCGTCGCCGCGATGCGGTCCCCCGCGCTCGAGGCGATGGCCCACGCCGAGGCCGACGTCGCCTTCGCCCGGCTCGACGCGCCGCGGATCGTCTGCCGGTCGTCGAGTGCCATGGAGGATGGACGTTCGGCGGCATTCCCCGGCGTATTCGCCAGCTTTTTGGATCTCTGCTCACCCCAGAAGTTGGGCCACGCCATCGCCGAGTGTTGGCGTTCTGTTTTCTCAGTCACAGCCGTCCAGTACCTCCTGCGGGTGGGGGCCGAACCGGTCGATTTTTCCCTGGCCCTGCTGTTGCAGGCGCAGATCGAGGCCGCCTGGTATGGCCTGTACGTGAGCGTCGATCCCGTCAGCGGCGACGCCGAACCACTCGCTGACCTCACTGACGCCGGAGCCGACGCCCTCGTCGGCGGCTGCGCCGCCAAGATCCGAACCCGCCGAAGCCATGGCCATTGGGTCGACACCGACGGATTACCGGACCTCGGAATATCACTGGAAAAGGTGCACCGGGCGGCGGAAGACCTCCGTGCTCACTTGCACGCAGAGGTGGACATCGAGTTCGCCGTACTGGAGCACGGCGGGGGACCGGTCGTTCTCCAGTGCCGCCCGCTGACGCGCATTGCGGGCCAACAATCGGCCCGGTCTCGCGGTACCGGTGCCCGGCGGCTTGTAGGTCGCCCTTGCGCGGCCGGCCGGGTCGTGGGTCTGGCCACGGGTGGGGATGCGCCCGGCGGGGGCGGGCGGATAGCCGTCGTCGACCAGCTCACGACGGCGGACTACGGGATCGTGTTCGGCCATGCCGGCATTGTCATGGAGCAAGACGCGTCGCCGCTCAACCACATTTCCATCCTGTGCCGGGAAATACGCGTTCCTTTTGTCTGCGGTGTCGAAGATGCTCGCGCCCAGCTGGTCGGGCATTGGCTCGCCGTCGACGGCCGATCCGGCGAGATCGAGGTCGTGGAGCAGCCGGCGGTGGCGTCGGAAACGGCGCCCGAGGCCGCGGCGCCCGCGGTCGCGGCCGCGGCGACGCTGAGCGCCGTCGAACTCCTGTTGCGGCTCCTGGCGGAGGGCCGCCCTGGGCACGACCCGGCCGCCGAAGCCGAGCGGATCGCGCGGCGCTACGGGCGGGCACTGGGGACCGCCGGTTCGATTCGCGTAGTCAGCAGTTCCGTGACCTCTTCGGAAATAGAACGACTGAAAGCACTAGCCGCTGACCTCTTCGGACCGGACTTTTCGATCACGCATTTCCTGTCCACCCTGGGCCGTAACGGACAAAACAGATCGATCTAGAGGACGCCGGACGACTGCCTGAAGGCCGGCCCGGCTCGAGCGTCCGATCGGTTCCTGCGGCGGCGGTCGCCGGCCAGCGCCATGCCCCAGACGATGACGAGCACACCATAGAGGCCGAGGGGGCCAGCCGACGCCGGCCCGAACGCCGCCGTGGCGATCGCGGCTGCGATGGCAAAATCCCGCGTCGGAGTGGTCAGCAACACCGTGGTTGCCACCGGTCGCGCCGCACCGCGCCCGAGCAAGAGCCCCACGACCGTCGACAGAGCGAGAAACACCACGGCCGCGCCCAGTACGCCGACATACGCCCCGGTGATCACGACCTGCGAGGCCACCAGCCAGACCTATCGTCACCAGGGCGACGGGGCCCGCCGTCACCACCCGCTCGCGTACCCGCGATGGCGGTATCGCCTACGAACGGCCAACCCCACTACCAGCGGGAGCGCCACCAGCACGTTCAGGTTGACCGGCACCCGGGAGTGTCCACCTAACGGTGTTTGTGCCTGAAACGCTGAGCGGAACGCTCGGCGAGGAGGGTACAGACCATGACTGCAACACTGGACGATGCGGCAAAGAGGGAGACTGCGGAGCTCTCGGCGGAGCAGCAGGCCGCGACCGAGCTGGTCCGGCTGGCCCGGGAGCAGGGCCTGTCGTTGACCGGCCCTGACGGGCTGCTCAAGCAGTTGACCAAGTCGGTGATCGAGACGGCATTGGCCGAGGAGATGACCGACCATCGCGGCTACGAGAAGCATGACCGGGCGGGTATCGAATCAGACAACATCCGCAACGGCACCGGCGGGGGCTGATGACGGTGAGCCGGCCTGTAAGCGGGATTCTGTCCACCGGTCCCGGGGGACCGGATAGGTGGTCATCCATCTGAGCGGCCTACCTGGGGAGATTGGGCGGGCCGCCCCTCCCACCTTTTGGCCTTGCTCCGGGTGGGGTTTGCCGAGCCGCCCGGGTCACCCCGGGCGCTGGTGCGCTCTTACCGCACCGTTTCACCCTGACCTGTTACGGATGTCCCGCGAAGCGGTCCATCCGCCCATCGGCTGTCTGTTTTCTGTGGCACTTTCCTGCGAGTCGCCTCGACTGGCCGTTAACCAGCACCCTGCCCTGCGGAGTCCCGACTTTCCTCGACCAGATCGGCGACGTCTCCGCCGTCGCCTGGCCGCGACCACCCGGCCGGCTCACCGTCACCTCCATTGTCGCGCCTGCCGGCTGCCCGTGGCACCATGGGATTCTCATTGCAGCGGTCCCCATCCCTGGAGGGAACCATGGTCCTGTCGGCCGTCAGTTTCTACGGAAACCCGATCTTCCTCATTTTGGGCTTGCCCGGCCTCGTCCTGGAGGTCATCTCCATCGTTGACGTGGTGCGGCGCCCCGACTGGGCCTGGCAGGCGTCGGGCCAGAGCAAGACCCTCTGGCTGGTCCTCAACATCATCGGTCTGTTGGTTTGCCCGCTGATCATGGGGCTGGTCTACCTGCTCGCGATCCGGCCCAAGGTGGCCCGGGCCCAGACGGGAGGTGGCCCCGGCGGAGGCTATGGCGGATCACCGTACGGAGGCGCCCCCTATGGTGGTCCGGCTCCTTACGGTGGCCCGGCACCCTACGGCACTCCCGCTCCCGGCCCCTATGGCGGCCCGGCGCCTTATGGCACTCCCGCTCCCGGCCCCTATGGCGGCCCGGCGCCTTATGGCACTGCTGCACCCGCCTACGGCGGCCCCGCCGGCGGCGCGGCCCCTTACGGAAGTCCTGATCCCTACGGCGCCCCGGCTCCCTACGGGCAGCCTGGCGGAGGGGGGACACCCGGCAATGACACTCCGGGCGGCGGTTACGGCACGCCCATTGGCGGGGTCGGCTCCGACTCCAATCCCTATGGCAGTCCCGCCGGGACTCCGAGCTACAGCGGCGGCGGTTACGGCAACCCCACCGCGGCCCCGGCGCCTCCCCCGGCGCCGAACCCGTCCTCGCCGCCGGCCGGCTGGTATCCCGACCCGGCGGGCTCCGGGCAGCCCCGCTACTGGAACGGGCACGCCTGGTCCTAGCGCCCCTGCCGGACCGCCACTCTCCTCAGCCCTCCAGCAGACGGGCCGTGGCCCGGCGGCCGGGCCGCTTCACCACTTCGATGGCATGGGGAAGCTGCTCTTTGATATCGGAGTCGTGGGTCACCACGAGGATCTGGCGGAACCGGCCCCGGAGCCGCTCCAGGGCCAGCAGCATCCGGGCCTTGCGGTCCTGGTCGAGGGGACCGAAGACCTCGTCGAGGACCAGCAGCCCTACCGTGCCGCCCGATTGGAAACGGACGTGCTCGCTGATCGCCACCCGCAACGCCAAGTTGGCCAGGTCCACCTCGGAACCCGAGAACCGGTCCAGCCCGAACACCCGCCCGCCGTCGCAGATCTGCAGCTCGTAGGTCTCCGGGTCGACCTCCAGCCGGTCGTATTCCTGGTCAGTCAACTCACTGAACAGTTCCGCCGCCTGGACGGCCAGGCGGGGTCCCACACTGGCCACGATGGTGTTGCGGAAGGTGCTCAACAGGTCGGCCATGCGGCCCAGGTAGCGGCTGTCGTCGGCCAGCGACGCCAACTGGGCGTGCTGGGCCTCGCCGTCGGCCAGCCGGCGGGCCTCGCCCTCGGCGCGGGCCGCCGCCCCGGCCGCGGCCAGCCGGGCGTCTGAGGCCAGCCGGGCCGCCCGCTCGTCGGCTGCCAGAGCGTCGGCCCGCACCGCCGCGGCGGCCTCCAACTCCTCGCGCTGGAAACCCAGGCCGTGCAGCTTTTCCCGCAGCATCATGACCCGGTGGTCGGACTCCGCGACCCGCTCACGGGTGGCTTCCAGCTGGGCGGCCACCGCGGCCCGCCGCTCGAGGCGCCCCCGGAGCCGCTGGACCTCGGCGGCTGCCTTCCGGCGCCGTTCGACGTCGGCTCGCAAGCGGGCCAGCAGAGGCCCCAAGGACCCCCCGCCGTCCTTACCGTCGTCGCCGAGTTCGCTGACCCAGGCCGCCCCGGACAGGTCCCCCAAGGCCCGGCGGGCCGCAGCCACCGCCTCCTCGGCCCCGGCCCGCCGGGCGGACGCCTGCTCCCAAACCTGGCGGGCCTGGACCCGGCGGGCCTCCTCCTGGCGCAAGGCGGTGACCTTGGCCTGGGCGGTAACCAGCGCCTGGTCCACTCCCGACCGTGACGCCGTCAGTTCCGCCAGCCGGGCCGTCGCTTCCTCGACTTCGGCGGCCCGATGAGCCTGCACCTGCTCGAAAGCGTCGCCCAGCGCCTGGCCGCACAGCGGGCAGTCGGCCTCTCCGGAGAGCTGCGCGCAACGCGACGCCTGGGTCCGGGCCCGGGCCAGCTCGTCGGTGACGGCGTCGATCGTACCGGCGAGTCCCGCCGCCTGGGCCCGGGCGCGGTCAAGGACCCGCTGGGCCTCCTCGACTGTCCCCGGCGAGACGGCTTCGGGCTCGGGAGGAACGACCACCGCAGCCAGTGTCCGCTCGGCCGTCACCACCGCCGCCACCAGCTCCAGCCGGCCTTCGGCTTCGGCCAAGCCCACCGATTGGGGCAGCAGCTCCTCCGCCTCGGCCGCGGCTGCCGCCAAACCCGACTGCTCGGCCTCCAGGATCCCGACTGCGGCCACGTCGGAATCCCGCTGGGCGCGGGCGGCCCGACCCTCGATCACCAGGGCGTCGTACTCCTGTCGCAGCCGGTCCAGCCGCCCGAACGCCTCCTCCGCCGCCCGGGCGTGGCGTCGGGCGGCCATCGACGTCGCCTCCTCGGCCTCGGCCACCACTACCGCGGCATCGGCCGCGGCCGCGGCATCGGCGGCCTGGACCCGCAGGAGGCCCAGATCGGGAAGCATGGTCCGGAGCCGGTCGTGGCTGGCATTGGCCTCCCGGGCGTCCTTGCGGGCCGCGTCGCGCGCCACGTCGAGGGGGGTGATCCCGAGGAGCTGCAGCACCAACTCCCGTCGCTGGGCGGGCGTCCGGTCGGAGAAGGCGGCCAACTGCTTCTGCTCTGCGAACACCGACGCCCGGAAGGCGGCGTCATCCATGCCCAGCACCTGGTGCAGGTACCGGGTGGCGTCGCGCACCCCCTCAGCCATGGCCAGCCCATCGCAGTGAACCTCGGCCTTGGCCGTCAGATTGATCCCCGACAGCGACCGGCGCACCACGTACAGGTGACCCTCGTGCTCGAAGGTCACCTCAGCGACACAGTCACCCCCGACCCCGGCCGTCCGCACGTCTTCTTTGGCGGTGCGGGCCCGGCCCCACAGGGCGAACAGAATCGCCTCCAGCAGGGTGCTCTTGCCCGACCCGTTGGGGCCGTAGATGCCGATCAGGCCGGGCGGCAGCTCCAGGTCGAGGGCCTCCTCGTATACCCGGTAGTTGCGCAGGCTCAGCTGCTTCAGCAGCACCGGCCGCCCCTTCCGCTCATCCCGCCGCCTCCACGGCCCGGTCCAGATACTCCAACCCCAGCCGCCGGATCCGGTCCCGGTTCAGCCCCGTGAGGTCCTGGCTCTCGACATAGCTCTCCCACCGGGCGCCCATGGTGTCCATCTCCGGGAGCTCGGTTTCGTTGGTCACCGCTGCGAACTGGGGCTCCAGCTTCAGGAACAACCCGGCCCGGGCGGTGTCGCGCACCGTCTCCAGGTCCAAGAGCCGATAGGCCTCGGGATCGACGCCGTCGAGGTACAGGCGGGCCACCGCACCCGCGGGCACCTGCTCGGCCCGGGCCAGCACCTGCTGCTGCAACTCGGCGGGCGACAGGCCGAGGGCGAACACCGATTCCAGGGTCACCAGCGCCCGCTGCCCGCTGAGGGGGACATGGCGGCAGGCACCAGTGTCGGTGTCGAGCACCAGGATGCCCTTGGCCTTGTCCGGGTCGTCGGCGAAGGAGAAGGTGTCCGTCGATCCCGCGTACCAGATCCCCTCGGCGACGCGGGTGTGGAAGTGGTAGTGGCCGAGGAGCACGAAGTCGGACCGCAGCAGCCCCGCGTCGACCTCGATCTCGTTGATATCGGCGTACCGGGGCTGGACCTGGGTGATCCGGGGATGGGTCAGCAACAGGTTGGCGCGGTCCAGGCTGCGGCTCCGGTCGGCCTCGGCCAGCGCCTCCAACGTGGCGTCGACCGAGAGCATCTGAGGCACCGCATGCACGGCCAGACCCGGCAGCTCGAAGCGGGCGTAGCTCAGCCGGTGGGCGAAGTACATCTCCGGGAAACCGTCGGCCAGCGCCGAATAGGGGCTCCCCGTCCCCGGCAGGCGGGGGGTGTCGTGATTGCCGCTGATGATGACGGCCCGCAAGCCGTGCTCCCGGATGCGGGCCAGGGCCCGCTGGGCCAGCCGGTAGGAGCGGTAGGTGGGCCGTGGGTGGTCGAAGATGTCGCCCAGCCAGACGATGAGGTCGGGCTGCTGGGCCAAGGCCAACTCGACCGCCGCCTCGAACGACCGCTCGAAGTCCCATTCGCGCTGATTGATGCCCTCGGGGGTCGTGAACGGGTAGTACGACCGGCCCAGGTGGGCGTCGCCGATGGCCGCGATACGCATGGCCCTAGTTTCTCAGGCCGGGGAGACGATTACAGCGATGTGATTTGATCGGGGGGTGGGAAAACAGGTGGCGTGGCGCGATCAGCCTGGCGGGTCGGCTGCCGCCGCGGGCCGGCGGGCCCGGCGCCGCGCTCGGTGGCGCCGGCTGGGAACCCCCATTGGGGTCCTTACCTTGGTCGCCGCGGCTGCGGTCGGACTCGGCTGGCGCGACGGGCGGCTCCTGGCTGTCGGGGTGGCCGGGGCCGTGCTGCTCTGGCGGTCACGCCCATCGCCCGACCTCGACCGCTGGCACCGGGGGGCGAGCGGCGAGCAAGCCACGGCCCAATTGCTGGCCCGGCTGCCCCGGCGCTTCGTCGTCCTGCATGACCGTCGCCGCCCAGGCGACCGGGGCAACCTCGACCATATCGTGGTCGGGCCGAGCGGGGTCTGGGTCGTCGACTCCAAAGTCCGCCGAGCCCGCCTTAAGGTCCGCCGAGGCCAGGTCTGGGCGGGTGACCACGTCATCGACGTGGCACCGGTGGCGGCTCAGGCGTCCCGCCTCAAGGAGGCGCTCGGCGTGCCGGTGGCGGCGGTGGTTGCCGTGCACGGCGAGGGGCTGCCCCGCCGGGGCAAGAAAGTCGCAGGCGTGCGGATTGTCCCTGCCCGGCGCCTGGTCCCGCGGCTACGGCGTGGGCAGCGACTGCGCTCAGCGCATGTCGCTGCCCTCGCCGGCCAGGTCGATAGGCTATTTCCGCCCTGCTAACCGCCGGCCGGCGGGACCAGGTTGCCCTGCTGGATGGGGGTGGCCTGAACTGCGTTGGCATAGGCGGTGGAATTGTCGGACAACACGTTGGCGGCCACCGCGGCGTTGATCGGCACCGCCAGATTGGCATTGATGAGGGACATGGCGGCCCGCTCGGGCAGGGCTTCGCCCGCCAGATCGTCGAGCTCGGCCCGGGTGATCTTGCGAAAATCCTCAGCCATTCAGGTTCCTCCTAGTTGTGCTGGATGATCGGGGCGGTCTGCTGGGCGTTGGCATAGGCCACTGAGTTGTCCGACGCCACGTTCAGCGCGGCAGCCAGATTGACGGGCGCCGCGATGTTGGCGTTGATCAGGGACATGGCGGCTCGCTCGGGCAATGCCTCTCCCGCCAGGTCGTCCAGCTCGGCGCGCGTCAACTTCCGGTAGTCATCGCTCATTTCGAGATTTCTCCTTGGGGATCGCTCATACCGGGCGTCTCCGCCGCACCGGTGTAGTCGGTATTTCCCGGCGGGCTGAGGATGAAACCCCGAGATCCTTGGGTACGAAGGATGCCATGGGACTGAGGGGGCGCTTGGAGCGCCAGATCCGGGCCATCGTCAACGAGGCGGCGGCCCACGGCGGGCGGGTCAACGTGGCGGGCCGGGCCAACTGGGTAGTGGTCCGCAATGAGGGTGAGGGTGGGGCGACGGCGACCGCCTCGGCCGAGCAGATCGCTCCAATTGTCCAAGTTCCGCCCCGTGAGCCCGCCAGGGATGGGGATTGACGGAGTTTGGGCCTTCTCGGGGCCGGGGACAACCGTCGCCGTCAGTTGTTGGCCGAGCCGCTGGCAGAAGGAGCATTGGGTGACCATCAGTCCCGCGGAAACGTCAGCACCGGCTTCGGCCGCACCCCGGGCCTCTTTCCCCCCCCCGAAACTGGCCGAGGGGGTGCAGCTCATCGGGGAGTACGAAGGCTCGGGCTACAAGGAAGCGCCCTCGTTGGTCCGGCGCGGCGACGGCCAGGTCATCCAGCTGCCCGACCTGCTGTACCGCCTAGCCGACAAAGCGGACGGACAGCGGACCTTTCAGCAGCTGGCCACCGAGCTCGGTGAGGAGATCCATCGCCAGCTCGATCCCGATGACGTCCGGTTTCTCGTGGACGAGAAGCTCCGCCCGCTCGGCATCGTGGCAGCCGCCGATGGGAGCAGCCCGGAAATGGCCAAGGCCGACCCCTTCCTGGCGTTCCGCTTCCGCATCGGGGTGGTTTCGGAGCGGGTGTCGGAACTGCTGGGAACGGTGTTCAAGCCGCTCTTCCTGCCCGTGGTGGTGCTGGCGGTGTTGGTCGGGCTGATCGCGGCCGACTACTGGCTGTTCTTCCTCCACGGCGTGGCCCAGGCGCTCCGGCAGTCGTTCTTGCATCCGGGATTGTTCCTGCCCCTGTTCGCGGCCGTGGTGATCTCGGCGGCGCTGCACGAGATCGGCCATGCCGCCGCCTGCCGGTATGGCGGCGGCCACCCGGGCAAGATGGGCTGCGGGCTGTACCTGGCCTGGCCGGCCTTCTATACCGACGTCACCGACGCCTACCGGCTGGGGAAGCGGGCCCGGCTGCGCACCGACCTCGGGGGTGTCTACCTCAATGTCGTGATCATTGTGGCGACCGTCGGGGCGTTCTTCGCCACCCACTTCGAACCCCTGCTGCTACTGGTGCTCATCGAGCACCTCGAAATCGTCCACCAGCTCCTGCCCATCATTCGCTTGGACGGGTATTACATCGTGGCCGATCTGACCGGTGTCCCCGACCTGTTCGCCCGTATCGGTCCCATCCTGTCCAGCGTCGTGCCGGGACGCCAACCCGACGAGCGGGTGATCGTGCTGAAGCGGTGGGTCCGCTGGGCGGTGACCGCGTGGGTGCTGGTCGTCATCCCCCTACTGGGCTTCGAGCTGTTGGTGGTGCTCATCCACCTGCCCCGGATCATCGCCACCGCCGGTGACTCAGCGGGCAGCCTCTGGGACCACGCCAGCCGCACCATCAACCGAGGCGACGCCTTGGGCGCCATCTCCGACGGGGTTCAGTTGATCGTGTTGGCGATACCCATAATCGGCATCATGTTGATGCTGTGGCGCTTCGCCAAGCAGGTGGTCGTCTGGGGATGGACTCGCACCGAGGGCCGTCCGGTGCGCCGGGCGCTGGCCGCCCTAGCCGGGATGGCCTGCCTTTCGTTGCTGCTGTTGTCGTGGCTGCCGGGGCGCAACTACCGTCCCATTCAGCCCCACGAGCGAGGAACCCTGAGCGAGGGCGTCGTGGCGGTGCGCTACCTCCCCCAGCATCCCAATCAGCTGGACCGCCGAGCCACGGCCCGTGATCTGCGCGCGACCAGCGTCTCCACCTCGACGACGGTGGTCGGCGCCAGTGGCTCGAGGGTGGCGACCACGACGACGACGATCATCCCGGGCTTCTCGGGGACGACCACCGTGACCAGGCCCCGCCACACATCTACGACGTTCACTACCGCGACCACGATTCCGCGGTCACCCCCGAGCACCTGATCGCCAAATACGTTTTCCCCGCCGCGACCGGGGAATAAAGCTCTCCGTAGCAACTAACTGAAAGGAATAGCACACAACATGTCGGATGATTACCGGAAGTTGAGCCGTGCGGAACTCGACACCCTGGCCGGAGAGGAATTGCCGGAACGGGCCGCGATGTCCCTCATCAATGCGAACATCGCCGCGCCGGTCAACGCCGCCGTGGCGCTGAATGCCCTCTCAGATGGCTCGACTGCGTACGCCAACGCACAGCAGACCGCTCCGATCATTCAAGGCAACTGAGGCCCGACCAAGTCGCGGTGGGGCCCAGCTCGGCGGCTGGTGCCCCGCCGCCCTTTCCAGATCCAGGGGAGAAAACATGAAACGCAGTATGGCGGTAGCCGCGTGTCTGTTGGCAGTCTCATTCCTCGGTGCCTCGCCGGCGTTTGCCGATGGACTCACCTACGCGCATTCGAATATCGTGCAGGTGACCAACAGCAACAGTGCTGCCCCGGCCGTTCGCACCGCCAGCGCGGTCGCGTTCGACGGGGACAATGCTGCGGTCACCGATACCAATCTCGCCTACGCCACCGGATCCAACTGCACCGGTTGCCGCACGGTGGCGGTGGCAGTCCAAGTCGTAGTCGTCGAGGGAACCCCCTCCAACTACCAGCCCCAGAACGCGGCGGTGGCCGTCAATGACCACTGCACGTCGTGCCAGACGTTCGCCTACGCCCACCAGTACGTCATCCAGGTGACGCAGGAGCCCAACGGCGAGAACGCCGAGAGCGCGAGTAGCGCCCTGTGGCGGATCCAGTCGCAGATCTCCCAGGTCGCCCATTCCAACGTGGACTTCGCGACCATGAGCAGCCAGTTGGACCAGCTCAGCCTTCAGTTCTACAACACCGTCTACCAGGCGCTGCAGAACCAGAACGAGAATGGCGCCAAGAAATCCGAGGTCCGCGAGGTCAAGGGACAGAACTAGCCGACCAGACCGAGGGGGAGCTAGACGAGAGTCGGTGTCGCCGGGACGGGCGACGCCGACTCGTCGCGTGGGAGCCAAAGCTGGCGGGCGATGGCCAGCCACCACAGCGGGCCGAGGACCACCGAGGCCAGGCCTCCGGTAAGCAGAACCACGGCATTGACACTCAGAGCAGTGGCGACGAAAAGCAGCGCCATGTCGATCCCGAGGGCGATTCCCAGCCATCCCAGTCGGGGTTGCTGAAGGCGCCAGGCGAGGCCCACCACCAGCGCCACCAGGCCGGCCGCCCCGAAAGTGGCCAGGCCCCGGGGGTCCACCTGGGATGGAGAGACATGGGCGACAGCAATCGCGGCTCGGGTGGCGGCGTCGCCGGTGACGTAGCGGTGGGCCAGCTTGTCGACGCCGACGAGATCGCTGAGCCCGTGGGCCGCGGTGGCCAGTCCCGCCACTACCGCCACCACGGCGGCCCAAGTGAGCGCGCGCCATTGGTGGCCCGCGGCTAGGCCCGTCCCTGGGCGTGGGCCTGGGCCTGGGCCTGGGCCTGGGCCTGGGCCATGGCCTTGGAGCCGCCCGAGGAGCGCAATGACGGCGGCGCCGCTGACCATACCGGAGATCACTAGGCAGACTGCCGCCAGGCGGGGCCCGGCAGGATGAGCGAGATAGGATCGGAAGAACTTGTCGATGTCGTTGCCTCGCTGGTCGGCGGGGGTGATGCCGAGATAGGCCACGGCATACAGGACGGACAACACCCCGACCGCGCCTGCACTGATCGCCCCGATGCGTTCGAAGACCCGGTCGTCCATCCGCGGAACCCCTCTCTCCTCGTGCCGCCTCCCGAGCCCATTCGCCGGACGGCCGTCCGTTGGATCACCGACTAGCGTCTGCCCGTCGTGATCCTTGGACCGCTTCGGGGCACACTTGGGCGATGGGGTCATCTGGGCGGATGACGGAGCGCACGACCGAGACGCCGCCCGACGTCGCGGAGCCGGTCGAGGAGCCGACGGCCGCGCCCGGTCCGCCGCCTGATCCCGGGCCCGCGGGGGCAAAAGCCGAGGCCATCGCGCCCCCCCTGACCCGGCGCCGGTTGCTGGTCCGCACCTACTCGCCGCCGGTGCTCATCGCCATCGGGATCGGGATTATCTGCCTGATGAACCATTTCCACGGGGTCGATTGGGGTGACGACTTCGCTCTCTACATGCGCCAGGCCAAGGCTCTGAATATCGGGAACATCGCCGAGGTCATCCGCGACAACCGCTTCACCGTTGACAACTCGGGGTGGCACACCTTCAGTCCCTACCTCTATCCGTGGGGCTGGCCCCTCATGGTCGCCCTGCTCTACGCCCTGGTCGGGCAGAACTTCGAAGCGGTGAAGGTCCTCGAAGTGGCGGCCTTTTGTGGGTTCCTGTTCTTCTTCTACGACTTGGTGCGACGCCGGGCCGGCGCCTTCCCGGCCGCCCTTCTGACCCTCTTGATCGGTCTGTCTCCCTCCTACGTGGGAGCCACCGACACCGTCCTGTCCGACCTTCCCTACCTCTTGGTCGTGGGAGTGTCTCTGTGGTGGATCGATCGTTGCCGGCGCTGGGCGATCCTCGGCTGTAGCCGGCGGCGACTGGTGATCCTCGGCCTAATGGTGGCCTTCGCCTTCAATATCCGTCGCGAGGGTTTCACGCTGCTGATCCCGGTGGCCGCCCTGCAGTTGTCGGCCTTGGCGGGCACGGTCCGGCGGACCCGATCCTGGCGGGTGCTGCGCAACGCCAAATGGAACGGGGTGCTGCTGCCTTATGCAACGTTTGCAGCGGCGGTGGTGGCGTTCCAGTTGCTCCTACCCACGACCTTCCTGCCCAAGATCCAGGGCGCGGGCCTGAAGAATGCCGGGCCCAACATTTCCTACTACCGCAACATTCTGGCCGAGAACCTTGGTCTCAAGGCGGCCGGGTACCCGATGCAGGTGTTCCACAGCCACCTGCTGGCGGAGCGGCTGCTGACGATGCTGGTGGCCCTGGCCGTGGTTGGCGTCGTCGCCCGGCTGCTTCGAGGCTTCTCCGAGGACATTCCGCTGGCCGCCTATCTCGGCTCCGCATCGCTGATCATGTTGATGTCGCCCTACCAAGAGGGGCGTTATCTCTTCTCGATCACGCCGTTCCTCGTGTACTTCGCCTACCAGGCTTTACCCGCCCTGGCCCACCTGTGGGGCATGCGACGCCCGAACCAGGTGGTGCTGGCCGCCGCTCTCCCGGTCGTGGCGGTGGCCGGCCTGTTGAACCTCAACGCCCGGGCCATCAAGCAATCGACCAACTATCACCGCACCTATCAGTTCATCGTGAACGGCCCCAACAAGCCGTTGTCGCAGGACATGTTCGCGGCCGTGAAGCGCTACACGCGAGGCGACGACATAATCCTGTTCTTCCGGGCCCGAGCCATGACCCTGTTCACCGACCGGGTGGCGCTCCAGGGGACCAACCTGGACCTGATGCTTCCCCGGGTTGACTGGTATGTCATGGAGAAGGGCAGTACCTACTCCCAGGCGCTGCTCAGCGACAGCGAAGGGTCGGGCCGGGGGCTGACCAAGGTGTGGGAGAACGACGACTGGGTCATCTGGCGCGTCCCTCGTCAGGCACCGTGACCAGGGCGGTGCCGGCAGACTCGACGGGACCGGCGGCCGGACCGGCGGCCGGACCGGCGGCCGGCTCCGGTTCCGGTTGCGGTCGCGGGTCCGGGTCCGGGGAGGAGCGGATCCGCCGGATCCCGAGCACGCTGGCGAAGAGGGCCGCGAACACGATCTGAAAGCTCGTCACCAGGGCGACGGCGGATGGGACCACGACCCGCAATGATTGGCTCGGGTCGAGGTTGCCGAAGTTGTGCTGGTTCCAGTGGACAAGTGACGCCAAGAGGCCAACGATGCCGCCCAAACCGGTCACGGCGCCGATGGCCAGGCCCCGCTCGAGGGTGACCAGGCGCACCAGCCGGGCGATGTTGGGATCCGGCGGGAGGAAACCCTCCTCGATGGCGTAGATCTTGGTGAGCACGCCGAACAGGACCGCTTGAAAGCCGATGATGAAGACGGCGCCGGCGGCCATGAGCGTGTCCACATCGAAGGTCACACCGCTCACCGTGACCGGGCCGATGGTGAGGGCGATCCCCGCGATGAGGCCGAGGGACATGAGCGCCGCCCCGGGGAGGAGGAACATCCACCGGGGGCTGTAGAGCAGCAGGAACCGGAGGTGGCGCCAACCGTCGCTCCACGTCTTGATATGGGGGCGGCCGCTGCGGCCGTCGCGCGACAGGGTCGTCGGCACCTCGACCACCTTCAGCCCCGCCAGCGTCGCCTTGACCACCATTTCGCTGGCGAATTCCATTCCCGACGACTGGAGGGCAAGGCCAAGAATCGCCTCGCGTTGGAATCCCCGCAACCCGCAATGGAAGTCGTGCACATGGCTGCCGAAGAACTTCCGTCCCAGTGCACTCAGCACCGGGTTGCCCAGATATCGGTGCAACCGAGGCATGGCTCCAGGAGCGATACCGCCCCGGAACCGGTCGCCCATGACGAGGTCTGCCCCATTGCGCAGCTCCTCGACGAAGGCGCCGAGGGCCGTGAAGTCATAGCTGTCATCGGCGTCGCCCATGATCACCCACCCCCCTCGGGCGGAGCGGATACCGGCCATCAGGGCGTTGCCGTATCCCGGCGCAGGCGCCGTGATCAACCGGGCCCCGGCGGCGATCGCCAGCTCCTGGCTGCCGTCGGTGCTGCCGTTGTCGGCCACCACGACCTCGCCCAGCAGCCGGTTGCCCTCGAGGAACTGGCGCGCCTTGGTTACGCAGGTAGCCACCGTTTCCGCCTCGTTGAGGCAGGGCATGACGATCGTGAGCTCGAGGACCGGCGGACGTTGTGCGGTCGGCTCGGGCACGGAAAGGGACCTCCAATCCTCACTCTGATCGGGCGATCGGGCAGCGAGGTCGATGATCGCGCACGAGGGCAAGGTTCTGGCGACGGAGCCACGGTCCCGGCTACCACCAGAGGTGCTTGGCTGAAGGTTTCACGCCGCTCCTTCGGTTGGCTGGTTGTTGGGGTGGAGGGGGTGGTCGGGGGGGACGAAGGCTCGTTTGCCGGTGCCGGCGGTGAGGGCCCACCCGTGCCTGGTTTTGAGTTGGTGGTGGTGGTGGCAGAGGGCGTCGAGCCAGTCGTAGATGGTGATCTTGGTTTTTGACCAGTCGTGGCGGTGGTCGAGTTCGAGGTGGGCGGTGTGGGGGCAGCCGGCGGCGGCGCAGGTGGGGTGGAGCCATTCGGTGGCGGTCTTTTGGTAGGCGGTCGGTTTTCGGCCGAGGTGGACGACGCCGGCTACTTGGTGGGCTTTGGTCAAGATGGCGGTGATGAAGGGGTCGCCGTTGTTGATGATGTCGTTGATGGCGGAGACCGAGAGGGGGCCGTGGCCGACCAGTTCGCAGGTTTCGCCGTCGATGGGGAAGCCGCGCAGGAGGGTGTCGAGGTCGATTCGGATGAGGAGTTTGACGGCCGCCCCGCGTCGCATTCGGGTGGTGGTGCGTCCCGACGGTGTGCGGGCCGGGCGCCGCGGTGGCCCGGTAGCGCCGGGTGGGCTATTCGCCCCAGGTGGGCCATTCGCCCCCGGTGGGCCATTCGCCCCCGCCGGGTCGGTGGCCGCCGGTGGGCCGTTGGTCCCGGGTGGGCCGTTGGTCCCGGGTGGGCCGTTGGTCCCGGGTGGGCCGTTGGTCCCGGGTGGGCCGTTGGTCCCGGGTGGGCCGTTGGTCCCGCGGGGTGGCGCCTCGGGGGGCGTCGTCCCCACCGGTCGGCCTTGGCGGTTGGGTGGGCGGCGGGCGGGTGCGGCCGGGATCGTCGCAGGTGGCCGCGGTGTTGGGGTCGGTTTCGGGCCACAGTGTGGCCGCGGCGGGGGTGGCGGCTGGGCTGTCAGGTCCGACCGCCATGGCGGGCTGCGGGGAGCGGACGTGTCCGGTGCTGGGGGTGCTGGTGGCGTTGAGGGCGAGGGCGAGGAGGGCGTCGAGGAGGTACGCCTGGCGGGGTTGGTGACGGTCCTGGCGCCGGGCCTGGTGGAACATCAGGTCGGCCAGGGGTTCCACCGCCGCCATGATCTGGGCGAGGTCTTCGGGGTTGGCCATGGCGTGGAGGTGGCCCTCGCGCTCGGGGTTGGTCCACGCCCGCAGGAACCGGCGCCGGTGGATGTCGCGGCGGCGTTGCTCCAAGTCGATGGTTTTGGCTTTGACCTCGGCGCAGCGGTTTTTCAGGTCGGCCAGCGACCCGCCCACCCGGGCCGCCCCCAACAGGTCCCCCGCCGCCCAAGCGTCGGCGGCGACGGCGTCGGAGATGGCGGCCGCCTGGGCCGGCGACAGGTTGCCGTGGCGGGCCGCGTCGGCCACCTCGGGCTGTTCGTCGAGGCGTTTCCCCAACGCCAGGGCGTGTCGGGCGTCGTTGACGCTGGTGCCGGTGCGGCGGGCCAGTTCCTCCTCGGGGGAACAGAACCCGCCCTCCTTCCACGACGACCCCTGGGCGGCGCGCGCCGCCGCCAATGCTTTGACGGTGGCCGCCATGTGCTCGACCGCCGCCGCCTCCTGGACCGCCGCTGCTGCCTGGGCGCAACTCAAAACAGAGGCGTCGAAGGCGGTGGCGTAACCCTGCATCGCTTCTCGCAACTGCTTCAACCCGACACACATCGGCCGCCATCCCCGAACCCACAAAACAATCACCGGAAAGGCAAGGCCTCGAAACGGGCCTGCGACCATCCCCCCAACCACTGGGAACGTATGTTCGTACCCTACCACCCCCCTGTGACCAAAACACCGGCCCTGGTGTACTTAGTCGACCAGAGCGGAGATGTTGGCGGCCGCCACCGGGCGTGGTGGGGGCGGCGGCGGGGTGACCCTGATGAGGTCCGAGTAGAGATCGACCTTGGCCGGCATGGCGAAGGGGGCGGCCAGTCCTGCGATCAGGCATTCGCCCGGCATGAGAGTCTGGATTTCCTTGCCGACCGCACTGATGTCCTGCTTGGCCGAAGCCCGCAGGATGTTGCGATCCTTCTCATCGGCCAGGCCCAGGATGAAGAAGGTGTTGAACTGGCTCAACAACTCGTCGTCGAGCAGCTTGGGTTGCTGGGTGATGGCGCATATCCCGACATTGAACTTGCGCCCTTCCCGGGCGACCCGGGGAAAGACGTTCGACTCCTTGTCCTTACTGGCGGACAGCACCCGCTGTGCCTCCTCGAGGACGACGGCGACCACCGGCATGCGCTCGTGCTGCTCGGGCCGGTCGAGATACGCCGACTGCCACTCTTCGAGGACACGACGGGTCAGATACGAGGCGACGAGCACCTCTTCGGTCGAGCCGAGGCCGCTGACGTCGATCAGAACCACCTTGCCTCCCAGCAGGTCCCGCAAGACGGCGCCGCCCACCGAGACGTTGGGGTCGGTGGCCACGCACTGCAGTTCCACGATGCGCCGGGCCCGCCGGTGGACGACCTGCAGGGTACTCAGGGCGATGCGGCCGGTCAGCTCCACCTCACGGAATCCCGGCAGGTCGTCCAGCCGGGCGAAGTCGGCCAGCCACGCCAGACCGCCGGTGCCGTAGTGGCGTTCCAGCTCGAACAGCGCCTCCTCCTGGGGCCGGCTCCATTCGTAGGCCGTGCGCAGGTCGTCGATGCCCAGCTCGGCCAGGCTGATGCGCAGCGCGGTGGTGTTGGGTAGGGACCGGGCGGCATAGGTGCGCAGGGCGATGGCCGCCCAAGGATGGCGGGCCAGGGCGCTGCGGTATTCCCCGTGAGGATCGATGATGAGCAAGCCGTAGCGGCCATTGGCCTGCATGACGCCAGCCGCCAGGACCCGCATGAGGTTGGACTTGCCCATGCCGGTCGTGGCGAAGATCCCGACATGGCTGGAGAGGGCGGCGCCCGGGATGCTGACGCGGAAGTCGACCACCGTCTCGCCGCTGCGCAACATCCCCACCGGCAGGTCGCCCATGCGCCGGGCAAGGAACTCGAAGTCCTCCGGCTCGGGAGCCAGCACCCGGGAAAACTGGGTCGGCAGGCTCTTGGGTTTGCGGAACTCCGTGGCCACGGCCCCGGGGCCCGGGGGGGCGAGGTATCCCAAGCAGCTGCAACTGGCTACCCGGTAGGTCCGCCGGGACTGCTCGTACAGGGGATGCAAGCCCGCTTCCCCCCGCCCGTCGTCGGCCAGGAGGGTGCCGGCCACCCGCTCCGCCCAACCCGGCTCACGGTGCTCGGTGCCGTAGGTGACGTCGATCACCCGGAACAGGTAGCGCCGCCCGGTGGCGTCATCCACTCCGACCAACAACTCACCCAGGAACAGATCCTCGTCGGGTGCCGCCCGGAAGGTGGCCTCCAGGACGTTCTTGCCGAACAGCCGGCCCCGGACCTCCCCGCCCGCCCTGGAACCGCCGGCCCCGGGATCGCCGGCCCCCTCCGCCGGCCCCGCCTCCGCCGGCGCCGGGATCGCCGGCCCCGCTTCCGCCGGCCCCGCCTCCGCCGGCGCCGGGATCGCCGGCCCCGCCTCCGCCGGCCCCGCCTCCGCCGGCCCCGCCTCCGCCGGCCCCGCTCCGCCGGCCCCGCCTCCGCCGGCGCCGGCCGTCATGCTCGCTCCATCAGGCGGTGGCGGTCGGTGAAGGCCCTCTCCCGCACGTCCAGCGGCACCCCGGCGACGTCGAGGCCGTCCTCCAGCTGGGCCCAGACCTCGTCGCGGACCCAGCTCGGGCAGGCGGCCAGCCGGTCGGCCACGCTCAACGGGTAGGGATAGCCCGGGAAGGCGGCGTCGTCGGCCACCGCGGAGAGGGAGCCGAGGACCGCGGCCGCCTGAGCGTCGATCGGCAGGTCGACCCGAAACGAGAAGCGGGCGTCGGGGTCCAGCCGGGCCGCCAGGATCTGCCGGGTCGGTCCCGAGTCGGGCCGCGTCGTTGCCAACCGGGCCCACCACATGGCCCGCGGGCCCAGGGTCTGCTCCGCCTGCCGCTCCAGTTGCCCGAGTAGCGGCGCCCCGCCCCGGGCCAGCGACGAGTGCTTGGTCACCCCGACCACGGTGACGTCGCGGGCGGCGGCCCGCAAGAACAATGCCTCCAGAAATGACGGGGGGAGGCGCCAATCGGGCTCCAGATCCCCGTCCAGCACGACCATCGCCCCCGGGTCGGCCTCCTCCACCGATTGCGCCACCGCCCGCCACTCGCCCCAGTCCCGCAACAGCCCGATGTCGATGGCGGCGTCGGGGCGCACCGGCAATTGGTAGGCGAGAACAGCCAGCCGCTCCTCCCCACAGCCGATCAACTGGGGCGACAATTCGCCCTCGTCCTCGAGTACGCAGCATCCACCGCGCCAGCGGGTCCGAGCCGCCCTGGTGACGACCAGCTGCAGGCACCGGGCGTCAGCCACAACCGCTTGACCCCCGTCGACCCCCCACACATCGGACGGGGGCGGGAGCCGGACCAGTGGCTGCAACGAGATGTCGGCTTCGAACTCCAGGTCGTGGCGTTCGGGGTCATTGAGCGCCCCGCCGGCGTAGGTCAAGAGAGCCGCCAGCCGGGCGGCGGTGTCGTCGATGTTCGGTGGCGGCATGCCTTTCATGATCCCAGGCCGGTGTGACCGTCTGGCTCATCCCGCCGGGATAGCCCCGAAGGAACCTGCCGCACCGCCTGCCGCGCCCGCACCGCCCGCACCGGCTGCCGCAGCCGCCACGCCGCGTCCCAGCCGAACCGCTCGCCGGGCGGGATCTGGAGGCTGTTCCAAAGGTCGTCGCCCTCGAACACCGAGCTGCGCCACCAAGGCCCAGGCCGACAAGCAGCACGGGCACCGCTCCCACGTGGACATAGACCCACGCCCCCGATAGGTGCTGCTCGAGATGGTGTGGCGCCGCCGACGAAGACCTCCTCCACCTGAGCCCGAACGCAGCGCGGGCACCGCGCAGGTCGCTGCCCAGCGTGATCGCCCGCAGGGCCAGTTGGTCCCAAGGCAGCAGGAACCCGCTGTAGGAGGCGAACAAGCCCGTTACCCCAATGCCGACCGCGGCCGCCGTCGTGAGCCGGTGGCGGCGTGCTGTCAACGAACCGGCGAAGGCCAGGATCAACCCGACCCCGGCGATCCCGATAACGGTGAGGATCATGGCGTGTGACAGGCTGCGGTGGATGAACCGCAGCGAGCCCGCGATCCGACCGCCCGCCGCACCTCGGCGCCACTGCCGACCCCGGCCGCCGCAGGCCGGTAAAAGAGGTACAGGTACCCCCCGACACCGCTAGCAGCACGAACTCGACGGCGGCCGCGCCCAGTAACCAGCCCAGGATTTTCTCCCCTGATGTGCGTCCCTCCGCCCTCACCAGGACCGCCACCGCACTCAGGGTAGCGAGGTGCGATTGAATGGGGCCATGCCCAGGGCCATTTGGAGTGGGGCGGTCAGCTTCGGACTGGTCAACGTGCCAATCAAGCTGGTGTCCGCGACCTCATCAAAAGACATCCGGTTCAACCAGCTCCACGACGCCGACGGCGGCCGCATCAACCAGAAACGGGTGTGCTCCGTCGACGGCGAGGAGGTCGACTACAACCACATCGTGAAGGGCTACGACCTGGGCGGGGGCCGCTACGTGATCATCGACCCCGAAGAGCTGCGAGCCATCGACCCCGAGGCCAGCCGGACCATCGACATCGAGGAGTTCGTCGATCTCGCCGACATCGACCCGATCTACTTCGAGCACACCTACTACCTGGTCCCCGAGGAGCGGGCCGTGAAGCCCTACGCCCTCCTCGTCGATGCCATGGCGGGCACCGGGAAAGTGGCGCTCGGGAAGTTCGTGCTGC
This sequence comes from uncultured Actinomycetota bacterium, assembly GCA_963791545.1. Classification (GTDB taxonomy): domain Bacteria; phylum Actinomycetota; class Acidimicrobiia; order Acidimicrobiales; family Palsa-688; genus JALYXV01. The sequence goes on from CAWBSR010000015.1 coordinate 432,411, forward strand.
GTTCCAAGCAGTACCTCGCCGCCCTCCGCCCCAAGGACGGGGTGATGGTGCTGTCGACGATGCTCTTCGCCGACGAGGTCATCGCCACCAGCGACCTCGACGTCCCGACCGCGGCTTCGACCAAGCCGTCGGACCGGGAGCTCAACATGGCCAAGCAGCTGGTGGAGTCCCTCTCGGCGCCCTTCGACCCGACCAAGTACCACGACGACTACCGGGAGCGGGTGGTCGAATTGATCGAGGCCAAGGCGGCAGGAGCGGAGATCGCCCAGGCGCCCGAGTCGGCCCCAGCGGCACCGGTCGTCGACCTCATGGCCGCCCTCGAGGCCAGCCTGGCTGCCGCCCGAGCCGCCAAATCCGATGAGGGGGATGGGAAAACGAAGCGGTCCCGCCAGAAGGCGTCTGCGTGACCGACGCCTCCGTCGAGGTCGACATCGACGGGCGGCGGATCAAGCTCAGCAATCTCGACAAGGTGCTGTGGCCCAAGACGGGCTTTACCAAGGGCCAGATGATCGATTACTACGCCCGTATCGCGCCGGTGATGGTGGGCCACGTGGCCGGGCGGCCCATCACCCTCAAGCGATATCCGAATGGCGTTGACAAGCAGTTCTTCTATGAGAAGAACTGTCCGTCCCATCGGCCCGCTTGGCTACCCACCATCGAGATGGGCGGCATCGGCTACTGCTGCCTGGACGAAAAAGCCAGCCTGGTCTGGACGGCCAACCTGGCGGCCATTGAGCTGCACCCGTCGCTGGCTCGCGCGGAGGACCTGGAGCGACCCAGCTCGGTTGTGTTCGACCTCGACCCCGGCGAGGGCGCTGATGTCCTGACCTGTGGACGGGTGGCCTTGTTGCTCCGGGACACCCTGGGGTCCCTGCATCTGGAATCGTGGGTCAAGACCTCGGGAAGCAAGGGTCTGCAGGTCTATGTGCCTTTGAACAGCCCGACGACGTACAACCAAACCCGCCCTTTTTCCCACGCCCTGGCGCAAGTGCTCGAACGCCAGTACCCGGACCTCATCGTGACGACTCAGGACCGTTCCGTCCGGCCCAACAAGATCCTGATCGACTGGAGCCAGAACACCGCCTCTAAGACCACGGTCTCGGTGTATTCCATGCGGGCCCGCGAGCGGCCCACCTGTTCGACGCCGGTCTCCTGGGATGAGGTGGAGGTGGCTTTGGAGGCGGGCGACGCCGAGCGGCTGGTGTTCGAGGCACCCGACGTGCTGCGGCGGGTCGAGGAGCAGGGGGACCTGATGGCCCCCCTCCTCTCGGTCGAGCAGGCGCTGCCTGCGCTCAGCTCAAAGTGACGTCGTCGTAGACAGTGAAGCTGGGGTCGCTGCTGTAGTTGTCGTCGTGGCTGGTGAGCGTCAGGGTGTAGCTGGTTCCTGCGGTGACCGCGGCGGTGACCTTGGTCCAGGTGTTGGTGACGCAGGTCTTGGCCAGCGCGGTGGTGGTGGTGGCGGTGCTGTTGTTTTTGAGGGTGGCGGTCGCCCAGTCGTAGGTGACGGTGTCAGGGCAGGTCATCTTGTACCAGAAGCTGAGTGTCGTCGCCCCCGATGGCACCGTGAAAGTTTGGACGATGTTGGAGTCGCCGTTGCTGGGCGCGGTGTTGCCGGCCTGGCCGCTGTAGATGCCCGAGTGGCTTCCGGAGCTGGCGATCGTCGTGAATGCACCTCCTGTGGTCCACCCGCTGAAGGACCCGGTTTCGAAGCCGCCATTGGAGATCCCGCCCCCGCCGCCGATCGAGGTCACGGTGAGCGAGTCGTAGAGGGTGTAGGTGGGATCACCCGCGTAGTTGTCGTCGTGGCTGGCCAGCGTCACGGTGACACTGTGGCCGGCGGTGACGGCGGCGTTCACCTGGCGCCAGCCGGAGGAGGGGTTGACGCAGGTCTTGGCGAGCGGCGTCGTGGTGACGCCCGTTGTGTTGTCCTTGAGCGTGGCGGTGGCCCAGTCGTAGGTGACGGTGTCGGGGCAGGTGACGTTGTAGTAGAAGGAGATCCCGCTGCCGTTGGCCGGCACCGTGAAGGTCTGGGAGATGCTGGCATCGCCCGACGGGCTGGTGCTGCCCACCCGGGCCGCGTAGCTGCCCGCCTGGGCTCCGGAGTTGACGACGCTGGCCGGCCCCGTCGAGGTCCACCCGGCCAGGGTTCCCGTTTCGAAGCCCCCGTTGGTGAGGCCCCCGCCGCCGCTGCCGCCGGTGACGGTGAGCGAGTAGGTCCCGGTGTGGGTCTTGGATCCTTCGACGCCGGTCACGGTGATGGCATAGCTGCCTGGCGCCACCGCGGCGGTGGTGGAGATTGACAGCGTCGAGGAACTCCCGGCGGTGACCGAGGTGGGGTTGAAGGAGGCGGTGGCCCCGCTGGGCAAGCCGCTGGCGCTCAGCGAGACGGTGGCGGCCGCCCCGGCGCTGACGGCGGTGGAGACCGTGGTGGTGGTCCCCGATCCGGCGGCGACGGTCCCGCTGGTTGGGGAAACGGACAGGGAGAAGTCGTTGGTGGCGGCGGGGCCGCTGACGACACAGTTGTTCTGCCGGTTGGAGAACTCCTGCTGGACGGTGTAGGTGCGCCCGTCGCCGCCGGTGATGGCCTGCTGCTGGGCGTTGCAGATGTCGCCGATCTCACCGTTGGTGCTGTCGTACCAGGCCAGCGGCGGGGCATTGTTCGTCGCCAGGCCGACCTCGGCGTCGGTGACCGCCTCGACCAGTTCATGGGATGACACCGACGTCTCGTTCTGGAAGCGGGTTCCGTTGCCGCAGCCCGAGGTCATGCCGCCGGTGGTGAAATCGGGCAGCACGCTGTAATAGAACTCCGGCACCGCGCTGGCGGCGACAGTGCCGTGGTAGGCGCAGAACTGCACCCCCGACGAGCTGCCGCCTTGGGTGATTACCTGGTTGGCCCGGAAGTACACCGCGAACAAGGTGTTGGAGTCGGGGGTGGGAAGCCGCCCCGCCGCGATCTGGGCTTTCAGTTCCGCCTGGATGTTGAGGTCATCGACGGTGGCCGCGTTGTCGGCGGCGGCGGGGGTGATCTGGATCTGCTGGACGAAGCTGCCCCGGCCGATGTGCTGCTGGGTTCCCGGCTGGCCGTTGGCGGCGGCAATGGTGGTGTCGTACTCCGACAGCCAGTCGAAATGCGTCGAGTTGGTGACACCGGTGTAGAAACTGGCGATGCTGGTGCCGTCGGTGGGGGAAGGATCCTGGACCTCGGGGGTGTAGGTTCCGCTGCCGTAAAGCACCTGGATCACCCGGACATTGGAGATCACCTTGCCGCCGTAATAGGTGAGGTGGGCCCCCGCCGGGGCGGTGGCATAGCGGGCACCGGCGGCAACCTTGGGTGTCACACCGGCCGGCAGATGGGTGGCCGGGGTGATCGGCCGAGTAGACACCGCGGCGGGACCGGCGGGCGTGGCGCCGGCGGGGGCAGGCATCAATCCCAACCCCAAGGTGGCGGCGCCGATAGCCGCCCACACCGCGACAGGCCGCCTCCGGCCAAGCCCGGGCCGGCCATACACCTTCCCACCTCGACCAGTACGCATCCGATGCCCCTTTCGCCGCCCCGCTGTGGCAGCGCCCGACGCGTCCGCCCCCTCGGAGTGGTATCCCGTGGCTACCGCATTGTCAAGATGTTGCACCCGCAAAAGGACAGAACATACCGACTTTGTATTGCCACTCCGAGTGCACGAGGCAACGTGGTCTTGATTGACGGCCGCCGCGGCACAAGGCTGCAGCAACCGTCGCCTGGGTGGGAACCCGCTCCGGCGCTGGCGCCGTCAAAGTAGGTGGTGATCGTGACATGGACCTGAAGAAGACGCTGCCCCGGTGCCATGACCGGCGAAACCGGCTCTGGGTGCTGCTGGCGGGAATGATCCTGCTCGGCGGATGCGGCCGCGCCACCGCCGGCCGGACGGTCACACCCGCCCCGATCCCGACCACGCCGGCCTCGGCCACGACGGCTCTGCCTCCGGAGACCATGCCGCTCTCCGGGAGCCCGCCAACTGTTGTCGCCAACCCGGGACCTGGATTCCCGGGGCCGACCTCGCCGTCGTCGCCACCGGTAACGACGCGACCGGTTCCGGCGGGCGCGAGCACCACCACCACCCTCGCCACCGGCGGCCACACGATCACGGTGAGAGACGCTGACAGCGGGCGGACCTTCGTCGTTCACCGCGGCGACCAGTTGATCGTCCAGCTGTCGGGGCCTTCTCTGTACACCTGGGACGAACCGGTGTCCTCGGATGATCCGGTGCTGCACCGCACGACCGGTTCCTCGGGGGCGTCCGCAACCGCCACTTTCGTGGCCGCCGCCCCGGGCCACGCCCGGGTGGCGGCGACGGACAACCCGAACTGCTATCCCCGCTGCCTGCCGCCGACCCGGCTCTTCCAGATCGACGTGTCCGTCGTTTAGCCGGTCCTATGCGTCGGCCGGTCCTATGCGTCAGCCGGTCCTATGCGTCAGCCGGTCCTATGCGTAGCGTCATCGATGGGCCGCCAGCCGCGCTAGAAGGCCGTCACCGGCGCCCGGCTCGGCTGGGCCCCGCCGACGGGGGTGGTAAGGCCGGTCCAGCGCTCCGATCTCCGGGTGCCGCCACGGGCCAGCAAGCCGCCCGCCAGGGTGTACATCCCCTCGTTGAAGGCACTCCCCGACGGGGTCACGCCGACCGAAAACACCGCGGTGGCCCGCCCGCCGCTGAACGACGCCGAGATGTAGTCACCCACCATGGCCCCCTGGGTGGTGGGGGCGATCAGAGCAGTCGACATTGGGCCCGCCACCTGAGTGGGGGCACTCCAGGTGGTGCCGCCGTTGGCCGAGGACACGAAGCCGACGTCGAGCTGGCACGGGCTCGAACACGCCGCGGTGGGGTAGTAGTAGTAGTACAGCCCGAGGTGGGCCGTGGCGCCGCTGGTCGCCCGATCGACCGCCAGTCCCGGTATGAAATGATCCACGGTGCTGGTGACGGCGTCGATGGGAACCCGTTGTATCGCCGACCACGTGGTCCCGTTGGTCGATGTCGTGAACACGATGTCATCGGCCGGGCAGCCGCTGCGGAACCGGCAGTCCTGCCAAGCCGTGTACACGGTGCCCGCGGCGTCGATTTCGGCGGTGGGCAGGGCCGAAGTGCGCAGGCCCGCGGCCGCGGTATGGGTGGTCACGGACGACACCAGGACGCTGGCGCCCCACGTCGTCCCGCCGTTGGTCGACACGAAGGACCGGATCTGATTGGTGCTGTCGTTCAGGTAGGGGACCACGACGGTCCCGTTGGTCTGGACGAGGGGCTGGCCGCCGAGGCCGTGGGCGGCGTCAGCCGTCTGCCGGGGCGCCGACCACGTAAGGCCCCCGTCGGTCGAGGTCAGCATCTGTACCAGGTTGGCATTGCCGTTGTCGTCGTACTCGATGTAGCAGTTGCCATAGGACGGGCTGGTCGCGGTGGTGTCGCAGACGATCCAATCCTTGTCGAGGGAGCCCGTAGTCGTGGTCACCGCATTGGTGGCATTCGACCAGGTCACCCCATCGGTCGAGCGGTTCACGGTGACCGCCCGGCCGGTGACCGAGGTGTCGAGCGCCAAGCCCGATATCAGCCACACGCCGTGCTTGGCGTCCCAGGCGACTGCGGGATCGCTGACCCGGGCCCAGGTGCCGCCGCCCTGAGAGGTCGTGATGCCCGGTAGATAACCGTGGCTCCATGTCTGACCGCCGTTGGTGCTGGTGGCCCACCCGGTGTCGTTGGCGCCCCCGTCGTTGAAGCGGCCCACCTGGAAGGCGGAGACGATGGTCGAGCCGTTGGACAGGCTGTCGGGCTCGACCTCGGTGGCATGCTGGCTGGTGGTGTTGGTGTAGGGATCGCTGCTCACCTGCGTCAACGCCGGCGGCGGCGTCGAGGCGTTGACGGCCACGTCATCGAGGTACATGTAGGTCAGATCCCCGGCGCCGTCGCCGCGGACATTGAAGTACAGCTGGACGGTCGTCCCCGCGTAGGGAGTCAGGTCAAAGGTGACCGCCGTCCACGTCTGGGTGTTCGAAGCCACCTTGAACACTTGGGCCAAGAGGGTGCTCGATGTGCTGCGGATCTGCGCCTCCTGCCAGTCGTAAGTGATGGTGTCGGCCGAGGCCGGCCAGTAGTAGAAGTTCAGCGACGAACTGCCCGTCGGCACCGCGATTGTCTGAATCAGGGAGCTGTCGCCACTGGGCTCGGGGGTGGTGCTGGCCCCAAGCTTGGCCGAGTACGACCCGGTGTGTTTCTGCGTGGTGCTCACTACCGGGGAGAAAACGCCGCCAGTCGTCCAGCCCGCCAGGGTTCCGGTTTCGAATCCACCGTTGGTCACGACGGTCCCGCTGCTGCTGGTGACCGTCAACGACAATGTGGCGGAGTGCGTCTTCGACGTCCCGGTGCCGGTCACGGTGACCGTGGAGGTGCCTGGTGGGGTCGCCGCCGCCGTCGTGATGGTCAGTATCGAGCTGCCCCCTGCGGTGACACTGGTCGGGTTGAACGACGCGCCGGCCCCTGTGGGGAGGCCGCTGACGCTCAGCGAGACGGTCTGGGCCGAGCCGCTGGTTACCGCAGTGGAGATGGTGCTGGTCGCACTCTGGCCCTGGACCACGCTCACGCTGGACGGGTTGGCGCTGATCGAAAAGTCGTTGACCGGGGCGGTACTGGTCACCGAGACGTCGTCGAACAGGGTGTAGGTGGGGTCGGACGCGTAGTTATCGTCGTGGCTGTTGAACCACAGCACCACGGTCTGGCTGGCGTAGGCGGCCAGGCTCTGGGTCACCTGGGTCCAGACGCCGGAGTTGGAGCACACGTTGAGTACGGTAAGCAGCACCGCGTTCGAGGTGCTGCGGACCTGCATCTGTTCCTGGTCGTAGGTCAAGGTGTCCGGGCAGTGGGGCTGGTACCAGAAGCTCAAGGTGGCGTTGCTCGGGACCGTGATCGTCTGCTGCATGGAGCTGTTGCCGTTGGTCGCGGTCGTCGCGCCCAGGCGGGCCGAGTAGGTCCCCGAGTGTCCCGGCGAGACCACCGTCTCAGAGGCGCCGCTCGCGGTCCAGCCGGCGAAGCTGCCGGCCTCGAATCCTCCGTTGGTCACGACCGTTCCTCCGCCGCTGGATGTCACCGTCAGCGATACCGCGGTGGTGTGGGTGGCGGAGGTGCCGGTACCGGTCACTGTGACGTTGTAGGTACCTGCCGGCGTCGTCGCCGCGGTCGTGATGGTGAGTGTCGAACTGCCTCCCGAACTCACGCTGGCGGGGTTGAAGCTGGCCGAGGCGGCGCTGGGGAGCCCGCTGGCCGAGAGGGAGATCGACTGGGCCGACCCGCTGACGAGAGTGGTGGAGATGGTGCTGGTGGCGCTTTGGCCCTGGACCGCGCTGACGCTGGCGGGGCTGGCGGCCATCGAGAAGTCGTTGGCCTGGGTCGCACCACAGTTCGGGAACTTGAACGAGCCGATCCGGGTGGCCCAATTGAAGGTCCCGTTGGCCGGTAGGTACTCGTTGACGTACCAGAAGGTGCAGTCGTCCACCGGGTCGACGGTCATCTCGGAGTAATCACCCCAGCGGCTCAACGTCGGGGTTTGCGAGCCCGGTCCCGCGAACAGGGTCGCCTCTCCCTGGGGCATTTGGCCCGCGGCATCAGTGGCCAGCCGTCCCGTGTAGGCGATGCCGGGATGCAAGGAACTGCTGGAAATGCTGTAGCCGAGCGCCATGTCGCCGGCGCTGTCCTGGGCGATGGAGCCCATCCACCGGTAGGTGGCGTCGGGGGCATAGGTGCCCTGCTGGAAGACGGTGAGGGCCCCCGCGCTCGGGCGCAGCTCATACCAGCGTTCCCCCACCGAGGTCCCGGCCGTGATCGAGTGGGTCACGACCAGGGCTTCGTGGTCCCCGAAGTTTCGGTAGGCGAGGCGGTACATCAGCCGGTCGCCCAGCGAGTCGAGCTGCTGGGTGGTGCCCGACTGGGGGATGCAGGTTCCGGTGGTGCCGCAGGCATTGCTGAAAGCCTGAACCGGCAGATCGGTCGGGCCTGTCACGCTGCTGTTGGCGGGGGTCGTGAAGTCGACGTGGAACTTGTAGTACGCGAGGGCGTTGGCGGTCGTCGGCGAGATCCCGACGAACCATTCCGGCGCCCCGGCGGGCGGTACCCGGGTGCCGTCGACGGTGGCCGGCAAGGCGGTCTTCTCGGCGGCGGTGGTCCCGAGGATGCACTGCTGGGTCGCGGCGGCGCCACTGACCATGGCGGTGCGGTCATAGGCGCACAGCAGGGTCCCCTGGCCGAGGTTGCCCGCCGCGTTGAAGAGGTTGTAGCTCACGTAGTACCCGTCTGGCCAGATCCCGAGCTTGGGGTAGTCAGGGAAGCCGTTGCCCGAGCTGTCCTGGTTGGTCGTCTGGAAGGCGTACCGGTTCCACGTACCGGTGGCGTCGTTGCTGGTCGAGACCGCGATGCACTCCAGGTAGGGCTGGGTCGTGACCGAGAATTGCTGGATCACCCAGCGCTGGGCGATGGTGTCGAAACCGACGGTGCCGTCGCCGTCATTGTTGGTTTGGCAGCCACCGCCGAAACCGGACCACAAGGTGTTGGTCGCCCGAGCCGCGAGGACCGTGGCGCCCGATTTCGAATACACCGCGAACTGGCTGTTGACCAATTCCACATATTGCGTCGCGCCGATCGCGCCGTCGTTGTCGGGCGGCGCGGATCCATTGGCCCCGATACCCGTGAAGTTGACGGCGGTGGTGGGAATGCGCACTGTGGGGGCGAGCCGCGACCCGCTGGTGTCGGGCGCCGCGACGCCCGTCGACTGCGCCGATTGGGAGTGCAAGGCGGGATGGGCGTGCGAGGGCGAGCCGCTGGGCGCGATCGACCGCAGCGGCGCCGACGTGTCGTGATGAACCTCGCTGGTGGTCATCACCTGAGGAGACCGAGCCGGGGCGGGCGCCGCGGCCGCTTTCGCCGCGGCCGCGGCGACCGTGCTGCCCCCGATACCCATGGCGGCGACGGTCATGGCGAGCGTGGCCACCACCATCGGGACACGGATCTGCCGATGCTGCTTTCCACTGCGTGCAGATGCCCCCATTGAAGCCCCTTTCACCAACTGGCTGTCGTTCGGCCAGCCCCGCCCATTCCTGTGTGGTGGTAATCCACAGCCAGGGCGATGTCAAGGCCTTGTTCTCGCGGCCACCTATCGGCGAGGCGGGTTAGAAGCTCAGGGTGGACAGCTGGGGGATCCAGGCCCGGGCCCGCTCGACCGCCTGGCGCCAGCGGTCGCGGTCCAGCTCCCGGTCGGGTTCGACAACCGCGCGGGGGTGCCACGATTCCGCCACCTCCTCCTCGCCGGCCCACGTGCCGACCGCCATCCCGGCCAGGTAGGCCGCCCCCAGGGTCGTCGCCTCGAGGACCGGCGATATCTCCACCGGGCGGCGGCAGGTGTTGGCCAGCGCCTGTACGAAGACGGAATTGGCGCTCATGCCGCCGTCGACCCGCAATGCGACAATCGGTCGGGCGGCGTCGGTCTCGGCCGCCTCCAGCAGGTCGGCGCCGCGGTGGGCCACCCCTTCCAGGACGGCCCGCACCACCTCGGCCCGGCCGCTGCCCCGCGTCAGGCCGAGCAAGGTGCCCCGGGCGCCGAAATCCCAAAACGGCGTACCCAGCCCCAACAGGGCGGGAACGAAGTACACCCCAGCGCTGTCGGAGCACTGCGCCGCGACCTGCTCGGACGCCGCCGCCGTCTCGATCAGGCCCAAGTCGTCGCGGAGCCACTCGACGGCGGTGCCCGCCGAGAGGGTGATCGCCTCCACTCCCCAGACGAGTTGGCCGTTGCGGCGCCAGGCGGCGATCGGAAAACAGCCGCCGTCGCCCCGGTAAGCGAATGTCGGGCGGGGACCGAGGCAGACGTCGAGCATGCCGCCGGTGCCGAAGGTGACCTTGGCCAGTCCGGGCCGGGTGCAGCCCTGACCGACCAGGGAGGCCTGCTGGTCGCCCGCCAAGCCGGTTATCGGCGGCCCGCCCCGGCTCCCGCCCCCGCCCCCGCCACTCCCGCCGCCGCCCCGGCTCCCGCCGCCCCCGGCGCCGGACAGGGCGGTTGCCCAACCGGCGGTGCCGGGCTCGGCCGAGGAATCGATGATGGTGGGCAGCATGGCCGGCGGGATCCGCAGCGCCTCCAGGATGGCGGGGTCCCACCCGGAGCCATCGAGATGCACCAGGCCGGTCACAAAGGCGTTGGTCACATCGGTGACGTGCGCTTGGCCCTCGCTGAGCTGCCAACAGATCCAGGTGTCGACCGTCCCGAAGAGCAGGTCCCGGCCGCGGTCGTAGTCATAGGTGTCCAGCAGGTAGCCCAGCTTGGTGGCCGAGGCATTGGGAGCCAGCCGGATCCCCTGGGCCTGCAGCATCAGGCAGGTTCCCACGGTCCGCAGGTCCTGCCAGCCGATCCCCGGTCCCACCGGCTGACCTGTGGCCCGGTCCCACACGATGGTCGAGGACCGCTGGTTGGCGATGCCGACGGCATCCACCGGGCCGCCGGCCGCCAGCGCCTGGCGGGCCACCGCCAAGGCGGCCGCGGCCATGGCCCCGGCATCGAACTCCACAAACCCCGGCGATGGCGTGGATGGCAGGGTCGGCTGGTGGTGGATATGGTCGACGGCGCCGTCGGGGCGCACAATCGACGCCCGAACCCCGCTGGTTCCGACGTCGATCACGAGAATGCTGATGGTCGTCCCCCCTTTTTCGTGTTGGTCGGGGCTAATCGAGCCGCTGGTGGCGCCGGAAGCCGACGTACCCGCCCAGCATGCCCAAAGCGGTGAACACCGCCAAGTACAAGATGAAGGTGACGACCTGGGAGGCAGTCAGGTTGCCCCGGGCGACACCGGCCACGGCCCGGATGACGAGGAAGGCGCCGAAGGGGGCGGCGACCGCCAGCGCACCGTGCACGAGCGGCGTCGGCTGGCCCCCGCCCGCCACCACGCCGGCGGCACCCGGAGCCACCACGATGATCACCAGCGCCGCCACCACCCACAGGCTCGACTCGTGGCCCTGGGTGTCGGACCCGTGGAGCAAGGCGATGAGCAGGCCGCACGGTGCCGCGATGGCCAGGTAGGTCGCCATCCCCCGGCCCAGCGCCCGCCGGTCGAGGCCTAGGGCCACGGCACGTCCCCGAAGGGCGCCGGCAATCCCAACTTGCCGGGGTTGAGCACCCCGTGGGGGTCGAGGGCCTGCTTCATGGCGACGAGCACCTCGAAGGCGGGTCCCAGGGCCAGAGCCAGGTGGCGTCCCCTGTTGATGCCGATGCCGTGATGATGGCTGATGGCGCCGCCATGAATGGCGGTGACCGCCATCACCAGGTCCCAGACCCGCCGGTAGTAGGCGTCGGCGGCATTGGCTATGGCTCCGAAGGCGCCGTCGGATGCCGCCTTGCCGGCGAAGGTGAAGTACAGGCACGCTCCGTCGGGGTAGGCGTGGGACTGGTGGGCGCTGGCGAGGAACGTGCCGTCGATCGCGGCTACGGCGGCGATGGTCTCCCGGTACAGCGCCGGCAGCACACTCCACCGGGCCGCCACCTCGATGGTGTCCACCGTGAGGCCGGCGCGGGCCGCCGCCTCGAGGGCCGAGATGTCGTCGCGGCGGTCGATCCAGCGCTGCACCAGACCCTCCTCCAGCGGCTGGCCGTCCCGCCGGGCGCACTCCTCGGCCACCACCGCCATCACGCTGTCGACGATGGCCGGGTCGCCCTCGTCGAGCACGATCAGCACGCTGGCGCCGTCGACCCCGAATCCGCTGCGGCTTTCTTGATCGTCGTACAGGCGCAGCACGGCCGGGGTGGCTCCCCGCCGCAGGATGCTCCGGCAGACGTGGAGCCCATCGGGGAACGACGCGAAGGCGAATGCGGCCCGGCGCTCGGCGGGAGCAACCGGGTGGACCCGCAACCGGGCCGAGGTGATCACCCCGAGGGTCCCTTCGCTCCCCACGAACAGCTGGGTGAGATCGGGGCCGGTGGCGGCCCGGGGAGCCGTCCCGCCCGTCGTTATCACCCGGCCGTCGGCGAGGGCCACCTGGAGGCCCGTGACCATGTCCTCGACCTTGCCGTAGCGGGTCGAGTACTGGCCCGCCCCCCGGCAGGCGACCCAGCCACCGACCGTCGACAGCGCCATCGACTGGGGCCGGTGGCCCAACGTGAGTCCCCAGTCGGCCCGCAAGGTGTCCTCGAAGACGTCGCCGAAGGTGCCCGCGGCCACGTCGACCAGGAGGGACTCGTCGTCCACCGCCAGGATGCCCGACAATCCCGTCACGTCCAGTTGAATGCCGCCGAAGACGGGGACGGCGTTGCCGCAGACCCCGCTGCGTCCTCCCATGGCAGTCACCGGGACCCGGGCGTCGTGGCACACCGCCAGCACCGCGGCCACCTCGGCGACGCTGGTGGGGCGGGCCACCGCCGCCGCCAGGGCGGGAACCTGCCGGCCCAGGGCCCAGGCCACGCTGACCGGCCACCAGTCCCGCCCCGACTCGGCCCGGACCTCGAAGTCGGTGTCGACGCTGGCGCAGACGCCGCGCAGGCGCCCGATGACGGCATCGGCGACCGGTACCGCGGCGGACTCGAAGCGGGCCCGGATGTCGTCCACCCCGGTGCCGCTGCCCAGGTCGAGGCTGATGGGCGGCGTCGGAACCCCCCGCCGGGCGTGGTCGACCATCAGCGGAGCCCGGATTGCGTTTTGCCGAAAAGTGATGTTGGGACACCACTTTTTGGCAAAACGCACTGCGTTGCCCCATGTTGCGTTGCCCCGTGCTGCCGTGGCGCCCGTCGCTGTGCCGTCACCGGAGGACCAGGTCCGTGGTGTCGGCCAGCCCGGCCGCCTCCCGGGCGTGGCGGACCGACGCCGAGTAGCGGCTCGCCTCCTGTTCCACCCGGGCCGCCGACCACCCGAGTTCCGGCGCCATCAACCGGGCCACCGCGGTCGCCACCGCTGCCGAGGCGTCCCGGGCCAGCAGTAAAGCCCGGGTCCGGCGGGCCAGCACATCCTCGAGCGTCCAAGCCATCTCGTAGCGAGCCGCATACACCGCCTCGGCCCCCAGGTACGGGAGGCCGGGCACCAGCGGGTGGGCCAACTCCGGGTCCGCCTCGACCATGGCGATCACGGTGCGGGCCTCGGTGCCGTACCGCCCCACGAGGTGGGCCAGCCGGGGCTCGGCCACACCCAGGCGGGACGCGGCGTCCCGGTGCTGGAGGGCGTCGCAACCGGGTGCCCCCAGCAGCGCCAGCCGCTTGGTCGGGCTGCGCCGGGCCCCCCGGCCCAGGTGCTCGACGACGGCATCCACGGTGTCCGAGGCCATGCGGCGGTAGGTCGTGAGCTTGCCGCCGGTGACGGTGATCAGGCCTCGTTCGGAGAGCATGACCCGGTGCCGGCGCGACAAGTCAGCGGTGCGCTGGCTCTTGGCTGAGCTCACGAGGGGCCGCAGCCCCGCCCAGGATGAAACAACGTCCTCCCTCGTCAACCGGGACGTGACCGCGGCATTGACGGCGGCCAGCACGTATTCGACGTCCGCAGGGGTGCACTGGGGGTCGTCGAGCGGTCCTGAGTAATCGGTATCGGTGGTCCCGGCGTAGGTGACCTCGCCCCACGGCACTACGAAGATCGACCGCCGGTCGCCCGCCACCGGCAGCACCGCGGCGGCTGTCATGGGCAACCGGGCGGCCGGGAACGTCAGGTGGATCCCCTTGGCGGGGCGCAATGTCCCCAGCACCCCGGCGCCTTCGTCCATGCCCCGGATCTGGTCGCTCCACACCCCGGTGGCGTTGACCACGACCGTAGCCCGGATCTCGGTGCCGTCCTCGAGTCGTGCCCCGACAACACGACCCCCGCTCCCCGCGACCAAACCCGACACCGGCGCGTAGTTGGCCGCCACCGCCCCGTAGTTGACGACCGCAGTCCGCAAGATGGTGAGGGTCAGGCGGGCGTCGTCGGCGTGGGCGTCCCAGTACAGGAAGCCGGCCACCAGCCGCTCGATGTCGAGGGTGGGGAGGTATCCGAGCGCCTCCTCCCGGGTGATGCGGCGGTGGCGCTTGCCGATCCGCCACCCCCCGGTGAGGTCGTACTGCCAGAGGGCGATTGAATACAGCCGGGCCAGCCCGGACTGGACGACGCCGTCGCGGCCGAAGAGCGGGATCAGGAACGGCAGGGGCGAAACCAGGTACGGCGCGTTCTCCAGCAGCCGCTGCCGCTCCGCCAGCGCCTCGTAGACCAGCCGGAACTCCCGCTGCTGCAGGTACCGCAAACCCCCGTGGATCAACTTGGACGACCGCGACGATGTACCCGAGGCGAAGTCGGACCGTTCCACCAGCGCCACCCGCAGGCCCCGGGCGGCTGCGTCGAGGGCGACGCCGGCTCCGGTTATACCCCCCCCGATAACCAGCACATCGAAGGCCTCGCGAGCCATCCGGCCCAGGGCCGTTCCCCGCTCAAAGGAGGTTCGGGGTGCCGCGGCCGGGCTGCGGATCATTCGACCTCCTGATCGGAAATGGGAGAAACCGAAAGCCAGGCTCGCGGCTTCGCCGAAGCGAACCAAGCCGGTCAATCCTAGATCTGGACGAACCGGGAACCGATCGGCAAGAATATTCACTGCGGTTCGCATAAAAACCAGGGCACCCTGGGTACTGCTCCATGACGGTTGGCCATCCGATTCTGAGGATGTGATTCGAGCTCCATGAAAAACCTGGCCTGGCGTCAGCACGCCGCCTGCCGTGGCGTCGATCCCGATATTTTCTATCCGGTCTCCGAGGAAGACGCCGAGGAGGCCAAGGCGATCTGTGCCTCCTGTCCAGTGGGTGAGACGTGCCTCGAGTACGCCCTCGCCAACCGCGAGCGCGATGGTGTGTGGGGCGGCGCAACCGAGCGCGAGCGTCGTCGGTTCGTCCGCCAGCGCCGGCGATCGGCCTGACGCCGCCGCATCCCGCGCCCGGGCCTCAGTAGCGTCGGGCCCGCGCCCGGGGGGCTTTTCCCCCCCGTCCCTACTACCGTCGGCGCCCGTGGAATGGGATCTCCCCGACGAGCTGGCCGCCCTCCGGGACTCGGTCCGCCACCTGGCTCAGGACAAGGTGCGGCCCCGGGCCCGCGAGATCGACGAAACGGGGGAGTACCCCGACGACCTTTTCACCCTCTTCGGCCAAGCCGGGCTCTTCGGCCTCGGACTCCCCGTCGAGTACGGGGGCGGCGGGGCGGGCACCCTCGGGCTGACCCTCGCCATCGAGGAGGTGGCCAAGTACTCCAACACGGCGGCCCTGATGCTGTTGCTCAGCCGGCTGCCCACCGGGCCGCTGCTGATCGCAGGAACCGAGGCCCAGAAGCAGCGCTACCTGCCGGGCATCGCGGCGGGGGAGACCCGGGCCGCCTTCGGCCTCTCGGAGCCCCAGGCCGGGAGCGACGTGGCGGCGATGCTGACCCGGGCCCGTCCCGTCCCCGGGGGCTGGCAGCTCAACGGGGTCAAATGCTGGATGTCCGGCGTCGCCCAGGCCGACTGGTACACGATCTTCGCCAAAACCGGCGACAGCCGGGGATCGATCACGGCGTTCATCGTCGACCGCAGCACCCCCGGCGTCGAGGTGGGGACCATCGACCGCAAGATGGGCCTGCGGGGCGTGGATACCGGCGAGCTGCTACTGCACGACGTCGTGGTGTCCGAGGAGAACGTCATCGGCGACGTCGGGGGGTTCCGGCTGGCCATGCTGGGGCTCAACGCCATGCGGCCCCTGGTGGCGGCCCGAGGGATCGGGCTGGCCGAGGGGGCGCTCATGTATGCCACCACCTACGCCGAGCAACGGGCCGCCTTCGGGCACAAGGTCGCCGATTTCCAGGGCATCCAGTGGGAGGTGGCCAAGCTGGCCACCGAGATCGAAGCGGCCCGCCTGCTCACCTACCGGGCCGCGTCCTACGCCGACGCGGGGCGCTACACCAAAGAGTGGGTGCCCTACCTGTCGATGGCGAAGTACTACGCCACCGAGCTGGCGGTGCGGGCGTCGGGTTTGGCCCTGCAGATGCTGGGGGCGGCGGGCTACATGAAGGATCACCCGACGGAGCTCTATTACCGCGATGCCAAGCAGCTGACGATCGTGGAGGGCACCAGCCAGATCCAGCTGGGCCTGATCGCACGCGGCGTGCGGGACCGGGATATCTGGTGGGACTAAAGGAGGGCCGGCCATGACGGTGACGTTGCAGGAACTGGGTGGCTGGCCGTTCGTCCTGGGCCGGCTTTCCTCGGGCCGCGACTTGTCCTCAGCGGAGGCGGCGGCGGCCTTCGGCGACGTGTTCGAGGGCAGCGCCACCCCGTCACAACTGGCGGCCTTCATCTTCGGCCTGCGCTGCAAGGGCGAGACGGTCGAGGAGATGACGGGCCTGGTCCAGGCCATGCTGGCGGCCGCCGAGCTGGTACCACTGAGCGAGTCGCTGGCGGCGCGGGTCGTCGACACCTGCGGCACCGGAGGCGACCGAACCGGCACCATCAACGTGTCGACCATTGCCGCGTTCGTGGTGGCAGGCGCCGGGGTGCCGGTGTGCAAGCACGGCAACCGGGCCATCTCGTCCAAAGCCGGCTCGGCCGACCTGTTGGAGGAGCTCGGGGTGGTCATCAACCTGGGCCCGAACGAGGTGGCGGCGTGCATCGAGGCGGCGGGGATGGGATTTTGTTTCGCCCCTCGGTTCCACCCGGCCATGCGCTATGCCGGTCCCACCCGGCGCGAGCTCGGGGTCCCGACCGTGTTCAACTTCCTCGGCCCCCTGGCCAACCCGGCCCGGGCCCGGCGCCAGGTGGTCGGGGTGTCGGACCCGACCATGGCCGACAAGATGGCCGGGGTGCTGGCGGCCAACGGCGCCGTGCACTCCCTGGTGGTGTACGGCCACGACGGCCTGGACGAGCTGACCACGACCGACCGCTCGACGCTGGTCGAGTCCCGGCTCGACGCGGGCGGCGAGCGCCACGTCCGGACGTGGCAGTTGGACCCCCGGGAGTTGGGTTTGGCCCGGGTGGTCACGGCGGA
This sequence comes from uncultured Actinomycetota bacterium, assembly GCA_963791545.1. Taxonomy (GTDB): domain Bacteria; phylum Actinomycetota; class Acidimicrobiia; order Acidimicrobiales; family Palsa-688; genus JALYXV01. Next base: position 449,409 of record CAWBSR010000015.1, read on the forward strand.
GCTGCTGGGCAGCGACGCGGCTACCAACGCCGACTTCGCCCGGCGGGTGTTGGGTGGGGAAAAAGGGCCCCGGCGCGACATCGTCCTGCTTAATGCGGCGGCCGGATTGCTGGTGGCGGGTGTGGCGGGCGACCTGGTGGAGGGGCTGGATATCGCCACTTCGGCGCTCGACGACGGGCGGGCTGCGGCTCGCTTGGAGCGCCTGGTTGAGGTGTCGCAGTCCCTTGCGCCAGCCGGGAGCTAGGTCCCGCGCCCGGCCCGGCGAGCGCTTGGACGTGTCTCGTGCCGGTACCGCCGGGACCAGGTGCCCCAGGCCCGGATCGCCCAAGTCGACTCGGCCGGATTAGACGGTTAGACGGTTAGCCGGTTAGACGGTTAGCCGGTTAGCCGGGGGTTAGACGAGCTCAGACGGGGTCAGATGCCCCTCCGTAGGGGCTGCCCGACCGGGGCGGCGGCGGTGGCCGGCACCGGTAGGGGGGCGGCGTCGAAGGGGCCCGGGAGTTCCCGGAGGGCCGCTTCCACCGCATCCAGCCGCTGGTGGAGGTCGGGCAAGGGGACGGCGGTGGCGGCTGTCGACTGGTGCAGGATGCGGCGCCAGTCGCCGCTGACGTTGTGGAGCCGGGCCGACGACCTTTCGATCTCGCGGACCTCAGCGGTCAACTGGGCCAGCCGGGGGCGCCGGGCGAGGGGGTGGAGGCCGTCGGCCGCGACCAGCCAGTCGTCAAGGGAGGCGGCGCGGGTCGTCAACTCGCTGGCGACGTCGCGAAGCGGCACTGCCGCGGGCGCCACCGTGCGGACCGCGAAGTCGCTGACCGCGACCGCCCGCCGTAACCGACGGTGCAGGCGGGCCGGCAGCCGGGGCGACACCAGCCAAGTGAGCGGCGCCGTCGAGCGGCGGCCCGGCGCCACCCGGTTGGCCCGGATGAGGGCGCGCATGACCAGGGCGACGCTGAGAGCCACCGCGGCCAAGGCCACGATGACAACGATGCCGAGAAACGTCAAGAAGTCAGCCACGGACGAATTCTACGCCCCTAGATCCCACATTGCCTCCAGGTCGTGACGGCTGAAGGCCTGGAAGGCGACCAAGGTCCGGGTGTTGGTGATCCCCTCGAGGCTGGAAATGCGGCGGGTGACGACGTCGGCCAGTTCGTCCTGCAGGCGCACCCGGATGACCGCTACCAGGTCGGCTTCGCCGGCGACGGAATACACCTCGGCCACACCCTCGACGTCGGCCAGTTCGCCCGCCAGATCGGCGACCCGGCTGGGAAGCGCGTCGATGAGGACGAAGGCATTCACCATGCCTGCACGATAGACGGCGCCCGGGGCGTTACCGTGATCGGGTGACTCCGCCGGCCCCTGTTCGCTACCGCTGCGCCGCCTGCGGGAATGTGACCCGATTCGACGTGACCGTGACTCGGCGGACCCGGGCGTTCCACCATTTCACGGTGGGCGGCGAACTCACCGTCGAGGACGAACAGGTCCTGTCGGAAGCGGTCGAGGAGGTGTCCTGCCGGTGGTGTGGTTCGGGCCAAGCGGTGGAGCCGGAGGGTGTGCACAGCGAGGTGTGACTCCGCTGTCGGGGCTGCTTCGACCATGGTGACCCCGATGGATTGGCCGGGAGTTATGGTCACACCCCCTGGTCATGATGGTCCCATGACTCTCGTGATCAGTTGCCACGAATGCTCGATGCAGGGGACGAGCCACTGCCAGGACTGTGTCGTTACCTTTCTTTGTGAAGAGCCGGGCGACGCCGTTATTATCAACGCCGACGAGGAGCGGGCGGTGAGAATGCTCACCCGAGCGGGCCTGGTACCGGCCCTTCGTCACCGCCCACAAAGCACCTGCGCTTGAATAACTGCAGGTCAGGCCTATAGCTGGGTGCGCCAGATCGACAAGCTGAGGTGGTAGCGTCATTTTGGACGGGTCCGACCGCCGGACTCCCTGGTGCGGGGGCCATGCAACAGCTCCATCTAGTCGGATTCACAACCGATCACAAGGGGCTTATTCTCGGAACGCGTCGTGGAACCGAGGAAGGAAGCTTCGTCGTCACTCTCGACCGGGCATTGGTCGAGCAGATCGAGGAGTTGCTTCGCCTCCAAGCCGAGGAAAGCGCCGGGAGCGGGGGATCGGGAGCCGGCGTCAACGGGACCATCGCCCCCCTGCGGCGCCCCAAGGTCGAGAGCAAGCTGACCCCCCGCGAGGTGCAGTCGCTGCTGCGCACCGGACGCAGCGTCTACGAGGTCGCGGAGACCGCCGGCATGTCGGAGGACTGGGTCGGTCGATTTGCCCCTCCCGTCCTGGCCGAGCAGGCCCGCGTCGTCGAGCGGGCCAGGGGCCTGACCTATGTCAAGCCCCGGATCGGCCCTTCGCTGCAACCCCTCGGAGACTCGGTGCTGTGGAACCTGGCCGAGAAGGGCATCGTCCTCGCCGGCCCCGCCGTCGAGGACGCCTGGTCTGCCTTCCAGCAATCGGAAGGCAGCTGGGTGGTCCGAGTGTCCTACCTGGCCGAACGGCGCCGCCAACACGGCGATTGGACCATCGATATGGCCCAGGGGACGTTGCGGGCCATCAACAAGCTGGCCAACGAACTTGGCTACGTGGAGCCCGGCCGGCGTCGGCCGGCTGCGTTGCCGCCCGCCGCTCCCGTTTCCGCGGCCGCTCAGCGAGCCGCGGCCGCCCCCCCCAAGCCGACCCCGGCCCCGCCCCTCCCGCCCCGCCCGTCGGGCCGTCTGTCGCTGCTGAACAGCGGAGCGGGGGGTCTGGTGCGCCAGAGCCCGCCCTCGCGCCCGGCGCCGCCGCCGCGTGATCGATCGGGAGATTCCGCTCCCCCGGCGCCGCGACCGTCGCCGCGTCTTCCCAAAGACGGCGAACCGGCACCGTCGGCCCCGGAGTCGTCGGCTCGTCTTGGGTCCTCGGGCCCGGCTCCGAGCCGGGCGTCCGACGCCGCATCGACGTCGGATCGGGAACCCGGTCGGCGGTCCGGTTCCAACCGCGGGTCGGATCCGGGATCGCGCCCCCTAGGGAGTTCGGATCCTGGTGCTGGTGCTGGTGCTGGCCCGGCGGCGCGATCCGTCCCGGGTGGCGCCCCCGGGGCCGATCCCGGCACCGCCCCGCCGGAGCGTCGTCCCCGTCCCTTGCGGCCCCTTTCCGCCGAGGAGCGAACCCCGGCCCCGGCATCGTCGGAGCCCGCGTCACCGGCCGTTCCGCGTCCCCGCCGGGAGCGTCCCCTGCGTGCGCCGGCGAGGATCCCGAGCGATCAGTTGGCCGATCCGTCGCCGCCGAGCTCCCGCCGGGCCTCCTTGTCGCCGCCCGCTTCGGCGCCGTCCGATCCCGAGGGCCACCGGTTCGCCCCGGCCCGCGGTGCCGCCGAGCGGGGGCTGTCCACCACCGAGCGCTTCGGTGTCGGCGCCCCCGCGGAACGCGATTCCGAGCGGGTCCGCGTGTTTCGCCGGGCGCCAGCGGAGGACGGCGACGCTGACCGCTCGTCTTCCCTGCGGGCCCGTCCGCTGCGGGCCCGCAGGGTCTTCGATGCCTCCGACCCCGACGAGGGGCCGCCGCCGGCATCCCCGCCGGCGCAGCGGCAGTCGGATCCCGGCCAGGTCGATGAGGTCTACCAGGTGTTCACCAGCCTGGAAGCTGATGACCCGATCACGGCACCCGTGCCGGTGGTGGACGCCGATGAACCAGGCGAGGACGATCCGGGCCCGAGCCCCGAAACCGAACCCAACAGCGGCCGCGACCCTGTCCGGATCCGGGCCAGGCAAGCCGGTGCTGCCGAGCCGTCAGCGGGCCCGGCCTCGGCCCGGGGCCGGCCCGCCGATGAGAATCGGCAGGCGAAGCCAGGACGGCTCAAGCTCCGGCGCCGGCCCCCGGCGTCGCCGTAGGGACGACCGGCTCCTGACGGGCGGCGCCACCCTCGCCGGCCAGGTGCGCCGGGTGGGCCTGGCGGCGGGCCTCGACGCGGTGGGCATCGCCGCGGCCACCCCGTTTTACGAAACTCGACGCCACCTCGAGGAGCGACGGGCGGCCGGCCTCCACGGCGGCATGGCTTTTACCTACCGCAACCCGGCCCGCTCCACGGACCCCGGTCGCATCCTCCCCGGCGCCCAGGCCATCGTGGTCGGCGCCCTGCGGTATCCGTCGCAGCGCCCGGCCGCCGCCACCGACGAATCCGGCCGGGGTGCCGGCGTGGTGGCCCGCTACGCCTCAGCCGATCACTACGGGCCCCTGCGGGCCGCCTTGGGCACTGTCGCCCGGCAGTTGCAGGACGAGGGATGGCGGGCTGCGGTAGTAGCCGACGACAACGCCCTGGTCGACCGGGAAGCGGCCCGGCGGGCGGGGCTCGGTTGGTACGGCAAGAACACCAACCTGCTGATGCCCGGCCTTGGCTCGTGGTTCGTGCTGGGCAGCGTTGTCACCGACGCCCCCCTCCCCGTTGCCATCGAGCTGCAACCGGACGGCTGCGGTTCTTGCCGGCGCTGCCTCCCGGCCTGCCCGACGGGGGCCCTGGTGGCGCCGGGGGTGCTCGACGCCCGCCGCTGCCTGGCGTGGCTGGTGCAGGCCCCCGGGGTGTTCCCGTTGGAGTACCGCGAGGCGCTCGGCGGCCGGATGTACGGGTGCGACGACTGCCAGGAGGTGTGCCCGGAGAACCTGGCCGCGGCCCGGCGGGCCCAGGGCGCAGGCCCGAAGCCAGGACCCCACGACGAGCCCCGCGTCGACCTACTCGAGATCCTGGCGGCCACTGACGAGCAGCTTCTGGCCCGGCTCGGGCGGTGGTACATCCCCCGGCGCCAGCCCCGGTACCTGCGCCGCAACGCCCTCATCGTCCTGGGCAACACTGCCGACGGGGGAGACCCCGCCGTGGAGGCGACCCTGCGGCGCTGCCTCGGCGATCCCGACCCGCTCATCCGAGGCCACGCGGTGTGGGCCGCGGCGCGGCTTCACCGGCGCGACCTGCTGGTCCTGGTGGCCGACGATGGCGATCCCGATGTCCGGCAGGAACGGGATCTCGCTTGGGCTGATCTGACGTAACCACCCGGCAGGTGACAGGCTGGGCATCGACCGGGCGGCCCGTTCCAGCCACCGGCGCCCACCCGTCCCTTCGCCCCGCTCCGAGACGTCGTGCCCCACCTCCTCGTCACCAATGACTTCCCGCCCAAGATCGGGGGCATCCAGACCTATCTCTGGGAGCTCTGGCGGCGATTGCCAGCAGGCGAGGTCACCGTCTTCACGACCGGCCACCGGGGCGCCGAGGTATTTGACAAGGAGCAGGCCTTCCGGGTCGTCCGGAGCCGCTGGACGGTCCTGTTGCCCAACCGATTGCTGGCCCGGCGCATCCGCCGCCTGGCCGCCGCGGTCGGCGCCACGTCGGTGGTGCTGGACCCGGTCCTGCCGTTGGGTCTGCTCGGGCCCAAACTGGGCCTGCCCTACGGGGTCGTCCTGCACGGCACCGAGATCACCGTTCCCGGCCGGCTGCCGGTTACCCGCCCCTTGCTGGCCCGGGTGGTGTCGCAGGCGTCACTGGTCATCGCCGCGGGCGGCTATCCCGAGAGCGAGGCCCGGCGGGCGGTAGGTAGGGATCAGCCCTTCCCGGCGGTGGTTCGCATCCCACCCGGTGTCGACACGACCCGGTTCCGGCCCCTGGCGGCCATCGACCGGGCGGCCACCCGGGCCCGGCTTGGGTCTGCCGGCCACCGGCCCGCTGGTCGTCAGCGTGAGCCGCCTCGTTCCCCGAAAGGGGATGGACACCCTGATCCGGGCCGCCGCCATACTGGCTCCCCAACATCCTGGCCTGACCGTCGCCATCTCCGGGGGCGGCCGGGACCTGCCCCGGCTGCGCCGGCTGGTCGAGCGGACCGGCGCCCCGGTGCGCCTGGTCGGCCGGGTCAACGACCTCGACCTGCCGGCCCTGTACGGCTCCGCAGACCTGTTCGCGATGTGCTGCCGGCGCCGCTGGGCGGGCCTGGAGCAGGAAGGCTTCGGTATCGTGTTTCTCGAGGCCGCCGCCAGTGGGGTGCCGTCGGTCGCCGGCGACAGCGGCGGCGCCGCCGAGGCGGTGGAGGACGGCAAGACGGGTTTCGTCGTCGGCTCTCCGAGCGACCCCAAGGCGGTGGCAGCCGCCCTGGGCCGGCTCCTCGACGACCCGTGGCGGGCATTGGAACAGGGCCAGGCCGCCCGGGCCCGGGCCGAGGAGGAGTTCGAGTACGACACCTTGGCGGCCCGCTTGGAGGACGCCTTGATCACCCTGTCGAAGGGATCGCCGCCATGACCCGGCGCCGGCGGGAGCCGCCCCCGCCCTCGGCCTCGGCCTCGGCCCCGGCCCCGCCGTCGGCTCCGGCCCCGGTCGGAGGCGCCGACTCTTCGGCGACCGGAGCCTCGGCCAGCCGCGACCTGGCGGTCGGCGGCCGGCCCCGGCGCGCCATGCCCGGCGGCGCCGAGATGGTTCGGGAGCAGCGGTCGGCGGCCCGCCAAGGAGTCATGGCGCCTCGCGGAGACGAGTGGGCCGGGCGGGGAGCGGCGATCATCACCTCGGCCTGGGTCGGGACGCTGGTCTTCGTGGCCACCACCGCCCTGGCCGTGATCGTCCCGTCCGCTCGGATCCCTGTGGTTGCGGTCGACCTGCTGCTCTTTGTCGCCGGCAGCGGCCTGTACCTCTGGGGCTGGGGCGTGGCTGCAGGGCGGAGTCGCGAGGACGAGATCAGCTTGTGGAATCTGATCCTGCTCGAGGACGTGGCCCCGCCCGCGGTGCGCCTGCGGTTGCTGGGCGCGGTGGCGATCCAGGTGGTGGTGGCCGCCGCCACGTGCTGGATCACCGCGGCCCTGGCCTTCGGCTGGCTGGTACCCGTGTGGGGCGTGGCCCACTGCGAATTCTGGGCCGCCCGCTACGGGGTGTTCGTGCCCCGCCCCCGCGACGGGATGGCGCGCCGCCACCGGCGGTAATCTCGCTCCGCCGTGGCCCTTGTCTTCGCCCTACTCGTGATGGAGTCGATCCCGCTGCTGGCGTTGCTCGACTGCTGCGGCCGGGACGGTTCCGAGTTCCCGGGCGGTGCCGAGGACCGCCGGAGTTGGATCCTCTGGCTCGTCGTGGGAGTCGCCACCGCCTGGTTCCTCGTTGGCAACGGGATCGTCCTCGGGTACTACTACTCCATTGTCCGGCCGAACACCGCCAGGTATTGACGCCCGGGGAATAGAGAGAACCCAGGTGGACGAGCAGGTCGCCGAACGAACGATGATTCAGGCCACCCCGGAGGTGTTGTTCGCCATCCTCACCGACTTCGAGAGCTATCCCAGCTGGTCGGACGACATCAAGGGGGTGAAGGTGCTGGCCCGTGACTCGCAAGGGCGGGGCACCAAGGTCGCCTTCCGGGCGGCCGCCTTCGGCCGCAGTACCTCGCTCACCTTGGTGTACGACTACAGCGGGGCCCCCGAGCGCCTGTCCTGGGTCCAGGAATCGGGGGACCTCACCCGTTCCTACAACGGCTCTTACTCCTTCGAGACCTCCCCTGACGGCCGGGACGAAACGGAGGTCCAGTACCAGCTGGATGTCAGCTTGAGGGTCCCCCTGCCCGGTTTCGTGAAGCGCCGCGCCGAGAGCAGGCTTGGGTTCAAAATCCTTCGGGAGCTGAAAGTCCGAGCCGAGGTGTGACCCGATCAGCCGCCGCCGTGCCGTGCCGGGTGCTCCTGTTCACGGGTAAAGGAGGGGTCGGCAAGACCTCGGTGGCCGCGGCGACCGCGCTGCGCTGCGCCGACCTGGGCTTGCGGACCCTGGTGCTGTCCACCGACAGCGCCCACAGCCTGAGCGACGCTTTCGACTTCGAACTCGATGGCCGGCCCCGCCAGGTGAGCGTCGATCTCTGGGGCCAGCAACTCGACGCCACCGAGCGCCTGGAAGAGGCATGGGGCGACATCCAGGACTACCTGCGGGAGCTGTTCGGGTGGGCGGGGGTGGAAACGGTGGAGGCGGAGGAACTGTCGATCCTCCCGGGACTCGAGGAGATCTTCGCCCTCAGCGACATCAAGGGCCACGCCGACAGCGGCCAGTGGGACGTGGTCGTCGTCGACTGCGCCCCCACCGCGGAAACGATTCGCCTGCTGTCGCTGCCCGACATCCTGGCCTGGTACATGGAGCGGATCTTTCCCGTCGAGCGCCGGGTGGTGCAGACCGTCCGCCCCTTGCTGCGCCACCTCACCTCGATGCCCGTCGCCGGCGACCACGTCTTCGGCGCCGCCCGCCGCCTGTACGACGGGCTGGAAGGCGTCCGCGACCTGTTGACCGATGGTGAGCGCAGCACCATCCGCCTGGTCGTCAACCCCGAGCGGGTGGTGATCGCAGAAGCCCGGCGGACGGCCACCTACCTTTCCCTCTTCGGGTACCGGGTGGACGCGGTGGTGGCCAACCGGCTCCTCCCCGAGGCCGTCACCGACCCCTGGTTCAAGTCGTGGAAAGAGGCCCATGCCGAGCATTTGGCGACCATCGAAACGGGCTTTGCCCCCCTTCCGGTGCTGCGAGCGGAACTGGCTACCGACGAGCTGGTCGGATTGGAGCGCCTCCGCGACTTCGCCGAGGCGGTCTACCACGATCTCGATCCCACGGCCATCCTCCATCGCGGCGAGCCGCTGAAGGTGGAGGCCCGCGACGACCTCCTGGTCCTCCGGCTGGAACTGCCCTTTGCGGTGCCCGACGAGCTGGACGTGGGCCGCCGCGACGGCGAGCTCCTGGTCCGGGTGGGCCCCCATCGGCGGGCGATCATGCTCCCCGATTCCCTGCGCCGCCGCCAGGTGGTGGGCGCCGAGATGGTCTCGTCGTGGCTGGAAGTCAGCTTCGGAGCCACGACATGAGCAGCTCCTCGCAGCGAGAACGGGCCGAGGCGGCATTCGGCCACATCCAGCACGCCGCCAGCGAGGTGATCGCGGCGGCCCACGATGCCCTCGACATGCTCGACGACGCGGTGACGACGGCCGGCCTCGCGGAGATGTTGGACACCGTGGGCCAGTTGAGCCAGTCGCTACTGAAACTGGCCCGGTCCCGCCTCGCCCGAGCGGCCCCGCCGCCGCCGTCCCCCTCCGCCGACGGGCCCCGCCCCGCTCCTGCCCCCCGCCCTCACAGCACCGTGCAGCGCATCTCGGTCCGCTGAGTCCCTCACTGCGGCGAGGTTGCCAATCGGGCTGCCGTAGCCTCCCGGTATGGCTATCTACGATGTCAATCTGGGCGGGCTGAGCGGCCAACCCCTCGATCTGCACCAGTTCCAGGGCCAAGCGGTGCTGATCGTGAACGTGGCGTCGAAATGCGGCCTGACGCCGCAGTACGCCGGGTTGGAGCGGCTCCAGGAGCGCTTCGAGGAGCGTGGCTTCACCGTGCTCGGGGTGCCCTGCAACCAGTTCGGCGCCCAGGAGCCAGGGACCTCCCAGGAGATCGCAACTTTCTGCTCGAGCACCTACGGGGTCACATTCCCCTTGACCGAAAAGGTCGAGGTCAACGGTGACCAGCGCCATCCTCTCTACCGCCAACTCGTCGCGCAGGCTGACGCCGAGGGCGCGAGCGGCGATATCCAGTGGAACTTCGAGAAGTTCCTGCTTTCCCCGGAAGGAGAAATCGTCGCTCGTTTCCGCCCCATGACCGACCCCGAGTCCGATGAGGTGGTCGGGGCGATCGAAGCCCTGCTCCCCAGCTAGCGGCGCCCGGTGGGACCGGTCGTACCGATCGTCGACCCCGACGATCGCCGGGTTGACGATTACCGCAACCTCACCGACGCCGAGCTTCGCCAGCGAGAGGAGCCGGGCGCGGGTCTGTTCATGGTGGAGGGTCTCCTGGTCATCCGCCAACTCCTCCGGTCCGAGTACCCGGTGCGGTCGCTGCTGGTGACCGAGGCCCGATTCGAGGAGCTGCGCCCAGATCTGGTGGCCGGTCCCGGCGGCTGGCCCGTCTACCTGGCCGCCACCGACGTGATGCGTGCCATCACGGGCTTCCACTTCCATCGGGGCGCGCTGGCGGCCGCGGGACGGCGGCCGCCCGTCCCCTGGGAGGCCATTGTCGGGGGCCAGCGGCTGCTGGCGGTGGCCGAGGACGTGGGTGACCACGAGAACATGGGGGCCCTGTTCCGCAACGCGGCCGCCTTCGGCGTGGGCGCCATTCTGTTGAGTCCGGGCTCGGTGGACCCCCTCTACCGGCGGGCGGTGCGGGTCTCGATGGGTCACGTCCTCCGGGTTCCCTGGGCCCGCCTTGAGCCGTGGCCCCTGGCCCTGACGAAGTTGAAGGCGGCCGGATTTCGGGTTGTCGCCCTGACGCCCGATCCCGCGGCGCCGGAGCTGGCGGCCATCGAGGGACCGGTGGCGGTCCTGGTGGGCGCCGAGGGCCCTGGATTGTCACACGCGGCCCGTGACCAGGCCGACGAATGCCGGCGCATACCGATGGAGTCCCGGGTGGACTCGCTGAATGTGGCGACCGCGGCCGCCATCGCCTTCTACCAGCTCGCCCCAAGGCCGCCGACCGGCGATGCCGCCCCGGCCCGGGATCCGAAGTCGCCCCATCGCACCACCTTGGATCCCTAGTTCGACCGGGCGGCGGGAAATCCCGCCCCGCCCCGGCCCGGCCCGGCCCGGCACGCGCCGGGCGGAAGCACCTACCCTCCCTTTGATGGAGAACGCGGTGACGGGCGTCGACGTCGGCGGAACCAAGGTGCTGGGCCTCCAGTTGGGCCCCGATGGCGAGATCGGGGCCGAGACCCGGGTCGCCACGCCCCGGGGGGGCGAGGCGGTGCTCGACGCCATCGCCGAGGTCGTCACCTCGCTCGGGCCGGTGAAGGCACTCGGCGTCGGCGCTCCGGGCCTGGTCGACCACGCCGGCGTGCTGCGGTTCGCCCCCAACCTGCCTCATGTCGTCGGGCTCCCGGTACGGGAGGGCTTGGAGCAGCGCCTCCCCGGCGTCACCGTGACCGTCGCCAACGACGCCACCTGCGCCGGCTGGGCGGAGCGGGTGCTGGGGGCGGGCCAGAAGAGCCTCGACCTGCTCATGGTCACCTTGGGGACCGGTATCGGCGGCGGACTGGTGACCGGCGGTCAACTGGTCCTCGGCGGCAACGGCTTCGCCGGCGAGATCGGCCACATGGTCGTCGACATCCACGGGCCCCCGTGCCCATGCGGCAAGCGGGGTTGTTGGGAGCGTTTCGCCTCCGGCAGCGGCCTGGGCCGGCTGGGCCGGGAGGCGGCGGAGGCGGGCCAGGCGCCTCGCATCGTGGAGCTGGCCGGGGGTGACCCGGTGGCCGTCCGGGGCGAGCACGTGACGACCGCCGCCACCGAAGGCGATCCCGGCGCCCTGGAGATCGTGGGCCGCTTCGCCTGGTGGGTCGCCCTGGGCCTGGCCAACCTGGCCAACGTCTTCGACCCGGAATGCATCGTCCTCGGCGGCGGCCTGGTCGAGGCGGGGGGATTGTTCCTGGAACCGGTCCGGGCTGCGTTCACCGATCTGGTGGAGGCGGCCGAGTACCGGCCCAAGATACGCATCGCGCTGGCCGAGTTGGGGTGGCGGGCCGGGGCGGTGGGCGCCGCCCTCCTGGCCCGCCAGGGCGCCGACCGGCGGACCGCACAGCAACGGTGAAAGTGGGGCTGGTCGCTCCCGTATTTGCCCGCTCGCCCGCCGACGCGCTCTCGGTGGCCCAACAAGCCGACGAGAGTGGGCTCGACGGCGTGTTCAGCTACGACCACTTTTTCCCCATCAATAGCCCGCACCGGCCCGCACTGGCAGCCATCCCCATGCTGGCCGCCATGGCGACGAGGACCGAGCGGATCCGGCTCGGGACCCTGGTCAGCCGGGTGACCATGGCCCCGCTCCCGGTGCTGGTGGCGGCATTCGTCACCCTGAACGAGATCGCGGGGGGCCGCGTCATCGCCGGGCTCGGCACCGGCGATTCGCTCACCGCTGCCGAAAACGAGGCCTACGGGATGGCCTTCCCCCCGCTGCGAAGGCGGCTGCGGTTGCTGGAGGAGGCGGCCCGGGCGCTGCGGGCCCAGCACATCACCACCTGGATCGGCGGCCGGTCCCGCCCCGTGCGGGCCATCGCGGCCGCGGACGCGGACGGGTGGAATTCCTGGGGCGGCCCGCTCGAGGAGCTGGCTGCCTTCGCGGCCGCTCACGGCGGGCGAGGGGCGGCGGCGACTTGGGGGGGATTCCCGCCCGCCGACGGCGACCTGACCCGACACCTGCGGCGCCTGGCCGACACGGGTGTCGGGTGGGCTATCTACGGGCCCCCGCCGAGCACCGACTGGACCGCCTTCGTCACCAAATTGGCGGGCGCCGCCAGGGTCGTCCGATAGCCTCGGAGCGCCATGGAGTTCCGCCGCATCAACGGTCTGCCCCCGTATGTCTTCGCCATCATCAACCAGCTCCGGGACCAGGCCCGCCATGCCGGCGACGATGTCATCGACCTGGGTTTCGGCAATCCCGACATCCCCAGTCCCGACATCGCGGTCGAAAAGCTGTGCGAGGCGGCCCATAATCCTCGCAACCACCGCTACTCGGCGTCGCGGGGGATACCCAAGCTGCGGCTGGCGGTTTCCAACCTCTACCTGCGCCGCTTCGGCGTCGAGCTGGACCCCGACACCGAGGTGGTCACGACCATCGGTGCCAAGGAGGGCCTGTCCCACGTCATGTGGACCCTGGTGGGACCGGGCGACACCGCCCTCGTCCCGACGCCCAGCTACCCCATCCACATTTACGCCCCCCTGTTTGCCGGCGCCGACGTCCAGCAGGTCCGGCTGGGACCCGACCAGGACTTTTTTGCCAACCTGATCGAGAGCTGGGAGTCGACGTGGCCCCGGCCGCGGGTGATCGTCTTCTCGTTCCCCCACAACCCGACCACCGAGGTGGTCGACCTGGCGTGGATGCAGCGGCTGGTCGACTTCGCCCGGGAGCATGACGTCGTCCTGGTCCACGACTTCGCCTACGCGGACACCGCGTTCGACGGCTTCAAGCCGCCGTCGATCCTCGAGGTGCCCGGGGCCAAGGACGTGGCCGTCGAGCTGTACACCCTGACCAAGAGCTTCTCGATGGCGGGCTGGAGGGTGGCGTTCATGGTGGGCAACCCCCAGATCGTGGCGGCCCTCACCAAGCTCAAGAGCTACCTGGACTACGGCACCTTCCAGCCCATCCAGATCGCCGCCATCGTGACCATGAACGAGGCGCCGGACTACCCCAAGTTCGTCAACGAGATCTACCAGTCGCGCCGCGACGCCCTGTGCGAGGGCCTGGCGCGCATCGGCTGGGAGATCGACAAGCCCAAGGCGACCATGTTCGTGTGGGCGCCGATCCCCGAGCCCTACCGGGAGATGGGGTCGCTGGAGTTCGCCAAGTTGCTGGTGACAGAGGCCAACGTGGCCACGTCGCCGGGGGTCGGGTTCGGGCGGGGCGGCGAGGGGTTTGTACGCTTCGCCCTCATCGAAAACGAGCAGCGCATCGCCCAGGGCGTCCGCCACCTTCGCAAGGCGCTCGTCAAGCTGTAACAGGAGTGGGAAAAGTTCCTCGCCCGAGGTGACCTAGCGTGGGGGCGGAATATGACCTATTGGCTGCTGAAGTTCGTTTTGACCCCCAACCTGCGCTTCCTTTTTCGCCTGCGGGTGGAGGGGATCGAGAACGTACCCAAGAAGGGTCCCGTGATCCTGGCCAGCAACCATGTGTCGTTCTCCGATTCCATCTTCCTGCCCCTGGTGCTGCGGCGCCGGGTCACCTTCGTGGCCAAGGCGGAATATTTCGAGGACCCCAAGACGGCGTGGTTTTTCCGGGCGGTCGGGCAGATCCCGATCCAAAGGGAGGGCGGCTCGGCATCGCAGCGAGCCCTGGCGTCGGCCCGGGAGGTGCTCGACGGGGGAGGGGTGTTCGGGATCTATCCCGAGGGGACCCGCTCGCCCGACGGGCGGCTGTACAAGGGCCACACCGGCGTGGCCCGGTTGGCGTTGGGCTGCCGGTGCCCGGTGGTGGCCGTCGCTATGGTCGGAACCCGGGAGGCCCAACCCATCGGCCAGGTGAAACCCAAGTTCTTCATGCCGATCACGGTGCGCTTCTCCGAGCCCATGTCCTTCGACCGGTTCTTGAGGCGCCAGGACGATCCGCTGGTGCTGCGCCAGATCACCGACGAGATCATGTGGAAACTCCGGGGGCTGTCGGAGCAGGAGTACGTGAACCGCTACGCCAAGCGGGGCGAGGCGGTCGAGGGCGTCGCCGCGGACTCCTCGGCGGCGCTGGTGGCTCGCCGGGCCGCGGGGCCTTCGAGGGGCGCAGGTGTGCCGGCCGCAGTCTCCGCGTAGACGTCGGCGCAAAAAGGACGCGGATGTAACCGCCCCGTACGCGGTGAGAAATACCCAGTTCACAGCCGCGTCCTAGGTTGGGCGTCCATGACGACCTTCGTGGTCCGGGTCTGGGTCCCTGACCGCCCGGGCGCGCTCGGGTCGGTGGCCAGCCGGATCGGTGCCGTCCGCGGTGACCTGGTCGGGATCGACATTCTGGAACGGGGCGGCGGCCGAGCTATCGACGAGTTGCTGGTCGACCTGGCCGACCCCACCCTCGTGCCCCTGTTGATCACCGAGGTCGAGGAAGTCGACGGTGTCGATGTCGAGGACGTCCGCCCCGCCGCCGACTGGCTGGCCGACCCTCGGTTGGACGCCCTCGAGACGGCCGCGGTACTGGTCGAGCAGCACAGCGTCGCCGACTTGCTGAACCGCTTGGTTTCTCATGCCGTGCACGACTTCAGTGCCGAGTGGGCGGCGATGGTCGACCTGGATTCGCCACTGCCGGTGACGACGGTGGGCACCGTCCCGCCGGCGCCCTGGTTGGAGGCCTTCGTCGCCGGGAGCCGGGCGTCGGCGGTGCCCATGGGCAATCTCGGGGGACCTGACGACGTGGCCTGGGCGGAGATGGACACCGCCAGCCTGGTACTGGTGATCGGTCGCCACGGTCGCCCGTTCCGGGCCCGGGAGCGCCAGCAGCTGGCCGCCTTGGCCCGCATCGCCAATCATCGGTGGGTGGAGTTGGTGACCCGGGTGAGCCGGTTGATCCACCCCTCCGCCACGCCGTAGCCGGCGCCGCCGTCGGCTCCTAGGCGCAGGTCACCGACGGGCGCCTCACGACGGGACTGCGGATCTCCCACCGGTAGGCGGGGCGTCGGGGCACCCTTGTCTTGCGCAGCCGGTAAACCGCTGCTTGTTGGTGCAGGCGCCCTTGACGGTCGTGGCTCAGTTGCACGATTTGGGTCGGGTGCACCTACGCCACCTGTTGAAGGGGGTTCTCGGTGTGGCGGATCAGCGTGGTTCCCTTGGTACCGCAGCTACAGCGCCAATGCAGTTCGGTCGCCCCGGGGCAGTTGACCAACTCCTCGATGTCGTCAGGGAAGAGCAGGACCCGGTTGCCATGGCCTGAGCAATACACAGTGAACATAGGTTCATTTTACGGTGGCGCGTCCATCCGAGAAGTGGCAGAATAGCCACTGTGCGCAAGGAACCTGCCAAGAAGATCCGCCGCCACCTCGTCGCCGCGGTGGTATTCGACGGGGTGTCGCCCTTTGAGTTCGCAGTGGCCTGCGAGGTGTTCGGTTTCGACCGCAGCGCCGATGTCGGTGCGCCCTGGTACCGGTTCCAGGTCTGCGGAGCCAGCCCCAATCCGATCCAGACGGTCACCGGATTCACCATCAACGCGCCCCACGGCCTCGAGGTCCTCCGGCGAGCCGACACCATCATCGTTCCCGCCGGCGAGGGTGAGAACAACGGGCCGTTGCTCCAGGCCCTTCGCCAGGCTCACCAGCGAGGGGCCCGGATCATGTCGGTCTGCACCGGGGCGTTCGTGCTGGCGGCGGCCGGGCTACTCGACGGGCGACGGGTCACGACGCACTGGCGCCACGCCGAGAAGCTGGCCCAGAAGTACCCGACGGTGAAGGTAGATCCCGACGTGCTGTATGTGGACGACGGCGACATCCTCACCTCGGCGGGGACCGCGGCCGGGATCGATCTGTGCCTGTACGTGGTGCGCCTCGATTACGGCGCCGAGGCGGCCAACATCGTGGCCCGGCGCATGGTGGTGCCGCCCCATCGCGACGGCGGTCAGGCCCAGTTCGTGACCCAGCCGGTCCCGGATATCCCCGCCTGCGACCCCTTCACCTCCACGCTGTCGTGGGCCATGCAGCACCTGGACGGCGACTTGTCGGTGACCGAGCTGGCAGCCCGGTCGGCGATGAGCCCTCGGACCTTCGCCCGCCGATTCGGCGACACCCATGGGACGACACCGCACCAGTGGCTGCTGCGCCAACGGGTCCTGCTGGCCCAACGGCTCCTCGAGACGACCGATCTTCCGGTCGACATGGTGGCGACGGAGTGCGGGTTGGGGTCGGCGGCCAACCTGCGTCAGCATTTCCAACGGATCGTACGCAACACCCCGCAGGCCTACCGGCGGTGCTTCCAGCAGGGCTGTGGCCAACCGGATGGCCAGCCGGAAGGCCAGCCGGAGGGTGCGGCCGTTACGGCGTAATGGGGCGAGAGCCGGGCGCCGCCTCGTCACGGGCCCAGCCTCGAGCCCGCTCGACGGCCCTCCGCCACTGTTGGTAGTGCTCGTCGCCGCCTCGCCGCGGCCGGACTTCGGCGTCGGCGCCCCAGAGGGCCGCCAGTTCGTCGAGTGAGCCCCACACCCCTACCGCCAGACCGGCCAGGTACGCCGCCCCGAGTGCGGTGGTGTCCGAGACCCGTGAGCGGGCGACAGGGATCTGGAGTTGATCGGCCTGGAGCTGGAGCAGGAGGTCCATGACCGAAGCCCCGCCGTCCACCCGCAAGCTGGTGATGGCCATGCCCGAGGCGTCCGCCATGCAACTGACCACGTCGCGGGTCTGATACGCCATGGCCTCGACGACGGCCCGGGCGATCTGGGCGCGGCCGCTGCCGCGGCTCAGCCCGACCACCGTGCCCCGGGCGTACGGGTCCCACCAGGGGCTCCCCAATCCCGTGCAGGCGGGGACCAGGTAGACACCCTCGCTGTCGTCGATGGACGCGGCCAGCGGCCCGATCTCGGCGGCCTCGGAGATGATGCCGAGGCCATCGCGGAGCCATTGGACGGCGGCGCCGGTTGCGAAGATGGCGCCCTCGAGGGCATAGGCGCTCGCTTGGGGCTTCTCCAGGGTCCAGGCGACGGTCGTGAGGAGGCCTTCGACCGGGGGCGGACAGGTCGGGCCGACGTTCATGAGGACGAAGCTGCCGGTGCCGTAGGTGTTCTTGGTCATGCCGGGCTCGAAGCACGCCTGTCCGAAAAGCGATGCCTGTTGGTCCCCGGCCACGCCCGCGATGGCGATGCCCGCCGGGAGAGCGGGGATGGCGCCGGCCGCGGTGACACCGAGGGATCCGCTCGACGGTCGGACCTCGGGGAGGCAGGAGGCCGGGATGTCCAGCAGGGAGAGGAGGTCGTCGCTCCATTTCATCCGCTCGATGTCGAACAGCAGCGTCCGGCTGGCGTTGGAGGCGTCGGTGGCGTGAACGGCTCCGCCCGTCAACTGCCAGATGATCCAGCTGTCCACGGTGCCAAACGCCAGCCCCGGGTCCGACTCAACTCCTCCGTCGGTGAGCAGCCATTGAAGCTTGGTACCGGAAAAGTACGGGTCCAGCACCAGTCCCGTCCGGCGGCGGACCAGGTCCAGGTGGCCGCCGTCGGTGAGCTCGTCGCAGGCAGCGGCGGTGCGGCGGTCCTGCCAGACGATGGCCCGGTGGCGGGGGCGACCGCTCTGCCGGTCCCAGACCACGGTTGTCTCCCGTTGGTTGGTGATCCCGATGGCGGCGATCGGGATGGAGCCGCCCGGGTTGGTCGCCAGGCGGGAGGCAACGGCGGTGACGGTCTCCGAAACGGCCGCCCAGATCTCGTGGGCGTCGTGCTCGACCCAGCCCGGACGGGGGAAGTACTGGGGGAACTCCTTATATGCCGAGGTGAGCACCCGCCCCGAGTCACCGATGGCCAGGGCCCGCACGCCGGTGGTCCCGGCATCGATGGCGATTACGGCGGCCACGCCGGTGAAGGTATCGCCTCCTGCGGGAGGCGGTAATCCCTAGCGCGGCCCCCCCGTCGAAGGGGCGGGGACTGAGGGGGCCGGCGCCAGGGCAAAACCGCCGAGGGGGCAGCTTCGGCGGCTCCCTAAGCACTACCCAGCGGTTTCGGGGTTCTAAACGAGAACCTGCCTGAATGTTTCTGAGGCGGATTCTGTTTCTGAGGCCGACCCTGTGGACAACTTCGGCAATTCACAGCGTTGTGCCCCTCGTTGTTCACAGGCCCGGTTCCCTACCGTGGCGGGTGGCACCGGGTTCGCCTGTTCCTGCTCCAACTGATTGACATCCATGGAACTACGATGATGTAATATAAACCACATCTCGCGTCCCTTGAGTCGTGGGGGGGCGGCACCACAACAGGTTGTGGTCTAAGACGATGACCACCGTCGGCGGACCAACCACGCAGGGGAGGATTTTGAGGATGGCAATGGCCCCCGAGCGAATCGGGATCGGAATCCACCGTCACTTCACAACCGCGGGTGTCGACCCCTTCGACACCGTCCGGTGGGAGCGTCGAGACGCCCGGATCACGAACTACTTGACGGGCGCCGTGGCCTTCGAGCAGCTCGGGGTGGAGGTGCCGTCGGGGTGGAGCGTCAATGCCACCAATATCCTGGCCCAGAAGTACTTCCGGGGGACGCTCGGCACTCCGGAGCGGGAGTGGTCCCTGAAACAGGTGACCCGCCGGGTGGTCAACACCATCACCGAGTGGGGCGCCAAGGCCGGCTACTTCGTCGACGATGACGAGGCCGAGGCCTTCCGAGACGAGCTGACCTACCTGATCATCCATCAGCGGGCCGCGTTCAACTCCCCGGTGTGGTTCAACATCGGGGTGAAGGGCGTGCCCCAGCAAGCTTCTGCCTGTTTCATACTGTCTGTTGACGATTCAATGCATTCCATTCTTAACTGGTATGTCGAGGAGGGGACGATCTTCAAGGGGGGATCCGGGGCGGGGATCAACCTCTCCCGCATCCGATCGTCCAGGGAAGGCCTGAGAGGCGGAGGGACGGCGTCAGGTCCGGTCAGCTTCATGCGGGGCGCCGACGCGTCCGCGGGGACGATCAAGTCCGGGGGTAAGACCCGTAGGGCAGCCAAGATGGTCATTCTCAACGCCGACCATCCCGATATCGAGGACTTCATTTGGTGCAAGGCGATCGAGGAGCGCAAGGCTCGGGCGCTGCAGGACGCGGGCTTCGACATGGACCTCGATGGCAAGGACAGCCATTCGATCCAATACCAGAACGCCAATAATTCAGTCCGGGTCACGGACGAGTTCATGGAGGCGGTGCTCGCAGATCACGATTGGCACCTGAAGTCGGTCACAACCGGGGAGACCATCCAGACGGTCAAGGCGCGCGCGTTGTTCCGCCAGATCTCCAATGCGTCGTGGCAGTGCGCCGACCCGGGGATGCAGTTCGACAGCACTATCAACCGGTGGCACACCGCCCCGAGGACCGGCCGCATCAACGGCAGCAATCCCTGCTCGGAGTACATGCATCTCGACAATTCGGCTTGCAATCTGGCGTCGCTGAATTTGCTCACCTTCCTCGAGGAGGACGGTAGTTTCGATATTGACGGCTTCCGGGCGGCCACCGAGGTCATGTTCACCGGCCAGGAAATCCTGGTGGGCAACGCCGACTACCCAACCGTCTCCATCGGTGAGACGTCGCGGCGGTTCCGCCAGCTCGGTATCGGTTACGCCAACCTGGGGGCGCTGCTCATGGCCCAAGGCGTGCCCTACGACTCCGACGAGGGTCGTGCCTGGGCGGCGAGCATTACTGCCCTATTGACCGGGCATTCCTATGCCACCTCGGCGCGTACCGCGGCCCGGATGGGCCCCTTCGCGGGGTTCACGGATAACCGCGACGCCATGCTCAACGTGCTGCGGATGCATCGCGAGGAGGTAAATGGTATTGACGAGGAGCTGGTCCCGACCGAGCTCCTGGGCGCCGCCCAGGAGGCGTGGGACGCAGCGGTCGAAGTGGCCGAGCACTACGGCGTGCGCAACTCGCAGGCCTCAGTTTTGGCGCCGACTGGAACTATCGGTTTGCTCATGGACTGTGACACCACGGGGATCGAACCCGACCTGGGGTTGGTCAAGACCAAGAAGCTGGTGGGGGGCGGGACGATGTCGATCGTCAACCAGACCGTGCCCCGGGCGCTGCGCCGGCTCGGTTACGGCGCCTCCCAGGTCGACGCCATCATCGCCTACATCGACGAGCACAAGTCGATCCTCGGCGCCCCTGCCCTGAAGGCCGAGCACCTGCCGGTATTCGCCTGCTCCATGGGTGACAACACCATCCACTACCGGGGCCACGTGCGCATGATGGGCGCCGTCCAGCCGTTCATCTCCGGCGCCATTTCGAAGTGCGTGACGGGCGACACCCTCCTGTCCACCGCCGAGGGCCTGATCCGCATCGGCAGCCTGTACCGCGGCGAGGAGCCCGACAGCTACCGCAGCGACGTGCGGGAAGTCGCTTCGCTTTCCGGTCCTCAGAAGACCGACGCCTTCTACTACGGCGGCGTGCGCCCGGTGACCTCGATCGTCCTGCGCTCGGGCCACCGCGTCACGGGTACCGCCAACCACCGCCTGCTGGTCTCGGGCCGCGACGGCCTCGAGTGGCGGCGCCTGGACGAGATCGCCCTGGGTGAATACGTGGCCACCCAATACGGAGACGACCTGTGGTCGGTGCTCCCGGCCCGGCTCGACCACTTGAGCGACGGCAGGTCGGTGGGCGACGCGGAGTCGCAGCCGCAGCCGCCCATGTCGGGGCGGGTGTTCGACGCCGAGGCCAGCGAAGTGGCGCGCATGCACGGCCCGGTGCTCATACCGGCCGAAATGTCCAACGACCTGGCCTTCATCCTGGGCGCCTTCGCGGCGTCAGGGCGGGTGGCGGGCGGCGGCTGGGCCATCCATATCAGCTGCGACGTTCCTGACCTGCTCCGGCGTCTCGGCGACGCCATCGAGCGGACCTTCGGAATCACGGCGTCGATCCGCCTGCCGGGTGGAGGGTTGCCCGGTGGCCGGGTCGAGTTCCGGTCGCAGGCCGTCGTCGAGTTGTTCGACGACCTGGGCTGTGGCCAGTGCGCCATCCACAAGCGCATACCCGACGCCGTCCTGCGTTCGCCCCGCGACATGGTCCTCGCCTACCTCCAAGGGCTGTCCCTGGCCGCCGAGGTCACCATGTGCGGCACCGCCAAATGGGCCCTGAGGTCGGAGTCGCCAGGCCTCCTCGACGATCTCCAAGCGATCCTGACCAACCTCGGCATCGTGCACCAGCGGGGCACTCGGTACCGCAAGGCCGATGGCGGGCCCTACGACGAGGTCTTTGCGGTGGGCGAGCAGGCTCACGACTTCCTGACCATGGTTCCGTTCCTCGACCCCCACAAAGCCGCCTTTGCCCAGGCGCTGCGGGGGCTGGGCCGCCATCCCAACCGCAACGGTGCCGACGTGGTGCCGGGGATCTCGCCCTACGAGCTGTACCGCATCGTGCCCCGGAGCCTGCGTTCCGACTTCAGCTACCTGAGCGACCCCCGGGCCATGTGCGTCAGCCGGCGCTCGCTGGAGCAAGTGGCCGTGGTGGCTGGTGCCCGGCTGCCCCAATGGCTGCGCACCGTGCTGGAGGACAACCTCCACTTCAGCCCGGTCGAGTCGGTCGGCTTCGCCGGCGAGCGGGAGGTCTTCGACCTCTCTGTGCCGACCACCCAGGCGTTCGTGGGCAACGGCATTGTCAACCACAACACCGTCAACCTGCCCGAGGAGGCAACGGTCGAAGAGGTCGAGCAGCTGCACATCGAAGCGTGGCAGCTCGGGCTGAAGGCGGTCGCCATCTATAGGGACAACTGCAAGGTAGGCCAGCCGCTGGCCACCACCAAGCGAGTCCTGGCCGACCCGACGACATCGCCGGCCGAAGCTCACGACGCCGAGTTGGCGTTGAAGGTGGCCGAGCTGGAGAAGGCGCTGCAACGCCAGACGGTCGTGGTGAAGCAGCCGGTGCGGGAACGCCTGCCCCGGCGCCGCAAGTCGATGACCTTCAAGTTCCGCGTCGCCGACTGCGAGGGCTACGTCACCGTCGGCGAGTACGACGACGGCCGGCCGGGGGAGGTCTTCATGCAGGTCTCCAAGCAGGGGTCGACCTTGGCCGGGATCATGGACGCCTTCGCGGTGGCCGTCAGCCTGGGTCTCCAGCACGGCGTGCCCCTGTCCACCTTCGTCAAGAAGTACACCAACATGCGTTTCGAACCGGCCGGCATGACCGACGACCGCGAGCTGCGCATTGCGTCGTCATTGGTCGACTACATCTTCCGCCGCCTGGCGGTCGACTACCTCGACTATGACGAACGGGCCGAGCTCGGCATCCTCACCACCGACGAGCGCCTTCAGCCGACGCTGCCCGGGGTGGAGGAAGTGACGACACCGAGCTCGTCCATCGTGGAGGGGATGTCCGAAGATCGCATGGCAGGCGGGCCGGAGCCGTCGGCGTTCGGTCCCCGGCCCCTCGACGCCCCGTACTGCTACCAGTGCGGGGTCCAGATGCAGCGGGCCGGGAGTTGCTTCGCCTGCCCGTCGTGCGGCAGCACCAGCGGCTGCTCCTAGTCGCACTGGCTTCGGTGTCGCCCGGGCCCGGGTGCCACCGGGAACCGGTCCCGGGTTCGGTGTCACCCCTCCCGCGGGGCCTGGGCATCGGCATACATCCGGGCGAGGTCGGTCAACAAGCCGCTATTGATGCGGGGTCGATCACGCCCTCTTCGGTGATCAGGGCGGTTATCAATCGCGCCGGTGTCACATCGAACGCCCGGTTCTCGACCGCCATGCCCTCGGGGGCGATGCGGTGCCCGCCGACCGAGGTGACCTCGCCGCCCTCTCGCCGCTCGATGGGTATCGAGGCGCCACCGGGGCACGACAGGTCGATCGTCGACGTCGGGGCGGCGACATAGAACGGCACCTTGAAATGATGGGCCAGCACCGCCAGCCCATGGGTCCCGATCTTGTTGGCCACGTCGCCGTTGGCTGCCACCCGGTCGGCGCCCACGATGACGCAGTCGACGTCACCGCTCGCCATCAGCGACGCCGCCATGACGTCGGCCACCAGGGTGGCGGGGATCCCGAGGCGGGTCAGTTCCCACGCCGTGAGCCGGGAGCCCTGGAGCACGGGGCGCGTTTCGCCGACCCACGCCGAGGGGGACTTGCCCTGCTCGTGGGCGGTCCGGATGACCCCCACCGCGGTGCCGTAGCCGGCGCACGCCAGGCCGCCCGCGTTGCAGTGGGTGTACACCCGGGCGGAAGTCGGCAACAACACCGCACCGTGGGCACCGATGCGCCGGTTGCGGTCGATGTCCTCGGCCGCCAATCGCTGCGCCTCGGCCAGCGGATCGGGGGCGGCCAGTGCCAGGCCGACCGCCCAGGCCAGGTTGACAGCGGTCGGACGGGTGGCGATCAGTTGCCGGGCCGCCGACTCCAACCGGACCCCCGTCGCCGCCGCCAGGGCGATCCCCATGGCCCCGGCCACGCCGAGCGCGGGCGCGCCCCGGATGGCGAGGGATCGGATGGCGTCACACAGCTCGTCGACCGTCGAGATCGTCAGCAGCTCCAACGACCCGGGGAGGAGCCGCTGGTCGATCATCACGATCCGCCCGTCCTGCCACTCGATGGTGGGCGGAATCGGGTCGACGGCGCCGTTCACGATGCGACCTCGGACAGCGCCGCCCGCACCCCGCCCTCGAGACCCCCCGGGTGGCCATAGGCCTGGGAGCCCAGCAGCAGCAGGATCCCGGCTCCGCCTGCGCGCGCCACCTGGGCGGCGGCATTGGCGGCCCCGACCCCTCCCCCGAGTGCCGCGATAGCCGGCCGCACCGATCCGCACGCCCCCCGTAGCGCCGCCAGCGCCGCCGTCACTTCGTTATCGGATTCGAACAACGACCCCCCGAATGCCCCCACGATCCAATAGTCCCCCCCGCACAGCCGGGCCAGCCGGGCCAGCACCGCGCCGGTCGCCCCGAAAGCAGGGTTGCGGGTCAGCGCCCCGCTGCCCGCCCGGTGGGCCAGGATGGGGACGCCGAGACCGGCCTGGCGCAGCGCCAGCACCGAGTCGAGTCCCTGGGCGAAGGCGTTGACCATGACGCCGGTCGCGCCCAGGTCGACCACGCGGCGGGCCCGGGCCAACAGCGTCACCGACGGTCCGGTGACATTGGCGCAGTACACCACCCCGGGCTCGAGCACCTTGGCCACCGCCCGCACCCGCTCGTCGATCGGGCACCAGGCCGGGTCGCCCAGGATCTCGTCGTCCTTGATGAACATCGCCCCGCCGGCCACCGCGGCCCGCGCCACCTCGCCCACCTCGGCCGGGGACAAGCCCAGCGACGGCTTGACGATGACCCCCACGCCGACGGGCGCCGTCTGGGCGGCCGGCCCGAACGCTGGCCCGGGCAGGAACCCATCGGGGAACTCCAACTCCACCAGCCGGCACCGCCGGATCACGGCGGTCTCGCCGGCCTCCCCGGCCACCAGCGCCGACATCAGCAAGGCCACGTTGTCGCCCCAGTTGCCCTCCGGGAATTCCACGACCGCCCGGCCGTCCGCCTCCGCCATGACCCGACCCCGGGCCCAGGCCGGGCCGCCCTCCATGCCGATGGACTCCCGGATGGCGAGGATCTCCGCGGAACCGGGTGGGTCGATCTCATAGGTGGCCCGGATCACGCTCCGATGCTAAGCCAGGGGTGGGAAAAAGCCTCACCGGAGGCCAGCCGGCCCTCGAGGGTGATCACGCGCGGCCCCCTTGTGGCAGCAACTCGGGCTCTGGTCAGTCCTCCGATGCCGGAGCCGCGGGCACCGTCTCCTCCCAGTATTCGGTGTCCAGCAGGCCATTGGCGGCGGCCAGGGCGGTGGCGGCCCGTACCGCTTCCTCGTACACCGCGTCGAGGTGGCGGCGGGCGGTGGCGGGGCTGACCGCCAACGGCGGGTTGCCGAGCGACCTCGGGATGGCACCAGGATCGGGGGTGGGCCGGATCTTGGTCTGGGGGGCGGAATCGGTGTCGTCGGTCCCCCAGAATCGGCGGTCGGCGGGGGGAACGCCACCGGGGCGACGGCGCCGGCTCATGCCGCGTCCTCTTCTTCCGCCGCCACCTCGGCGCCGGTCGGCTCGTCCTCGACAAGGGCCTCGGGCCGCAGCCCGAGGGCGGCGCGCAGCTGGTCAGGCGCCAGGTCGGCCAGCGAGCTCTGCTTGGGCAGGACCAGATCCGCGATCTGGCGCTTGCCGGCCACCACTTCCTCGACCCGCTCGTCGACCGTTCCCGGGCACACCAGCCGGTGGCAGACCACGGTCCGGGTCTGGCCGATCCGCCACGACCGGTCCCGGGCCTGATCCTCGGTGGCAGGGTTCCACCAGCGGTCGAAGAGGACCACGTGGTTGGCCGCGGTCAGGTTGAGGCCCGCCCCGCCCGCCTTGAGCGACAGCACCAGGGCGCCGGCCCCCCGACCCTGCTGGAACTCCCGCACCATTCGGTCCCGGACTCCGGTCGCCAGGCCGCCGTGGTAGCAGGCCACGTGGTGGCCGGTGCGTCGGGTCAGGTAGGTGGCCAGCTGCTCGCCCCAGCGGGCGAAGTGGGTGAAGATGAGGACCCGCTCGCCCGCCGCGAACACGGCATCGACGATTTCGTTCAGCCGGGTCAGTTTCCCGGAACGGCCGTCGAGGACCACGCCCTCGCCGGAGTCGGCATTGAGGTAGGCGTTGGGGTGGTTGCAGATCTGCTTCAACGCGGTGATGGCGGCCAGGATCTGGCCCTTGCGGGCGTTCTGATCGTCCTCTGCCCCTTCGGCCAGCAGCCGGTCGAGGACCGCCTGGTACAGGCCGATCTGCTCCGGGGTCAGCGAGCAATGGTCCAGCTGGTCGATCTTGTCGGGGAGCTCGGCGGCGATCTGGGGCTCGGACTTGGTCCGGCGGAACACCAACAGGCCGTTGAGGGCCCGCAGGGCGTCCTCACCCGCCGAATCGGGCCCACTGCTGGTCCGGGACAACTGGCTGACAAAGGCCGGTCGGGCCCCGACCAGTCCGGGATTGGCGAAATCGAGGATGGCCCACAGATCGCCCAAGCCGTTTTCGATGGGGGTGCCGGTGAGGGCCAGGCGCGAGCGCGACGGGATCTGCCGCAACGCCTGGGCGGCGTCGCTGGCCGGGTTCTTGATGGTCTGGGCCTCATCGACGATGGTGCGGGCCCAGTCAATCGTGGCCAGGTCGTCGGCGTCTCGAACCGCGGTGCCATAGGTGGTCAACAAAATGTCGGAGTTGGCGACCTGCTTGGCCAGGTCCTCGCCCTCGGCCCGTCCCGGGCCGTGGTGGATCACGACTTTCAAGCTGGGCGAGAACCGGGCGGCTTCGGCGGCCCAGTTCCCGAGCACCGCCGGAGGAGTGATGATCAACGCCGGGCCTTGACCCCTGGTCGCCAGCAGGTGGGCCAGCACGGTGGGGGTTTTGCCGAGCCCCATGTCGAGGGCGAGGCAGCCGCCCAACCCGGCCGAATCGAGAAACGCCAGCCACCCCAGCGACTGGGCCTGATACTCCCGGAGCTTGCCCCGGAATCCCTTGGGCTCGGTGGCCGGTTCCAGCGGTTGTGCGGTGGCCCGCAGCAGGTCGGCGGCCCAGCCGCTGCCGTCGACGGTCACCGGACCGGAGAGGACGCTGCTCTCGAGGCCCAGGGCGTGGCGGAGGACGGCGGCGCCGGAGAGCTGGGTGGAGGCGGCCCGCTCGGCCAGGGCGGCGGCCGCTTCTTGGAGGTCGGCCCGGTCGAGCTCGATCCAGCGCCCCCGCGACTTCACGAGGGGTCGCGCCTCGGCCGCCAGCCGGGCGATGTCGGCGGCATTGAGCTCCACGTCGTCGAAGACCACCGACCAACGGACCTGGCACAGTTGCTGCGCCCCGACCGCCGTCTGGCGGGGGAGGGCATCGGCGAACATGCGCATGGCCGGGGTGGGACGGCGCCGGGAAAGAGGCGGTACCTGGACCTCGAAGCCGGCCGCGGCCAGCATGGGGCCGGTCACGCTCATCAGGCTCCACGCCTCGTCGGTTGACAGTGCCACCTCCCCCCGTCGTTGGCCGCCGGGGCGGCCGAGCACCGGGCACAGTCGTTCCAGGCGGGCCAGCTGCGGTTCCACGGCGAGGCGCTTGGCCCGGCCCGCAGTGACCATCGCCACCTCGACCGGCACCAACTGGGCTTCCACGCCGGCCGCCAGGACTGACAGGAGCCACACCCCTTCACGGTCCGGCGGTGCCAGGCGGACGACCAGGCCGACGCCGGTTTCGGCGGTGACCGAGCGGCTCCACCGGTCGATGCGCCCCGCCAGATCCTCGCCGAGGGCCACCACCGCTTCGAAACGGGCGCCCCCCAGGGCGGCCAGGACACCCTCGGCCAGGTCGACGGGGGTCTTGGCGCTGGGCGGGGCGGCCGGGAGGACCAGTCGGGCGGCTCCCTCACGGCAGATGGCGTCGACCATGCCCGCCAGCACCGCCCGGCTCATACCGTCGGCGGGCTGGCTGCTGGAACATGCACCCACGGCACCGGGCATGCGGGCCACCATGGCCCCCAGCCGATCGGTATCGATCAGCGCAGGTACCCAGCGCACCGCGAAGGACCCCGTGGGACCGGTCTCCCGGGACCGGGTGCGTCGCAACCGGGGCACCATGCGCCCCTCGGCCACCAGTTCCGTCGCCCAGCGGGCCATCTCGGCCAGCCACCGGGTGCTCGGGCCCACGTCGTGGCCCACCTGTCCGCTGCCCACTCCGACCAGCCATCCGAGGGCCTGGCCGGCGGGGGCGGTGACAGCGTCGGCTCGGGCGCCGCCCGGCAGGGGCACGCCGCCGTGGGGCTCCCATCGCACCGGGCGAGCGCCCGCGTCATCGATCATCTCGGTCAGTTGGACGAGGGGAACCGGCGGCGATCCCGGTCCTCCGGCCCAGACCACAACCCGGCCCGCGGCCCAGGAGGCCTGCAACGACGGCGGGCCGGTGGGCAGCGCCGGCTCGCCGTCGCGGCTGCGGTCGGTCCGTTCCGCCGGTAGCCGGTTGAGGACCACGAGGTCAGCCTCAGGCGCCGCCGGGGGGCGGCCCGGCTCCCACCCGTCGGGGTCTTCGAACTCGAGGGCGTACTCCTCACCGCCGACCCGGTCCAGGGCGGCGGTGACCCGCTGGCGCTCCTCGCTGAGGTCGGCGACGACCTGGTCCCGCTCGGGACCGGTCAGCCGGCGGGCCCGCAGGAGGGCTTCGTGGGTTTCCACCGCCATGCGCCGCAGCGTCGCCACCCAGGCGTCGTGCTGGGCCTCCAGGCGCGAAAGTTCCGCCGGGGTCGCCTCACCCGCCGCGTCAGTTGCGACGAGCGCCTCAAAGTCCAACGACAACGCTTCGAACATCACCAGGCCTATCCACCAAGACGCCTCGCGCAGCGCACTCGGCCATGACCCCTGCCGCTCACCCGCGAGAGTTCCGAAACCCCGAGCAGCAGGCTGATTCAGCGTACATGGCTACGCCCCACCAACTCGGTGATACCAGTACCCAACTTTAGGGTTTGCAATCCCCGGAGCACAACGTCAGGGGCGCCGGTTGTTCCCAGCCGGCCCGGGTTGCGATCGGCACTCGGGCCCAGGAGAAGGTGGGTGAGGTTGTCCGGGGCTGCGCCGCCAGGCGTCGCCGGGTAGGGCCGGTTGAACCGCAACCCCGGGTACGGTTGGGGCATGTCTGACGCGGAGGGGACGGTCGCCAAGACCGAGGACGAGTGGAAGGCCGAACTGTCGCCCGAGCAGTACCAGGTGCTGCGGCGCAAGGGGACCGAGCGGGCCTTCACCGGCAAGTACTGGAACAACCACGACGACGGAACCTACCGCTGTGCCGGCTGCGGGGCGGTGCTGTTCGCGGCGGGGACCAAGTTCGATTCCGGGACCGGGTGGCCCAGCTTCACCTCCCCGGCCGTCGCCGGGGCCGTCGAGCTGCACGAGGACCGGGCCTTCGGGATGCGCCGGACGGAAGTCACCTGCAAGCGGTGCGGTGGTCATCTGGGCCATGTGTTCCCCGACGGGCCGGGGCCGGCGGGCCAGCGCTACTGCATCAACTCGGTGTCGCTGGCGTTCGAACCGTTCGAACTGGAATAGCCGTCACAGGGGCGTTCTAGCCTCGTCCGCGATGAGCAGATGAGTAGCATTCCCGGACCTCCGGCCCTCGGGCGAGGTGTGGTGATCAAGGCGGGGCTGCCGGTACCCCCCGCCTGGGACGGCGCCGCCGTGATCCGGGTGGACGAAGCCGCCCTGGCCGAGCCGGCCGCGGTCGTGGCGGCATTGCACCAGGCCTGGGTGTCCCGGACTCCGGTAGTGGTGGAGCTCGAGGTGGATCCCGCCTTGTTCCGCGAGCCCCGCTCGTTCCCCGACGAGCCGTGGCAGGTCGGACCCACCTTCGATCCGTGGACCGACCGGCTGCATTTCCTGGTGTGGGCCAACACCTACGACGGCCGGGCCGCCAATGGGGCGCCGGTGTGGTGGTGGACCCGGAAGGCGACCCGCCTGGGAGGCGTTTCCCCGGCCGGCGGGCCGCCCGGCAGGGACGGCTCGGATGGAAATGAGGGCCCGGATGGCGCCATGGGCTCCGACGGCGATGTGCGTCTCGCCGACGGGAGCCGGGCGTGGATCGACGGCGGGCCCCGGGCCTCGTTCTCGTCGGAGGATCTCGGGGGGCTGGGGTTGATCCACCGCGAATCAGTGGAGCTGGGTTCGATGGCCCTGGTCCCGCCATGGGTGGCGCCGGAGGCCGACCTGGCGCCCGACCAACTGGCCGCGGTGGGTCACGGCTCGGGCCCCGCCCGCATCATCGCCCCGGCCGGGTCGGGCAAGACCCGGGTACTCACCGAGCGGATCCGCCACCTCCTGATCGATCGGGGCTACCAACGCGACATCGTGCTCGCGGTCGCCTACAACAAGAAGGCCCAGCAGGAGATGGAGGAGCGCACCGCCGACGTCACGCCGCGGGTACGCACCCTCAACGCGCTGGGCTACCGGTTGCTGGCCGAGGCCCGGGGAGGGGCGCCCCGCCTGCTCGACGAGCGCGAGGTGAGGCGTCTGATCGAGCGCTTCGTGCCCATCCGGCGGCAGCGGGCCAATACCGATCCCGTGGGCCCCTACCTGGAGGCGCTGGGACAGATCCGCCTGGGACTGCGCGATCCTGAGGAAGTGGAGGCCTGGCGGGATGACGTTCCCGGCTTAGCAGCCGCCTTCGGCCCCTACCGGGCCGCGCTGCGAGAGGCCGGGGCGGTCGATTTCGACGAACAGATCTACGGGTGCATCGAGGCCTTGCTGGCCCGAGGGGAGTTCAGGAGGCGAGCCCAAGGGGGTTGCCGGCACCTGTTGGTGGACGAGTTCCAGGATCTGACGCCGGCCCACGTGCTGCTGCTGCGGTTACTGGCGACACCGCAGCTCGATGTGTTCGGGGTGGGCGACGACGATCAGGTCATCTACGGCCACGCGGGCGCTGATCCTGCCTTCCTGATCGGTTTCGATCAACTGTTTCCCGGTGCGGCCGACCACCCCCTCGAGGTCAACTACCGCTGCCCGGCAGTAGTGGTGCAGCGCGCCGCCGACCTCCTCTCTCACAACCGGCGTCGGGTGGCCAAGGCGGTGCGGCCCGGGCCCGGGGCTCCGACTGCCCCCGACGCCTATCGGGTGGTGTCGCACCCCGCCGCCTCGGGCGCCGACGCCCTGGTGCAAGTGGTCAGGGATTGGCTGGCGGCCGGTGTCGCGCCGGCGCAGATCGCAGTACTGACCCGCGTCAACGCGCTGCTGCTGGCACCCCAGGTGGCCCTGCTGGAGGCGGGCATCCCGGTGCGTTCGGCGCTGGGCCTGGAGGTTTTGGAGCGCACCGGGCTCCGGGCCGCCCTGGCCTATGTGAGGATCGCGGCCGCCCCGGACGGGCGGATCGCGGCTGAGGACGTGACCGAGATCCTGCGCCGCCCCAGCCGGGGGCTCCCGCAGTGGTTCGGCGACCGCCTGCGGCGCCGGAGTTGGTGGGGCCTGGACAGTCTGGCGACCATCGCGTCCCAGGTGCCGGAGAAGGAAGCGGCCAAGGTGGAGTGGCTGGCCGGCGACCTGTCGTCGCTGGTTGCCAGGGCTCGTACCCCCGGGGCGAGCACCCGGTCGGTGCTGGCTTTCATCAAGGACACCATCGGCTTGGTCGGTGCCATGAGCCTGCTGGACAGCTCGCCCGGCGGCGAGGGGTCGAGCCATCTCGACGACCTCGACGCCTTGGAGCAGGTGGCGGGCCTGCATCCCGATGTCACCACCTTCGAGCCCTGGCTGCGGGACCGGCTGGCGGCGGGCGGATGGGGGGGCGACGGCCCCGGCGTGACGCTTTCCACGGTCCACCGGGTGAAGGGCAGGGAATGGCCGGCGGTGGCGGTGTTCGGGGTGAACTCGGGTATCTTCCCTCACCGGCTGTCCGAGGACGGCGAGGAGGAGCGCCGGGTGCTCCACGTCGCCGTGACCCGTTGCCAGCGCCAGGTGGTGCTGCTTACCGATAAAGGCCGGCCCTCGCCCATGCTGGCCGAGCTGGAGCAGGCGGCACCTCCGGGTGGCGCGGTGAGCGCCGGGGCCGGCGGGGCGGCGCCTCCTCGGGAGGCGGGGGGCATGGTGCCTACCTTGCTGCGGGCCCCTCCGGGCTCGCCTGGCGCGGTGGCGGCCGGCGCCGGCAAACGTGGAGGGACCCGGGAGCGGGTACCGGCCGCCGACGTCGATCCGGTGGTCGAGCAGGCCTTGCGGACCTGGCGTTCTGAGCGCAGCCGCCGCGACAGCGTTGCCGCCTTCATCGTCATGCACGACGCCACCCTGACGGCCATTGCCGCCGCCCGGCCCACCTCGCTCGTCGCCCTGCGGCGCATCGACGGCATCGGCCCGGCCAAGCTGGAGCAGTACGGCGACGAGATCCTGGCGGTGCTTTCGGGCCTGGAAGACGGCCCGAGCCCGGCCCCTATGCCCGCCACCTCATGAATGGGGCCGACGAGTTCTCGCTACTGGCTGACAATGCCGCCGAGGCCGGGTTGCCGTGGTCGGGGCCGGCCGCCGTCCGGCGCCGGTCGGCGCCGGTCGAGCCGGCCCGCGGCGACGGCCGCGTCGTCAGCGCCATCCAGTGGGGGAGGGGGCCGCCGGAGCTGGTCCTCCTGCACGGTGGGGGGCAAAACGCCCACACCTGGGACACGGTGGCGTTGGCGCTGGACCGGCCGCTGCTGGCGCTCGATCTGCCGGGCCATGGGCACTCGGGGTGGCGGGATGACCACCAGTACGGCCCGGCCGCCATGGCCGGCGACGTGGCGGCGGCGATACGGACCCTGGCCCCCGACGCCCGGATGGTGGTCGGCATGTCCCTCGGTGGCCTGACCGCCCTGTGCCTGGCAGCCGAGCACCCGGACCTGGTCGCCCGGCTGGTCCTGGTCGATGTCACCCCCGGTACCGATGCCGCCAAGGCGGAGCCCATATTGGCTTTCCTTTCCGGTCCTGAGCGCTTCCCCAGTTTCGATGCCATCCTCCAGCGGACGATCGCCTTCAACCCCACCCGGTCGGAGTCATCCCTGCGCCGGGGCGTGATCCACAACGCCCGCCAGTACCCGGACGGATCGTGGGGCTGGCGCTGGGACCCCGCAATCCGTTGGGAGTCGCGCCCCGCCACGCCATCGAACCCCGCCACGAAGTCGCGCCCCCCGACCCAGGGCGTCGCTTCGAATCCCTTTGGTCGGTGGTGGACGCCGTTCGGGCCCCGCTGTTGTTGCTACGGGGGGCCCGGTCCTCGGTGGTGTCCGACGAGGACGTGGCGGAACTGCTGCGGCGTCAGGGGGGCGCCAAGGTCGAAATGGTGCCCGACGCCGGCCACAGCATTCAAGGCGACGAGCCCGTCGAGCTGGCCTGCCGCCTCCAGCGCTTCCTCGACGTCTGAGTCCCGGGGCCGGTCCCCGTCGATTGGTAACGCTGAGGCGGCCGGCCAGCCGACCGGAGTTGGATCAGGCGGCGGCGTTGGGGGCACCGACGCTGTCGACGGTGATCCGCCCGGAGAGGAAGACCAACCAGCGGGTCTTGTAGGTCACGACCGCGACCTGTCCGGGGACCAGCGTCACCTGGGTCGATGCCTTATTGCAGCTTCCGTAGAACAGATATTTGAAATACACCGTAATCTGGTGGGTACCAGGCGCCACCGGGAAGAACTGAGTACCCCATTTGGCGGGCGCCGCATTCCCGTTGATCTCGATCGTCGGATGGAACAGGTAAAGAATGAAAGCAAGCGGAAATACCTTCGCCGTCAGTTCGATACCCGTTGGGGATTGAGACATTTGTCCTCCAGCGTCGCGCCACCGCGACATCCTGTCCAGCACGGGTAGGGCCAGAATACGCCAAACATCGGCTCCCCGACTGCCTGATCCGCGAGAAACGGCCAGATCTGCGAGAAGGCCCCGAATTTCGTGTCGCGGGACCGAGCGGTCCGAGGAGCCGGCCGCCTCCAGGGCTGATGACGGGGGATGTGGAGTCCATATGCCCCTTATC
This sequence comes from uncultured Actinomycetota bacterium, assembly GCA_963791545.1. Taxonomy (GTDB): domain Bacteria; phylum Actinomycetota; class Acidimicrobiia; order Acidimicrobiales; family Palsa-688; genus JALYXV01. The sequence goes on from CAWBSR010000015.1 coordinate 483,019, forward strand.
AGTCACAACGGAATCCCGGACAATCCGGGCGCATTTTCGGTGAAACCATTTGCCTGGCAGAGAGAGCGACGGAAAGTCACTGGTGGTGGACGGCCCGTTGCTGGCCGCGCCCGGCGACCTCCTCCGTGGGGCGGGACAGACTCGTGCCGGGCGCCCCCGTTGGTCGCGGTCGCGGGGTATCGCGCCCTCCAGATCCGGTGGCAGTGGGGCAGGCACCGCCCGGGGTGAGTACGGATGGGGACGTGAGACGGTGACCTGATCCGATTTGGCTACCGTGGCCCGCCATGACGGGCAGCGTGCTGGGCCTGGTACCTCGCCGGGCAGGACGGCAATTCGCGGCCCGCCGGCGGGTGCGCCTCGGCGACGTCCTTCCTTCCGGCGATGCCCGCCTCGACGCCCTGGCCAGGTATCTGCAGGACGTGGCGGCCGATGACGGTCGCGACGCCGGCATCGCCAACTACCTGGCCTGGCTGGTCCGCAAGACGGTGATCACCGTGGTGCGCCGGCCCCGGATGGGCGATGAAGTGGAACTCGTCACCTGGGCGTCGGGCAGCGGCGCCCGCTGGGCAGAACGGCGCACGACCATCTCAGTTGGCGGGTTGCCCGTGATCGAGGCGGCGTCGCTGTGGGTCTGCGTCGACGTTGCGACCATGCGGGCAGTCCGTCCCCCAGAGCAGTTCTGGACCATGTACGGCGAGGCGGTCGGGGACCGGGTGGTGACGTCGCGCCTGAGCCATCGCGACCCGCCCCGCGAGCCGGTTCCCGACCACCGGCCGTGGCCCCTCCGGGTGGCCGATCTCGACGTGTTGGGCCACGTCAACAACGCCGCTACCTGGGCGGCGGTCGACGACGAGCTCGACCGTGTCGCTCCGGGGCGGATACTGGCGGCGGTGGAACTCGAATACCGAGGGCCCATCGACCGGACCCATAACACCGTCCTGGCCAGCCTGCTAGGGGACCAGGCGCTGGAGGTGTGGTTGGTAGCCGAAGGTTCCGTACTCGCCTCGGCGGTCCTTACCTTCGCAGATTGACGCGGCCCGAGCGCCGGTGGGTGTCGGCCGCCCAGGTCTCGCCCCGGTGCATGGCCAGGTCGATGGCGGACCATAGCGTCTTGGAGAACGGATACAAGACGATGGGGAGCGCCACCACCTCGATCGCCGCCGCGACGGCCACCGCCACGATGGCCCGGTGGGTGCCGCCGCCCGCCAGGACGGCGATGAGTACGCCCATGATCACCCCGAGGCCGGCGGTGGTGGCACCGAAGTTGATCACGAAGGCGCCGAGGAAGAAGCCGTCCTCTCGGGCAAAGAGGTAGCCGCACCCGGGGCAACGATCAACCATCCGGAACCAGCCGGTGAACAGGTGGCGGCTACCACAGCGGGGGCAGCGCCGGGTAAGGCCCCGGCCCAGCATCCGCATCGTTGATGCCGTCGTTGATGCCGCCGTTGATGCCGTCGCCCCCCCGGCACCGGCTTCGCCGGCCGGGCCGGGACCAGCGGAGACGTCAGGGTCGGCCACCCGGGTCAGGGTAACGGGGGCTTGCCTGGCATCCGTCGTGGTACCGGGTTCTCGTGGTCGAAGCCCGCGCTACCGGGGCCGGCGCCGCCATTGCCGGGCCAGCCAGGGCGACTGCCACCCAGCGTCGGCGGGATTGAGTGTCGTTCCCGGCCGGTTGATCTCGTCGATGCGGTCCAAGGTGGCGGCGTCGAGCCTGACGTCGGCCGCCGCCAGTTGATCGTCGAGGTGGCTCATGGTCCGGGGCCCGATGATGGCGGCGGTAATCGCAGGGTGTTCCAGCACGAAGGCCAGGGCCAGGTGGATGAGGCTCATCCCCGCCTCGTCGGCCAGCTGCGCCAGCTGTTCGACCACCTCCAGCTTGCGCTGGTTCTCGGGGAGCGAAATGTCGAAGCGGTCGGGGAGACGGCTGGCCCGTCCGCTGGTCGGGAGGTCCTGGTTTTTCCGGTACTTGCCCGACAGCCAACCTCCGGCCAGGGGGCTCCAGGCGATGACCCCCATGGCGGCCTGCTGGCAGACCGGCAGCACGTCGGCCTCGATGCCCCGCACCAGGAGCGAATAGGGCGGCTGCTCGCAGACGAAGCGCTCCCGGTCACGACGCTCGGCGACCCACTGGGCCTCGACGATGGCCTGGGCGGGAAACGTCGAGCTGCCGAGGTATCGCACTTTCCCCGCCTGCACCAGGTCCGTCAAGGCGCCCAGCGTCTCGTCGATGTCGGTGAAGGGTTCCGGTCGGTGGATCTGGTAGAGGTCGATCCAGTCGGTGCCCAGACGCCGCAGCGACTCGTCGCAGGCCCGCAGGATCCACCTTCGCGAGTTGCCCTGGCGGTTCGGATCCGAGCCCATGGCGCCGTGGCACTTGGTGGCCAGGATCACGTCATCGCGCCGCCCGGCCAGGGCCTTGGCCACGATCTCCTCGGACTCACCGGCGGCGTAGACGTCGGCGGTGTCGATGAAGTTGATGCCTGCATCCAGGGCCCGGTGGATGATCCGGACCGACTCCTCGTGGTCGGGATTGCCCCAGGCGCCGAACATCATGGCGCCGAGGCACAACGGGCTGACTTTGAGGCCGGTGCGGCCCAGTGTGCGGTAGTCCACGAGAAGCGACGCTACCCGCAGCCGTCAGCAATGGCCTCGCCCCCACCCCGCCTACCGCCCCCGCCCCCCGCCCTGGGGGGCGGTACCGTTGTTCCGGCCTCGCCCCGAGGCCGGGACCCGGGAGCCGAGAGCCCCGAAGGGAGCGCGTCCGGTGAGGATCGCCATACCGTTGAACTACGCGGCCAATGTCAAGGAAGCCGCCGACCAGGCTGCGGCCTTCGAGAAGGCGGGGGCCGATATCGTCTGGGTCGCGGAGGCGTACGGCTTCGACGCTGTCAGCCAGATGGGGTACCTGGCGGCGCGGACCGAGCGCGTCCAGATCGGCTCCGGCATCCTGCCCATCTTCACCCGGACACCGGCCTTGCTGGCCCAGACGGCGGCGGGCGTCGACGCTCTTTCCGACGGCCGGGCCATCCTCGGCCTCGGGGCATCCGGCCCCCAGGTGATCGAGGGCTGGCACGGCGTCGCCTACGACAAGCCGTTGGAACGCACCCGGGAGATCATCGACATCTGCCGGCGAATCTGGCGCCGTGAGATCCTCACCAACGACGGCTGGTACCAACTGCCCCTGCCCCCGGGTCAGGGGACGGGCCTCGGCAAGGCGCTCAAGCTGCTCACCCACCCGGTGCGTTCCTCCATCCCCATCTGGGTGGCGTCGCTCGGGCCCAAGAACGTGGAGATGACCGCCGAGGTGGCCGACGGCTGGCTGCCGACCCTGTACATCCCGGAACTGGCAGCCAAGGTCTGGGGGGAGGCGCTGGCCAAGGGGGCGGCCAACCGGTCTCCCGACCTCGGGCCCCTCGAGATCTGCGCCGGGAGCCTGGTCGCGGTGGGCGAGGGAGTCGAGGGCATCCGGGACCTGGCCCGGCCCAGCGTGGCCCTCTACGTCGGGGGCATGGGCGCCCGGGGCCGCAACTTCTACAACTCCCTCGTGCAGCGCTACGGTTTCGAGGCCGAAGCGGCCCGGATCCAGGACCTGTACCTCGAGGGTCACAAGCAGGAGGCGGCGGCCGCGGTGCCGGCGGAGCTGTTGGAGAAGACCTCGCTGGTGGGCCCCGAGGGCTACGTCAAGGAGCGGATCGCGGCTTTCAAGGAAGCCGGCGTCACCGTACTCAACGTCATTCCCGCCGACCCCGACCCAGCCCGGCTGATCGAGCGGCTGAAGGAGTGGGCGGCCTAGTAGGCGGCGCAGCCCTGGCTACCCGGCAGATCCGGACCGGCCGACGGACCGCAGCGCGCCGTTGCGCGGCGGCCCTTACGGCCGGCCCAATCCGTCAGCGGTAGCCCCTAGATGATCCCCGAGCGCAGCGCCAGCGCCACCGCGTGGGGCCGGTTCTTGGCCTTGAGCTGCTCGAACAAGCGTTGGATCACGTTCTTGATGGTCGGCTCCGAGTAGGCGAGGGTGCGGGCGATCTCGCCGGTATCGCAGCCCTCGGCCAGCAGGCGCAGCACCTCGCGGTCACGGTCGCTCACCAGGTGGGCCGCCCGGGCGCCCGTGCCGCTGGTCGGCGAAATGGCTGCCGCCCGTTCGTCGGTGCCGAGGACTGCCAGCGTCTCGCCCCGGTGCGCCATGTGGATAGCCCACGCCAGGCGCCGGCCGTCGGCCAAGGAACGGGGCAGGAGCCCATTGGCCCCGGCTTCGGTTGCCGCCGCGACTGCCACCGAGCCGCTGATCCCGGCCACCACCACGATGCGCGACAGGCTGATCTTGCGGATCTTGCGGACCCAACCGAGGACCTCGTCGTCGATGGCGTCGGCCACCACCACGGCGACGTCGGGGTGGCGTCCGGAGCTGGGGGGCAGGACGGTGATCTCGGACATGGCCAGGAGCTGGCGTTCCACGCCGGCCCGAGAAATGTGATCCTTGGTCACGATCAGCACCGAGATGGTGTCCTCGATCTGTCGCGGGGATCCGTTCGTGGATCCACCTGTCGCCTCGGCGAGCAGAGCAGGCATCAACAGTCACCTCCGTTAGGCATACTGCGTATATAGAGAAGGGGGACTGCTGCCTGATACGTGAAATCCCGAGGTTTCTCGCTCCGTAAGATTCTCGCCCCGGAGCCGAGGCGGGGACCGGCCCGCAGGAGAGGGGCGGTCAGTCGGGCTGGAAGCGCCGCCGGGAGTCCTCGATGATCGCCTCGGCCGTCAGCCGGTCCTGCCAGCCCTGGGTGACGGTCTTCTTGCCCGGCTCCAGTTGCTTGTAAATGGCGAAGAAATGGGCGATCTCGTTGAGCTCGTGGGTGGGAACGTCGTCCAACTCCACGATCTCCTCGGCCCGAGGATCGCTGGCCGCCACGCTCAACACCTTGGCGTCGGCACCATGTTCATCGGACATGATGAACACCCCGATGGGCCGGGCCCGGATGTGGCAGCCGGGAAACGTCGGCTCCTCGAGGCGCACCAGGGCGTCCAGCGGGTCGCCGTCCTCGGCCAGGGTGTGGGGCACGAACCCGTAGTCGGCGGGATATCGGGTCGAAGTGAAGAGCATCCGGTCCAACCAGATGGTGCCTGTCTCGTGGTCGATCTCGTACTTGTTGCGAGTCCCCTTGGGGATCTCGACCACGACCTCGATCTCCACCGCCTCTCAGGCTAGGCGGAGCCGGGTCACTCGTCCTGGAAGAGCTCCCGCTCCCGGGCGTTGCGCTGCGCCCACAGCTGGCTCCGGCGCTTCCAGAACGGCGTCTTCCATACCTTGAACCCCCCCCGTTGCTCGGGGTGGCGGGGATCTGACGGTCGCGGCGACGTGTGGCGCCCGACGTCGTGACATACCACTGGGAGCACCGCACCCTCCAGGGCGTCCTCGTCGCGCACCATCACCTGCATCTGGATGCGAGCTGCGTGCCGGACCTGCCGGGCACTCATGCGCCTTCTGAGGGTGGCGTCGTCGACAACGGCGTCATGGGAACGGCTCATTCGCCTACCTCCCTAGATCAACCTGTCCACTCAGGTCCCACCATCGTGCCACGCGTGAAGGTCCCGCGGGTGACACTTCGGTTACATCTCCTTGAATACCGCCCTGCGGTAATAGGCGAGCTCGGCGACACTTTCACGGATGTCGTCCAGGGCCCGGTGGCCGCCCGATTTCTTGGGGGCGGCCGCGTAGGCCTCGGGATACCAGCGCCGGGCCAGCTCCTTCACCGTCGACACATCCACCGACCGGTAGTGGAGGTAGTCCTCGACCTCGGGCAGGAAGGCGGCCAGGAAGCGGCGGTCGGTCCCGATCGAGTTGCCGCACAGAGGCACGCTTCGCGCCTCGGGTAGGTGGTGGCGGAGGAATTCCAGGGTCGCCTGGCCCGCCTCGGCCAGCGTTGTCGACGATGCCTGGATCTCCTTCAGCAGCCCCGACCGGGTGTGCATGTGGCGAACCACGTCACCCATGGCGGCCAGGGCGTCGGCGTCGACGCCGATCACCAGGTCGGGTCCCTCGGCCACCACGTTGAGGTCGTCGTCGGTGACCAGCGTCGCGATCTCGACGATGAGGTCGGCCGCCGGGTCGAGCCCGGTCATCTCGAGGTCCATCCAAGCCAGCATCCGGCGACGGTAGCGTGGCGCCATGCTGGAGGTCCCCATCGTCGCCCTTGACCCCGACCTCCCCCTCCCGGCCTACGCCCGGCCCGGCGACGCGGGCGCTGACCTCGTCGCTCGCCAGGGCGTGGTGCTGGCGGCCGGGGGCGGCCGGGCCCTGGTGCCCACCGGGGTGGCGGTGGCCATACCCGAGGGCTGGGCCGGTTTGGTCCTGCCCCGCAGCGGCCTGGCGTGGAAGCACGGCGTCACCCTGCTCAACACCCCCGGCCTCATTGACTCCGGCTACCGCGACGAGTTGCGGGTGCTGATGGTCAATCTCGACCCTACCGAGGACTATGAGGTGCGCCGGGGTGACCGCATCGCCCAGCTGGTGATCCAACGGGTGGAGTCGGCGGTCTTCACCCCGGCCCAGCAACTGACCTCCTCGGCGCGGGGTCGGGGCGGCTTCGGCCACACGGGGCGCTGACTGTTGCCGGAACTACCCGAGGTCGAGGCGCTGGCCCGCTTTCTCGCTGAGCGGGCGGGGGGCACGACGATCCAGCGGGCCGACCTGGCCACTTTTTCCGCCCTCAAGACCTTCGACCCGCCCCTGTCGGCGGTGGTCGGTCGCACCATCACCGGGACCCGTCGCTGGGGCAAGTACCTGGGGATCGACCTCGACGGGCTGTGGGTGGTCACCCACCTGGCGCGAGGTGGGTGGGTCCACTGGCGGGAACAGCTGCCCGCAGCCCGGCCCAAGTTGGGAAAAGGGCCGCTGGCGCTGCGGGTCTCGCTCGCCACCGGCTCGGGCTTCGATATCACTGAGCAGGGGACCGAGAAGCGGTTGGCGATCTGGATCGTGGCTTCCCCCGAGGCGGTGGAGGGGATCGAGCGGCTGGGGCCGGACCCACTGGCGCCCGGGTTCGATGTGGCAGCGTTGAAGGCGGTGCTGGCCGGTCGCCCCGGCCACCTGAAGAACGTGCTCACCGACCAGTCGGCGCTGGCCGGGGTGGGCAACGCCTACTCCGACGAGGCGCTGCACGTGGCCAAGCTGTCGCCCTACAAGCCGGCCGGGAAGCTGACCGATGACGAGGCGACCCGCCTGCATGCCGCCCTGGTGGGGGTGCTGGGTGAGGCTGCGGCCCGATCGGCGGGACTTCCGGCCTCGGGCCTCAAGTCGGACAAGAAGGGCAACCTGCGCGTCCACGGCCGGGCCGGCCTCCCCTGCCCGGAGTGCGGCGACGACATCCGGGAGGTGTCCTACTCGTCGAAGTCGTTCCAGTATTGCCCGACCTGCCAGACGGGGGGCAAACCCCTCGCCGATCGAAGATTGTCCCGCTTGCTGAAGTAGTGGCCGGGGTGGTCCTGATAGTCTGAGCGCCCGCTGCGGACGTGGCTCAGTTGGTAGAGCACAACCTTGCCAAGGTTGGGGTCGCGGGTTCGAATCCCGTCGTCCGCTCCAAGAAAATCCGGGAGATGTCCGAGACTCAACCCAAGGTGTTCGAGATCGTCCGGCTGCGCGAGGAGGTGATGGAGACCTTGATCCGGTTGTTGTTCCGGATCCGGGCCGAGGCGGGCGACTTCCGACCACACGAGCAACGGAGCGGCCCGCCCGTCCTGAGTTCCTAGGCGGATCCCCCCTTCCACCCTCTCTTCGACAGCTCGCGTATCGCCAAGCCGATGGGATCCGGGGTGGCCCACGGCAACGCCGGACGCACCGCCGGCTGCTGGGCCGCGGGTTGTGGGGCCGCGGGTTGTGGGGCCGCGGGTTGTGGGGCCGCGGGTTGTGGGGCCGCCGACGGCTGCGGAGCTTGAGGGGCGGCTTGTTGCGGCGGCGGGGGGTTGCGCAGCAGGGCGACCGCCCGCTTCTGATCGACCACGTCGGTGTCGGATCTGGCCTGCGCGGCGGCGGCATCGGCGGCGGCGCCGGCGCCTCCGTGGGGCACGATGGCCCAAAAGGCGACGCCATCCCAGATGTCCGACCGGTAGTCGTACTTCTTGTAGTGCGGGAGGCCGTTGAGGATGGCGTGCTGGACGAACTTCGACCGCTGCGACGCCGAGACCCCGGACACGTTTGGCTGGTAGTCCTCGACGACGACGGCGCCCATGTACTGCTCGCCGTACACGTAGTGCCCCGACGGATAGGGCGGCCGCCCGTGCAGCCAGACCACGAATTGGGTGCCATTGGGATAGGAGCTCATCTTGGCGAGGGCCTCGTCGGGGGCAGCCGCCACCGTTGGAGTCTTCGCCGGATTGAGCTCCGGCTCCCTGAACCGTTCGACGGACCATTTGAGGGTGCCATTTGCGACCGCGTTTCGGCGGGCGGCCAAATCGACCAGGACCTCGTGGATCCCGTACCACTGGGCGTCGCCGACCGAGTCCGCGGTCCGGCCAGTGGCGGCATCAAGGGCGGCGGTGGCCGCACCCGGGTTGTCGCTCGCCTCGGCCGTGCGGCGTTGGCGGGTGGGATCGTTCACCTCCTCCCACCAGACGTCCTGATCCTGGAAATGGCGCATCCGGTTACGGGTACCGGGGTCGGCCAGCGGGGACTGGGCGACCCGGGCGCCTACCAGCTCGCGATACCGGTCCAGCACCTGCGAGGAAGTGCTGGCATTGACGGCTGCGACGGTGACGGCAGCGCAGTTGGTCTCGCTCTGATAGTTCTTCTCGCCCGTCAGGTTGCCCACCCGGGCCGAGCTCTCTCCGAAGTTGGGCGCGTCGTTGAGCCCGGTCGGCACAAGGGTGTCGCGTGCCTGGCGTTGCGTCTGGAGGAAGCGGCTGCCCTCATCCGTCGGAGCCTGGGCCAGGTGGCCGGTCGCCGCCGCGTGCTGGACGTCGATCTGCCCGACAACGGCGGGCTGCGATCCGATGCGCGCCTTGCCCTTGTTGGCCGACTGACGGGACTTGAAACCGGCGACTTCGGCGTCGAACCAGGACGCCCAGTCGGTCTGCATCTGTGCCTTGCCGAGGCTGGTAGCCGTCGCCAGCGCCTGCTCCCGTTGCGGGGTGTTGAGCGCGAGACGCTCGTCGGCCAGGGCTTCGATGGTGGACAGGCACGTGCCGAAGGCGACGTCCTTGTTATCGACGAAGACGCGGCGCGTCCTCATGGTCGACGGGGCGGCGTTCTTCTCGGCCACATCGACGATGAGCAGTCCACGGCAGATGTCCGTCGCCGTTACCAGTCGCTTGGCGAGCGCCTGCTCGACGCTCTCACCATGCTGGCGATATGAGCTGGTCGAGGTCTGCGACTCGTCGGCGGCCTTCCGGTTCTTGGTGTCGATGGCCTCGACGTACATGGCCCGGGCCTTGGAGTCCCGGGCGATGAAGGTCTTCAAGGCCGTGTCAGCGTTGGGAGCAGCGCTGGTGCCGTTGTAGGCGGCGCAGTCGAATTCGGTGGAGAACCCGGTCTCGCCCCGGTCGAGACGGTACTGGTTCTGCCGGCTGTCCTTGGCCAGGCAGCGGGCGTGCGCCTCTTCGTAGGTCAGGCCCTGGCGGACCATGTACAGGCGCTCCTCGAGCACGTGCATGAGCAGCTCACCTTTGGTGACGCCGACCTTTTCGCCGTCCAGGGTGTGCGGGTCCTCCGGCAGGTACCCCTCGTGCTCGATGTCGAAGGTCATGTTGGCATAGCTGTCGTAGAAGCCGGCCGAACCCCGGCCCATGAAGAGGTTGACAGCATGGGCCGGATCGGGATCGTCGACCAGCTCGATGATCGTGGCCCGCATGGCCCTGCTCCGCGGGATCTCTTTGGCAAAGCGCTGGAGCAGTTGGAGCGCCTGGGCCGACGCCGTTCCCGCTTGGCCCGCCGCGATGTGGGAGCCTTCGGCAACAGAAGCGTCCTTGATGAGCAGGCCGCTCCCTGCGTTCCCGAGGCCGAGCCCAGTCGGACCCACCAGCTTCTTCCAGGCCTCCTCGACCTGCACGAACTGGGCCGGGGTGACGTGGTCCTGCGGCGAGTTGGCGTCGGCTACCGGATCGATCTCGAGCACGATCGGCGGCAGACCAGGCACCGGGACATCCCCCGGGCCGTTGAGCGCGAGGCGTTGTTGCTGGTGGAGCGCCGCCGGGTCGCGGGGTACCCGTCGGACGACAGGCCCCTCGGGCGGGCGCGGCATCAAGGAGAGCAGCGCCCGGTTGCCAGCGGTGCGCTGGATCATCAGCAGGGCGCTCGGGCCCGGGCCCGCCGCGACCGGGTCGGCTTTCGCTCGGTCCACCCCGGTCGCGCGGGCGCCGGCCTTCGCTGGATCGGACTGCTCGGTCTTGACGTACGCCGTCCTAGTCATGACGGTCCCACCCGTCAGCTTTCACGCTCATCCGCCTGCCCTCGTTCCGGCCGAAACTACCCACCTTGGTCGTCTCCCCCGCGTACCCGACCGAAATGGTAGTAACGGGCCGCCAGGTCGGCAACGGGGTCCTGCAGCTCATCGACCGCCCCATCGCCCGCTACGAGCGGCTGGCCTGGCTGGCTCAACGAAGGTCTTCGAGGCCGTCCGGCTGTGCGAGGGGCATGGAGGTCGATTTGGGGGAAACTGTCGTTTCGCGGCGGTCGGATGTATCAAATATGGCCCGGACAGGCCATGGCGTGGCCTGTTCGCACGCGGAACCATGGCTAGCTACGGGCGGGCGACGGCCGGCCCGGCCAGAAGAGTGACGACCGCACATGCCACCACGAGGTCGAGGTGATAGGCCGCGCCGGCGAGATGCTGTTCCCGCCGGACAGGCATGACGACCGCCGGGATCGCTGTCGCCGGGTGTTGGGCGGCGAGCGCTTCGAGCGGATCGCGACCCGTATCCAGCGTTACGACGGAATGCTGGTACCGGTTGCCCTCACGATGATCCCGCTTCCGGACCGGGAAGGGATCTGCGTGATCGCCCGGGACTCACTGAGCAGCTGCTGTCTCAGTCGACACTCGCCGAGAGCGAGCCTGGCGGGTTACCTACGCATTGTCCCCGAGGTAAAAACCGAGGCTGGGCTGCTGACCCTATCGGTTCCTCCTTTCCTCATGGACGCGATCGCGCTGCACTTGGCCCAGCACCGGAACGGGGATCGACCGCGACGCCCTCGTGTTCCTCGGGCCGAGGGGCGGGATCCTCCGCCGGCGCTTCGGCGAACGGGTCCTCGCTCCCGCTGTCAAGCGGGCTGGGCTCCCGGCGAGCACGACCTTCCACGGTCTGCGCCACACGGCGGTCACCGCCATGGCCGACTCCGGGGTCACGTACAACACCACTCAGGGGCGCGCCGGCCACGCCACCGCCCGCATCACGATGGAGGTGTACTCCCCTCGCACCACCGCCGCCGACGGCGCCGCGGCGGACGCCCTCCAGGCCCACTGCGGGCCATCCTTTTCCGCCCAGAGTGGCCCAGGTGTGGCCCAAAGCCCCTCCTCGACGCCGACGGAGGTGCATAACACCAGGTCCGTCACTCCGAATGGCGGGCGACCTCCCTTCTCGTCGACGTCAGCAAAGCCGCGGGCGGAGTGATCTTGGCCAGGCCTTCGGTCGCCTTGGCGGCTGTTCGTAAGGCATCATCCAACGCACTTCAGGGATAGCCGCTGAGGGGTTCGTGGCGGGTCCTAATGGGACAGGCGGCGTCTCAACATCACCTTCCCAGACCAGGCCGGTGCCTCGATCACGGCGCTGGTGGCGGCTCGCCCGGACCTTCGTCCCTAAGAATCGCATGTCGAGCTGTTGCTCTGCGTGCGTCGCTAGTTGCGCTGGCGCTCGCCTGTTTGGCCGGGGGCGACGATGCCTGACTCGTAGGCCAGCACTACGGCTTGGACTCGGTCTCGGAGGTGGAGTTTCATGAGGATGTGGGCGACGTGGGTCCGGACGGTCCCTAGGCCGAGCGTTAGTTGCTCGGCGATCTCGCTGTTGGAGAGACCTTGCGCGACGAACGTTAGGACCTCGTATTCGCGGGCGGTGAGCTGCTTGAGCGTCTGGGGGGGCGCGGGCCGGGGGGACTGTTGGCAGAACGCCTCGATCAGGCGGGTGGTTATCCTTGGCGCCAGGAGCGATTCTCCTGCTGCCACCACTCGTACCGCGCGCACGAGGTCTTCAGGCGGTGAGTTCTTGAGTAGGAAGCCGCTGGCCCCGGCGCGGAGGGCCTCGTAGACATAGTCGTCGATGTCGAAGGTCGTCACTACGAGAACCCGCGCCGGGTTTGCGCCCCCTGCGATGGCGGCGGTTGCCGAGATCCCGTCGAGCCGTGGCATCTGTATGTCCATGACGACGACGTCTGGGGCGAGGCGGGCTGTCTCGGCTACGGCGCGCTTCCCGTCGTCGGCCTCCCCAACCACTTCGATGTCGGGCTGGGCGTCGAGGATCATCGCGAACCCAGACCGGACCATGGCCGCGTCGTCGGCCAGCAGGACCCGGATCGGCATCAACCGACCTCGATGGGGATGCGGGCATGAATGGCAAATCCCCGGCCCGGGCGAAACCCGGTGACAAGTTCGCCACCGTACAGCGCCACGCGTTCGCGCATGCCGAGCAATCCGTGTCCGGAGGAGTTTTCAGGGCCAGCCCGGGGACCGCCGCCGCCGCCGTCATCGACAACGTCGATGACAAGCTCCTGTTCGGTGCAGCACACCCTCGCCTCGACGCTCGCCCCGGGGGCGTGCTTCAGCACATTGGTGAGCGCCTCTTGGACGATGCGGTAGCCGGCCAGATCCGCACCCGGGGGAAGCAAGCGCAAATCGCCGTGCACGCTCAGCGTCGCCCTAAGCCCGGCGTTTCGCAGGTCAGCGACAAGTTGCTCGATCCGACCCAACGACGGGGCGGGACCGTCGAGGGTCTCGTCGGCGGCTCGGAGAAGGCCGATCAACCGGGTCATCTCGCCGACCGCCTGGCGTCCGGTGCGCTCCACTGCGAGGAGCGCTTCACGCTCACGCACCTGGTCGTCGCGCAGCACGCTTCGTACCGCGCCCGCCTGCACGCCCATGACACTGATGCTGTGCCCGATGACATCATGGAGCTCACGGGCGATTCGTCGGCGCTCCTCGGCGACCGCCACCCGCGCTTGTTCGTCGCGCTCCCGCTGGAGGCGAGCCTCGCGCTCAGCGAACTCATCCGCCTCGAAGCGCAGCACGCCCAGCGCACGGCCGACCACCAATCCGACGCCTGTGAGCAGCACGGGCACTGCCATGCTGGTGCCGAGATCGGCGCCACTGAGGCGGAACGCCGCGAACAGAGCCGCCGGCGAGAGGCACGCCCCGAGCGCCAAGCGCACTCCGCCGGCGCGCGAACCCAAGCCATAGAGGGCCAAGAGGACGGCGACGGCTGGCAGTCCGCTGCCCGCCAGCGGCTGGCCGTCGAGCGCCCCCACGAGCACCAGCCCAGCGACCACCGCCGACAACGCCGGAAGCGGCCAACGGAACCTCACGGCCAGCGGAACCGTGATCAACAGCGCAGCGGCGAACTGTTCGACGGTGTCGATGCGACCCGACAAGACCAACTCGAGCTCGACCGCGAACGTCATGGCGACAGCAAGGAGAAGCTCCCGTCCCTGGGTCTTCAGCCGTGGCCATCGCATCGCTGCCGAACCTAACTCCCCGCTCGCCCAGGCGCCTCTGCCGTACGGCAGATGAAGAAATCGGCCGCACGGCAGGTGCGGCGATCGCTCTCGAACTTTACCGTGGGAGAGTCCCATCAATCACAGGAGCCACGCCATGATTACCCGCAAGTCGCTCGGCCGCCTCGCCGGCGTCACTCTCGTGTTGTTCATCGTGGCCGCCGTCATGGGCGACAAAGGCCATGGGGTGCGCCTCGTAATCGGTCGGATCGTCTGGTGGAGCTTCGTTGCCTGCGCCCTGTTCCTGGTCGTTGCCAGCGTGGTCACCATCGCACGCCACCGAGCCCGCCGTGTCCGCTCGTAGAACTCCGCCAGCCCTCGCGGGCGGCAGTCCAGCGAAGTAGCAGCCCGGTCCGAGACCTGACAGCTGTTGGCGAGTTCGCTCCCCAAGATCGACGCCGCAATCGCCGCTACAGCGCCCCGATCACCAGATTGCAACGGTCCGTGCGGCCATGCGCCGCCAAATCTTTGGAGTCCTTCCCGTCCGTCTCGGCGACCACATTGGTCGCGCCATCACAAAGGAGTCACAGATGCGAAAACTCGTCATGGGTATCGTGATGTCAGCGTTGACGATCACAATGCTCGCCGGCTCGGCGTCGGCTGGCACCGCCGCTACACAGCACTTCATCCTCCTTTCCGTGGGAAATCCTCGCGAACCAGGAAAAGTGATCGCTTCGGGACCGGTCACCGGCGTCGGCAGCGAAACAGATACCGACGGACCCAACGGAGACGTCCTGGCGACATTTACTTTCGACACCGGCGTTGTGTCCGTCGACATCTCGGGCACCCGGCGCAACCATTTCGACCCGGAGACCTGCATAGCCAAGCCCACCGAGTCGGGAACCTTCACCATCACCGGCGGCTCCGGCCTCTACTCCGGTGTCACCGGGGGAGGCACCTACAGCGGTCACGGAATCATCGTGGGTAGCCGCGGACCCCAAGGACAATGCTTCGGGCCCGGGTCCGGCGTACCGCCTGCCCAAAATGTCTTCATCGCACGAATGTCCGGCACCGCCAGCATCCCCAGCTGATCGGGAGCGAAATTCTCCGGTGGTGAGGCAGGACCGCCTGCCTCACCGCCATACGCAAATAGACAACCCGGTCCGGAATCATTAGCTGTCATTATCTTCCCTTCCGAGTCCGACCTGATCGTGCCCCCGCTATCTGCACCGAATCCCATAAGGACAGACTGCACAAACGCCGCCTTGCCCTAGCGCCAGAACGACAGACGCGAAAGTCCCGAAAGGCTATCGGGACGCCCACCGATAATCGCGCTCGGTTCCCGCGGCCGGTACGCCTAAAGGCTGTCCCAGAATGTGCGGTGGGAGTGGCCCGGACCGAGCGCCACCTACCGCCGTCTTGGGCACGCGGGAACAGCGGTTACACGTAGGCCAATTGCAACGGAGTGTGCCTTGCCAGCACGCTGAAGTCGCTGTCGGCTTGCAGGACCGGCAGGTCGGCTCGGATGGCGACGGCACCGATGAGGCAGTCGATCAGCTTGCGGACGGTTTCGCCGCGGCGGCGGCAGGTGCGATATAGGGCTGCGGCGTCCTCGTAGTCGCCCGACACCAGGTCGACGACGGACGCTCTGGCCAGCAACCTACGGAGGTCGTTGAGGTGGCTCTCGTCTCGCGCACCAGCGAGGAGCTCCATTCGGATCGGGTCACATGTCGCGATCTCGCCGACGAGGAGTTCGTCCACCCTCGTGCAGATCGGGCTACCGGTATTGCGAAGGAACTCCACCCAGGCCGAGGTGTCGATGAGGATCAACCGGTGCGGGTCGTCCGCATGTCGTCAAGGTCGCCGTCCCAACCCGACCCTCGCAGTTGGCGCGCCGAGTCAAGGTCAAGGGGCTCGGCGGCCAACGTCCGTAGGGCGAAGTTCACAGCGGCACGCTTGGTTGACAGGTGGTACCGGTCCATGACGGCTTGGCATGCCTCCTCATCAATGTCGATGTTGGTACGGGACATACACCAACGATACACCGCCACCAGGGCACCCGACGCGACGGTGCCCGTTACAACGGCGGCGCGCCCCGCGGACCGTGCCCCACGCCGGCGCCGGGTGCGCTCGGCGGGATTGCAGACTGTTTCCAGACGCCGGCCGTCTGTGAGGTGTTCGCTTGATCTTCCATGAGAAAGGGAGGTCAGCGATGACGACACTTGAGACCAAGACGACGATGGTGGAGCTTTTGCAGCAGGACACGCCGTTCGACGAGGCGCAGCTTGCCGCGGCGGCGCTCCTTGCCCGCTACAGCGGCCGAACACTCGACGCGTATCGACATGATCTGCGGATGTTCTTCCAGTGGGCGTCCGACACCGGCCCGGAGGTCCTGAAGGCGGCCGGCCCCACATCGAGCTCTACCGCTGCTCGATGGAGGCCCGAGGTCTGGCCGCTTCCACGATCGACCGGCGGTTGTCCACGGTGTGCGGGTTCTACCGCTTTCGACCGCCACGCCGCCTACGTCGTCGTCGCCTTCGTCGCAGGAGGCTGACCACCCGCCAGGCGACATCGAGGCGCGTCGACCGTCTTGTCCTCGGGATGCTGTGTCATGCCCGGGTTTCCAGAGCGGCAGTGGCGTCGCACCACTTCGGCGTTTTGGTCCTCATCGGATCGGCCGTCGAGGCTCGGTAGCCGCGGGTCGGAGTTGGTAGGAGTACCAGACGCAGTCGGGCAGGCTGATGCTGTGCCTGTGACGCCAGCGGAACCGTGTATGCCCGCCTTGAGGCCTCCTACGTCGCCACGTATGACCAGACGACCTGGCACAAGTCTGTCCCGACGACGGGCTTGACGTCGATGGATCACCGCCATCCTGGCCGGAACGTCGCCGCTCAGACGGTCATCCCGGTGAGGTTGACGATCTGCACCTCACCGTGTTCGAACGTGTACTTGTCGTCCGGTGTCTCGATGTTCTTTGCTTCCAGCATCGTTTTCTTCTCCTGCCGCGAGATCGGCTGGGAGAAGGGTGGCCTGGCGACCGATCGAACGCATCGGGGATGACACGTAGAGCGGCGGTGGGGCTACGTAGTCGTAGTTGGCCGGGCCCTGAGCGCCAACCCGACCCGGGTCCTGGCGGCGGTCTTGCGCAACAGGCTCTCGACGTGCTTCTCGACGGTTCGGGGCGAAACGCCCAGGTTGGCGGCGATCTCCTTGTTGGCGAGGCCTTGGCCGATGAGCCGCAGGACGTCGGCCTCCCGGTCGGTGATCCCCTCGCCGGCCCACGGGTTGGGCTGTCCTGCTTTGATCAGCTGTCGAGCACGTGCCGCGAGGGCGTCGAGGCCGAGCGCGGGGAACAGCTCAGCCGCCTCCTGCAGCCAGCGTTCGGGACGGCCCCACTGGTCGGAGCGCGCGGCGGGCGCGGCAAGGAACCGGCCGAGCACCGCCCACGGCTCGCAGTTTACGAAGGCGGCGTTGGCCGCGGCCGCGAGCTCCTCGGCCCGCCGGCGGTCACCGCCTCGCCCGACGAGGACCGCCTCCGCGTACCCGATCAAGCCACGGTTGAGGTGGAAGGCACCGACCCCCAGCCGGCGGGCCTCGTCCACCGCTTCCGGCGCACGCCGGTCGCCGCGCCCGGCGAGGACCAGTGGCCACAGAGCCCGCATGGAGGCGGGCTCGGCGTTGGGCAGCCGAGCGAACACCGCCATGCCGAGGGCATAGGGGTCCATCGCCGCGTCGGTGTCGCCCGCCAAGAGCAGGGCGACGCCGCGGCTGCCCATCCCGATGGCTCTCAGCATCTGGTCGTCGGGGTCGACCGCCCGTGTCAGCGCCGTGTACCGGTCGGTTGCGTCGAGGTCGGCGCGCATGCTCGCGGTGCCGGCGAGGAAGGCGAACGCCTTGGCCCGCACCTGATCGAGGCCCAGTCGTTCCGCCACGGTGATGGCGGCGCGGGCGTGGTCGTCGCAGCGATCCAGGGCCCAGCGGCCCGTGTAGCACGCCGACAGCTGCAGGTCGAGCGTCGCCACCGTGCTCACCGCGCCAATCTGCTCGGCCAGCCGTCTGGCGTCGTGGAGCCGCTCGACGCCGATGTGATCGAACATGTCGATCGTCCCCAGCTCATGCAGGGCCCGAAGCCGCCACACCGCCAGCTGGGCGCCTTCCGCGATGGCGAGCGCTTCCAGGAAGGCCGCGTGGGCGGCGTCGCGGTCGCGAAGGCGCCGGCTTCGGCCGACGATCTCAAATGCGTGGCAGCGCAGGGCGAGAGCGACGCCGGGGAGGTCGAGCACTTCCTCGGCGAGGCGCCTCGCCCGGTCGGGGTCGTCTCCGGCGAGCGCGACGTCCGCCGACAGGACCGCGATCCGGGCGGTTATGGCCGGTGTCCGCTCGCCGACCAGCCGCTCGGCCAGGTCGAGTTGGTGGCGTGCCATGGGCCAGCGGGTGGCGGCCACCGCGGCCTGCGCCAGACGAAGGTGCACTTCGACCCGGACCGACCGAGTGCGCGGGTCACCCCCGAATCGGCCCAGGAGCGCGTTGCCGACGGCCGCGGCCTCATCCACCCGTCCCGCCAGTGACAGTGCCTCGATCGACAGCAGTTCCGCTTCCGATCGCCGGTCGTCCCGTTCGAGCAGACCTGCAGCACGGCGCAGCGTGCCGAGGGCCGTGGCGAGCGCCCCCACCCGGATGGACTCCCGACCGGACTCGATGAGCAGCAGACCCGCCCGGGTTCGGTTGCCGGCGCGGGCCGCCAGCTCGGCGGCGACGTCGCGCCAGGCACCGTCGAGTTGAGGGTGGGCCGCGTCGAGCGCTGCGAGCGCTGAGGCGGCGGCCAGCGCGATGCCGGGGAGGCAACATGGCGGCCAGGACCGCCTCGCGGGTGAGGGCATGGCGGAATTCGAACCCGTCCCCAAAGGCGACAACCAGCAGCCGGTCAACAGCGTCAGCGAGCGCTTCGGTGACAACCGGCGGCGCCTTGCCGCTCGCCGCGGACAACAATTCCCAGTCGAAATGTCGCCCCATCACCGCCGCCGACTCGAGGACCGTGCGCTGCTCGGGGGACAGCTCGGCGAGCCGCTGGCGCACCGACTCGGCGATCGTGTCGGGCAGGCCCCGGGAGGCGAGCAGGTCCTCAATCAGAAGCGGCACGCCCTCCGCGGTCTGCTCCACCCACGCCAGGTGCTCAGGCGAGGCGTCGACGCCACATGCGCTGACCATGGCCGCGGCGTCGTCGCGGTCGAGCGGGCGCAGTTCGACGTGGACGATCCCGGGCCGGCCCCGCTGGCGGCGAGCCAAGTCGAGCGCAGCCGACGGCTCCGAGCGGAGCGACACGACGCACAGGACGCGCTCGCCGCCCAGGTTGTCGCCCAGGTACTCGAGGAGCGAGACCGTGTCCGGATCGGCCCAATGGAGGTCCTCGAGCACGACCAGCAGCCCGGTCGGCGACACCCGCCGCAGCAGCTGCACCACCGCCTCGCCACGGAAGGCGCCAGACATCGCGGCAGAAGCGTTGGTGGCACCCTCCGCCACGGGTATCACCCCTGGCAGCAACGCCGTCAGAGCCGGCAGCCAAGGCTTCATCCCGGCGTCGGACGGCAGGTCATGATCCCGCAGCAGCTGAAGCAGCGCCTCGGCGAGCGGACGGTACGGCGAGTTGACTGACGTCGGCGTTCCGCGGCCCATAACTACCGGAACGCCGCTCGCCACGGCCAGGCCGATGATTTCCCGCACGAGCCGGGACTTGCCGACGCCCGGCTCGCCCATCACCACAGCGCACCCTCCACGGCCGGCGAGAGCTGCGTCGAGCGCCCGCTCGAATGTTTGCATCTCGTGATCCCGGCCGATGAGCACGGGGCACAGCACTTTGGAACCCACGCCAATAGAGTGCCGCAGTGCGGCTCGCCGGGAGGACCGATGTCCTGCCCCGGTGCGTCGCCCAAGGCAGTATGAGACCCTCGGATCCTTCATCGATCCCCGTCACGAGCCCTTCACCAACTGCGGTACTGGGCCGACCTGGCTCGGCCGCTGGCCGATTCTGGCGAGCTGGCGCACGGCTGGGCCAAACCGCAACGGTGGCTCGCCGACACCGCCGATGGATTCGCGCGGCGGAACCTGCCCGCCGTGGCGGAAACGAGCTCCCAACTCCTGGGCGGCGACACGCAACCCCTTGGGCCGGCCCGGAGTCAATGTCCGAGCAAGAATGTGTGCGCCTCGTGATCGACGGTCTACGAACTGGGAGATCGCGGCCCCGTTCGGGATTTCGCACCCGACGATCGAAGAGCACGTCGAGAGCGTGCCTACGGGTCAAGACCGGCGCCCATTCCCGCACCTCGCTGCCAGCCGTCGTCTCGCACGCCCCGCGGCAGCCCCGCCACTACGTAGTGACACCTCGGGGATACGTGTTGTTCCCGATGTCCCGAGGGCTGTCCCCTGGCATCATGGCGGCGAGAGCCGGGCAGCGGAGCGGCTGACGCGGCCGCTGTGAGGCTGGATCAAGAGTCTGCGAACAGGGGGTCCGGGGTTGGCCAGGAGAGGGATTTCACGTTTCGCCGCAATATCTGCCCCGAGAATCGTCGGGGCGCTCATGAGCTTGGTTGTGCCCGTCACCCTGGTGCTCGTGCCCGCCACTGTTGTGCTGGTCGCGGCACCGGCTGCGTCAGCGCAAACCGTGACGATCCCGGCCACGATCGACTTCGAGACCATGTCGCAGGGACCCGGCACCAATCGCTGCAACTACGAGTACTTCATCCAGTTCCCCGACACCCCCGGCGTCGTCTTGTACTCAGCCTCGCTGGACGACAACGCCTACCTAGGGCATCGCACCTTCTCGGGCCCTCCCTTTCAAGACGCGGCCGACGAGTTCGTAGCGGCTGCCCCGGCCGGGATGCATCGCTTCTCGCTGACAGGCGGCAGTGGCCCCGACCCGTGCACCGACTCCTACCGGGGGCGGTTCTCCAACCTCATGGTGACCGGCACCCTGGCCACCACTACCGCCCCAGTGATCACCAGTCCCAACGCCGCCACCTTCGACGAGGGAGTCGCGGGGAGCTTCAACGTCACCACCGCAGGATCGCCCACGCCGGCCATCACAGTCGCCGCCGCGTTGCCAGCGGGGGTCAGCTTCACAGACAACGGCAACGGAACCGCGACCTTCTCTGGGACTCCCGCCGCCGGAACCGGCGGCACCTACCAGCTAGTAGTGACCGCCGCTAACGGCACAGCCCCCGACGCCACCCAGTCGTTCACGCTGACGGTGCAATCCTCCGCCATCGTGTCGATAAACAACCCTCGGGCAGTGATCAAACCCGCCACCGGGACCACAACTGTCGCCTTCACCGTGTCCCTGAGCACCCCCAGCAGTGCCCCGGTGACGGTCGACTTCGCCACCCAGGACGGCTCGGCCGTGGCTGGCACCGACTACCAAGCCACCCAGGGAACACTGACCTTGACCCCCGGCCAGACCAGCCAGACCGTCCGGGTGACGATCCTCGGTGGCCCCCCCAACAGTTCGCCCAAGACCTTCCAGGTCGTGTTGTCGAACGTGTCGGGGGCCACGATCGGCACCGCGGCGGGAACCGCCACCCTCTCCGCCGGTCGGGCCCTGACCCTGGAGACGACAAAGTCTCACCTGTGGGCCAACGGCCATCAGGACACAACCCTGCGCGCCTCGCTTGTCGACCCTCAGGTCGGCCCGGTGTCCGGGGTCTCGGTGACGCTGTCCGCCGACGTCGCCGACGGGGTGACAGTCGACGGGACCCCACTCGGATCAGACATCGTCGCGGTGACCAACGCGGCCGGGATCGCGACATTTTCCCATGTCCGCTCCACACGAACCGGGACTGTCCATTTCACCGTCGGTGCCACTGACCCGAGCCAGACACTGTCGGCGCACGTCACGGTGAGCTTCGATCGCCACAAGGTCGTCGTGCAGTTCATGGGCATCACAACATCGTTGCAGTGCACGGGCACGGTCTGTGGTTCCAACGACGGCAGCGACCGCTTCGGCGGCCTCCGCGGCTCTCATGGCCGCCCAAGGCTTCCAAGACACCGACTTCCTCTTCTACAGCTACCGAGGAGGCACCGTCGACCCCGCCACCGGCGAGTGGAACGCCAACAATTACAGCTGCCCCGACACCGCCGAATCGTACAAGGTCGCCATTCCTCAAGTCACGAATCTCATCCAGCGTTTCGGCCAAGCGAACCCGAACACTGACTTTTACCTGGTCGGCCACAGCCAAGGGGGCATGCTGGCGTTCCAAGAGTTGGCCTTCCTGTCCACCCTGCCACCAACGACGGCCATCAAAGCCGTAATCACCCTCGACTCCCCCCTGGGCGGTGCACCGCCCACCCACGCCGCGATCGCCGTGTTGGGCTGCTGGAAAGGCCCGGCGGTCAGCGAGATCATCGCGGAGTGGTACACCACCGGTGTCCACCAGCAACAAGGCACGACAGCCCGACTCATGTGCGGTTTCCTGGGCGTCTGCAAGGAGCCGTTGCCGCTGCGCAATCAATACTTGCTCGCCGAGGCACCGGGGACACAGATCGTCACCTGGGGCAGCACCGATGATGCCGTCTACGTCCAAGGCAAATGCGTGTCCAAAAAGCTGCCACCGCCTGACAACTCCAGTACCGAGATCATACAAGGCGCCGGCGGTGGCCTCGAGGCACTCGGCTCATCGCCGCCACCGAAGCTCACGATAGCCAGCCTCGCCGCCTGCGTATCGGACAGCCACGCCCGAGTCATCGCCCGACACCAAGGAGACATCGCCGATCTGATCGGTAACCAAAACTAACTACCGCCCCGTGGTAACAGGCGGCCCTGAAATCCGTCGAACCATTGTTTTCGGGCCCCCCTGATTGCCGCGTGTGAGGCGCCCGATAACGTCAGGCGGCTGCCACCGACACTCCGGCGACCGCCCATCGTGAGCATGTCGATGGCAGGTGTCTGGCGGAGGCGCTGAGTCCGCTCGTACCCATCCCATAATCCCCGAGCGCCCGGGCGGGGAGGGTGCCCCCCTACGTCGGCCGGCCGGAGGACATGTCGAGCGGTCGTCGCCGCATCGCCGGCTCGGGTGTCGGATTCCTGACAAAATGGGCAGCGATGTCAAGTCGCGCAATGGGCCTCAAGGAGACTGTTTTCGACCGGCGACGGCGGTGACCAACCGCGACGGCTCACCGCCCGCTGGCGTACGTCACGCCATCCGTTCGCTCATGGCCGCCCGTCACCAACGCGGTGCCCGCCGGGCGATCAGGGGCTGGGCCGCGGAGCGGTGGGGTGAACTCGGCCCGGGGCTGATTACCGGTGCGTCGGACAACGACCCGTCGGGTATCACCACCTACTCGGTGGCGGGCGCCACAACCGGCTACGGGCTGCTGTGGATGGCGTTACTCACCATGCCGCTCTTGGTGGCGGTCCAGTCGATGGCGGCGCGCATCGGGGCGGTCAAGGAGGAAGGGCTCGGCCAGGTCATCGAGGACCGCTTCGGCCGCTCGTGGCTGATCGCGTCGATCATGGTCCTGTTGGTGGCCAACACCGCAACTATCGCCGCCGACCTCGGAGGCGTCGCCGCCGGGGTCCATCTGCTTGTCCCCGTCCCGATCAACTTGGTCATCCCCGCCATCGGCCTCGCCCTGTTGGGCATCGAAGTGTTCTGGTCGTACCGGCGGTTCGCCACCGTCATCAAATGGCTGACCCTGGTCTTGGTCCTCTACATCCTGTCGGGCTTCGCGGCCCGGCCCGACTGGGGCAAGGTGCTGTCCGGCACTCTCGTCCCGCACCTATCGCTGTCCAAGGAATTCCTTGGCTCGGCCGTGGCCATCTTGGGCACCACCATCAGCCCGTACATGTTCTTCTGGATCACCTCGCAAGAAGCCGAGGAGGAGGCCACCCACGACGGACCCGACAAAGACGACGACGAGCAGACCGCCGGCGGGGCCGAAAAGGCTCGCCGACGTGACGTGGTCGCCGGGATGGGCTACGCCAACATCGTGTTCTACTTCATTGTCTTGGCCAACGCCGCCACCCTAGGCGCCCGGCACATCAAGATCACCACCGCAGCCCAGGCTGCCCAGGCGCTGGCGCCGATCGTGGGTCGCTTCGACACCGTCCTGTTCGCCGTCGGCCTCATCGGTGCCGGCCTCATCGCCGTGCCCGTCCTGGCCGGCTCCGCGGCGTACCCCCTGGCCGAACTGTTCAACTGGACCGAAGGGTTGGACAACCCGCTGCGCCGGGCACCGGGCTTCTATGCCGTGATAGCCGCGGCCGTCGCCCTCGGGATCGGCGGCAACTTCTTGGGCGTCGACCCTGTCAAGGGACTGGTCTACGCCGCCGTCCTCCAAGGGTTCCTGGCGCCGCTACTGATCGTTCTGCTAACTGTCATCGCCCGCGACGCCAACGTGATGGGCCGGCACCGCAACGGCCGGTTCGACACCACCGTTGGGTTCATCGCGGCCGCCGTCATGGCCGCCGCCGCCATCACGCTTGTCGTCGTCACCGCCTTCGGTTGAGGCACTCGTGTCCCGACCTTCGAATGCCGCACGGCCGAGCCGGCCGGGCCGGTCGACGTCGGTGCGAGTCGCGGCCTCGTCGGGGAAGGCGGCGGGAGGACACCGGCGACCCGGGGTAGCACGCGGCACTGCGCGCTGCTGAACCGTCACCAACGTGAGTGGAGGCCGCCCACGACCTGGAGGGCTCGCGGCACGTCGCCGGGCCAGAACAAACATTTCAGGCGTTCCACCTTCTAGGCGAGCAGTGGCGCCTGGCCGGGCTGGCCGGCGTTGCGGACGCTATTTGGCTAACTCCTCAGCGACATCAACCCATGACCCCAACACCTTCGCCGGCGAACGCGGCGACAGACTCTGCCGCCAGGGTTGCCAGGTTTACCGGCTCCCTCGACTCGAGGACTGTCTGATCGTCGGCGACGGCCAAGCTCAATAGATCCTCGGCCAGACGGGCGAGACGCTCGGTCTCGGTGGCGGCGCCGGTGACCGCGGCTCGCAACTCTTCAATTGAGCGTCCCGGCGCGGCGGCCAGGTCGAGCCCGAGGCGCAGGATCGACAGCGGGGTCCGCAACTCGTGGCCCGCGTCGGCCACGAACGCCCGCTGACGGTCCCGGGCGGTTTTGAGCCGGCCCAGTACGGTGTTCGTCGTGGCCGCCAACGCCGCGATCTCGTCACGGGTTGCGGGCAGCGCGATGGAAGCATCCGATCCGTGCTCGGAGATGTCGGCCACCTCGCGGCGCATCCGCTCCACCGGCCGCAAAGCCCCCCTCGCCACCAGTCCTGCCGCCAGACCAGCCAGTACGACTGCCGGGAGGGGCGCGATCGTGGGTCGACGGACCGTGGCCGGTCGAGCGAACAGATCAGCCAGATCTGTGGCGCGGCTGGCCGAGGCATCGATCGCTGCGAGCTACTTTCGCTGGCCGTCGACGCCCCGCGGCCGTCTCGGGGCTCGCGTCGTGACCCTGCGCCGTAACGTTGCTCGCATGGTGGGTGCGAAGCGTGCGGGCGACCTTGCCGTAGCTGAGCTGTTGGCGTCGTTGTCGTTGGCGACCGACTTGGGCAACGGGTTCCCGTTGGAGAAGGCGCTGCGCAACACGCTATTGGCGGTCGCGCTGGCCGCACGCATAGGGCTGACCGACCGGGCCGTTTCGGACGTGTTTTACGTGGCGATGCTGCGCTATATCGGCTGCACGGCCCTGGATTACGAGATGGGGTCCTCCTATGGGGATGCCATCGCGGCGCGCCGTCTCTTGGCGTCGGTGGACATGGGCCGTCCCCGGGAGGCGCTGCCCCGGGTGATCGGCCATCTGGGCGAGCAGGAGGGCCCGGCGCGGCGGGCGGCGATCGTCGCCCGGTTCCTGGCGAGAGGAAAGGGAGAGGGCGCCCGCTTGCAGGGGGTGGACTGCGAGGTGGTGGCCCGTATGGCGACCCGCCTGCGTCTGGGCCCCGGCGTGGTGGCGGCGCTCGGCCAGATGTTCGAACGTTGGGACGGCAAGGGTGCTCCGAGGGGAGTCGCCGGGAGCGCCTTGGAGCGGGTGGCGCGAGTTGTTCATGTGGCCCACGCGGCCGAGATCCACCACCGCCTCGCGGGCCGCCGAGGGGCCGATGCCTTCGTCAAAGCCGGCAGCGGAGGCTGGTTCGATCCCGGCATCGTCGAGGTGTTCGTCGCCCAATCCGACGAGCTGTTGGCGCCCCTAGAGGCGGATTCGGTGTGGGACGCGGCTCTCGCCGCCGAACCGCTGCCGCGGCGAACCGTCCCCGAGGATCGACTCGATGAGATCACCGCGGCCTTCGCTGACTTCGTCGACTTGAAGTCGCCGTGGATGCTCAGCCATTCCTCTCGGGTCGGTGACCTGGCCGCCGCCGCGGCCGAGGCGATGGGCCTTCCGACCGCCGACGCGGAGCATCTGCGCCATGCCGGGCGGGTGCACGACCTGGGCCGCGTCAGCGTGCCCAACAGTGTGTGGGACAAGCCCAGCGCGCTGAACGCGGCGGAATGGGAGCGGGTCCGTCTTCACGCCTACTACTCGGAACGGGTTCTGGCCGCGTCGCCGGTTCTGGCACCCCTCGGCGCGCTGGCGGGGCTCCATCACGAGCGCCTCGATGCCTCCGGCTACCACCGAGGGACACCAGCCGGCCAGCTCCCAGCGCCGGCCCGGATCCTGGCGGTGGCGGACTGCTTCGCGGCGCTCACCGAGCCCCGGCCATATCGGCAGGCCCGCTCCCCGGAGGCGGCAGCCACCGAACTGGCCGGCGAGGTGGCCGCCGGACGCCTCGACCGAGACGCGGTCGCCGCCGTGTGTGACCGTGCCGGCGTCAAGGTGAGCGTGCGTTCTGCGTGGCCCGCCGGGCTGAGCGACCGGGAAGTGGAGGTGCTGCGGCTACTGGCCCGCGGTGCCCGGGAGAAGGACGTGGCCGCCCAGCTACACATCTCGGCGGGCACGGTTCACAGCCACGTGACCCACGTCTATGCCAAGGTGGGCGTGTCGAGCCGGGCCGCGGCGGCCCTGTTCGCCATGGAGCATCGCCTGCTGGGCCGTGAAATCTACTGAACAGTCGATGGCCGCCGGGTCGGGTCCGTCGCATGATCAGGTCATGACTTCCAGGGCCGAGACCTACAACTATCCGGCTTTCAGCTTCGGCTTGGAACGCGAGGCCATCGAATGCTGGCTGCGCGACGCGCCACCGCTCGGAGGCTTGGCCCCTCCCTTCGAGTTGCCCGACCTCGAGGGCCGTCACCACCGCCTCGGCGACTTTGATGGCTGGCCGGTCGTCGTCGAGTTCGGCTCGTACACCTGCCCGATCTTCTGTGGTCACATTCCGGCGATGGAGGACGTGGCCCGGGATCACCCCGAGGCTGTCTGCGTGGTCATCTACACCCGCGAGGCCCACCCCGGTGAAGTACGCGGGGCGCACCGCGCTGTCGCCGACAAGCACGCCGCGGCTCGGCTTCTCGCCACTACCGAAGCGATCGGCCGCATGATTCTGGTCGACGACCTCGACGGCAGCGTTCATCGCGCTTACGGAACGGCCTGGAACACGGCCTTTGTCCTGGACGGTCAGGGGCGTGTGGTTCTACGCCGCGCCTGGAACGACCCCGAACAGATCGGCGTCGCACTCGACGGTCTCCTGCGCGGGTCGGTCGAGCCGTACCAGTCGGTTGAGATGTGCCCGCCTCACAGCACCGACGGATTCGGGCACGGACTGCTCCGAGGCGGCCAATCCGCCGTGGTCGACTTCTATCGTTCCGCGCCACCACCGCTCCGCCACCTGTTGGAGACCTCACAGTCCGAGCAGGTACGGGCAGCGGTGAGCGGCCGGGACCGCCTCGTTGCCGGACATCCTGGAACCCACAGCACGGACGTCGTTGCCAGGAGCCGTCCGTGAGCCGGGTCGTGGTCGTGGCGGTGGCCGCAGGCGGCGATCTGCAGCCGCTTTTGGCGGCCGCGTTAGCCCTGCGCGACCGAGGTCATGACCCGGTGTTCGTCGGTGACAGCGCGGTACAGCGATACCTTCTGCCGCTCGGCCTAGATGTGCGTGTCCTACCGCCCGAGCTCGACTTCGCGCCGCGCTTCGTCGCGGCCATCCGCGAGGCGATGGCCGCATCGGGCGGCGATCTGAGCGCGGCGGGACCGGTCCTGAAGCGGCGCCTGTCGGAATGGGCGACGGACACAGCCGCCCCAGTCGCCGAGGTGGTCACACAGTCTCAAGCCCAGGCGGTCGTCACTTCGCTGTTCGGCGTCGAAGTCCTCCACACCCTGGCGCCGCGCTGGCCGTGGGCTGTGGTCAACAGCACCTTCTACGTCGGACCAAATCCGCCCCGGCCGCTCGAGGAGGATTTCGGGCCCCGGGCCGTTCCCCTCGTCGCTCACTACGCGTCCCTGATCGACTCCGCCCCCCTCGTGTTGCACGCCACCGACCAGGTCTTCGACTTTGGCTTCGACAACCTCCCGCGGCATCATCACTACGTCGGTCCCCTTGGCATCTGGGAACCCCCCGGCGAGTCTCCGCCCTATCTCGACGAACCGGGCGACCCTTGGGTGCTGGTGACCATCAGCTCACAGCTCCAAGACGACCTGCCGCTGGTCCAAGCCGCCCTGGTAGCCCTGGCTGAGCGCCCGGTACGGGTGGTGGTGACTCTCGGCCTTGACCACTCGCCCGACGAGATGGCCACCCCCCCGGCCAACGCCCGAGTCGAGCGAACCGTGTCCCACGCCGCCGTTCTCGAACGGGGCGCGCTGATGGTGAGCCACGCCGGGCACGGCTCTGTCATGAAGGCGTTGTGGCATGGGCGCCCCATGGTGCTGGTTCCCTGGGGACGCGACCAGCCCGGCGTAGCCGCCCGCGCCGCCGCTCTCGGCGTCGCAGAAGTCATCCTGCGAGCTGACGCGTCTCCAGTGGCGCTCGGTAGCGCGATTGACCGCGCACTCGGAGACGAGGCTTTTCGGGACGCGGCCCGACGCCACCGCGACCGGTTCCACGACACCCATCCGCCGGCCACCGCCGCAGCCCTGATCGAAGAGCTCCTGTGAAACCGAAACTGCCCGGCGCGCCAGCGCCGGCCAGTGCCGACTCATCCTCCATCGCGGGCAACATGGATGGCCGGCTTGGTCGTGCCGCACGAGAGGCGACGATGAGTCCGATGACTCACGCGAGACTCCGAACGCGCCGGTTGGGATACGCACGTCCGAATCTTTCCGCCGGCTTCGGTCGGGTGGGGAGATTCCCTCGAAGCCGATGCTGTCAGACACAGAGCCAGCCATTGGCGCCTGCTTGGGAGCCCTTCACCTTTTTGCTTGTAACCCTGCGAGATCGGTGAAACGCAACAACAAGAAAATGGAGATCAACCATGACTAGCTCAACTACCGAGTACGACGAGATCGTGCGAGTCATCCAGCTGTACATCGACGGAGCCTCAAAGGGCGACGTCGGAAAGCTGAAAGAGGCGTTCCACTCGGACTCCCGAATGTTCGGCGAGGCGGGGGGAACCCGCTACGACATGCCGATCGCCGAGTTCTTCGACATGGCCGCTCAGATGCCCGGCGACACCGGGAACTACCAGGGCCGCGTCACGTCGGTGACGCAAGCGGGAGCCGCCGCTGTCGCCGTGGTCGCCGAAGACGGATATTGGGGGACGGTGTCGTTCGTCGACTTCTTCTCCCTGGCCCGAATCGGGGGCATCTGGAAGATCGTAAACAAGACCTTCGCCCACGTCGGCGGGGACCTGCCCGGCTGAGCACGCGAATTAGGACGGCGGTCCTCAAAGGAAACTGGCCGATCTGGTGGGTGTGGGATTGATTCTCCCCGCCCCGGACCGGTGTCCGACCGGAACGCTTGGCCACGGTGAGGATCCGAGCAGCCCCGCCGCGGTCAAATGTTGCCCGAACACGCCACAATGGCCCCATGGCGACTCCGACGCCTTCGTGGCGAGACTTCGAACGCGCCGGATGGGACTCGCACGTCGATCCCTACCACCGGTTCTTCGGTCCGATCTGTGCGAGGTTGGCCGACCCTCTCCTTGACACCGTCGGCGCCGGAGGTGGCAGCCGGGTTCTCGATGCCTGCTGTGGGCCCGGGTACCTGGCCGGACGGGCGCTGGAGCGTGAAGCCGTGGTTGAAGGCATCGACATCTCCCCGGCCATGGTCAACCTGGCCGCCAGGCGTTACCCCGCTGCCCGGTTCCAGGTCGGCGACTGCGAAGACATGCCCTATGGCGACAACGTCTTCGACGCCGTGGTGTGCAACCTCGGCGTGCACCACCTAACCAGCCCAGGGCGCGGAGTCGCCGAGTTCGCCCGAGTGCTGGGCCCGACGGGGCGGCTGTCGCTGACCGTGTGGGACGAGAACCGCTCCGCGCTGGCCCTCATACCCGAAGCCATTGCCGCCGCCGGTGCCGTCGCACCCGATGACCTTCCGACCCCGCCAAACGCGGCGGATTATGACAGCGCAGACGAACTGGAACCACTCCTCGCAGCCGCGGGTTTTCGGCTGGAGTCGGTCCAACCAGTTTCGTTCCTTCAGCGCTACCTCAGCCCCCAGGCGCTGTGGGATGGGTGGCTGGCGGCCGCCATTAGAACGGGCCCACTGTTGGCGGCGCAACCCGAACCCGTGCAGGAGGCGGCACGTCGAGGATTCGACGATCTGGTCGCTCCCTACGTGGAGGTCGAGGGTGCTGTCGCCCTACCGGTCGGGTTCCTCGTCATCACCGCCGCCACCTAGCCGGCGGCGTAGTTGAGACTCCCTCCGAAGGGATCATTCGTAGTCTGACTCGGGATCGGTGCCTCCGGCCGCAGGGTTGCTTTCTCCAGCGACCCAACCTGCGCCGAATCAGCCCGGAATGTTCTGGTTCAACCGGAAGAGGTTGGCTGGGTCGTACTCGGCTTTCAGCGCCCGCAACGGTGCGTACTTCTTGTCTCCGTATGAGGCCTGCACGGTGCCGGGCTCCGCGGTGAAGTTGACGTAGACGCCGCCGGTGCCGAATGGCTCGAGGGCTGACGCGAAGTCTCGCACCCAGCCCGTTGATGTCGTCACCCGCGGCGGCGTCGTGCCAGACGCCCACGATCTTGAAGCAGAACGCTGATCGCCGGTCCCCGAACGCGGTCGCGTCGTTGGCCACCCGGGCCACGGCCCCGCCCATGTGGTGGAAGTCGAACGTGCTCGATCCCGAGGGCATCGCAGCGGTGTGCTCGACGATGGTCCGGTCCCGGACCGAGGTGCCCACCTTGACCGCCGTGTTTTGGCCCGGTCCCCTGGGGTAGGTACGTGGCCGGCCTCAAAGCGGTTGAGCCTTGCGGTCACTGGCGAAAGGCGGCTCTCATGGCGCGCAGCGGGGGTACGGGTAGCGGCCGAAATGGCGCTGCGGGCAAGTCGGTCCGGTTGGGCGACGTGGAGGTCCGGCGCGGCCCCGGTGGTGAAACCCATCAGGTGGCCGACGGTCGCCCTGCGCTTACAACCCAACAGGGTGTCGTGGTCCCTGATGACCAGAACACGCTGCGCATCGGCGAGCGCGGTCCCGCCGCGATGGAGGACTTTTTCTTCCGGGAGAAGATCTTCCACTTCGACCACGAACGGATCCCCGAACGAGTGGTTCACGCCCGAGGTTACGGGGCCCATGGATTCTTCGAGAACTACAAGCCCCTGACCGACATCACCCGCGCCGACCTGTTCCAGCGCGCCGGCGAACGCACACCGGTGTTCGTACGTTTCTCGACCGTGGCGGGCAGCAAGGGATCCGCCGATCTGGCCCGAGATGTCCGCGGCTTTGCTGTGAAGCTGTACACCAAAGAAGGCAACTGGGACATCGTGGGCAACAACATCCCGGTCTTCTTCATCCAAGACCCCATCAAGTTTCCCGACCTCATCCATGCCGCGAAGCCCGAACCCGACCGGGGATTCCCCCAAGCCCAGACCGCACATGACAACTTCTGGGATTTCGCTTCGCTCATGCCGGAGTCGACGCACATGTTGCTGTGGGCCATGTCCGACCGGGCCATACCCCGCTCCTTCCGATTCATGGAGGGATTCGGCGTGCACACCTTCCGCCTCGTCAATACCGCAGGCAAATCGACCTTCGTAAAGTTCCACTGGAAGCCGAAGCAGGG
Organism: uncultured Actinomycetota bacterium; assembly: GCA_963791545.1. Lineage (GTDB taxonomy): Bacteria > Actinomycetota > Acidimicrobiia > Acidimicrobiales > Palsa-688 > JALYXV01. The sequence goes on from CAWBSR010000015.1 coordinate 514,738, forward strand.
TATGCAGTCGGTGGTCTGGAACGAGGCGGTCAAGATAAATGGGGCCGATCCCGACTTTCATCGCCGCGACCTCTGGGATGCCATCCAGCAGGGCGCGTTCCCCGAATGGGAACTGGGCCTCCAGCTTTTCGACGACGACTTTGCCGATTCGTTCGACTTCGATGTCCTTGATCCCACCAAGATCATCCCCGAGGAGGTGGTGCCGGTCCGCCGGGTGGGCCGCCTGGTGCTTGACCGCGTCGTCGACAACTTCTTTGCCGAGACCGAACAAGTTGCGTTCTGCACACAGAACATCGTTCCCGGCGTCGATTTCACGAATGACCCGCTCCTGCAGGGTCGCAACTTCTCCTACCTTGACACTCAGTTGAAGCGCCTCGGCAGCCCCAACTTCACGCACCTGCCCATAAACGCCCCCAAATGCCCCTTTGCCAACTTCCAGCAGGACGGCCACATGGCGATGATGAATCCCCGCGGTCGGGCCAACTACGAGCCGAATTCATGGCCCGCGGAAACGGGGGGCCCCCGTGAAGATCCCGTTCATGGGTTCCCGACTTTCCCGGACGAAACGGCGGGACCGAAGCGCCGTCTTCGCGCCGAGAGCTTCGCCGACCACTACAGCCAGGCGCGCCAGTTCTATATCAGCCAGACCAAGATCGAGCAGCGCCACATCGGCGACGCATTTGTCTTCGAGCTGAGCAAGGTCGAAAATCTGCAGATCCGGGAGCGGATGGTCGCCAGCCTGCGCAATGTCCATCCTGACCTGGCCACCCATGTCGCCGAAGGCCTCGGCTTCGAGAAGCTGCCCCGCGCCCTGCCCGCGGCTCGCAAGGTCAAAGAGGACCTTCCTGTCTCGGGCGCCCTGAGCATCATCGGCAACGCTCCCGGAACCTTCGCCGGCCGCAAGATCGGCGTGCTCGTCAGCGACGGCACCGACGCCGGCCTCGTAGCCGACCTGCGGGCCGCGGCCGGCGACGAGGGGGCCAACGTCGAGTTCATCGCGACGCGGATCAGCGGGGTGAAGGCAAGCGACGGAACGCGGATCGCCGCCGATCAGACAGTCGATGGTGGCCCGTCGGTGCTCTACGACGCAGTCGTCATCGTCCCCTCCGCCTCCGGGGCGTCGCCGCTCGGCCAGCACCCGGCGGTCAGGGACTTCGTCTCCGACGCCTTCGTCCATAACAAGTTCATCGGGTATTCCCCCGAGGCCATGGCGATCTTCGAGGCCACCGGGGTGAGCCAGGATATGGATGACGGTTTCATTGCCTTGGGCGGGGCCGCCCACGCCGCCGATTTCATCGCCCGATGCCGAGACCTGCGTTTCTGGCAGCGTGAAAGCGTGATTGCCTCCGCTACCTGAGCTGCGGCATCCTGTCCTTGGTTCGGCCGGCCTGACCCTGCGCCGGTGCATCGGCGCCGGTCATGCGTCGCAGATCCTCGTCCGCTAGGCGATCTTCACCGCGAGCATGGCGAGGTCGTCGCTGCGGTGGCTGGCAAAACCGGCGATCGCCTCGGTGATGGCGAGGATCGTGTCCGCGGCGCCGGCGCCGCCCGATGCCCGAAGGGTTGCCTGGAGCCGTTCCATGCCGAACTCCTCGTTGCCGCGGCGGGCTTCTGTGACACCGTCGCTGTAGAGCAGCACGAGGTCGCCGGCGCCGAGATCGACGGCGATGTCAGTGCCCTTCCATCCGTGGAACGGTCCCAGGATCGTGCCCGACGCCGCCAGCTCCACGACCCCCGAACCCGATCGCAACAGCGCCGGCGGATGGCCGCCCGAGGCCAGCGAAAGGCGTACCCCCTCGGCGGTGTCGAGGAAGCCGAAGGCGGCGGTGCAGAATCGGTCCTCGTCGCTGCGGTACAGGGCTTCGTTGAGCAGCGCCAGCACGGTGCCCGGATGGTCGGCAGCCATGGCGGCCGCCCGGACCGTGTGCCGGGCGAGCGCCGTGGTGGCGGCCGCTTCCGCCCCTTTGCCCATGACGTCGCCGAGCACGACACCCCACCGTCGGTCGCCCACCTCGAACATGTCGTAGAAGTCGCCGCCGACATCGAGGCCCTCATGCCCAGGCTGGTAGGCCGAGGCAATGTCAATCCCGGCGATCGCGGGTAGCTGCGGAGGCAGAAGGCTGGCTTGGAGGATGCGGGCGATCTCGCCGTAGCGTTCGACCGCGGCGCGCAGATCCCGTTCTGTTTTGATGCGATGGGTGATGTCGCGCACGTGCCCGCTGAACAGCTGCGCCCCGCCCGCCTCGACGGCCGCCACCTCGAGCTCGACGGGGAACTCCGTTCCGTCCGCCCGCTGGGCGGTGACTTCGATTCGCTTCCCGAGGATGTTGCCCTCACCAGTCCGCCGGAAGTGGTCGAGACCGGCGCGGTGGGAGTCCCTGAGTCCCGGCGGAATGATCAGATCGGCAAGGTTCCGTCCGACGGCTTTGTCATGCTGGTAGCCGAAGGTGCGTTCCGCCGCCGGGTTGAAGTCGACTACCCGGCCGTGCTCGTCCATGGTGATGATGCAGTCCAAAGCGGCATTGAGAATCGCAGCCTTGGTCGCCTCGCTCTGCTCGAGCCTTCGTTGCGATCTCCCGAGCGCCTCGGCCCGATCCTCGGCCTCGCGGCGGGCTTGCTCGAGCCGGGCGGCCTGCTCGGTGACGATGTGCTGGCGGGTGTCGAGCAGATGCCCGAGCGCAGCCGTCTCCGCCTGAGCGAGGCGCAGGTCACGTTCAATCTCCTGGCTGTCGTCGGCTTGGTCGGACTCGAATAGTCGGCGCTCGACGAACGGCAGCAGCGCCAGCTGGGCCGCGAAGGCCAGCGACCCGAACACATCCGCGGTCTCCCGGGATATTTCCACGGTGGCGAACATGATCACGGCGAACACGTAGCCACTGGGGAGCGCGCCGCCGAAGCCGATGACCGATCGGATGCCGTAGCGCTCCACGAACTCGCTCTGGGCCGGCACATAGGGGCTTCCGCGAGCGTCGGGGATGTAGAAGACCCCGCCGGGACGACCCGCCACGGCCCAGAACAACTCCGGGTCAGGGCGCAGGAGATCGGACTCGTCGAACCCCAGCTCACGAGTCAACTGGTACACCATCGGCAATGCCGCGACGGCGGCGGGGTTATGCAGTGGAATGGCCCGGTGGGACCGGGACAGGCGCCTGTCGTTCCAATCCTCCTCGTCGCCGGCAGTGGCCAGAAGGGTCAGGCATGGCGCTTCCGGGGCGACACGGCCCCCGGGCGACTGGGCGCGAGCGAAGTCCTGCAAGTCGGCCTCGAGCTCGTCAAAGCGATGGGTCTTGTAGAGCCGTACCATCGCCAGAGCCGACTTCTCGGTCTGCTTGTCGATCAGCCTCGTGTACAGGTAGCGGACAACCTCGCCCGCCGCGCCCTCCATGGAAGACGCCCCATCGCCGAGGCGGCGTAGCTCGGAGCTGCACTCCAGCATGTCGGTCAGACCGAAGGCGCGCAGATCGAACACACGCGCAGGCTAGGGGGGCAACGCCATCGGCGCATCCTGGGCGCCTCCCGAGGGCCCGGACAGCAGGTCGGGGGGGGGATTGGCCCCTCACGCGACGAGATCGACGCTCGGTCGATGGGCCGGCCCGGGTCGACCGATGAATGGGCGGCGCCCGCCGAGTCGTAGAGGCATGGCCAAGGTACTGACTCATATGTGCATGTCTTTGGACGGGTTCGTCGCCCAGTCCGACGACAATCCAGCGGAGCTGTTCGACTGGTACTGGAAGGGCGACGTCGTGGTGCCGAGCGCCCAGGAGGGCATGAGCTTCTCGGTCGACTCGGCGAGCGCCTCGATGCTTCAGGACCTTACGTCCGGTTGCGGTGCCCTGATTGCCGGCCGGCGGCTGTTCGACCAGACCGACGGCTGGGGCGACAACCACCCCGCCGGCGCGCCGGTGGTCGTCGTGACCCACCGGCCGCCGCCGGAGAACGCCGGCAAGCGGTTCCCGCGCACGACCTTCACCGGCAGCGTCGAGGAGGCGATCGCCACGGCGAAGGAGCTCGCCGGTGACAAGTTCGTCACGATCGCCAGCGCCGACATCATCCAGCAGGCACTCAACCTCGGCCTCGTCGACGAGCTCTGCATCAGCCAGGTGCCGGTGCTGTTCGGTACCGGCATCCGCTACTTCGGCGAGCTCGTCGGCGGCCACGTCATGCTCGACGATCCCATCGTGGTCCAAGGCAACCGAGCGCTCCACCTCCGCTACCCCGTGCGACGCCGCCGGTGAGGCGGCGCGTTCCGCGCCGCCCGTCATGAGCTGGCAGCCATCCGGGCCCGGTGCCCGCACCGAACACCTGATGACGGCCGAGCCCCGGATGGGACTAGTCCCGGCCCCGTCCTGAGAGGCGTTGGCGTGAAACGAAGCTTCGCTGTTGTCGCCGCGATCGCAATAGCCGTTGGCGGCTATCTCCATTTTCACCTGTGGCACGGCGTGTACCGCAATGCCCCGATCCGTGAAATGTTCGTGGTGAATATCGTCGTGTCCGCCCTGGTGGCCGTCGCCCTGCTGATCCCCAAACCGATCGTCGCCATGGCGGGCGCCGCCCTCACGGCAGGAAGCCTGACGGCGCTGATATTGAGCCGCACGACTGGTCTGCCGACACCCCACGGCCGTTGGACCGAGATCGGGCTATCGCCGGGACAGACGCTGCTAGGTGTCAACGACACCCTCCTGATCATCATCGCGGAGTCGGTTGCCCTGGTGGCCTGCGCCGCCCTGCTGGTCCTCGCCTGGCGCTCCCGGGTCGACGCCAACGGCCGGCGTCGCAACGCCCCGCTCCCGGAGTGGGCGGTTCCGATCGCGGCCTAGCCGGCCGGCTACGGTCACGCGTGTCCGGTCGGGTTGCCGGAGCGCCTGAGGCTCTGGAGTCCGCCGCGGATCCGGGTCAGGACGATGGCTTCGGGCACGCCCAACTCGTTCGCCACCTGGCGGTAGGTCATCCTCCTCTCGAGAACGAGGCGGATGGGGATGCGCTGGTCAACAGGCAGGGCCCCGAATGCGCGGCGGGCGCGCTCGGCGATCACCGAGGCGCCGGCGTCGGCCGGCGGGTCCGACAGGCGATAGAACGCGGCCAACACGGAATCACGCTCGGACACCGTCTTATCCCGGCAACCGACGTGCCGCTAACGCCCTCACCGGACCCCTCCCATGCGGTCTGGGTCACCGGGGTCCGGGGCGACACGATGGCCGAGAGGTTCGGCCACCCGGGCTTCCTACCCACATCGCAACCACGATGAAACCGTCGAAATCGGTGTTACCGGCAGATGGTTCGGGGCACTCCCGCCCGCTTCTGCTGGTGAATGCCGCAATGGCCGGCGTTACCGGATCGACATGATTTCCTCGACCTTCGACCTCAAAGCATATTGAGGATCTTGTCAGTGAACAGGTCGGACGCGGAGACGTCGATTCCCGCCGTCTTCAAGGTGGCGATGTTCCTGGCGATGTCGGCCGGGTCCATGTAAAACAAGCCCTTGGCAGTGGTTGTCGGAGTCACCATGAGATCCTTTAGTGCCTGGCTTTCGAGCAACTGCTGCTGGGAGTTGTTGCCGAGGCTCTTGCCGTAGGTGTTGAGGGAGGCGTTGGCGCCGGCCGTGGGGTCGGCCAGGTCGTCGGCCCATCCCTTGCGCTCGGCCCGGAGGAATGCCGCCAGCACGTCGGCCTTCTTGGCGATGGTGTCGTCGGTGGCCGAGTACACGTCGGCAAAGATGCTGTAGCCGAAGTCGGCCAGCAGGAAGTTGGCGGTGTCGACGCCCTTGGTCTTCAGTTGCCCGGGCTCATTGATCACAAACACGATCTGGCCGTCGACCTCTCCGGCGGCGACCGGCGTCGGGTCGAACTGCACCGGGACGATATGGATCTTGCTCTCGTCGATGTTATTGATCTTGCACATCAGGTCGAAAGCGGTCTGGTTGGCCTGGGCCACCCCGATCTTCTTGCCGACCATCTCCTGCGGGGACCTGAGCGGCTTGTCGGCCCGGCTCATGATGCAGAACGGGTTCTTCTGGAAGCGGGCCGCGATGATCTTGAGAGGAGCACCGTTGAGCCGGGCCCGGGCCACGCCGTCCGCGTTGTCGCTGCCGACGTCGGCGGTGCCGCTGGCGAGCGCCGGGGCCACGGACACGTTGGGTCCCCCGGGCAGGATGGTGACGTTGAGGTTGTTGGCCCGGTAATAGCCGCGGTCATTCGCCAGGTATGTCCCCCCGAACTCGCTCGTTTCCAGCCATGACAGCTGGTAGGTGAGCGACGACACTTTCGCCGGGACCGCCGCCGTGGTCGACGAACTGGTGCTGGCGGTCGACGACTTGGTGCACCCGGCCAGCCAGGCGGGCGCCGCCCCCAGGGCGACGGCGCCGCCCGCGAGGGTCATACCCCGGCGCAGGAACGCCCGTCGGTCGAGTCCGAGCTGGCTCGAGGAGGCGGCACCAGTAGGGGAGTCAGTCATACCTGTTCCTTTCGGTTGGGACAGAGAGGGGAAACAAGGGTCACCGGCATCAGGTGAAGCGCCGCAGCACCGCGGACTCGAGCGACGTGGCGGCCCCATAGACGGCGACGGAAAAGATGGTCAGTACCGCGACCGAAGCCCACACCATCCCGAACTCGTCTCGGGAGAGGGACCGGACCATGAGATCGCCCATGCCGTGGCCCGTCGCCAGCCATTCGGCGAGCACCGCCCCGAGAAGGGCGGTTGGCGCCGCCGTGCGCAGCGTGGCGAAGAAGGCGGGCAGGGCGTATGGAAGGCGGACCTTGGTCAGGATGCGGAACCAACCGGCGCCATAGCCGTCCATGAGCTCCACCGCCTGGGGCGGCGCGGAACGCAGTCCGAGGGTGAGGTTGACAAGTCCCGGAAAGAAGGTGACCATCCCGCCGATGACCGCCACGCACATCAAGCTGCGCCCGAACACCAGCGCCACCAGTGGCGTCAGCGCTACCAGCGGGATCGACCGGAGGGCGACCGCCACCGGCATGAGGGCCCGCTCCAAAGCGGTGCTGCTGGCCACCGCGATGGCAACCACCAGCGACGCCAGGAGACCGAGCAGGAGACCCAGGCCGGCATCGCGGCCCGTCACCCACAGGCTGTCGGTGATGATGCGCCGGTTGGCGGCGGCGGCCGGCCCATGGGTGAGGAATCGCCAAGTCGACAGCGGCGACTTGGCGACGAAGGCCTTCAGGTGGAATACCCGGATGGCCCCGGCCCACGCCGCGATGACGGCGGCCACCGAACCGAGCCCGTAGGCCAGGGAGGAAGCGACCCGAACCCGGGCGGGCCGCGGCGACGCCGCTACCGTCGTGGTCGTTTGGATCGACTGAACGGTGCCGGTGGCCTCCCAGCCGCTGAGCAACCGGCCGACGGTCCCCGTCAGGGCGAAACCGACCGCGGCCAGGGCCGTAGTCACCAGCGCCAGACCCCAGGTCCGGGAGACGAAGAACCGTTGCTCCGAAGCGATCATGGCCACGCCCAGGCCGTGCTGGCCACCCAGATACTCCCCGATGATGGCGCCCAGGATGGCAGCCGGCGCCGCCACCTGGAGCCCCGCGAAGACGAAGGGGACCGCAGCCCGGGCCCGTACCTTGCGGAACTCGCTCAGCCGCCCGCCGCCGCTGGCCCGTACGATCTCCAGCCACGAGCGGTCGGCGGCGCAGAGCCCTATCGAGATGCCGACCAGGGTGGTGAAGAAGACTCCCTGAGCCGCCAGGGCCGACTTGGGTTGGTCGCCTCGCAGCAGGATCTGCAGGAGGGGCGCCACCGCCGCCACCGGCAGGATGTAGATGGCCACGACCAGGCGCTGCGACAGCCGTTGGACCGGCGGAGCCAAAAGGAACACCGCCCCCAGCCCCGCGGCCGCCCCATTGCCCCAGATCCATCCCACCCCGGCTTCTCGCACCGTCGTCCAGATGTTGATGGGATAGAGGCCGCGGTCATTCCAGAGCTGGGCGACCACGGCGGCTGGTGTGGGGACTACGCCGGGCCGAGGGAGCTGGGCCCGGGAAACCAACTCCCATAAGACGAGGACGAGCAGCGGGCCGGGGACGAACAGCAGCCAGTCCCTCCATCCGCGCCCCGATCGAGTGGCCGGACCCGGGGGCCCGAGGGTCGGAGGATCGCCATAGCCGGGGGCGGGAGAACCGGCCGGCAGGGGGACCGCCGGGGTCTCCGAGGGGCGAAGGGTGGGCGCGATCAAAGGACACTATTGCTAGGCCAGCATTGTTTCGTCGATATGGCGGGATCATGAAGGGGAGATCACGCCGTCCTGGAACGAAGGGGCGAGGACTGATGCGAAGAGGGCCGCCAGTGGATGGGCGGGACGCAACGACCACACCGCCACCGGTGAGTGCAGCGGGGGGCGGCAGCGCCGGGCCAGGCCATGCAGGTCAGCCGGGAGGGACGCCCAGGGCGCAATGGCGACGCCGATCCCGGCCGCCGCCAGCCGGACCGCGGTGTCCACCTGCCGGGTGCGCACCACCGGCCGGGGCCGGAATCCCGCCGCCCCGCAGGCGCGGAGGACCACTTCGAGCAGGCCGTGGTCCTCGTCGTAGAGCACCCAGTCGGCGTCGGCCATCGTCGCCAGGTCGACGGACTCGGCGTCGGGGACCGGAAGGGCCCGGGGGACCACCAGCACCAGCTCCTCGACGCCGACGGCCTCGGCCGCTCCCTGCCAGTCGAGCGGCGCCGCCCCGACCGCCAGGTCCACTTCCCCGGCCCGCACTGCGGCCTCCAGGTCGGAGCGCCGAAGTTCCTCCCGCAGCCGCAACCCGACGTCGGGGCGCTGCTGCTGCCAGCGCAGCACCACGTCGGGAATGACCGAGGTGGCGAGAGAGGTGAGGACTCCAACCGTGAGGGCGGTCGTCCCCTCGGTGGTCCCGAGTCGAGCCGCGACGACCGCTTCGTGGGCCAACCGGAGGATCTCCCGGGCCTCTACGATGAAACGGGTGCCGGTCGGCGTCGCCACCATGCCCCGGCTCCGGCGGCGGAACAGGTCCCGGCCGAGGCGAGCCTCGAGGGTGCTGAGCTGATGCGACAGCGTCGGCTGGGAGATGCCGAGCCAGGGAGCGGCGCTCGTTGCCGACCCGAGGTCGGCGATGGCCACCACGCAGCGCAGCTGGTGAAAGGTCACGTCCTCTCCGATGGCGGCCATCGATTCAATCTATAGCTGGCCATCGAACATTTACTGGATCGATGGCCCCGACTGGCGCATGATGGGACCGTGACTGATCTCATCCTTCAGGGGGGCCGGGTCATCGACCCCTCGGCACACGTGGACGCGTTACTTGACGTCGCCATATCCGGCGGCCGGATCGAGTCTTGGGGTGAGGGGCGGCCGGCCGCCACCACGTCGGGTGCCCCGCAGCCCGGCCCCCGGGTCGTCGATTGCCGGGGACTCATCGTCACGCCGGGTTTGATCGACCTGCACGCCCACGTCATGGTGGGCCTCGGCGATTTCTGCGTCGAGCCCGACCGCATCGGGGTCGGCATGGGCGTGCCTGTCGTGGTCGACGGCGGGACCAGCGGCGTCGCCACGTTCGATGTCAGCCGCCGGGCGATCATCGACCATCCCGCTACCCGAACCCGGGTGCTGGCCTTCATGGACCCCAACCAGCTCTACCTGGCCACTCGGGACTTCATCTGCCATCGGTTGTTGATCGCCAACGACCTCAAGAACCTCGATGAGGAAAGTCTGGTGGCATCCATCGAGCGCAACGACGACGTGGTGGTCGGCCTCAAGACCCGGGTGTGCCACGTCGGCGACGCCGAGTTCAGCCCGTTCCTCGACGCCGCCCAGCGCGCCGCCGGGCATCGTCCGGTCATGGTTCACCTGGGTCGGTTTCCCCACACGCCGGTCATCACCCCGGCTGCCTTGTTCCGGGCCATGCGGCCCGGGGACATCCTGACCCATGCCTTCCGGGGGGCCGGGGGGACCCTCGGGAGCACCGGCAAGGCGGTCGCCGAGTTCCGCGATGCCGTGGACCGGGGCATGGTGCTGGACATGGGCCACTCGGGAACCGACTTCCGCTTCCGCGACGCCCGGCGATTGTTCGACCAGGGCTTCCTGCCCGACACCGCCTCCACCGACCTCAACGTGTTCAACCTGGACGGCCCGGTGTTCTCCCTGGCCGAGAACCTCACCAAGCTGCTGGCGCTCGGGATCGACTTGGTCGACGTGGTGGCCATGGGGACCACCAACATGGCCCGGGCCATCGGCCGCCTCGACGAACTGGGGTCGCTGGCGGTGGGACGGGCCGCCGAGGTGAGCGTCCTGCGGGTCCGGACCGACGGCCCCTTCCCGGTAAGCGACGGCCACGAGGTGCTGGAGTCACCCCTGGCGGTGGAACCGGTCGGGTGTGTCCGGGCAGGAGAGTGGATTCCCACGCCTCCCCTGGCCAGCTTCGCGTCCGCCGGTCGGACCTGGGAAGACCCGGGCGACGGTGTCGACTGGTGAAGCCGCCACCGCGCCCGCTGAGCCAGGAGGACCTGACCGCCGCCCTCGCCTTCTTCTGGCATCCGGTCTGCACTGTCGATGAGCTGACGGCCCGCTCCCGCGGGGTCCTCGGGGTCGAACTACTGGGCCAGGAGCTGGTGATCGCGGCCCTTGGCGACGGGCAGGTCGCCTGCCTGGTGGACCGCTGCCTCCACCGCTCCACCCGCCTGTCGGTCGGCTGGGTCGACGGGGACGCCATCCGCTGCGCCTACCACGGGTGGTTGTGGGCCCGCGACGGGGGCTGCGTCGAGATACCGGCGGCACCCGGAGTTCCCATCCCGGCGCGGGCCTGCCAGGCAGCGTTCCCGGTCCAGGTTCACCATGGTCTGGTCTGGGTCTGCCTGGACAGCCGGGCCAGCACCCAGGTCCCAACTTGCCCGGCCCTCGAGGATGAGACCATGCGGGTGGTGGCCGGCGAGCCCTACACCTGGCCCACCGCGGCGCCTCGCCGGGTGGAGAACTTCGTCGACCTGGCCCATTTCGCCTGGGTGCACGACGGATCCCTGGGGTCCCGGGACGATCCCGTGCCGCCGCTGCCGTTGGTGCGCCGTGAGGATGGGGAATTGCGCTTCGAATTCGTCCCGCCATCGGTCCCCGACACCACGTCGGCGGCGTTGGTCGGCGCCAGCCGGTACCGCATCGTCATGCCGGCGACCGTGGATATCGAGTTCGACATTGACGGCATGCCCGGCGTCCGACGCCACTTGTGGATGACCGCCTCGCCGGTTCGCCCCGGTGTCTGCCGGACATTTTGGATGGTGGCCCGCAACGATCGCCATGACCACCCCGACCAGGAGTTCCTGGATTTCCAACTCCAGATCCTGGCCGAGGACGAGCCGGTGGTGTGCAGCCAGCGGCCGCCCGAGTTCCCGTTGGCGGCGGGCCAGGAGATCAGCAGCCGGGCCGACCGGGTGTCCGTCGAATACCGGCGTTGGATGGTCGAGTTGGTTGCCGCCGCGGCTCGGGGCCCGGAACAGTTCGCCGGTGTCCTCGGCGCCGCCTCGCTGGTGGGCGCCGGTCCCAAGGAGGTTCGGGTATGAAATCCAGGGCGGGATTCCTCGTGAAAGCACCATTCGACTGATGCTGCTCACCCGAGAACCCGTGCTCCGGCGGTTCTGGTACCCCCTCGCCTTCGCCTCGGCGCTCGATCAGGGACCGGTCCACCGGCGCCTGCTGGGCGAGGATCTCGTCCTCTGGCGGGCGGCCGGCCTCGCCGGTGCCGCCCGTGACCGTTGTCCCCACCGGGAAGCCAAGCTGTCCCGGGGGTGGGTGTCGGGCGATCGCCTGGTCTGCCCCTACCACGGGTGGGAGTTCGAACCCGGCGGTCGGGTGGTGTGCGTTCCCCAACTCGAACCCGACAGCCCCCTTCCCACCCGGGCCCGGCTGGGCACCTTCGCCTGTACCGAGCGCTACGGCTGGGTGTGGGTGTGCCTCGACGACGATCCCCTCGGAGGGATTCCGGACCTGCCGGAGTGGGACGCCGAGGGCTGGCGGGTCGTTCCCGAGTACGAGTGGATGTTCGAGTGCTCCTGCGCCCATCTGATCGAGAACAACATCGACGCCTCGCACATCGCCTTTGTCCACCGGGAGAGTTTCGGAGCGGGCACCGACCCCCGCATCGACACCGCCTCCATGGAGCGCACGCCTTATGGGGTCCTCCGCCGCTCGATTGTCCCCGTGGCCGGGCGTCCCGGGGAGACGGCACCGACGGTGCGCATCTCGACGACGGAGATCTGGGCGCCGTTCATGGGTGTTTTCCGGATCGCCTACCCCGACGGCCTGGTTCACATCATGGTGAAGGCCTGCACGCCCGAGGACGACGGGACGACCCGCCTACTGCAGTTCGTGCTGCGCAACGATACCGAAGCCGATCGACCCGCCGCTGACATCCTGGCCTTCGACGACAAGGTCGAGGCCGAGGATCAGGGAATCCTGGCGGGGTTGGGCCCCGACTATCCCCTCGATCCGACCCAGCAGTTCCACACCAAGGCCGACCGCCCGGTCCTGGAGCTGCGCCGGTGGTATTCCGAGCTCATCTCCGGCGCCTGGACGCCGGAGAGGGCGGTGACGGTGGGCGGACGAGGTAGATAGCCGGACGCGATCAGCGGACGATATCCACCCGCGCCGTCCCCGGCAGGTCAAGGAAACGCACCACCGCCACCGCGTCCTGCCGCAGCGCGTCGAGAGCCGCCGGTGCCACCGGTTCCAGCAGATGGATCGTCACCACCGCCCCGGCGGTCCTCCAGGTGGCGACCACCCGGCCGTCGACGAGGGCAAAGGGTCGGAAAATGCCGTTCGTCGTCACCACGCGGTGTCTTCCGACGAACGGCGCCCGCGTCTGCCAGCCGAGCAGCAGGGGATCGAAGGGTCCTAGCAGGCGAGGGGGCGGAAGGGGAGCCGGAGCGGGCCGATCGGCCAGGTCGACCAACCCCTCCGATCCCGCTCCCGCGATCTCCCCGCAGGAAATCACCTCGTCGGCGATCCTCCGGAACCCCACCCGGGCGTCGCCGAGCGTCAGGCCGGCCCAACGGGCCAGGTCGCCCGGGGTCGCCGGTCCGTGCCCCACCAGGTAGCGCCGGGCCAGCCGGGCCAGGGCATCGGTGCGGTCCATGGGCGCAGGTGCCGGTCCCAGCCACTCGGACGGGGCGACATAGGCCTGCTCGGTACCGCGCATCGGGCCCCTGACGACTCGGCCCCGCAGGGTCGCGGCCAGGAGGATGTGCACCACGGCCTGGCCGGCCGTCGGGACCGCGGCCGCGTCAAGAAGGGGGCGCAGCTCGGTCCGGGTCCGGGGCCCGTGCCGGGCGACGGCTTCGGTGACGATCTCCACGCCCCGCTCGGCCTCGGCCTCGCTGACCCCTTCTTGGCCCAGTCGGCGCCGGTTGGCAGTGGCCAGCTGCGGGGTCGTCAACGGATGGATCCACCAGTAGTCCTCAGCCGCCACCAGGTGCAGCGTCCCCCGGTTGACCCAGGTGACGAGCAGGGACCGCCGGTCTGTCATCGCCGCGTTGACGTCGGCCACGCCCAGGGCCTCGGAGCGGCTGCGAATACTCAGCCGGGCCCCTCGTGGGTCCTGGGCCTGGACCGCCAGCAGCTGACGGACCACCGCCTCGGGGCTGGCCGCCGGTTGTCCGCTGAGGAGCTGGGAGGTCAGCCGGGCCGCGATCACCGGCGACCGCCCCTCGCCCTGACCCCCGCCGCGGCCGGTCACCAGACAGCCTCAGCCCTCAGGTTGCCGGATCCCGAGCACGTTGGCCTCGGTGTCGTGCACGTAGGCCACGGTGCCCACGCCGGGAATCACCATCTTGTCCAGGGCCAGTCGAGCCAAAGACTCCGGTGTAGAAGCCGCCCGCCCGCGGCGGGTCGTCGGCGTGGATCTCAAAGTGCACCAGCCGTTCCCTGGCGGCCACGCTGATGGCTGGAAGGGCGCGCAGCCCGAGGAACGCCTGCTCGCCGGCCGCAGTGGCGACATCAGGCGATGGTCAGCTCTTTCTCCACCTCCACCGCACCGGTGAACAGGTCCAGCACCGGGCAGTGGGCGTCGACTGCCGCCGCCAGCTCCTGGTACCGCTGCGGTGTCTCGGGGCCTGTCACGACGACCTTGATCCGCACCGCGCCGTAGCCGGGGCGCACCCCGTCGTCGATGCCGAAGAAGCCCCGGATGTCGAGGTCCCCCTCGACTTCGACATGGACCGTGTCCAAGGCGAGGCCGAGATGGGCGGCCCAGAACCGGTAGGTGATGGCCTGGCACGAGCCGAGGGCCGCCAGCGCCAGCTCAACCGGGCTCGGACCCGTGTTGTCACCCCCGAGGCCGACCGGCTCGTCGACGGTGAAACGGTGCCCCGACCCGACCTCCGAGGCGACCTGGCACGGCGCCGGGCCCACCAGGTCGTGTCGGGCCCGCATCACCACCTGGGCCCGCCCGGGGTTCTCCCGGACCTTGGACTTGGTGGCCTCGATCACGCCGGTGAGGGACCTGGTGGGTGGCCTGGTGAGCGGCATGGTCCCCACAATGCCAAAATCGGGAGATGGGCGCTGGCGACCGGTTGTGGGGATTCCACACCCGCGCCATACATGCCGGCAACCGGCCCGACCCGACTACCGGGGCGCGGGCCGTGCCCATCTACCAGACGACCAGTTTCGTCTTCGAGGACACCGCCGACGCCGCCGACCTCTTCGCGCTGCAGAAGTACGGGAACATCTACTCCCGCATCGCCAACCCGACCGTGGCCTGCTTCGAGGAACGCCTGGCCAGCCTGGAGGGCGGCATCGGCGCCGTGGCCACCGCCAGCGGCATGTCCGCCGAGGCGCTGCTGTTCACCGCGGTGGCGGGCGCGGGCGACCATATCGTGTCGTCGGCCGCCCTTTACGGCGGTACCCGCACCCTTCTCGAGGTGACCCTGGCCCGGCTCGGCATCCACACCACCTTCGTCGCCCCCGATGACCCAAGCGCCTTCTCGGCCGCCATCTGCCCCAATACCAAGCTGCTCTATACCGAGGTGGTCGCCAATCCGTCGGGCGTGGTTGCCGACCTCAGCGCCCTGGCCGACATCGCCCACGCCCACCACATCCCACTGGCCGTCGACTCCACCGTCGCCACGCCCTACCTTTGCCGCCCCTTCGACCACGGCGCTGACATCGTGGTCCATTCCGCTACCAAGTTCATCGGCGGTCACGGGACCAGCCTCGGCGGGGTGGTTGTCGAGAGTGGCCGCTTCGACTGGGGATCGGGGCGCTTCCCGACCATGACCGCGCCGGTGGCCAGCTACGGCGGGCTGCGGTATTGGGAGAATTTCGGCGAGTACGGCTTTTTGACCAAGTTACGGGTCGAGCAGCTCCGTGACCTGGGCCCCGCCCTGTCCCCATTCAACGCCTTCCTCCTGCTGCAGGGAACCGAAACCCTGGCCCTGCGCATGGAGCGCCACGTCGCCAACGCCGCCGCGGTGGCCGGGTTCCTGGCCGCCCACCCCAGGGTCAGCTGGGTCCGTTACGCGGGCCGGCCCGACCACCCCGACCACGCCCTGGCCCAGCGTTACCTGCCCAAGGGGCCCGGCGCCGTCTTCGCCTTCGGCGTCGAGGGGGGACGGCGAGCCGGGGCCGCCTTTATCGAGGCACTGCAACTGTGCAGCCACCTGGCCAACATCGGCGACACCCGCACCCTGGTGATCCATCCGGCCTCGACCACCCACCAGCAACTCTCCCCCGAGGCGCTCGAGGCGGCGGGGGTCGGCCCCGACCTGGTGCGAATCTCGGTGGGGCTCGAAGACCTCGACGATATTTTGTGGGACCTCGACCAGGCGTTGGCCCAGGCCGCCCCGATAGGGGGAAAATGAGCGGCGCCGGGGCCGGCCAGCCCGGGGGCGCGATTCCGGTCCCGACCGGTCAGGCCGACCGCGCTGCGTGGCGCGAGCCGACCGCAGGGGACCGGCTGCGGATGCTCCAGCGGACCCGGACCGTGGCCCTGGTCGGCGCCTCCCCCAACCCGGCCCGGCCCAGCTACTTCGTGGCGACCTACCTGTTGAGCTCCAGTACCGACTTCCAGGTCTGGCTGGTAAACCCGAGGGAGAAGGAGATCCTGGGCCGGCCCGTGTTTCCCAGCCTGGCCGATCTCCCCGGGCGCCCCGACCTGGTGGATGTCTTCCGCCGCAACGACGATCTGCCCGCGGTCGCCGACGAAGCGGTCGCCGTCGGCGCCCATATCCTTTGGATTCAGCTGGGCCTGTGGAGCGACGCCGCCGCCGCCAGGGCCCACCGCGCCGGTGTCGATGTGGTGATGAACCGCTGTCTCAAGATCGAACATGCCCGATTCCACGGCGGCCTGCACCTGGCCGGCTTCGATACCGGCGTCATCTCCGCCCGTCGGTCACTTCGCCCCTGAGGAACGCGGCGACGACAGGGTCGTCGGTCAACTGCGCCAGGTCGGTGGCAGTCGGGAGCTGAGGGCGGTCCCGGTCCTGGTCGACAATGCAGACGAAGCCCAGGCGATCGTCCGCAGCCGCCCGGAACTGATGCCATTCCCACGGCCCCACCGCGACCAGGTCGTGGGGCCGGAGGCCGATAACGTCGTCGCCGACCAGGCACTCGCCTCGGCCCTGGAGGACGATCACGGCGTGGGTGTGCCGGTGGCGCTCCAGGGTGGTGTGTCCGCCCGGTTCGACCGCGAAGAACCGGACCTGGCAGGCCATCGCGGGGTCGTCGAACAGGACCTGGCGCGACAGATCCCGGAAGCTGGCCTCGCCATCGGGCGCCGGCTTGTAAGGGCGGACTTCTACGCCGCGCCACCCGAAGGGGGTTTCCTCGGGGCGATGCCTCGGACCGGTCACCGCGTCACCGCTTCCCGCGTCACCGCGTCCACGAACGCCCGGGCCCGCCCGTCGATGTCGCCGCCCGTCCTGAGATCGCCGCCGATCAGGAGCATGACGTCGGGCCCATAGAACTCCAGCATCTCACCGACCCGTTCGACCGACATCCCCCCCGCCGGCGCGGGGAGGGAGGGGCGGAAGGGGGGCCAGGCCCGGCGGGCGGCGCCGGCCAGAGCGGTGCACCCGCCTGGCGAGACGGAAAAGCGGCCGCCGTGGTTGGGGAAGATCACAACGTCGGCGCCGTACAGGCGGAAGAGGGTGCCCAGCAACAGCGCCGGGGCGATCCGGGTGGTGGCAGCAAAGGCCGGATGGGCGAGGAACGCCACATCGGGGTGGGCCGCGGTCAGCTCTGCGAACGCGGGCAAGCCGTAGACCATGGGTGCCATGAGGACGACCTCCACCCCTTCGCCGGCCGCGACCCCCAGCTGTTGGGCCACCCGTCCCGGCGGTCCCACGATGCTCGGCGCATATCGGGTTGCGGTCCCCGCGACTGCCTCCTGACAGGCCTTGACCCGATCGGCGAAGGGAGCCGGAGCCTGGTTGTGGTCGGCGAGGCCGTGGTCGTCCTTGACGATGTCGATGCCGGCCCCGGCCAGGCGCCGGCACAGTTCTGCCAGCTCGTGGGTAGGCGCCCCTTGCGGCTTGAGGGCGCTGCACGTGAGCGCCCGCCCGGCCACTCCGGCCACTTTCCGGAGTCCCGGGATCCCGTGGCCGGGGCCGCGGAAACCAGTTAGGACCGACGGCGGGAGGACGACATCGTCCAGGGTCACGTCGTCCTGCAGGGAGACGTTCCCGAACAACATGCTCAGCAGCTGGGCCGGGTTGTCACCGACGGTGAGTGCCGAAAGGCCGACTACGACCTGGTAGGCGTCGCCTCCCAAGGGCCGAATCTCGGTGACCTGCCCCGCCACCTGATCGCGTACCCATTGGTTGGTGACCGCCTCGATTGGCATTTCGATGCTCTGTTCCACCGCGATGGCCTGAGCTCGGCGCTCGATGTCGCGCGCCGTCGCCGTGACCCGATACTTGACCTGCAGCCATTCGCTCACGCCATGATCGTAAGTTCAGTGGTATGACTGCCGGATGGCACCGGGTCACACCATCACCATCACCCCTTCCAACGAGCACGTGGTAGTCGTCGTCAACGGCACCAAGGTGGCCGAATCCGACCGCCCCGTCCGGCTCGACGAGACGGGACTGCCGCCCCGCTTCTATCTCCCGCCCGAGGACGTGCAGACCGATCTGCTGCGACCGACCAACTTCCACACCACCTGCCCCTTCAAGGGCGAGGCGTCGTACTGGACGCTCGAGCTTCCCGACGAAGTATTCGACGGGATTGTCTGGAGCTACGAAACGCCCATCGCCGGCGCCGAGGCGATTGCCGGGCTGATGTGCTTCTATCCTGATCGGGTCCAGATGACGGTGGGCCCGGCCACCTGAGCGAGGAACGAAAGCCGTTTGACAATGGCGCCAGCTTGAGCGGCAGAGCCATCACCGGAGTCGCCTGACGGCGGTCTCAACCGGCGGTGGAGTGGCCCACGACGCGGTTGATGTAGGCCAGCATGGCCCCGCCCGCCCCGTTTCCGCCGGGCGGGTAGAACCCGACCTCCAAGTGGGGGCCGGTCGAGTAACCCACGATCCCGTAACCGACGATGGAGATCTGCTGGCCCGCCACCACGGTGTCGCCGACATGCACCAGGTTGGGCCCGGCGTGGCCGTAGTACACCGTTTTGCCGGCTAGCGGGCCCGCCGTGATCTGCAGGACGGGGCAGTTGGGCCCGAAGCCCGACATGCCCTCCCGGATGATCTTGCCGGGGCCCATGGCGTACAGCGGCGTGCCCCCGGGGGCCGAGTAGTCGACCCCTTGATCGACGCTGCCGCCGTGCAGATAGTGCATTGGCAGGGGCAGGGCGGCGGTGCTGGTGGCTGCTGCCGGCGCCGGCGCCGGCGCCGGAGCAGGAGCAGGAGCAGGAGCAGCGGCACGGGGAGCAGCAGGAGCAGGAGCAGCGGCAGGAGCAGCGGCAGGGGCAGGGGCAGGGGCCTTCACCGGGGCCGGGGCGGCCGTGACGGGCGCGTGGATTACGGGGGCCGGGGCGGCCACCGCCGCCGTGGCTGTCACCGCGGAGACGGTTGCCCCCGCACTCGTCCCGGCAGGCACGGTGAGGACTTTGCCGGGGAGGATGAGGCTCGAATCGGTGAGGTGGTTGGCGGCGGTGAGGGCCGCCAACGTCGTGCCGTGCTGGTGGGCGATGCCGTAGAGGTCATCTCCGCCCCGCACGACGTACCGGACCGACCTGGCCGGGGCGGCCGGAGCGGTCCCTGCGGGCACCGTGAGGGACTGTCCCGGCATGATCAGGTTGGGATTGCTGATCCCGTTGGCGGCCACGATGGCGGCGACGGTCGTGCCATGCTGGCGGGCGATGGCGCTCAAGGTGTCGCCGCCTCGCACCAGGTAGGTCACCCCGGGCGCCGCGGCAGCGGCCAGGACCGTGCCACCCGCCACCGACAGGACCTCGCCGGGAAAGATGAGATCCGGGTTGGCCAGGTGATTGTCGGCCGCCAACTGCTGGACCGGCTCCCCGGACCGGCGGGAGATGGCACTCAGCGTGTCCCCCTTGACCACCGTGTAGGCCGAGGTGGCGGCGGGCGAACGGGCTGGCTGCGATGTGGTCGAGATCACGGCCGTTATCGGTGACGCGATGGCACTGCCTCCGGCGAGGCCACCGACCGCAGTGATGCCGACGCTGGCGGCTGCGCCCACTGTCAGCAACCGCAGCGACTGCGAGCGGCCGTACTGCTGCCAGCGGACGATCCGGTGGGCGATGCGGGACGAGTCGCGGCGGAGCAGGTGGATGATCGTGACGACCGGCGTCAGCAGCCAACCCAGGGCCCAGCACACAAGGAAACGCCCGATGGCCCGGTTGCCCACCTCTACCTGGGCTGCTTGCGCCACCCCGTCATCGGCGGCCAGGTCCAGATGGAGCTCCCGCTCCAACGACTGCCAGTCGAACTGGTCGCGGTCCCGGACGTCGGACCCGAAGGCAAGGTCGATCTGGCGCCTCACCCGGAGGTGGCGCAGGCGGGCCACCAGGCCCAGGTACCCCGCCGCCAGCCCCGCGAACAACGCAGTCGACCACCACAGGGCGCTGGCACCGGCGGAGGCCACGACGGCGCTCACCAGCGCCGCCCCCAGCAACACCGACAACACCTGCCGCCGGCGGACGACGACTTGCACCGTCGACGGACGGGACGCGCCCAGCCTCGCTTCGGCGGTCGTGGCGGTCAACATAAACTGCCTCCTCCCTCTCCGCCGCGACCCACAACCACGACGGAAATCCCAGGTGGGCGGAAACGGTAACACTCTCGCAACGCCGTGACCAGCCGCGATGCACAATGGCTGCCGGCTCGCCGGGGTGCAAGGATGAGGACCGATGTCGCTAACCCGTCTCGTGTACCAGGTCGGCCAGGTCGCTATGGGGGATCAGACCCGCTTTCGCGGCGGTGTTCTGACGGTTTCCACGGACGAGGCCCAGGCAGTCCTGGCCGACCCCGCCCTGGCCGAAGTTCGCCTGTCATGGGTCTCACCGGGGGACTCGGCCCGCATCGTGAAGGTGCTCGACGCGGTCGAGCCCCGCAGCAAAGGTCCCGGCGGTGGCGGCATCTTCCCGGGGTTCGTGGGTCCCCCCCGACCCCAGGGCAGTGGCCGGACCCATGTGCTACGGGGAGCGGCGGTGGTAACCGCCGGCTTCCTGCCCCGGGCCCAGGAGGCCTTGGTCGACCTCAGCGGCCCCGCCGCCCCCCTTTCCCCCCTCGGGGCGGTTCACAACCTGGTCGTGGAGTTCACCCCGGCACCGGGCGCCGGCTGGCCCGAGGTCGACCGCGCCCTGCGCCTGGGCGCCCTCCGGCTGGCCGCCCGCCTCGCCGAGGCCGCCCTGGACGCCGAACCCGATGACGTCGAGGAACTTCCGTACCCCACGACGACCCGGTCGGACCGGCCTCGGGTCGCTGCCATCACCAACCTGCAGACCCAGGGCCAGTTCAAGGACGTCTTTCTCTACGGGCGCAGCTTCGGCCCCTCGCTGCCGACCCTGCTTGATCCCGGGGAGCTCGATGACGGCGCCGTGGTGAGCGGCCAGTTCGGCCATCCGGCGTTGAAGAACCCCACGTTCATGCACCAGAACCATCCGGTGGTCAACGAACTGCGCCGCCGCCATGGCCGGGACCTGGACTTCGCGGGGCTGGTCATCTGTCCCGAGCCGGTGGACCAGGCGGCCAAGGAGATGATCTCGGTGTTCGCGGCCAAAGTGTGTGCTGCCGCCGGATTCGACGCCGTTGTCGTCACCAAGGAGGGCGGTGGCAACGCCGATGCCGACATGGCCCTCAAGATGGACGCCCTCACCGACCTGGGCATCGAGGCGGTGGGCCTGTACGCCGAGATGGCGGGTACCGACGGCACCGGCCCCTCGCTGGTGGTGGCCCCCGAGCGGGCCACGGCCATGGTGAGCACGGGCAACTACGACCACCGGCTGCAGCTCCCCGAGGTCGCGCATGCCTACGGGGGAAGCGAGTTCACGTTGCTGCAGGCGCCCGCCACCGCCGCCATGGAGGTCCCGACGGCCGTCGTCTACTGCGCTCTTAGTCCCCTGGGGTGGGGCCGCTTGACCGCCCGAGCCGGTTGAGTAGCGTTTAGCCGTGGCGCGGATCGTCCATTACATCAATCAGTTCTTCGCGGGTGTCGGGGGCGAGGACTCGGCCGGCGGCGGGCCGGTACTGGTCGCGGGGGCGGTGGGCCCGGGCAGGCGGCTGGCAGAACTGCTGGCGCCCGAGCACGAGATCGTGGCGACGGTGTGGTGCGGGGACGACGTGGCGTCGGGAATCGTGCCCGAAATTATCGAACTGATCGGTTCCGTGCCGCGGGATCTGGTGGTGGCCGGCCCCGCTTTTACCAGTGGCCGTTATGGTCTCGCCTGCGCCCGGGTGGCAGCCGCCGCCCACGGGGCGGGCTGGTTGGCGGTGGCTTCCATGCACCCCGACAACCCGGGCTTGGACGAGGCGGCCCCGGCACCGGTGGTCGCCAGTGGCGAGGTGGCCCGGCGGATGGCGGTGTCGCTGGACCAGTTGGCGGGCGCCATCCGGCGGCTGCTGTCCGGGGAGCCCCTGACGGTCACCGACGGTCGGATCGGCAAACTGGCTCGGCTGTCGGTGATGGCCGATGCCTCCGCCGCCGAGCGGGCGGTCGACCTGGCGCTGGTCCGGCTGGGGGGCGACCGGGACGCTACCGAGATCCCCCTACCCCGATTCGACCAGGTGACCCCGGCGGCCCCGGTCGAGGACGTGTCGACCGTGATGGTGGCGCTGGTGACCGAGGGGGGCCTGGTCCCCGACGCCAACCCCGGCAGCCTCGAGTCGGCCCGGGCCACCCGCTGGCTTCGCTACGGGATCGAGGGGCGGGCGTCGTTGGTGCCCGGCGAGTGGCGGTCGGTGCACGGGGGGTTCTCCACCGTCTGGGCCAATGAGGACCCGCACCGGATCCTGCCCCTCGACGTGGGGCGCCAACTCGAGGCCGAGGGCGCGGTGGGCAGCCTGTTCGGCGAGTACTTTGTCACCGCGGGCAACGGCACGTCGGTCGCCAACGCCCGCCGCTTCGGCATCGAATGGGCCGCCGACCTCCGCCACTCCGGCGCCCGGGCCGCCATCCTCACGGCCACGTGAGGGACGGGGACGCGTTGCGGGGCAACGCTGGCCAAGGAGTTGGAGCGGGCCGGGATCCCGACGGTGCTGCTGTGCAACCTGATCTCCATCGCGGAGCGGGTGGGGGCGCCTCGGATCGTGCCCACCCGGGGCATCCCGTTCCCGACCGGCGACCCCTCGCTCAGCCCCCAAGGCGAGCACGCCTGGCGGCGGCGGTTGCTGGAACGAGCGCTGGAGGCCCTGCAGACCGCGGTGCACCGACCGACGGTGTTCGCAGTCGCCGAGGAGGCCCATGCCTGATGTCGTGATCACCGCCGCCAGCCAGGTGCTGGCCCACGTGCCCTCGTTGACCCGGCACGGGTCCAAGCCCCGGCGGGAGCTGCCCAAGGACGCCGAAGTGGCGGGCCGTTTCGACGCCGCCCTGCGCCCCTACGGGGAGGCCATGGCCTACCCGGCCAACCAGGCCTACATCAACGCGTTGCACCCCCGCGACCTGCCGGCCCGGCCGTGGTCGGCCCTGCCCGGGGCCTCCCGGTGGAGCGCCGGGGGCGAGGTGATGCCCGAGGAAGAGTTCCTGGGGTTGCTGGCCGCGGTCGACGACTTCGACCTTCTCACGCTGTCGCCCGAAGCGGCGTCGAGGGCGGCGGCGGCCCTGGCGCGTCACCCTCTTGCCAAACGGCTGGATCTCGAACGGGTCGAGCGGGCCCAGGGTGACGTGGACGCGGTGGCGTCAGAGGCGGGCGCCCTCGACGTGATCGCCCGAGGGGCTGCCTTCCGGTGTGGCCAGGTGGGTGACGAGGCCCTGTCGGCCCACGTGCTCATCGACAATTTGGCGGCCAAGGCGACTGCCACCCTGGCCCTGCTCCATCTCCTGGAACGCCATGGGATCGACCCGACGTCGATCGACTATGTCCTGGGCTGCGGCGAAGAGGCGATCGGGGATCGCTACCAGCGCGGTGGTGGCAATATGGCCAAGGCGGTGGCCGAGGCGGCCGGGCTCACCGAGGCCTCCGGGGCCGACATCAAGAACTTCTGTGCCGCGCCGGTACCCGCCCTGGTCATTGCGGCCAGCCTGGTGGCCTCCGGGGTGTTCGGTCGGGTGGCCGTCGTCGGCGGCGGATGCCTGGCCAAGCTGGGAATGAAGTTCCAGGGCCACCTCAAGTCGGGCATGCCGGTGCTGGAGGACGTGTTGGGCGGGTCGGCGGCCCTGATCGAGGCCGATGACGGCGTGTCGCCTCGAGTCCGCCTCGACAGCGTGGGCCGCCACAAAGTGGCCGCCGGCGGTTCCAATCCCCAGGTCATGGAGGCGCTGGCCGTCGAACCGCTCCGGCGTCTGGGACTGTTGATGACCGACGTTGACGACTACGCCACTGAGTTGCACAACCCCGAGGTGACCGAACCGCAGGGGAGCGGCAATGTGCCGGAGCGCAACTACCGCACCATCGCCGCCCTGGCGGCCCGCAAGGGCGACATCGCCAAGGACCAGATCGCGGCGTTCGTCACCGAGCGGGGGATGCCCGGTTACAGCCCCACCCAGGGGCACCTGGCGTCATCGCTCTGCTACCTGCCCCACGCAGTGGATCGGCTCACGACCGGCGGGGCCAATAGAGTGATGCTCATCGCCAAAGGAAGCTTGTTCCTGGGGCGGGTGTGCCAGTTGTCCGACGGGATGAGCGTCGTGCTCGAAAGGAATGGCTTGGCCTAATGAGTGACACGTCGACAATCGTCGAGGCCACCCGGGAGAACTTCCGCGATCTGGTCGCCACCGGCACCGTCCTGGTCGATGTCTGGGGTCCCGACTGCCGGCCCTGCTTGGCCCTGTTCCCCCACGTCGAGACCTTGGCCGAGAAGTACTCAGGGCAGATCCGGGTGGTCAAGCTCGAGGCGCCCAAGGCGCGGCGCCTGTGTATGGAGCTGAGCATCATGGGCATGCCTGCCTTCCTCCTGTTCCGCGACGGTCAAGAGGTGGCGAGACTGGCGGATCCCGCCCTGACGCCGCTCCGGCTCAACCAGTGGCTGGACGAGCAGCGGGAGGGGGTGAGTTGAGACCCGTGCTCAAGGACCGGTTGGTGATCGCCCTTGGTGAGCGCGACGGCATCTCGGGCGTGGCCATTGCGGCCTGCGCCACGGCTGCGGGGGCCCAGGTGGCCTTCATGGCCACCGAGTGCTTCGTCTGAACTGCGTCTGGAGCCATGGACCTGCAGAGCCAGGAGGCCATCTTCCGGCTCGCTCAGGCCAACGATCCCAAATCCCTCGTCGTGCTGCTCGGCGCCCCCGACCCGGAGGCGGCCGAGATTTCAGCGGAGACGGTGATTTCGGGTGACCCGGCCTATGCAGGCGCCTTGGCAGGGGCCCAGTTGGGTCTCGACGTGTACCACGTGCTGGACGACGCCGTGAAGGCGGAGGTGCCCGAAGACGTCTGGGAGGAGCAGATCGGCCTGATGGCCGAGGTGCTGGACGGCGAGGCGTTGTCGTCGGCCGTGCGGTCCATGCGCACCGCCGGGTAGGAACTGACACGGACCGCCCGGTGGCTCCATAACCGTCGACCGGGTCAAGTCGGCCCGCGTCGGCCTGCGGGGTGATGACCCGAGGTTCCATCGAAACCGGTCGATCCCCCGCGCCGGCTCCGCGGTCCGCTGAGCACCTCCAGGGGTGGTCGGCCCGAGTGTCCTCCTCGGGCACCTCGACGAGATGTAGCCGCCGGCCGGCTGCCCCGGACTACCGCCGGGCGGCCCGACGCCAGCCAAGGCCAAGCGCGGCCGGCCAGGCCCCGGGAGGTTCTCGGCTGACCGGGAATACCGCCAGGGCGTGGAATCTCCTGCCGGCGGGCCCGTGCCCGGCGCGGCAGCTACCTGTTCCCCTTAGGACGCCGAGACCGGCTGATGGGCCTGGATGACGACGTCGTCGACTCGCACCCGGCCCGGAAACAGTCCCGCCACCAGGGCAACGGTGTCGTCCACCAGGGTCCGGACCGCCACCGGCTCGACGGGGTCGGGGCACGCCGGGTCGCCCATGTCCAGCCGGGCGGCGAAGGTGACCGCGGTGTCCGGGCCATCGTCGACGCAGGACCAGGAGCCCTCGACGACGGTGGCCTGGTCCCCGGAGCGGAAGTGGATCTGGTGGCGAACCGGGTCCAAGGTGTGCTCGACCGTTCGCCCCCCCAAGACGGAGCCGGCCAGGGTCGGATAGGTCGCAGCCGCGTCACGGCCGGCGAGGGTGAGATGGAGGCGAATCGAGCGCAATGGAGTTCTCCTGGCGGGCGAGAGCGGCTATGGAACTAGAGCCCGCCGGTTCCCTCCTGATACACGTGTCCATCTTCGCCCCCCGGACTCCACTCTCGTCGACCGAAATCTGGAAAGCTGCCTGGTCGCGTGAGTAGCCCAGACATCGATGCCGAGGCCACCGCCCTGGCCTGTCAGCTGATGCCCTTCGCGGCCCTCCTCGAACTTGAGATCCTTCCGGCCCCCGACGACGAGGTGCGGGCCCGGTTGATGTGGCGGCCCGAGTTGTGCACCACCGGCGGCGTGCTCCATGGCGGCGCGGTGATGGCACTGGCCGACTCGGTCGGAGCCATGCTCGCCTTTTCCCACCTCCCGGACGGGGCCGCGGGTACCGCCACCGTGTCGTCGTCCACCAATTTCTTGAGGGCGGTCCGCCAGGGCCCGGTTCAGGCCACCGCCCGGCTCCTGCACCAGGGCCGGACAACCATTGTCGTGGAAACCGAGGTGGTCGACTCCGGCGGACGCCGGGTGGCCAAGGTCACCCAGACCCAGGCGGTGCTGCCGGGCGGTTAAGCGATCACGTCGACGGGGGTGCCGACCGGCACCACCTTGATGGCGTTGATGGTCTCGGGGCCGGCCCGGACACAGCCGTGCGAGGACATCACGCCCTTGGTGGAACCGGGGTCGGACGGGTAGCCGTGGATAGCGACGGTCCCGTCACCGCCGTCGAACTCGGTGAACACGTTGGAATGGACGCCGAGGATGAGCACGGTCGGCCCGTAGATGTACAGCTGGTGTTTCGGGGTGTTGACGATGGAGTCGACGAAGGACGGACCGACCGGCGTCGGCCACTGGGGCCGGCCCACCCCAACCGGCCCCGAGTACACCTGACCGGCGCCCTGAAAGAGGGTCAAGCTGCGCTGGCAGACCGATATCACGATGCGGTAGGCGGTCGTGCTCAGCGTCACGCTCTGGGCGGCGACCCACCCCGCGGAGCCGTTGGGCCGGCTGGCCAGGCGAACTTGGACCCACCCGTTCTGCTGGTCCAGGACCGGGCGGGTGGCGGGGCCTCCCCAGCGCTCAATGAGATGGCCGACCGCGGGCCCCCCGGGGGTGGCGGAGTAGGGGAGGTTGGGGGCGTTAGGGGTGGCCAGCGAAGTGGAGGCCACAGGGTCGGGGACGGCGGGCTGGGGACACGGTGGCGGGCCCGGCGTCGTGGTACTGGTCGTCGGCGGCGGCACCGTCGTGATCGGCGCCGAAGCCTCGAACACCTTGGTGCTGTGGCCGCAGCCGCTGGTCAGTAACAGGGCCGCTACCAGGCCCGCTCCCAGCTTGGCGGCTCGCACCAGCCAAAATTTACACGGTTTCCTCGAAAGGTACCGGCCGGGCCTGATCCAGCAACTGTGATCGCATCTCGGTTACGAACCACCGCCGGAGACGGACCACCCCCGGGTCGGGAGGCTCGGCCAAAAGGATGTCGCGGCGGCAGAACTCGTCGAGCTCCTCCATCATCGACAAGAAGGCCTGGGCCGCGGTCACGGCGGGCCGGCTGGGCGACGGCCAGTGCTCTTCCAGGTCGACGGTGACGGCGCCGTCGGCTCGGGCCCGGGCCATCGTTTCGCGATAGCCCTCCCGCTCCGAGGCGAAGCGTCCCGACAGTCGCACCGCCAGTTCCAGCAGGCGGGCCGGGAGATCGGCAGGGACCGGTTCCAGGGCCGCGATCAACTCGCACTCGCGAACCACGGCGTCGTTCCATTCCTGCAAGGCGAGGTAGGCGGCCACGGGAACGCCACGGAACCGCACCCACCGGCTGTCTTCCACCGCGTCGCCGGTAGCGGCCATGGCCGAGGACTGCATGGGAGTCGGAGGCTGCCCGTCGTGGACGAAGGGGACCTCGGCCCAGACCTCCTTGCCCGCCTCGCGGCCGCGCACCCCCCAACGGGTCGAGCACTCGGCCACCAGCCGCAGGCCCCGCCCGGTCAGGGCCATGTCGTCGTAGTGGCGCAGGGTAGGGGTGAGGCCCCACGAATCCTCGATGGCGATACGGACCCGCTGCCCATCGCGGGAGAGCCGCAAAATGTAGGGCGGGGCGGCGTGCAACACCGCGTTGGAGGCCAGTTCGGTGGCGACCATCATGGCCCGGTAGGCCAGGTCGTCGGACAAGCCCCAGTCGCCGACCCGGTCCCGGATCACGCGGCGGACGACTTGTCCGATGGTCAGGTCGGCCGGAAGGGGGATATCGGCGGTTTCCGTGACCTGGCCTGCGGACACCGGGATTAGCGGTCCACGTCGCCCATGACGGGGTCGATGCTGGCGATCACGGGCACCGCGTCGGCGATCAGGCCGCCCCGAAGCATCGGGGGCAGGGTCTGCAGGTTGGTGAAGCTGGGGGCCCGGATGTGCAGCCGGTAGGGCTTGTTGGATCCTTCCGAAACCAGATAGCAGCCGAGCTCGCCGCGGGGGGACTCGATGGGGACATACGTCTCGCCGGCCGGCACCCGGAACCCCTCGGTGAACAGCTTGAAGTGGTGGATCAGGGCCTCCATCGACTCGTCGATGCGGGACCGGGGCGGCGGGGTCACCTTGCGGTCCTGGACCCGGTAGTCGCCTCGAGGGACCAGGTCGAGGCACTGGCGGGCGATGTGGACCGACTCGCGGATCTCGTTGAGCCGGATCAGGAAGCGGTCCCAGCAGTCGCCGGCGCTGCCCACGATCACGTCGAAGTCGACGTCCTCGTAGGCCAGGTAGGGCCTGTCGCGGCGGAGGTCGGCGGGCACCCCCGTCGAGCGGAGGATGGGACCGCTGGCGCCCAGTCCGATGGCCTGGTCGGCGGTGATGGCCCCGACGCCGGCCAGGCGCTGGTGGAAAAGAGGCTGGCCGGCGATGAGGGTCGTGTACTCGTCCAACCGGCGGTCCATGGTGTCGCAGATCGCCAGGACATCGTCACGCCAGCCATCGGGCAGGTCGGCGGCCACCCCGCCGGGCCGGAAGTAGTTGTGGTTCATCCGCAGGCCGGTCACCTTCTCGAAGAAGGCCAGGATCATCTCCCGCTCCCGGAAGCCCACGATGAGGACCGTGGTCGCCCCCAGCTCGCCGCCGCCGGTGGCGATGGACACCAGGTGCGAGGTGATCCGGTTGAGCTCGCACAACAGCATCCGGATCCAGGTGGCGCGGGGCGGGACCTCCACCTCGAGCAGCTGTTCCACCGCCAGGCAATAGGCCAGCTCGTTGTAGAAGGGGGACAGGTAGTCCATCCGGGTCACGTTGGTGGAGCCCTGGATGTACATCAGTTCCTCGGCCGTCTTCTCCATCCCGGTGTGGAGGTAGCCGATCACGGGCTTGCTGCGCAGGATGTTCTCGCCCTCGAGCTCCAGCATCAGCCGCAACACGCCGTGGGTCGACGGGTGCTGGGGTCCCATGTTGATGATCATCGTCTCGTCGTCGCGGAACTCGACGTCCACGTCGGCGAGATCGAGGACGTTGCCCTCGGCCAGGCGCAGGACGGACCCCTCCTCCTCCCGCAGGACCTGGGGCGCGGTGGCCCCACGGGGCACCATCTCCTGGGCTCCTTCCCAGGTGAGGCGGCCGCTGGCGTTGGGAGGGGCGTCGGTCACGTCGCTCATTGGTCGGATGCTACTGCCGGCGCTCTGACCGTCGCCTCGATCGTGTCCACGGCCCCGGCGGGCACGGCGATGGCGCTGCCGTTGGCGGCGGCGGTCGCCGGCACCGCCGGCAGCCACACCGTCAACGTGGCGCCACCACCGGGAGTGGACGACGCGGCCACGGTGCCGCCATGGGCGGCCACGATGGCGGCCACGATGGCCAGCCCCAGTCCCGCCCCGCCGTTCTGGCGGGACCGGGAGGGGTCGGCCCGATAGAAGCGCTCGAATACCCGGCCCTCGGTGTCGGCAGGGAACCCCGGTCCGTTGTCGGAGACCTCGATGACGCCGGACCCGTCCCGGGCCCCCACCCGCACGGTGGTGACGGTGCCGGCCGGGGTATGGGCCCGGACGTTGGCCAGCAGGTTGTCCACCACCTGCCGCAGGCGCGGGGCGTCACCGGTCACCTCGACGGTGTAGGTGGCCTCCAGGCGCACCGGCCAGTCCGGTCCCACCGTGGCGGCCGCCCCTACTGCCTCCGCCACCAGCCCCACCAGCTCCACCGGCTGTTGCTCCAGGGGCCGGCCCTCGTCCAGCCGGGCCAGGAGGAGCAGGTCCTCGACCAGGCCCCCCATGCGGGCCGTCTCGCTGCGGATGCCGGCCAGCACCCGGGCCAGGTCCTCGGGCCGGCTGGCGGCGCCCCGCTCGAACAGCTCCGCGTAGGCGCCCACGGCGGCCACGGGGGTCCGCAGCTCGTGGGAGGCGTCGGCGACAAAACGGCGCAGTCGTTCCTCCGACTGGCGCAGCCGGTGCTCGGTGGCGTCGCGCGTCGCGAAGGCGTCCTGGATCCGGGTCAGCATCACGTTCAGGGTGCGGGCCAGGCGGCCCACCTCGGTCGGCTCGGTGTCACCGGGGACCCGCAGCGCAAGGTCACCCTCGGCGATGGCGGCCGCCGTCTTCTCCATGTCCTCCAAGGGCCGCAGGCTCAGGCGGACCAGCCACCAGCCGCCGACGATGACGCCGATCAGGGCCAAGGCGGTGACGGCCATGTCCACCCGGGCCTGGTGGTGAAGGGTTTTCTCGACCTGGTCGAGCGGGAGGGCCACGACGAGCTGGCCGGAACCGTTGAGCGACGACACCCGAACCCGGTACGTCGGTCCACCGGCGATGGCCGAGGGGGCGTTGAAAAGAGTCGCCTCGTCAGGGCGGCGGGACTTCGGGTTGAGCGCGATGTGGGCCGGCAGTTGGACGTTGGGCTGCTCGAAGCTGCAGCAAATGGTCTCGTCGTCGGCATTGCGGACCTGGACCAGGCCCTGGAGCAACTGGGGGACGTTTGCGCCCCGCCTGATGGCCTGCTCGATGGTGAGGTGGGCGTTCTGCAACTGGCCGTCGACCTGGCCGTACAGGTAGGTCCGGAGTTGGGCATAGGTGGCGATATCCGCCCCCACCAGGGCGATCACCACCATGGCCGCGGCCGCCAGGAGCAGCCGGCCGCGTAGCGACATCTACGGCCCCGGTTCCCGCAGGGCGTAGCCGACCAGGCGGATGGTGTGGATCATGGGGGGCCCGAACTGGTCCAGTTTCTTGCGCAGATAGCTCACGTAGGTTTCGACCACGTTGGAGTCGCCGCCGAAGTCGTAATGCCACACGTGGTCCAGGATCTGGGTCTTGGACAACACCCGTTTCGGGTTCTGGAGGAAGAAGCGCAGCAGGCTGAACTCCGTCGCCGTCAGGTTGACCGCCTTGCCCGACCGCCACACCTGGTGGGTGTCCTCGTCCATCACCACATCGCCGAAACGCAGCGAACGGTCGTCGGTTTCACCTTGGGTCCGGCGGAGGATGGCGCGGGTGCGGGCGACCACCTCGGCCAGCGAGAAGGGCTTGGTCACGTAGTCGTCGCCGCCGATCGACAACCCGGCCAGCTTGTCGTCGATGCTGTCGCGGGCGGTGAGGAACAAGATGGGCACCTTGCTCCCGTCGGCCCGGAGACGCCGGGTCACCTCGAGGCCATCGAGGTCAGGCAGCATGACGTCGAGGACGATCAGGTCGGGCGGGGCCTCCTGGGCCAGGGCCAGCGCCGAGCGCCCGGTGACCGCCACCCGAACGTCGAAGCCCTCGTAGCGAAGCGCGGTGGCCACGGCATCGACGATGGAGGGTTCGTCATCGACGACCAGGATCTTTTGGCTACGGCTCACGGCCGTTCACCTTTCTCGGCGCGACGGGCAGGTACCCGTTTACCATCGCACACCAGGCTTCGCCATTGCTGGCAACGCACTGTGGCCCGGCTGTGAGGCGAAACCGGATCCGGTACCGCGCCCCTTTTCCCACCCCTGAGGTGTTCCCAATGCCCTTCGAGAAGTCGCCCCCCGAGCTGATCGCCCGCTTCGACGAGCTGGCGGCAGAAGCCCCCGATGCCACGAGGAAGCTAATGTTCGGCTTTCCGAGCCTGGTACTCGCAGGCCACATGTTCATGGGCCTCTACGAGGACCTGCTGGTGCTGCGGCTCGGTGCCGACGACCGCTCGGCGCTGATGGAGCAGGGCGGGCAGGTGTTCGCCCCGATGGCGGGACGGCCTATGAAGGACTACGTGGTCGTGCCCGAGGCGGTGCTGGCCGACACCGCCGATATGGGTCGCTGGGTTGCACGGGCGCGGGCCTATGCCGCCAGCTTGCCGCCCAAGCAACCCAAGGCAGCCAAGACGGCTGCCCAGAAGGCGGCCCAGCAGGCGGCCCCGAAGGCGGCCCAGCAGGCGGCCCCGAAGGCTGCCAAGTCGGCTGCCAAGACGGCGGCCAAGAAGGCGTAGGCGCTGCAGCCGGCGGAAGCGGTTGATGGCCAGCGCCGCGAACACGACGCAATGACGGCGATCCAGCGTGCTGCCGGTAGTCATAGCGCTCAGGCCTGCCGCCGGTCCTTTACTGCAGTCATTTGTTTGTGCAGGTCAATGATTGTCTGAGGTGAAGCGGTTGGCGTATCGTGACCACCGTGGGCAAAGCGGGGCGCGAGGCGTGGATGATCATCCAGGAGCTGCTCGGGGACGGCGAGGCCCGTGACCGTCTGCCCAGCGTCTGCTCGGGTCTCGGGCTGACCCCGGGTTTGGCCAAGGCGCTGATGCACCTGTCCCCCGACACGGGCATCGCCATGCGGAAGCTGGCCGAGTCCTGGGGTTGCGATGCCTCCTACATCACCGCGGTGGTGGACGGGCTGGAGCAACGGGGCATGGCCGAGCGACGCCCGAGTCCGCTCGACCGCCGGGTGAAGGCGGTCGCGCTCACCGAGGCCGGCGCCACCGCCAAGGCCGAGGTGCTGCAGCGGATGGCGACGCCGCCCAAAGCGTTCGACGCCCTCAATCCCAAGGAGCAGCGCCAGCTCCGTGACCTCATGGCCAAGGTCGCGGCGGCCGATACCCGTTTGTGCCAAACCCGGGCCCGGGCTCTCGAGCGCAGCGGCTAGTCGGCTGCCCCCTGGGCGCCCCGCCCCGCCTTATGGTCCGGCTGGCTCCGTGCGCTGCTCGATGGCGTGGTTCACGGCGTCGACTATCTCGCTAGGCGAGGCCCCCGGTGTCAGCACCGCGGCCACCCCCATCTCCTTGAGGGACTGGGCGTCGCCGGCGGGGATGATGCCCCCGACCACCAGTGGCGTGTCCAAACCTTCGGCTCGGAGGTGGTCGAGGATCCTCGGGACCAGGGTCATGTGGGCCCCGGAGAGCAGCGAGAGTCCGATCAGGTCGACGTCCTCGTCCCGGGCCGCGGCGACGACCATGTCCGGGGTCTGCTGAAGGCCGGTGTAAATGACCTCGAAGCCGGCGTCGCGAAGGATCCGGCCCACCACCTTCACCCCCCGGTCGTGGCCGTCCAGGCCCACCTTGGCCACCAGGACCCGGTGCGGCTGCGGGTCGGGATGGGGCAGGTGGCTCAGGTCGTTGCGGGAGCCCGGCGTGGCCGGCTCGCAGGGCGCGATCACAGCGCGGCCCGCTCGACGTAGCGGCCGAAGACCTCGGCCAGGGCCCCCATGACCTCGCCGACGGTGGCGTAGGCCCGGACCGCCTCGATGATGGCGGGCATGACGTTGGTGGTGGGCTCCGACGCCGCCTCCCGGACCCGTGCCAGCCCCGCCTCGACCGCCTCGGCCGAGCGGTGGTGGCGGACCTCGGCCAGCCGCTTGCACTGGGCCTCCTCCACCTCGGGCCCAATCGACAGAAGGGGCACGCCGTCACCCTCGGTGTTGCTGCCGGTGTCGGTGAACCGGTTGACCCCGACCTGGACCCGCTGCCCCGTGGCCAGCTGGCGCTGGTAGACGTAGGCGGCGTCGGCGATCTCGGATTGGAACCAGTTGGACTCGATGCCGGCCAGCACTCCCTCCAGCACCGAACCCCGGCCCCAGTCGTCGAGCTTGGCGAAGATGGCCTCGGCCTGGCGTTCCATCTCGTCGGTCAGCCACTCGACGTAGTGCGAGCCCCCGAGGGGGTCGGCCACGTTGGGGGCACCGGTTTCGTACGCCACCACCTGCTGGGTCCGCAGCGCCAGGCGGCATGCCTTCTCGGTGGGGAGCGCGAGGGCCTCGTCGAAGGCGTCGGTGTGCAGGCTCTGGGTTCCGCCCAGCGCCGCCGCCACCGCCTGGATGGCGACGCGGGCGATGTTGAGCTCGGGTTGCTGCGCCGTCAGCGACACGCCCGCCGTCTGGGTGTGGAACCTCAGCTGCCAGGAGCGGGGCTCGGTGGCACCGTAGCGGTCCCGCAGCCACCGGGCCCAGATGCGCCGGGCGGCCCGGAACTTGGCGATCTCCTCGAAGAAATCGATGTGGGCGTTGAAGAAGAAGCTCATCCGGGGTGCGAACTGGTCGACGGCCAGGCCCGCCCCCCGGACCGCCTCCACATAGGCAAAACCATTGGCCAGGGTGAATGCCAGTTCTTGGGCGGCGGTCGAGCCTGCCTCGCGGATGTGATAGCCCGACACCGAGACCGGGTACCAGCGGGGCATCTCGGCGGTGCAGAACCGAGTCACGTCGGCCACCAGCCGTACCGAGGGCCGGGGCGGGAACACGAACTCCTTCTGGGCCTGGTACTCCTTCAAGATGTCGTTCTGCAGCGTGCCCCCGAGGGCAGCCCGCGGGATGCCCCGACCCTCGGCGGTCGCGACGTAGAGCGCCAAGGCAACCGGGGCCGGGGAGTTGATCGTCATCGACGTGGTGACCTGGGCCAGGTCGATCCCCGCGAACAGGTCATCGAAGTCGGCCAGCGAGTCGACCGCCACCCCCGCCTTGCCGACCTCGCCGGCGCTGCGGGGGTCGTCGGAGTCACGGCCCATCAGAGTGGGCAGATCGAAGGCGGTCGACAGCCCGTCGCCGCCCGCCCGGAGGATCTCGTGGAAGCGGGCGTTGGTGTCCTCGGCGGTGCCGAAACCGGCGAACATCCGCATGGTCCACAGCTTCGAGCGGTACATCGAGGCGTAGGGACCCCGGGTGTAAGGGAACTGGCCGGGAAACTCCCCGTCGTCGGGGCCGTAAACCGCGTCGAGGGGGATACCCGAGATGGTGGAGGGATCGAAGTCCCGCGACGGCGAGTCGGCGAACGACTGGGCCCAGGAATCCCGGTGGCTCTGATGCACGCTCCCAATTATACTAGGTCTTCCGACTATCTGATGGCCGATAATCGGCTATCCTGTGAGTTGTGACGGCGCCCCAAGTGGTGGAGGCCCAAGTGGTGGACCCCATCGAGGAGGCTCGCCGGCAGTGGGACCAACGCTGGCCGGGAGGCGGCACCATGGCCGCCGCCACCGCGATCATGCGGGCCCAACAGATCGTGCAGGCGTCGGTCGACGAGGCCCTACGCCCCTTCGGGCTGACCTTTGCTCGCTACGAGGCGCTGGTCCTGCTGGTGTTCAGCAAGCGGGGCGCCCTGTCCATGGGCAAGATGGGCGAGCGTTTGATGATCCACCCGACCAGCGTGACCAACATCGTCGACCGGCTCGAGGGTCAGGGATTCGTCCGACGCCGGCCCCACGACCGCGACCGGCGGACCACCCTGGTCGAGATCACCGAGGCAGGCCGCCAGGTCGTCGACCGGGCCACCGGCGAGGTAGTGGCCTGCGATTTCGGGCTCGGCGGCCTCTCCGAGGCGCAGCTGAACCAGATGACGGCCCTGGTCAGGGCGGTCCGGGTGGCGACCGGGGAGGTCCGGGCGTAGCGCCTGGGGCCTCGCCCCTTCGCCCCTTCGCCCCTTGGCCCCTTGGCGCCTTGGCCCCTGGACCACGACCACTGGCCCTGCCTCCGCGCCCTCGGCCTCTGGTCGCCCTCCCAAAACCGCTGCGCCTGATCCGTTGCCCTCCGGCTCTGGGCGTAGTCGGTCCCTTTGGGCGTGGCTTATCCCGGATATTCCGGGACAGACCGCACCCAAAGCGATGAACCCCGCCCAGAGGACCGGCGCAATCAGCTCAGTCGCCGATATGGGCAGCGGGAATGGAGCCCATGCGCCCGGCGCGGTAGTCGCTGAAGGCTTGGGCCAGTTCGCTTTGGGTGTTCATCACGAACGGCCCGTACCAGGCCACCGACTCCCCGATGGGGCGGCCGCCGAGGATCAGCACGTCGAGGGCAGGGGAACGGCTCTCCTGCACGGGGGCCGCCGACAGTACGACGGTGTCGCCCCGGTCGAAAACGGCCAGTTGCCCGGTCCCGACGGGGCGGTGCTGTGGTCCTGCGGTCCCCTGACCGTTCAGCACATAGGCCAGAGCATTGAAGTCCCGCCGCCAGGGCAACCGCAGTTCCGCGCCCGGCTGAACGGTGGCGTGGACCATGGTGATCGGCGTGTGGGTGACGCCGGGGCCGCCGTGGCCGGCCAGCGAGCCCGCGATCACCCGCACCAGGGCGCCCCCGTCGGGCGAAGTCAGCAGCGTGACCCGCTCCGCGCCTATGTCCTGGTAGCGGGCGGGAACCATCTTGTCAGCGGCCGGGAGATTGACCCACAGCTGGATGCCGTGGAACAGACCCCCGGTGGCAACGAGTGATTCCGGCGGCCGCTCGATATGCAGGATGCCCCGCCCCGCCGTCATCCACTGAGTGGCGCCATTCGCGATCAACCCGCCACCACCGGTGGAATCCTGGTGTTGGAAGGTGCCGTCGATCATGTAGGTGACGGTCTCGAAACCCCGGTGCGGATGCCACGCCGTGCCCTTGGGCTCGCCCGGTCCGTACTCCACCTCGCCCATTTGGTCCATGTGGATGAACGGATCCAGCAGATGTCCGCTCACCCCGGCAAACGCCCGGCGCACCGGAAAGCCCTCGCCCTCGAAGCCGGCGGGCGCCGTGGTGACGCTGCGGACCGGCCGGTCCACGAGCCCGTCGGGGGTGGCGGGCTTGGCGGCGGCCGCGGGATCCGAGGCGCTCCCGGAGGCCGGTGCGCTTGCGGCGCTCGCGGTGTCCGGCACGGTAATCCTCGGAAGGCTCAGAATGTTTTCGACCGTTACCGCAGGCATGGTTGCCCTCCTTGACACTATTGAAAAACAAGTTGAAAGTGCAATTATTCCCGACGCTAAGTAATAGGCTGTTGGAAAGCACGGTCGTGGGCGCCCTGACGACTGGCTGGATCGGCGGCGGGTTTCTGATGACGGTGACCGATGTCGTGATCCCGGCCGCGGTGCCCGTCGACTGGTGCGCCCCGGCAACCCCGCGAGCCGCTGACCGGTGAGTGTGAGGGCTCGGTGAGTGTGGGCTCGGTGAGTGTGGGCTCGGTGAGTGTGGGCTCGGTACTGCGAAGGCTGCGGGTCTACGGCGACAGCACCGGTGCCAGAGCCGCCAGCACCCGGCGGTGCACGATCTCCGGCCCATCGTCGGCGGAGATGATCACGGTCGGGAACCGGTCCTTGGTCACCTCGATCGCCTTCTCGTAGTTGGTCGCTACCGTGGCCAAAGCCTCGAGCCGGTGGAACAGCTCAGAGTGCCGGCTCTGGGTTCCCAGACGCTGGGCACAGGTCTGCGGGTCGGCCGCGAAGAAGATGGTCAGGTCGGGGATCCGGATGTCCTCGTTGAGCTTCAGGATTTCGTCGAAGCTGACCCCTTGGCCGTGCTGGTAGGCCAGGCTCGAGAGGAGGTAGCGGTCGCAGACGACCCAAGCGCCCGACGCCAGTGCCTTTTCGATGCCGTTGCAGTCGTTACGGAGATGATCGGAGCGGTCGGCTGCAAATCCTTTGGCGAGGGTGATCGGGTCGACCGTGATCCGCCCCTCCACGATCTGGCGGAGAACCGCCCCGAAGGGACCGTGGGTGGGCTCCTGGGTGACCTCGGTGGGGATCCCTCGCCGGCGCAGCGCCTGGGTCAGCAGGTGGACCTGGGTCGTCTTGCCCGCCCCATCCAGGCCTTCGAAAACCACAAAACGGGGTACGCCCATGTCGGCCGCGAAGCGTACCGGGTACCGATATCGCACGGGCCTGCTTGCGCCTGCCGGCAGGGTCGGTGAGGCTGAGCACCATGAAGGCAACGGAGGGCCTCGCCGGTGGCGGTTGAGGTCCGGCCGGTTTCGGGGTTGCGGGCCCGGCA
Organism: uncultured Actinomycetota bacterium; assembly: GCA_963791545.1. Taxonomy (GTDB): domain Bacteria; phylum Actinomycetota; class Acidimicrobiia; order Acidimicrobiales; family Palsa-688; genus JALYXV01. The sequence continues at coordinate 552,620 of CAWBSR010000015.1, forward strand.
CCAGTTCGTCGACGTCGCCTTCCAGCTGTTCGGTGACGACCCGAACTGGGTCCCCCCATTGCGGATGTCGGTGCTGGACCGCATCTCGCCCAAGCACCCGGCCAATGAGCATCAGGTCACCCGGCTGTGGATCGCCTACCGGGACGGCCGGCCGGTCGGTCGCATCGGAGGTTGCGTCGACCGGTTCTTCAACGAGTACCAGGGCGTTGCCTGGGGCTGGGTCGGCTTCTACGAGGTGATTGACGATGCCGAAGTCGTCGACGCCCTGTTCGAGGTCGCCTGGCGGTGGCTCAAGATGCAGGGGGCGACGATGGCGGTCGGCCCGGCCTCGTTCACGACCAATGACGACATTGGCCTCCAGGTGGAGGGCTTCGAGCACCCGCCCTATTTCCTGACGGTGCAGAACCCGCCCTACTACGAGCGCCACTGGGTCGACCGCGGATGGACGCAGGCCATGGACCTGTGGGCGTGGAAGTTCGTCCGGGGTGACGTCCATCTCGACGAGCGCCAGCGCCGCACCCTGGAACGGCTGCGGGCCCGGACCAAGGTCATCATCCGGCCCATGCGTATGAAGGATTTCGATGACGAGGTCCGTCGCCTCTTTGAGGTGTACAACGCCGCCTGGAGCAAAAACTGGGGATTCGCGCCCATGCCCGAGGCCGAGATCAAGCACCTGGCTAAGTCCCTGAAGCAGCTGGTCGATCCCGACATCACGTTGGTGGTCGAGAAGCCCGACGGCGAGCCGGTGGGCGTGGCCATCGTCCTCCCCGACGTCAACCAGGTCATGCCCAAGCTGCGGTCCGGGCGCCTGCTCCCGGTGGGCTGGATCCGCTTGCTCCGGGGTGTACCGAAAGTGACCCACGTCCGCTTCTTCGCCCTGGGGATCAAGCCCGAACACCAGACCCTGGCCCTGGGCCCGCTCATCTATCAGGAGGCCCTCGATCGCCTCTTGGCCCGCGACCACATCGTGGAATCCGAGGCGTCGTGGATCCTGGCCAGCAATGACCGGATGAACAAGGCGATCGAGACCCTCGGGGGGACCCGCTACAAGGTGTGGCGGCTCTACCAGCGACCGCTCTAGGTGGTTGGTGTCTTTCGCGGGTGTAGGTCCACCCGTCGGCTGGTCCGGTGGTCGAGAATGACGATGTTGTAGTTCTCGACCGGGAGTCGTTGATGACGCTGGGGTTGGCGGAGCGCCAAGGTGATCTTCTTGATGATGTGGTCCGGTTCTGCGACCGGGAGCTGTCGCCGAGCTCGGTGTACGCGTTGTTGCACCGGGAGCGGGACCGGTTGTTCCCTGACGAGTTGTTCGCCGATCTGTTCAGCGACGCGGGTCGCCGGTCGGTGCCGCCGTCGGTGGTGGCCACGGTGATGGTGTTGCAACGTTTGGACGGTCTGTCCGACCGGGAGGCCGTCGACCGGTATTGCTTCGATGCCCGCTGGCGGTACGCGGCGGGTGTGGGCGGCTACGACAACGGCGGCTGGGGTCGCTTCGCGCACACGGTGCTGGTCGACATGCGCGAGCGGCTCCGGCGCTCTAATCGCCCCGACCGGGTGTTCGAGGTGGCGTTGGAGGCGGCGAAGGCGGCCGGTTTGGTGGGCCGGCGCCGGGTGTTGGACTCGACACCGTTGTATGACGCGGTGGCCACGATGGACACTGTCACGTTGATCCGCTCCGCGATCCGGGGCCTGCTGGCCGTCGCCGATCCCGAGCTGGAAGCCGAGTTGCGGGCGGTGTTGGCCCGAGACGACGACTACGCCCGGGCTGGCAAACCGATCTGCGAGTGGGACGACGCGGCGGCCCGGGAGGCTTTGGTGGACGAGTTGGCCCTCGACGCCTACGCGTGCCTGATGCTCCTCGACGGCCGCCACCTTGATCCCGCTGTCGCCCAGGCGGTCGTGTTGTTGGCCGCCGTGGCCGGCCAGGACCTCGACGTCAGCGGCGAGGTGTTCCGTATCGCCCGGCGCGTGGCGCCCGACCGGGTCATCTCGACGGTTGATCCCGAGGCCCGTCACGGGCACAAGACCGTGCACCGCAGCTTCGACGGTTACAAGGGTCATGTCGCAGTCGACCCTGACAGCGAGATCATCACCGCGACGACTGTCACCGCAGCTAACGCGGGCGACGCCAGCGTGGCCGAGGACCTCATCGCGGACTTGGTCGACGGAGACGACGGGGCCGAGGCGGAACGGCCCAAGGTATATGGCGACAACGCCTATGGCACCGGCGGCTTCCAGTCCCACTTGGAGGACAACGACATCGATTCGGGCTGCAAGACCCAGCCGCCTTCGGCGCCTGGGGGGCTCTTCACCAAGGACCGTTTCATCGTCAACCTCGACGACGACACCGTCGGCTGCCCGAATGATGTGATCGTTCCGATCCGCCGCGACGCCAACGGCAACGGGACCGCGGATTTCTCTCAGGCGTGCGCCACCTGCCCGCTGCGCGACGAGTGCACCAAGTCGGCCAGCGGGCGGACCATCACCGTGGGGCGCCACGAGGACTCCCTGGCCCGGGCCCGAAGCCGACAAGGCGACGGCGAATGGCGCGACGACTATCGGGCCACTCGCCCCAAGGTGGAACGCAAACTCGGTCATCTGATGCGCCGCAAACACGGTGGGCGACGAGCCCGAGTCCGCGGCAAAGTCAAGGTCGGCGCCGACTTCAACCTTCTCGGAGCGGCTGCCAACCTGGCGCGTCTCGCCGTCCTCGGTCTGCGTTACACGCCGTCGGGATGGGCGGCTCCGAGCGTGTAAACCGCAATCTCGCAGACTCGACGCGAATGAATCGCGCCGATTCCGGCGCTCCAGCACCGATCAAACCTTTCACCCTGCCTTTACGGTCGGAACGAGACCCGGCCGGACCGGAGTCCTCCGTCACCCTGAGCGACAACAGACCGAGCACCCGTCACCCCAAGAGCCCCCGCTTCACACCAGCCACCTAGACGCCGGTCGGGGCCTCGCTTGCGGCGCCGCTGGTTTCTCCGGTCGCGCTGTCGGTGGGTATCGACAGGTCCCGCAGGGCCAGGACCCGCAAATCCAGGAGGGCGTGAATGATCATGGCGGGAAAAAGGCTTCCCGTGGTCAGCACCAGCCAGGTCAGGTAGGCACCGACGAGCCCGGTCAGCACCACGCCCCGCGGGCCCTGGTACAGATGCACCAGCCCGAAGGCGGCGGCGGTGATGACGATCACCCAGATTCGGGGGACGGCGGGCCACAGCCAGTGGAGGTAGGCGATGGCGAACCCCCGCAGGAGCAACTCCTCGCAGATACCGGCGGTGATCGCCAACGCCGCGAAGGTGCGTCGTTCCCGCCGGCCCCGGGGCAGCAGGGCGGCAAACCCGCGGGCCTGGCGGCGCAGCATCTCGTTGATCCCCTGGCCTCCGAAGCGGAATACGAGCGCGCTGATCGCGAGGAGGACAGCCACCTCGGCCACGATTGCGACCTCTGAACCCGGATGGTCCCCTATGCGCAGCCCGATGGACGCTGCGCCGCGCTGCGCCAACAAGGCGATGACGAGGACCACGCCGACTCCGGCCCATTCTCCGATGATGCCCCGCCGGTAATGCTTCAGCCGGGCTTCGGGATGCTCGCCCACCGCGGCTACCAGCCGTTGATACCGGCGCCGCCCCAACCACGGCTGGACCACCACCAGCCCGACCGCCAGGGCGGTGGCGAGCACGGCGGCGGTAGCCCGGATCATCTCTCGGAGGGTACCGGCCTAGAGTCGCAATCATGTCCGCGAGCGCGCCTGCTGTCGCCCTCCATCCTGACGCCGTTGCTCTCCGGTTCCTTCTCGGGACCTGGGTCGGGGAGGGCCAGGGTCACTATCCGACCGTCGCCCCGTTCTCGTATGGCGAGGAGCTCCGGTTCTGGCATGTGGGCAAGCCCTTCCTGGCCTACAGCCAGCGCACCTGGGCTCTGGACGACGGCCGTCCCCTGCACAGCGAGGCCGGCTACTGGCGGCCCAAGCCCGACGGAGTGGTCGAGCTCGTCATCGCTATCCCCTCCGGCCACGTGGAGGTCGAGGAAGGCACCGTGGAAGGCACCACCGTGGCCCTGGCCAGCCGCCTGGTGGGGGCGACGACGTCGGCCAAAGAGGTGAGGGCGATGGCCCGCCACGTTGAGGTCGACGGAGACGTGCTGCGCTACGTCTTCTCCATGGAGGCGATGGGTGAGCCGATGCAGGAGCACCTGGCGGCGGAGCTGCACCGGGTGCCCTAACCAGCCCCGTCGGTCCGAGGCCCGAAGGGCCCGGAGGAAGCGCAGGAAGCGCAGGAATCAGCCGGCCGCTTCGCCGTAAGGCTGTCCGGCCAGGTCGTAACAGTCGGCGTGATAGTGCTCGACACGGACCCACGCCCCGTCTTGATACACATTGGCGATGACCTGGCGTTGCTGAGAACGGGCCGCGAACTTGATGGGTGCGCCGCAATGAGCGCAATTGGCCGTGTTTCCCGGCTCCACCTGTCGAAGCACCGCTCGGCTGATCATGATCCTTGACGTTCCCTGCATGGGCATTCCGTCGGCGGGAAAGTTGACGGCCTGAAGCAAAACTACTGCGGGTCGCTCTCGACCGGGCGAGCATCGGCGAGTCGGCGGCCCAGTCGAACTGCCTCGCCGACCAGCTGCCGCATCGCCGCCTCGTCGGCTCCCGCCGCCACAATTGCCTGCAATTGGTCCTCCACCACCTCGGCCAAAGCGTCGGCAGGCACCGTCCGGGCCGTCTCATCCGACGGGTCCCCGTCTCCCTGGCCCCCCATTCGCCGCTCCGCCTCCGCCGCCACCGCCTTGGCGACCATGGAACACAACACCGCCACGGCCGTCACCAGGCCGAAGGTGACGGCGGCGCCGTTGTGGTTGAGGATCGAGGTGACGATCATGCCCGCGATTCCGAGGCCGCAGACGACCATTGTCACCGTCCGCACCGCCCCTGCGCTCATCATCGCCGAACTCCGTCAGCCCCGGACCAGCGGCTTGTAGCGGATGCGATGGGGCTGGTCGGCGCTGGATCCGAGGCGCTTGTGACGGTCGGCCTCGTAGTCGCTGAAGTTGCCTTCGAACCACCGGACCTCGGAATCGCCCTCGAAGGCGAGCACGTGGGTGGAGATGCGGTCGAGGAACCACCGGTCGTGGCTCACCACCACCACGCAGCCGGGGAACGACAGCAGGCCTTCCTCGAGGGCCCGCAGGGTGTCCACGTCGAGGTCGTTGGTGGGTTCGTCCAGCAGCAGGACATTGCCGCCGTCGCGGAGCACCTTGGCCAGCTGGACCCGGTTGCGCTCGCCGCCCGATAGGTCGCCCACCTTCTTCTGCTGATCGGAACCCTTGAACCCGAATCCGGCCACGTAGGCCCGGCCGTGGAGCTCCCGTCCGCCGACCACGAAGGTGTCGGCGCCCCCCGTGATCTCTTCGAAGACGGTGTTGCCGGGAACCAAGTTGTCCCGTGACTGGTCGATGTAGGCCAGCTTCACGGTGGACCCCGTCTTGAGCTCACCGCGGTCGGGTGACTCGGTTCCGACGATCATGCGGAAGAGCGTCGTTTTCCCCGCCCCGTTGGCACCGATCACGCCGACGATGCCTCCTGGCGGCAGTGAAAACGAGAGCTCGTCGATGAGCAGGCGATCCCCGTACCCCTTCACCAGCTGCTCCGCGATCACCACCTGGTCGCCAAGGCGGGGACCCGGGGGAATGGTCATTTCCAGGCGATCGGGCCCCCGTTCCGCCGCCTCCGCCTCGGCCACCAGGTTGTCGAAGGCGTTGACGCGGGCCTTGCCTTTCGCCTGGCGGGCCCGGGGCGACAGGCGGATCCACTCCAGCTCCCGTTCCAGGCTGCGGCGGCGGCGCTCGTCGGCCTTCTGTTCACCGGCCAGGCGGGCCTGCTTCTGCTCCAACCAGGATGAGTAGTTGCCCTGCCAGGGGATGCCGAAGCCCCGGTCGAGCTCGAGGATCCAGCCGGCCACGTTGTCCAGGAAGTACCGGTCGTGGGTGACGGCGACGACGGTGCCCGGGTAGTCCTGCAGAGTCCGCTCCAACCACGCCACCGACTCCGCATCGAGGTGGTTGGTCGGCTCGTCGAGTAGCAGCAGGTCGGGGCGGGAGAGGAGGAGCCGGCACAGGGCGACCCGACGGCGCTCGCCCCCGGAGAGGGTGCCCACGTCGGCGTCGCCCGGGGGGAGGCGCAGGGCGTCCATGGCGATCTCGAGGGTGCGCTCCAGGTCCCAGGCCCCGGCCGCGTCGATCTTGTCCTGGAGGTCGGCCTGCTCGGCCAGCAGCTTGTCGAAATCGGCGTCGGGCTCGCCCATGGCATTGCAGACCTCGTTGAACCGGTCGAGCAGCGCCTTGATCTCGCCGACGCCAGCGGCCACGTTGCCCGCCACGTCGGTGGTCCCGTCGAGCTGGGGTTCCTGGGCCAGGTAACCCACCGTGAATCCCGGGGTCAGGCGAGCCTCACCGGTGAAACCGTCGTCGACGCCGGCCATGATCTTCAGGAGCGAGGACTTTCCCGAGCCGTTGGACCCGATGACGCCGATTTTGGCGCCCGGGAAGAACGACAGGTTGATCCCCCGCAGCACCTCCCGGTCGGGCGGGTAGAAGCGGCGGAGGTCCCGCATGGTGAAAATGAACTGCACCGTCATGCCCGCACCGTACAAGGCCGGTGTGACGGTGAGGCCGCCCGGTACGCTGGCTGGGCCATGTCGAGCGAATCCAACGCCGACGACGGGCGGGGGCTGGGCCCCAACGCCTGGTTGGTCGACGAGATGTATGAGCAGTACCGGGAACATCCCGCTTCGGTAAGCGAGAGCTGGCAGGAGTTCTTCGCGGACTACCACCACCGAGGGCTGGTCGCCACCCGCCCCGAGCCGGCGAGAGCCGGCGGCAGCAGCGACACCGCCGGTGCCGGTGCCGGTGCCGGTACTGGTACCGGCGGTGGCGTGGTGGCGGCTCCTCCCGCCCCGGCTCCTCCCGCCCCCACCCCCCTCGGCCCGGCCGCCCGGGTCGCGCCGCCGGGTCCTGCCCGCCCCCCGGCCCCTGCCCGCCCCCCGGCACCCGTCGGCCCCCCGGCACCCGTCGGCCCCCCGGCCCCCGTCGGGACCCCGAGCGCCGCCCCGGCCCCCGCCGCCACAAACGCTGCCCGCCCGGTCACCACAGGCGCCCCGGCCCCCGCCACAGACGTTGCCCGCCCCGTCACCACAGACGCGGCCGGGACTGACGGCGGGCCCGTCGTGTCGCCACTACGGGGGGCCGCGGCTCGTATCGCCGCCAATATGGAGGCCAGCCTCGCGGTGCCGACCGCGACCAGCGTGCGGGTGGTTCCCGCCGGCCTGCTCGAGGTCAATCGGCGCATCCTCAACAATCAACTGGCCCGGGTGGGCGCCGGCAAGGTCAGCGTGACCCACCTGATCGGCTTCGCGGTCGTCAAGGCGTTGCAGGCCGTGCCCGCCCTCAACTCGTCGTTCGTGCCCGGCCGGCCGGCGCAGCCCGCCCACCCCGCCCAGTCCGGCCAGTCCGGCCAGCCCGGCCAGCCGCCCGGCGTCGTCCGCCACCCCCACGTCGGGCTCGGGCTGGCGGTCGACCAGCAGAAGTCCGACGGCAGCCGGACCCTGCTGGTGCCGGTCATAAGCAACGCCGACACCCTCGACTTCCGGGCCTTCTGGGCGGCCTATGAGGAACTGATCCGCAAGATCCGCACCAACAAGATCGCCCCCGACGATTTCGCCGGAGCCACGGTCACCCTGACCAACCCGGGCACGTTGGGCACGGTCGGCAGCGTCCCCCGGCTGATGCCCGGCCAGGGGGCGATCGTGGCGGTGGGCAGCCTCGACTATCCCGCCGAATGGCAGGCCGCCGACCCCCGCACCGTAGCTGCCATGGGCCTGTCCAAGGTCATGACCCTCACCTCGACCTACGACCACCGCATCATCCAGGGTGCCGAGTCGGGGCTGTTCCTGGCCCGGGTCCACCAGCTGCTGATCGGCGAGCACGGCTTCTACGACGACATCTTCCACTCGATGGGCATTCCGTACGAGCCGGTCCGCTGGCTGCGGGATATCAACGATCCGGCGGGGACCGACGCGTCACACACCCTGCAGATCCAAAAGCAGGTCCATGTCCAGACCCTGATCAACATGTTCCGGGTCCGGGGCCACCTGATCGCCCACCTCGACCCGCTCGACTGGCGGGAGCCCCACACCCATCCCGAGCTCAACACGACCACCTACGGGCTGACCCTTTGGGACCTGGAGCGGGAGTTCCTGACCGACGGGCTGGCCGGCCAGGCCAGCATGAAGCTGGGCGACATCCTGGGCGTGCTCCGTGACGCCTACTGCCGCACCATCGGTGTGGAGTACATGCACATCCAGGAGCCCGACCAGAAGAAGTGGATCCAGGAACACGTCGAGGGCGTTTCCATGCAACTGGCACCCGAGGAGCACCGCCACATCCTGGGCCGGCTGAACGCAGCCGAGGCGCTGGAACGGTTCCTGGACACCAAGTACATCGGCCAGAAGCGGTTCGGGTTGGAAGGGGCGGAGTCCGCCATCGCCCTTCTCGACTCGGTTCTCGACCAGGCCGCCCAGGCAGGCATGGAGAGCACGGTGCTCGGTATGGCCCACCGGGGCCGGCTCAACGTGCTGATCAACATCGTGGGCAAGAGCTACCGGGAACTGTTCAACGAGTTCGAGGGCAACCTCGATCCCGACACAACCCAGGGTTCGGGCGACGTCAAGTACCACAAGGGCTATCACGGCAAGTTCACCGGGCTGTCGGGCCAGGAGCTCGACGTCCACCTGTCCTCCAACCCATCGCATTTGGAGGCGGTCGACCCCGTGGTCGAGGGGATGACCCGGGCCTACCAGGATCTCAGCGAGACCGGCAGCGGCCGGCCCGTCCTGGCCCTGCTGGTCCACGGCGACGCCGCCTTCGCGGGTCAGGGCGTGGTGGCCGAAACGCTGAACATGTCGGCCCTGCGGGGGTACACGACCGGCGGCACGGTGCATCTGGTCATCAACAACCAGCTCGGTTTCACAACCAACCCGGAGTCGGCCCGGTCATCGGTCTATGCCACCGATGTTGCCAAGATGGTCCAGGCGCCGATCTTCCATGTCAACGGCGACGATCCCGAGGCGTGCGTACGGGTGGGGCGGCTGGCGTTCCAGTTCCGCCAGGCGTTCCACAAGGACGTCGTCATCGACATGGTCTGCTACCGCCGCTTCGGGCATAACGAGCAGGACGACCCGAGCCTCACCCAGCCCCGCATGTACGAGCTCATCAAGGTTCACCGCAGCGTCCGCAAGATCTATACGGAGACCCTGGTCCGGCGGGGCGACATCACCATCGAGGAGGCGGAAGGGGCCCTCAAGGACTTCAGCCTGCGATTGCAGGCAGCCCTGGACGAGACCCGGGCCACCGCCCCGCCCAAGCCCACCAAGCTCCCGGCCCGCCTCCCGCCGGCGCCGGTCCTCCCGCCGATCGACACCGCGGTGCCGATCGAGACCCTGGACCGCATCGCGTCGGTGCTCCACAACCCGCCGGAAGATTTCACCATCCATCCCAAGTTGATCCGGGTCTTCGACAACCGGGCCAAGCTGTGGGCGGGCGGCGAGGCCGACTGGGCGCTGGGTGAGGCACTGGCCTACGGGTCCCTCCTACTCGAGGGCCGCGACGTCCGCCTGGCCGGCCAGGACACCCGCCGAGGGACCTTCGGGCACCGCAACGCGGCCCTGATCGACGTGGTGACCGGCGCCGAGTGGATTCCCCTCCAGCATCTGGCCGGTATCGCGGGCAGCGCGGGCGGTGCAGGCAGTGCGGGTAGTGCAGGCAGTGCGGGTAGTGCAGGCAGTGCGGGTAGTGCAGGCAGTGGAGGCAGTGCGGGCAGTGCGGGCAGTGCCGGTATCGGCGGCAGCGGGCGCGGGACCGGCCCGGGCCGGTTCTTCGTCTACGACTCCCTGCTGTCGGAATACGCCGCCATCGGTTTCGAGTACGGCTACTCGGTCGTCCAGCAGGACGCCCTGGTCGCGTGGGAGGCCCAGTTCGGCGACTTCGTCAATGGCGGTCAGATCATCATCGACCAGTTCCTCGTGGCCTCCAAGGCCAAGTGGGGCCAGACCTGCGGCCTCACCTTGCTGCTCCCGCACGGCTACGAGGGTCAGGGGGCCGAACACAGCTCAGCGCGCGTCGAGCGCTTCCTGCAGCTTTCGGCCGAGGACAACATCCAGGTGGCCAACCCGACCACCGCCGCCCAGCTCTTCCATATCCTGCGGCGCCAGGTACATCGCCACCCCAAGCGGCCCCTGATCCTGCTCACCCCGAAGAAATACCTGCGAGCCCGGGAGGCGTACAGCAAGGCCGAGGAATTCTCCACCGGGCACTTCCGCGAGGTCATCGACGATCCCGACATCGATCCCCCGTCGGTGGGCCGGGTCGTCCTGGCGTCGGGCAAGGTGGCCCTCGACCTGTTGGGGCACCGGCACCGAACAGGCGTCACCGGCGTGGCCGTCGTCCGGGTCGAGCAGCTCTACCCGTGGCCCGACGTCCAGATCTCGGCCGCCCTGGCCCGCTACGACCCGTCGGTGCAGGTCACGTGGGTTCAGGAGGAGCCCGAGAACATGGGCCCCTGGTGGTTCGCCCGCCACAAGCTGCTCAAGATGCTGGGCGGCGACTCCAGACTGTCGTCGGTCGCCCGACTGCCGTCAGGTTCACCCGCCACGGGTAGCGCTGCGCTCTCGACGCTCGAAGCCGACGACCTCATGGCCCGGGCATTCGGAGGCGGATAGGCCTGCTCACCGGGCATTCGTCACTTGGGCCGGCCACGATGCTTGACTCTTAAAAGAAATGGCAGCCCGCCACGTCGTCGTCGACGGTTCCAATCTGGCCACAGAAGGCCGTTCCATGCCCAGCCTGGCGCAACTCGACCAGGCGGTGAGGGAGTTCCTTCTCGAGAATCCCGAGGATGTGGTCACCGTCGTGGTCGACGCCTCGTTCGGTCATCGCATCGACCAGGGCGAGTTCAAGGTCTTCGAGGAGGCGGAGTCGGCGGGGGAGTTGGTTTCGCCGCCCGCCGGGGCCATCGGGCGAGGCGACGCTTTCCTGCTGCGCATCGCCGACAAGACGGGCGCCACCGTGTTGTCCAACGACTCCTTCCAGGAGTTCCATGGCGACTACGAATGGCTGTTCGAGCGGGGTCGCCTGATCGGCGGGAAACCGGTACCCGGCGTGGGGTGGATCTTCACGCCCCGCACGCCGGTACGGGGACCCCGGTCCCGCGAGGCGGTCAAGGAGGCCAAGCGCAAGACCAAGGGTGAACCAGAGTCGGCGATGCCGGGGCTGGATATGGCCGCCGAGCGCTCCCGGACCAAGGGGAAGGGAAAAAAGGTCGTCGATCGGGCCATCGCCGTGGCTCTGGAGGAGGCTGTCGCACCCAAGGACAAGACTCGGCGACGCCGCAAGGGCGGGTCACCGCCCGCCGAGCCGGTCAATGATCCGCTGTCGTTCATCACCTTCATTGCCGCCCATCCCCTGGGTGCCGAGGTTTCCTGCACCGTCGAGTCGTTTGCCTCCCATGGGGCGTTCGTCGATTGCGGCGGCGCCCGGTGCTACATCCCGCTGTCGGCGATGGGGGACCCGCCGCCGAAGAGCGCCCGGGAGATGTTCGGGAAGGGCGAAGAGGTCACCTTCGTCGTCCAGGCGCTCGATCCCCAACGGCGCGGGGTGGAGCTGGCGCTGCCCGGCTTCGCCAAGATCGCGGGCGCGCCCACGGACGAAACGGTGGCCGCGGAAATCGAATCCCGCACCGACGACGGCGGTTCTCAGGAAGCCGAGGACGGGTCGCCACCGGCGCCCGCGCCGGCCCGCCGGTCCCGGAAGAAGGCCGCCCCCGCCGAGGCGACGGCAGGTGATCTGAGCCCGTCGATGTCGCCCCCGGCCATGAAGGCGGCGCCGCGACGCCGCGGGGCCGCGGCCGCCCCGGTGACGGCGGCCGCGCCTGGCGAGGCGGCCGCCGAGGAGCCGGCGCCCCCGCCCCCGGTCGCCAAAAAGTCCACAGCTCGGCGGCGAGGATCGGGCGCCAACGGCACGCCGGGCACCCCTCCTGCCGAGACGGTGCCAGAGGTTGTGAAGGCCGAGAAGGCGTCACCCCGCCGTCGCCGCGAGGCGACGGCGCCGGCTGCGGCTGCGGCTGCGGCTGCGGCTGCGGCTGCGGCTCCCGTTGATGTGACTCCCGTGCCGGAAGCGCCGCCGACGAAGACGGGGCCTCGCCGTCGCGGCGGCGCCCCGGTCGCCGACGTGGCGTCTTCAGCCGCCGCAGTTCCCGCCGCCCCGACACCCGCCGAAGTGGTGGCGCCGCCGAGAAAGGCCCCACCCCGGCGTCGCAGGGATGCCCCAGTCCCGGTGGCCGCAGAGCCTGTCACCGGAGTCCCGGACGCCGAGGAACCCGTCACCGAGGAGCCGGTGAAGAAGGCGACATCCCGCCGCCGCGGCGGTAGCCCAACGGCCGCTGCGCCGGGGGAATCGGTAACTAAGCCGGTCGCACCCGCCAAGAATGCGCTCCCTCGCAGGCAATCGGCTCCCGAGTCCCCGGCTCCGGCCAACGCCATAGACGTTGTCGCCACCCCGCCGCCCGCGGGTGCGACCAGAAGGCGAGGCACCTCGCAGCCGGAACCCTCGTTGAACTCCGACGTCGATGGCCCGGTGCCAGCGCCCAAGCGACGCCCCGCCAAGGCGGCCTCGCCGCCGCCGCCCGCCGGGGATGCGGCGACAGCGTCGCCGCTCCCCGCAACACGGCGCCGCGGACGACGCCAAACGACACCGGCCACCTCGATCCCAGCAGCGGAACCGGACCCCCCTCCCACCGCCTCAACGACCGCCACGAAGTCGTCGGCGCGTCGCAGATCACCGACGCCCTGACCGAAGCCGTGGCCCCTTTCGGGCCCACTTCATGTTTTCAATGCCCGACTCACGACTCACGACTCACGGCCGCCGGTGACGGCTGGTGGCTCCCAGCCGGGCCGATATCCATCACCGGTCAATCCGTGCCCGCTACCGGTGAAGGCTGGTGGCTCCCAGCCGGGCCAAAATCCATCACCGGTCACCGGGCCGGCCGCCGGTGAAGGCTGGTGGCTCCCAGCCGGGCCAAAATCCATCACCCGTCAACCCGAGCCGAACACCGGCGTGGAAACACCGCCTGGGGTCTGTTGAGTTGACATCGGGGACTGGCAACAACGCGGGGTCGAGGAGGCGCCCCAAATGGCGCCGGGTGTCGGGCAAGATGGCAGGACCATGCGTATCGCCACCTGGAACGTCAACTCGCTGAAGGTCCGTATCGGGCGGGTCGAGGAGTGGCTGGGCTACGCCCAGCCCGACATCTGCTGCCTCCAGGAGACCAAGTTGTCCGACGCCACCTTTCCCCACATGGCGTTTTCGGCGCTCGGGTACGAGTCGGCCCACCATGGCAACGGGCAGTGGAACGGCGTCGCCATCCTCTCCCGGGTCGGTCTCGACGACGTCGTCCCAGGGTTCTGCGAAGGGGTGGACGCGGACTCCGACACCCGCCTTCTGACCGCCAGGTGCGGCGGTGTCACGGTGGCCAGCGTGTATGTACCTAATGGCCGGGCGCTCGGCGATCCCCATTTTCAATACAAGCTGTCCTGGCTCGAACGGCTCCGCCATCACCTCGACGTGGTCGCCGACCGGAACACGCCGGTTGCCGTCTGCGGCGACTTCAACGTGGCGCCCGAAGATCGCGACGTCTGGAACCCGGCTGCCTTTGCGGGCAGTACCCATGTGAGCCCCGAGGAGCGGGAAGCACTGGCCGGCCTGGAATCGTGGGGCCTCGAGGACGCCTTCCGCCGTCTCTACCAGCAGGACCAGCTGTTCACCTACTGGGATTACCGGGCGGGCGACTTCCACCAGCACCGGGGGATGCGCATCGACCTCATCCTGGCGACCAAGCCGCTTGCGGACGCGGTGACCTGGGCCATCGTCGACCGCAACGCCCGCAAGGGCAAGCTGCCGTCAGATCACGCGCCGCTGCTGATCGACGCCGCCGTCTAGCGGCGCCCGGAACCGATGCCTACGCCGACGCCGACCAAGCCGGCCAAGCGGCGCTCGATGAGCGGTGCGAAAACGTCAATGGACTCCGTGTCCCACAGGTCCCACGGCAGGGGAAGGGCGGCCGAGCCGGAGCCGATCAGGGGCCGCTTGGCCCGGGGAGCCCACGTCCCGGCGCCGCCGCCGCGACCGCGGTAGACCACCAGGCCGGTCAAAGGATCGGGAACCGCGTCCAGTGCCGCCCGCACCCCGGCCCGATCCCGGAACCGTTCCCACGCATCCTCGTCCTCGAATTCCAACTCCAGAACCACACCCCAGGAGTGCCGGTGCCAGTTCCATTCGCTGGCCCCGGTCAAAAGGGCGGACTCGACCAACGCGTCGCCCCACGCTTCCGCCCACAGGGCGGCGGACGAAGCGCCATCGAGGACCTCGACGGAGAACCATGCAGACATAGGTGCGTAGGGTACGTCTCAATCGGGGAACAAGCAACGCCCAACCGCTAGCTCACCCATTGGTCGAGCGCCCCCGCTTCCAGCTCTGCGTGCTCCCGCAACCCCGAGATGATGGCGGCCTCGGCCTTGCTGCCGACGAGGGGCACGTGTACCACGACCTCTCCGGTGGCGACCCGCATGGTGTCGCCGGTAGCCGGGTCGGTCGTCAGGCGGATCAGGCCGGAGCAGCCGAACATCGAGGTGTAGTGGTCGGGGACGATGTCGATCTCCGTCAGGTGGGTGGTGCGGTCCTGGGTCGACTCCTCCACCCACGACAACTTGGCGGGGTCGATGAAGGCCTTGACGGTGGCCGACAGGTCGCCCTCGAAGTCGTAGCGGACCCGCTGGAAGAACCGGTCGCCCATATCCCGCTGCTCCAGCAATTGGGGCCGCCCCAGCTTGGGTAGCTGGCCCAGCCGATCGAGGAACTTCGGGTCGACCAGGGCCTGTTCTACGGCGTCGATTGGCGCATGCAGACGCTGCACCAGCTCGAAACGCATCGCCGCATGCTATTGCCGCCACGCCATTGCGACACGCCCCGTCAGGCGCTGGCCTGATGGGCCGCCACCAGGTCGAGGAGCACGTTGCCGTAGCGGGCCACCTTCACGGGACCGAGTCCGGGAACCGCCAGGAGCTCCTCGGCCGTCGCCGGTCGCAACGTGGCCACCGCGGCCAAGGTGGCGTCGTGGAGCACCACATGGGCGGGCACGCCGGCCGCCCGGGAGGCGCCGGCCCGCCACGACCGCAGGGCATCGATGACTGCCGGCTCGACCGACGGCGACGTCCCTGCCGATCTCGAGGCGCCGGCTTGGCCGGAACCGGGCCGGTGGCATTGCGCCAGCCGGTCGCGCTGGGCGGCCAGCCGCTGCTTCCACAGGACCTCAGGTGCGACGCCGGTGCGGGGATCTTCTTCGAGGCTCCGGCCCGCGATGGCCGCCAGCCACGGGGAGGCGTGGCGGGGCACGGGACGGGCGCCGAAGTTTCGCTGCCGGGCCCAGGAGCAGTGCAGCTCCTGGGCGGCCCGGGTCAGGGCCACGTAGAGCAGGCGCCGTTCCTCGGTCTCCGCCTCGGCCGTCTGGGCATGGACGATCGGGACCAGCCCCTCCTCGAGGCCGGTGACCCATACCGCCTCCCATTCGAGGCCCTTGGCCCGGTGGAACGTCGAGATGGTCACTCCCGGCGGCCCGTCATCGCGGCGGTCGCTGCTCGTCGCCGGGCCCAGCCAGCTCAAGAACCCGTCAACCGTCGTCCGGCGTTCCAACCGGTCGTAGTCCGCCGCGAGACCGGCCAGGACCGGGACGGCGGGCGGACCCGAGGCGGAGGCGAGATCGGCCTTCACGACTTCGAATGGCTCGGCCCGGCGCCGCCCGAGGTCCACCAGGAGGGCCTGGATCTCGGGGTCGTCGAGAAAGGGCCGGGCGCCGGCCAGCCGGTAGGGCACCTGGGCGGCCCGGCAGGCCGCCTCGAAGGACACCACCTGGGCGTTGGTCCGCACCAGGATCGCCATCTGGGTCCATGGCAACCCTGATGCCCTGCGCTCCCGGAGTTCCGCCACCACCCCGTGGGCCTCCGACAGGTCATCGGGATAGGCCCGCACGACCGCCGCCGGCCCGTCGGGAAGCGACGATCGCAGCTGGCCCCCGGCCGGGCCGAGGACGCCGGCGGCCGCCGCCACGACCTGGGGGGTGCTGCGATGATTGTCGTCCAGGTGGATGACCTCGGTCCCCGGCCACCGTTCCCCGAGCCGGGCCAGCAGCGAGGCGTCGGCGCCATTCCAGCCGTATACCGCCTGGTTGGGATCCCCGACGACACAGACATCAGGTTGGTTGCCGAGCCAGGCGGTCAGGAGGCGGTACTGCAACGGGTTGACGTCTTGGAATTCGTCAACGAACACATGGCGCCACCGCCACCGCTGCACGGCTGCGAAGGCCGGATCCTGCTCCATGGCCAGGGCGCAGCGGCCTAGGAGATCGTCGAAATCGGCAAGCCGGCGTCGCACCTTCTCGGTCTCGTAGCGGGCCAGCAGCCGGGCCATGGCGTCGGTGGTTACAGGGAGCCGACGCCCGGCGGCCTCGGCGGCGGCGGGGTACTGCTCGGGCGAGAGCAAACGGGCGCTGGCCCATTCGATCTCCGCGGCCAGCTCCGGCAGCGGGGCACCGGACATCTCGGCGCGGTCGGTGACCAGGCGGGCCAGGAGGCGGGTCTTGCGGTCCAGCAACTGCGGGGCTGGCTCGCCCCGGTCGGCCCAGTACTGGCGCAGCTGGGCGTAGGCCACGCCGTGGAAGGTGCCCGCCGTCAACCGCTGGCGCAGGCCCAGGCCGCGAAGGCGATCGCCGAGCTCGCCGGCCGCCCGGCGTGTGAAGGTGAGGGCGAGAACATGGTCGGGATCCGCGGTCCCGCTGGCCAGGCGGTAGCCGATCCGGCGGGTCAGTACCCGGGTCTTGCCCGAGCCCGCCCCGGCCAGGATGCACAAGCGCGACGCGTCGCTCTCCACCGCCCGGCGCTGGGCCGGGGTCAGATCGGAGACGAGCGATGCCGGGTCCACCCCGCTGAAGATACGAAGGGGGTGTGACGGGCTGGTGGATGGTCCGCCCCGCGCCGTGACCGGGCGGCCCCGCCGGCCCCCCCGCCGGCGGAGCTCAGTTCCCGCCCATTGCGACTTCCCAACCGGCCGGCCCCAAGTAGCCGTCGGACTTGCATCCTCGGGACTCCTTGGGACCCAGCCGACAGGTGCGACGCCGTCCGGCGGCCCTGCGGGCGCCTCGCGGCCGCCCGTAGGACACGCAAAGCGGAAGCCACCCGGCTCCGCTCGCCGTCCGAACGTCTACCTTGACCCTGCTAGGGGTTCGATCGGCGTTGGTGGGGGGCGTGGCTGCCACCCCGGTCCTTGTCGGGTCGGATCCTTTGTTCGGGCTGGGTCGCAGTGTGCCCGCAAAGAGAGCCGCCGTCAAGGGTCCTTCAGTTCCGGGACCGCGACTACCGTGTCCTGTCCGACCATGCCCGATGTTCCCGGTTCCGTTCCTGCGTCCCCATCCGACTCCGTGCCGTGCTGAAGACCTTTGCCGGAGGGCAGCTTTTCGGAGCCGCCTACGGCGTTGAGACGCCGTGGGTGCTCGCCCTCCACGGCTGGGAGCGAACCCACCACGACTTCGACGCCATGCTCGCCCACCTGGGCGCGGTTGCCCTCGACCTGCCCGGCTTCGGCACCGCACCACCCCCCGACGAGGTGTGGAGCACGGCCCGCTACGCCGAGCACGTGGCGCCGGTTCTCGACGACATGGCGCCGGGCGTGGTCGTGGTCGGACACTCCTTCGGGGGCCGGGTCGCCACCCACCTGGCCGCGGCCCACCCGGACCGGGTCACGGCCCTGGTCCTCACCGGCGTCCCCCTGATCCGCCGCCCCCCGAGTGGGAAGGGGCCGTCCCGACTGCGGCTGGCCAAGGCGCTCCGCGCGTCGGGCCTGGTGAGTGACGACCGGATCGAACGGCTGCGCCAGAAATACGGCTCCGCCGACTACCGGCGGGCCACTGGTGTCATGCGGGGCGTGCTGGTGGGCGCCGTCAACGAAAGCTACGAGGGGCCGTTGGCGGCCTACCCCGGTCCGGTCGAGTTGATCTGGGGCGCCGAGGACGACCAGGTCGCGGTCTCGGTGGCGGAAGCGGCACGGGCCAGCTGCCGCCGGCCCCACCTGGAGGTCCTCCCTGGGGTGGGCCACTTCGTCGTCCGCGACCGGCCCGACGCCCTGATCGACGCCGTCAACCGCCACCGTCCGTGAACAGCCTCCGTCCGTGAACCGCCTCCGTCCGTGAACCGCCACCGTCCGTGAACAGCCACCGTCCGTGAACCGCCTCCGTCCGTCCGAGCCGTGAACAGCACCGCTGCCCAGGCCATCCTCCTCGCGGGCGCCCTCCTTGGCGCCGGGCTGGCCGGCATCCGCTGGTTGCGGGTCGCCCAGCGGGAGCACTACCTGGCGGGCTCGGTCGTGCGCTTCGCCCGGCGCTGGTGGTCGACCGGCCCCAACCGCCTCCTCGGGGGGGCGGCCCTGCTCGGGCTGGCAGGAGCCGCCGCCAGGGTGGCGCCCGCCGGGCTGGTCGCGGTGGCCGCGGTGGCGGTCGGGCCGTTCGGCCTGCGCCTGAAAGGGCGCACCGCGCCCCTCGTCTGGACCCGGAGGCTGAAGGTTCTTGCCGCGACCGGGGCCGCCGAAGCCACCCTCCTCATCGCGCTGGGCGCGGCCGCGGCCCGCACCTGGGCGGTGGCGGCCGCCGCCGCCACCCTGGTCGCGGTGGCGATGCCCGCCCTGGTCGACCTGGCCCTCTTGCTGACCGAGCCCCTCGAGCGCCGGGTGGGCGCCCGGTTCGTCCGCCTGGCCACCACCAAGTTGGCGTCGATCCATCCCACGGTGGTGGCCATAACCGGGTCCTACGGCAAGACCAGCACCAAGGGATATGTCACCCAACTGCTGGCCGGGAGCCTGACGGTGGTGCCGACGCCGAAGAGCTACAACAACCAGTCGGGCCTGTCGCGGGCGGTCAACGAGAACCTGCTTCCCGGGACCGACGTCTTCGTGGCCGAGATGGGGACCTACGGCCCCGGAGAGATCGCCGAGATGTGCGCCTGGGTGCCCCCCGACATTGCCGTCATCACCGCCATCGGCCCCGTGCACCTGGAGCGCATGGGGAGCGAGGAGCGCATCGCGGCGGCCAAGGCGGAAATACTCCGACCGGCACCGGTAGTGGTCCTGAACGTGGACAACCCCTTCCTCGCCCAGCTGGCCGAACAGGCCCGACAGGAGGGAAAAAAAGTCTGGCGCTGCTCGGGCGCCGACCGCCGCGCCGAGGTGTGCGTGGTCCACGACGACGGGGCGCTGCGGGTCTTCATCGACACCAGCCGGGACATGAGGCGCCAGATCGCCCACCTGAAGGGCCTCGACGCCCCGGCCACCAACGTGGCGTGCGCGGTGGCGGTGGCGCTGGAACTGGGTGTGGCGCCCGACATCATCGCCAAGCGGCTGCCCGGCCTGGCGGCGGCGCCTCACCGGCGGGAGATCTCGACGGGCGCCAACGGCGCCACCGTGATCGACGACACCTACAACGCCAACCCGGCCGGCGCCGCCGCCGCCCTCCATCTCCTGGCCCGCCTGGGCACCCCCGGCCACAAGCAGGTGGTGGTGACGCCCGGCATGGTCGAGCTGGGCGCCCGCCAGGGCGAGGAGAACACCGGCTTCGCTGAGCAGGCGGCCCTGGTCGCGACCCACCTGCTGGTGGTCGGGGAAACCAATGCCGCCGCCTTGGTCAGGGGCTGGCGGGCCGCCCCGGTGGACCGCCGAGGCCCACTGATCCGCTGTGCGACCCGGGAGTTGGCGGTCGAGTGGGTGACCAAACACCTCGGACCGGGCGACGTCGTGCTATTCGAAAACGACCTCCCGGACCACTTCCCGTGAGAAGATGTCGGCTGTGAGCTCGCCCGCGGTCGTTTTCGGCGGCCCTTCTCCTGAACACGACGTGAGCATCCTGACCGGCCTCCAGGCCGCCCACACTCTGGCCCTCGGAGGCGCGCCGGTCACGGCCATCTACTGGGGCAAGGGCGGCGACTTCTTCTCGGTCGATCCCCACCTGGAAGGCGAAGCCTTCGTCGAGGGCGTACCCAAGGGCGCCGGCCCCCTGCGCCTGGTTGCCAGCCCCGGCGGCGGCTTTATGGGCGCCCGGGGCGGCCGGCTGGGCAAGGAACGCCAGCTCGAGATCTCCGCCCTCGTCAACTGCTGCCATGGCGGCCCCGGCGAGGACGGCACGCTGCAGGCCGCCCTCGATCTGGCCGGAGTGGCCTACAGCGGGCCCAGCGTGGCCGGTGCCAGCCTGGGCATGGACAAGCTCGCCTTCGGGGCGGCGGTGGCCGCGGCCGGCCTCCCGGCCCTGCCCCGGGCGCTGGTCGAGCCGGGCCGGGCCGCCCCCTGGGCGACGCCCGGTCCCTTCATCGTGAAGCCCCGCTTTGGCGGCTCCTCGATTGGCATCGAGGTCGTCGAGGACTGGAACACGGCCTGTGCCTTGGCCACCAGCCATGTCCACTTCCGGCGCGGTGCCGTGGCGGAGCCGTACCGGGCCGACTCCTATGACCTGAACATCGCGGTGCGCACCTGGCCCGAGCTGCAGCTGTCGGCTATCGAACGCCCCCTACGGTCACCGGGGTCGTCGGAGATCCTGGGCTACCGGGACAAGTACCTGGGGGGAGAGGGGATGGTCAGCGCGCCCCGCCAACTCCCCGCCGAGATCCCCGAAGAGTGGGAAAAAGGGATCCGCGAGGCGGCAGCGTCGGTAGCCGGACTCGCCCTGGTACGAGGCGTGGCCCGGATCGACTTCCTGGTGGACGACGGCACCTGGTACGTGAACGAGGTGAACACGATCCCGGGGTCCCTGGCCAAGTACCTGTGGGTCGACCCCGCCCCGGTGCCGTTCCCGACCCTGCTGGCCGATCTCCTGACCGAGGCCGCCCGTCGCCCCAGCTTCCGGCCCGACACCACCGGCGCCGACGGGCTGATACTCCGCTCGGCCAGCTCCATCGCCCGGAAGTTGGGCTGAGGCGATGGGCTTCCCGACCAAGCTGCTGAATGAGGGCGAGGAAGTCGTCCTCGACCTTCATCCCCACTGGTGGTACCTGCTCGGGCCGGTCGCGCTCGTCGTGGTGATCCTGGTGGGGACCATCGCGGCGGCGGCGTTGAAGTCCTACACCGCGGTCACCTACGTCCTGGCGGCCCTGTTACTGCTGAGCGTGGTCTGGCTCCTGATCCGCTACGCCCGCTGGGTTACGACCAGCCTGGTCCTCACCAACCACCGGTTGGTGCACCGCAGCGGGGTGCTGGGCAAGAGCGGCCGGGAGATTCCCCTCGATCACATCAACGACATCAGCTACCGCCAGCATTTCTTCGAGCGCCTGATCGGGGCCGGGGACGTGGTGATCGAATCGGCCGGCCAGAGCAGCCAGGAAGTATTCGAGGACCTGCCCCATCCCGGCCGCATCCAAAACGAGATCTACCGGCAGATCGAGTCCGGCAAGCTGCGCCTGGCCGACCGCAGCGGGGGGCGGCGGGAGCTGTCGATCCCCGAACAGATCGAGAAACTGGACGAGCTGTGCCGCCGCGGGGTAATCACCCGGGCGGAGTTTGACGCCAAGAAAGCCCAACTGCTCGACCGGCTTTGAACGCACTCCGGCGGGTCGTGGAGGTGGCGGTGGCGGCCGCGGTCGTGGCCTCGGGCCTGGGCGGGTGCTCGGTGCACCGGGCCGCCTCCGGGGGGACCACGCCCGGCCAGGTCGTGAATGTCGGCGCCGACCGGGACCGGGGCGTGACCGTGTCGGCCATCACCATCGGCGTGGTGGCCTACCGCCAGGATTCCTTCGCCCAGTTCGGGTTGAGCAGCCTCGGGGGCCTTCCGGTGGCCGAACTGCTGAAGCCGCTGGTGGCCGACATCAATGCCCACGGGGGTATCGCGCGTCGCCGGGTCACGGTGCGGGTGTCGGAGTTCAGCCCCCTCGTTCCCGCCGAGGCCCAGGCGGCGTGCATCGACCAGGCCGACGACAAGAAGGTGTTCGTCACCCTGGCCCAGGTGAGCCTGACCGACGACGCCCAGGAACGCTGCCTGGCGTCGCACCAGACGCCCGTCGTCACCAGCAACTCGTCGTCGCTGGCCGACCTGGCGGCCGACGGCGGGTGGGTCCACCAGGTCGCCATGTCCAAGGACCGCATGTTCAAGGACTGGGTCGACTGGCTGGTCTCCTCGGGTACCGCCACCCCGGCCACCAAGATCGGCCTGGTCCACGCCGACACCTCCGAGGACAACGCCCTGACCTCGCAGGTATTCTTGCCCTACCTGGCCCAGAAGGGCCTGCACGTGGCGGCCCAGGCGGGATTCGCGGGGATGACGATCGCCACGGCGGCGACCGACGCCCAGAACATCGGGCAGCGCTTCCACGACGCCGGGGTCGACCTGGTGCTGCCCGACCTCGATTTCCTGAGGTCTTTCCTTGTCCTCCAGAGTCTGCTCGACCTCGGTTCGAAGGCCCGGTTCTCGGTGAGCGACCTGGGCCAGCTATCGCTCAACGTGGCGACCAGCTTCTACCCGCCCTCGTTCGTGGGAACCAAGGGCATCTCGGCCTACACCGCCGACCTCACCGGGGCGCCAGCCACTTCCCCCGCCCTCCAGCACTGCGTCGACATCTACCAGGCCGGGGGAAAGGCGTTACCCGCCAGCGGAACCGAAAGGCTGGCCGACGAACTGCAACTGGCCGCGTTCTGCGAACAGCTGTCCCTGGTCGCCCACGTGGCCTCATTGGCCGGGCCTCACCTCAATCGGGCGTCGTTCTCGGCCGCCTTCGACCGGGTGACGGATTTCTCGGACCGGGTCACGCTGACCGGGCCCCTCAGTTTCGGCCCCGGTAAGTTCGACGGCGCCGACCGGTACCGGGTCCTGGCCTGGAAGGAGGACTGCGGGAGCGGCAACAGCTGCTATGCGGAGACCGCCCCCTTCGCCCCGGGCCGGTGGTGACCCACCCGGCGCTATCGGTGCGGGGGCTCGAGGTTCGCGTCGGGGGCGTCGCCGTCTGCACGGGGATCGACATGGATCTCCCCGAGGGGGCGGTAGGCGCCCTGGTCGGGACCAACGGGGCCGGCAAGTCCACCATCCTGCGGGCCCTGGCCGGGGTCATCCCATCCCAGGGCCGGGTCCGCCTGGGGGGCGAGGATATCTCGGGCCTCCCGCCCCGGGCGCGGGTCCGGCGGGGCCTGGTCCTGGCCGCCGGTGGCGCGGGGACGTTTCCCTCGCTGAGTGTCGAGGAGTCCCTGGCGGTGGGGAACCGGGGTCCCCTCGACGAGGTGTACTCCCTTTTCCCGACCCTGGCGGCCCGGCGCCGGCAGCGGGCCGGCAGCCTCTCGGCCGGCGAGCAGCAGTTGGTCACCCTGGCTCGGGCGTTACTGGCCCACCCCCGGGTGTTGCTGGTGGACGAGCTGACATTGGGTCTGACGGCGGCCCTGGCCGACGAGGTGTCCCAGGTGGTCGCCGGGCGGGCCAACGTGGTGGTGGTCGATCAGTCGATCGGCCGGGCCCTCGGGCTGGCGTCGTGGGCCTGGTTCCTGGAACGCGGCGCCATCCGCTTCTCCGGCCCCGCCCGTGAGCTGCGGGGGCGCCAGGACCTGGTGCACCCGGTGCTGCTGCCGTGACCATCACCCTGGCCACGGTGGTGGCGGGAGCGATCGCCGGTCTCGGCATCGGCGGGCTGGCGGCGGGGCTGGTGCTGGTGTTCCGGGCGGGCCGGGTGATCAACCTGGCCCACGCCGAGTTGGGCGCCGCCGCGGCCGCCCTGTGCGCCTGGCTGGTCGGGCCCGGCGCGCTGCCCTTCCCGGCGGCCGCCGTGGTGGCGGTGGCGGCGGCGGCGCTGACCGGGGCGCTGGTCGAGATGGTGGTGGTCCGCCGGGTCGCGGCCGCGTCGCCGGCCGCGGTGATGATCGCCACCGCCGGCGTCAGCGAGTTGTTGCTGGCTGCGAGCCTCGTCGTCATCGCCCACATCGGCCGCCGGAGCGGCTACCCCACCCCCTTTTCGACCCGGGTCGATCTGGGGCGGGGGGTGGTGCTCCAAGGCGGCCAGCTGGCCCTGGCCGTCGTGGTGCCGGTACTGGCGGTGGCGCTGGCCCTGGTAGGGCACCGGACCCGGGTAGGGGCGTCGATACGGGCGGCAGCGGACAACCCGGAGGCGGCCCGCTTGGCCGGGGTGGCGGTGGGGACCCTGTCCGCCTTGGCTTGGGCGGCGGCGGCGGGACTTTCCGCGGTCGTCGTCATCTGCCTGCTGGCGGGCCGGCCCATCGTGGGCACCGAGGCGCTGGGCCCCGAAGTGTTGTTCGAGGCGCTGGCGGCGGCCCTGATCGCCCGGTTCCGGAATCTGCCGGTGGCGTTGGTTGCTGGCGTTGTCATCGGCGTGATCCTCCGGGTCGTGGCCTACAACTGGCCCGGCGGCCCCGGCGACCTGGTGCTCCTCCTGGTCGCCGGGGGCGCGGCTGTGGTCCTGTGGCGGCCCCGCCGGGGCCGGCGGGCTGATCCTTCTTCGTGGCTGGCGGTGCCGGTGCTCGGGCGACCCCGGGCGACGGTGGTGGGGGCGGGGGCCCTGGCGGCGGCCGGGCTGGCCGCCGTGGCCTGGGCCAGCAACAGCCAGGCCTTGACCCTGACCGAGATCGCCGCCTACGCCACCCTCGCGGTATCGGTCACCATCATCGTCGGCGTCGCCGGCCAGCTGTCCCTCGGCCAGGTCGCCTTCTTCGGGATCGGGGCCGCGGTCTCGTACCAGCTTTCGGCCTCGGTGGGATTGCCGTTCTGGCTGGCCTTCCTGGGTGCCGGGGTGGGCGCCGCCGCCGCCTCGGTCCTGGTGGGGCTGCCCGCGCTACGGGCGCCGGGGCCGGTCTTCGCGGTCACCAGCCTCGGGTTTGCCCTGGCCGGGGCCGGTTGGCTGCTGAGCCGGCCGTGGCTCCTCGGATCGGGGGTCACGGTCCCCCGGCCCATCCTGGGGCCCGTGGACCTGGGGGCCCAACGCCCTTATTTCGTATTCGCCCTGATGGTCCTGGCCGCCGGTGCCGGACTAGCCGGGGTCCTGCTGCGCCGGGGACCGGGGCGGTGGACCGTGGCGGTGCGCGACAACCAGGCCACGGCGGCGTCGTTCGGGCTGCCGGTGTCGGGGACCAAGGTGCTGGCATTCGCGGCGGCCGGATTCCTCGCCGGCCTGGCCGGGGCGGTGTACGGGCACGGCCTGCAGTCACTGAGCGTCAACGACTTCCCGGTCGCCTCACCCGGGTTGCAGATCGGGGCGGTCGACAGCCTGCGCATCGTGGCCATCGCGGTCATCGGCGGCCTGGGCTCGGTCTGGGGCGCGGTGATGGCGGCGGCGCTCGTCGTGGGCGTGGGCGAGCTCACCAACAGCGTGGCCTGGCGCCTGGCCACCACGGGAGCCGGGCTGCTCGTCGTCCTCCTGATCGCACCGCGTGGCCTGGCCGGCGTCGCCGACGCGGTGGCGGCCCGGGCCCGACGCCGGACGCGGTGGGCCCGGTGACTCCGACGCCCCGGAGGCGGTGGGCCCGGTGATTCCCACGCTGCGGGCCACGGGCCTGGTGGTCCGCTACGGCGGTGTCATCGCCCTCGACGAAGTCGACCTGTCCGTCGCCCCCGCCGAGGTGGTCGGCGTGGTCGGGGCCAACGGAGCCGGGAAGACGACGCTCCTCGACTGCCTTTCCGGCCATCTCCGGCCCGCCCGCGGCCGGCTCCGGCTGGGACAACGGGACATCACTGGTTGGGGGCCGGCTCGCCGGGCCCGCCGGGGGATTATCCGGTCGTTCCAGGACGCCCGGTTGTTCCCGACCATGCCGGTACGCGACGTCCTGCGGTTGGCCCACTCGCCGGTCCCGCCGGGGCTGGAGCCGCTGTTGGACCGCCGGGTGGGGGAGCTCTCCACCGGTGAGCGCAAGCGGCTCGACCTGGCCTGCGCCGTCGGGCGGCAGCCCTCGGTCCTGTTGCTGGACGAACCCAGTGCCGGCCTGGGGGCGGCCGAGGTGCCGGGCCTGGAGGAACTGGTGCGAGCCGCGGTGCAAGCCTCGGGTGCCGGTGTGGTATTGGTCGAGCACGACCTCCCGCTGGTGTGGGCCCTGGCCGATCGGGTGGTGGTGCTCGAACGGGGTGCCGTGGTGGCTGACGGGCCGCCCGCCGCGCTGGCAGGCCACCCCGCGGTGGCATTCGGGCGCCGCAACTAGGGGTTGCGCACCCCTGGCTGGGCCCGACGAGAGAGGCTCAGGCCTCCTCGAACAGGTCGTCGCCCCGGCGGAGGCGGGTGGCGATGCGGACCAACTGGGGGAGCTCCCGGCGGGTCGGGGTGTGAGCGGCCAGGAACCGGGCCGCCCCCGCCAGTAGCAGGGCCTGGGGCTCGGAGCCGTCCCGCCACGCCCCGGCCTGGCGGGCGGCCGCCTCGACGGTCTGGAACCAGTGGAACTCGGCGTCCTCCGACACCAGGGCGTGGCCGAGGGCGGCGATCACCGGCGCCGGGTCGCGGTGCTCCCGCAACCATCCGTACACGATCCCGCCCGCCCGGTCGACCTGGCCCTGCTCCTCCCAGCACCGCGCCAGATCGGCCAGGTTGGCGCCCTCGACAGGTGTCAGCCGGGCCGAGGGCAGGTTGAGGAACCGGTCCAGGAACACCTTGAGGGCCCCGTGCACGGCCCCCCGCAGCAGTTCCACCGACGGCTCCCGGACCAGCGCCCGATGGAGGGCGTTGGCATAGGTGAAGCCGTGGTGGACGACGTCCCAGTCGGCGTGGTCGTTCTGCACGTGGAAGCGGGTGATGCGCAGACCGGCGGCCAGAGCTACCGCCCGGCCTACCTGTTCCGCCGTGAAGCCGGCCGACAGCCCCTCGAGCAGGCTGTCGACCGCCTCCGCGGGATCGTCGTCGGACGGGGACCCGAGCAGCCGCTCCGCCAACGCCGCCACTTCGTCGTCGCTCACCCCCGGCCCCTGCAGGAGCACGTCGCCGTCGATCGCCAATCGCTGCTCGGCGGCGCGCGCCAGGGCCGCCAGATCGAAGGGATGGCGCCACGATCCCTGCTCCTCGGACCGGGCGGCGGCGGCTGTGCCGGCCACCACGGTCGCCAGCACGGTGCCCGCCGCGTCCCAGCCCAGATGGTCGAGCGCCTCGAAGGCCTTGTTGGTGAAGTCCAGGGTGTGGCCACCGTCTAGGAACAGGTGGTCGGTGACGGCCGCGAACATGAAGCGCTCCGTCCCGGCCCGCTGGTCGGGACCCTGGGCGACCGCCGTGGCCAGGGCCCGTTGCGCCGCCTCGTCGGTACGGGTGTCAATGAACCGGCGATACCAGGAGGCCAGGCGGTCGGGATGGACATCAGAGGTGGCCAGGGGGGCCAAGGGGAAGAAGTCGGCGTGATTGCGGGTATCCCGGGACACGAAGGCCAGCCCCTGGACCAGGGCCAAGGGCCGGTCGGCGGGTTCCAAATGGGGAAGCAGGTTGGCCATGGCGACGAGAACGGTCAGGCCCGCCCCCCATCCCTCCCGCCGGTGGGTCGTGCCGAAGGCCACGCCCCGGCGCAGCGCTTCCGCGGCCGGGGCCCCGGCCTCCAGCAGCCCCAGCACCGCCTTGGCCGTCACCAGCGAAAGGCCTTGCTCGAGCCCGTCGTCGAGGCGGGCCAGCAGCGCCGGGGTGGGATCGGCGGCGGCCGGGGCCAGCACCATCACCCGGTCGTGGCGGATCTCGACCGGATAGGCGCGGACGTCGTCGGCGAAGGGGTCCAGGGTGCCGCCCGAGCACAGGTCGAAACGGGCATGGTGCCAGTGACAGGTCAACAAGCCGTCCTCGACGCTCCCGCGGTGCAACGGGAAGCCCAGATGGGGGCACCGGTCGTCGACTGCATACGCCCGCCCGCCGTGCCACACCACGCACACGCCGTGGCTGCCGACCTTGGTCACCAGCATCCCCCGGGACCGAAGTTCGGTTACCGAACCAGCATCGACAGCGTCGTTCGGGCCCATGCCGGCGATGCTACGCCGACCCTCGGGGTTGAACAAGGAGAAGCTTGTTATTTTCCCTCACCGGTTAGGATGGCGCTCGTGGGCACCACGACCGCCACTCAGTCGACGACCCGCCGGGCCATCCTCATGACCATCAAGCAGCACGGAGAGGCCCGAGCCGAGGAGCTGGCCACCATCCTCGGCATCACCCCCAGCGCCATCCGCCAGCACCTGACGGCGCTGCTCGGCGAGGGCCTGGTTTCGATCCGGGAGCAGCGGGGCGGTGCCGGTCGGCCCAAGCACGTCTACTCCGTCACGACCAAGGCCGAGGGCCTGTTCCCGAAGAGCTACGGCCAATTGACCTGCGAGCTGCTGGACTACGCGGGCGCCGAGGGCGAGGGCACGGTGGATCGCCTGTTCGAGCGGCGCCGTGCCCGCCGGGCCACCGAGGCCGAGGCCCGGCTGGCCGGCCGGTCGTTCGAGGAGCGGGTGGCGGAGCTGGCCAAGATCCTGGACGAGGACGGTTACCTGGCCGAGGCGGTGGCGTGCCAGGACGGCGAGTGGCGCATCGTCGAGCACAACTGCGCCATTCTCGAGGTGGCGTTCCGGTACGGGCAGGCGTGTTCCAGCGAGCTGGGATTCCTGCGCGACTCGATGCCCGACGCCCTGATCGACCGGGTCTCGCACATGGCCTCGGGGGAGCATCACTGCGCCTATCGGGTCCGGCCCCGCGCAAGCGCCTGAGCCACCCCGGGACCAATGGCGGGACCGCTGACCGGATACCGGGTCATCGAGGTGGCGGGCCTCGGTCCCGCCCCGTTCGGGGCCATGTTGCTGGCCGACATGGGCGCCGAGGTCATCCGGATCGACCGGCCCGGGTCGGTACCTCCGGCGCCGGGGACGGAGCCCTCCCCCGACCCGCTCAACCGGGGCCGCCGCTCGATCGCGGTCGACCTCAAGCATCCCGACGGGGTGGCAACGGTGCTGCGGCTGGTGGCGCGGGCCGACGCCCTCCTGGAGGGATTCCGCCCCGGGGTGGCGGAACGGCTCGGGATCGGCCCCCAACCCTGCCGGGCCCGCAATCCCCGGCTGGTCTATGCCCGCATGACGGGCTGGGGCCAGGAAGGGCCCAAGGCGGCCCTGCCCGGTCACGACATCAACTACCTGGCCCTGTCGGGCACGCTGTCGGCCATCGGCCGCCCCGGCCAGGCTCCGGTCCCACCGCTCAACCTGGTGGCCGACTTCGGAGGAGGCGGCATGTTGCTGGCCTTCGGCGTGGTGTGCGCGCTGCTGGAGGCGAGCCGGTCGGGTGAGGGCCAGATCATCGACGCCGCCATGGTCGACGGGTCGGCGCTGCTGGCGACCATGATCCACGGCTTTCGGGCCGCCGGGTTATGGCGCGACGAGCGGGGCACCAACCTGCTCGACACCGGGGCCTGGTTCTACGAGGTCTATGAGACCGCCGACGGCGGCTACCTGGCCGTCGGGGCGCTGGAGCCCAAGTTCTGTGCCGAGCTGATCCGACTGACCGGCCTGGCCGGTGGTGACGGGGGCGAGGCGCCCAGCCAGTACGACGTAGCCGGCTGGCCGGCCATGAAACAGCGGCTGGCGGCGGTGTTCAAGACCAAGTCCCGGGCCGAGTGGTGCGCCATCCTGGAAGAAACCGATGCCTGCGTGGCTCCGGTTCTCGGCCTCGGCGAGGCGCCCGGGCATCCCCATAACCAGGTGCGAGGCACCTTCACCACCGTGGCCGGGGTGGTGCAGCCCGCCCCGGCGCCTCGTTTCAGCCGGACCCCCGGTAAAATCGGGCGCCCGCCCCCCCGCGCCGGTCAACACACCGACGAGGTGCTGGGCGATTGGGGCTTCGCCCCCTCTGACGTCGAAGCCCTCCGGGCGGCCGGAGCCATCCGGTGATCGTTGAGTAGGAGTGACGCTGATCATGGCAACTGCGGTGTTCTTCCACGCCCACCCCGACGACGAGTGCATCCTCACCGGCGGCACCATGGCCCAGCTGGCGGCGGCCGGCCACCGGGTGGTGCTGGTGGCAGCCACCCGGGGCGAGCAGGGCGAGGTGGCCGACGGCTTCCTCGGGGAAGGCGAGTTGCTGGGGACCCGGCGCAGCGGGGAGTTGCAGGCGTCGGCGGATGTACTCGGCGTCAGCCGGGTCGAGTTCCTGGGCTACCGCGACTCGGGGATGATGGGGTTGCCCACCAACGAGGCCGATGGCTGCTTCTGGCAGGCCGATCGTGAGGAGGCGGCGACCCGCCTGGCGGCCATCCTGGACGAGGAGTCGGCGGCGGCTCTCTTCGTCTACGACGACCACGGCGGCTACGGCCACCCCGACCACATCCAGGTCCACCGGGTCGGGGTGCGGGCGGCCCAGTTGGCGGGGACCGCCCAGGTGTACGAGGCGACCATCGACCGCGACCGGGTGATCCGCATGATCCGGGACCGTCCCGTCGTGGAGGGCGCGGGCCCCGAAGACCTGCCCGATATCACCGAGGACTCCGATTTCGGGGTCCCGGCCAGCCAGGTGACGACCCGCATCGACGTCAGCCGCCACGTCCTCGACAAGCGGGCCGCCATGCGTTGCCACCGCAGCCAGATCCACGACGACTCGTTCTGGATGATGATGCCCGACGACCAGTTCGCGGCGGCCTTCTGCGAGGAGCACTACATCCACCGGGGGGTGCCTGCGGGCACTGCCGAGACCCAGTTCGACTTGGCCTGACGTGGCTCCCGGCTGGACCCACACCGGGTACGCGCAGCGGATCATCTTCGGCCTCGACGCCATCGACGGCGTCGATGAGGTGGTCTCCGAGGCCGGGGGTCGCAGGGTCATGCTGGTCACCACGGCGGGGCGCCGTGCGTCGCAGGCCGGCGAGCGGCTGGTCTCGGCCCTGGGGCGGCGGCTGCTCGGGGTGTTCGATGGTGTCCGCTCCCATGTCCCGACCACGGCCGTCCAGGCGGCGCTGCGGATGGCGGAGTCGGCGGACATCGATGCCGTGGTCAGTTTCGGCGGGGGCTCGTGCGCCGATCTCGCCAAGGCGGTGTGCTTCTTCGTCGAGCAGCGCACGGGTCGCCCCGGGGCGTCCTATCTCGACCGGCCGGTGGTCGCCCACGTGGCCATCCCGACCACCTACTCCGGGGCCGAGTTGACCCCGTTCTTCGGGATGACCGACGAGGCCGCCCACCGCAAGACGGGGGCCGGCGGTCCTACCATTGCCCCGATCGCGGCCATCTACGACCCGCTGGTCACGCTGTCGACCCCGGCCCGGGTGGCCGCGGAAACGGGTATGAACGCCCTCGCCCACGGAATCGAGTGCGCCTATTCGCCGGGGCGGACGCCCGAGGCCGAAGTCATCGCCCTGGCCGCGGTGCGCCGGGTCACGGCGGCGCTGCCCCTGGTCGTCGAGGACCCGGCCGCCCTGCCCCCCCGGATCGCCATGCTGGAGGCCGCCGTGCTCGGGGGACGGTGCCTGCAGAACGCCAGCATGGGGGCCCATCACGGCCTGGCCCAGCTGATCGGGGGGCGGACCGGGATTCCCCACGGGCTGGCCAATGCCATCCTGCTGGCCCACGTGTTGCGCTTCAACACCGAGGCCATCCCGACCGAGGCCCGCCAGATCGGCGACGCCCTGGGCGGCGGAGACGATCCCGCGGGCGCCGTGGACCGGCTCCGGGCGGCCATCGGGTTGCCGGGGCGGCTCTCGGCGGTCGGGGTGACCGAGGAGGACATCGAGGCGGTGGCCGCCATGAGCCCGGGCAACGCCAACGTGGGCCGCAACCCCCGCCCGGTGTCGCCCGCCGACGCCCTCGCCATCCTCGAGTCGGCGTTCTAGCCGCGGCCGTGTCGCCGGGTCAGGCGGTCGTCATCTTCGCGGTCGGCCTGGCCGCGGGCACGATCAACACGATCGTAGGATCCGGCTCCCTGATCACCTTCCCGACGCTCCTGGCCTTCGGCTATTCGCCGGTGGTGGCCAACGTGACCAACACCGTGGGACTCGTGCCTGGTTCCATCAGCGGTGCCCTTGGCTACCGGAAGGAGCTCACCGGGCAACGGTCTCGGCTGACCTACCTCGGCGTCGCCTCGGGCCTCGGTGGTGTCACCGGGGGGGTGCTGCTCCTGGTCCTCCCCGGCAGCGTGTTCCGGGGCGTGGTGCCCGTCCTGATCCTGGTGGCGTGCGCCCTGGTGGCCGCCCAGCCCCGCCTAGCCGCGGTACTGGTCCGCCGGCGTTCGGCCGCCGAGGACTCGGCGCCGGTGCACGGCGGCCGGGGGCTGTTCGCCACCGTGTTCCTCACCGGGGTCTACGGCGGCTACTTCGGCGCCGCCCAGGGGGTGATCCTGATCGCCCTGCTCGGGATCTTCCTGGAGGACGACCTCCAGCGGCTCAATGCCGCCAAGAACGTGCTGGCGGCGCTGGTGAACGGGATTGCGGCAGTGTTGTTCATTGCCGCCCCCCTCATCTTCAACCTCGACGCCCACGTGGCGTGGGGGCCGGCCGGCTGCCTGGCGGCGGGCGCCATCATCGGCGGCCAACTCGGGGCCAAGGTCGGGCGGCGGCTGCCGGCGCCGCTCCTGCGGGCCATCATCGTCGTGGTCGGCACTGCGGTCGCGATATGGCTGTCGGTGTGACGGGTGGGACAGCTGGGACGGGTGGGACGGGTACGCTCGGGCCAATGTCAGTCGTGAAGATCAACGCCATCGACGTACCCGCAGAACGCAGCGACGAGATGGCGTCGCGCTTCGCGGCCCGGGCCGGCCAGGTGGAGGCGGCCGAGGGATTCGAGGAGTTCCGGCTGCTGCGCCCGACCGACGGTCGCACCACGTGGCTCGTCTATACTCGGTGGCGCGACGAGGATGCCTTCGTGGCGTGGGCCAGCTCCCAGTCCTTCGCCCAGGGCCACGCCCGCCCTCAAGGACCGGGTGGGCCGATCGCGACCGGCAGCGCCCTGTGGGCCTTCGAGTTGGCCCAGGAGGCGGCACCCCGGCAGTAGCGATAGGTTCCGGCGACCATGATGCTGGCGTCGCTGCTCGATATCCACGTCGCCTGGGCCTGGGTGCTCGTCATCAGCAACGGCCTGGCCGGGGTGTGGTCCCTCGGGGCCCACTGGCTGGCGGGGCTGCGCACCCGGGCGCTGTGGTGGTTCACGGTCGTCGCCGAGGTGGCTGTCTTCATCCAGGTGGGGCTCGGTGTGGGCCTGATCGCGGGCCAGAAGCTGTCGGCTCCCAAGTTCCACCTCTTCTACGGGTTCGTGGCCATCATCGCGGTGGGCATCCTGTACAGCTACCGGGACGCGCCGTGGATGAAGCACCGCCTGTACCAGTGGTACGGCGCCGGGGGCCTGTTCGTGATGGGCCTGGGGATCCGGGCCATGTTGGTGGCCCGGGCCGGAGCCCGTTAGCCGGTCACACGATCGCCGATCAGCTGAGGTGGACCACCGGGCAGGTGAGGGTCCGGGTGATCCCGTCGATGAGCTGGACCCGGCTCACGACCATCTTTCCGAGCTCGTCGACCGAGTTGGCCTCGGCGCGGACGATCACGTCGTACGGTCCGGTGACGTCCTCGGCTGATACCACCCCTTCGATCTTGGCCACTTCGGCGGCCACGTGGGCCGCCTTGCCGACCTCGGTTTGGATGAGGACGTACGCACTGACCGCCATAGGCTCCTCCTGGCTGGTGCCAACGGGAAACGCATCGTAACCAGCCTCACGCCCGCCCGCTTGTCCGACCCTTGGCGAGGGCATCCCGACCCCGCCGGCGACCGCCAGGAGGGGCGCCTGGCCTAGGGTGATCGCCCTACCTACCGCCGCCCTACCGAAGCGGAGCTGCCTTCCCGTGACCCTCCTGACGACTTCCACTTTCAAAGAACCGGTCCAGCTGGTCCCCCGCCGGGTTCTGTTCGGTAACCCCGAGCGATTCAGCCCCCGGATCTCACCGGATGGGACCCGCGTGGGTTGGATCGCCCCCGACGAAGGCGTGCTCAACGTCTTCGTGGCCCCCCTCGACGACATCAAGGCGGCCAACAAGGTCACCGACGACCACGAGCGGGGCATCCGATCCTTCTTCTGGGCCCATGACGACCGCCACCTCCTGTACGTCCAGGACCGCCAGGGCGACGAGAACTGGCGGGTCTACGCGGTCGACCTGGTCGACGGCGGCGTGCGCGACCTGACCCCGTTCGACAACGTCCAGGCCCAGGTCATCGAGGTCGACAAGCATTTCCCCGAGCGCATCCTGGTGGCGCTCAACCGGGACAACCCCGAGCTCCACGACGCCTACAGCCTCCACCTGGCCAGCGGGGAGCTGACCAAGGTGGCCGAGAACCCGGGCTTCGTGGGATGGGTGGCGGACGCCGAGATGAAGATCCGGGGCGCCATCGCCCCCACCCCCGAGGGCGGTAGCACCATCGTGGTGCGGGCGTCGGAGCAGGACGAGTGGCAGGCCCTCATCGACGTTCCCCCCGAGGATGCCCTGACCACCGCCCCGGTGGCCTTCAGCGCCAACGGCCGCTTCCTGCTGACCGTGTGCTCGCTCGAGGTAGACGCGGGCCGGCTGATGTGGGTGGACACCGACTCCGGCGACTACGAGGTCGTGGCCGAGGACCCGCAGTACGACGTGACCGGCGTCCGGCTGCACCCCGACACCCGCGACGTGCAGCTGGTGAGTATCCAGCGGGAACGGCTGGACATGGTCGTCCTCGACCCCTCCATCGCGGCCGACATCGGCGCCCTGACCGCCTACCGCAAGGGCGACCTGGGCCTGCTCAACCGCGACGACGCCGACAACATCTGGCTGGTGAGCTACACCGAGGACAACGGCCCGGTGCACTACGTGGCCTGGAACCGCGAGAAGAAGGAAGCCACCGACCTGTTCGTCCACCAGCCCGCCCTGTTGGACTACCGGCTGGCGGAGATGGAGCCCTTCGCCTTCGCCTCCCGTGACGGCATCGTGCTCTACGGCTACCTGACCTTCCCCCCCGACGAGGAGCGCGTCGACCTGCCGGCGGTGGTCAACGTGCACGGCGGGCCCTGGTCCCGCGACGTGTGGGGCTACAACGCCGAGGCCCAGTGGCTGGCCAACCGCGGGTACCTCTCCATTCAGGTCAACTACCGGGGCTCGACGGGCTACGGCAAGGACTTCACCAACGCCGGCGACAGGGAGTGGGGGGCCAAGATGCACGACGACCTGCTCGACGCGGTGGCCTGGGTCGTGGACCACCGCTACGCCGACCCTGACCGCATCGCCATCTACGGCGGCTCCTACGGGGGGTACGCAGCCCTGGTCGGGGCGGCGTTCACCCCCGAGGTGTTCAAGTGCGCCGTCGACATCGTGGGGCCCTGCAACCTGAAGACCCTGATCGAGTCGGTCCCGCCCTATTGGGTCCCGCTGATCGCCCAGTTCCACAACCGGGTCGGCAACCCCGAGACCGAGGAGGAGTTCCTCTGGTCCCGCTCGCCGCTCTCCAAGGCCGACCAGATCAAGATCCCAATGCTCATCGCCCAGGGCGCCAACGACCCCCGCGTCAAGCAGGCCGAGTCGGAGCAGATCGTGGCCGCCCTGAAGGAGCACGGGATCGAGCACCAGTACCTGTTGTTCCCCGACGAGGGCCACGGCTTCGCCCAGCCCGAGAACCGCCTCAAGTTCTACGCCGCCGCCGAAGCCTTCCTGGCCCGCCATCTGGGCGGGCGCGCCGAGCCCTAGGTCACCGGGCCTACCTCGGGACGACTACCCGAGCCGCTTGCGCAGCGCCTCCAGTTCGTCGCGCAGCGCCGCCGGCAGCCGGTCGCCGAAGATGGCGTAGTGCTCGTCGATGGAGGGCAGCTCGTTGCGCCACTCCTCGACATCGACGCGCAGCAACTCGTCCATATCCTCCGGCGTCACGTCGACACCGTCGGTCGGGATGGCTCCGGGGGCGGGCAGCAACCCGATCGGGGTCTCCACCGCCGCCCCCCGGCCCGCGCAGCGCTCGAAGACCCACTCGAGGACCCGGCTGTTCTCGCCGAAGCCGGGCCACAGCCACTTGCCCCCTTCGCCCTTGCGGAACCAGTTGACATAGAAGATCTTGGGCAGCTTGTCGGCGTCGACCCGCCCCGGCATCGACAGCCAGTGGGCGAAATAGTCGGCCATGTTGTACCCGAGGAAGGGCAGCATGGCCATCGGGTCGCGGCGCAGCTTGCCCACCGCCCCGGCCTGGGCGGCGGTGGTCTCCGACGCCATGATCGAGGCCAGGAACACGCCGTGGGGCCAGTCGAAGGCCTCGGTGATCAGGGGGATGACCGTGGAGCGGCGGCCCCCGAACAGCATGGCCGAGATGGGAACCCCGTCGGGGTCCTGCCACTCCGGGGCGATGGCGGGGTCCTGGGAGGCGGGCGCCGTGAACCTGGCGTTGGGGTGGGCGGCCGGCGAGGCCGACGCCGGCGTCCAGTCCTCACGCTTCCACGAGATCACATGGTCCGGCGGCTCCGAAGTCATCCCCTCCCACCACACGTCGCCGTCGTCGGTGTAGGCGGTGTTGGTGAACAGGCAGTTGGCCGCGAGCGTGAGCATGGCGTTGTGGTTGGTGTGGTGACCGGTCCCCGGGGCGACGCCGAAGAACCCCGCCTCGGGGTTGATGGCCCGCAGCATCCCGTCGGGCCCGACCTTCATCCAGCAGATGTCGTCGCCGATCGTCTCGACCTTCCACCCCGCCAGGGTGGGGACCAGCATGGCCAGGTTGGTCTTCCCGCACGCCGAGGGGAACGCCCCGGTGACGTAGCGGGTCTCACCGTCGGGCGAAGTCAGCTTCACGATGAGCATGTGCTCGGCCAGCCAGCCGTCGTCGCGGGCCATGACCGAGGCGATGCGCAGGGCGAAACACTTCTTGCCCAATAGGGCGTTGCCGCCATAGCCGGAACCGAACGACCAGATCTCCCGGGTCTCGGGGAAGTGGACGATGTACTTGTTCTCGGCGTTGCAGGGCCACGCCACGTCGATGTCGCCGGGCTCCAGGGGGGCGCCCAGCGAATGCACGCAGGGCACGAAGTCGCCGTCGTCGCCCAGTACCTCCAGCGCCCCTCGACCCATCCGGGTCATGATCCGCATGCTCACCGCGACATAGGGCGAGTCGGACAGCTGGACGCCGATGTGGGCGATGGGGGAGCCCAACGGGCCCATCGAGAAGGGGATCACATACATGGTGCGCCCCTTCATCGACCCCGAGTAGAGATCCCGCAACGTCGCCCGCATGGAATCCGGGTCCCGCCAGTTGTTGGTGGGGCCGGCGTCGCTCTCGTCGGTCGAGCAGATGAAGGTCCGGTCCTCGACCCGGGCCACGTCGGCGGGATCGGAGGTGGCCCAGTAGCTGTTGGGACGTTTGGCGTCGGACAGGCGGGTGAAGGTGCCCGCCTCGACGAGTTGGTGGCACAACCGGTCATACTCCTCGGCCGTGCCGTCGCACCACTCGATGCGGTCGGGGGTCGTCACCGCCGCCCACTCCTCGACCCAGTCGTTCAGCTTGGCGTTCGCGGTGGGGCTGGTCCTGGTCACGCGTGTCACTCCTTGCGAATTGTGCAACTCATATTGGGGAGGGTGGTTCGGGGGGAGCTTTCATGTCCGCCTCGGATCCCAGCCGCAGCCGGGTGGCGTCGCCCGCCGGGTCCAGGTCGAAAACGACCCGCTGACCCTGACGGAGCATGCGGAAGATGGAACCTTCCAGGGCGGTGGCCGACAGCTCGTACTCCGAGAGATCGGTGTCCCGGAGGACGTAACCCACGCCCGTGGTCGGGTCGTACGACTTGACTACACCCTGCATCGCCCTTGACTCCGCTCCTGTTCCAGATGCTGCGTACGCTCCCCAAGTGTGAACGCTATCGGAGCCACCCGCTGAGCGGCGAGTTCGCGGCCCTGGCCCGGCTGGCGACCACCCTCGGGGTCCTGGAGGGGCCCGAGATCGGTATCGGCGACGACGCCGCGGTGGTCCGCGCTCCCGGCGGCGGGTGGCTGCTGCTGGCGGCCGACACCGTGGTGGCCGGCGTCCATGCCGACCTGGCCCTCACTGGACTCGACGACCTGGGCTGGAAGGCGGTGGCGGCCAATGTCAGCGACATCGCGGCCATGGGGGGGACACCGGCCCACCTGCTGGTCACGGTCGCCGGGCCCCCCGGCACCGATCTCGATCTCCTGTACCGGGGCATTGCCGAGGCGGCGGCGTGCTACCACTGCCCGGTCGTCGGGGGCGACTTGACCAACGCCGAGACGCTCGTGGTCACCGTCGCCATCACCGGTTCCCTGCCGGGACCACCGATCCGGCGCTCGGGGGCTCGGGCCGGCGACGGGATCTGGGTGACCGGTCGGCTGGGCCTGGCCGCGGCCGGCCTCCGCTTACTGCAGGAGGGGGGGAAAAGGGCGATCGGGGTGGCGGTGGAAGCCCACCGGCGCCCCCGGCCGTCGGTGGCGGCGGGGTTGGCGGCGCGGGCCGCGGCGGCCTCGGCAATGATCGATGTCTCCGATGGCTTGGCGGCCGACCTCGGCCACGTCGGGGATGCCTCGGGGGTGGGAATCGAGGTGGACCTGCTGCCTGTCGGTGACGGCGCCACCGAGGAGGAGGCACTGGTCGGTGGCGAGGATTATGTCCTGGCGTTTACCGCAGCTGACGATGACGCCGTGGCGACGGCGTTCGCGGGCCTGCGCCCACCCGTCCGCATCGGCACCTGCGTCGCCGACTCCACCCGGCGCCAGGTCCTCGGGCGACCTTTTCCCCCTGCCGGTGGCTGGGAGCACCATTGGCGCTGAGGCGGCCCGTCGCCATGACAATTGCCGGATCCGACTCCAGCGGCGGGGCGGGGGTGGTTGCCGACCTGAAGACCTTCGAGGCGCTCGGTGTCTGGGGCGCGGTGGCACTGACGGCGGTGACGGCGCAGAACAGCCTCGGGGTGGCCGCCCTCCACCTGGTGCCCCCCGAGGTGATCCGGGCCCAGATCGAGGCGGTGGCCACCGATATCAGGCTGGACGCCGTCAAGACGGGGATGCTGGGCTCGGCGGCCGGGGTCCGGGCGGCGGCGGCGGGCCTGCGGGCGGCGGGGATCACAACGGTCGTGGTGGACACCGTGTGGCTGTCCACGCACGGCGATCATCTGCTGGCCGGCGACGGGCTGGCGGTGCTGCGGGAGGAACTGCTGCCCCTGGCGACGGTGGTGACGCCCAACCTGCCCGAGGCGGCGGCCCTGACAGGCAGGCCGGTCGGCGACCGGACCGCCATGATCGAGGCGGCCCAGGCGTTGCTCCGGCTCGGGCCCCGGGTGGTGCTGTTGAAGGGGGGACACCTGGACGACGACGCCTCGTCGCCCGACCTGGTGTGCGGCGCCGGCGGGCTGCGCTGGCTCGAGGGAGCCCGGGTGCCATCCGCCCACACCCACGGTACCGGCT
Source organism: uncultured Actinomycetota bacterium (assembly GCA_963791545.1). Lineage (GTDB taxonomy): Bacteria > Actinomycetota > Acidimicrobiia > Acidimicrobiales > Palsa-688 > JALYXV01. Next base: position 592,094 of record CAWBSR010000015.1, read on the forward strand.
GTGTCCTGTCGGCCGCCGTTGCCGCCTTCCTGGCCCGGGGGCTGCCGCCCGAGGACGCCTGCGCGGCGGCCAAGGCGTTCGTCACCGTCGCCATCGCCGCCGGTGGCCCGCTCGGGGCTGGGGTGGGGCCGGTCGACCCCGGTCGGGGCCGAGCCGCCTCGAGTCGCTAGGCGATCAGGCGGCGCAGCTGGTCGACGCAGCCGACCCGGTCGAAATCGGCGAGGAACTCGGCTAGCTCCACCTCGCTGATGACTGCGGGGTTTGGTTCCACCGGGTGGACGCCCGCCGCCTGCAGGACGTGGATGATGCCCGGCGGTACGTCGCGCGAGACATCGCGGTGACAGCGGGGACAGACGAAGAGGAACTGCGACCGTCGCTCGTCGAGCTTCAGCCCAAGATCCCCCGTGGCGAGCACCACATCGCCGCAGGAGGGACACGTCGCCCGAACGATGGAGTCACTCATGGCGTTATGGATCGGAACCTCGACCGCTGAGGTAAAGGTCTTTCTCCTCATTTTCCTTCCGGAAACCCGACATTTGCGACCCATCGCAGGCCGGCGCTGCTAAAGGTCCCGCCCCCGGGCGCCGACGGTTAGGCCACACGACAGGAGGCAACACCGCGGATGGCCATTGCCGGGACCAACTTGGCGAACCTCGAAGCGTTTACCGCTCATCTGGCCCGCCTGGACCACAGTGCCGCCATGTCCCTGGTCGACCGGTCGCGAGGGGGCGGCTCCTCGATGGAGGACATCATCGCGGGGCTGCTGGCTCCCGCTCTCGTCGAAGTCGGCCGCCGGTGGGCGGCGGGCGAGGTCGGAGCGGCCGAGGCGCTGGCGGCCGCCGCCATCGCCCGGGCCGCCATCCCCCGGGCGCCCGTGCTGGCGGCAGGGTCCGAGCACCGCAGTGTCGCGGTGTGCTGCCCGCCCGGGGAGCACCATGAGATCCCGGCCGAGATGCTCACCGAGCTGCTGCGGGCCGAGGGGTGCCCGGCGCAGCACATCGGGGCCGGGGTGACGCCCAAGCATCTCCCCGGCTTCCTCAGCCGGCAGCGGCCCGCGGCGCTCCTGATGAGCTGCACCACCCCCTGTGGCCTGCCCGGCGCCGCCCGCTCCATCGAGGTGGCCCATGCCTACGGCGTCCCGGTCATCGTCGGAGGCGCCGCCTTCGGACGCGACGCCCTGCTGGCCCTGCGCCTCGGAGCCGCCGCCTGGGCGCCCTCGGCCCGCCAGGTCGTGGGCATCTTGGAGTCGTGGCAGGCCCGGCCGGCGTCGCTGCCCCCGGGGCGGGCCCTGACCGAGGAGTATCTGATGTTCGAGGCGGGCCTTCCGGAGATCCGCGCCGGCGTGGTGGTCTCGCTGCGGCGCATCGCCGGCGATTCCTGCGACGACGATCCGGGCGGGGTGGCCGACACCCAGGACCGCCTGGAGCTGCTGCTGCGCCACCTGGGCGCCGCCCTGCTGGTCGACGACGGGCGCTTGTTCCTCGATTTCCTGTCCTGGCGGGCCGAGTACTACGCCCACCGCAACATCGGTCCCGAGCGGCTGGCCAACGCCTTGACGGCGGTCGCCGCCGCCCTGCCCGGAGAGTTCGGCCGGGCCCGCCGCTTCGTCGACGAGGGCCGCCAGCACGTGGCCTGGCTGGTCCAATCGGGCACCCCCGCCGAGGCGGGACCGGCCAGCGTGCGCTATTCGCCCGCCGACGCGCTGCCGGTTCATCCCCTCCGCAGCTTCGCTTCGCCCGCCCCGGCCCGCGACGGCCGGTTCCCGGCCCCCCACGAGGCGGCGCCCGCCGAGCTGTCCCCGGTGCGTCCGGTGGCCGCCCAGGACCAACGGGGCCGGGTGTTCGCCGACCTGCTGTTCGTGGCCGCCACCACCTGCCACGCCCCCTTCGCCCTGATCTCGGTCGCCCAGGCCGACAGCCGGTGGAGCACCCTCGGTCATGGCGTGGAACGCCGGGATCTGCTGGCCGACGACAAGCTGTTCGCCGCCATCGGGCGCGCCGCCGACCCCATCGAGTTCACCGATCTGACCAAGCACCCCGAACTAGGAGCCGGCCCCCTGGCCCGGGGTCCCCTCGGAGTGCGCCACGTCTACGGGATTCCGCTGCGGACCCGTCAGTCCTCGCTGCTGGGAGTTCTGTGCGTGCTCGACCGCCGGCCCCGGGAGCTTTCCACCCGGGAACGCCAAGCCCTTTCAGCCGTGGCCCGCCAGGTGGCGGGTCAGCTCGCCATGTGGCGCCGGGGCGGTTCGACGGGGACGTCGATTCCCGCCCCCCCCGCCGGAACCGCCTCCCTGTCGGGGGCCGCCGCAGCCGGGGTCGAACGGCTGCCCAGCCGCGGTTCTGATCGCGACGCCCTGCGCCCGGGCGAGTTGATCGGCCTGCCCGAGCGGCCCGGGCAACGGCCCCAGCTCCACATCCACCGCGAGGGTGGCGACGAGTTGTTGCGCAGCCACGAGGTGGCGGTGCTGTTCGACGTCACCGACCGCACCGTCATCAACTGGGCCGCCGCCAACAAGCTGCCCTCGATCCGCACCGCCGGGGGCCATCTCCGCTTCCGCGGCGAGGACGTCCTGGCGCTGCTCGCCGGTCGTCCCCTCCGAGACGGCCGCAGCGCCTAGCTACCCGGTCGTCCTAGCGGACGACCTTGGTCACCTTGCCGGCCCGGATGCACGACGTGCACACGTGGATCCGTCGCGGAGATCCGCCGACCACGGCCCGGATGCGCTGGATGTTGGGGTTCCAGCGGCGCTTGATGCGCCGATGGGAGTGACTGATGCTCATACCGAAGGAGGGATGCTTCCCGCACACCTCACACACTGCTGCCATGGAAACAACACCTCGTGACTGGGTCCCGGTGCGGGCGCGCCGACATACTCCGGGGACTTCGGGACAGGACGACAGGATAGCATCGCCATCCATATGAGGACGCTCGAGCGCCTCGGAGCCGAAGATCTGGCTTCGGTGGTGGTGGCTTACCGGGACGCCCTGAGGGCTCATCAAGGAGAGATCAACCGGCTCAACGTGTATCCCGTTCCCGACGGGGACACCGGGACCAACATGGCCCTGACCCTGGAAGCGGTCGTGGCCGAGCTGCCGGTACCCGAGGGCGCCGACCTGGGCGCGGTGTGCGCCGCGGTGAGCCACGGCTCGCTCATGGGCGCCCGCGGCAATTCGGGCGTCATCCTGTCGCAGATCCTACGGGGGATCGCGGAGGTGTTCCGGGAGTCGGCCGGGGCCGGGGGGGGCGACGGGGCGACGGTGGCCGATGCCCTGGCCCGGGCGACCGCGGGGGCCTATCAGGCGGTGATGCGCCCGGTCGAGGGGACCATCCTGTCGGTCATCAAGGCAGCGTCGCTGGCCGCCGATGCCTGCCGGGCGTCGTCGCTGGTGGACGTGCTCGACGCCGCCAAGGCGGCGGCCGCCGAGGCCCTGGCCCGGACCCCCGACCAGCTTCCAGTGCTCAAGGCAGCCGGGGTGGTCGACGCCGGTGGGGCCGGCTTCGTGCTGCTGCTGGACGCCTTCTTGCACTGCAGCGCCGATCGGCCCCTTCCCGTGGCCGAGGATGGGCCGGTCCCGGCACTGGCGGGGGCCGACACCGGCGAAGCGGTCTCCGGGCTGCGCTATGAGGTGATGTACTTCCTGGAGGCCCCCGATGACGCCATCGGGGGTTTCCGCGACGCCTGGGCAACGCTCGGGGACTCGATCGTCGTGGTCGGCGGCGACGGCCTGTGGAACTGCCACATCCACACCGACGACATCGGCGGCGCCATCGATGCCGCGGTCGATGTGGGCCGGCCCCGCAAGATCCGCGTCACCGACCTCCTGGAGCAGGTGGAGGAGGAGCGCTGGGTCCGCGACGCCATCGAACCCCCGGCGCCGCCGGTGATGTGCGCCGCCGTCGCCGTGGCCACCGGCGACGGCATCCGCCGGATCTTCCGGTCCCTCGGGGTCCAGCACACCGTGCCCGGCGGCCAGACCATGAATCCCTCCACCGCCCAGTTGCTGGCCGCCATCGACGCCGCCTCGGCGCAGGAGGTGGTGCTGCTGCCCAACAACAAGAACATCATCCCGGTGGCCGAGCAGGCGGCCCGGGTGGCGACCAAGCCGGCCCGGGTGGTCGCCACCCGGAGCATCACCGAGGGCTTCGCGGCGCTGCTCGCCTACGACCCCCAGGCCCCGGCGGCGGAGAACGCGGCGACGATGGGCGAGGCCGCGGCGGGCGTGGTCTCGGCCGAGATCACGGTGGCCGTCCGGGCCAGCACCGCCGACGTAGGCCCCATCAACGCGGGCGACTATCTCGGGCTCTCGGGAGGCGCGATCGAGGTGGTGGCGCCCACCCTGACCGGCGCCGTCCAGGACCTGTTGGCGAAGCTGCTGGCCGACCATCACGAGATCGTCACCCTCATCGAGGGCGAAGGGGCGACCAGCCTCGACACCCGGGCCATCACCGCCTGGTTGGAGGAGAAACGACCCGACGTGACCGCCGAGGTGCACAGCGGCGGCCAGCCCCTCTACCCATACCTCCTATCGCTCGAGTGACCGAGCGGACCCTGGTGTCGCTCGAGCGCATCGACGTCGAGCGTCTGAAGGGCGTGGGGGAGAAGAAGCGCCAGTCGCTGGCCGACGCCGGGATCAACAACGTCCTCGAACTGCTCACCCACTACCCCCGCCGCTACCTGGACCGGACCAAACAGGCGCCGATCCGGGACCTGGTCGAGGGCCAGGAGGCGACGATCGTCGCTGTAGTCAAGAAGATCAACAGCCGCCGCACCCGCAACGGCCGCAGCCTGGTCGATGTCGACGTCTTCGACGGCTCGAGCTATCTGCGGTGCAGCTTCTTCAACCAGCCGTGGCGGGCCAAGCAGCTGCTCACCGGGACCGAGGTCGTGATCTTCGGGAAGCTGGAGCACTACCGGGGGACCCGCCAGATGGTGAACCCGGTGGTCGACCTGGTGGGCAACCGGACCGGGCGGATCGTGCCCGTCTACCCCCAGTCGGAGAAGGCCGGGGTGATGACCTGGGAACTGGCCAGCTGGGTCGACGAGGCACTCGAACGGGCGGGGCGGCTCGTCGACCCGCTCCCGGCGCGCTTCCGCGACCGGTTGGACCTCCAGGACCGGACCTGGGCCATGACCCAGATCCATCATCCGGAATCGACGGGAGCAGCCCAGGCGGCCCGCAAGCGGCTCGCCTTCGACGAACTGCTGCGCCTTCAGATCATCCTGGTAATGCGGAAACGGGCGGTGGAGCGCGACGCCATCGGGATCCGCCACCGCGTTGAGGGGGACCTCGTCGGCCGTTTCCTCGGCGGACTCCCCTTTTCCCTCACCTCGGCGCAGGAGAAGGCGATCGCGGAGATCCAGCTCGACCTGGGCGGCCCCCATCCCATGCACCGGCTGCTGCAGGGCGACGTGGGGGCGGGCAAGACGGTCGTGGCGGTGGCCGCCCTCCTTACCGCCGTCCAGGGGGGGTTCCAGGGGGCCTTGATGGCACCCACCGAGGTGCTGGCGGAACAGCACCACCTCGGCGTCTCGGCCCTCTTGTCGGGGCTTACGGTTGCCGACCCCGCGAACTTGATGGGGGAGCGACCGGTCACGGTGGGCCTGTTGACCCATCGCACCGGGGCCGGGGAGCGGACCAAGCTGCACGCGGGGCTGGCGGCGGGAACCGTGGACCTCCTGATCGGGACCCACGCCCTGTTGACCGAGGAGGTGGCGTTCCGGGCCCTGGGGGCGGTGGTGATCGACGAGCAGCACCGCTTCGGCGTCGAACAGCGGGCCGCGTTGCGCCAGAAGGGGCAGGAGGCGGCGGTGCCCGATGTGCTCGTCATGACGGCGACGCCGATCCCGAGGACCGCCGCCATGACCGTCTACGGCGACCTGGACACGACCGTGCTGGACGAGTTGCCGCCCGGTCGCACCCCCATCCGCACCATCTGGGCCCGGGGCCCGCTGGAGGAGGCGTCGGCCTGGGACCGGGTCCGGGAGGAGGTGGCGGGGGGCCACCAGGCCTACGTGGTGTGCCCGCTGGTCGACGAGTCGGAGCGGGTCCAGGCCCGCTCCGCCACCGAGGAGCACGCCCGGCTGGCGACCGGGGAGCTGGCGGGACTACGGCTGGGGTTGCTCCACGGCCAGCTGGCGTCCAAGGACAAAGAAGCGGTCATGGCCGACTTCCGGCGGGGCCGCCTCGACGCGCTGGTGGCGACCACCGTCATCGAGGTCGGCGTCGACGTGATCAACGCCACCGTGATGGTGATCGAGGATGCCGACCGCTTCGGCATGGCCCAGCTGCACCAGCTCCGGGGCCGGGTGGGCCGGGGCCGGGACCGGTCGTGGTGCTACCTGCTGGGCGGGGGCCACTCGCCCGACTCCGAGGCGCGGCTGCTGGCGGTGGAGAGAAGCACCGACGGCTTCGAGCTGGCCGAGGTGGACCTGGAGCTCCGGGGCGAGGGGACCATCCTCGGGACTCGCCAGAAGGGGGCGACCGACCTCAAGCTGGCGTCGCTGCGCCGGGACAAGGACCTGGTCGTGGCGGCCCGCCAGGTCGCCTTCGAGATCGTCGACGGCGGCGGGGGCGGCCTGGCCGGCCACCCCGACCTGGCCGCCGAGATCCGGGCGCTGGTGGACGAGGACGATCGTGACTTCTTGTTCAAGAGCTGAGCGGGTTGCCGTTTGGTCACGCCTACGCTGGCGGGCCGTGCCCCGGACCGACGATTCGACTGCCTACGCCGCCAACTGGCGGAGCGTTCTCGCGGTCGACGCCGGCCTCGGCGCGGTGGTCGCCCTGGTCGGCGTGGTCGTGGCATTGTCGGTCAATGCCGCCCTCGGGGTGGTCCTCGGTGCCTCGGGCGCCGCCTATGTGGCCCTGGTGGGTGTCCGGGCCCGGCGCTGGGCGCGGCTGCGCCGGTCATCGGAATCCGGCTAGCACCGGTGCGGGTCGTGGGCGGTGAGGCAAGAGGGCGGCGGTTGCGCGCCCCGCCCGGTCGGACGACCCGCCCGACGAGCGACCAGGTGCGGGAGGCGGTGTTCAATGTGCTGGGCAGCCTCCCCGCCGAGGTGGCGCTGAGCGTGGAATCGGCGACGGTCGCCGATCTGTTTGCCGGCAGCGGGGCCTTCGGCATCGAGGCGCTGTCGCGGGGCGCCGAGCGGGCGGTCTTCGTGGACGACGACCCCGAGGCGGTCGCCACCATCGCCGACAACCTGGCCGGCCTGGGCCTGGCCGGGCCCCGCGCCGCGGTGGTCCGCCGTGACGTGCTGGGCTGGCTGCGCCGCGCGGGGCCCGTCGACCTGGTGCTGGCCGATCCGCCCTACTCCTTCGACCGCTGGCCCGCCCTCGCCGCCCTCCTGGTCCCGGTGGCCGGGGTGGCGGTCCTGGAATCGGGTGCCCGGCTCGAACTCGGGCCGGGCTGGGAAGTCCTCCGGGAGAAGCACTACGGCGGTACCGTTGTCACCGTCGCCCGGCCGGCCCGCTCGCCCGCGGTGGCGGCGCCCGCCCGTGACCAGAAAGGTGAAGCGTGAGGACCGCCCTGTTCCCTGGGACGTTCGACCCGTTCCACAACGGGCATCTGGAGATCGTCGAGACCGCGTCGAAGCTGTTCGACTTCGTGGTGGTCGCGCCCATGCGCAACCCCCAGAAGGGGGAGCCGCTGTTCACCATCCAGGAGCGCCAGGACATGATCGGCGAGTCGGTGGGCCATCTGGCCAACGTGTCCCTGCACCCCTTTTCCAGCTTGGTCGTGGACCTGGCCCGGGACCTGCGGGTAGACGTCATCGTGAAGGGGCTGCGGGTGGCGTCCGATGCCGAGTCCGAGCTCCAGCAGGCCCAGATGAACAAGGCGGTCTCGGGGATCGAGACTTTGTTCATACCCTGCTCGTCGGAGTACGCCTTCGTGGCCTCCAGGTATGTTCGGGAGTTCGCCCATTTCGGCGGCGCCGACCGAATCGGGTCTATGGTGCCCGGCCCAGTGTTCACCAAGTTGAAAGAGAAGTTCAGCTGATGCTGCTGCGGGTGACCGTGCCCCAGGGGGAGGATGTGCTGCGATGACGGTTTCCGAGGGTCGCGCCGAGCCCAACGCGGAGCTCCTGCTGCGGCGGGTCATCGACATCATCAGCAACACCCGGGCCTTGCCGCTGTCGTCGTCGGCCAAGCTCGACAACAAGGAAGAGGTGCTGGAACTGCTCGACGAGGCGTGCGAGCGCCTGCCCGAGGAACTGAAGCAGGCCCGCTGGTTGCTGAAGGAGCGCCAGGACTTCCTCGAGAAGATGCACCGGGAGGGCGAGGACATCCTGGAGGCGGCCCGAATCCGGGCCGAGCGCATGGTGCAGCGCACCGAGATCGTCCGCGAGGCCCAGCACACCGCCCGCCGGACCGTCGACGACTCCCGGGAGGAGGCCCGCCGCCTCCGCCACGAGGCCGAGGATTACTGCGACCAGAAGTTGGCGGCGTTCGAGATCGTGCTGGAGCGGACCATGAAGACGGTCCATTCGGGACGGGAGCGCCTGTCGGCAACCCCGCAGCCGTCCGACGACGGCGCGGGACCCACCGATGACACCCTCGCCGAGGACACCTTTTTCGACCAAGATCGCTTTTGAGTGGCCTCGAAGGCACAGCCCTTCCTGGTCAATGTGGCCTCGGTGCGGCCCGGGTCGGGCCGCTACCACGTGGTGCGCAGCGGCCGCCTGCCGGGGCTGGCGATCACCAGCAGCGCCGTGCCCCCCGATGCCGAGGTGGTCGTAGACGTCGACCTGGAGGTCGTCGATGGCGGGGTGGTGGCCACCGGCGGGGTGTCGTCGCGGTGGGTCGGCGAGTGCCGGCGCTGCCTGCGCCCGGTGAGCGGGTCCCTGGTGGCGGAGGTCAGGGAGGTCTTCGAACGGGCGCCGCGCCTCCGCGAGGGGGACCTGGTCGAAGCCGACGAGGCCGAGACCTACCCGTTGACCGGCGACACCTTGGATCTGGGCCCGCTGGCCCGCGACGCCCTGCTCCTCGAGTTGCCGCTGGCCCCGCTGTGCCGGGAGGACTGCGCCGGGTTGTGCCCGATGTGCGGCGCCGACCTCACCGAAGCCCCCTGCGATTGCGCCCCGGCGGCCGTCAATCCGCTCTGGGCCGCCCTCGACGCCCTGCGGATCGCGCCCGGCGATGACCGGGACCCAGATTCGGCGTAGACTTTCGTGCCCGCGGCTGGGAGCCCTGGTTCCACCGCGGCCGTTCGCCCCTGAACCCAACACGGAGCTTTGTCATCATGGCGGTACCCAAGAAGAAGACCTCCAAGGCCAAGAGCCGTAGCCGCCGGGCCAGCGCCTGGACGCTGTCGGTCCCGGCTCGGAGCGTCTGCCCGCAGTGCCGGCAGACCAAGCTGCCCCACGTGGTCTGCCCGAACTGCGGGTGGTACGGCGGGCGGCAGGCGATCGACGTCGACTGAGCGCTCGGTGAGCGCCAGTCCCGCCTCCACCGTGGCCGACACCGAGCCCGGGCGCGCCCCCATGTTGGACATGCTCCCCGTCGCCCTCGACGCCATGGGTGGCGACCGGGCCCCCGACCAGATCGTGGAAGGGGCGCGCCAGGCGGTGGCGCTGGGGATACCGGTGCTGCTGGTCGGCGATCCGGATCGATTGGGCGATGTCGGCGACCTGCCCATCCATCCCGCCCGCGAGGTCATCTCGATGCACGACGACGCCGCCCAGGGCGTGCGCCGGAAGAAGGACTCGTCGCTGGTGCGGGCCGCGGAAGCGGTCCGTGACGGCCGGGCGTCGGCGATGGTCAGCGCCGGCAACACGGGCGCCACCATGGCCAGCGCCCTGTTCCGAATGGGGCGGCTGCCTGGGGTGGCTCGGCCCGCCATCGCCACGCCGATCCCCAAGCCGGGTGGTGGCTACACCGTCCTTATCGACGGGGGCGCCAACGCCGAGTGCAGCGCCGCCTGGCTGGTGCAGTTCGCCCAGATGGGCTCCGCCTTCGCCAGGCTACGCTTCGGGGTGCGCGACCCCCGGGTGGGCCTGCTGTCGATCGGCGAGGAGGCCTCCAAGGGCAACACGCTGGTCAAGGAGGCCCACGCCCTGCTGGTGGCGGGGGGCGCCGGGCCCAACGTCAAGTTCATCGGCAACGTGGAGGGGCGGGACATCATGTCCGACGTGGTCGATGTGGTGGTGACGGACGGCTTCACCGGCAATGTCGCCCTCAAAGCCCTCGAAGGCGGGTTGAAGCTGTTCATCGGCGCCATCATCGACGTGATGATGTCGACCGATGAGACCCGGGCGGCGTCCAAGGTGCTCTTGCCCGCCCTGGCCCCGCTGGCCGATCAGTTCGATGCCGACACCTACGGCGGCGCCATGCTCCTCGGCGTCGACGGGGTGTGCATCATCAGCCACGGCTCTTCGGGACCCCGTGCCATCGTCAACGCCCTCAAGGTGGCCCGGGACTCGGTCCAGGGGGGCATGGTGGAGCAGGTCAAGGCGGCGGTGGCGGCGGGCAGGTAACATGACAACCCCCTGCAGACCGATGCGCCAGGAGTGACCGTGCCTGCCGAAACCCACGTCGAAAAGGCGACCCCCGACCGCCGCGAGGTATTCGAGTTGATCCGCGACCGGCTGGCCGACATCCTCGAGATCGAGCCGGGGACCATCACCGAAGCAGCCTCGTTCGGCGATGACCTGGGTGCCGACTCGCTGGCGCTGATCGAGTTGGTTGAGGCGCTGGAAGAGGAGCTCAGCGAGCGCAGCGTCGGATTCCGCATCGACGACGAGGACCTGGAAGACCTGAAGACCGTGCGCGACGCCGTCGACTACGTGGTGGCCAAGCTCGAGGCGGGCTGAACGGGCGCCGATATCGTCGCCACCCGATCCGGGCTCGAAGGGGCCCCCGAACGCGACGCCCTGGCGGAACGCCTGGCCTGGGAGGTTACCGACGCCGACCTCCTCCTGCGTTCGCTGTCGCACCGTTCGTGGTGTTCCGAGACCCCGGGGGCCCAGTCCAATGAGCGCCTCGAGTTCCTGGGCGACGCCGTGCTCGGTTTGGTGGTCACCGACCACCTCTTCCTCACGTACCCCACCCTTCCCGAGGGCGAGCTGGCCAAGGTGCGGGCGTCGGTCGTCAATTCCTCGGTGCTGGCCGAGCTGGCTGCGGAGCTCCAGGTCGGCGACGCCCTGCTGCTGGGCAAGGGCGAAGGGCAATCGGGCGGCCGCGAGAAGCCTTCGATCCTGGCCGACGCCATGGAGGCGCTCATTGGCGCCATCTACCTCGATCGGGGCTGGCAGGCGGCGTCGGAACTGGTGATGCGGCTGCTCGGGGAACGGATGGTCGAGGCGGCGGCGGGGCCCGGGGGTCAGGACTACAAGACCCGGCTCCAGGAGCTGTGCGCCCGCCAGCTCGATGTTCTCCCCGTCTACCAGGTGACCGACGAGGGCCCCGACCACGCCAAGCTGTTCGACGCGGTGGTCGTGGTGCGCGGCGCCGTGTGCGGCAGCGGCCACGGTCGCTCCAAGAAACAAGCGGAACAGGCCGCGGCCCGGGTGGCCTGGGCCCGGCTGACCGGCGAACTGCAGGCCCCGCGCGACGCTCCCGAACATCGGAGTGCCTGAGCTTCCCGAGGTCGAAACGATCCGCGCCGACCTCGACCGCGAGCTCCGGGGGCGCCGGATCGAGCGGGTCACCGCGACCGGGGCCCGGTCGATCCGCCGCCATGGTGACCCGGTGGCCTTCGCCCGGGCCCTGGTGGGCGCCACCATCGGGCCGGTAGCCCGGCGGGGGAAGTACCTGTTGTTGCCGCTGGAGGGCGGTGGGGATCTGGTGGTGCACCTGGGCATGAGCGGCCAGCTCCTCGTGGCGGCCCCGGGCGACCCCCAGGTACGGCACACCCACGTGGTACTGGGCTTCGACGACCATGACGGGGGCCGGGACCTGCGCTTCGTGGACCCCCGGACCTTCGGTGAGGTGTTCGTCGCCGGCGCCGGGACGCCGGAGCTGGCCCACCTGGGCCCCGACCCGCTCGAAGATGTCAAGTCGAACGCCCAACTGGCCCGACTGCTCCACGGTCGGCGCTCCCAGCTGAAGGCGCTGCTCATGAACCAGCGGTTCCTGGCGGGCATCGGCAACATCTACTCCGACGAGATCCTCCACGCGGCCCGGCTGCGCTTCGACCGGGCCTCCGACACTCTGAGCGGGGCTGAGGTGCGGCGGTTGTACCGGGCCATGTCGGTCACCCTTAAGGCAGCCGTCCAGTTGCGAGGATCATCCCTGGCCGATGCGCAGTACCGGGATGTGTTCGGGCGCGTCGGTGCCTTCCAACACCACCATCGGGTTTATGACCGCGAGGGCCAGGCCTGCACCCGGTGCCGGGCTCCGATCGTGAGGATCAAAACGGGAGGCCGTTCCACCTTCTTCTGCCCCCGCTGCCAGGTGTGACGGGGGGTCGCACAGCGAGGGCCGCCGCCGACGCTAGGTTGGCCGCACCGTGTTCTTGAAGTCGCTGACCCTGAAGGGTTTCAAATCCTTCGCCGAGACCACCACGTTGAATTTCGAGCCTGGGGTGACTGTCGTGGTGGGCCCCAACGGCAGCGGCAAGTCCAACATCGTGGACGCGGTGGCCTGGGTGCTGGGCGCCCAGAGCCCCCGGACCGTGCGGTCCTCCAAGATGGAGGACGTCATCTTCGCGGGGACGCCCAAGCGTCCCGCCCTGGGCCGGGCCGAGGTGTCGCTGACGATCGACAACCAGGCGGGTTTGCTGCCGATCGCGTTCTCCGAGGTAACCGTGACCCGCACCCTGTTCCGCTCCGGGGACAGCGAGTACGCCATCAACGGTGCCCCGTGCCGGCTGCTCGATGTCCAGGAGCTGCTGTCGGACACCGGTGTCGGCCGTCAGCAGCACGTCATCGTCTCCCAGGGCCAGCTCGACGGGGTCCTGAACGCCCGCCCCGAAGAACGCCGCCTCATCATCGAGGAGGCGGCGGGGATCCTCAAGTACCGCAAGCGCAAGGAGCGGGCCGAGCGACGCCTGGACGCCACTGAGGGCAGCCTGCTGCGGCTCCAGGACCTCCTCCGCGAGGTCCGGCGCCAGCTGCGGCCGCTGGAACGCCAGGCCGACGCGGCCCGCCGCCACGACGAGCTGGCCGGGGAGCTGGCCCGCATCCGCCGCCACCTGGTGGGGCGGGAACTTGCCGTGGTCGAGGCCCGCCTGGTCAGCTCGGCCGGAGCCCGGGCCGACCTGGCTCGGGCCGAGGACCAGTGCCGCCTGGGCCTGCGCCAGCTCGACGAAGCCGTCGCCCAGGCCGAGAGCCAGCTATCGGTCGTCCGCCAGCGGGCCGACGGGCTCGACCTCGCCGACGCCCTTTCGCGGGCGGAACGCCTGGGTGCGACCGCCCGGGGTCTGGTGGCGCTGATCGGCGAGCGCCAGCGGGCCGCGGAGCGGGACCGCCAGGCCGCCCTCGACCAGGACGTGGTGGCCAGCCTCGAGGCGGAGGCGGCCCAGGTGGCCGAGGAACTGATCACCACCGAAGGCGAGGCGGCATCGCTGGTGCCCCAGGTCGAGGATCTGGCGAGAGCGGAAGCCGAGGTCGCAGCCGAGGTCCACGCCCTGGAGCAGGGGGTTCCCGGGCCCGCCTCCGTCGCCGAGGGGGCGGCCGCGGGTGAGGTGCGCGCCGAGCTGGTCGCCCTGCGGGCCGGCCTGGACAGCACCCGCGGCGAGTTGCGCCGCCTTGACGGCCGCCGCCAGACCCTGGAGATCCGCAAGACCCGAACCGACGACGAACTGGCCCGGCTGGCCGCCGAGGGGTCCGATGACGCGACCGAGGAAGTCCTGGCGGCCGCCGCGGCGGCGGCCTCCGAGCGTCGGGAGTCGGCCCAGCAGGCCCTGGCCGGCGCCGAAGCCGTCCGCCGGCAGTCCGAAAGCGAGCAACATCTGTGGTCGGCCCGAGCCGAGGCGCTGGCTCTGAGCCTCGACGAAGCCCGGGCCCGGGCTGGGGTGGCCCGCTTGGCGGAGGTCTCCGGGGTGGTCGGGACCCTTCTGGAGTGCGTCGAAGTCGACGAGGGCTGGGGCCCCGCCTTTGAGGCGGCGGCCGGTGAGGCGGTGGCCGCCGTCCTGGTTGAGGGGGTCGACGCGGCTCGGGCGAGCCTAAGCCTTCTCCTGGCCCTGAACGCGCCGGGTGCCGTACTGCCCCTGCTGGAGGGACGAGGACGAGGCCGCGGTCCCGGTCGAGGTCCCGGCCGGGGTGCCCGGGGCCGCCAGTTCGCTGCGGGCCCGGGTCCGCTCCCGCCTCCCCGCCGTGGCCCGGCTCCTGGATCGCCTCCTGGCCTCTACCGTCGTGGTGGACGGCGACTGGCACCAGGCCGTGGACGTGGCCCTGGTGGCGCCTCATCTGGTGGTCGTGACCCGGGCCGGGGACCGGTTCACCGCCAGTGGATGGAGCACCGGCGCCGGTATGAGCGGGGCCACCGGCGCCGCCCTGGAGGAAGCCACGGCCCGCGCCGCCAAGTCAGCCGAGGCGGTCGCCACCCATATGTCGGCGTGCTCGCTCGCCCGGGCGACGCTGCAGCAGGCCACGGGAGACGACAACGAGGCCCATCGCCGCCTCGACGGCTACATCGTGCGCCGGGGCGCCCGGGTCCAGGCCATGGGCCGGGCCGGCGCCGAGCGTCAGGAGGCTTTGGCCGAGCTGGCCGCGATTCGCGCCCAGCGGGTGGAGCTGGCGGCGCGCCTGGATCGGGAGGCCAAGCGCATCGAGCAGCTCGAGGAGCTGCTGCCCCGGCTCGAGGAGCTGGCCGCGGCCCGTGCCGAGCGGGCCCTGCGTCGACCGGGCCCACCGGGCCCGGCTGGCCGAGCGATCGACGGCGCTGGCCGCCCTCCGGCGCGATGTCGAGGTGCGGGCGGCGGCCCTGGAGCAGCGCCGGACCATGCTCAGCCGGCGCCTGGCCGACATCGACAACCGGCTCCAACACGACGCCGACCAGCGCCGGCACCTGGCTGCCCGGCGGGGACAGCAGGCCCGCACGGCAGTGGTCGCAGAACGACTCGGCCTCTTGGTGGCGTCGCGGGTGCAGCAGCTCGAGACCCTCGTGGCCTACCTCCGCAACGCCCGGCGCGAGGAGTCGCAGGCGGTGCAGCTGGCCACCGCTGATTTGGACGAACTGAGGCGGCAGCGGGCGGCGTCGGAGCGCCACCTTTCGGAGCTTCGGGAACGCAGCTCCCGGGCCCACATGGAGCAGACCGAGGCCCAGGTGCGGCGAGAGGCGCTGGTGGAGACGGTCCGGCGGGAGTTGGACTGCGAGATCGAGACCACCCGCGACGCCCCGTGCCCGGTGCTGCCGCCCGGTTCCAGCCCCGCCGGCCGGGTCCGGGACCTGGAGCGCGAGATCCGGCTCATGGGCCCCATCAACCCGTTGGCGCTGGAGGAGTTCGCGGCCCTGCAGGAGCGCCAGGCGTTCCTGGAAGGCCAGCTGGAGGATGTCCGGTCGGCCCGCAGGGAGCTGGGCAAGGTCATCCGGGCCGTCGATGCCGAGATTGTCGAGGTGTTCCGGGCCGCCTACGCCGACGTGGCCGAGAACTTCGAGCGGTTGTTCACCACCCTGTTCCCGGGGGGCCAGGGGCGGTTACGCCTCACCGACCCCGATCACCTGCTGGAGACCGGCATCGAGGTCGAGGCCCGGCCGTCCGGGAAGAACATCCGCCGCCTGTCGCTGCTGTCGGGCGGCGAGCGCAGCCTCACCGCGCTGGCGCTGCTGTTTGCGGTGTTCCGGAGCCGGCCCTCGCCTTTCTACATGATGGACGAGGTCGAGGCGGCCCTGGACGATGTCAACCTGCTGCGTTTCCTGGACCTGCTGCGCGAGTTCCGCCAGGAGGCCCAGCTCCTGGTGGTCAGCCACCAAAAGCGCACCATGGAGGCCGCCGACTGGCTCTACGGAGTGACCATGCAACCGGGCGGCTCGTCGATCGTCGTGAGCGAGCGGATCGCCGCCAGCGCCTGACGGCGTTCGCCAGCGCCTGACGGCGTTCGCCAGCGCCTGACGGCGTCGCCGGTTGCCCCCGGTAGGCTTCGAATCCACCTATGACGCTCGTCCTGCTGATCGCCCTGCTCGTCATCGTGGCCGCCTCGGCGACGGCAATCACCCTGACCCGCCGGCGGGGCCGGGGCCCCGAGCTCGAGCCGCCGCCGTCGCCCCCGGCCGTGGGGACCCCGATGTCACCTGCGCCGTCCCCGGTGGAGGCGCCGGCCGGCGAGCTCACCGCCGAGCAGGTCGAGGAGATCGAACGGGCCCTGGCCGAGGCCACCGTTGCCGCCCCGCCCGCCCCGGCGGAGGAACCGGCGCCTCCTGCACCGGTGCCGCCGGCGGTCAAACCCAGTTTCCGGGACCGGCTGGGCAAGGCTCGGTTCCTCCTGGCCGGCTACCTGGGCTCAGTCCGCTCCCGGGAGAAGATCACCGATGAGACCTGGGACGACCTCGAAGAGGCGCTCATCCGCGCCGACGTGGGGGTGGAAACCACGGCTTCGGTTCTCGACGAGCTGCGGTCCCGGGTCAAGAAGGAGGGCATTTCCGATCCCGAGGCTCTCCTCGACGCCCTGAAGGCCGACCTCACGTCGCGCTTGCAGGGCGACCGCACGCTGGCGTTCCAACCGGGTGCCCTCAACGTGTGGCTGTTCGTCGGTGTCAACGGCGTCGGCAAGACGACCACGATCGGCAAGCTCGGCCTGCAAGCCGCCAACGAAGGGCGGTCGGTGATCATGGCCGCCGGGGACACGTTCCGCGCCGCCGCCGCCGACCAGTTGCAGCTGTGGGCCAAACGGGTGGGAGCGGATCTGGTGCGCGGCGCCGAGGGGGGCGACCCCGGGGCGGTGGTGTTCGACGCCAAGAACGCGGCGCCGCCCGCGGTACCGACCTGATACTGGCTGACACCGCGGGCCGGCTGCACACCAAGATCAACCTCATGGAGGAACTGAAGAAGGTACGCCGGGTGGCGGAGCGGGACCCGGGGACCCTGAACGAGGTCCTCCTCGTCATCGACGCCACGACGGGGCAGAACGGCCTCGTCCAGGCCAAGGAATTCGCGGCCGCGGTCGGCGTCACCGGCGTCGTGCTCACCAAGCTCGACGGCACCGCCAAAGGCGGCATCGCCCTCGCCATCCAGAGCGAACTGGGCATCCCCATCAAGCTGGTAGGCCTGGGCGAGGGCCCCGAGGACCTGATCGACTTCAACGCCGAGGAGTTCGTCGAGGCCATCTTCGGCTGAGTTCGATTGAGCCGGACGGACCACCGGCCGCTATCGGGTACCCTCGCAAGCCGCAATGTTTTCTTCACTCTCGGATCGCTTCGACGTCATTTTCTCCCGCTTGCGCAGCCGAGGACGGCTGAGCGAAGCCGACGTCGACGAAATCCTCCGGGAGATCCGCCTCGCGCTGCTCCAGGCCGACGTCAACATCAAGGTGGTCCGGACCTTCATCGGCCGGATCAAGGAGAAGGCCACCGGCGCTGAGCTCTCCCAGAGCCTGACGCCGGGACAGCAGGTGATCAGGATCGTCCACGACGAGCTGGTCACCATCCTCGGCGGCGAGGCGCTCAAGATCACCTACTCGGGCCGGCCGCCGACCGTCGTGCTGCTGGCGGGACTGCAAGGCTCGGGCAAGACCACGGCGGCCGGCAAGCTGGCCCGCTGGTTCAAGCAGCAGGGCCGCAACCCCCTCCTCGTGGGCGCCGACCTGCAACGGCCGGCCGCCGTCGAGCAGCTGCGGGTCCTCGGGGGTCAGGTCGGCGTTCCCGTCTTCAGCGAGGCGTCGGACCCGGTGACAGTCGCCAAGGCGGGTCTCGAGGAGGCCCGGCGCCTGGGCAAGGACGTCCTGATCGTCGACACCGCGGGGCGCCTTGCCATCGACGAGGAGCTGATGGAGGAGGTCCGGCGGATCTCCCAGACCGTCGAGCCCCACTTCACGTTCCTCGTTATCGACGCCATGACCGGCCAGGACGCCGTGAACGTCGCCGAGGCGTTCCACGAGACCCTCAACCTCGACGGCGTCATCCTGACCAAGCTGGACGGCGACGCCCGCGGCGGCGCCGCCCTCTCGGTCAAGGAGGTGGTGGGCAAGCCCATCGCCTTCGCCTCGACCGGTGAGCGCCTGGCCGACTTCGAGCCGTTCTACCCCGACCGGATGGCGGGGCGCATCCTCGGCATGGGCGACGTCCTCACGCTCATCGAGAAGGCGGAACAGTCCTACGACAAGGACGTCGCCGAAAAGGCGGCAGCCCGCCTGCAGGAGGGCGCCTTCACCCTCGAGGACTTCCTCGAGCAGATGCAGGAAGTCAAGAAGATGGGTCCCCTCTCGGGGATCGTCGGTATGCTCCCGGGAATACCGAAAGAGCTCAAGAACGCCAATATCAGCGACAAGGAGCTCGGTCGGGTAGAAGCAATCATTCACTCGATGACCCTGGCTGAGCGCCGCGACCCGGCGCTGATCAACGGCTCGAGGCGCCAGCGCATTGCCAACGGAAGCGGCTCGACGGTTTCTGAGGTCAATCTGCTGCTCAAGCAGTTCAAGGAAATGCAGAAGATGATGAAACAATTCAGTGGGATGCCCGGAATGGGCCGGGCTCTCAACAAGAAAAAGAAGAGGAAGAAGTAGTCATGGCCGTAAAGCTCCGCTTGATGCGCATGGGCAAGAAGAAGCAGCCGACCTACCGGATCGTGGCGGCCGACAGCCGCTCGCCGCGCGATGGCCGTTTCATCGAGATCCTGGGCACCTACCAGCCCCGCGCCGATCCCTCCGTCATCCAGATCGACCACGTCAAGGCGGCCAAGTGGCTGGCCGACGGTGCCCAGCCGACCGAGCGGGTCGCCAAGATCCTGAAGGAGTCAGGTCATGGATTGGCGTCGGACCACAACGTGTCTGACCCGGGCGTGACCCTCAAGTGACCACCGACGCCGTCGGCGCCACGGACGGCGCGGTTCGCGGCGCCATGGCCCGCGACGTGCTGGAGTTTGTCGCCAAGAGCATCGTCGACGACCCCGACAGTGTCGTCATCGACATGGATGAGGGCCGCCGGGGCGATCTCCGGTTGTCCCTGCGGGTGTCGCCCGAGGACATGGGCAAGGTGATCGGCCGCCGGGGCCGGGTGGCCCAGGCCATCCGGGCCGTGGTCCGGGCCGCCGGTGCCCGCGAAGGGGTCGAGGTCGCAGTCGACATCGTCGACTAGCTGACGCTCGTGCTGCTCGACGTCGGCCGCATCGTCAAGCCTCACGGTTTGCGGGGCGAGGTTGTGGTGGCTCTCATCACCAACCGGAGCGAACGCGTCGCCGCCGGAGCGACCCTGCACGGCCCGGGAGGCGCCCTGGTGGTCCGCCACGCCCGCCGCTTTGAGGCGACCGGCGATGGCCGCTGGATCGTTCAGTTCGACGGGGTGGCCAGCCGCGAGAGCGCCGAGGCACTGCGGGGCGGGCTGCTTCAGGCGCCGCCATTGGAAGATCCCGACGCCTTGTGGGCCCACCAGCTCATCGGCGCCCGGGTGGTGACGATGGCGGGTGACGACCTCGGGCGGGTGGAGGCGGTGGAGGCCAACCCGGCCAGCGACTTGCTGGTCTTGGAGGGGGGCGGCCTGATCCCCCTGCGCTTCGTGACCGCGTCGGAGGAGGGCCGGATCACGGTGGACATCCCGGCCGGCCTGCTCGACCTGTAGTGCCGCTGATGCGCGTCGACATCTTCACGATCTTCCCGGACCTGGTGGCGCCCTGGCTGGACGCCAGCCTGATCGGCAAAGCCCGCCGTTGTGGGGTCCTCGACCTGCGGGTTCACGACCTGCGGTCGTTGACGACCGATCCCCACCGCTCGGTCGACGACGCCACCTTCGGCGGCGGGCCGGGCATGGTGCTGGCGCCCGAGCCCGTCTTCTCGGCGGTGGAAGCGGTGCTGCCGCCCCGGCCGCTGTTTCTGTTGAGCCCCGGGGGGCGTCGCTTCGATCAGGCGCTGGCAGGGGAGTTGGCGGCGAGGGAGGGTTTCTCGCTGCTGTGCGGGCGGTACGAGGGCGTTGACCAGCGGATCGTGGACCACCTCGTCGACGACGAGTTGAGCATCGGTGACTTCGTCTTGGCGGGCGGCGAGGTGGCGGCGTTGGCGGTCGTGGAGGCGGTGGCCCGGTTGGTGCCCGGCGTGATGGGCAATGCCGGCTCCGCGGCCGAGGAGACCTTCGCCGACGGGCTGCTCGAGTACCCGCAGTACACCCGGCCCGCCGATTTCCGGGGCTGGACGGTGCCCGAGGTGCTGCGGTCGGGTGATCACGCCCGGGTGGCCCGGTGGCGACAGGCCCAGGCGCTGGCCCGGACCCGGGCCCGGAGACCCGATCTCCTGGCCCAGCGCGGCGGTCTGCGGGGCCCGGAACTGGCCCTCCTGGCGGAATTCGGGCTACTCGACGAGGCCTCGGTAGTGGAACCGGCCCCCGATCCTCTATCGTGAACCTCCCCCGCTTGTTTTCGCCGCGAGGAGCCGCGCCATGAACCCGACAGATCTCGTTGACCGCACCAGCCTCCGCGACGACGTGCCCGACTTCGCCCCTGGCGACACCTTGAAGGTCCACGTCCGCGTGGTCGAAGGCACCCGCGAGCGGGTTCAGATCTTCCAGGGAGCCGTGATCCGCCGTTCTGGGTCGGGGATCCGGGAGACCTTCACGGTGCGCAAGCTCAGCTTCGGCGTGGGCGTGGAGCGCACCTTCCCGGTGCACTCTCCGGTCATCGCCACCATCGAGGTCGTCACCAAGGGCGACGTGCGCCGGGCCAAGCTGTATTACCTCCGGGAGCGCACCGGCAAGCGGGCCAAGATCAAGGAGAAGCGCTCGGTCCGATAGCGGCGGTGGCCCGCCAGGACTGGTCCGACACCGGCTCTGGCTGGTCGACTCGGCCGCTGCCGTCCCGGTCGCTGCCGTCCCGGTCGCTGCCGTCCCGGTCGTTGCCGTCGGCACCGCAGTTGTTGCGCTCGTCACCCGGGTCCCCCGGGTCCCGTCGGTCTCCGGGGCCGATCCGGCGGCCACCCCGGCCCACCTGGTCGCCTGCGGAGACCTGGCGGGTGGCCGAGTTCGCGGCCCTGGTGGCGGTGGCCGTGCTGGTTGCCATCACGATCAACACTTTCGTCGCCCAGGCGTTCTACATTCCGTCGGCCTCGATGGTCCCCCAGCTCCGGGTCAACGACCGGGTCGTCGTGTCCAAGCTGGCCTACCGGCTCCACGACCCCCGGCGGGGCGACATCGTAGTGTTCTCGGCTCCGCCGGCTGAACAGCAAGCGGTAAAGGTCGCCGGCGACCCGCTCAGCCGGGCCCTGCAACGGGTGGGCCGCATGCTCGGAGTGGCGGAGTCACAGACCGAGTTGATCAAGCGGGTGATCGGACTCCCCGGCGAAACGGTCGAGGGCCGCAACGGCGGGATCTACATAGACGGCCGGTCGCTGATCGAGCCCTACCTGCCGCCGGGCACCATGACCAGCAGCTTTGGTCCCATCGTGGTCCCGGCCGGGCACCTCTGGGTCATGGGTGACAACCGCCCCTTCTCCAGCGACAGCCGCGTCTTTGGTTCCATCCCCGGCACCACGGTCGTGGGGCGGGTCATCTGGCGGGTGTGGCCGGTCAACCACTGGTCGTTTCTCTGACCGACGGCGGGCGCGGTAAGGCATGAATGAGCTCCGCAGACGCCGTAGCATGGGGTCATGACGACCGGCGTGCGGTACCGCAGCACGAACGTGAGGGCGGCCAGGTGAACGGGTCGATGGGACAGGCGGAGGCGGTGTCCCGGTGAGCGCCGAGGACCTGGAGCGGTACGAGACGGAAATCGAGCTTCAGCTCTACCAGGAGTATCGGGCCGTGCTGGCCATGTTCCGGTACGTGGTCGAAACCGAGCGGCGGTTCTACCTGGCCAACGACGTCGTCATGGAGGCCAAAGGGGAGGCGGGCCGCACCTACTTCGAGATAACGCTGGGCGATGCCTGGGTGTGGGACATGTATCGCCCGGCCCGCTTCGTTTCCTCGGTCCGGGTCGTCACGTTCAAGGACGTCAACGTCGAGGAGCTTCCCGAGAAGGAGATGTAGCCATCACCACCCGCGACGCCGGTCGGCGCGCCCTGGGGACGGCCGGCGAGGCGGCAGCTGCGGCCTGGTACGAGGCCCACGGCTACGAGGTGGTGGCCCGCAACTGGCGCTGTCGCGGCGGCGAGCTCGACCTGGTCCTGCGTCAGGGTCGGATGTTCGTGTTCTGCGAGGTCAAGTCGAGGACCACCGATGCCTTTGGCCTACCGGCCGAGTCGGTCACCATGCAGAAGCGGGCCCGCATCCGGCGCCTGGCCGCACGGTGGTTGGAGGAGGCTGCCCCCATGCATGCGCGGGAGATCCGTTTCGACGTTGCCGCCCTCTTGGGTGAGGACCTGGAGATCATCGAGGGCGCCTTCTGACGACTGGCCCTTCCCCGCTGGATCGCTCCACGTTGGCGGTGCATCTGGGACGCCCCGGATCCGAGCCCGGGGCGCCGGTCAACTCGCCGGTGGAGTTCTCCGCCACCTTCCGCGCCGGAGGCCAGCCGACCTACGGCCGCGACGACAACAGCACCTGGGAAGCCTTCGAGAGCGCCCTCGGAGGTCTGGAAGGGGGCCGAGCACTGGCCTTCTCCTCGGGTATGGGGGCCATCGCCGCCGTCTTGGAGACGGTTGCGGTCGGCGGGTGGGTGGTGGCGGCCGGCGATGCCTACAACGGGACCCGAAGGTTCCTCGCCGATGCCGCGGACCGGGGACGGTTGGCGGTCCGCTCGACCGACGTCGCCGACACCGACGCCACCCTGGCGTTGTGCGAAGAGGTGGCCTCGGCGCCGAACCGCGGGGCCGCGGGCGGAATGCTGTGGTTGGAGTCCCCGACCAATCCCTTGCTCGCCATAGCCGACCTGCCGGCGCTGATCGAGGGGGCCCACCGGTTGGGTCTGACGGTTGCGGTCGACAACACCTTCGCCTCGCCGCTGCTGCAGTGTCCCCTCGAGATGGGCGCCGACGTGGTGCTGCACAGTGCCACCAAGTTGATCTCCGGCCATTCCGACGTGCTGCTCGGGGCGGCCGTGACCCGGTCGCCGGAACTACTCGAACGCCTGCGCACCCGGCGTTCGCTCCACGGCGCCATCCCTGGCCCCATGGAGACCTTCCTCGCCCTGCGGGGGCTGCGGACACTGGCGGTGCGCCTGGAGCGATCCCAGTCCACGGCCGCCGACCTGGCCGAGCGCCTCCAGGGCCGGGAAGGCGTGAGTTCGGTCCGTTATCCGGGTCTGCCCGACCATCCCGGCCACAAGCTGGCAGCCCGTCAGATGCGGGGCTTCGGCACCATGCTGGCTTTCGAGGTGGCGGGCGGCGTCGAGGCGGCCGAGGCGGTGTGCCAAGCAGTCCAGCTGGTCACCCCGGGAACCAGCCTCGGCGGCGTCGAGTCCCTGATCGAGCGGCGGGCCCGCTGGAGCGGCGAAGCCCATCTACCCCCCTCCCTGTTGCGCCTCTCCGTCGGCCTCGAGCATCCCGACGACCTCTGGTCTGACCTCGATCAGGCCATCACCCGGGCGCTCAGGTCATAAGACCGCCCCGCCCGTACGTCCGCCAGCCCGTCTGCGACCGCCCCGGGCGGCCAGGACCGGCGAGCCCGCCGACGACCGACCAGCCCGGCTACGACCGGCCCGCCCGGCTACGACCGGCCCGCCCGGCTACGACCGGCCCGCCCGGCTACGACCGGCCCAGCCCGGCTACGACCGGCCCGCCCGGCTACGACCGGCCCGGGCGCCTAGGACTGCCCGGGTGCCGACGGAGGCGATATTCCCAGCAGGCGTTGTGCCAGTGCCGGCGCAGGTCGGGGGCGTCGGTCGGCACCACCACGAGATGACCGGTCCGAGGTGGGATGTGCTGCTGACAGCCCGGGCACACATAGGTCTTCAGGGCCTGGAAGGGGTGGATCCGGCGGATCTCCTCCGGTCCCGTCACCGTGGGATCAGCGCCCACAGCACCAGCCCGGCCACGATCGCCACCGCCAAGGCGACCATGACGTAGTCCGACTGGCGTCGCTTTTGGGGGCGGTACGGGTTGAATCCCACTCAGGGAGGGTACCGCCCGACCCCGAACTGTCGGCCTAGGGTGGCTTCGATGGAGACGCTCATCGTCGAGAGGGCCGATGGCGTGGTCACGGTAACTATGAACCGCCCCGAGAAGAAGAACGCGGCCAACGCAACCATGTGGCGTGAGCTCGAAGACTGCTTCACCGAGGTCACCCACCGCACCGAGGACCGGGTACTGGTGCTGACCGGAGCCGGCAGCTCCTTCTGCTCAGGCGCCGATTTGAGCACGGCTGGATCCTTTGACCGTCCGCTGTCGCTGATGCGCCATCTCGCGGATGCCGCCCTGGCATTGCACCGCCTTCCGAAGCCGACTATCGCCAAGGTGCACGGCGTGGCGGCCGGCGCCGGGTGCAACCTGGCGCTCGGCTGTGACCTGATCGTGGCATCCGACGAGGCCCGGTTCACAGAGATCTTCGCCCGCCGGGGCCTCTCTCTCGACTGCGGCGGGTCGTGGCTCTTGCCTCGACTGGTGGGCCTCCACCGGGCGAAGGAACTGGCGTTCCTGGCCGACATCATCTCGGCCAAGGAGGCGCTCGACCTGGGCCTGGTCAATCGGGTCCTGCCGGAGCCCGAACTCGACGATTTCGTCGATGCCTGGGCTCGCCGGCTGGCCGATGGCCCACCTATAGCGCTGTCCCTGACCAAGAGCCTGCTGAACCAGTCCTTCGAGGTCTCGATGGCCAAGGCCTTGGATGACGAGGGCAGATCCCAGGTCGTCAACTTCTCGACCGCGGACACCGCCGAGGCCCTGGCCGCCTTCGTGGAAAGGAGAGAACCCCGCTTCGAGGGACGCTGAGCTGCGGTCATGTCTGATCGGCCCGGCTTGGCTGGTTGTTGGGGTGGAGGGGGTGGTCGGGGGGGACGAAGGCTCGTTTGCCGGTGCCGGCGGTGAGGGCCCACCCGTGCCTGGTTTTGAGTTGGTGGTGGTGGTGGCAGAGGGCGTCGAGCCAGTCGTAGATGGTGATCTTGGTTTTTGACCAGTCGTGGCGGTGGTCGAGTTCGAGGTGGGCGGTGTGGGGGCAGCCGGCGGCGGCGCAGGTGGGGTGGAGCCATTCGGTGGCGGTCTTTTGGTAGGCGGTCGGTTTTCGGCCGAGGTGGACGACGCCGGCTACTTGGTGGGCTTTGGTCAAGATGGCGGTGATGAAGGGGTCGCCGTTGTTGATGATGTCGTTGATGGCGGAGACCGAGAGGGGGCCGTGGCCGACCAGTTCGCAGGTTTCGCCGTCGATGGGGAAGCCGCGCAGGAGGGTGTCGAGGTCGATTCGGATGAGGAGTTTGACGGCCGCCCCGCGTCGCATTCGGGTGGTGGTGCGTCCCGACGGTGTGCGGGCCGGGCGCCGCGGTGGCCCGGTAGCGCCGGGTGGGCCATTCGCCCCAGGTAGGCCATTCGCCCCCGGTGGGCCATTCGCCCCCGCCGGGTCGGCGGTCCCGGTCGGGCCGGCGGTCACGGTGGTCCCGGGAGGGTCCTTCGCCCCGGGTGGGCTGGTGGGCCCGGTCGTCCCGGGTGGGGCGGTTGGGGCGGGGGCGGTGGCGCCTAGGGGCGGGTAGGTGTCGCCGGTCGGGTCGGGTGGTCGGGCGGGCGGCCAGCCGCCCGCATCGTGGAAGCGGCCTGCGGAGTCGGGCGGCGAGTGCGGCGGCGGGCCGGGTTCGGCGGCGTCGGGGTCGGTTTCGGGCCACAGTGTGGCCGCCGCGACGTCGCCGGCTGGGCTGTCAGGTCCGACCGCCATGGCGGGCTGCGGGGAGCGGACGTGTCCGGTGCTGGGGGTGCTGGTGGCGTTGAGGGCGAGGGCGAGGAGGGCGTCGAGGAGGTACGCCTGGCGGGGTTGGTGACGGTCCTGGCGCCGGGCCTGGTGGAACATCAGGTCGGCCAGGGGTTCCACCGCCGCCATGATCTGGGCGAGGTCTTCGGGGTTGGCCATGGCGTGGAGGTGGCCCTCGCGCTCGGGGTTGGTCCACGCCCGCAGGAACCGGCGCCGGTGGATGTCGCGGCGGCGTTGCTCCAAGTCGATGGTTTTGGCTTTGACCTCGGCGCAGCGGTTTTTCAGGTCGGCCAGCGACCCGCCCACCCGGGCCGCCCCCAACAGGTCCCCCGCCGCCCAAGCGTCGGCGGCGACGGCGTCGGAGATGGCGGCCGCCTGGGCCGGCGACAGGTTGCCGTGGCGGGCCGCGTCGGCCACCTCGGGCTGTTCGTCGAGGCGTTTCCCCAACGCCAGGGCGTGTCGGGCGTCGTTGACGGTGGTGCCGGTGCGGCGGGCCAGTTCCTCCTCGGGGGAACAGAACCCGCCCTCCTTCCACGACGACCCCTGGGCGGCGCGCGCCGCCGCCAATGCTTTGACGGTGGCCGCCATGTGCTCGACCGCCGCCGCCTCCTGGACCGCCGCTGCTGCCTGGGCGCAACTCAAAACAGAGGCGTCGAAGGCGGTGGCGTAACCCTGCATCGCTTCTCGCAACTGCTTCAACCCGACACACATCGGCCGCCATCCCCGAACCAACAAAAACAATCACCGGAAAGGCAAGGCCTCGAAACGGGCCTGCGACCATCCCCCCAACCACTGGGAACGTATGTTCGTACCCTACCAGCCCCCTGTGACCATAACCCCCGACGGTCACCGTCACAGGCCCCCGATATTGTCTGTCCCGGCGACTTGAGTTGGCCGGCGCCCCCAATCAACGGCCCTCCTCCCGATGCACCACCGACAGAGGAGGCTTACGTGCTCGCGACCGTCCCATCCGCAACCCTCCTCGGTGTCGACGGCTGGCCCATCACGGTGGAGGTGCACATCTCCAACGGGCTGCCGGGCTTCACGGTCGTCGGATTGCCCGACGCCTCGTGCCGGGAGGCGAGAGACCGGGTACGAGCGGCGCTGTTGTCCAGTGACCTGCCATGGCCCAACCGGCGGGTGACGGTGAACCTGGCGCCAACCGGCATCAGGAAATCGGGCGCCGGCCTCGACCTTCCGATCGCGGTCGCCCTGCTCGTCATTGCCAAGGTGCTGAAACCAGATGACGTCGACGGAATGGCTTTCATCGGCGAAGTCGGCCTCGACGGGTCGATCCGTGGCGTCCCCGGCGTCTTGTCAATGGTGGAGGCCATCGACCAACCGGTCGTCATCGTCCCCGCGCCTTGCTATGGCGAAGCATCGGCTCTCGGGCGTCACACGGTTCACACCGCCCCGAGCCTGCGCGGACTTGTTGACGCGCTGCGCAACCGGCGCTGGTCGGCTCCGCCATTACCCGACGAGGGGGAGCGCGAGGTCGAACCCGACCTGGCCGATGTCCGCGGCCAGGCGTTGGGACGAATGGCAGTTGAGGTCTCGGCGGCTGGCGGCCACCACCTTCTGATGGTGGGCCCGCCCGGTGCCGGGAAGTCCATGCTGGCCCGGCGGCTTCCCGGACTGCTGCCGCCGCTCACGCCCCACGAAGCCTTCGCCGCCACCCGAATCCACTCAGCCGCTGGCCTCACCCTCCCGGCCCGGGGCGTACTGCGGCGCCCACCGTTTCGGGCGCCTCACCACGGGGCCTCGGCGGTGTCTCTGATCGGCGGGGGTAGCTCAACCATGCGACCGGGGGAAATCTCCTGCGCCCATTTCGGCGTCCTCTTCCTGGACGAATTGGCGGAATTTCCCAGCGCGGTCCTGGACACCCTCAGACAGCCTCTCGAGGAGGGTGCCATTCGGGTATGCCGGGCCCGGGGAAGTGTGACCTTCCCTGCCCGTTTCCTTCTGGTGGCGGCTATGAACCCCTGCCCTTGCGGCGAGGGGATGACCCCGGGGAGCTGCCGCTGCGGTGACCAGGCCCGGAATCGCTACTCCGGTCGGGTCTCCGGTCCCGTCATCGACCGATTTGACCTACGGGTAACCGTCGACCGTCCGGAAATCGCCCAGTTGTTGCCCCATGGGCTCGAGATGGCACGACCGGAGGAACCGACTGTGGCCGTGGCCAAAAGGGTCGCTCGAGCCCGACAGATCGCCGCCGAGCGGGGTGTGCGATGCAACGCCGACATCGCGGCGCCGGCGCTCGACGAGTGGGCGCCATTGACCCATGGAGCCACCTCGGTCCTGGAGGCGCGGTTGCGCCAGGGCCGGCTGAGTGCCCGGGGCCTGCACCGGGTGCGGCGGGTGGCTCTGACGCTCGCCGACCTGGCGGGGCGCACCGCCCCGATCAGTGAGGAGGACATCTGCGCCGCCCTCGTTCTTCGAAGCGATCCCTTTCCTGCCGAGGCGGTCTCCGCGTGACCGGCACCGAACCTTTGCCGGCCGAGGCCTACGCCGCCGCCCTGGTCGACCTTCCGGGTATGGGGCCCGCCCGGTTGGTTGCCCTCCTGGGCGACGGCCCGCCCGACGTGTTGTGGCAGCGAATCCTGCGCGGCGAGGTCCGCCGAGCCGACCGAAGCCCGGGCCTTCCAGGGACCGCCGGCCGAGCGCGGTGGGCGGAAGTCGCGGCTCGACGCGATGTCGGGCGCCGTTGGTCGGCGATGAAGGACGGCGCGATTCGGGTCGTCTACTACGGCGGCCCGGATTTCCCAGGTCCCTTGATCGATGATCCCGACCCTCCGGGGGTGTTGTTCTGCCTTGGGGATCTCGCGGTGCTCGCCCGCCCTCGAGTCGCCATTATCGGTACCCGGCACTGCACCAGTTACGGACGTTCGGTTGCCACGGAGCTGGGTCAGGACCTAGCCGAGCGAGGCGTCTGCGTGATCTCGGGGTTGGCCCTCGGCATCGACGGTGCCGCCCACTACGGAGCGCTGCAGGCGACAAGCGGTGCCGGACCCCTCGGGGTGGCGGCGAGCGGAGTCGACACCCCGTATCCGCTGCGGCACCGTGAACTGTGGCGGCGGGTGGGGGCGGCGGGGGCGATCCTCTCTGAGACGCCACCCGGCCAACCGGCCCAATCATGGCGGTTTCCCGCTCGCAACCGAATAATCGCGGCCCTGGCCCAGGCGGTGGTGGTCGTGGAGTCACACGCGGCGGGGGGATCGATGTTGACCGTGGCGGCCGCCATGGACCGCGGTGTGGACGTTTTGGCGGTTCCCGGTCCCGTCACCAGCGCCTCTTCGGCGGGGACAAACCAGCTCTTGTACGAGGGTGTATCACCGGTTCGCGACGCCGGCGATGTACTGGCTGCGCTCGGAGACCTCCGGCCCTGGCCACCGCCGGTTCGGCCTGGGCGCGCCGGTGGCCAGGCGAAACAGGTCAGGCGGCAACCGGGCCCACACCAAGGCCCAACCCGAGCCCACGGCCAACCGCTCGATGAAGCGCTCCTACCGACATCGGCGCCGGCGGCGCGGTCGGTGCAGCTCGAAGCGCCCGAGAGGCGGGTGCTCAACTCGGTTGATCGAACGCCGACGTCGACGAGCCTCATCGCGGATCGCACCGGAGTGCCCATTGGGGCCCTGAGTGTCGTTCTCCTGCACCTCGAAGGACTTGGATTGCTCCGGGGACACGGAACCTGGTGGGAGCGCTGCGACCAGGGATGACACCGTCCGGACCGCACCGATGGGTAACGTCGCTATATGTCATGGCAGGTGGACGACTTCGAGCGGTCGCTGACCGATGTCGCCGCCTCGACCATTGTCGCCTACCGGAGGGACGTGGACGCTTTCGTGACCTGGGCCGCCCGGGCCCAGCTCGAGCAGCCCCGACAGGTGACCCGGCTCCTGCTCCGGCGCTATCTGGCGTTTCTCGCCACTCGCCGCTATGCCCGGCGGACCGTCGCCCGCAAGGTGGCGGCCCTCCGGCGCTATTTCGATTGGCTGCGCCGCCAGGGGGTCATTGTGACGGACCCGTCGGTGCGTTTGTCGGTTCCTGCCGGACCGAGCCGGCTACCGAGGGTTCTCGGGCCGAGCGACCTCGACGTCCTCCTCGATCACCCCCCGGCCCGAGTGGCCGACGACCCGCCCGCGGTCCGCCTACGGGACGACGCGGTGCTCGAGTTGCTCTATGGCTCCGGCCTGCGGGTGGCCGAGCTGTGCGGACTCGGTCTCGGTGACGTCGACCTGAACCGCCGCCTGGTCACAGTGTGGGGAAAAGGGGCCAAGCAGCGACAGGTCCCGATCAGCCCCCCGGCTGCGGGCGCGGTGCAGGCCTGGATCGGCCACGGGCGAGAAGGGCTGGTTCAGGTCGGCAGTCCCGGTGACGCCATGTTTCTCAACCGGCGTGGGAGGCGCCTCGGTCCCCGAGACGTGCGGCGTCTACTGGACCGTCGAGCCGCGGCACCGACCCATCCGCATGCCCTCCGGCACAGCTTCGCGACGCACCTCCTAGATGGGGGTGCCGACCTCCGGGTTGTCCAAGAACTGCTCGGCCACTCCAGCTTGCAGACCACTCAGGTCTACACTCACGTCAGCAAGGAGCACTTACGCGCCGTATTTGAATCGACTCATCCGCGGGCGTGAGCGAATTGACGTGTTGAGCCAAGAGCAGGAGCGGGGCGCAATCGAAGAGCTGTGGGCCGACTTCAAGCGAAGCGGCGACCGTGAGGCGCGCGATCGTCTCATCGTTCACTACTCGCCGTTGGTGAAGTACGTGGCGGGGCGGGTTTCTGCCGGTCTGCCGCACAGCATCGAGCAAGCCGACCTGGTGAGCTATGGGATTTTTGGGCTGATCGACGCGATTGAGAAATTCGATACGTCGCGGAACATCAAGTTCGAAACATACGCGATCACCCGCATCAAAGGGTCCATCATCGATGAGCTGCGCTCGATCGACTGGGTCCCGAGATCGGTTCGGGCCAAGGCCAGGGCCGTGGAGCGTGCCTACGCCAAGCTCGAGGCTGAGCTGTTGCGAACCCCGACCGACACCGAGGTCGCCACCGAGCTCAAGATCAGCGAGGACGAACTGCAGCAGATCTTCAACCAGATCTCTTTCGTCGGCCTGATCGCGCTCGACGAGGTGCTCTCGAGCGGCAGCGGCGAGCGCGGCGAAACCACCACTTTGGTCGACACGATCCCCGACAAAGGCGAAGGGCCGGTGGCCGCGTTCGAGGTCGAGGAGATGAAGCAGTTGCTGGCCGGAGCCATCAACCGGCTGGGTGACCGGGAAAAGATCGTGCTCACCCTGTACTACTACGAGAGCCTCACCCTGGCCCAAATCGGCGAGGTACTCGGTGTCACCGAGAGCCGGGTCTGTCAGATTCATACCAAGGCGGTCTTGCAGCTTCGGTCCCGGCTGAGCGCCCCGCTGCGCGACTCCGCCTGAGCGCGGGCGCGGCCCGGTGCCTGATCGGGCTGCGGTAGGCTGACCCGAGCCCGGCATGCCCGCCGGACTGTGAACACTGCTCGTGCGCACCCACGGTCGCCTTGGAAAGCAAGGCGTGGCGCACGGGTCGGGACCAACCGATGGGAAGGAGCAGCCGTGGCCGTCGTCACTATGAAGCAGCTGCTGGAGGCCGGAGTCCACTTCGGCCACCAGACCAGGCGCTGGAACCCGAAGATGAAGCGTTTCATCTTCGGTGAGCGCAACGGCATTTACATCATCGACCTCAACCAGACGCTGGAGCAGATCGACCAGGCCTACTCCTTCGTACGGGATCTGGTCGCCTCCGGCGGCACCGTGCTCTCAGTGGGCACCAAGAAGCAGACCCAGGATCCGATTTCCCGCTATGCCGAGCAGAGCGGCATGCCCTACATCAACGAGCGCTGGCTCGGCGGGATGCTGACCAACTTCACGACGATCTCCGGGCGCGTCAAGAAGATGCAGGAATACGAGCGTATGAAGGCGGCCGGCGACTTCGAGGCGATGCCGAAGAAGGAAGCCCTCATCTTGTCGCGCGAGCTCGAGAAGCTGGCCCGCAACCTGGGTGGCATTCGCAGCATGAACCGCCTGCCCGACGCGGTGTTCATTATCGACACCAAAAAGGAACACATCGCGGTGACGGAGGCCAACAAGCTCGGCATCCCGATCGTGGCCGTGGTGGACACCAACTGCGACCCCGATCTCATCCAGTACGTGATCCCGGGCAACGACGATGCCATCCGGGCCGGAACCTTGATGTGCCGGATCATCGCGGACGCGGTCGAAGAAGGACGTTTTATCGCCTCCCGGAGAGCGGCTCGCACCAGTGCCGCCGCCGCCGGCCCGTCGGTCCACGACGCCGCCGAAGAGGCTCGCCGAGCCGAGCAGCAGCGTGAGGCCCGCCGCCAGGCTGCCGTGCAGGCGCAGGAACGCGAAGCGCGTCTCGCGGCCTCCCGCCGCCAGAGCGAAGCCCATCAGGCCCGGGTCGAGGCCGTCTCCGGAGCTGGCGATGCTGCGGCACCCAGTCCCGAAGTGCCCGCGGCTGCCCCGGCTGCGGCTGCTGCGGCGGCTGCGGATGCTGCCGCCAGCGAAGCCCCAAGCCCCCCCGCCCGCACTGGGACCGCACCCGACGAGGCCCCGGCCCCGGCTGCGGCTGCAACCGCACCTGCTGAGGACCCGGCCCCCGAGGCTGTGGCGCGTGCGGCAGCCGCCTCTGTTGACGATCCGGCCCCCGAGGCTGCGGCGCCTGCGGCAGCCGCCTCTGTTGACGATCCGGCCCCCGAGGCTGTGGCGCCTGCGGCAGCCGCCTCTGTTGACGATCCGGCCCCCGAGGCTCCGGCTCCAGAACCCCCGGCCCCCCATGCCCCGGCCGCGGTCCCGGCTCCGGTCGAAGCCCAGGCGCCCACCGCCGCGGCTCCCCAAACCCCGACGCCGGCGACCCCGGCCGACACGCCCACCACCGAAAAAGAGTAGGAACAACCACAGATGGCAGAGATTTCCGCCAAGGAAGTCAAGGCGCTTCGCGACGCGACCGGCGCCGGCATCCTCGACGCCAAGAAGGCACTTATCGAAACCAATGGCGACCAAGTGGCCGCCGCCCGCCTGCTGCGGGAAAAGGGCCTTGTGAAAGCCGACCAGCGGTCCGACCGGGCCGCCAGCCAGGGAGCCATCGCAGCCGCCTTTGTTCCCGCGACCGGCGTCGCCGCCCTGGTTCAGCTCACGTCGGAAACCGACTTCGTCGCCAAATCCCCGTCCTTTGTCGACCTGGCCACGCAACTGGCGGCCGCGGTCGCCGAAGAGGGCGAAGACGCGGTCGACAGCCGTAAGGCGGCCATCGAGGACCTCCAGGTCACCCTCAGAGAAAATATCCAGCTGGGCCGGGTGGTCCGATTCACGGCCGGCGACGGCAACGTTTTGGAGACCTACCTCCACATGCAGTCCGGCCGGGGTGTCAATGGGGTCCTTGTCGAGATCGCCAATGGCGACGCCGAGCTGGCCCATGACGTGGCGGTCCACATCGCGTTCGGCAAGCCGACCTACCTGAACCGCGACGAGGTCCCGGCCGAGGCGGTCGCAGCGGAACGGGTAACTTTGGAAGCCCAGACTCGCAACGAGGGCAAGCCCGAGCAGGCCATCTCCAAGATCGTCGAGGGCAAGATCCAAGGCTGGTTCAAGCGGGTTCCCGGCGGTGTCCTCCTGGAGCAGCCCTACGCCAAGGACGAGAAGCAGACGGTCTCCCAGGTACTCGGCTCAGCCACC
The DNA here is from genome assembly GCA_963791545.1 of uncultured Actinomycetota bacterium. Classification (GTDB taxonomy): domain Bacteria; phylum Actinomycetota; class Acidimicrobiia; order Acidimicrobiales; family Palsa-688; genus JALYXV01. The sequence goes on from CAWBSR010000015.1 coordinate 625,663, forward strand.
ATTGTGCGCTTCGCTCAGGTCCTGATCGGGGAGTAGGGGTCACTGCGATGGGTCAGCCGTCGCCACCCTGGAAACGCATCGTTCTCAAACTTTCCGGAGAGGCCTTCGCCAGCGCGTCCGTGGACGAGACGATCGATGGCGCCGTCGTCGACCGCATCGCCCGCGAGATCGCCGAGGTGCGCACCGAGCTGGGCACCGAGGTGGCGGTGGTCGTCGGGGGCGGCAACATCTGGCGCGGGGCCACCGGCTCTGCGGCCGGCATGGACCGGGCGACGGCCGACTATATGGGCATGCTGGCCACCGTCATCAACGCCCTGGCCCTGCAGGACGCCCTGGAACGGGCCGGTCAGCCGACCCGGGTCCAGACCGCCATCCAGATGTCGCAGATCGCCGAGCCCTACATCCGGCGGCGGGCCATGCGCCACCTCGAGAAGGGCCGGGTGGTCGTGTTCGCGGCCGGCATGGGCAACCCGTTCTTCACGACCGACACGCCCGCTGCGCTGCGCTGCGTGGAGATCGAGGCCGACGTGCTCCTGAAGGGAACCCACGGCGAGGTCGACGGGGTGTACACCGCCGATCCCAACCTGGACCCCACGGCGACCAAGCTCGACGAGGTGACCTTCGACGAGGTCATGGCGAAAGGGCTTCGCGTCATGGATCTGACGGCGATCACGCTGTGCAAGGAGAACCGTCTCCCCATCTTGGTCTTCGGGATCATGGAGCCCGGGAACCTGAGACGCGCCCTGCAGGGCGAGAGGATCGGTACGCTGATCCGCTGATGGACGAATCCTTCGTCGAAGCTGTCCTCGAAGACTCCCGGGAGAAGATGGCGAAAGCCGTCGGTCACACCCAGACCGATTTCGGCAGTGTGCGAACCGGCCGGGCCGCTCCCGTGCTGGTCGAGAAGCTCAAGATCGATTACTACGGCACCGACGTCCCGCTCCAGCAGGTGGCCGGCATCCAGGTACCCGAAGCCCGGCTGATGGTCATCACGCCTTACGACAAGTCGAGCCTCAAGACCATCGAGAAGGCGATCCAGCAATCGGACCTCGGCATCAACCCGAGCAACGACGGCACCGTGATCCGACTGGTCTTTCCCGCGCTGACCGAACAGCGCCGCAAGGAGTTGGTCAAAGTCGTGCACCACAAGGCCGAGGACGGCCGGGTGGCGGTGCGCAACGTACGGAGATCGGCCCGCAAGGACCTTGAAGCGCTGGAGAAGGACGGGGAGATCTCCTCCGATGAGCTCGACCGGGCTGAGAAGGATCTGGAGAAACTGACCCACGAGCACGTGGCCGAAATAGACCGCCTGCTCGAGCACAAGGAGAAGGAACTGCTGTCGGTGTGAGGTGGTTCTGGCGGGCGGTGATCGACGCCAAAACGGTGACCTGGTATTTTGCCCATGAGTCGGGCGTCTCCAGCCACCTGTCGCGGTCCTCAGCGCCCTTCGAGCCCGCATCCGACCGAGAGGAGGCGTAGTGGACGAGAGCCACGACCGGGACGACGCCCTCGGGGCTCGCCCGCAGGCGGAAGGGGTTCGTATCATCCGCGCCGAGGAGGCCCAGGCCGCGTTGGACGCGGGCCAGGCGGCGGGACGGCGGCCCGACGACGAGCCTCGTTTTGGCGACGTCCCCGCCCCACCGTCGGGGCCCAGGTTGCAGCACCGCTTTCCACTCCCGGATTCTGTCGACCCGGCGTCGGCAGTGCCGAAGCCAGCCGTGCGGCCTCCTGAGCGGCGTTTAGGTGGCCGGCTGACCAATCGGGCCAAGTCCCCCGAACCGCCTCGCGCCCGGGTCTCGCCTCGCGTCGTTCGCCTGTTACCCCCGGACTCCGAGAACGCGCTGCCGCCCCCCGGCAATGTCACCCTGCCCGGCGACCGCTCCTGGGCCGCAGATGCAGTGGACCTCGCGGACCCCGCCCGGTGGGAGGACACCATCCCCCGGCCCGGGGCGAGCGAGCCGCTGCGCGTCGGCGGGGCCACCTCGAGCCCGAAGCATTTCGCCAAGGACCCGTCCCGTCCGGTGGACCCGGGCTGGGACAGTCCGTCGGCAGGCGGCTCACCCGATGGGCTCCGGGCCAGCCTGGACCCGCCCGTCCCGCCGAGGCCGACCACCCCGAGCTCCGAGTCGCCACCGCCACCCTCACCTCCACCGCCGCCGCCACCACCACCAGCTCCGCCGCCGCCACCACCGGCTCCGCCGCCCCCCGCCCCTCCGGTAGTGCCGCCGCCGCCACCCACGCCCGACCTGGCGCCGCCCGAAGAGGGCATCAACGTCCATACCGGCGCGATACCGGAGCTCCAGCACTGGACGGATCCGCCGACCGGTGAGGTCCCCTTCATCCTCCCCGACCGGGAGCCGTCGCCGGGCGGCGAGGAGATGGCGGCCTGGCAGGCCCTTGGTTCCCGCGGGCTGAGGTGGCGCGATGAAGCGTCCGACTGGGACGACCTCGACGAGATGAGCCAACTCGGGGGGGACGAACCCCGCTTGGGCGCCCTCGACTCGACCAGGACGGAGCACTCCGACATGTTCTCCTTCGACGAGCAGTTCGAGCGGCTCGAAGATGAACGCTCCGGGGCTGCGCCGGTCGTCGAGCCGGCGCTCGAGGAGCCAACCGCTCGTCCCCGGGCCCGCCGGCCGGCGGCCCGCCGGGGCGAATCGGCGCGGCCCAAGCTCCCTCGCCGGGGCGGTCCCGGTGGATCGGGCACCGCCGGCGCGGCAGGCGGCCGCGATCTCCCTACCGCCACCATCGTCGGCGTCGGCATGCTGGTGGCGTTGTGCTTCGCCTACTTCCTGGGCGCGGCCGTCTTGATGCTGCTGTCGGCAGTGGTGGTGACGGCATCCGCGTTGGAGTTGTTCAACCTCATCCAGCACCGGGGTTTCCGGCCCGCCACCCTGCTGGGGGTGGCCGCCGTGGTCGCGGTGATGCTGGCCGCATACTGGCGGGGCGAGGTTTCGGTAGGGCTCATACTGGCCCTGCTCTTCGTCACCACCATGCTTTGGTACATGTTGGGCGTCGTTGACGCGAGACCGGTGGTCAACGTCGGCCTCACGGTCATGACGTTCGTCTGGATCGGGGTCTTCGGGTCCTACGCCTCGCTGGTGCTCCGGCTCCCACACGGCAAGCAGCTCCTGATGCTGCCGATCCTGGTGACAGTGGCCGCCGATGTCGGGGCCTATTTCGCCGGCAGTTCTATCGGCTCGCGCCCCCTGGCGCCCGCGACCAGCCCCGGCAAGACCTGGGAGGGAGTCATCGGCGGCGGCGTCGCCGCCATCGTCCTCTCCTTCATCCTCTCCAGGTTGCCATTCTTCAGCAAGTTCTGGTCGGGCAAGCACGCCTTGCTCCTCGGCCTGGTCGTCGCCGTGGTCGGCCCCGTCGGCGACCTCTGTGAGTCCATGGTGAAACGTGACCTGGACCTCAAGGACTCGGGTTCATTCATCCCGGGTCACGGCGGCCTCCTGGACCGCTTCGACGCCTTGTTGTTCGTCCTTCCCGCCACGTACTACCTCGTCTTGTATCTCGGACTCCCTAAGCTGACCTAGTGCGACATCACCGCGGCGGCCCGTCACCAGCAGGCAGCCGGTGAAGTCGGTCAGCCTGGTCGGCTCGACCGGCTCCATAGGGACCCAGGCCGTCGACGTGATCTGCGCCCACCCCGGCGAGTATGAGGTCGTGGCCATTGGCGCCGCCCGTTCCGTCGACCTGCTGGTGGCCCAGGCCATCCGCCTGCGGCCCCGGCAGGTGGCGATTGCGGACGCGTCGCTCGCCGCCGAAGTGCGCCGGCGGGTCCCGGCGGGCACCGAGGTGCTGGCGGGCCCGGGAGCCATGGCCGAGATCGCCCGCCACGCCGAGGTCGTCGTCAACGGCGTGGTTGGCTTTGCCGGGCTCCCGGTGACCCTGGCCGCCCTCGAGGCAGGCCACCGCCTGGCCTTGGCCAACAAGGAGTCCCTGATCGCCGGCGGCCCCGTCGTGCAGCGGGTCCGTTCCACGCCCGGCGCCGAGATCATCCCCGTCGACTCGGAGCATTGCGCCGTCCACCAGTGCCTGAGGGCGCTCACCGGCGCCGCTCCCGCCCGCCGCCGCCGTCCCGCCCGCCGCCGCCGTCCCGCCCGCCGCCGCCGTCCCGCCCGCCGCCGCCGTCCCGCCCGCCGCCGCCGTCCCGCCCGCCGCCGCCGTCCCGCCCTTCCCCCTTCGGCGCATCCTGCTGACCGCCAGCGGGGGGCCGTTCCGGGGACGTACGGCGGTGGACCTGACCCGGGTCACCATCGATGACGCCCTGGCCCATCCGACCTGGCAGATGGGCCCGAAGATCACGGTGGATTCCTCGACGCTCATGAACAAGGGCCTCGAGGTCATCGAGGCCCACGAACTGTTCTTCGTGGGCTACGACCACATCGACGTGGTCGTGCACCCGCAATCCATCATCCACTCCATGATCGAAACCACCGACGGCGCCGTCCTGGCGCAGCTCTCGCTGCCCGACATGCGCCTACCCATCGGGTATGCCCTGGCCTACCCCTCCCGGCTGGCTACCCCGTTCGGGGCCATCGACTGGAAGACCCTTACCCGCCTCGATTTCGAGCAACCCGACCGGGCCGCGTTTCCCTGCCTGGACCTCGCCTACCACGCCGGCCGGGCCGGGGGGACTGCCCCCGCCGCCCTCAACGGCGCCAACGAGGTGGCGGTCGCCGCCTTCCTCAAGGGCCAGATCGGCTGGATCGATATCAGTGGTGTGATCGAAAACGTGCTGTCTCAGCACCGGGTACGGGTACCTGAGTCGGTAGAAGATGTGCTCGACGCCGACCGGGACGCCCGCCGGTACGCCGTCGAAGCCGTCGAAGCCGTGACCCGTCGCACCGAGGTGACCGTTGTATGACTGAAATAGCCGCGGAAACGCCTGACGCCGCGCCGTGGGGGGGCACCGCCGACGCCGTGGCTACCAAGAGAAGTGATCGCGGGCCCGGTCCGTCAGATCCGCCGCCCCCGGTCGACCCCCGCCAGCCACGGGCCGCCGTCATCCGCTTGCTGCTGATCCTCGCCGCCGCCACCGTGATCTCCGTGAAAGCCGGCGTCGGCAAGACGGTGTTACTGGTCGTCGCCATCCTGTTCATGGTCATCCTCCACGAGGCGGGCCATTTCGTCACCGCCAAGCTGGCCGGGATGAAAGTCACCGAGTTCTTCGTCGGATTTGGAACTCGGCTGTGGTCGATCCGCAAGGGGGAAACGGAGTACGGCGTCAAGATCCTCCCCCTCGGCGGCTACGTGAAGATCCTGGGGATGAACAGCATCGAGCAGGTGGCCCCAGCCGACGAAGCACGTACCTACCGCCAGCAGCCCTTCTGGCGCCGCCTCTCCGTCGCCGTGGCCGGCTCCACCGTCCACTTCCTCATCGCGCTGTTGCTGCTGTTCACCGTCTTTTTCGTGATCGGGGACCGGGGGGCCTTCGGCCCCGTTCCCGGCACCAACGTACGTATCGTCGAAATCGACGCCCTGGCTTCGGGGCCCAGCCCCGCTCAGACGGCGGGCTTCAAGGTGGGCGACGTGGTGGTGTCGGTCGACGGCAAGGTCTTCAACACCAACGACGACCTCCACAACTACCTGCAGAGCAAGCCCGAGCAGACCCTTGATTTCTCGGTCCGGCGGGCCGGCGCCATCATCCACATCCACCCCACGACCGTCGACCTGTCCAAGGTCCAGGCCCTTCCCGGCGCCGCCACGCCCGCCCCGACCGCCAGTAAGCCGACCGGCTTTGTCGGTATCGTCCTCGACCCCCCGGCGCTGCGCTACGGCTTCTTCGAGTCGTTCAGCAAGTCGGGCGGGGCGTTCGTGGACATCGGCGCCAAGACCTTCGACGCCCTCGGCGGCCTTTTCAGCGCCCACGGCGTGTCCTCCTACGCCAACATGCTGGTCAACCAGAAAGCCGCCAACGCCCCCGGCGCCCTGCGATTCGAGTCCCCGGTGGGCATCGTCCGCCTGGCCCACACCGAGTCCCAACGGGGCCTGGAGGACTCGCTGTTCCTCCTGATCCTGATCAACATCTTCGTCGGGATCTTCAACCTGGTGCCCCTGCTGCCCCTCGACGGGGGCCACGTGGCGGTGGCCGTCTACGAGAAGGTGCGCAGCCGGAAGGGCCGCCGCTACTACGCCGATGCCGCCAAGATGATGCCGATCGCCTACGCCACCTTTGCGCTGATCGTGTTCATCGGGGTGTCGGCGCTGTTCCTCGACCTGCGTGACGTGCTGGCGACGGTGAGGATCTGAGCCCGGTGACCGCGGTGGGCGACATGACCCCGCCCGAGGAGGCACTGCCGGCCGCGGCGCCGGCCCCCGGCCCGGTCCGCTGGCCCCGCCGGCCCACCCGCCAGATCATGGTGGGCCGGGTCGCGGTAGGCGGCGACGCCCCGATCTCGGTGCAGTCCATGACGATCACCAAGACCGCCGACGTCGATGGCACCCTGGCCCAGATCTACGCCCTGCACGCGGCGGGCGCCGACATCGTCCGCTGCACCTGCAACGAGCGGGCCGCGGCCGAGGGCCTGGCCCAGATCGTGCCCCGCTCGCCGGTCCCGATCATCGCCGACATCCATTTCCACGTGGAGATGGCCCTGGCGGCGCTGGAGGCGGGGGTGGCCTGCCTGCGGCTCAACCCCGGCAACCTGCGCAAGTCCGAGGAGATCAAATTGGTGGCCCGGGAGTGCCGGGACCGGAAGGTCCCGGTGCGCATCGGGGTCAATGCCGGCTCCCTCGACCCCCGCCTGTACCAGAAGTACGGCGCCGCCACCCCCGAAGCCCTGGTGGAGTCGGCCCAGATCGAACTGGCGCTGTTCGAGGAGGTCGACTTCCACGACGTCAAGATCTCGGTGAAGGCGTCCAATGTGCCGCTCATGATCGAGGCCTACCGGCAACTGTCCCAGGTGACCGACCACCCGTTGCACCTGGGTGTGACCGAGGCCGGTCCGCCGCCCGCGGGGACGTTGAAGGCGACCGCCGGCATCGCCACCCTCCTGGCCGAGGGGATCGGGGACACCATCCGCTACTCGCTGACGGCCGACCCCGTCGAAGAGGTGAAAGCGGGCCGCACCCTGCTGGAGGCGCTGGGCCTGCGGGAGCGCAAGAACGTCGACCTCATCGCCTGCCCCAGTTGTGGCCGGGCCGAGATCGACGTCTACAAGGTGGCCCAGGAAGCCCAGGCGGCGCTCGAGGACCGGGCCCTGCCCATCCAGGTGGCCGTGATGGGTTGCGTGGTCAACGGTCCCGGCGAAGCCCGCAGCGCCGATCTCGGCATCGCGGCCGGGCGCCACCGGGGCCATCTGTTCATCAAGGGCCAGATCGTGCGGGTGGTTCCCGAGGACGAGATGGTCGAGGCCCTGGTAGCGGAGGCCGAGAAACTGGTCAAAGAAGGCGTGGCGGCCCGTTTGGCGGCCGCCGACACCGGCGCCGCGGCCGAGGCCGAGGCGGACCGGGCCGCCCTGCTCGACCTGCGGGGCGACGACGCCAACGACAGCTCCACCCGGATCGAGCTGATCGACAAGCGCCTCGACGAGGACCCGCGGCCGCGCTAATTGGCGGGCACCCAACGTCCCGAGCCGCCACACTTGGCGCCATGGCGTTCGACGTCCACCCGGTAACGGAATCCGATCTCCCGGCCTACGCCCGGTCGATTCACAGCACCTTCGGTGACGTGGTCGACGAGGATGCCCTGGAACAGATTTCCGGCGCCGTCCGCACCCAGGGCGACTTTCCCATCGCCATCTCCGACCAGGGCCGGATCGTGGCCACCGCCAGCGCCTACCCACTCGAGATGACGCTGCCGGCCGGCCCCGGCCAGCCTTTTACCACCGCGGCCGTGCCCGGCGTGACCGCGGTCGGTGTCGTCCCGACCCATCGCCGCCGGGGCCTTTTGACCAAGCTCATGAACCACCAACTGGCCGACTACCGCCGGCGGGGCTACCCCCTGGCCGTCCTGCTGGCCTCGGAGTCGATCATCTACGGCCGCTTCGGCTACGGCTGGGCCCAGTCCTATCAGTCGTTGCTGATCGAGAGCGACCACGCCGCCTTCCGGGCCGACGCCCCGGTGCCGCCGGGGCGGCTGCGGCTGCTGGAACCCGACGAAGCGGGCAAGATCCTTCCGTCGGTGCACGAGCGGGCCCGGCGGTTACGCCCCGGCGAGCTGAACCGCACCACCCGGTGGTGGGGACGCCATCTGAAGGACCCGGAGAAGGCCCGGGGCGGCGGCGGCGGCCGGTTGTACGCCCTCCACGAATCGCCCGACGGCGACGCCGACGGCTGGGTGAGCTATCGCTACCACAACCGCGACTGGCCGTCCGGCATCCCTCGCCACCAGGTGGTCGTCGACGACCTGGTGGCGATCGACGGCGCCAGCCGGACCGCGCTGTGGCGCTATGTCCTCGACCTCGACCTGGTCGGGGAGGTGTCGGCGCCCCAACGCCCGGTGGACGAGCCGCTGCGCTGGATGCTGGCCGACCCCCGCCGGCTGCGGACCACGGAGTTGGCCGACCACCTGTGGGTCCGGATCATCGACATCCCCTCCGCCCTCGAGGCCCGGGGCTACGGCGCCGCCGAGCGCCTGGTGGTGGAGGTCACCTCCGATGACCCGGCCGCGTCGGGGCGCTTCGTGCTGGAATCGGGGCCCGTTTCAGGGTCGTGCCGGGTCGCCGGGCGAGGGGAAAAAGGCCAGCTGGTCCTGGGCCTGGCCGATCTGGGGGCCATCTACCTCGGTGGTGTCGCCCCATCGGCGCTGGCCGCTGCGAGCCGGGTAACCGAGCTCCAGCGCGGTGCCCTGGCGGCGGCCGATCGGGTCTTCGCGAGCCCGGTGGCCCCGTTCTGCACGCTGCACTTCTAACAGCCGGCACTCCCGACCGATCCCGTAGCCTGCCGGGACCATGGCCAAGGCGCCCGTCCTCACCCCCCAAGCCGAAGACTTTCCCCGCTGGTACCAGGACGTCATCGCCCGCGCCGAGCTGGCCGACAACGGCCCGGTCCGGGGGACGATGGTCATCCGGCCCTACGGCTACGCCATCTGGGAGCGGATGCAGGCTGAGATCGATACCCGGATCAAGGCGGCGGGGGCGGAAAACGCCTACTTCCCGTTGTTCATACCCGAGTCCTACCTGCGCAAGGAAGCCGAGCACGTGGAAGGTTTCAGCCCCGAGCTGGCCGTGGTCACCATCGGCGGCGGCAAGGTCCTCGAGGAGCCGGTAGTCGTCCGCCCGACCAGCGAGACCATCATCAACAGCTATTTCGCCAAGTGGATCCAGAGCTACCGCGACCTGCCGTTGCTCATCAACCAGTGGGCCAACGTGGTCCGCTGGGAGCTGCGCCCCCGCCTCTTCCTGCGGACCACGGAATTCCTGTGGCAGGAGGGCCACACCGCCCACGGCACCGAGGCCGAGGCCCACGCCTACGCCCGGCGCATCCTGACCGACGTCTACCGCGAGGTCATGGTGGACGTCCTGGCTATCCCGGTGCAGCTCGGTGTCAAGACGGCCCGGGAGCGCTTCGCCGGGGCCATCGCCTCGTGGACCTGCGAGGGCATGATGGGCGACGGCAAGGCGGTGCAGATGGGGACAAGCCACGAGCTGGGCCAGAACTTCGCCAAGGCCTTCGGCACCACCTTCTCCTCGGACACCGGGACCCAGGAGTTCGTGTGGCAGACATCCTGGGGGGCGTCCACCCGCCTGATCGGCGCGCTGATCATGGCCCATGGCGACGACAAAGGGCTGCGCCTGCCACCCCGGCTGGCGCCGGTCCAGGTCGTGGTGGTGCTCATCCGGGACGAGGGCGGGACCCGGGCCGCGGCCGAGGCACTGGTTGCCGCCCTGAAAGGGGCCGGGCACCGGGCGACGCTCGACGACCGGGTCGATACCTCCTTCGGGCGCCGGGCGGTGGAATGGGAGTTGAAAGGGGTCCCGGTCCGCCTCGAGGTCGGGCCCCGGGACCTCGTCGCTGGCCAGGCGACGCTCGTCCGGCGCGACGACGGGAGCAAGCGCCAGGTGGCCCTGGCGGAGGCGGTGGCAGCTACCGCCACCACCCTGGCGCAGATGCAGGGCGCCCTGCTCCAGCAAGCCCTCGACTTCCGCGAGGCCCACACCGTCGCGGTGGCCTCGATCCCCGAGGCCGTCGAAGCCGCCCAAACCGGGTTCGCGGTCCTGCCCTGGTCGCGGGTCGGACCGGGGGGCGAGGACGAGCTGGCCCGAGCCGCGGTGACGGTGCGCTGCCTGCAGGGGCCCGACGGCAGGCTCGCCGACGGGGCCGAGGAACCGGATCTGGTGGCGGTGTGCGGGCGGGCGTACTAGCGGTCCCACCAGGCACGATCATCGGGATCGGCGGAGAACATGTTCTCCACGTCCTTGCGTTCGCGCAGATGGCGGCGGCGGGCGGGCACGGCCAGGCCGACGACGACCGCCAGGATCGCGATCGCCGCCAGGACCGCTATGTAGGTCATGGGATCCATTCCGACTTGCTCCTATCCCGAACCGCTAAGAGCTAGTCATGGGCTGTGGTCGGAGACCGGAAGCGAGGTCCCCCCGGCTATACTTTCGTAGTCGCCCTCCCGGGGGCGACCCGTGGTGTGTCTGGCGTGGGCCTTTCTGCGACGGCAGGGTGCCCACGCTTTTGTTTGCACCCGGTTGGTCCTTGACGAGATCTGGAGGTGGTGATGACGAGTCCGGCACATTTGATCGGCGAGTTGGTCGGGCCTCTGGTCGTCGCCGCTGGACTCGAGTTGTGGGATGTCGAAGTCAACCCCCGCGCCGTCAGGGTACTGGTCGACCGGCCCGGAGGCGTTGACCTGGAATCGCTGACCACGCTGGCCCGTGCCGTCTCCGCGGCCCTGGACGGCCGCGACGACCTGTCGCCGGGAAACGACTACCAGTTGGAAGTTTCCAGCCCCGGCGTCGAGAGGACGTTGCGGACGCCGAGTCACTATCAGCGCTTCGTCGGAACCGAGGTGTCGGTGAAGACCGTGGCGCCTGTCGACGGATCGCGCCGGCTGCAGGGAATCCTGCAGGCCGCCGACGCCAGAGGCATCACCATTGGGGTAGCGGAAGGGGCGAGGGACCTCACCTACGAACAGATCCAAAAGGCCCACACGGTTCTCGTCTGGGGTCCCCAGCCCAAGAATCGGGCCCGCCAATTGACGAAAGACGCAGGACGATGAAAGACAACTTCGCCTTCCTCGAAGCGCTGCAGCAGATTGCGCGCGACAAAGGTATTTCCGTCGACGTCCTGCTCGACGCGCTGGCCAACGCCCTGGTGGCGGCCTACAAGCGCACGCCCGGCGCCGCCGAAGAGGCGGTGGTCACCGTGGATCCGGACTCCGGCGACATCCGGGTCTACGGCCAGGAGCTCGACGAGGACGGCACCGTCGTCCGGGAGTGGGACGACACCCCCAAGGACTTCGGGCGCATCGCCGCCCAGACCGCCAAGCAGGTCATCCTGCAGCGCATCCGGGAGGCGGAACGGGACCTCAAGTACGAGGAGTACGCGGGCCGAGAAGGTGACATCGTCACCGGGATCATCCAGCAGAGCGACAACCGCTACACCCTGCTGGACCTGGGCAAGGTGGAAGCCCTCCTGCCCCAGGCGGAGCAGGTGCCCTACGAGCGCTACGAGCACGGCGCCCGGCTGAAGGCGTACATCGTCGAGGTCCGCAAGACCACCAAGGGGCCCCAGATCGTGGTCAGTCGGACCCATCCCGGCCTCATCAAGCGGCTGTTCGAGCTTGAGGTGCCCGAGATCTCCAGTGGGGTGGTGGAGATCAAGGCGGCGGCGCGCGAACCTGGTCACCGCACCAAGATCGCGGTGTGGTCCAATGACTCCAACGTGGACCCGGTCGGGGCGTGCGTCGGGGCCCGGGGCGCCCGGGTGCGGATGGTGACCAACGAACTGCGAGGGGAGAAGGTGGACATCGTCCCCTACTCCGACGACCCCCGGGAGTTCGTGATGCGCGCCCTCCAACCGGCCAAGGTCAAGGAGGTCCACCTCGACGAGGAGACGGGCACCGCGACGGTTATCGTGCACGATTTCCAGCTTTCCCTGGCCATCGGCAAGGAAGGGCAGAACGCCCGCCTGGCGGCTCGCCTGACCGGTTGGCGCATCGACATCAAAAGTGAGTCCCAGCTCGCCGACGAAGAGGCCTACGCCAACCAGGAATGGGCGGAGGGCGAATGGGTCCAAAACGAAGCGGGCGACATGGTCTGGCAATCGGCTGAGGGCGGCGAAGCCGTCTCCGCCGACGCCTGGGCCGATGGTGCCGGCAACGGCGACGAGGCAGCGGCCGCGGAACCGGCCACCGCCGAGGCGGCGCCCTCGGCGTCGGTGACCGAGGGTTCCGGCCCGGCTGGGGAGGCGACACCGTAGCGCCGGGGCCGGTTCCGGTGCGGACGTGCATTGGCTGCCGGTCTGCGGCACCATGGACCGACCGGGTGCGAGTGGTCCGCGACCCCGGTGGCACCCTGCGCCTGGACCGCTCGGCACCGGGGCGGGGGGCGTGGTTGTGCGCCGGCCGGCTGCCGGGGTCACCGTCTGAGGCTTGTCTCGATCAGGCGGCTCACCGCCAGGCATTCGGTCGGGCCTTCCGGGCGCCGGTGACCGCGGAAGCCGTAGATGTGCTTCGTAGGACCACGCAAGAACGTGCGAGGATAGAGATAGGCGCCGCCGTCGGCGGCGCCGCAAGAAGGGATTGACGTAGGACTTGGCCAAGAAGATCCGCGTATACGAGCTGGGACGCGAGCTCGGTCTCACCAACAAGGAGGCACTGGACCTCTGCCTCGAGCTCGGTATCGGAGTGACGAGTCACTCCTCGAGCATCGAGGATGCCCAGGCCGACCGCGTGCGCCGCAAGGCGGACCGCGACGGGCTTCGGCGCGACAAGACACCCGAAGAGCCGGCTGAGACCAAGGTCCGAGGCCGCGGCGGTCGTCCCGGCGACGGTTTCGAATCCGAGTCGCCGGCCATCGGTGTCGCCTCCCGCCTCGCCGACTCCGACCCCTCGCTCGTATCACCGGGGGCGGCGCCCCTCGAGGCTCCTCCGTTGGCGCCCGCCGGCTCGATCAGCCCGCCGTCGCCGTCGCCGTCGCCGGCACCGGATCCCGCTCCCGCCGGGCCTCTCACGGCTCCTGCCCCCCCAGGCGGCGCCGACCCGGGGGCTTCCCAGCCCGCCCCCTCCCGCCCCCCCCTCGATCCCGGCCCCACCCGGCCGGCCCCGTCGGGGGCGCCGTTCGGCGTTCCCCGCCCCGGGCCGTCTATCCCGCCCCCGCCCCGGGGAATGCCCCGGCCCAGCGATCCTCGCCTGGTGACCAGCCGTCCCGGCGAGTCGGCGACGACCCCCTCATCGGCGGGCCCGCCTCGCCGCCCGCCGATGCCCACCACGCCTCGCCCGGCGGCGCCGTCCCAGGGCAGCTCCTCCGCCGGCGCCCCCCGCACGGGACCCCCGCCCCGCACGGGAACCCCGCCGCCGCGGCCGGGAGCACCGACGCGTGCGTCAGGAGCACCCGGCACGCCGAGTGCCGGCACCCCGCAGGGACCCGGAGGCCGAGTGGGACCGGGAGGCGCCAGCGGTCGTCCCGGCTCCGGTGGCCCCCCGCTTTCCGCATCCGGCAAGCCCATCCCGCCCCCGCCCGGCGCCCACCAGCCCCCGCTTTCGGCATCCGGCAAGCCCATCCCGCCGCCGCCCGGCCTCGGTGGCCGGGGACCGGCGGCCAATACCCCTCGTCCCGGTCAGAGCGCCGGCCGGCCCGGCGCCGGCCCGCCCCGCCCTGGTGTCGGAGGGGGCGGTACCAGCAGCCGTCCCGGCTTCGGCAACCGCCCGGCCGGCGGCGGCGGTTTTAGCCGCCCCGGCGGCGGTAGCCCAGGGGGCGGCGGTGGCGGCGGTGGCGGCTCGGCCGGCGCCGGCGGATTCACCCGGGCGCCCGGCGCTCCGGGACCCGGCGGCGGCCCTGGTGCCGGTCGTGGCGGTCCGTCCTTCGGCGGCCGCGGCGGTCGTCCGCCCCAGCGGCGGGCCCAGCGGCGCCGGCGTCGCAACTTCGAGGAGCTGGAAGCGCAGGAGTTGACCCGCTACAGCCCCTCCGACGCGCCCATCCCCGAGGGTGAGGTCATCATCGAGCGGGGTTCCACCGCCCAAGAGATCGGGCCCAAGCTCAACCGCTCGGCGGCCGATGTGGTCCGCTTCCTGCTCCAGCAGGGCGAGATGGTCACCGCCACCCAGTCGCTCAGCGACGACATGATCGAGCTGTTCGCGGCCGAGGTGCGGGCCACCATCCGATTGGTGGACGCCGGCCAGGAGAAGGAAGCCGAGCTGCAGGCCAAGTATTTCGACGACGACGAGGAACAGGACGACGCGCTGCTGCGGCCCCGCCCCCCTGTCGTCACGGTCATGGGCCACGTCGACCACGGCAAGACGCTGCTCCTCGACCGCATCCGCTCCACCAATGTGGTCGCCGGCGAGGCTGGAGGCATCACCCAGCACATCGGCGCCTACCAGGTCGAATACCAGGGCCAGCTGATCACCTTCATCGACACCCCGGGTCATGAGGCCTTTACCGCCATGCGGGCCCGCGGCGCCGAGGTCACCGACATCGTGGTGCTCGTAGTGGCGGCCGACGACGGGGTCATGCCCCAGACCGTCGAGGCCATCAACCACGCCAAGGCCGCCGATGTCCCCATCATCGTCGCCATCAACAAGGTCGACCGGGACAACGCCGACCCGACCCGGGTCCAGCAGCAGCTCTCGGAGCACGGCCTGGTCCCGGAACAATGGGGCGGGGACACGATCATGGTGGAGATCTCGGCCCTGCAGAAGCTGGGAATCGACGATCTCCTGGAGCAGCTCCTGGTCGTCGCCGAGCTCGAAGAGCTCCGTGAGAACCCCGAAGGCCGAGCCCAGGGAATCGTGCTGGAGGCCAACCTCGACGTCGGCCGAGGTCCGGTGGCCACCGTCATCGTCCAGAAGGGCACCCTCCGGGTCTCCGACGCCATCGTGGCGGGCGCCGCCTGGGGCCGGGTCCGAGCCCTGATCGACGACCAGGGGGACGCACTCAAAGAAGCCCTTCCCTCCACTCCGGTCCAGGTTCTCGGCTTCGACGTGGTTCCCGCGGCCGGCGACGAGTTCCGGGTGACCCCCAAGGAGAAGACGGCCCGGGACATCGCGGAACTGCGGGAGCAGCGCTATCGATCGGCCGACCTGCGCAAGTCGTCGGCGGCCACCGGTTCCGGCGCCAAGCTGGAAGACATCTTCGAGCAGATCCAGCGGGGCGAGACGGCCACGTTGAATCTGGTGCTCAAGGCGGACGTCCAGGGCTCGCTGGAAGCGGTCACCGAGAGCCTGCGCAAATTGGAGCGCGACGAGGTCAAGCTGGCGTTCATCCACCGGGCGGTGGGCGGCATCACCGAGAACGATGTGACGCTGGCGGCGGCCTCCAATGCCACCATCATCGGCTTCAACGTCCGTCCCGAGCGCAAGGCTCGGGATCTGGCGGAATCCCAGGATGTCGAGATCCGGACCTACGAGATCATCTACAAGCTCCTCGAGGACATCGAGAGCGCCATGGTCGGCATGCTGACCCCGGAGTTCGAGGAGATCATCACCGGAGAAGCCGAGGTCCGGGAAGTGTTCCGGATACCTCGGGTGGGGGCGGTGGCCGGCTGCGTCGTGCGTACCGGTGTCATCACCCGCGGCTCCAAGGTCCGCTTCCTGCGGGAAGGGGTGATCATCTGGAAGGGCGCCATCACCTCGCTGAAGCGCTTCAAGGATGACGTGCGCGAGGTGCAGACCGGTTTCGAGTGCGGAATCGGCCTGTCCAACAACCAGGATCTGCGCGGCGGCGATGTCATCGAAACCTTCGAGGTCCGCGAAATCCCTCGCACCTAGCTCCCCCGCTCCCGTGCACGCCGCCGCGGTCCACTTCGACCTCCATCTTCCAGAAGCCCATTCGCTGAAGGACAAACGTGCCATCCTGCGACCCATCCTCGAGGGCTGCCGCCGCCGCTACCAGGTGGCGGCCGCCGAAGTCGACCATCAAGAGGCTTGGCAGCGGGCCGGTCTGGGCGTGAGCGTGGTTTCAGGGACGGCCGGGCACGCAGCTGACATCTTGGACAAGGTGGAGCGGTTCGTGTGGTCGTTCCCCGAGGTCGAGGTGCTCGGCGCCGACCGCCGCTGGCTGGAGGACGGGTGATGGCCAAACCGGCACGCCGCCGGCGGGCTCCAGTTGACCGGCGCCTTCCCGCGGGCACGGTCCGCCAATACCCGCGCGCGGCGAGGGTCAACGAGGTCCTGCGGGAGGTGCTGGCCGAGGCCATCGAGCGGCTGGCCGATCACGACGAACGCTTCGCCTTGCTGACTGTCACCGCGGTCACCTCGGATCCCGACCAGCGCCATGCCACCGTGATGTTCGCCTCCTTGAGCGAGGAAGCCAGGACCGCGCTGTCCGAGGTGCGGCTCCGTCTGCAAGCCCAGATCGCGGCCCAGGTGCGACTCAAGCGCACCCCTCAACTGGCTTTCACGACCGATCCTGCGGTAGCAACGGGAGCGCGGATCGAGGAGATCCTCCGCCACATCCGTGCCGAGGGGGCCCAGGATGAGCAGTAGCCAGACCGACGTGGACACCGCCCTGGCCGAGGCGGCGGCCATGATCGCGTGCGCCGGGCACCTGGCATTGGCCTGCCACGTGGCCCCCGATGGGGATGCCCTGGGCAGCATGCTGGCCCTGCACCACCTGGCGCTGGCCAACGGCGTGGCCTCGGTCGCATCGTTCCCGGAGCCGTTTGTGGTGGCGCCCCACTACCAGTTCCTGCCCGGCCTCGACCTGGTGTCCAAACCGGGCGACTTTCCCGTCGAGCCCGACCTGATGGTCACCTTCGACTGCGGGTCGACGGGGCGCCTGGCGGAGCTGGGGCCCATTGCCACCTGGGCGCGGGGGGTGGGGCGCCTGATCGTCCTCGACCACCACGCCTCCAACGACCACTACGGCTCGACCAACGTCATCGATTCCGGGGCCGCCGCCACCGCCGTGATCGTGCGCCGGCTGGCCGCGGAGCTGGGATGGCCCCTCAACCGCGAGGCGGCCATCTGCCTGTACACCGGCCTGGTCACCGACACCGGCCGGTTCCAGTACAGCAACACCACGCCCGATGTCTTCACCCTGGCCCATGAGCTGGCCACCTTCGACTTGCCCATCTGCGACATGTCCCGCCAGCTGTTCGAGGAACATCGCTTCGCCTACCTGAAGCTGGTGGCGACCTGCCTGGAGCGGGCCCAGCTCGACGCCGACCTGCACTTCGTCGCCACCTGGATCACCGAGGAGGACCTGCGCCGCTTCGACGTCTCCATCGACGAAACCGAGGGCATGATCGACCTGATCCGCCGGGCCGAGGAAGCCGAGGTGTCCTGCGTCCTCAAGGAGTCGCCCGAAGGTATCCGGGTATCACTCCGGGCGGTGCGGGAGACCGACGTGGGCGCCATCGCCACCCGCCTGGGCGGGGGTGGCCACCGCTACGCGGCCGGTTTCACCCGATCGGGCACAGTCGCCGAGGTCCTGGCCGACATCCGCGCCGCCCTCGTCACCGGTGGCTGAGCGGTCGCCGGTCGCCGCTACCTTTGGCGGCCTGGTGGTGATCGACAAGCCGGCCGGCTGGACCAGCCACGACGTGGTGGCCCGATGCCGCAAGGTGTTCGGGCTGCGCAAGGTTGGTCACGCGGGCACCCTCGACCCCGACGCCACCGGCGTGTTGCTGGTCGGCCTGGGGACCGTGACCCGCCTGCTGCGCTTCCTCTCCGGGCTGCCCAAGTCGTACCGGGCCGACATGGTGCTCGGGGTGGCCACCAGCACCCTGGACGCCAGCGGCGAGGTGACCGGGACCTGGGACATGAGCACCGTCACCCTGGCCCAGGCCCGCCAGGCGGCCCAGGCGTTCACCGGGACCATCGCCCAGATCCCACCCATGGTGTCCGCGATCCACGTGGGGGGCCGCCGCCTCCACGAGCTGGCCCGCCAGGGTATCCAGGTGGAACGGGCGCCGCGGATGGTGACGGTCACCCGTTTCGCCCTCGACGGCCCGGTGGCGCCGGGGCCGGTGTTCGAAGCAGCCGTCGAGTGTTCGACCGGGACCTACATCCGCAGCCTGGCCGCCGACCTCGGAGCCGCCCTCGGTGGCGGCGGCCACCTCCGCAACCTCCGTCGGACGTCGGTCGGCCCCTACACCCTGGCCGACGCGGTGCTCCTCGACGAGGTCTCCCTGGCCGCGGTACGGCCCCCTATCGACGCCCTGCCCGGCATGGACTCGGTCCTGGCCGGCGACGACCTGGCGATCTCGGTGGGCCACGGGAAGGTGCTGGCGCCGGCCGAGCTCGGGGTGACCGGCCCCGGGCCGTGGGCGGTCGTGGACGGGCGCGGTGGCCTGCTGGCGGTTTACGAGGCGTGCCCCGACGGCAGGGTCAAACCGGCCGTGGTGCTCGTCGCCGGCGAACGCGTCGACCAGCCCGCACCCCGGTAGCCTCGCCCCGATGGAGGTCCTCGACGACGGCGAACGGGGCTGGGGCGCCGCGTCGGTGGTGACCATCGGCGCCTATGACGGCGTCCACCTGGGCCATCAGCACGTCATCCGCCAGGTCCGGGCCATGGCCGCCGACCGGGGGGCGGCGTCGGCCGTGGTCACCTTCGACCGCCACCCGGCCACGGTAGTGCGGCCCGAGTCGGCGCCCAAGCTGCTGACCGACCTCGACCAGAAGGTTGAGTTGCTGGCCGCGGCCGGCGTGGACGCCTGCCTGGTCATCCGTTTCGACCAGGCCCGTTCGGAGGAGACGGCGGAGGACTTCGTCACCACCGTCCTGGCGGGCCAGCTCCACGCCCGGGCGGTTGTGGTCGGCCGGGACTTCCATTTCGGGCACGGCCGCCGGGGGGATGTGGCGCTGCTGCAGCGCATGGGCCGGGACATGGGCTTCGACGTCTCCGGGGTCGATTTGGTCGGGCAGGAGGGTGACGGGGGCGCCCCTGTTTCCTCCACCTTGATCCGCAGGGCGCTCGCGGAGGGGCGGCCGGAGCTGGCGGCGTCCATGCTGGGACGCGACCACGAGGTCCGGGGCCCGGTACGCCGGGGTGACCGCCGGGGTCGCGAGCTCGGGTTCCCGACCGCCAATGTGGCCGTGCCCCCCGACATCTGCCTCCCCGCCGAGGGCATTTACGCCGGTTGGTACGAGCTCCCGAGCGGCGAGACCCGGCCCGCCGCCCTTTCGCTGGGCAAGCGGCCCACCTTCTACGACGGCCACGCCCCGACGGTCCTGGAGGCGTACCTGCTGGACTTCGACGGTGACCTGTACGACCAGCCCGCCAAAGTGCGTTTCCACCGCCGCATCCGCGACGACGTGCGCTTCGAGTCGATTGCGGAACTGGTGGACCAGATGGCCCGCGATGTCGCCGCCACCCGCCAAGCCTTGTCAACTTGACCGGCGGTCGAGGGGCTACTCGTCGGCGGCACTACGCCCCGTCGCCCGGTCGCGCTTGCGCTGCGCCTGGCGGCGTTTTTCCCCCATCCGCCTTTCCACCGACGCTCTGGTCGGGCGGGTCGGGCGGCGGGATCGTTGGATTTTCAAGGCGGCGTTGAGGCGCTCGGCCAGGCGGGCCAGGGCCAAATCCCGGTTGCGCGCCTGGGAGCGCTCGTCGCTGGCGACCACCCGGACCACGGGCCCGAGCCGGTCCAGCAGCCGCTCCCGCTGGCGGGGCCCAAGCGATGGCGAGGCGGCCACGTCGAAGCGCAGCTCGACTTTGGTGTTCGACGTGTTGGCGTGCTGGCCCCCCGGTCCCCCCGAGGCGGTGAACCGCCACTCCATCTCCTCGAGGGGGATGGCCAGCGACGGGCTCACCTGCAAGATGTCGCCGGCCACACCGGTCAAGGTACCGGCTGCTGCTACCATGAATGCCGCGCATGGGCGTCCGTCCGAGCGCGTCCGACCTACAAGGAATCCCTGCTGCATGCCTGACAAAGCTGCCACGATCGCCACCTACCGCCTCCATCCGACCGATACCGGTTCCCCGGAGGTCCAAGTGGCGATTCTCAGCGAGCGCATCGCCCATCTCACCGAGCACCTCAAGGTGCAAAAGGGCGACCATCACACCCGACGTGGGTTGATGAAACTGATCGGTCGTCGCCGACGGCTCTTGGACTATGTCCGGGCCAATGACGTCGAGCGCTACCGAGAGCTGATAGCCAAGCTCGGCTTGCGGCGCTAGTTGGCCCGGGCCGGCCCCGCGGCCGCCCGTTTCGCGTTACCGGTACCACCAGCACCACCAAGCAGTAATCCAGCGGCCCTTGCGGTCAGCTGCCAGTCGAAGACCACCGAGCCAGATGTGGAATTTCCGTCCGGTGGTCGCCGACTGGGAACTGGCCCTCGCCGCTCCAACCCAGATGGCCCGCGGGTGCGGGTCACGAAAGGAGCGTTCCCATGGGGGATGCCAGCTTTTCCGTTTCCGGCCCCATCACCGGGTCCGACCGGACTCTCAGTTTTGAGACCGGTGTCCTGGCCCAGCAGTCACAGGGCGCCGTCGTGGCCAAGATCGGCGACACCGTCGTCCTGGCCACTGCCAATGCCGCCAAGGACGTCCGGGAGGGGATCGATTTCTTCCCCCTCACCGTCGACGTCGAGGAGCGGATGTATGCGGCCGGGAAGATCCCCGGGTCGTTCTTCCGCCGCGAGGGCCGGCCGACCGACCAGGCCATCCTCACCGCCCGTCTCATCGACCGCCC
Source organism: uncultured Actinomycetota bacterium (assembly GCA_963791545.1). Classification (GTDB taxonomy): domain Bacteria; phylum Actinomycetota; class Acidimicrobiia; order Acidimicrobiales; family Palsa-688; genus JALYXV01. The sequence goes on from CAWBSR010000015.1 coordinate 646,420, forward strand.
GCTGCGGCCGTCGTTCAAGGACGGCTACCGCAACGAGACCCAGGTCGTGGCCACCATCCTCGGCGCCGACCAGGAGAATCCCCACGACGTGCTGGCCATCAATGCCGCCAGCGCGGCCCTGATGCTCTCCGGCATCCCCTTCGAGGGGCCGCTGGGCGCGGTGCGCATCGCCTACACCACTGACGGCGAGTGGATCGCCCACCCCACCTACCATCAGGGTGACGCCTCGACCTTCGAACTGGTCGTGGCGGGGCGCCAGCTGTCGCTCGACGGTGGTGGCGACGACGGCGGCGACGTGGCCATCATGATGGTCGAGGCCAGCGGCACCGAGAAGGCGTGGACGTATTACGAGGACGGGGCGCCGTATGTGACCGAGGAGATCATCGCCGACGGTCTCGAGGCGGCCAAGACCTGGATCCGGGAGTCGATCCAGCTGCAACGGGAGCTGGTAGCGGCGGCGGGCGTCCACTCGCCGATCCCCTACGTGCCGCAGTTCGACTACGGAGACGACGTGATGGCCCGGGTGGCGGCGGTCGGGACCGATCAGATCGCCAAGATCACGACCATCACCCAGAAGGCGGAGCGCAACGACGCCACCGATGCCGCCACGCGGGAGATCGTGGCCGCGGTAGCCGAGGAGTTCCCGGGCCGGGAGCGGGAGATCAAGGCCGCGGTGCGGTCGCTGACCAAGAAGCTGGTGCGCCAGCGGATCGTGGAAGAGGGCGTCCGTATGGACGGCCGGGGGCCGAGCGATCTGCGCCCGGTGACGTCATCGGTTGGGGTCATTCCCACCGCCCACGGTTCCGGCCTGTTCCAGCGGGGTGAGACCCAGGTGCTCAACGTGACCACGCTGGGCATGCCCCGCATGGACCAGCTCCTCGACACCATCGGGATCGACGAGAAGAAGCGTTACATGCACCACTACAACATGCCCCCTTACGCCAACGGCGAGGTGGGTCGGGTGGGCAGCCCCAAGCGCCGGGAGATCGGCCACGGGTTGCTGGCCGAGCGGGCCCTGCTGCCGGTGGTGCCGCCGATCGAGGAGTTCCCCTACGCCCTGCGCCTGGTGTCGGATGTGCTGAGCTCCAACGGCTCCACGTCGATGGCCTCGGTGTGCGGCTCGACGCTGTCGCTGATGGATGCCGGCGTGCCCATCAAGGCCCCGGTGGCGGGCATCGCCATGGGCCTGGTCCACGTGGACGGCAAGTACACGACCTTGACCGACATCCTCGGGGCCGAGGACGCCTTCGGTGATATGGACTTCAAGGTGGCGGGGACGGCGGAGTTCGTCACCGCCCTGCAGTTGGACACCAAGATCGACGGGTTGCCGGCCGACGTGCTCGGCGCTGCCCTGCGCCAGGCCCGCGACGCCCGGCTGAAGATCCTCGAGGTCATGCACGACGCCATTGCCTCGCCGCGGCCGTCGGTGCGGGACACGGCGCCCAAGATCGTGAGCCTGGAGATCCCGATCGACAAGATCGGCGAGGTCATCGGGCCCAAGGGCAAGGTCATCAACGCCCTCCAGGCCGAGACCGGGACCGACATCGCGGTCGACGACGACGGCCAGGTCGGCACGGTCACCATTGCCGCTCGGGACGGCGCTGCGGTCGAAGAGGCCCGCCGGCGCATCGAGCTGATCATGGACCCGCCCAAAGCCGAGATCGGGGCGATCTATGGCGGCAAGGTGGTCAACATCACCAAGTTCGGGGCGTTCGTCAACATCCTGCCGGGCCGCGACGGCCTGCTCCACATCTCCAAGCTGGGCCGGGGCAAGCGCATCGACCGGGTCGAGGACGTGGTCGACCTGGGCGACGAGATCAGCGTCCGGGTCGACGACATCGATCCCCAGGGCAAGGTGTCGCTCAGCGTGGTCGGAGAGGAAGGGGCCGAGGGTCCGTCCTCGGGGTCGGGTTCTGAGCGCTCGGGCGGCTACGGCGGCCGCGGTGAGCGCTCGGGTGAACGGTCGGGCTCGGGCTCGGGCGACCGGGGCGGGTCCGAACGGTCCGGTGGCCGGGGCAACTTTGCCAGCCACGATCGGCCCGCGCCCCGCGCCGACTCCCCTTCTGGTGGCGCCGGCAACGGTGGACTGGCGGCGAGTCGTCTGATGCGCCCGCCGTTTCCTTCGAGGACTCGTGGGAAGAGGAGGCCCGGACCACCTTCGGTGACCTCGGGCCGGCCACGGCCGGCGCGGCCTCCGACGGCGACCGGGACCGCGATCGCGAGACGCCCCGGCGCAACCCCCGCCGCCGCCGGTAACGGGCGCCGGGCCGTCTTGACTCTCGCCACGCCGGTAACCGCCACCAAACTCGACTGTGGTGTGACGGTCGTAACCGAGCCCATGCCCGACGTCCGCTCGGTGGCGGTCGGCTTCTGGGTGGGTACCGGGTCGCGGGACGAAACCGGCCCGCTGGCCGGCGCCTCCCACTTCCTCGAACACCTCCTCTTCAAGGGCACCGAGGCGCGCAGCGCCCGGTCCATTGCCGAGGCGGTCGACGAGGTGGGAGGCGACATCAACGCCTTCACGACGAAGGAGTACACCGCCTTCTACCTGCGGGTATTGTCCGACGCCCTCGACACCGGCCTCGACATCCTTTCCGACATCATGTGGCAGCCCGCCTTCCGGCCCGACGAGGTCGAGGCGGAGCGCCAGGTGATCGTGGAGGAGATCCTGATGCACGGCGACGAGCCCGCCGACCTGGTGCACGAGGTCCTGGCCGACGCCCTGTGGCCAGGTCACCCGCTCGGTCGTGACGTGCTCGGCTCCGAGGAGTCGATCGAAGGCTTGGCTCGAGCGGACATCGCCTCGTTCCACGCCGGTCACTACCGGCCCGGCAACATCGTCCTGGCGGCGGCCGGCGACCTGGATCCCGACGCCCTGGAGGCGGCGATCGAGCGGCGATTCAAGGGCCACCCAGGCGGTGTTCGTCCGGCGCGAGAGGCGCCGTCCACGCCGCCGCGGCCGCTGGTCGTGGTCACCCGCCCGACCGAGCAGGCCCACCTCATGGTGGGCTTCTTGGCCTTCGACCAGAACGACGACGACCGCTACCCCCTGGCGGTGCTCGACCATGTGCTCGGGGGCGGGATGTCGAGCCGGTTGTTCCAGGAGATACGGGAAGAACGGGGCCTGGCCTATTCGGTGTTCTCCTACCGCACCCTGTTCGAGGGCACGGGCGCCCTGGCGGTGTACGCGGGGACGGCACCGGCACGGACCCAGGAGGTGCTGGGCCTCATCAACGACGAACTCGACCGCATGCTGGACTCCGGCGTGACGGAACGGGAGCTGGCCATGACCAAGACCCACCTGCGGGGGTCCCTGGCCCTGGCCCTGGAGGACTCCGGGGCCCGGATGAGCCGGTTGGGGCGGAGCCAGTTGGTGCACGGGTCGGTGCCTGCGCTCGACCAGCTGGACGAGCGCCTGAGCGCGGTCACCCGGGCCGACGTGAACCGGGTCATCGCCCGGGTACTGGGCGGGACCCGGGTTGTGGCCGCGGTGGGGCCGTTCGGCGAGGACGCCTTCTCCTCGGTCGGCTAGCCCCGTCGAGGTCCGGCCGCCCTACGCTGGGCCGCCATGCGAGTCGGGGTGTTCGGGGCGGGGGGCCGGATGGGTGCCGAGGTGTGCCGGGCGGTCCTGGGCGATCCCGACCTGGAGTTGGTGGCCGCCGTGGACCCCCACGCCCCGGGCCGGGAGAGCGTCGCGGGGGGCGTCGTCATCTCGGCCGCTGCCGATGCCCTGGAGGAAGCCCGAGCCGAGGTGGCGGTCGACTTCACGGAGCTGCACGCGGCCCGGGAGAACCTGGCCTGGTGCGCCCGCGTCGGCGTCCACGCCGTGGTCGGGACGACCGGCTTCACCGAAGGCGACGTGACCGAGCTGCGGCGCTTGTTTCCGCCCGAGGGGAAACTGGGCTGCTTCATCGCCCCCAACTTCGCGATCGGTGCCGTGTTGATGATGCGCTTCGCGGAGTTGGCGGCCCCGTGGTTCGACTCGGCCGAGGTGATCGAGTTGCACCATGACGGCAAGGTCGACGCCCCGTCGGGAACCGCCATCCTGACGGCGCAGCGGATGGCGGCGGCGTCGGCCGACTGGGGAAGCGACCCTACCCGGACCGAGGTGATGCCCGGGGCCCGGGGCGGCCTCGGTCCCGCGGGCATCCGCATCCATTCGGTGCGGCTGCGGGGGTTGGTGGCCCACCAGGAGGTGCTGTTGGGCACCATCGGCCAGAGTCTCACGATCCGCCACGATTCCTACGACCGCAGTTCCTTCATGCCCGGGGTCCTGCTGGCTGTCAAGGCGGTGGCCGATCATCCCGGGGTGACCGTCGGCCTGGACCGCCTCCTCGGGCTCTAGGGCCGTTGTAGCCTTTGGCGCGGCAGCGGCCTCGGGGGGCCGCGCTGGAAACGGGGGATTGCATGCAAGGCCTCATGCAGAACACGCCGCTGACCCTGCCGATGATGTTCCGGCGGGCGGAGCGCCACTTTGGCGACAAGACCATCGTCACCGCGGGCCGCAAGCCCGCCGACCGCCCGGCACCACTGGAGCGCACCACCTATGCCGACTGGGCGCAACGCACCCGCCGCCTGGGCGGGGTCCTCGACGCCTTGGAGATCAGCGACGACGGCCGGGTGGCCACCTTCGCCTGGAACAGCGCCCGCCACCTGGAGTTGTACTTCGCAGCTCCCGGCTCGGGGAGGGTGCTGCATACCCTCAACATCCGCCTGTTCGCCGACCAGCTGAGCTACATCGTCAACCACGCCGCCGACGAGGTCATCTTCGTCGACCGCACCCTGATGGGGCTCCTGTGGCCCCTGGTCCCGACCTTCAAGACGGTACGTTACTTCGTCGTCATGGACGACACCGGGCTGGCGGCCGCGGCCCCCGGCGCCCCCGGCTCGCTCCCGCCACTTCCCGACGACCCCCGCATCGTCGACTACGAGCAGCTCCTGGCGGCGGCCAAGCCGGTCGACTTCGAGGTGGCCGACGAGGACCGGGCGGCGGCCATGTGCTACACCAGCGGCACCACCGGCAACCCCAAGGGGGTGGTCTACTCGCACCGTTCGACCGTCCTGCACTCCATGGGGGCGATGATGGCGGGCGGGATCGGCGTCAGCGAGCGGGACGTGGTCCTGCCGGTCGTGCCCATGTTCCATGCCAACGCCTGGGGCCTGGCCCACGCCGCCGTCTTCGCGGGCGCCAGCCTCGTTTTCCCGGGCCCCGACATGACGCCCCCGGCCATCGCGGAGCTCGTCGAGCGGGAGCGGGTCACGCTTGCCGCCGGCGTCCCCACCATCTGGATGGGGGTCCTACCCCTCCTCGAGGGTCGGGACCTGTCCGCCTTGACCCGCATCGCGTGCGGCGGCTCGGCGGTGCCCAAGGCACTGTCCGAGGCCTACCGGGCCAAGATCGGCAGGCCCATCCTCCAGGCCTGGGGTATGACCGAGACCAGCCCCCTGGCCACGGTGTGCGGGCAACGGTCTACCTTCGACGGCCGTCCCGAGGAGGAGCTGGCCGACATCCGGGCCACCCAGGGCGTCAGCGTTCCCGGCGTCGAGGTGCGCATCGTCGAGCCCGGCTTCACCGAGGAGCTGCCCTGGGACGGCCACGCCAGCGGCGAGATCCAGGTGCGGGGACCGTGGATCGCCCGCGACTACTACGACGACGCGCGCTCGGGCGAGTCGTTCACGCCCGATGGCTGGTTGCGCACCGGCGACGTCGGGACCGTCAGCCCCGAGGGCTACGTCCGCCTGCTCGACCGCACCAAGGACCTGATCAAAAGCGGCGGCGAGTGGATCAGCTCGGTGGCCCTGGAAAACGAGATCATGGCCCACCCCGACGTCGCCGAGGCGGCGGTGATCGGCATCTCCGACGAGCGCTGGCAGGAGCGTCCCCTCGCCTGCGTGGTGCGCACGGCCGGCTCCGACCTCACCGCCGAGGAGTTGCTGGACTGGCTGCGGCCCAAGGTGGCCAAATGGTGGCTTCCCGACGGGTGCGTGTTCATCGACGAGGTGCCCAAGACGTCAGTGGGCAAGTTCTCCAAGAAGACGCTACGGGACCGCTTCGCCGACTACCAGCTGCCGGTCCGTACCGAGGGCCGCTAAGGCCCCGACGCGCTAAGGGCCCCGACGCGCTAAGGCCCCGACGCCAGGGCCGCCGCCGCCTGCATGTGGCCGACCAGCTCGGCCAGGGGGGTGCGGGCGTTGAGGCCGCTGGTGGAGGGCATCACGTACACCTCACTCCCAAGCCGGCCGAACACGCCACCCCCGCCCGGTTGGCGCCCCGGGCGGGCGCTGCGATCCACCGCCGCCCGCCAGCCCGCCAGGCCCACGAACAACACCACCCTCGGTGCCAGCCACGCCACCAGCCGGGCCAGCCGGGCCAGCCCGGCCCGGTATTCCGCCGCCGTCAGCCCCACCGCCCGGGGCGTGGCCCGCTTGACCAGATCGGTCATGCCGACGCCGTCGTCGGCCAGCACCGCCAGGGGACGCCGGGCCCGTGCCGCCCCCACCAGCCCGGCGCTCACCGCAGCCCGCCAGAACCTGTTGGTCGGCCCCGCGTAGCCGTATCCGGCGTCGGCGGCCACCAGGCTCGGATTGAGGCCGCACACCAGGACCCCCATGCCGGGGCCGACGAAGTCGGGCAGGGTCCTCCGCGCCCGGGCCCGCACCGTGAGCCACTCACCCTCCTGGCCGGTCACCGTGACGCCCCCCGCCTCGAGCTCGAATCCCGCCCCGACCATCAGCGGGGCCACCTCGTCCGCCTGCCAGTGGGCGAAGAACCGTCCCGGAAAGTCGTCGCCCGCCAGCGCCCCCTCGCCCACGCCCGCCCGCAGGGTCATCTCGAGGGGCGCGTCCAGCGCCAACGCTTGCTGCAGTTGCGCCAGGGCGACGGGAAGCTGGTGGCGGCGCAGGTGGAGGTAGGACGCCCGGGCCCACGCCCCGCCCAGGCGGCGGGGCGCGAACGGCAGCTGGGCCAGGTCCGCCTGCACCAGCGCCACCCCCGCCGGGCGGGCCAGTTCCAGCATGGCCCGGGCACCGTCGAGGCCGATCAGGGGCCGGCCGAGGTGGGTGAAGTAGCCCCCCGGTCCACAGCCGAGGTCGGCCATCGGGCGTCCCGGTAGGCACCGGTGGGAAAAGGCCTCCGCTTCCGCGCCCAGGCGGGGTGGGCGGCGTTCCGCCCACTCCCGGGCATGGGTTTCGTAGGTGGTGCGTGTCGAGGCGTCCATCGTTCTATAGCCTCGCGTGTGCCATGGCCGAGGACCTGCGGAACCACATCCTCGAACAGACGTATGCCTCGGTAGCCCACGCGGTTGTCACCACCTTCCTATTCCCGGGCCTCGGCAGGGACCGATAGGAGACCAACATGGCTATCGACTACACCTCAATCGCGGCCACCACCGATCGGCTGATCCTCGAACTGACCAACACCGACGCCGACGAGATGGTCCACACCGTCCACGCCGAGTACGACACCATCTTCACGTGGGATTACGAGAAAGCCTCCCGGCCCAAGCTGAGCCGGCTCTACGAAAAGGCCAAAACCTCGATGTGGAACGCCCAGACCGACCTCCCGTGGGACACCGAGGTCGATCAGGAGCGGATACTCATGGCCCGGATGGACGCCCTGGGGGGCTTCGACCGCGGCGTCGACCTCTCGGGCACCGCCTTCGCCCGTTGGAATGACGCCGACTGGGTGCGCTTCGGCGTGGAGAGCCAGAACTGGACCCTGTCGCAGTTCATGCACGGCGAGCAGGGCGCCCTGATCTGCACCGCCCGGATCGTCGAGAACGTGCCGTGGATCGACGCCAAGTACTACGCCGCCACCCAGGTGATGGACGAGGCCCGCCACCTCGAGGTGTTCTCCAAATACCTCGACACCAAGCTGTCCGGGCACTACCCGATCAACGTCCACCTGCGGGCCCTGCTCGACGACATCATCTCCGACAACCGCTGGGACATGACCTACCTGGGCATGCAGATCATGGTCGAGGGGCTGGCCCTGGCCGCCTTCGGGTTCATCTATCAGATGACGGGCGAACCCCTCCTCAAGCAACTGCTGCGCTACGTCATGGCCGACGAGGCCCGCCACGTGGCCTTCGGCGTCCTCAGCCTCCAGGACTTCTACCAGAACCTCAACGCCGCCGAGATCCACCAGCGCCAGGAGTTCGCCTTTGAGGCGGCGGTGCGCATGCGGGACCGGATCCTCCAGCAGGAGGTCTGGGAGCGCCTCGGAGTCCCCATGGGCGATGCCCTGGCCCTGATGGAGGGCTCCGCCGACCGCCGGCTGTTCCAGCAGCTGCTGTTCTCCAAGATCGTCCCCAACTGCAAGAAGCTGGGCCTGCTGGACGCCGGCGACGGCTGGCTGCGCAAGCGGTTCATCGAGCTCGGCGTCATCCAGTTCGAGGACTGGGCCGACACCGGTGAGGAATACCAGATGTTCCAGCTGGCCGAGGGCCAGCCCGGCGAGGGGGCAACCGGCTAAGGGCCCGCGGTCGGCCGCGGGGGGCGGCCGGCCGGGGAATAGCGACTTCGGCCGGTTGACAGCCGGGTAGGCTCGCCTCATGGGCCCGGGGCGCTTTGGTGCCGTTCTCACCGCAATGGTCACCCCCTTCGACGACTCGGGCGGGCTCGATGTCGATGGCGCGGTGACCCTGGCCCGGTGGTTGGTCCAGCATGGCAGCGACGGCCTGGTGGTGGCGGGAACGACCGGCGAGAGCCCGGTGCTCTCCGACGACGAGAAGGTGATTCTCTGGACGGCGGTGGCCGACGCCGTCACCGTCCCCGTGGTCGCCGGGAGCACCAGCAACGACACCGCTCACAGCGTCGCCCTGACGGCGCGCGCCGCCCAGGCCGGGGTAGCCGGGATCCTGGCGGTCACGCCGTACTACAGCCGACCCCCGCAGGCGGGGCTGGAGGCCCATTTCCGGGCAGTGGCCGAGGCGACCGCCCTGCCGGTACTGATCTACGACATCCCGGTCCGCACTGGGCGGAAGATGGCGCACGGGTCCCTCGTGGCCCTGGCCCGGGACGTGCCCACCATCGTGGGTGTCAAGGATGCTGCCGGCAGCCCTGCCGAATCGGCCCGGCTCATCGCCGAGGCGCCGCCCGGGTTCGACCTGTACTCCGGCGACGACGGCCTGACGGTCCCCCTGCTGTCGGTCGGCGGCGCCGGCGTCATCAGCGTGGCGGCCCACTGGGCGGGCGAGGAGATCTCGGCGATGGTCGCCTCATTCTTCAAGGGCGACGTTGACGGCGCCCGGGCCATCAACGCCCGGCTGCTGGAATCGTGGCGCTTCCAGAGCAGCGACCTCACCCCGAATCCCATCCCCGCCAAGGCCATGATGCGGACGCTGGGACTGCCGTCGGGCCAGTGCCGCCTCCCGCTCGGGCCGGCGCCGGAGGGCCTGGAGGCCCAGGCCCTCGAAGTCCTCGGCCGTCTCCGGGGAGCCGATCGCCAGGGTGCTGATATGCGGGGTGCCGGTGATCCGGCGGCAGCGGGCGCCGCGGGCCACCAGCAGCAGGCCATCCTTGGCTGATCCCGTCCGGCTGGTCTTCCTCGGGGGTCTGGGTGAGATCGGTCGCAACTGCGCCTGCATCGAGGTCGACGGCCGCATCCTCATCCTGGACTGCGGGGTGATGTTCCCCGACCTGGAGATGCCCGGCGTCGACCTGGTGCTGCCCGATTTCACCTACTTGCGGGACAACGCCCACCGGGTCGAGGCGGTCGTCCTCACCCACGGCCACGAGGACCACGTGGGCGGGTTGAGCTTCCTCCTCCGCGAGCTCGAGGTGCCGGTGTACGGGTCCGCCCTTACCTTGGGCCTGGCCCGCAGCCGCATCGAGGAGGCGGGCCTCTTGCACCGCACCAAGATGCACCCGGTACGCGACGGCGAACGCCGCCAGATCGGGCCCTTCGACGTGGAGTTCATCCCGGTGACCCACTCGGTGCCCCACGGCTTCGCCACCGCCTTCCACACCCCCCAAGGCGTCATCCTCCACTCCGGCGACTTCAAGCTCGACCTGACACCCATCGACGGCCGCTCAACCGACCTGGCCCGCATCGGCGCCCTGGCGTCGGGCGAGGGAATCCGGCTCCTCCTGTCGGACTCCACCAATGCCGAGGAACAGGGCCACACCGAGACCGAACAACTGGTCGGCCGAGTGCTGATGGACCTGTTCCAGGCCCACCCCGACAAACGGGTGATCGTCACCTGTTTCGCCAGCCACATCCACCGCATCCAGGAGGTGGCCAACGCGGCGCTGGCCACCGGGCGGACCATCGCCACCCTGGGCCGGTCCATGGGGAAGAACATCGCCCTGGCCCGCACCCTCGGCCTTTTGCACATCCCCGACAACATGGTCGTCGACATCGAGAAGATCGGCGATATGGACCCCCGCCGGGTGTGCATCGTCTCCACCGGATCCCAGGGCGAGCCCATGTCGGCCCTGTCGCTGATGGCGGCGGGCGACAACCGCTGGGTCACCGTCGGCGCCGGTGACCTCGTCATCATGTCCTCCCACGCCATCCCCGGCAACGAGGCCCCGGTCGGCAAGGTGATCGACGGCCTGTGCCGCCTCGGTGTCGAGGTCGTCCATTCCGGCCTGGCGGCGGTGCACGTGAGCGGCCACGCCAAGCGGGAGGAACTGAAAACCTTGCTTTCGATCGCCCGCCCGGCTTCGTTCATCCCGGTGCACGGGGAGTTCCGCCATCTGACCCATCACGCCCGGCTGGCCCAGGAAATGGGCGTCCCCGGCGCCTCGGTCCTGCTGGCCGAGGACGGAGATGTCATCGAGCTTTCCGACAGCGGCATTGACTTCGTGGGCCAGGTCCCGGCCGGATACCTGTACGTGGACGGGATCGTGGGCGACGTGGGTCGTGGCGTGCTGCGGGACCGTCAGCTCCTGTCCGAGGAAGGGGTCGTGGTGGTCGTCGTCACCCTCGACGCCAAGTCCGGGGAGATCCTGAACGGCCCGGAGATCATCACCCACGGATGGGTCTACGCCCCCGAGGCGGAAGCCCTGCTCGACGAGGCCCGGGCCGCGGTGGCGGCCAGCCTGGAGAAGGCGGCGGCGGCCGGCGGCACCGACTACGAAACCCTGAAGCGCCACGCCCGATCAGCGCTGGGGAAGTTCGTCCACGAGCGCACCCGGCGCCGCCCGATGATCGTCCCCGTGGTCATGGAGGTCTAATCCGATAGGACCGGGTCTGGGCGTACGAGGGATCCGGGGTATTGCACCGGGCACTTTGATCCCTTGGTTCGGCAGAGGCAGCCCAGGCGCGAGGCGGGGTCTGATAACCGTGTGACTGGTGGGGGCAGTGTTACCGTTGAGTCCATTGTGACTACGACGACCAAGCGCCGAGCTGCCTCACCTGCCAAGAAGCCGGGCGCCGGGCCCCGCAAACCTGCCGCCGGGGCGCGACGGGCGCCGCCCCGAAAGGCGCCTCCCCGAAAGCCGCCGGCCCGGAGGACGGGCTCCCAGTCCCAACCGACGCCCGGTTTGGCCACCCGGATGGCGAGGAGTTGGAAAGCCGCCCTGGGCCACCAGGCCGACGATGTCTGGGGCGTCGTGATGTTGGTGGTCGCCGCCTTGGCCGGCCTCGGCATCTACCTGGGCCTGGCCGGCCCCGCCGGCCGGGCGGTGGCGGGCGGCTCCGGCGACGCGGTCGGCTGGGCCCGGCTGCTGATCACCCCCGCCCTGGTGGTCGCCGGGATCACCCTGATCCGAGGTGGTCCTCGCCAGGTCCTGGCCCGAGTGGTCCTCGGGTGCTGCGGGGCGTTGGTCGCCATGAGCGGCCTCTTGCATATCGTCCGGGGGCCGCAACAGTGGAGCCCGGGGCATCCCGGCATGGCCCGCTTGGCCGGCGCCGGTGGATTCATCGGCGCCCTGGTGGGAGCCCCGCTGCGGCAGCTCCTGGCGCCGTGGGGCGCGGCCCTGGTGCTCGGAGCGGCTGCCGTCGTGTCGTTGCTGATCCTGACGGGGACCCCGGCTCGTCGGGCCGGGCAGCACCTGGGCCGGGCCCTGGCCGGCGCCGGCCGCAGGCTGGGCCGGGGCATGGGCTGGCTGACCACCATCGGAAGCGACGGGGAGCGGCAGGCGGCGGCCCTGCGCCACCCCGCCACCACCGCAGCGCCGCTGTTCGACCAGGACGGAGCCGCCGTCGAAGACGCGCTCTCGGCGGCGGTGCCTGCGATCGCGGCGGCCGCCACCGGGGAGGTGGGGGCGGTGCCGGCGCCGCAGCTGCCACCGGCGCCGGCGAGGACGCCGCGGGCCCGGGTCGAGGTTTCCCTGCCCCCGGATCCCGGCGCGGGCGACCCCCACCAGCTGCGGATCGCGTTGGGACCGGCGGCCCAGGAAGGGGCGTGGCGGTTGCCCCCCTTGGCATTGTTGAAGCGGGCCAAGGCGGCGGAGGTCGACAAGAAGCTGGTCGAGGCGCTGGGGCGGACGCTCGAGGACTCCCTGGCCGCCCACGGGGTGGAAACCCGGTTGGTGGGTATGACCGTCGGGCCCACCGTGACCCGCTACGAGTTGGAGTTGGGACCCGGGGTCAAGGTGGCCAAGGTCACCAGCCTCCACAAGGACATCGCCTACGCCATGGCCTCCGCCGACGTGCGCATCCTGGCGCCTATCCCGGGGCGCTCCGCAATCGGCGTCGAGGTCCCCAACAAGCAGCGCCAGCTGGTCGCGCTCGGGGACATCCTGTGCTCGGTGGAAGCACACCAGGCCTGCCATGCGCTCGAGGTGGCCATGGGCCGCGACATCGCGGGCCGGGCGGTCATGGCCAACCTGGCCGAGATGCCGCACATCTTGATCGCCGGGGCCACCGGGGCGGGCAAGTCGAGCTGCATCAACTCCATCATCACCTCGGTGCTGGTCCGGGCCACCCCCGACCAGGTGCGTATGATCCTGGTGGACCCCAAACGGGTCGAGCTGGGCCAGTACAACGGGCTGCCCCACCTGCTCACCCAGGTCGTGGTCAACCCCAAGAAGGCGGCCAACGCCCTGGCCTGGGCGGTGCACGAGATGGAGCGGCGCTACGACCTGCTGGCCGAGGTGGGCGTGCGGGACATCACCGGGTACAACTCGGCCTTCGACCGCGGCGACCTGCGCCGGGATCTCCCCGGTCCCGCCGAAGGGCCGGCGTCGGCGACCGCCATCGGGCTCGAGACGCCGTCGGAGTACCAGCGGCTGCCGTTCATACTGATCGTGGTCGATGAGCTCAACGACTTGATGATGGTGGCGGCTCGCGATGTCGAGGAGTCGATCTGCCGGATCGCCCAGATGGCCCGGGCGGTGGGGATCCACCTGGTCATCGCCACCCAGCGGCCGTCGGTCGACGTGATAACCGGCGTCATCAAGGCCAACGTCCCGTCCCGACTGGCCTTCGCGGTGTCGTCGCTGGCTGACAGCCGGGTGATCCTGGACCAACCAGGGGCGGAACGGCTGATCGGGCAGGGCGACATGCTGCTGCTCGGGGCGTCGTCGAGCGTTCCCCGGCGCATCCAGGGGGCGTGGGTCAGCGAGGAAGAGGTCCGCAAGCTGGTCGCCCACTGGCGCCGCCAGGCCCAGCCCCAGTACATCGACGGCGTGGAGGGCGAAGAGGGGGGAGCGGGGTTCCCCGGCGGCGGTGGCAGCGATGACTCCGAGGACGACGACCAGTTGATGGAGCAGGCGTTGGAGCTGATCGTGCGGTCCCAACTCGGGTCGACCTCGATGCTGCAACGCAAGCTGCGGGTCGGTTTCGCGAGGGCGGGCCGGCTCATGGACCTGCTGGAGCAACGGGGCGTGGTCGGCCCATCGGAGGGCTCCAAGGCCCGGGCGGTGCTCATGACCGTCGAGGAGTTGGAGGAGCGGGCGCACTAGCCCGACTGGGGGATGTGAGCGCCGAGGGCCCGGCCGTTCGGGGCTCGCCGGGGAGGACGGTACTGTCGGCCGATGCGAGCTCGGGCCCCTGCCTCGTCGGCCAACCTGGGCCCGGGCTTCGATGCCCTGGCAGTGGCGCTGGCGCTGTATGTCGAGGTGACCGTCGAGCCGGCCGACGAGCTGGAGGTGACCAGCGCCGGCGAGGGCGCCGACCTGCCGGCTGACGCCACCCACCTGGCGGCCCGGGTGGCGTCGGAGGTGGCCGGCCACAGCCACCTGGCCATCACCGTCTGCTCGCAGATACCGGTCGGGCGGGGGCTCGGCTCCTCGGCCTCGCTGGCGGTGGCGGCGGCCGCCGCCGCCGGGGCTTCCGATCCTTTGGCCTACGGCGCCCGGATCGACGGCCACCCCGAGAATGCCGCCGCGTCAGCCCTCGGGGGCCTGGTCGTGGCGACCATGGTCAACGGCGCCGCCACCGCGGAACGCCTGCCGCTGGACCCGCATCTGGCCTTCGTGGTCCTGGTCCCGGATCGGCAGCTGCCAACCAAACAGGCCCGGGCCGCCCTTCCGGCTTCGGTGCCCCACGGCGACGCCGGGTTCAACCTGGGCCGCATGGGGTTGTTGATCGCGGGCCTCGCCGATCACCGCCGGCTTCGGGGCGCGGCCACCGAGGACCGGCTGCACCAGCCCTACCGGGGTTTGCTCTTCCCCGAGGCCGAGCGGCTGCTCGGGGGACTGGTCGTGGCCGGGGCCCTGGCCTCGTCGTGGTCGGGCGCCGGGCCCAGCATCGTGGCCATGTGCACCAAGGGGTCGGCCTCCCAGGTGGCCCTGGCCGGGGACCAGCTGCTGGCCGAAACCGGATTGACCGGTCGCGTCCTGCAGCTGGCCGCCGACTTCGAGGGTGTGAGGATCACCGGTTAGGGCCGGCTACGGCTCGGCCCGGTGGCTCCGGTACGGCTCGTCAGAGCCCCGTCAGGGACGCCTGGTGCTCGGCCCCCGTGGGGCTAGCTGGCCAGTAGCTCGTGGGCGTCGGTGCCGACCAGGTCGGCGCGGAGTTTGCGCAGCGCGTTGCGCTCGATCTTGCGGATCCGCTCACCGGATAGCTCCAGCGCCGCGCCGACCTCGTCGAGGGTCCGGGGCTCGCCCCGGTCCAGGCCGTACCGCAGCCACAGCACCCGCCGCTCGCTCTCGGCCAGCACGCCCAACAGGCGTTCGATGTCGCCCGATAGCAGGTTGGCGGCGGTGGCGTCGAAGGGACTCTCGGCGTCCTGGTCGGCGATCAGGTCGCCGAACTCGGTGTCGCCCCCTTCGCCCACCCGGCCCGCCAGGCTGATGGGTTCGTCGTCATAGCGGAGCAGGTCGGCTACCGCCTGCTCGGTAAGCTCGCATTCGGCTGCCACTTCGGCGTCGGTCGGGAGCCGGCCCAGCCGGGCTTCCAGGCTCGCCTGGGCCCGCTTGACCTTGCGGATCTGGTCGCCCACATGACCCGGCAGGCGTATGGTGCGGCCCGCGTTGTCGATGGCCCGGCCGATGGCCTGACGGATCCACCAGGTGGCATAGGTGGAGAACTTGAAACCCTTGCGCCAGTCGAACTTCTCGACCGCGTGGATGAGGCCCAGGTTGCCCTCTTGGATGAGGTCGAGCAGCGGGAGGCCCGACCACTGGTACTTGCTGGCCACCGACACCACCAACCGGAGGTTGGCCTTCACGAAGGTGTCGGCTGCCTCGTCGCCAGCGCGAACGGTGCGCTGGTGCTGCCGCCGCTCAGCCGGGCTGAGGGCAGCCGAAGAGTTCAACGCCGCTTGCGCCTCCTGGCCGGCCTGAACCAACTGACCGAGACGGGCTTCGTCGTCCTTGGTCAGCAGCTGGTAGCGACCGACCTCGTCCAGGTACAAACGAACCAGGTCCTCTTCGCGCTCATGACGAATCTTGGGCAACCGCACTCCTTCCTTCCGACACCTTTCGGTCTCTCACAAACACCTAGCAATGGTGTAACGCCGCGTCATGCAGTTCTATGCCGCAGAGCAGCTGTGACGAGCGACTTATTCTAGCTGACCCGCCGCATCTTCGCGGAAACCCCGTAGTGTCACGTGGTCACACGGCGGCCAGAGTCAGGAGAAAGTCCATGGCAACCCATGAGGGATACTGCGTGAAGTGCCGGGAAAAGCGGGAATTTGAAGGCACCGAGGTGGAGCTGGCCAATGGGCGGCGGGCGGCCCAGGGACTGTGCCCGGTGTGCGGCACCAAGATGAACCGGATGCTCGGCGCCAAGAAGTAGCCCGGGCGACGAGCCGACTGCCATGACCACCGAGCCCGGCCTGCCGGCGGGGTTGGTGGCTGTTCCCAACCCCGAGCCGGGGCGCGACTACGAGATTCGCTGCGAGACACCGGAGTTCACCTGCGTCTGCCCCATGACCGGCCAGCCCGACTTTGCGACCGTCGCCATCACCTACGTCCCCGACCAGTGGATCGTCGAGTTGAAGTCCCTGAAGCTGTACCTGTGGCAGTACCGCCAGGTCGGGACCTTCCACGAGGCGGTCACCAACAAGATCCTCGACGACATCATCGCGACGCTCCAGCCCCGTCGGGTCACGGTGCGGACCGACTGGCTGGTGCGGGGTGGCATTCACACGGTGGTGGAGGCGACCCACCCGCCGCCGGTGGGCCCCGCCGGTCGGGCGGTCCCCCAAAGCGCCGGTCAGTAGGCTGAGAGGCCATGTCCAGGCGGTACTGGGTCGAGACGCTCGGCTGCCCCAAGAACGAGGTCGACTCGGCCAAACTGGTCGGGACCTTGGTCGCCGACGGCTATACCGAGGCCGCCCGCCCGGAACTGGCCGACCTGGTGGTCGTCAACACCTGCGCCTTCGTCGAGGCGGCCCGCCAGGAGTCCATCGACACCGTGCTGGCGCTGGCCCACGTGCGCCGCGATGGTGCCCGCTTGGTGGTGACCGGTTGCCTGGCGGAGCGTTACGGCGCCGAACTGGCCGCGGCGCTGCCCGAAGCGGACCAGGTTGCCGGCTTCGGGGTGCCCGTGACGCTGGGCATGAACCCCCGCTCCGGCGTCGCACCCGGGCAACCTCTACTTCCCTCGTTCGACCTGCTCAACCTGCCCCGGGCCAAGTCCGGCGCCCCCTGGGCGTATGTCAAGGTGGCGGAGGGGTGCGACCGGGCGTGCGGCTTCTGCGCCATCCCGTCCTTCCGGGGCAAGCAACGCTCCCGTACCCTCGACTCCATCCTGGCCGAGGTCGACGCCCTCGAGGTCGAGGAGGTGGTGCTGGTCGCCCAGGACCTGGCGTCGTATGGCCGTGACATCGGGCACCGGGGCGACATCATCCCCCTTGTGACCGCGGTCAGCCGGCGGGTGACCCGCACCCGGCTGCTGTATTTGTATCCCTCCGAGTTGTCGGACGGTCTCATCGAAGTGATTGGCGCCACCGCCTGCCCGTACTTCGACCTGTCGCTGCAGCACGCCTCGCGGGCCCACCTGCGCCGCATGCGGCGCTGGGGTGATGGGGCGCGCTTCGAGGAGCGGATCGCGACCATCCGGCGCCGGTATCCCGATGCTGCCTTCCGGTCCTCGTTCATTGTCGGCTATCCGGGCGAAACCGAGGACGATCACGACCAGCTGCTGGCGTTCTTGGATGCCGCGCAACTGGACTGGGCGGGATTTTTTCCCTTCTCCTCCGAGGAGGGCACCTTCGCCGCCACCCTGCCCGGCACCGTGGCCCCGGCGTTGATGGCGGAGCGGCTGCTCGAGTGCGGCGAGCTGCAGGACGGCATCACCGCCCACCAGCGGTCCCGGTTGGTCGGCCGGACCGTCGAGGTGCTGGTCGACCGGGCCGGGCAGGGGCGCAGCCACCGGGAGGCTCCCGAGATCGACGGAATCATCCAGCTTCCCGTTGAGGAGACCCGGGGGCTGGTGGGCCGCTTCGTCCCCGCGACGGTGGTCGGCAGCGCGGGGCCGGACCTGGAGGCCGAATTGGTGAGCGTGGCGTGACCGGGGCCACGGGCACCGCGGGCACCTCGGGCTCCGGTGAGGAGATCACCCCACCCGGGGTGGCCTCCGCGGGTGGCCCCAGCGCCTCTGGTGCCGCCGCTGCCACCGCCCCCTCAGGCTATGGGCCCTCGGCGCTGGCCACCCCGGCCAACGCCCTGACGGTGGTGCGGCTGCTGGCGGCGCCGATCCTGGTGATCATGGTCCTGCAGCACCCCACTTCCTGGCTGACGTGGGGGGTGTGGACCCTCCTGGCGAGCACCGACGGCATCGACGGGTGGCTGGCCCGCCGGCATGGCACCACCCGGTCCGGGGCCTTCCTGGACCCGCTGGCGGACAAGTTCCTGGTCCTCGGCGCCCTGTTCGCCCTGGTGTCGGTGCACCGCTTCTTCTGGGTACCCGTGGTCATCATTGCCACCCGCGAGCTGGCCATTTCGCTGTACCGAATCGTGGCCGCTCGCCATGGCGTATCCGTGCCCGCCCGGGCGCTGGCCAAAATGAAGACGCTGGTGCAGGCGTTGGCGGTCGGCGCCGCGGTATGGCCCGTGACGGGCCACCTCCACCTGCTGGCCGCGGCCCTGCTGTGGTTGGCGGTGACCCTGACGGTGGTCACCGGCGTCCAGTACTTCGCCGAGGCCCGCAAGTCCGAGGCGTCGGGCGGCCCGGCCGGGCCCGCGACGGGCACCGCACCTGCCTAGCCGGCCCGACTCCGAGGCCGCGGTCGAGGCCGACTCCCGGGCCGCCGTCGAGGCCGGGTTCGGGCCGCGTCGGGCGGGCGCCTGATGCGCTGCGAGGTCGTGGCGGTCGGCACCGAGTTGCTGCTCGGGCAGGTTGTCGACACCAACTCCGCGTGGATCGGAGAACAGCTGGCGGTGGCCGGCATCGATTGCCATTTCCAGGTCAAGGTGGGGGACAACCAGGTCCGCATCGTGGCTGCCGTCCGCGCCGCCTTGGCCCGTAGCGAAGCGGTGATCTGTTGTGGCGGCCTCGGCCCGACCCAGGACGACATCACCCGCGAAGCCATCGCCGAGGTGATGGGCGTCGTGTTGCGGCGGGACGACGAGGTGGCGGCCGTCATCCGCGAGATGTTCTCGGCCCGGGGCCGGGTCATGGCGGACAACAATCTGCGCCAGGCGGACGTCCCCGACGGTGCCGCCGTGATCCCTCAGACTCGGGGCACCGCCCCCGGGCTCATCTGCCCCGTCAACACCGCAGACCCCGTCGGCGGGGCCCGGGTCATCTATGCCGTGCCCGGCGTGCCCAGCGAAATGCGGGAAATGATCCGGCGGGCCGTGATTCCCGACCTGCAACGCCGTTCCGGTACCACCGCCACCATCCGGAGCCGGACCCTGCGTACGTGGGGCCTGGCGGAATCCACCCTGGCGGAACGGGTCGCCCCACGCGTCGATGCCCTCGAAGGGGCCGGGAATCCCACGATCGCCTTCCTCGCTTCGGGCGCCGAGGGCCTCAAGGTGAGGATCACGGCCAAGGGCCCGGACCCCGCCGCGACCGGCGCCATGCTCGACGCCGAGGAGGCGGCCCTGCGGACCCTGCTAGGTGACGTGGTGTTCGGTGTCGACGACGAGTCGATGGAGGCCGTGGTGTCGGGGCTCCTCCGCCAGGCCGGGCTCACCCTGGCCCTGGCCGAGTCCCTCACCGGGGGGCTGGTCGGGGCCCGCATCACCGCTGTCGCCGGCGCCAGCGACTTCTTCCGGGGCGCCATCGTCTCGTACCAGGGCGACGTGAAGCGCCACCTGCTCGGCGTCCCCGAGGGCCCGGTGGTCAGTGAAGTGGCGGCCGTCGCCATGGCGGAGGGCGCGGCCCGAGTGCTCGGCGCCGACGTCGGCGTTTCGGTGACCGGGGTGGCGGGGCCGACGGAACAGGACGGCCAGGCGGCGGGGACGGTGTGGCTGGCGGTCGCCCTGGACGGGCGGCCGACGACGGCTCTCGTGCATCTCCCGGGGCCCCGGCAGACTGTCCGCGAGCTGGCCGCCATCTCGGTGTTGGACCTCCTCCGGCGCCGGCTGGCGGCCCGGCGGGGCTAGCGGGGGCCGCCTGCGGTGCGGGTTTTCGCCGCCGTCTGGCCGTCACCGGCGGTGCTTCGCCAACTTGGGGAGATCGATCGGCCCGCCCGGCCGGGCCTCCGCTGGACAACGCAGGACCAGTGGCATGTGACCTTGCGCTTTTACGGGGAAATGCCCGAAGTGGGGGTGGAGGGGGTAAAAGGGGCCCTGGCGCAGCTGGGTTCAGTGGGATGGAAGGGTCCGGTGATGGCCGAGGCGGGGCCCGCTCTGGATCGGCTCGGTCCCGGCGTGCTGTGCCTGCCAGTCGCCGGTCTGGACGACGTGGCGCGTCGAGTGGCGGCGCTCACGTCGGCGTTCGGCCAACCGGTGGGGGACCGCCCGTTCCGGGGCCACATCACCATCGGCCGGGCCAAACGGGGCGCCACTCCGGCGCCGCCGGCGCCGGTTCCCTTCTCGGCGTCGTGGGCGGTGAGCGAGGTGACCCTGGTCGCCAGCACCCTGCATCCGGGCGGCGCCCGCTACCAGGTGATCGGTCGCTACCGGCTCGACGGCTGACTCCCGACGGCCGACGCCCGACGGGAGACTTCACGTCTTGTACTTCGCCGATCCGGACGGTGACGCGTGTGCCTCCCTTCGCTCCTGGCTCACACTGGCGGGAGCGGGGACGCGGCCGCGGTCGTGGCTCCACCAGCGGCAAGGCTTCAGACCGGTTGAAAAGTGGCGTGGTATTTGATGCTGTGGGGAGAGTCGGTGATGATCACGCCATTCACTGGCCCGGTGCCCGCGGGAATGTCGGCGATCAGCTCGCCGCGCCCGTTCATCATGGCGATGGTGCCGACCACGACCGCCTGGCCACCGCCGGAGGGCTCGGCCAGGACCTGGTAGGGGCCGGGGGGCTCGCCCGGCTCGTCGAGGTTGATGATCAACCGGGCCGGATGTGTCCCGTCGCGGGGGAAGGCGACCAGCTGGCACGTGGACCGGCCGCCGTCGGCTCGCACCACGACGGTGCGGACCGCGAGTTGGTTGGCCGCCGTCGCCTGCTGGCGCAGGGCACTGTTGCGACCCGCCTGGCGGCCGTGGGTCAGCCCCGACCACAGCCCCGTCAGGGCGGCGGTCACGATCACGGCGGCGGCGATACCGATTACCGCGCCCCGGCTCCACCGAGGCCGGGCCCACGAGCGCCCCGGGGCCGGGGCCGCAACCCGCGGCGGGGCGTGGGCCGGAGCTGGAGCTGGAGCTGGAGTCCCAGCCGGAACTGGAGCTGGAGCTGCAGTCCCAGCCGGAGTCACAGCCGTGGGGGCAGCCGGAGTCCCAGCTGCCGGCGCCGCGGTGGTCGAGAATGCGCCGGCCGCGGTCAACCGGGCCATCACCCGGGACTCGAAGCCGATCTCGGGCTCGACCGAAGGGGCCACGAGGAGGAGGTCGTCCGCCACCTGGGCCAGCCCTTCCAGATGGCGGCGGCACGGGCTGCAACCGGCCAGGTGGCTCACGGCCGCGCCTCGCTCGTCGCCGAACAACGCCCCGAGCGCCAGCGCGGGAGCAAGGTCACGGAAATCGTCGCAACCGGTCATGGCCCGGACGTCCGACTGGCACGCAGTCCTGCCAGTCCCGCGGGGTCCCGATCAGCGGTCCCGGCCGCCTCGCCCTGAGCAATGCCGGCCTCGGGAGCGCCGATCTCCTCGGAGACTTCGGCGTCGTCCGCCAGCAGGTGGCGCAACTTCCGCATACCGGTGCGGATCCGTGTCTTGGCCGTGCCCAGCGGGATGCCCTCCGTCTCGCTGACTTCTTTGGCGGTGCGACCGCACAGGCCGGCCAGGACCAACGCCCGCCGCTGGGCGACCGGCAGGCCGGCCAGGGCGGTGCGCAACCGGGTGGCGTGATCATTCAGCTCGGCCGCCCGGCTCGGTTCGGCATCGGCCCCGGTGGCCTTGAGATCCAGGGCCGCCAAGGTGGCGGGGTCGACCGGGACCGAGTGTCGCAGCCGAAGGGCGTCGATGGCCAGGTTGCGGGTGATGGCGAGCAGCCAGGTGGGTACCGTGCCCCGCCGGGCGTCGTAGGTGGCGGCGTGACGCCAGGCTCGGGTGAAGGCCTCCTGGGCCACGTCCTCGGCCAGGGTCGCGTCGGTCACGATCGACAACGCCAGCCCGTAGACGCGGGCCTGATGACGCCGAATGAACGCCGCCGCCGCCAGCGGGTCGCCCGTGCCGTACCCGGCCAGGAGGGCGTCGTCGGCAGGGACCCACGTCATCACCTTGATGGTACGGGCCACGGCCACAGCGGGATTGCCCATCCCCCTCCCGAACGTCTGTTCGGGTATAGCATGTGTCTGTAGTTACAGGACTGTAACCGTCACACCCCCCTCGTAGGGTTCTCCTCAATCCTGACCGGCACGACAGAAAGGCCTCTCGGTGGAACGAGACAAAGCATTGGACATGGCCCTGGGCCAGATTGAGAAGCAGTTCGGCAAGGGGTCGATCATGCGCATGGGGGAAAACACCCACATGCAGATCGAGGCGGTCTCCACGGGGGCCCTCTCCCTCGACCTCGCCTTGGGCATCGGGGGCCTGCCCCGGGGCCGGATCGTAGAGATCTACGGCCCGGAATCGTCGGGGAAATCCACCTTGGCCATGCACGCGGTGGCCGAGGCCCAGCGCAACGGTGGGATCTGCGCCTATATCGACGCCGAGCACGCCATGGACCCGGTGTACGCCAAGGCGATCGGCGTCAACATCGACGACCTGCTGATCTCCCAGCCCGACACCGGAGAGCAGGCGCTGGAGATCACCGACATGTTGATCCGCTCCGGCGCCTTGGACATCGTGGTCATCGACTCGGTGGCCGCCCTGACGCCCCGGGCCGAGATTGAGGGTGACATGGGCGATACCCATGTGGGCTTGCAGGCCCGCCTGATGTCCCAGGCGCTGCGCAAGCTGACGGCGACGCTCAGCAAGTCCAACACCATCGCCATCTTCATCAACCAGCTCCGGGAGAAGGTGGGGGTGATCTACGGGAGTCCCGAAATCACGCCCGGCGGCCGGGCGCTCAAGTTCTACTCTTCGATCCGGCTCGACATCCGGCGGGTGGAGTCGATCAAGGATGGGGCGGAGATCGTGGGCAACCGCACCCGCGTCAAGGTCGCCAAGAACAAGTGCGCGGCTCCCTTCAAGACCTGTGAGTTCGACATCATGTACGGCAAGGGCATCAGCCGGGAAGGTTCGATGCTCGACGTGGCCGTCGACCTCGCCATCGTCAAGAAATCCGGAGCCTGGTACACCTACGAGGGCGAGCAGCTGGGCCAGGGCCGGGAGAACGCCAAGTCGTTCCTGGCCGACAACCTCGAGCTCATGATCGAGATCTCTGAGAAGGTCCGCCAGAAGGTGGGGATCACCGGCGTGCCGCTCGACGTGCCCCTCGGCCAGGGCGTGGGCGACGACGACCCCGTCATGATCGGGGACTGAGGCCCGACCGCGGTCATCGCCTGACGGCGGCGCAAGCAGGAACCCCGGCCGCTCACCGCGAACTTGTGGGACCAGCTGTCAGAATCTGCGTGCAGTTGGGACAGGGCAGCGGAGCGGTGGGAATGCCTTACCAGTGGGCCCGGCGCAGCTTCAGGTAGCCGTAGGGCAGCCGGGTGCGCGACGCCGGGAGGCGGGCGTAGTGGCGGCGCAGCCGGCGGTCCCAGCGGTCGAAGCGCCTTCGCTCCTCAGCCGTGAGGCGGAGGCCCAACCGGTCGGCCAGGCGGGAGTCGAGGGTCCCGATGGCGAGGATCCGCAGCGCCGCCATGGCGGCCGGGGGCAGGTACGAGCGCCGGAACCACAAGATGTCGCGCACCACTCGGGCGCCGGTCGCGCTGCTGCCGAGTTCGCCGCCGCCCAGCATCTCGTCGAGATAGGCCGCGAACGCGCCTCGATCGGCGGGAATGAGGTGGTCGGGTATGCCGAAGAAGCGGGCGAAGGCGCACATGTCCTGATAGAAGGATTCCCCCTCGCCGGGGTGGTAGGGCCGGACCCAGCGGGTGAACGCGACGTCGCAGCTGTCCACCAAGGTGGCCCAGACCCACAGCAGGAGGGAGGCGTCATGGGCGGTGTACCGGCGCTCCCCGGTACTGCCGTGGATGTGGTCGTGGAACCGGTACACCTGGCGGGCCGCGCCAATGGGCTCGTCCCCGCAGCCGAACACCAGGCGCAGGGCGGCGTCGCTGGTGGCCCACAGGCGGTGCACCGGCTGCTGTTGGAACCGGCTGTGGTCGGCGACCGCGGCCCCGACGCTCGGATGAGCGACCTCCATGACCAGGGCGCGCGGGTACAGGGCGAGGACGATCGGCTCGCCTGCGATCCTGCGAATGACGCTGTCGGGGCCGAAGGGATTGGGTGCGGTGAGATCGAGGGCGCCCAGCACCGTCGTCTCCGTCACAGGCTCAACGTATCCTCTGGGTTGTGGAGTCGCGCCGCTACCTGATCCGGACCTTCGGGTGCCAGATGAACGAGCACGACTCGGAGCGGCTGGCCGGCCTTCTGGAGGCCGACGGCATGGTCCCGACCGACCGCCTCGAGGACGCCGACGTGGTAGTGCTCAACACGTGCTGCATCCGGGAGAACGCCGACAACAAGCTGTACGGCAACCTGGGCATGTTGAAGGCGGCCAAGCACGACCATCCCGACCTGCAGATCGCGGTAGCCGGATGCCTGGCCCAGAAGGACCGGGAGCTCATCCAGGCCCGGGCCCCGTGGGTGGACGCGGTATGGGGCACCCACAACGTGGGACGGGCCGCGGAGCTGCTGGCCCAGGCGCGCGCCGGAAGGCCGGTCATGGAGATCTGGGAGGCGGCCCCGCTGGAGGACGAGACGATGTTTCCCTCAGTCCTGCCGGTGCGCCGGGAGCTGGCGCACGCGGCGTGGGTCACGATCCAGATCGGCTGCGACAACAGCTGTGCGTTCTGCATCGTCCCCGCGGTGCGCGGCGCCGAGATCAGCCGCCCCTTCGGCCAGGTGGTGGCCGAGGTCGAGGCCCTTGCCCAGGCGGGCACGGTCGAGGTGACCCTGCTCGGGCAGAACGTCAACTCCTATGGCCGGGACCTGACCTCGGCGCTGCGGAGCGACCCCGATTGGCGGGGCGCCCGGGCGCGCGCCGGGGGCGCCTGGGTCACCGCCGATCGGCCTCGGGCCCGGCCCCTGTTCGGCGACCTGTTGCGGGCGGTGGCCCAGGTGGAGGGGATCCGCCGGGTGCGTTTCACCAGCCCCCACCCCAAGGACCTGAGGCCCGACATCATGGCGGCCATGGCCGAGGAGCCCGGTGTGTGCCCCCATCTCCATCTGCCGCTCCAGGCGGGCAGCGACCGGACGTTGGCCGCCATGCACCGGGGCTACACCGCCGAGCGGTACCTGGACCGGCTGGCCGCGGTACGCGCCGCGGTTGGCGACCTGGCGGTCACCACCGATCTGATCGTCGGGTTTCCCGGCGAGTCCCACGACGACTTCCAGCGGACCCTCGAGGTGGTGGCCGAGGCGGAGTTCGACAGCGCCTACACATTCATCTATTCCCCTCGGCCGGGCACCGAAGCGGCCGCCCGGACCGAGGACTTCGTTGCCCCCGAGGTGGTGGCGGAGCGCTTCGCCCGGTTGCGGATCGTGGTGGAGCACTCGGCTCTGGCCAAGCACCAGGCCCGGGTGGGCCGGGTCGAAGAGGTCCTGATCGAGGGCCCCAGCAAGCGGGATGCCACCGTGGTGAGCGGCAGGACCGGGCACAACAAGCTGGTCCACCTGGCCGGGGCTCCGGCTTTGACCGCGGGAACCTTTGTCACGGCCCGGATCACCCGGGCGGCACCGCATTTCCTGACCGGCGAGCTGGTCGAGGTCACGGCCCCGCCCCGGCACCGCACCCGCATCCCGGTGGTCGCCATCTGAGCGACTCCCGGTATCCCCATCTGGCGCTGGTCGGGTGCACAGCGTCGGGAAAGTCGGCGGTCGCCCTGGCCGTCGCCGGGCAGCTGGCGGTGGACTCCGAGGGGCCACCGATCGAGGTCGTGTGCGTCGACTCGATGCAGGTGTACCGGGGCATGGACATCGGCACCGCCAAACCGACCCCTGAAGACCAACGCAACCTACCCCACCACCTCCTGGACCTGGTCGACCCCGACGAGGACTTCGGGGTGGCCGCCTACCAGGCGGCTGCCCGGCAGGCCCTGGCCGGTATCGAGGCGCGAGGCGCCCGTGCCGTCTTGGTCGGGGGCACCGGCCTCTACTTCCAGGCGGTGGTGGACGGCCTGGCGCCTCCCGGCCGGTTCCCCGACGTGCGGGCCCAGCTGGAGGCGGAACCGGACACTGCCGCCCTGCACCGCCGCTTGCAGGCCCTTGATCCGCGGGCGGCGGCGCGGATGCAGCCGTCCAACCGTCGCCGGGTGGTACGGGCCCTGGAGGTGTCGCTGGGCAGCGGCCAGCCTTTTTCCACCTTTGGCCCCGGCCTCGGCGCCTATCCGCTCACCCGGTTTCGCATCGCGGGGCTGTGGCTGCCCCGGGCGGTGGTGGGGCGGCGCATCGAGAGCCGGTTCCGGGCCATGGTCGACGCCGGCCTGGTCGACGAAGTGACCCGGCTGGCGGCTCAGCCCGGAGGGCTGTCCCGCACCGCCCGCCAGGCCCTGGGATACCGGGAGGTCCTCTCTCATCTCGAGCAGGGGGTCCCGCTGGCGACGGCCCACGCCGAGGCTCAGCGCCGGACCAGGGCGTTCGCACGGCGCCAGCGGGTGTGGTGGCGGCGGGATCCCCGGATCACCTGGTATGGGGCGGCTGATAATCCGCTCGCGGTAATCCCGGCCCTGCTGGGAGACTGGAGGCGACCATGACCACCATCTCTTTGGCCAAGCACCACGGCCTCGGCAACGACTTCCTCATCCTGCTGGACCTCGATCAGACGACACCGATCAGCGCCGACTGGGCCCGAGCGCTGTGCGACCGGCATCGGGGCATCGGTGCCGACGGCCTGATCCGGGTCACCCCCGGTAGTGACGGGGCCCGGCTGACCTTCGAGTTGCGCAACGCCGACGGCAGCCGCGCCGAGATGTCGGGCAACGGAATGCGCTGCCTGGCCCAAGCGGCGCTGGATGCCGGGTTGGTCGACTCCGCGGTGCCCTTCGTGGTGGCGACCGCGGCCGGGCCTCGCACCGTCACCATCCGGCCCCTGGGTGGGCCCGCCCGGGCCTGGGCGTCAGTCGAGATGGGCCGGGCGGTCATTGACGGCGGCGGCGACGGCGAACGGTGCAACGTGGGGCACGGGCAGCTACGGGTGAACCTGGGCAACCCGCACCTGGTGGTGCTCGGCCCCGACCCCGCCGGGGTGGCGGTGGCCGAGTTGGGCCCGGCGCTCGAGGCGGGGGTGGCAGGAGGCCAGAACGTGGAGTTCGTCACTCTCGGGCCGGGCCCCGACGAGATCACCATGCGGGTGTGGGAGCGGGGGGTGGGCGAGACCCAAGCCTGCGGCACCGGCGCCTGCGCGGCGGTCGCGGCCCTGGCTCATTGGGGCCGGGTCGGCTCCCGGGTCACGGTGCACCAGCGCGGCGGCGACGCCGAGGTCGAGGTCCGGGCTGACGGCACCGTGGTGCTGTCGGGTCCGGCCCAGCGGGTGGCGGTGTGCCTGGTCGAGGTGGAGCCGGCCCCGGTGGGCGGAGTCCGTATCCCCGCATGAGCCTGATCGAACGCAGTTTCCGGGAGAAGATCGTGCTGGTCGGCGTCGCCCTGGGTGGGGCGTCACTGGCCGACACCGAGGACCACCTGGACGAGCTGGCCCTGCTGGTCGACACCGCCGGCGCCGACGCAGCGGCTCGCATCGTCCAGCGGCGTGATTCGGCCGACCCCGCCACCCTCATCGGCAGCGGCAAGGCGGCCGAGCTACGGGAGCTGGCCCTTCTGGTGGACGCCGACACGGTCGTATTCGACGAGGAGCTGACCCCCGCCCAATCCCGCAACCTGGAGAAGATCCTGGGCCGTACCGCCATCGACCGCACCGCGGTGATCCTGGACATCTTCGCCCAGAACGCCCGCACCCGGGAGGGCAAAGCCCAGGTGGAGCTGGCCCAGTTGCGCTACCGGCTGCCCCGGTTGCGGGGCCGGGGCAAGGCGTTCTCCCAGCAGGCCGGCGGCATCGGCACCCGCGGTCCCGGCGAGACCCAGCTGGAGGTCGACCGCCGGCGGCTGTTGAAGCGCATGACGAAGCTGGAGGCGGAGCTGAAATCGGTGACCCGCACCCGCGGCGTCCAGCTCAAGGCCCGGGAGCGCAGCCGCCTCTCCACCGTCTCCCTGGTGGGCTACACCAACGCGGGGAAGTCCACCGTCCTCAACCACCTCACCGACGCCGGGGTGCTGGTCGAGGACCGCTTGTTCGCCACCTTGGATCCCCGGACCCGGCGCCTGGCGCTGCCCGGTGGCGAGTCGGTCCTGCTATCGGACACGGTCGGCTTCGTGCGCAAACTGCCCCACCAGCTGGTGGAGGCGTTCCGCAGCACCCTCGACGTGGTCAACCAGTCCGACCTCCTGGTTCACGTCGTCGACTCGTCGGCCGCCAATCCGGTAGCCCAGATCGAAGCGGTACGGACGGTGCTGGGCGAGATCGGGGCGGGCCAGGTGCCCGAGCTGCTGGCGTTCAACAAGGTCGACATCACGCTCGAGGCCAAGCGCCTGGCCGACCGCTACCCCGGGTCGGTGACGATCTCCGCCTTGACGGGCGAGGGAGTCGACCTCCTCCTGGAGGCGATCGGGGATAGGTTGCGGGCCCTGGCCCGGGTGGTGGAGCTGGTGGTGCCCTACGAGCGGGGCGACGTGCTGGCGGCCGTCCATCGGGAGGGCGAGGTGCTGGTCGAACGGCACGACCAGGAGTCCGCCCAGCTCCGGGTGCGGGTGGACGAGGCGGGTGCAGCCCGGTTCCGGGAGTGGGTCGTGGTGCCGGGATCGGGAGCGGTGGAGGAATGACCGCGCCGTCGGGGCCGGGGGGGTTCGTCCCGCCGATCTACCCCTACGACCGGCTGGACGCCGCCAAGGCCAAGGCGACGGCCCTGGCGGGCGGCATCGTCGACCTCTCGATCGGCACGCCGACCGACCCGCCCCCCCCGGGGGTGCTCGCCGCCCTGGCCGGCGCCGATGAGGCGGGGACGGTGCGGGGATACCCCCCCTCGGGGGGCTCGGCCGGGTTGCGGGCCGCCATCGGGGCGTGGGCCGCCCGACGCCTCGGCGTGGACCTGCCCGCCGATGCGGTGGCCGCCTGCGTGGGGACCAAGGAGTTCGTCGGGACCGTGCCCCAGTGGCTGCGCCTGCGCACGCCGTCGAGGGACACCGTTCTCTATCCCGCCATCGCCTATCCGACCTATGAGATGGGGGCCACCCTGGCCGGTTGCCGGGCCGTCGCGGTCCCCGTGGACTCGTCATTCCGGCTCGACCTGGCCGCGATCGACGAAGGCGACGCCGCCCGGGCGCTGTTGTTGTGGGTCAACAGCCCCGGCAATCCGGCCGGCCAACTGGACGACTTGGCGGCGGCTGCCCAATGGGGCCGGCAACGGGGCGTCCCCGTCTTCAGCGACGAGTGCTACCTCGAGTTCACCTGGGACGGACCGCCTCGGACGATTCTTCGGGGTGCGTCGGAGGGGGAGACCAACCTGGAGGGCGTGGTGGCGCTGCACTCGCTGTCCAAGCGCTCCAACCTGGCCGGGCTGCGGCTCGGCTGGTACGCCGGCGACCCCGACCTGGTGGGTTACCTGCGGGAGGTCCGCAAGCACGTGGGCATGATGCCGCCGGGCCCGGTGCAGTGGGCGGCGATGGCGGCGCTGGCCGACCAGGGCCATGTCGATGTCCAACGGGGGCGCTACTGGTCCCGTCTGGTGCGCATGGCCGAGATCCTGGCTGGGCTCGGGGTGACCGCCCCCCTCCCCCAGGGCGGTTTCTACCTGTGGGCCCCGGTCCCGGGGGGCGACGCCTGGGGCTTCGCAGAGACCCTGGCCGCCGAGGGCGGTGCGCTGGTGTCGCCGGGTGACATCTACGGGGCCCCCGGGGCGGGCTACATCCGGGTGGCACTGGTCCAGCCGGTGGAACGCCTGGAGTTGGTGGCCCGCCGGCTGGGACTGGCGCCGGGCCCGTTGGTCTCCTGCGACTAGTTTCCTGCACCATGGCTGACCTCCAGGCGACGATCGGGGCGTTGTGGGAGCACCGGGCGGAGATGGTCTCGGGTGACCCGGAGGCGCTGGCCGCGGTGCGGGAGGCCATCGACACCCTGGACCGGGGGGAGACCCGGGTGGCCGAGGTGGTGGGGGACGGCACCGTGGTGGTCCACGAATGGCTGAAGCAGGCCATCCTCCTGTACTTCAAGCTGTCCTCGATCGAGACCATCGACCACGGGCCGTTCGAATACGCCGACAAGATCCCTTTGAAGACCGGTTTCGCGTCCCTCGGGGTACGTGTCGTTCCCGGGGCGTCGGCCCGGTGGGGGAGCTTCCTCGAGCGGGGGGTCATCCTGATGCCCAGCTACGTCAATATCGGGGCCCGGGTCGGGGCCAACACCATGGTCGACACCTGGGCGACGGTGGGTTCGTGCGCCCAGATCGGGGCCAACGTCCACCTTTCGGGCGGCGTCGGGATCGGGGGGGTGCTGGAGCCCCCGCAGGCAGCGCCGGTCATCATCGGCGACGAGGCCCTCATCGGCAGCCGTTGCATGATCACGCAGGGGGCCCGGGTGGGCGAAGGGGCGGTGCTGGGTGAGGGTTGTGTCCTCAACCGGGCCATACCGGTGATCGACGCCGCCACCGGCGCCGAGGTGTCCCGGGGCGTCGTCCCCCCCTGGTGCGTGGGCGTCACCGCCTCCCGGCCCCGCAAGTTCGCGGGTGGCGAGTTCGGCCTGCCCTGCATCCTGATCATCCGCCGCCTGGAGCCCGGGCAGCGCCACGACAGCGCCCAGTTGAACCAGTTGCTCCGCGAGGAGGGCGTGGCGACGTGACCCGGTCGTGACCGACCTGCTGGCTGCCACCGCCGCCCTGGTCGCAATCCCCTCGGTGAGCCACTGCGAGGAGGTGCTCGCCGACCATGTCGAATCGCGCCTGCGGGCCATCGCCTGGCTTGACGTGGAGCGGGTGGAGAACAACGTGGTGGCCCGCACCCGGTTGGGCCGGCCCCGGCGCCTCGTCCTGGGCGGGCACTTGGACACCGTCCCGGCCAACAACAACGAGTCGCCCCGCATCGAGGGCGATCTGTTGTGGGGGTTGGGCTCGGCCGACATGAAATCCGGTCTCGCGGTGATGTTGGAGCTGGCCGCGACCATCCCCGAGCCGGCCGTGGATGTCACCTTCGTCTTCTATGCCTGCGAAGAGGTCGCCCGTCAATACAACGGGCTCTCCCGCTTGTTCGAGCTCCGCCCCGACCTGGTGGTCGCCGACGCCGCCGTCCTCACCGAGCCGACCGGAGCCCGGGTGGAGGCGGGCTGCCAGGGCGTGCTCAAGCTGGAAGTTACGGTCACCGGCGAACGGGCCCACAGCGCCCGGCCCTGGATGGGAGTCAACGCCATCCACCGGCTGGGACCCGTCCTCGATCGGGTGGCGGGGTACACCGGCCGGGAACCGGTGATCGACGGCTGCCAGTACCGCGAGGCGTTGCAGGCGGTGGCCGTACGCGGTGGGGTGGCCGGCAACGTGGTCCCGGACTCGGCCGCGGTGTCGCTGAACCACCGCTACGCCCCCGACCACGACCGCGACCAGGCCCGGGCGGCCCTCGAGGACTTCCTGGCCCCGGCCCTCGACCTCGGGCGGGGCGACCGCATGGAACTGGTGGATTCCGCCCCGGCCGCGCCGCCGGGGCTGGGAGACCCGCTGCTGGCCCGGTTGGTGGCCGCGTCCGGGGCCCCCCCGGAGGCCAAGCTTGGTTGGACCGACGTCGCCTTCTTCGCGGAGCGAGGCATCCCGGCCACCAACTTCGGCCCCGGGGACCCGGGCGTCGCCCACGCCGCCGGAGAGCGGGTCCACCGCTCGGAACTGGACACCGTGCACCGCGTGCTGGCCGAACTGATCGCTACAGCCGGCGGAGGACCGTGACCACCTTGCCGTAGATGGTGACCTCGGCGGGATCGAAGGACATGGGCTCCAGCCGGGGGTTGGACGGGGTCAGGACGACCTTGGTGCCCTTGCGGCTGTAGGTCTTGACGGTGGCTTCCTCGCCCGGGATGCCGGCCACCACAATGTCACCCTTGCTCGCCTCCGGTTGCTGGCGGACCACGACGAAATCGCCGTCGAGGATGCCCGCGTCGACCATGGAGTCGCCCCGCACCTTCAACATGAAGAGTTGGCCGTCGCCGGTGAAGTCCTCCGGTAGCGGCAGGGACTCTTCGATGTTCTCCTGGGCCAGCAATCCCGTGCCCGCCGCCACCTCGCCGATCAGGGGGACGTGGCGAGCCGGTCGCCGGTCGACCGGCGCCGTGGCCCCGGTCTCATAGCTCACGCCCATGGCCCGGGGCTTGGTGGGGTCGCGACGCAGGTAGCCCTGGCGCTGCAGGGTTTTCAGATGGGCGTGCACGGTTGACGACGACGTGAGGCCCACCGCCTCCCCGACCTCCCGCACCGTTGGGGGATACCCGCGGTCGCGGATCTGGGCCGTGATGAAGTCGAGGATCTCCCTGCGCTTACCGGTCAGCTCGGTGTCGACCACCACATCCTCCTGTCGAACGTTGTGCTTCGCCATGTGATCTCAGCGTAGCCGCCCCTTGGGACGAAATCAAACATACGTTCGGGGTTGGGGCTTGACGGGGAACGTCCGTTCGTGGTGAGATGGAGCGGTCCCGAACAAGCGTTCGTGGAACACCGGTTCGATCGTCGAGGAGGAGCCGTGGCCGCAATCGCCTACCCCATGCCTGACCCATGGGCGGCACCGCGTCCCCTCCGCCCCGTCCCGCCCGGTGCCCACACGGGGCTTGAGTGGCCGGATCCGCGGGTGTCGCAACCCGTCCCTCCCACTCTGCCGGAGGCCCGGGTGTACCGCCGCCGAAGGGCGGTCGCCCTGTTGGCGCTGGTGGCCGCCTTGTTCGTGGCCGCGGCCGCCCTCCGGCTGGCGCAGGCGGGACCTGGCGGTGGAGCCCTCACCACCGCCGGGTCCTCCGGCGTGGCCGCCCCGGCCCCGGCTGCGTCCCCGCACATCTACGTCGTGCAACCCGGTGACACGCTGTGGTCGATCGTGGTGGCCACCGGGCACCGGGGCGACCCGAGGCCGGTAGTGGATCGCCTGGCCCTCCAGCTCAACGGCCGGCCCTTGCAGCCCGGCCAGCGCGTCACGCTCCCCTGACCGGCGGGTCGCTCGGCGACCGGCGACCGGCGACCGGCGACCGGCGACCGGCGACCGGCGACCGGCGACCGGCGACCGGCGAGATTGACCTGAATCGCCGAGGTTCACCTGAACCGCCTGGGCGACTGGATGGCGGATATGGTCGGCTGGGTGCGCTGCCCGCAATGCTCGAGTTTCGATGACAAGGTCGTCGACTCGCGGCTGGCCGACGACGGCGACGCCATTCGCCGGCGCCGCGAGTGCCTGGGCTGCGGCAGGCGCTTTACCACCTATGAACGTCTGGAAGAGCTGCCTGTCGTGGTGGTGAAGCGCTCCGGCCAGCGCCAACCCTTCGACCGGGCCAAGCTGGTGGCCGGGGTGCGGTCGGCGGCCAAGAACCGACCGGTCACCCCGGCCATGATGGAGGCGCTGGCGGCCGAGGTCGAGGAGGAGATCCGCCTCGACGGCCCGGAGGTGACGAGCCAGCAGGTGGGCCGGGCGGTGCTCGATCGGCTGCGCACCCTCGATGCGGTGGCCTACGTGCGATTTGCCAGTGTCTACAAGGGTTTCGCCGACATCGGCGACTTCCAGCGCGAGGTCGGCCTGCTCACGAAATCCACCGAGCCCAAGCAGCACTAAGGTCCGCGCATGCGAGTTGCAATGCTCACCGGCGGCGGCGATTGCCCGGGCCTGAATGCCGTCATCAGGGCTGTGGTCCGCAAGGGGGAGGAGGTCTACGGCGACGACCTGGTCGGCTTCCTCGATGGCTGGCGGGGGGTAATCGAGAATCGGACCATCCCTCTCAACGTGGAACGATGCCGGGGCATCCTTCCCCGCGGCGGCACCATCCTGTTCACTTCCCGCACCAACCCCTACAAGATCGAAGGCGGCCTGGCGCGGGCCCTGGCCACCCTCAACGAGCAGCGGATCGACGCCCTCGTCGCGATCGGTGGCGAGGACACCCTGGGCGTGGCCCACAAGCTGGCGGGGGAGGGGGTCAATGTGGTCGGCGTCCCCAAGACGATCGACAATGACCTCTCGGCCACCGAGGTCACCTTCGGTTTCCACACCGCGGTCCAGATCGCGACCGACGCCATCGATCGCCTGCACACCACGGCCGAGTCCCACGACCGGGTCATCGTGTGCGAGGTGATGGGGCGCCACGCAGGATGGATCGCCACCTACGCCGGGATCGCGGGCGGGGCGTCGGAGATCCTCGTGCCCGAGGAGCCCTTCGACATCGACGTGGTGTGCGAGACCTTGAAGGCCCGCCATGCCAAGGGGCGCTTCGCATCCATCGTCGTCGTAGCCGAGGGCGCGGTGCCCAAGGAAGGGACGATGACCCTGCAGTCCCGGGAGACCGACCAGTTCGGCCACGTCCGACTGGGCGGCATCGCCAACCTGCTGGCCACCGAGATCGAGGCCCGTACCGGCATCGAGACCCGGGTCACCATCTTGGGCCACATCCAGCGGGGCGGGACCCCGACCGCCTTCGACCGGGTGCTGGCCACCCGCTTCGGTATCGCGGCCATCGAGGCGGTCCACGACGGCGCATTCGACCAGATGGTAGCCCTACGGGCCGACCAGATCGTGCGGGTGCCCCTCGCCGAGGCGGTCACCGAGTTGAAGACGGTCGACCCCGAGCTCCTCCACGACGTCGCCGAGGCCTTCTTCGGCTAGCCGGCGAGCCGCCGGCACGGCTCGACGTCCCCGGCGTCGCTCGGGCGTCGTAGGACGCGGCGGGTTGGACGTCCCCCGGTGTCGGTCGGGCGTCGGCTAGGCGGAGCCGGTTTCGATGAGCTGGCGCAGCGGCGCCAGCAGGCCGGGGCGGGCGACCAACGCCGTCCCGTCGGCGAGCGTCGCCGCCTCCGCCCCCGCCTCGGTGGCGATGAGCACCCCGGCCGCCAGGTCCCAGGGCTGCAGGCCCAGTTCGTAAAAGGCGCTGACGCGGCCCGCCGCGACCCAGCACAGATCGAGGGCCGCGGCCCCGAAGCGGCGGATGTCCCGCACCCGGGGCAGCAGGTACGAGACCACCCGGGCTTGGTGGGCCCGGCGATCGGGTAGGTAGGAAAAGCCCGTCGCCACCAGGGCGGCCGTCAATGGCGGCGGGTGGCCGGGGAGGCGGAGGGCTCCGCCGTTGAGGGTGGCACCGCCTCCTCGCACCGCCCGCCAGATCTCGTTGCGGGAAGGATCGACCACGACGCCCACCGCCGCCCGCCCGTCGATTTCCGCCGCCACCGAGACCGCGTAGGCGGGGAGGCCGAAGAGGAAATTGGTGGTGCCGTCCAGGGGATCGATCACCCAGCGGACCCCGGTGGTGCCCTCGCGCGATGTCCCTTCCTCAGCCAGGATGCCGTCGTCGGGACGGCACTGGGACAGCACCGTGACCACGCAGAGTTCCGCGGCCCGGTCGACCTCGCTCACCAGGTCGGTGGGCGACGACTTGGTGGAAACATCCCGGCGGGCCTGCCCGACCTCGGACTGAATGAGCTGGGCAGCTTCGGTCGCGGCCCGGGTGGCGACCGCCACGAGTTCCTCAGAGAGCGATGACAACACCGGGTAGTTCTACCGCGCCCCGGGGGTAGCCTCGCACGTCGTGACGGCGTTGCTTCCGGTGGTCGACCTGCGTTCCGACACCGTGACCCAGCCGACGGCGGCGATGCGCCGGGCTATGGCCGAGGCGATCGTCGGCGACGACGTGTACCGCGAGGACCCGACGGTCAACGCCCTCGAGGCGGCCTTCGCGGCCCGGGTGGGGAAGGAAGCGGCCCTGTACGTGCCTTCGGGAACCATGGGTAACCAGCTGGCCCTGCGGGTCCTGACCCGCCCCGGCGACGTGGTTGTGGCAGGCGCCCGCCAGCACGTGGTGCTCTACGAGAACGGGGCCGCGGCCCGCAATGCCCAGGTGCAGCTGCACACCGTGAGTGACACCGACGGGACCCTTGACCCGGCGGCGGTCGAGGACGCCATCGGCGCCGGGGCCCACCACCAGCCGACCGTCGGCCTGGTGTGCATCGAGAACACCCACATGGCGGCGGGGGGTACGCTCTGGCCCGGGGACCGGCTGGCCCGGCTGGGCGAGGTATGCCGGGCGGCGGGGGTGCCGATCCACCTCGACGGCGCCCGCCTGTGGCACGCCGAGGTGGCGACCGGCATCGCCATGGCGGAGTGGGCGAGCGTGGCGACAACGGTCATGTGCTGCCTCTCCAAGGGCCTCTGCGCGCCGGTGGGTTCGCTGCTGGCCGGTCCCGCCGAGGTGATGGCGGCTGCCCGGGTCGAGCGGAGCCGCCTCGGCGGAGGGATGCGCCAGGCCGGGATCATCGCCGCCGCGGGGCTGGTGGCCCTGCACGAAATGGTCGCCCGGTTGGCGCAGGACCACCTGCGGGCCCGCCGGTTGGCCGAGGCGGTGGCCCGCGGCTGGCCCGACGCCGGCGTCGACCCGGCCGCGGTGGCATCCAACATCGTGGTGTTCCCCCATCCCCAGCCGGCCTGCCTGCTGGCCCATCTCGACACGGCAGGCGTAAAGGCGGGAACCATCGCGCCCGGAGTGGTACGGATGGTCACCCATCACGGTGTCGACGACGAGGCTGTCGAGCGGGCGGGCCAGGCCCTGGCCGCCGCCGCGGTGACGCACCGATAGATTCCTGGCATGCCCGAGCTCGTGGAGGTGGCTCCGGCGTCGGCCCTCGCGGTTTATGCCCATCCCGATGACCCCGACGTGTCCTGCGGCGGGACCCTCGCCCGCTGGGCGGCGGCCGGGAGCGAGATCATGGTGTGCGTCTGTGCCCAAGGCGACAAGGGGTCGCTGGACCCCAACATCGACCGGGTGGCGCTCGCCTCCCTGCGGCGCGACGAGGTAAAGGCGGCGGGCACGGTGCTCGGCGTGACCAGCCACCACTTCCTGGGCTACGGCGACGGCGACTTGGAGGATGACGCCGAGCTGCGAGGGCGCCTGGTGGCGTTGATCCGCCAGCTGAGGCCGGAAGCGGTGGTGTGCCCGGATCCGACCGCGGTCTTTTTCGGGCAGCAGTACGCCAATCACCGGGACCACCGGGTGGTGGGTTGGGCCACCCTGGACGCGGTCGCCCCGGCGGCCGCCAATCCGCACTACTTCCCCCATGCCGGCCCGGCCCATCAGGCCGCGGTCCTCTACCTGTCGGGGACGATCGAGCCCGATGTCTGGGTGGACATCACCGACGTCGTCGAGCGCAAGGCCCAGGCGGTGGCCTGCCACGCCAGCCAGGTAGGCGAGCCGGGGGAGTGGTTGCGGACCGTCGTCCGCCAGCGGGCCGAGGCCGGCGGCCGGAGGGCCGGTGTGCAGTACGCGGAAGGCTTTCGCCGGCTCCTGCTGCGCCGGTAGGCGGCTACTGCGGTGCCGCGCCGTCCCCGGGCCGCTGGTCGTCGCCCTGGCCCGCCGCGGGCGGAGCCCGGGGAGCGGTGGCGGCCGCCGCCGCGATCACCTCATCCAGCTCCCGCTTCTCCCTGATCGACCGCCACTCGCCCATGGCCCGCAGGACCAGCACCGAGATCACCGCTACCCCGACTGCCGCCATCACGGCGCCGGCTACGCCGCCCACCCCCTCGGGCGTGGCACAGTTCTTCACCACTGCGGCGGCGGTCGTCCGAGGTCCCTTGCAGGCGACTTTGACGGCGCTGTAACCGATCAGGCCGCCGCACACCCCGGCCACCAGGATGGCGCCGAAGGCAAGAATCCGGGCCTGAACCGAGGGAAGGGCGGAAATCGGCTTCGGGGTCGTTGATCCCCGCTGGTGATTCGCCGATGCCATGCCGGGCGTCATCGTAGGCTCCCCCCGATGCGTACCCTGATCGTGTTGCCGACCTACCAGGAGGCAGCCAACATGGCCGCTGTCCTGCGGCGGGTCCGGGCCGCGGCGCCGGCGGTGGAAATCCTGGTCGTCGACGACGGCAGCCCCGATGGCACGGCCGAGATCGCCGACGCGGTGGCCGCGGAACTGGGGCATATCGACGTGTTGCGACGCCCCGCCAAGGCGGGGCTCGGAAGCGCCTATCGGGACGGTTTCCACTGGGGATTCGAACGCGGCTGCGAGGTGATCGTGGAAATGGACGCCGACCTGTCGCACGATCCCGCCGACCTGGCCCGATTGATCGCCGCGGTCGACGACGGCGCCGACCTGGCCATCGGCGCCCGCTACATCCCCGGCGGCTCCATACCGGCGTGGTCCTGGCATCGCCGCCTCCTCTCCCGGCAGGGGAATCGCTACGCCGCCTGGGCTCTGCGCCTGCCGGTCAGCGATGCCACCTCGGGCTTTCGGGCCTACCGGGCGTCCACCCTGGCCAAGATCGACCTGGCCGCGGTGCGCGCCGACGGCTACGGGTTCCAGGTCGAGATGGCGTACCAGATTTCGGGGCTGGGCGGAACGATCGTGGAGCTGCCGATCCAGTTCTCCGAGCGGGCCCATGGGCGATCCAAGATGTCCGGTCGGATCGTGGTGGAGGCGTTGTGTTTGGTGACCTGGTGGGGTCTGCGGGATCGCCTGGCCCGCCGCCGGGGTCAGCAGCGCTAGCGGAGCGCGGTTCTCGTCGCGGGCCGGTGTCAGACTGTTCGTCGGTGGCCACCATCCTCCATGTGGACATGGACGCCTTCTTCGCGGCGGTCGAAGTCCGACTCGATCCCGCGCTGGTGGGCCTGCCCGTCGTCGTCGGGGGGTCGGGTCGTCGGGGGGTCGTGGCCGCGGCCAGCTACGAGGCCCGGGCCTACGGCATCCACTCGGCCATGCCCGCCGCCCAGGCCCGGCGCCTGTGCCCCCAGGCGGTCTTCGTGTCCGGTCGCTACGACCGCTACCGCGAGGTGAGCCTGGAGCTCCATGAGATCTTCCAGGCTTTCACCCCCCTGGTCGAAGGGATCGCGCTGGACGAGGCCTTCCTCGACGTGACGGGGGCGGGCGGGCTGTTCGGTGACGGCCCGACCATCGCCCATCTGATCCGCCAGCAGGTCCAGGCTCAGCTGGGTCTCACCGCCTCGGTCGGGGTGGCGGCCACCAAGTTCGTGGCCAAGCTGGCGTCGCAGGAGGCCAAACCTCGAGCCACCCGGGCCGGTGTCGCGCCGGGGGCGGGGGTGGTGGCGGTCGCGGCGGGGGAGGAGTTGGCGTTCCTGCACCCGAAACCGGTCGCGGCGATGTGGGGGGTGGGTCCGGTGACTGCGTCGCGGCTGCTCGGACTCGGGGTGACGACGATCGGTCAGCTGGCCGCCATCCCTGTCGAGACCTTGGACCGGACCCTGGGGACCGCCAACGGCCGTCATCTCCACGAGCTGGCCTGGGGCCGAGACCCGCGCCGGGTCGAACCCAATCGGGCGGTGCAGTCGATCGGCCACGAGGAGACCTACCCCTGGGACCGCCACGACCGGGCCGAGCTCAACCGGGAGGTCGTGCGCATGGCCGACGCCGTGGGCCGCCACCTCCGGGCCGGCGGGGTCACCGGGCGCACCGTGACCCTGAAGGTCCGCTTCGGGGACTTCAGGACCATCACCCGGTCCAAGACCTTGAGCGTCGGGATCGACACCGGCCCTGCCATCGCCCACGCGGCTCGAGCGCTCCTCGACCTGGTGGAGGTCGGCCCCGGGGTGCGGCTATTGGGCGTGTCGGTCGCCAACCTGGCCCAGGGCGCGCCGCAGCAGCTCGCGCTGGCGCTCGATGGCCGCGCCGAGCCGGCGTCGCCGGCTCTGGCTCCCACCACGTCAGAATCGGCCGACGTGTCATGGCACGACGCCACCCGGGCCCTCGACCGGGTCCGGGCCCGCTTCGGTCCCGGGGCGGTCGGGCCGGCCGTCCTGCTGGACAAAGAAGGGCTGCGCGTGAAGGCCCCCGGCGATACTCAATGGGGTCCTTCGGAACCGCCGCTTGGGGGCCCGGAATCCGGTGTGTGAGGCCCAAATGCGGCCGTGACGCTCTGTTCCACCGCACCGGGTTGTTGTAGCGTGGAGGCAGCGCTAGGACCCAGGGGCGCGCAAGACAGACCAGTGCAGAGAGGCTGAGCGGTGCCGCTTTCCGAAGACGAACAGCGGATCCTCCATGAGATCGAGCGACGCTTCTACGAGCACGATCCCGAGTACGCCAAATCCATCGAAAGTTCGACCCTCTACCGTTCGCTGGGGCGCAACTGCAAGTGGGGCGCCCTCGGATTCCTGGCCGGTCTCGTCATCCTGGTCGTCTCCTTCGCCTCCAGCGTCTGGCTGGGCGCCTTCGGATTCGTGGTCATGCTGCTGTGCGCCATCGTCATCACCCAGAACGTCCGCAAGATGGGCCGGGCCGGCTGGCAGCAGATGACCGAACAGATGCGGGCCCACAACATGGGCGACCTGCTGGGCGACACCAAGCGCAAGCTGCGCGAGCGCTTCAAGCGCAACGACAGCTGACGGCTGCGCTCGCGCCGCTTGCGGCTCATGCGCGCCTGGATCCGCGTTACCAGCGGGTGGACTCAGTGTTGCTT
This sequence comes from uncultured Actinomycetota bacterium, assembly GCA_963791545.1. Lineage (GTDB taxonomy): Bacteria > Actinomycetota > Acidimicrobiia > Acidimicrobiales > Palsa-688 > JALYXV01. Next base: position 687,036 of record CAWBSR010000015.1, read on the forward strand.
GACCGAAAGCCGGGGGTCGACCGCCAACTTGAGGCGTTGCACCCCTGTCGCCGATGCCAGCAACGCCCGCCTGATCGCAGTCAGCTCGACCGTGGTTGACTCCGCCTCTTCCGGCGACATGGAACCGAGCCCGAACTCCGCCTTAGTGGCGGCGTCGGCCAGCTGCAACAGGGCGTGGACCGCGGCGGGCTCGGCCCCCAGCGGCTCGCGCAGCTCGATGGCGGCCCGGTGGGCCAGTTCCCGGTAGGTCTCCGACGACTGCCGCCGTACGCCCCACCATGCCAGCAGGTCGAGCAGCTCGCTCCACGACAGCAGTACCTCGGCACGCGTGACCACCTCGGGCGGCAGCGAGGCCGGTCGGTGCCGCCCCGGCAGGATCGGCAGCAGCCATCCGAGCAGGGCGATGGCTTTGAGACGGCGTGCCAATGTCCCCGCCGCCGACAACCCCTTGGCCGACCAGTCCCTGCGGAACCGGGCGAAGCGGTCCTCGGGCTGGTGGCCCCCCTCCGACTCGAGCTCTGCGGCCTGCTTGACCAGGCGGTCCCGGGTGGCGACCCCCTGAAGCCAGCGCAGGGCGAGATTGATCCCCAGCAATAGCGCCACCCCGCAGATGGCCACGCCCAGCCACAGCAGGTCCTGCACCCACCACGAACGGTGGCGGTGGCCCGAGGTCTTCGGGACCGCCTTGGGGGCGGTGGTCGCGGGGTCGCCCCGAGGGGTGGGGGCTGCCGAGGCGCCGGCCGGCACCGTCGTGGAGGCACCGGCACCGGAGGGAGCCAGCGCGGAGGCCTGGGCGGGGGCCACGCCGGTGTAGTTCTGGGCGCCCGGGATGCCCCGGGACGGGGTGGGCTCGAAGGGGACCCAGCCGATCCCGGTGAAGTAGACCTCGGGCCAGGTGTGCCACTGCACGTCGGATACCTGGTAGACGCCCGGGGTGATCTGGTCGCCTGGAGTCCAGCCCACCGCCAGCCGGGTGGGGAGGCCGCTCAGCCGGGCCAGGACCGCGAACGAGGTGGCGAACTGCTGACAGAACCCTCGCTTGGCGTCGAACAGGAAGTGGTCCAACTGGTCAGGACCGGAGTAGTCGTAGGCCAGGTCGTAGGTGAAGGTCCTCAGGTAGTTCTGGATTGCCAGCGCCTTGTCGTACTGCGTGGTCTTGGCGTCGGTCAACCGGTGGGCAGCCGCGTTGACGGCGGGGGAGAAGGCGGGAAGTTGGAGGAAGTGGGCCAGGGCGCTGGCGTTGGGGGCGGGCGCAGCTGTCAGGCGGGCCGCCTCGTCGGGCCCGGAACTGACGACCGAAGTGACGTGGTAGTTCACGCTCGTGAGGCTGTTGGTGTCGGAGATGAGGCTGCCGGACTGGACGTCGTAGGTGATGCCCTTGATCCCGGTGATCGCCACCGGGCGGTAGGCGGCGGGCAGCCACGGCTGGTCCAGGCTCTGGATGGCGAAGTCCTGTTCGACCTGCTGGCCCCCCACCGTCGGGGTCGAACCCCCGCTCAGGCGGCTCCCGGCCGAGTTGTAGGTGCTGAGGGCGTTCCAGTCGGTGCCGTTGAAGGTGTCCAGGGCGGTGAGCCGCCAGTACTCCGGTTGGCTGCTGGTCACGGTGAAGATCGGCAGCGGGTTCGGGTGTTCGAGGCGGGAATGCAGCCGCACCAGCGGGCTTTCGGTGCTGCGGGTCCCGCTTCCGTGGCCGTTCGCAGCCCGCCACGAGATGGCGCCTCTACTGGTGGCGCCCGGGAGGCGGAAGCCGAGGTTGAGGGCCACGATGAGGGCGGCCAGGCCGATGACGGCGCCCGCCGTGAGCGCACTGCGCAGCGCCCCGTCGGTTCGGTTGGCGAACCACGCCGACGTCTCCTGGTCCACCGTCGCCTGGTGGATCACCACGAACGCGACCAGGGCGGCGACCTCGACAACTACCGCCGCAGTGCGCAACGTCCGGTTGCCGAAGGAGGCGCAGAAAATGAAGAGGGCGAAGGAGGGAACGGTTGCCTCGAGGGTGGCCCGCATCCGGAACGCCGCCCAGTCGGCCAGGATGGCAAGGATCCCGACGCCCCAGCCCGCGAAGAGGACGAACCCATGGGTGACCGGCGCCGGGGTGGTCACCCGGTGAAAGTCGGTGGTGGCCTGGTGCACGGCGTTGCTGGCGGCGTGGAACGTGCGCAGGAGGGGCAACCCGTAGGAGGTGGAATCGGGCAGGACGGTCCACGACACCAGCACGATCAGTGTCAGCAGGGAGACGAGGCCGGCCGCGAGCGGCGGCCACCCCTGGCGGCGGCAGAACCAGGCGACGGCATGGACCCCGATCGCCACCACGAGGACGGGGCCGGCGAAGCCACGGGAGATGAAGACCCGGCTGAGGCTGAAGACACCGGCCAAGGTGAGCGTCGCCAAGGCAATGGTGGCGACGGCGTCATTGGCCGACGTGGCACTGGGGACCCGGAAACGGAATCGGGGGCCCGGTGGAGGAGGCCCGGTGGGCGCCGCGTCGTGGCCGCTCCCACTCCCACTGGGTGCACCCCGCCGGGTGAGCGTCGCCGTCATGGCGTGGCCCCCGTGACCGCGCCCAGACTCCGGCGTCGCGAAGGCCGGCCCACGGTGGCGTTCCACGACAGGTCGAAGGGCCGGTCGGCGGTTACCCGGACCAGCTGCGCCCGTCCTCGTAGCGCCGGGGCGGGGCGCGGCGGGGCGTCGGGATCCCAGGCGGAACGGTCGATGATGACGATCGCCACCGACCCGAAGCGACCTGTCAGCCGGCGGAGGCTGGCCAGGTCCTCATCGGTCAGCGCGTCAGTGGTCACCACCGTCACCCCGCCCGTGGTGCCGCCCCGATCCAGTACCGACACCCCCGCCGCCATGGTGCCCTTTGGCCCCGCGTCGGCGGCGGCCAGGCGGCCGAGGATCGTGGTCAGCTGGGTATGGCCGCTACCGAAGCCGGTGTCGAGCCCATCGCTCGTCACCAGCCGGATCTGCCGGCCCGCCAGGAAACTGGCGTGGATGACGCTGGCGACCGCGGACAGGGCCAGCTCCAGGGACGCCGGCGTGTGCTGGGGTGCTCGCAGGTCGGCCAGTACCGAGATCCGGCCCTGCCAGGGAAGCTCGTCCTGGCGGATCATCAGGTCATCGGAGCGGGCCGACGACGGCCAGTGCACCCGGCGCAGGTCGTCGCCGGTCTGGTAAGGGCGCAGCGCGTAGAAGTCCTCCCCGCCCGAAGCCAGCGACGGGTGACCGGTCGACCCGGTCGGGTCGGCCCCCCGGGACTGGGCCAGGGGATGGATGACGTCGATGCGGGGGTACACCACCAGGGTGGCCCCGGGGGCGGCCTCCCGGGACTGGGTCGCCAAGCCGAAGGGATCCGTCAAGCCGATCGTCAGGGGTCCGAGGGGGAAAATGCCCCGCTCCGCGGTCGGGAGCCGGTAGGCGGCGCGGACCCTTTCGCCGGGCATGAGGGGCGCGATGTGAAAACGCGCCCAACGGCGACCATCGTCGAAGGGATCTCGGGCCGACAACACCGGCGAGCGGCGATCGTCGTTGTTGCGCACCGAGAGCTCCACCCGGCCATTGCCCCCGGCGTGGACCTGGGGCGGCCGGACCTCCCGGTTGGCTTGGATGTCCCATGGGGCGTAGCGGACGTAGATGACCGAGCCGATCAGGACACCCAGGCCCACCACGGCCAGGGCGTACAGCTCCGGTATCCCGAGGAGCCGCCCGACCGCCACGAACGCCACTGCGGCGCCGAGTACCGCCCAGCCGCGGCGAGTGAGGGTGGAGACCACCGACGGGATGGGCTACGCCCCGGCTCGACCAGTGGGTACTGCGACCGATGCCAGCACCTCGCCGAGGATGTCGGGCGGCCGGCCGCCGGCCAGCTGGCTGTCCGAGGACAGGGCCAGCCGGTGTTCGAGCACCGGGCCCATCAACGCCTTTATGTCGTCGGGTACCACGTACTCACGCCCACGCGAGGCGGCCAGGGCCCGGGCGGCTCGCTGGAGAGCCAGGGCGGCCCGGGGCGACATGCCCAGGGCCAGCGCCGGGTGGCGCCGGGTGGCGGCGGCCAGATCGATGATGTAGCCCTTCAGGGCCGGCGCCACGTGGATGGCCTTGGTGGTCTCGATCATGCTTTCGACGTCCTCGGGTGACAGGACCGGCGACAGCTCGTCGACGGCACTGCCGGCGCCGTGGGTGTCCAGCATGTCGATCTCGGCCGCCCGGTCCGGGTAACCCATCCGGATGCGCAATAGGAAGCGGTCCAACTGGCTCTCCGGGAGGGGATAGGTGCCCTCGTGTTCGACCGGGTTCTGGGTGGCGATCACCATGAACGGGGCCGGCAGCCGGTAACTGATGCTGTCCACCGTGACCTGGCGTTCCTCCATCGCCTCGAGGAGGGCCGACTGGGTCTTGGGAGAGGCCCGGTTGATCTCGTCGCCCAGCACCACATTGGCGAAAATGCCGCCGGGACGGAAGGTGAAGGTCCCCGTTTGGCGGTTGTAGACGGTGACTCCGGTGACATCGGAGGGCAGCAGGTCGGGCGTGAACTGGATCCGGTGCCAGTCACAGTCGAGCGAGCGGGCCAGCGCCTTGGCCAGGCTGGTCTTGCCCACCCCGGGAACGTCCTCGATCAGGAGGTGGCCCTGGGCCACCATGCACACCAGGGCCAGGCGGATGGCCTGCTCCTTGCCCTGGATGACCTGGGCCACATTCTCCACCGCGGCCTCGAAGAGGTCGGCAAAGCTGGCAACGGATCGTGATGCCGCCGCCCGTTGTCTCACCACCAAACAAGTCCTCCCCCGACGCGCCCGTTGCTGGGAAGAGTAGTGCCGCCTTGTCTCCTTCCGGGTCCGGGCCCCCAGGCCCTACCGTTTCGCGTCGTGAGGGTGCTGGCGGTTGACATCGGGGGTACCAAGCTGGCCGCCGGGATCGTGGACGACGAGGGCCGGCTCCGGTGGCGGGCCTCGGTCCCGACCCCGAGGGCGACCGACTCCGAGCAGCTGTGGTCGGTCCTGGCGGGGCTGGTGCAGGCGGCGCCGATGGACGGGGTCACCGCGTGCGGGGTTGGGAGCGGAGGCCCTATGCGCGACCGATGCGAGCTCATCTCGCCCCTGAACATCCCCGCCTGGCGGGACTTCCCGCTGCGCCACCGCCTGGCGGGCCTCCTGGGGCTACCGACCTTCGTGGACAACGATGCCAAGGCGCTGGCCCTGGGCGAGGGGTGGTGCGGCGCCGCCCGCGGGGTCAGCAACTACATCGCCATGGTGGTGTCCACCGGTGTAGGCGGCGGGATCGTGCTCGACGGCCGGCTACTCGACGGCGCCGACGGCAATGCCGGGCACATCGGCCATGTCATCGTGGTGCCCAACGGGCGCCAGTGTGCGTGCGGCGCCTTCGGATGCCTGGAGGCGGAGGTGTCGGGACCGTCGATCGCAGCCATCACCGGCGCCCCCGCCGCCCAGGCGGGTCCTCCGACGGTGGCCCGCAGCGGCCGCCTGCTGGGCCAGGCGGTGGCCTCGGTCGCCAACCTGCTCGACCTGCGGTTGGTGCTCGTGGCGGGGTCGGTGGCGCTGGGCTTTGGCGAGGCATTCTTCCGGGCCGCCCAAGAGGAGCTGGACCGCTCGGCTCGGCTCAACTTCTCGAATGGGGCACGCATCATCCCCGGCGGTCTCGGGGCCGATGGCCCCTTGGTCGGCGCGGCGGCGGTGGGACGAAGGGGAATGGCCGCCATGCCGTGACGCCAGCCGCAACCGACGTCGGCAATGGTGGCAAGAACCCGCTCGGCAACCGTGCTCGGCGAATGACGTCATGAATTACTACGACGGCAACACGGTGACCGGCAGGTGGAACTACGCCAATAACTTCTCCATGAGTGACAACTCGTTCAGCACTCACGCCCAGCCGTATTACGACCAGTTCAAGGGGAAGTTCGCGGTGGCGCCCGCTTCCGACCAGGGGCTGTGCAATGCCGTGCACCCGGTGACGGTTGGTACGACCACGCCTTCAGCGGCGTCCACAACTCCTCCGACCCGACCACCGGGCAGGTAGTCGGACGACACGACTGAAGCCCACGTAACCTGGCCTGGTGTATCTGCGGGCGGCGCGGTCGTTAGGGGGCCGCCCCGAGCTGTGGTCCATCGCGGTGGTCGAGATGTTGCGCCTGGCCCGCCCGGGGTGGTGGCGGAAGTGGCCACCCCTTCCCCTTCCCGACCCCGAATATCTGCGATTCCGGATGCAGACCGCCTACGGCGATCCCGCCGCCATTCCGTCGCCGGGCGAGCTGGTCGAATATCTCGAATGGTGCCGGCGCATGGACTGCGCGGCCCGGTCGCCGAAGTCCCGAACCCGGTCCCGGCGCCGCGCTAGCGTTGCCGTCGTGTCAGTAGAGCCACCAGCACCTAACCGGCGCCGAAGGTTCAGGCACAGGTAGAGCGAGCAAGCGGTGTCCCGAGCGCTTGTCCTCAACGCCAGCTACGAGCCGCTGTGTATTGTGTCCACGCGTCGGGCCCTCCTCCTCGTCCTGGAGGAGAAGGCGGAGTTGGTGCATGTCACCGGTCGCCATTTCCATTCGGAACGCATGGCGTTCGCGGAGCCCTCAGTGGTGCGGCTGGCCCACTATGTGCGGGTGCCCTACCAGGCTCGCATTGCCCTCAACCGCCGGGCGGTATTCGCGCGCGACGGCCACCGCTGCCAATACTGCGGGTCGGCCGCGGAGAACATCGACCATGTCATCCCCCGCAGCAAGGGCGGCCCCCACGCCTGGGACAACGTCGTCGCGGCATGCCGGCTGTGCAACTCCCGCAAGCGTGACCGGATGCTCGAGGACAGCGGCATGAAGCTGCGCCGCAAGCCGTCGGTCCCCCGCGAGCGGGCCTGGATACTGGTTGCCAGCGGCCGCATCCACCCGGACTGGGAGGCGTACCTCGGCGTCTCGGCGTTGGCAGCCGCGGAAACCCTTTCTGCTTGACCGACCCCTGGCGCGTCGAAACCGTCGCCGGCCCCGCCGCCCGCCTCCTCGACCCCCCGCCACCGCGCCAGCGCACGGTCCGGTTCCTCCTACCCGAGGACCGGGCGGTGGTGCTGGGCAGCACCCAGCCGGCCGCGGACATCGACCCCGCCCGCGCCGCCCGGGCCGGCGTGACCGTGGCCCGCCGGGCCAGCGGCGGGGGCGCCGTACTGGTCGGCCCCGGCCAACTCCTCTGGGCCGACGTCATGATCCCGACCGGGGACCCGCGGTGGACAAACGATGTCGGCCGGGCATTCTGGTGGCTGGGCGAGGTGTGGGTGGCCGCCCTGTCCGCGGTTGGGCTGCCCGGCGGTGAAGTATGGCGAGGCGGTCCGGTCAGGTCCCCCTGGTCGCGCCGAATCTGTTTCGCGGGGCTCGGCTCCGGTGAGGTGATGGTAGGAAAATCCAAGGTGGTCGGGCTCTCCCAACGCCGGACCCGAGCCGGCGCCCATTTTCAATGTGCCGTGCTGGTTGGGTGGGACCCATCGGAGCTGCTGGATGTCATGGCTGTCGAGGATGACGTGCGAGGAGCAGGGGTCACTGCCTTGGCCGGGGTGGCCAGGGGGGTGGGTGGCGATGTCGTGTCCGCCCTGGAGGCGGCCTTCGTGGATTGCCTGCCCAGGGATTAGCCAGGGGGCGGAGGCCGCCGTTCGCGGATGCCGGGGGTGGCGCCCCTGTGACCGAAACCCCCCTTGTGTCAGGCTGGTCGCGTGGTCGCAGGCACCATCGTTTGCGTGGACTGTGGCGGGGTTTGTTACCGCCAGCCATTCGACCCGCCCGAGTTCGGGTGGCAGGCCGGGTCGGTGGTCACCTATCGGTGCCGGGACTGCGCCGACATGTGGTACCTGGAGCTGGACGCGGAAGATCTGGACGACGAGTCGCCGTCGCGGGGCGACTTCTCCGGCTGACCATGAGCGGTGAGACGCATGGCCCTTTCGCGCCCCCGATCACGACGGAAAGGCTGCTGTGGGTGGACAAGTGGAGGATTAGGGCTTAGTGTGGAGGGAAGTGGTGAGAAGGGGAGGGCCCTGACACCATAGAGGGATGGAACGAGCACCCAGTGGCGCCGCCGCGGTTCTTCGGCAGATACGAGCATTCCCTCGACGCGAAGGGACGGGTCATCCTGCCGGCGCGGTTTCGCCTCCAGTTCGGGCCCCAGGCCTTCGTCTCGCAGTATCAGGACGGCTGCCTGGCGGTTTGGACCTTGGAGGAGTTCGAGCGGCAGATGGCGGAGCAGGAACAACGTCAGGACTTCGGCCGGACGGAACGCAACCTGGCCCGTGTTTGGGCCTCCGGCTCGACCGAGGTCGACATCGACAAGCAGGGCCGGCTCGCCATTCCTGCCTATCTGCGGGAGTTCGCCCGGCTCGAGATCGAAAGCCCGATTCTGGTCAATGGCGCCCTGGACCGGGTGGAGTTGTGGAACCCCGCCGATTATGCGGTCCGTGTGAAGCCCGCCGAGGCCCAGCTCACCGACGGCTTCGATGCGCCTCCCACCCCTGTGGGGGCTCCGTAATGGGCGCTCATTCCAGTTTTCCCAACCCGGTTGCCGACCAGGCGTTCCGGCTCATGTGCAGCCTTCCGACCGGCGAGATGGAAGTCCCCTTCTCCGCCCACTTCCTTCTTGGTCGATCGGGGAGAAATCCCGACGGCAGGCTGGTCGGAGGGCTGCAGATGAGCCATACCAACCACGGAGACGACCGAAACGAAATCCCGAACCTGACCGACCACGTCTCCCCACCGCTCCACGACCTGCCACTGGGCACCACCGACGCCGAAAATCACCCGGGGCGCCCCTTTCCCCACCTGCCGGTCATGGCGCACGAGGTGGTCGATCTGCTGGCACCGGTGCCGCCCGGGATCGTGCTCGATGCCACCATCGGTGGCGGCGGCCACGCTCGGGCGATCCTGGAAGCGCACCAGCACCTGCGCATTGTCGGCATCGATCAGGATCCCGACGCCGTGGCCGCGGCCCGCCAGGTCCTGGCCCGGTACCGCGATCGGGCCGAGGTGCATCGGGCTCGCTTTGATCGTTTGGCCGACGTGCTGGCGCAAGGGGGGCTCTCCGGTGCCCTGTTCGATCTCGGGGTCAGCTCGCCCCAGCTCGACCGGCCGGAACGGGGCTTCACCTTCCGTGTCGACGCCCCCCTCGACATGCGCATGGACCCGGAGAGTCCGACCACCGCCGCCGACCTGGTCAACACCATGGGCGAGCAGGACCTGGTGCGGCTCCTGCTCGACAATGGTGAGAGCCGATACGCCCGGCGCATCGCCCGGGCCATCATCGCGGCCCGGCCCGTCACCACCACCGCCCAGCTGGCGGAGGTGGTGCGCAGCGCCATTCCCGCCGCCGCCCGCCGCACCGGCGGCCATCCCGCCCGGCGGGCCTTTCAGGGGCTGCGGATCGCGGTCAACGAGGAGCTCGACGTCCTGCCCGTCGCCCTGGACCAGGTGCTGCAACGACTCGTCCCCGGCGGCCGCTGCTTGGTTCTCAGCTACCACTCGGGTGAGGACCGGCTGGTGAAGCGGCGCTTCCAACTGGCTGCCACGGGCGGCTGCACCTGCCCGCCCGGTCTGCCGTGCCAGTGCGGGGCCACGCCGACCGTGCGCCTGCTGACCCGGGGCGCCCGCAAGCCGTCGCCGGCCGAGTTGGCCGAAAACCCCCGGTCTGGCAGCGCCCGCCTGCGAGCAGTGGAGCGCCTGCCATTCGATTGCCCCCAAGACTTGGAGGTGGGACCGTCATGAGCGCCCCGGAGCCGGTAGCCCCCCCCGCCAGGCCGGGTTCCGGCCACGCCCCCCGGCACCTTCGCGTGGTCGGGGTCGAGGAACTGGCGGCCATCCGTCGCCGCCGGCGCATGCGCCTGGCGGGCATGGCCTTGGCCGCGTTTGTCATCGCCTTGCTCTTCGCCGCGGTAGGGATGCACGTCGTGCTGGCGCAGAACCAGTTTCGCCTCGACCAACTGAACGCCCAAGCCGCCAGGCAGCAGGAGCGGTACCAGCAACTCCGCCTGCAGGTCGATCAGCTCTCCTCGCCGTCGAGAATTATCGGCACGGCCGAGGGGCGACTGGGGATGGTCACGCCGGCACAAGTGACCTTCCTCAAGCCCTCCAGCGCCACCGCCGGCCCCCCGGCGGGCTCAGGCGGCTCCGTCGGGGCGGCCCCGAGCGGCCCGGCCGCCGCCACCGCGCCCGCCGACTGGTCGACGGTGAAGTCCCACCTGGCGGCGAGATAATGGACGACCGAGCGGCGGGCCGCCGTCCGGTCACCCGCCGATCGGTCAGCGACAGGGCGGAACCATCGCGAGGGCACCCGGTGGACCCCGACAAGGACATGGGCTACCCCGAGGTAAGGAGACCCAGGGCCCCGGTTCCCGTGCGCCGTCCTCGCCAACCCCCCCGGGAGGCGGCTCCGCCGGCGCGCGGGGCGGCCAGCGCCCGTAGGCCCCCGCCCGGCAAGGCCCGGGGGGAGGGCGGCGGCTCTCGGCGTTGGGTTTTGCCAAAAAGTCGCGTCAGGACATCACTTTTTGGCAGAACGCAAGCCCAAGACCGCCACGACCACCCTGCCGTGGAATCGGCGGCCAACCCTCGCCAGCCCCGCCGGAGTGGCCGCACTTCGGCGGGGCCGGGCGGCGCCGGCGGTCCTGACCGACCCGGCCGACCCGGCCAACCCGGGCGTCCCGGTCGATCAGACGGTCGGGGTTCTGGGGGTGGGGGCCGCTACCAGCCGACCCACCGCGCCTCGCGCCAGCTCGGCCTGCCGCCGCGCAATCGCCGGCGGATGGCCTTCATGCTGCTCGCCTTTACTCTGGTGTTCGCAGCCATTGCCGCCCGGTTGGTTTCGATCCAGGCCATCTCGGCCGACCACTATCTCGCCGTGGGTCTCTCACAGCGCCTGACGACCACCTCCCTGCCGGGGCAACGGGGCACCATTTTCGACCGCACCGGCCAGGAGCTGGCGGTATCCATACCCCAGGCGACCATCTGGGCGGACCCTCAACTGGTGACCGATCCCACCTCTGAGGCGGCCCGGCTGGCGCCGATTCTCGGACTCGACCAGAGCGCGGTGGCGGGAAAGCTCCGCAATGCCGGGCAATTCGTGTTCCTGGCCCACAAGGTCGACGACGCCGTGGCCGCCGGCGTCGCCGGGTTGAAACTGCCGGGCGTCTTCGCGATGCCGGAGCCGAAACGTTTCCTGCCCGCGGGCTCGTTGGCGCTGCCGCTAATCGGCTCGGTCGGCGCCGATGAGAGCGGCCTCGCGGGTCTCGAGGCGGAGTACAACCGGCAACTGGCGGGCCGGCCCGGAAAGCTGGTCGAGGAGCGCGACCCGAAGGGCAGTCAGATCCCGGGCGGCTACCGCCAGTACCAGGCGCCGGTCAACGGCCAGGATCTTGTTCTCACCATCGACGAGGCGCTGCAGGCGCAAACCGAGCAGGCGCTGGCCAACCAGATCGTGGCGGCCAAGGCCAAAAGTGGCACCGCCGCCATCATGGACACCAGCACCGGTGAGCTGCTGGCCGTGGCCAGCCTCACCGCCCAGCCGACCACCACCTCGAGCACCACCACCGCCAACCCGACCTGCCCCGCCACCGCCTTGTTGGCCGCCGGCACCGCGACCGGCACCGCCACGACCGCCATCCCGCCCACCGCCAAGACGCCGGCCGCGCCCGCCACCTGCCCGCCGACCCCCTCGGCCAGCGCCAGCCCCTTCACCAATGTGTTCGAACCCGGTTCCATGAGCAAGCTGGTGACCATCTCGGCGGCCTTGGAAGGTGGTGTGATGGTGCCCTCGGATCATTTCTCGGTGCCCGATTCTCTCAAGCTGTCCGACGCCACCTTCCACGACGCCGAGAGCCACCCGGTCGAGAACTGGAGCGTCACCGACATCCTCGCCAACTCCTCCAATGTCGGTACCATCACCGTCGCCGAGAAGCTGGGTAAGCAACGCCTGAACGCGGCCTTGGCCGCGTTCGGCTTCGGCCAGCCTACGGGCGTTGGGTTTCCGGGCGAGTCCGGCGGGCTGGTGCCGAAGGCGACCGATTGGTCAGACACGTCGATTGGGACCATCGCCATCGGCCAAGGTGTAGCGGTGACCGCGATACAGATGCTGGCCGCCTACAACACCATCGCCAACGGCGGCATGTACGTCGCCCCGAAACTGGTGGCCGCGACGGTGGACGCCAAAGGCCTCAGCCACCCGACGCCGCCGTCACCGCAACACCGCGTGGTATCCCCAACCGTGGCCCAGGGGATGACGACCATGCTCGGCGAGGTGGTTCGCGTCGGTACCGGCCAGACTGCCAAGGTCGCCGGCTACACGGTGGCCGGCAAGACAGGCACCGCCCTCGAGCCCCTCCCCGGCACTCGCGGGTATATGAACGGTGTGTACACCTCTGGTTTCGCAGGCTTCGTTCCTGCCGAACACCCCCAGCTCACTGCCATCGTGGTCATCGACCAGACGCCGCTGTTCGGGGCCACCGCGGCCGCCCCCATGTTCGCCGCCATCGCCGGCGAGGCCCTGCGGGAGTTCCGGATCGCCCCCCTCCCGCCCCAGCCGCCGCCCCCCGGGGTGCCGCTGGCCACCGCGGCCACGGCCCAGGCGGCGGGCGAGATCATCCCGCCCCTCGGTCAGACGGGCAAGGGCCCCGCCGCCCGGGTGAGCCATCCCGCTTCGTCCACGACGCACACCAGCCCCACCGGGCTCGCGAAACCAATGACGTCCACGACGCCCACCACCGCGCCGCCGCCGACGACGGCCGCCGCCCGGGCGCCCGGCCGAGGTACCGGCGCCCCCGCGTCATCGACCACCACGTCGCCTCCGGCGCAGCACTGAATCCAGACCGTGCGCCTCGACGCGTTGCTGGCCGACGCTGATCTCACCGCTGCCGATGTCGCGGTAGGCCAGATCCTGGGCGAGCCGTCGCTGACCGAGGTCGCCGACATCACCCTGCAGTCGGAGTCGGCGGGCCCGGGAACACTCTTCTGTTGCGTCCCCGGGCAGCGATTCGACGGCCACGACTTCGCGCCCGCGGCGGTGGCCGCCGGGGCGACGGCACTGCTGTGCCAGCGCCGTCTGGCGCTCCCGGTGGCCCAGGTGGTCGTTCCCGAGGTCCGGGCCGCCATGGGCCCGGTGGCCGCGGCGCTGTACGGGCATCCCGCCCGAGATCTCACTGTCGTCGGGGTGACTGGCACCAACGGCAAGACGACCACGACCTCGCTCCTCGAGGCCATCTTCCAGGCGGCTGGCCTCCCGGCGGCCACCATCGGTACGCTTTCAGGCGCTCGCACCACGCCGGAGGCTCCGGTGCTGCAGGCGACACTGGCCAGGTTCCGATCCGAGGGGCGGGCGGCGGTTGCCATGGAGGTTTCCTCCCACGCCCTGGTGCAGCACCGAGTAGACGGCATCTCCTTCGCTGCCGCAATCTTCACCAACCTCACCCAGGACCACCTCGACTACCACGCCACCATGGAGGACTACTTCGAAGCCAAAGCCCGGCTGTTCGAGCCGGGGCGCGCCGCGGTGGCCGTCATCAATGCCGACGATCCCTGGGGGAAGCGCCTCTTGGACCGGGTGCGCCAGGTGCGGGGTGGATCGGAAGCGGGCCCCGGGCGCCCGGCGGCTGTCCCGTTTTCCCTCGCCGATCTCGACCAGCTGGTGATCCGCCCCGAAGGGAGCCGGTTCCTATGGCAGGGTAGTGAGGTTCGGCTGCGCCTCAGTGGGCGTTTCAATGTGTGCAACGCCCTGGCCGCGGCCACCGCGGCGGCGGCACTCGGCATCGAGGGCGACGCCATCGTGGCGGGCCTGGAACAGGTGGACACCGTGCGGGGCCGCTTCGAGCCCATCCGGGGGGGCCAGCCATTTCTGGTGCTGGTGGATTACGCCCATACCCCGGACGGGTTGGAACAGGCGCTCATGGCGGCCCGGGAACTGGCCGACGCCGGCCACGGCCGGGTGCTGGTCGTCTTCGGGGCCGGCGGTGACCGCGATCAGGCCAAGCGCCCCCTCATGGGGGCGGTGGCCGCCCAGTTGGCCGACCTGGCCGTCTTGACGTCGGACAATCCCCGCAGCGAGGATCCACAGCGCATCATCGACCAGGTGGCCGCGGGCGCCCGGACAGCCCAACGAGGTCACGGGGCCCATGGTAAAGGTCAACTTGAAGTCGAGCCTGATCGGGAGGCGGCTATACGCGGGGCCATCCAGGCGGCGGCCGCCAACGACGTAGTGGTGATCGCGGGCAAGGGTCACGAAATCGTGCAGGAGGTGGCGGGCCGGACCATCGCCTTCGACGATGCCGAGGTGGCCCGCCAGGCGTTGGCGAACAGGGAGCGGGAGCGAGGCGGGTGGTGAACTCGTGACCGCGGTCCTCATCTCGGCCGGCACCGCGCTGCTGGTGTCGATCCTGGCCACCCCGCTGCTCATCCGGTGGCTGCGGACCCACGGAATCGGCCAGCAGATCCGCGAGGACGGCCCCGGGCACCACCTGGTGAAGGCGGGGACGCCGACCATGGGCGGCCTGGCGATCATGGCCGCCGCCCTGGTCGGCTACCTGGCCGCCCATGTCAAAACGGTCTTCACCGAGCGGGGGCTCCTGGCGATGCTGGCCATCGGCGGGGCCGCCCTGGTGGGCTTCGCCGACGACTGGATCAAGGTGCGCCGCCAGCGCAGCCTGGGACTCAACAAGCGGGCCAAGGTCGCGGGCCAGTTGCTGATCGGGATCGCCTTCGCGGGGGCGTGCGTGTACTGGCAAAAGGTCGACACCCACCTCTCGTTCACCAGCGCCAAGCCGCTCAGCGTGAGCCTCGGGCACGTCGGGTGGCTGATATTCGCAGTGCTGGTCCTGGTGGGGTGCACCAACGCCGTCAACCTGACCGACGGGCTCGACGGGCTGGCGGCGGGGTCATCGGTGTTCGGCTTCGCCGCCTTCACGGTCATCGGCTTCTACCAGTTCAAGCATCTGAACCTCTATCACAACCCGGCATCGCTGGATGAAGCGGTCATCGCGGCGGCACTCCTCGGGGCCTGCGCCGGCTTCTTGTGGTGGAACGCGGCCCCGGCTGACATCTTCATGGGCGACACTGGCTCGCTCGGCATCGGCGCTGCCCTGGCGGCCCTGGCCCTGCTCCAGAACGTGGACTTGTTGCTGCCCGTGATCGGCGGCCTGTTCGTGTTCGAGACCCTGTCGGTGATGATCCAGGTGTTCGCCTTCCGGGTGCTGCACCGCCGGGTGTTCAAGATGGCGCCCATCCACCACCATTTCGAGCTGCTGGGCTGGCCCGAGACCACGGTCATCGTGCGCTTCTGGATCCTGGCGGGGATGTGCACCGCGGTCGCGCTGGGGCTGTTCTACACCGACTTCCTGGCCCACGGGGGGACCGGGTGAGCGCCGTCATGGTGGTCGGCTTCCGGGTCACCGGCCGCTCCGTCGCCGCCTACCTGCGCCAGCGGGGCGACGCCGTCGTCGTCGTCGAGGACGACCCCACCGAGGAGCGCCGGCGGCAGGCCCAGGCGCTGGGCGCCAGCTTCCTCGCGTGCCCCGGTGTCGATGAACTGCGGGCCGCGGTCTCGGCGTGCCGGCTGATCGTCCCGAGCCCCGGCATTCCCGTCAGTCATCCCGTCTACCGCCTGGCCGCCGAGGCGGGCGTGGCGGTGCACTCCGAGATCGAGTTGGGATGGGAGCGGTTGCAGGGTAGGAGGGGGGAAAAGGAGGCGGCCCCGAGCCCGGCCAGCGCTGCCCGCGGGCCTCGCCTGGTGGCGGTCACCGGGACCAACGGAAAGACGACGGTCACCAGTCTGATCGCTTCGATGTTGGTGGAATCGGACCAGGTGGCGGTGGCGGCAGGCAACATCGGCCTGCCGTTCATCGACGCCGCCGGTCTCGACGCCGACGTGCTGGTCAACGAGGTGTCGTCGTTCCAGCTCCAGTTCACGCAGCGCTTCCATCCCGCCGTGAGCTGCTGGCTCAACCTGGCCGAGGACCACCTGGACTGGCACCCGACCATGGCGCACTACGCCGCCGCCAAAGCCCGCATCTGGGCCGCCCAGGCGGCGGGTGATGTGGCGGTTCTCAACGCCGACGACGCCGCGGTGATGGCGGCGGCTGCGGACCCCGATCACGGTGTCCCCGCCGGAGTGGCCATCGTGACCTTCTCCTGCGCGGCCGGGATACCGGCGGCCGGGGCCGACTATCACGTCACCGCCGAGGGTGTCATGGTGGGACCCGAGGGCGTCGAGGTGCTGGCTGTCGCCGAGCTGCCGCGGTCACTGCCCCTCGACGTGGCCAACTCGCTGGCCGCGGCGGCAACCGCCCGAGCCGCCGGCGCCTCGTTGGATGGTTGCCGGGCCGCCCTGCGCCACTTCTTGGGCCTGCCCCACCGGGTCCAGTTGGTGGCGGAGCATCAAGGGGTCCGCTGGTACGACGACTCCAAGTCGACCACGCCCGCCTCGGTGCTGGCTGCGGTCGCCGGCTTCAGGTCGGTGGTGCTGATCGCCGGCGGACGAAACAAGGGCCTCGACCTCGGCGTGCTCAGCCGCACCGCCCCCCCGGTGCGCCGGGTGGTCGCCATCGGTGACGCGGCCGCCGAGGTCGTGGAGGCGTTCTCGGGGTTGGTCCCGGTCACGCGCGCCGCCACCATGGCGGCGGCCGTTTCCGACGCCGCCCAGGTCGTGGAACCCGGCGATGTGGTATTGCTCTCGCCCGGCTGCGCCTCGTTCGACTGGTATCACTCCTATGCCGAGCGGGGCGAGGAGTTCACTGCCCTGGTCGCGGCTCTCGCAAGCCACGGCCGGGTCGAGAACGAAGGGAGTACCGCGTGAAGAAGATGACCGGTACCGAACGGCTGGCGGACGACGACCGGGTGCTGGCCGACCCCCGCCGCAGCCGCCGTTGGGCCGATTGCGACCTGGTGCTGATGGCGCTCATGACCGTCCTGTGCCTGATCGGGCTGGTAATGGTGCTCTCCGCGTCGTCGGTGCAGAGCCTCTACACGTTTGGCTCGCCGTGGTACTACTTCGGGCATCAGGCGTTGTGGCTGGCGTTCGGGGCGGCGGCCTTCATCCTGGCCTACCAGGTGGATTACCGGCGGTGGCGACGGCTGGGCAAGGCGGCGGTCGTGGTTTCGCTGGCGCTGTTGGCGGCGGTGCTGTTGAGCAGCGCCCGGGTCAGCGGCGGCGGTGCCGCCCGTTGGATCGGGGTCGGGTCGTGGCGGCTGCAGCCCTCGGAGCTGGGCAAGTTGGCGCTGGTGATCTTCGCCGCCGACGTCCTCGATCGTCGCGCCGACCGGATCCGGGAGTGGCGCTACAGCGCCGTCCCGGTCGTGCTCGCCTTCGTCGGGATGGCGGCGCTGGTCATGGCCCAGCCCGACATGGGCACCACCATGATCCTGGCGTGCATCCTCCTCAGTTGCCTCTACGTCGCCGGCGTGTCCCTGCGGCCGTTGACCGTGCTCGTCGTCGGGGGCGCCGGGTGCGCCTTGGTGGCGGCCAAAATGGCCCCGTACCGGTGGGCCCGCATGACGGCCTTCTGGCACCCCTTCTCCGATGCCGCCAACACCGGGTACCAGTCCGCCCAGGGAGTGGTGGCGCTGGGATCCGGGCGGCTTTTCGGCCTGGGCCTGGGAGCCACCCGGGCCGCGACCGGGTACCTGCCCAACCAGTACACCGACTTCATATACGCCATCATCGGCGAGGAGACGGGGCTGCTCGGGAGCCTGCTGGTGGTCGGTTTGTTCGTGGCCCTGGCCGTGGTCGGGGTGCGGGTGGCGTGCCGGGCCCCGGATCGTTTCGGGAGCATCCTGGCGGCCGGGATCACGGCGTGGTTGGTCGGCCAGGCGGTCATCAACATCGGGGCGGTGGTCGGCCTGGTCCCGGTGACCGGTGTGCCGCTGCCGTTCGTCTCCTTCGGGGGGTCATCGTTGATCATCGCCATGGGCGCCCTCGGCATTGTCTGCAACGTGGCCCGCCAGAGTGCCCGGGCTGGCGACGCCGGCTTTGGAGCGCGGCGGGGGAGTCACGTCCGGGCCGGGGACCCGGCTCCTGGCGGGTGGGTGGGCCCGGCAGCGGGTGGCGGGGCCTCGCCGCGGCCAGTGCCGCTCCGGCCGGTGCGGCCCGCGTCGACCAGGCCGGCGCAGCCGGTGGGGGCGGGGCCGGTCTCTGGCGGCCGAGCCGGTGGCCGCACGGGTGGCCGCTGACTTCTGGGCGGTGCGCCCCTGCCACCGAGGCGGGTGCCAGGATGGGGACATGCCGACGCCCGCTTCGATCGCCGCGACCGGCCGCGGGCCCGCAGCGAGGCGCCCGTGGGTCATCATCTGCGGCGGCGGGACGGCCGGCCATGTCGTGCCCGCCATCGCGGTGGGCCAGGCTTTGGTGGCGCGGGGCCATCCGGCCGGGTCCATCCGATATCTCGGCGCCCGTCGCGGCATCGAAGGCCGGCTGGTTCCCGAGGCCGGGTTCGAGGTGACCCTGCTTGCCGGGCGGGGCTTGTTGCGCCATCTCTCTCCCGCCAATGTGCTGGCCAACCTGCGGGCGGCAGCCGGCCTGGCGGTGGCGGCAGTCCAGGGGACAGCCCTGGTGGCGCGGCAGCGACCTTCGGTCATCGTGTCGGTCGGCGGCTACGCCAGCGCCCCCGGCGTCCTGGCATCGATCCTGCTGCGGGTGCCGTTGGTCGTGATGGAGCAGAACGCGGCACCCGGCGCCGCCAACCGGCTGGCGGCCCGGGTGGCCCGGGCCTCGGCCACTTCGTTCCCCGGGACCCCGCTGCCCCGGGCGGAAGTCACGGGGAACCCGGTCCGTCAGGAAGTCCTCGCGGTCGATCGCAGTCCCGCGGGCCAGCTCGCAGCCCGTCACGAGCTGGGCGTGCCTGCCGAGGCGACCGTGGTGGTGGCCTTCGGCGGCTCGCTCGGCGCCCGCACCATCAACTGCGCCGTGCTGGGGCTGGCCCAGGTCTGGCGGGACCGGACGGACCTGGCCATATACCACATCGTGGGATCGAGGGACTGGGACATGATGACCGAGGCCCGCCCCGATCTGCGCGAAGACGGGCTCTGGTACCGCCAGGTGCGCTACGAGGACCGCATGGCGCTGGTCTATGCCGCCGCCGATGTCGCGGTGGGCCGGGCCGGGGCCAGCACGATCGCGGAACTGGCGGCCGTGGGGTTGCCCGCCGTGCTGATTCCTCTCCCCGGGGCCCCCAACGACCATCAGACCGCCAACGCCCGGGCCCTCGTCGATGCCGGCGCCGCCCGGATGGTCCCCGACGGCGAGGCCACGACCGAGCGGCTGGCGGAGGAGCTCTCCGGCCTCATGGACGCCACCACCCGGGCCACCATGGCGGCGGCCGCCCTCTCGGTCGCCCATCGAGACGCGGCGACCGAAGTGGCCCGGCTGGTCGAGCGGATCGGTGGCCGGCGTGGCGGCACCTGATGCCGGTGGGCCGGGTGGCTGAGGCACCGCTTGATCTCACAGTGGTCCACCGGATTCACGTGGTGGGCGTCGGCGGCGTCGGCATGAGCGCGGTGGCCAGCGTGCTGGCGTCTCTGGGCCAGCAGGTGACCGGGAGCGACCTGAAGGCATCGGCGGAGTTGGAACGGCTGGTCTCGCTGGGCGTCGACGCCAGCGTCGGCCACGACCGGGCCCATCTCGACGGGGTGGACGTGGTCACCATCTCCAGCGCCATCCCGGCCAACAACATCGAGGTCGTGGAGGCGCAGCGCCGGGGCATCCCGGTGCTCCGCCGGGCCGAGGTTCTGGCGGCCATCGCCGCCACCCGGCGCACGGTTGCGGTGGCGGGCACCCACGGGAAGACGACGACATCGTCCATGCTCGCCCTGGTACTCGTCGAGGCCAGCCTTCACCCCTCCTTCATCATCGGTGGCGACATCAACGAGGTCGGCAGTGGTGCCGCGTGGGGGACGGGGGAATGGCTGGTTGTCGAAGCCGACGAGAGCGACGGGACCTTTCTGGCCCTGCGCCCCGAGATCGGGCTGGTGACCAACGTCGAGCCGGACCATCTGGACTACTACGGCAGCCTCGCGGCGATGCAGGACTCCTTCGGGCGGTTCCTGTCGTCGGCAGAGACCACCGTGGTGTGTGCCGACGACCCGATGGCGGCCCGCCTCGGGCGGGCTGCGGGCGCCGTCACCTTCGGCACCTGCGAAGGCGCCGACTACCGCATGGTCGATATCGGCGTCGCCCGCAGCAGCAGCCGGTTCAGTGTCGTCCACGGGGAGCACAACCTGGGCCCCTTCGACGTGGCAGTGCCCGGCCTCCACAACGCCCGCAACGCCTGCGGCGCCCTGGTTGCGGGTCTGCTGGTGGGCGCCGGCGTGGACGCGGTCCGACGGGCGCTGGGGCGCTACGGGGGCGTGGCCCGCCGCTTCGAGTTCCGGGGCGAGCGGGACGGAGTCACCTTCGTGGACGACTACGCCCATCTGCCGACCGAGGCCAAGGCGGCGTTGGCAGCCGCGCGCGATGGCGGATGGGGCCGGATCGTGGCGGTCTTCCAACCGCACCGCTACAGCCGCACCGCGTCGCTCTGGCAGGACTTCGCGGATGCGTTCGTGGACGCCGACCTGCTGGTCGTCACCGATGTCTATGGCGCCGGCGAGGCGCCCCGCCCTGGGGTCTCGGGGCGGCTGGTCCTGGATGCGGTCACCGCGGCCCATCCGGGGATCGACGGGCGGTTCATCCCTGGCCACCACGAGGTGGTGTCGTACCTACGCCACACCCTCCGGCCCGGTGACCTCTGCCTGACCCTCGGGGCGGGCGACCTCACCTTGTTGCCCGACGAGTTGTTGGAGGACCCGGTCTGAGCGTCGGCGAGCGACGCCGGGAGGGGCCGGAGGCGGGCGGCCTGGACGCGGTGGCAGCGGCGCTCGGTGGGCGGTGCCGGCGCGATGTGAGCATCGGCGCCCGCACGACCTATCGGGTCGGGGGCCGGGCGGCGCTGTTCCTCGAGGCAACCAGCCTCGAGGACCTGGCAGCGGCGGCGCCTGCTCTGGCGGCGACCGGCGTCCCGGTCCTGGTTCTCGGACGCGGCTCCAATCTGCTCGTCGCCGACTCCGGCTTCGCCGGTCTCGCCGTCACCCTGGCCGCCGAGTCGTTCGGGTCCATCGTCATCCCGTCCCCCGATGGTGAGGCCGGTGGCCTCCGGGTGCACGCCGGGGGCGCGGTGGCCCTGCCGGCCCTGGCCCGTCAGACCGCGACGGCGGGGCTGACCGGCTTGGAGTGGGCGGTCGGCGTTCCCGGTTCCGTGGGCGGGGCCGTCCGGATGAACGCGGGGGGCCATGGCGCCGACACCCGGGCCACGCTGGTGGGCTGCACACTGGTCGACCTGGGCAGCGGCGAGGTGGGAACCTGCACGGGCAACGACCTCCACCTGGGCTACCGGACGTCGTCGGTGGGTGCCCACCAGGTCGTGGTGGAAGCCGAGTACCAGTTGGCCCCCGGGAACCGGGAGGAGTCGGAGGCGACCATCCGCGACATCGTGCGGTGGCGGCGCGAGCATCAACCCGGTGGCCAGAACGCGGGATCGGTGTTCATCAACCCTCTGGGGGAGCCTCCCGGCAACTCCGCCGGGTGGTTGGTCGATCAGGCGGGCCTCAAGGGTCACCGCCGGGGCAGCGCGGTGGTCTCGGCCAAGCATGCCAACTTCATTCTGGCGGACCCCGATGGATCGGCAGACGACGTGCTCGCCCTCATGCTCGAGGTACAGCGCTTGGTGAGCGAGCGTCTCGGGGTGGTGCTGAGGGCTGAGGTTCGCCTGGTCGGGTTCCCCAAACACTCACTCTCTACTTTACGGTCAGGGGAGGACGACCGGCCATGAGCGGGGTGGACGTGCGCGAGCGGCCCGGGGTGGCTGTGCGCCCACCTGGTCGGCTTCCGGTCGAGCCCCGCATTGCGGCCCGCTGGGTGGCGGTGCGCCGGGAGCGCAACCGGCGCCGCCTGCGCCTCGGCACCGCGCTGCTGGCTGTCATCAGCGTCGTGGCCGGGGCGTGGGTCCTCACCCGGTCGCCGGGGCTGGCGGTGCGCCAGGTTGTGGTCCGAGGGACCGGGCACTCGTCGCCGGCAGCGGTGCGGGCCGCGGCCCGTTTGGCTGGTCAGCCGCCGATGGTCGGGGTCGACCTGGGCGCTGTGAGCCGCCGGGTCGAGGCGCTACCCTGGATCGCCAGGGCCCGCGTGCGGCGGCACTGGCCGACGACGGTGATCATCGAGGTCACCGAGCGGGTGCCCGTGGCCCAGGTCGGCGGAAGCGCAGGTCAAGGTGCGATCGTGGACAGCTCGGGCCGGGTCCTGGCCGCAGGCCGCGATGGCTCGTCGGCCGCCGGAACCGCGTCGCGGCCCTTGCCCCTCCTGCTCGGTGTGGGGCCGGCCGGGGACGCCGGCTCCACCCTGGCGGCAACCGCCCACGGCGCCTTGCTGCTGCTGGCGTCGCTTACCACCCTTGCCCCGGCCGCGTCGCCGGGTTCCTCCGGCTACGGCGTCACCGCGGTCACCAGGGCCGGCGACGGCACACTCATAGCCGCCTTGGTTCCCGGCCTGACGAGCGTCATCTTCGGCTCCACCGACGAGCTGGGTGCCAAGCTGGTGGCTATGCGTTTCCTGCTCCCCCAGCTGGTGCCCGACACGGTCGCCACCATCGATGTCCGGGTGCCCGATACCCCAGTCTTGACCGAAGGAAAGAACATGAGTAGTGTCTCGACCACTCAACGAGGTTGACATAACTATCAACCTCAAGTACAGCTTCAGTCCAGTGGCCGGGGGTGACCCTTTCGGGGGTCCTCGGTCGCTTCTTGTCCATCGGTGGGGGGTCAGTGCCCCACCGCCGTGCCCGGGAGGGTGCCATCATGGCCGGTGCCGCGCAGAATTACATCGCAGTTATCAAGGTGGTGGGGATCGGTGGGGGCGGAGTCAACGCCGTCAACCGGATGATCGACGCCGGCTTGAAGGGGGTCGAGTTCATTGCCGTGAACACCGACGCCCAGGCCTTGTTGATGAGCGACGCCGACGTCAAGCTCGACATCGGTCGCCAATTGACGCGGGGCCTGGGGGCGGGGAGTGACCCCGAGGTCGGGCGCCAGGCGGCCGAGGAGCACCGGGAGGAGATCGAGGAGGTCCTGAAGGGGGCCGACATGGTCTTCATCACGGCCGGCAAGGGTGGTGGCACCGGTACCGGCGGCGCCCCTGTCATCGCCGAGATCTCCAAGGCCCTCGGAGCCCTCACCATCGGGGTGGTCACCCGGCCCTTCAGCTTCGAGGGGCGGCGCCGGGCCCTGCAGGCCGACGCCGGGATCTTGAAGCTCAAGGACGAGGTCGACGCCCTCATCGTCATCCCCAATGAGCGGTTGTTGACGGTGTCCAATGACAAGACCTCCATGGTCAACGCCTTCAAGATGGCCGACGAGGTGCTGCTCCAGGGTGTCCAGGGCATAACCGACCTGATCACCACGCCGGGCCTGATCAACACCGACTTCGCCGACGTCAAGATGGTCATGCACGACGCGGGCACGGCCGTGATGGGGATCGGGACCGCGTCGGGGGACGGCCGGGCCGTGACCGCGGCCAAGCTGGCGATCACCAGCCCGTTGCTCGAGGCATCCATCGAAGGAGCCCGCGGCATCCTGCTCAACATCGCCGGTGGGAGCGACCTCGGGCTGTTCGAGGTCAACGAGGCGGCCGAGATCATCCACGGGGTGGCCCATCCCGACGCCAACATCATCTTCGGGCAGGTCATCGACGACGCCATGGGCGACGAGGTCCGGGTCACGGTGATCGCGGCCGGGTTCGACCGCTGGGACGAGTCCCGCGAGCCACCGCCGAAGCCCGGTCTCGGTCTCGGGCTGGGCACCCAGGCCGGTGCCCGCCAGTACGGGGTTCCCAGCATCGGGCTGGCCGACGATGACGACGACTTCGACGTCCCGTCGTTCCTGAAGTAGCTACGGATCAGGTGGCCATGACCCAGCTCCGGCCCCCGTCAGGGGGTTTTCCGCTCCAAGCCCCGAGCCCTGGCGGGAACGCGTGCGCGATCGCCCTGGGCCCGGCCCTGGTGCGCTGGACGGGGCGGGGCGAGGGTGACATGGCCGATCCGACCGGGACGGATCCGATCGTCCGGTCGCGAAGGGACGCGGTCGTCCCGCGGCCCTGGACGTGGTTGGTCCAGGTACATGGCGCCGAGGTGGTCGTCGTCGATGCTCCCGGTGGGGCCGCGGGCCGGGTGGCCGACGCCGCCGCCACCACCGCGCCGGGTGCCGCCCTGGCCATTTTCACCGCCGACTGCGCGCCGGTGACCTTCGCCAGTCCTGAAGGTGTCATCGGCGCCGCCCACGCTGGCTGGCGAGGCTTGGTGGCCGGGGTCATCGAGGAGACGGCCTCGACCATGCGTCGCCTCGGCGCCTCCTCCATCGTGGCGGCGCTGGGGCCGTGCATCCACGCCGGGTGCTATGCGTTCGGTTCCGAGGATCTGGACACGGCCGCAAACCGCCTCGGATCGTCGGTCCGGGGCGAAACCCGCGACGGCCGCCCGGCCCTCGACATTCCCCAGGCGGTCCGGGTGGCGCTGGAGCGGGCGGGGGCGGAGCTCGTCGTGGACGCCGGGATCTGCACGGCTTGCTCCGCGGAGCATTGGTCCTGGCGGGCCCGTCACGATCGGCAACGTCAGGCGACGGTTGTATGGCTTTCGTGACCGATCACCCCAGGATCGACGTCGCAGCCGGCGCCGGTGGCCTGGTTTCGTTCGTGAGCGCCCATGCCGCCGCGGTGCGGGCTCGCATCGAGGCGGCGGGCGGTGACCCGGGCCGGGTCACGGTCGTCGCCGTCACCAAGGGATTCGGTGGCGAGGCCATCGGGGCTGCGATGGCGGCGGGCATCGGGGATATCGGCGAGAACTACGCCCAGGAGATGCTGGCCAAGATCGACGCTCTGGGCCCGGTCGCAGAAGGCTCGAGGCCCGCCATACGCTGGCATTTTCTGGGTCCGGTGCAGCGCAACAAGGTGGCGCCCCTGGCCCCGGTGGTGGACTGGTGGCACAGCGTCGACCGCCTCGGCGTCGCCGAGGCGGTCGCCCGGCGTCAACCGGGCGCCCGAGTCCTGGTGCAGGTCAACGCCACCGGCGAGGCGACCAAGCACGGATGCCGCCCCGGTGACGTCCCCGACCTGGTGGCGCAGCTGCGGCGACTTCCCCTGGACGTGGCCGGTTTGATGATGGTGGGCCCCGCCGGGGCACCCGAGGCAGCTCGCGGGGCATTTCGCCTGGTGGCCGACCTGGGGCGCCGACTGGGCTTGCGCGAGCTCTCAATGGGTATGACCGATGACCTCGAGGTGGCAGTCCAAGAGGGGGCGACGATCGTTCGAATCGGTCGTGGCCTGTTCGGTCCCCGTGACCGAAGGGCGTCGCCTGCGACGGTAGAATCGTGAACGGAGGCGACTGATGGCGTCAGGGATCATGCACCGAGCGATGGTGTATCTCGGACTGGTTGACGATGACTACGAGGAATATGACGCCTACGACGAACCCCAGCCAGCCGTCGGCCGACCGGGTCCCCGGTCGTACCTGCCCGACGCTCCCGACGGAGGTGGTGCCGTGGCCATCCGGACGCTGCCTCGCGAGCCGGCCCCCGAACCGATCAGCGGGGGGGGCAGCTTGATCACCTCTCGACCGGTCACGTCAGCCGCCAGCGTCAGGCCCATACCGTCGCCGGTGCAGACCGCCAAGGTTCACGTCGTGGCCCCGGCCAAGTTCGCCGACGCCCAGGAGATCGGCGATCGGTTCAAAAACGGGCAGCCGGTCATCGTCAACCTCCAGAGTGCCGACCGGGAGTTGGGCCGGCGCATGATCGACTTCTGCAGCGGCGTCACCTATGCCCTCGGCGCCAGCATGGACAAGGTCGCCGATCAGGTGTTCCTCCTCACACCGTCCAATGTCGAAGTCTCGGCCGAAGAGAAACGGCGACTGCAGGAGCGCGGGTTGTACCGCTCCTGATCCATGTTCTCCCTGAGCAGCAATCCTCTCTGCCTTCTCGGGCAGCTCTACATCCTGATCCTGGTGGGCCGGGCCATCCTTAGCTGGTTTCCCCTGCGCTCGGACTCCCCGTTCGTGCCCGTGGCCCGGTTCCTGAACACCGTCACCGAACCGGTGCTGGCACCGGTGCGGCGGCTGATACCGCCCGCCGGCATGTTCGACCTGTCGTTCATCGTGGTGGTGCTGGTGTTCGAATTCCTCATCGTCCCGTTGCTGTGCCGGTTCTGACGCCACCCAACTGAGCGAGGCGTCCGGGCGACCCCCTTCTGGGGACGCCCGAACTAGCATCGCCCCATGGACGTCTCGCCCAAGACGCTACGGGAAGTCGAGTTCCGCGAGAAGATGCGCGGCTACCACCCCGAGGATGTCGACCAGTTCCTCGAACGAGTGGCGGCCGGTATCGAGGTCCTCCAGGACCGCCTGCGCCAGGCGATCGAGCGGGCCCAGCGGGCCGAGCAGGCCGCTACCGAAGCCGGTGGCAACGACGACGCTCTGCGCCGGACCCTCCTGTTGGCCCAGCGCACCGCGGACCTGGCCGTCCAGGAAGGCCGCGAGCAGGCCGCCCGGATCGTGGCGGGCGCCGAGCAGCAGGCCCAGGCCTTGCTCGGCGATGCCGAGCAACGGGTCCACGCCCTGGTCACCGACGCCGAGCGCCGGGCTCAGGCGGCGCTGTCGGATTCCGAGCGCCGGGCCTCCACCATGATCAACGAGGCGGAGCAGCAGGCCCGCCGGGGCCATGAGGACACCATGGTCGAAGTCCGGGCCCAACTGGCCACACTCGAGGTGACCCGCCAGCGGCTCCAGATGGACGTGGACTCCATGGCCCGCTGGGTCGCTGAGCACCGTGGCCAACTTCGGGCGGCCCTGGAAGACGCCCTGACCAGGATCGAGCAGATCGACGTCACCCCGCCGCCCGCGGCCGCGGCGCCCTACCCCGTGGAGACCCGAGCGTCGCCGCCGCCCGCGGGGCCCGCCGCCTCTCCCGCCGCCGCCTCTCCCGCCGCCGCCTCTCCCCCCGCCGCCGCTCCAGCGCCGGCGACCGCTCGTCCTGAGGCCGGCTGGGCGCCACCCCAGGCTCCCTTGCCCGCGCCACCGGCTCCGACGGCCCCGCCGCTGCCGAGCAGCTGGCCCCAGGAGGACACCCTCGCCTGGCAGCCCGCCGCCGCCGACCTGGTGGCCACCGATGAAGCCGGCGATGCCGATCCGTACTTCGCGGAACTCCGGCGCGCCATCAGTGACCACGATCCCCTCGGTCCCCGCTCCGACGGCGGGGATCAGGGCGCCACCGGAGGCCGCGGGACGCCGAGCGGGGGAACCTGAATAGAGCCGCGCAGGCTTCGGTGTTTTGGCACCGGGCCACTCCGGTACAAGACACCAGTACTCGTCCCTAGGGTTCTCATGCGCCTAAGCTGCCCCTCGCTGTCTTCTGCCCTGCCAACTCGGATGGTGATTCTGTGCTGCTTATCGTGACCGGCGTGTTGGTCGTGGTGGCTGCGGTGACGTTGCTGATCGGTTTTCTCGGCAACACCCTGCCGCCTATCTACATATCGATCGCCTGCAGCATCGTCGCCGCGATCGTGCTCTTCCTCTTTTACCGGACCACTCGCCGTCGCGGCGTGGCCGGGGCCGGAGGGAGGCCGTCGCCGTTGGTTGACACCACGCCGCCGGTGTTCTCCCGCACCTCGCCCGAGCCCGCCCCCCGCCGGACCGGACCCAAGGTGATGACCGGAGCGGGAACGTCGGCCCCGTCCTACGGCGGGGACGCGCAGTACGGGCAGGACCGCGAGGACCAGCCCCGTTTCGCCGAGCCCCCGGTAGCCGCGGACCGACCGGCGCGCCGGTTCCCGCGGGTGACCGCCCCGCCTCGCCCCGCCCCCGAGCCGCCCGTACCCGCGGCCCGGGTCGCGCCGGCCGCCCCCGCTCCGGAACCCGTCGCCCCGGCCGTATCCCGTCGCCCCGAACCATTGGCCGTGGCAGAACCAGATCCAGGGACGGGACCGGTGCTGGCCTCGATGGCGGCCCGGCCGGCTCCAGTCGGGGCTCCGGCCGAGGCCGAGGGCGCCGACGCGGCCCCCGAAGACGACTCGGATGATGCCCTGCCGTTCCCCATCGAGGACTACGACGAGTTGCGGGTGGTGGAGATCATCCCCCTCCTGCCGGAACTCGACGACGAAGAGCTCCAGGATGTCCGGGAATACGAGGAGGCCAACCGCAGGCGCCAATCTGTCCTGTCCCGCATCGATGCCCTGCTCGCCGGCACCGACGAGGGACCGGATGTGGGAGCGGATGCCGCTGGGGCGGCGCCGCCGGCTCCCACCCTGTATGCCGACGACCTGCCAATCGCCGACTACGACTTCCTCGGGGTGTCGGAGATACTCCCGCTGCTAAGTGAGCTCGACGACGAGGAGCTCCAGCAGGTGCGCGACTACGAGCAGTCGGCACGAAGCCGGGCCACCGTCCTGTACCGGATCGACTCCCTGCTGGGGGCGACCCAACCGACCGCGGCGCCAGAACCCCAGGCGGCGGCGCCGGAGCCTCCAGCGGCACCGGAACCGGAGGCCGAGCCACCCGCCCCGGCTGCCGGGGCGGCCGAGGACGCCTCGGGTTTCCCGATCGCCAACTACGACAAGCTGCGGGTGTTCCAAATCCTGCTGCTGCTGAGCGAGCTCGATGCCGACGGGCTGAGAGCGGTACGGGATCACGAAGAGGCGGGACGGGGTCGGGTCACGATCCTCAACCAGATCGACGTTCAGTTGGCGGGCGGGGCTCCCGTAGCCGGCGCCGCCGCACCCCAGCCAGCTCCCGCCCCGGCCCCGGCCCCGGCGAAAGCTGAGCCGGCACCCGCGGCCGCGGACGCCGACGCCGACGGCGACTGGTCGGACATGCCGATCGCCGACTACGACGATCTCCGGCTGTCGGAGATCATTGACCTGCTCGACCAGCTGGACGACGACGAGTTGGATTACGTCCGGGCCTACGAGGAATCACACCGGGGTCGTGCCGCCATCGTGCGGGAAATCGATGCCCTGGTGGGCCCGGCGGCCGCCGCCCCGCAACCGGTACCAGCATTCGAGCCCGAGCCCGAGCCCGAGCCCGAGCCCGAGCCCGAGCCGGAGCCCGAGCCCGAGCCGGAGCCGGAGCCGGAGCCGGAGCCGGAGCCGGAGCCGGTAGCGCTGGACGCCGAGCCCGAACCGCAAGCCGCCGCCGCCGATGACGAGTGGGGCGAGCTGCCCATCGCCGACTATGACGTTCTCACGACGGGCGAGATCATGTTGCTGCTCGATCAGCTGGACGACGACGAGTTGGAGTACGTCCGCGACTACGAAGAGGGTCACCGGGCGCGCGTCCTGATTCTTCGCGACATCGACGTCCTCTTGGGCGCCGAGCAGGCGCAGGCCGGTGCCGCCGACGAGGAGCCTGAGGCACCCGCCGAGGCGGAGGCGCCGGCCGAGGCGGAACCGGAACCGGAACCGGAAGCGGAACGGGAACCGGAAGCGGAACCGATCGCCGAGGCCGAAGCCCTCCCGGAGCCGGAGCCGGAGCCGGAGCCGGAGCCGGAGCCGGAGTATGTCGACCCCGGCCTACCCATCGCTGAGTATGACCTCCTTTCGGTTAGCGAGATCCTCCCCCTCCTCGACGAGCTCTACGACGACGAGTTGGAAGAGGTCCGCCAGTTCGAGGAGGGCCACGGGGACCGGGTGGCCATAACCGCCCGGATCGACGCCCTGCTGCAGCCCTATGACGAACCCGGCTCCGACGAGGCGACCGGGGAGGACCGCGAGGCGCCTCCCGACGAAGCCCCGGCGGAAGCGGACACGGCCCTGGATGAGCCCGCCGCCCCGGCCGAGGGACCGGCGGCGTCAGCCTCCGCCGCCCCGGCCGAGGAGGCGGCGCCGGAAGACGACGAGATCTTCAACGACGAGGAGGACGACGAGTTCGAGGACGACGAGCCGCCGCCCGTCAGCGCCGAGGACGACACCTTCCCGATCGCCGACTACGACGAGCTCCGGGTCTCAGAGATCCTCCCGCTGCTCTCCCAACTGCGGCCCGCGGAGCTGGAAGCGGTCGCCCAACACGAGGAGCAACTCGCCAACCGCGTCACCATCCTCAACCGGATCGAGCGGCTGCTGCAGCTGACCCAGGGCGACTCCTAGCCGGGCGGCTCGACTTCGCTTCGGCGGACCCGCAGGTAGACGACCCGGCCATCAGGCAGCGTGGCCGGCTGCCATCCGTCACCCACCGGGGGCGGGGGGGCCTCGGCCTCGGCCACGGC
The DNA here is from genome assembly GCA_963791545.1 of uncultured Actinomycetota bacterium. Lineage (GTDB taxonomy): Bacteria > Actinomycetota > Acidimicrobiia > Acidimicrobiales > Palsa-688 > JALYXV01. The sequence goes on from CAWBSR010000015.1 coordinate 717,307, forward strand.
TACCGCCACGTCCACTGCCAGCACCTGTTCGGCGATCCCCGCCTGGTAGGTCCGCAGGGCGGCCGCCACGTCGGCCGGCGCGGTCACGCTGAGGACGATCCGGTCGCTCACCCGCAGCCCCAACTGGCGCCGCTGCTGCTGCACCAGCCGCATGGCGTCGCGGGCGTGGCCCTCGGCCTCGAGCTCGCGGGTCAAGTCGACGTCGAGGACGACCACGCCGTCGTCACCGGCGAGCACCCGGCTGACCTCGGCCCGTCGCGGCGTCAGGCGCAGTTCCCACTCGCCCGGTTCCAGCACCGCCGGCCCCACCCGCACCCGACCCTCGCCCAGCCACTCCCAGTCACCGCCGCGGGCGGCGGCGGCCGCCTGCTGGGTCACCGGTCCCAGCCGAGGGGCGGCGACGCGGAACAACACCGTGAGCACCTGCTCGGCGACCTCCCCGACCGAGGACGTGAGCCGCAGGGACTTCACGTTCACCTCGTCTTTGATCAGGTCCTCAAACGGCGCCAGCGATGCCGCGTCGGGCGCTGCGACCGTTAGCGACGCCAGCGGGAGCCGGGCCCGCAGCCCGCGCGCCTTGCGGATCGAATGGGCGGCGGAACACACCTGGCGCACCCGATCCATCACCTCGACCAACTGGGCGTCTCCGGGCAGCGCTACTGGGTCGGGCCAGTCGGTCAGGTGAACGCTCTCGCCTCCGGTGATCCCCCGCCACACCGCCTCGGTGATCAACGGCAGCAGGGGAGCCGCGGCGCGGCACAGCACCTCGAGCACGGTGGCCAAGGTGTCGAAGGCGTCCTGCTGGTCGGACCCGCCGCCCGAACCTGCTCCCGCCGAGGTGCCCCAGAAGCGGTCCCGACTGCGGCGGATGTACCAGTTGGTCAGGGCGTCGAGAAACCCTTCGATGGCCTGGCAGGCTCCGGACACGTCATAGCTGTCCATGGCCGCGGTCACGCCGGTCACGGCCTGTTGCAGCTTGGCCAGCACGTAGCGGTCGAGGACCCCCGGCGCCGAGGTTCGGCCCGCGTCGGCCTTCACCCCGTCGGCGTTGGCGTAGAGGGTGAAGAAGTACCAGGCATTCCAAAGCGGGTGGATGGCGGCGCGCACCGCGTCGCGGAACCCCTCCTCCTTCACCGCCATGTCCCCGCCCCGGAGCACCGGTGAGGCGAGTAGGAACCAGCGCATGGCGTCGGCCCCGTGCGTCACGAACATGGCCTCGGGGTCGGGGTAGTTGCGCAGTCGCTTGGACATCTTCCGGCCGTCGTTGCCGAGCAGGATGCCATGGGCCAGGCACACCCGGAAGGCGGGGCGGTCGAACAATGCCGCGGCCAGCACATGGAGGGTGTAAAACCACCCCCGGGTCTGGCCGATGTATTCCACGATGAAATCCCCCGGGAAATGACTGTCGAACCACTCACCGTTCTCGAAGGGATAGTGCACCTGGGCAAAGGGCATCGACCCCGATTCGAACCAGCAGTCGAGGACGTCGGTGACCCGGCGCATGGTTGACCGCCCGGTTGGATCGTCGGGGTTCGAACGGGTCAGGGTGTCGATGTACGGGCGGTGCAAATCCGTGGGGCGTACACCGAAATCGGCCGCCAATTCGTCCAGCGAACCGTAGACGTCGGTCCTCGGATATTCCGGGTCGTCGCTCTTCCAAACCGGGATCGGCAGGCCCCAGAACCGATTTCGGGAGATCGACCAGTCACGGGCGTTTTCCAGCCATTTCCCGAACGATCCGTCGCGGACGTGCGCCGGCACCCAGGTGATTTCCTGGTTCAACTCGACCATCCGGTCCCGGATGGCCGTGACCCGGACGAACCAGGAACTGACCGCCTTGTAGATCAGGGGAGTATCGGTGCGCCAGCAGTGCGGATAGCTGTGCACGTAGGAGTCATGGCGGACCAGGACACCCCGGGCCCGCAGGTCGCGGATGATCGGCTGATTGGCGTCGAATACCTGAATGCCCCGGTAATCGGGCACCTCGTCGGTGAAGCGGCCTCGGTCGTCCACCGGGCACACGACGGGGATTCCGGCTGCCTCGCCGGCTCGTTGGTCGTCCTCACCGAAACCGGGCGCCATGTGGACGATTCCGGTGCCTTCACCCGTCGACACGAATTCCCCGGCCAGTACACGAAATGCGCCCGGGGTGTCGGCAAAGTAGGGGAAAAGGGGCCGGTAGGTGCGACCGACCAATTCGCTCCCTTTTGTCCTCCCTACCGAGGAGAAGGCGGCCAACTCCTTTTCATAGCGCGGATAGGCCGCTTCCGCCAGGATGACCCGGCGGCCCTCGGATTCGAGGACCAGGTAATCAATGTCCGGCCCGACCGCAATGGCGAGATTCGAGGGGAGTGTCCACGGCGTCGTCGTCCAGACCCAAAGCGAGACCAGTGGATCACCGTTGAGGTGGAATGCCACCGTGACCGCCGGGTCCTGGCGGTCCCGGTACGAGTTGTCCTGCCGGGTCTCGAAGTTGGACAGTGGAGTCTCGCACTCCCAGCAATAGGGGAGCACCCGGTAGCCTTCGTACAGGAGCCCCTTCTCCCACAGCTGCCGGATGGCCCACATGACGCTTTCCATGTAGGAGAGGTCCATGGTCTTGTAGTCGTTGTCGAAGTCGACCCACCGGGCCTGACGGGTCACATACCGCTGCCATTCGTGGGTGTATTGCAGGACCGACATGCGGCAGTGCTCGTTGAAGCGGTCGATCCCGTAGTGGGTGATCGGGCCCCGACCAGAGACTCCGAGTTCCTTCTCGGCCTCGGTTTCGGCCGGCAATCCGTGGCAGTCCCACCCGAAGCGGCGCTCGACGCGACGGCCCTGCATGGTTTGGTAGCGGGGAATGGCGTCTTTCACGAACCCCGTCAGCAGGTGGCCGTAATGCGGAAGGCCGTTGGCGAAGGGCGGCCCGTCGTAGAACACATACTCGTTGGCGCCGCCCGCCCGCCTCTCGACCGACGCCGGGAACGTTCCCTGCTCGGCCCACGATGCCAGTATGTCGTCCTCGATGGCCGGCAGGTCGGGTGCCGCGGGTACGTCGGGATAGGGGCGAGGACCTTCGGGCATGGGCTCCACGATAAGCGCCGGAGCCCGGATTCCCGTCGGGTTACGCCCGAGCGGCGGTAGGGTGCCCTAACTGAGAGTCGAGGAACGCCATGGTTGGCAAAGACGCCGTCGATTCCCTCTTTGATGTGATCGAGCGGGATGACGGGGATCCGGACAAGGTTGACATCGAGTTGCGGGTCTGGGTGCAACCAGGGTCGGGGCGCACTGTGGTGGTGGGCCGCCACGGCGACGCTCTCAAGATCAAGGTCGCGGCGCCGCCCGAGGGCGGCCGGGCCAACCAGGCGGTGACTCAGCTGATGTCGTACCTGTTGGCCGTTCCCGCCACCAGCGTGTCCCTAGTGTCGGGCGAAACCAGCCGGGCCAAGCGGGTCCGCATCGGCCCCGTGGACCTCGATGTGACCCGGCGCATCCTGGAAGCCGCCGAGCCCAAGCCCAAGGCCAACAGCAGCATCCGCAATGGGAATCTCCCGGGTCGGGGTGGTGTTCGATGACGAGCACCCTGAATGTCCGTGATGGGACCCGTGCTAGGGTCCGGCCCCTCTGATAGGGGTGTGATAGGTCTGATCATGCCGGAAACCGACAGAATCTCTGAAGTGGCGCTTGTGCCAGGCGAAGCCGCGCCACCTGAAGGGACCGAATCCGATGAGCCGGGGGCCCTCGCGTCCGGGCCCGGTGCCGGTGTCACCCCGGCCGAGGAGGTCAGCGTGTCGAACCCTGAGAGCGATCCGGCGCCGATCGCGAATGCCAAGCCGGCCGCGACCCCGGCCCGGAAGAGCGCTCCCAAGAGATCCAAGGACCCGGGCCGGTCCGAGTTCCTGGCCGAACAGCGGGTCCTGCTCCTGGAGGAGCGAGCCAGCTACACCAAGCAAGCTGAGGAGTTGAAGGCCGAGGCCGATTCCCTCGCCCTCGAGCACGAACCAGGCGACGTCCAGTTCGACGAAGAAGGCGGCGAGGGCGGTACCTCCAACGTCGACCGCGAGCTCGACCTGCTGCTGTCGGCTCAAGCCCGCGGGGCGGTCGTCGAAATCGACCGGGCGCTGGCCAAGCTCGACATCGGCACCTACGGGGTGTGTGAACAGTGTGGTCAGCCGATACCCCACGCCCGGTTAAAGGCGCTGCCCTACGCCGCTCTGTGCGTGGCTTGTAAGAGCGGCGGGCTGTCCCGACGCTGATGGTCACTGGCCTCGACCGCCCGGCCGAGGGGGGCCCGAGGAGCCGGCCCGAGGCGAGCGAGGCTCAGGTGAGCGAGCCTGCGAGCGAGCCCAGCCCCCGGTCCATCCACTGGCGACGCTTGTCGATCCTGGGCGTGGCTGCGGTCGTCCTGGGCGCCGATCAGGCCAGCAAGGCCTGGGCGCTGCGCCATGCCCGGGATCCCGTTGAGGTGTTCTGGACCCTGCGCCTCTTGGTCACCTTCAACTCCGGGACCGCATTCGGCCTGGGCCAAAACAGCACCGCCTTCATCGTGGCCGGGGTCGTGGTGCTGGTCGTGGTGCTGCTCGGATTGGGCCGCCGGGCCAGCCGGACCGCCAACCGGCCTTCGGCCTTGGCCATGGGGCTGCTGCTCGGGGGGTCGCTGGGCAACCTCACTGACCGCCTGCTCCGCCATCACCACGGGGCGGTCATCGACTTCATCGACTTCCGCTGGTGGCCCATATTCAACCTCGCCGACGCCGCCATCACCGCCGGGGCCCTCCTGCTGGCGCTGGTGTTGTTCCGGGCCCGACCCGGACCGACGCCGGCTCGTACCGCGGCCGCCGGTCCCGGTGCTCCCGCCGATCCTGCCGCGGCCGCGGGTCCCGGTGCTCCCGCCGATCCTGCCGCGGCCGCGGGTCCCGGTGCTCCCGCCGATCCTGCCGCGGCCGCGGGTCCCGGTGCTCCCGCCGATCCTGGCGCGGAATGATAGAGGTCGTTCCCGCGGCTCTGGCCGGCGAGCGGGTCGACCGGGTGGTGTCGCTGCTGACTGGGATGACCCGCAGCCAGGTCGCGGCCCTCGTCGCCGAGGGCGCGGTGCGCCTGGACCAGGCGCCGGTGAAGGCCCGCAGCCGGCGGGTGGCGGCGGGCGAGACCCTGGAGGTGCCCGACGCCCCCATCGTGGTCATCGACCGGTTGCGCCCTGAGGCCGGCGTCGCGGTTGCGGTGATCTATGCCGACGAGGCGGTGATCGTGGTCGACAAGCCGGCCGGCCTGGTGGTCCACCCCGGCGCAGGCAACGCCCGGGGGACGATGGTGGCGGGACTCCTGGCCCGATTTCCCGACCTTGGGGACCTCGCCGTGGGTGGGGCCGAGTTCCGGCCCGGCATCGTGCACCGCCTGGACAAGGGGACGTCAGGGCTGTTGGTCGTCGCCCGCACCGAGGCCGCCCGGCGATCGTTGGTCGCCCAGCTGGCGTCGCGGACCGCGGAGCGGGAGTACCGGGCCCTGGTGTGGGGAAGCGTGGCGGCCAATGAGGGACTGATCGACGCCCCGCTGCGCCGGGCCGAAGCGGATCCCACCCGGATGGCGGTGCGGTCGGGCGGCAAAGAGGCCCGGACCCGGTACCGCGTCGTCCACCGGTACGTCCTGCCGGGGCCCGCCACCCTGCTCGAATGCCGCCTCGAGACGGGCCGGACCCATCAGATCCGGGTCCACCTTTCTGCCATCGGCCACCCCGTGGTGGGCGACGCCCGCTACCGGCGCCATGGGGGCTGGCCGCCTGGCCTCCCCCGCCTGCCGCCTGATCGGGTGTGGTTGCACGCGGCCGCCTTGACCTTCGACCATCCGACGACGGGGGAGCGACGGACCTTCACGGCACCGCTGCCGGGAGAGCTGGGCCGGCTGCTGGACCATTTCACGGCGGCTGCGGCAGGTCCCGACGCCGGCTAGGAGCCGGTCACCGCGCGCCCGGGGTCATGCGGTTGGCTAGACGATCGGCGCCATGGGGGCGCTGTTGTCCTGAGCCCGGGTGACCATGTCGGCCAGGGTGAAGCTATCCAGATGGACCCGCATGTATTCGCCGACGTCCGCCCACAGCGCCAGCAGGACACATTGCCCCTCATGGTCGCAGGCACCGTTCTGATGGGGTTCGCCGAAATCGCCGGCCACGATCGGACCCTCGACGGAGCTCACGATTTGGCCCAGGGTGATGGCGGCGGGCGAGCGAGCCAGTACGTAGCCGCCCCCCACGCCCCGTTTGGAGCGCACCAAACCGGCGCCCTTCAGGGCCAGCAGGATCTGTTCCAGGTAGGGCTGGGGAAGTCCGGTGCGCTCCGCGATGTCGCGCACCGACGTCGGCCGCCGTTCGCCGTCGTGCAGGGCGAGGGACAGCAACGCCCGGCTGGCGTAGTCGCCTCTCGTCGACACTTTCACGCTGCCCATGCTACGCCGCCGACCGTGGCTCTCCCCGCTTCCCGCCCGCCCCCCGCCGCCCCCCGCCCGGCCCAAGCGCTAATGGTCCCACCACCCCGGTACCGTCGCATGCCGTGGACGATGCACCCGACGCCCCAGAACCGGTTCGGCCCAACTACGGAGGGGCGTGCCTGGACGCCTTGGGCCCCGCCCTCCTGGCCCCGCCCGGGGCCCGCCCCGACTGGCTTCCGGTGGCGGCTCGGGAGGCGCGCCAAGTCGTGCTCCTCGTCCTCGACGGCCTGGGTTGGGAGCAGCTGGAGCGGCGCCGCCACCTGGCCCCGGCCATGGGCGAAATGGAGGGCGGCGCCATCACCTCGGTGGCGCCCACGACGACCGCCACCGCCCTGACCTCCATCGCCCTCGGGCAGTCCCCGGCCCGGCACGGCATGGTGGGCTACCGGTTGCGCGTCGACGGACCGACGGGCGACGAAGTGCTCAACGTGCTGCGCTGGCGGACCGTTTCCGGCGATGCCCGGGCCTTTCTCCCGCCGCTGGTCTTCCAGCCGCAGCCCGCCTTCGCGGGCGCCGGGGTGCCGGTCGTGACCCGGGCCGAGTTCCTGACTTCGGGTTTCACGATCGCCCACCTCTCGGGCAGCCGCCAGGTCGGGTGGTGGCTCCCGTCGGGTGTGCCCGTCGAGGTCAAAGGACTCCTCGCGTCCGGAGAGCGCTTCGTGTACGCCTACTACGACGGCGTCGACAAGATCGCCCACATCCACGGGTTCGGTGATCACTACGACGCCGAAGTGGTGGCCGCCGACCGCCTGGTTGCCGACCTGCAGGCCGTCCTGCCGGCGGGCGCCGCCCTGGTCGTCACGGCCGATCACGGTCAGGTGCAGGTGGGCCGGTCCGTGTCGCCCGTCGATCCCGAAATCGCCGGGGACACCTCAATGATGAGTGGCGAAGGTCGCTTCCGCTGGCTGCACGCCCGGCCCGGCCGGGCGGAGGCCCTGGCCGAGGCGGCCCGGCAGCGCTATCGGGACGAGGCCTGGGTGTGGACGATCGACGAGTTGGACGGCGGCGGTTGGTTCGGCGGACCCCTGCCGCCCCCCACCCGCCGGCGTCTCGGCGATGTCGCCTTGGTGCCCTTTCTTCCCGTCGCCTATCAGGACCCGGCCGACACCGGTGAGATGCGGCTGGTGTGCCGGCACGGCTCCCTGACACCCGCGGAGATGCTGGTGCCCTGCCTGGCGGCCGCCTCGTTGGCATAATCCCCGCCGGATGGGCAGGATGGTGGCATGGCAAGCGACGAGCGGGTCCAGCCGGACCTGGTGCTGCCCGGGGGCCGCTCGCCGGCCGGGCCGGCCAGCTCCGGTGACTCTGGTGACTCCCGTGGCTCCGGCGACGCGGAGGACAGCGCAGGAGCGGTCGCCCAGCCCGCCAAGGTCATGCGGATCGGCTCCATGATCAAGCAGCTGCTGGACGAGGTGCGCCAGGCCCCCCTCGACGAGGCCAGCCGGGGCCGGCTGCGGGAGATCTACGACCAGTCCGTCCGCGAGCTGGCGTCGGGACTCTCACCCGACCTCCAGGATGAGCTGCGCCGCATGGCGCTGCCCTTTGGTGACAACACCACGCCGAGCGAGTCCGAGCTGCGGGTGGCCCAGGCCCAGCTGGTGGGCTGGCTCGAGGGGTTGTTCCACGGCATACAGGCCACCCTTTTCGCCCAGCAGATGGCGGCGCGCAACCAGCTCGAGGAAATACGCCGCCGGGGCTTACCGGCCGGCGACGATCAGCGACCCACGCCCACCGGGACTTACCTCTGACACCTCGGGCACTCCCGGCTGGTCTCCGTCGCCCGGTGTCACCGCGGAGGGGGAAAGATCTCGGTGTTCGTGTCGGCGGGGCAGACTAGAATCACAATCCTGTAACTCGTCCACAGGCTGTGGACGACCGCACTCGAGGGCACGGAGGAACAGCGCCGTGGGGGATTCCTTTACCCACCTGCATCTGCACACCGAGTTCTCGATGCTGGACGGGGCGGCCCGGGTCAAGGATGTCATTCAGGCTGCCGCCGCCGACGGCCAGACGGCCATCGGCATCACCGACCACGGCAACATGTACGGCGTCCTCGACTTCTACAAGGAAGCCCGGGCGGCCGGCATCAAGCCCATTATCGGGACCGAGGCCTACATGGCGGCCGAGACCCGCTTCGAGCGCCCCTCCCGGCGGGGGCGGGTGGACGACGGGGGCGGCGACGCCGCCGAGGGGGAGAAGCTCTACTACCACCTGACGCTGCTGGCCGAGACGACGGCCGGTTACCGCAACTTGATGAAGCTCTCCAGCGCCGCCTTCCTGGAGGGCTACTACTACAAGCCCCGGGCCGACTGGGAGCTGCTCGAGCGCTATCACGAGGGCGTCATCGCCACCACCGGCTGCCTGGGGGGTTTGGTTTTGCAGTCCCTGCTGCGAGGCGATTACGAGGCTGCCTGTGGCCACGCCTCCCGGCTCCAAGACATCTTCGGGCGCGACAGCCTCTTTGTCGAGCTGCAGGATCACGGCCTCGAGAAGCAACGCAAGACCAACCCCCAGCTGATCGACATCGCCAAGCGCATCGGGGCCCCGCTACTGGCGACCAACGACAGCCACTACACCCACCGTGGAGACGCGGTCGCCCACGACGCCCTCCTGTGTGTGCAGACGGGCTCGACCATGGACGACCCCAACCGATTCAAGTTCGAGGGCGACGAGCACTATCTCAAGTCCTCGGCCGAGATGCGGTCCCTCTTCGGTGAACAGCCTGAGGCCTGCGACAACACCTTGTGGATCGCCCAGCGCGCCGATGTCACGATCGACTTCGGCAAACCCAAGCTGCCTTCTTTTCCCCGCCCTCCGGGATTCGACGACGCCGACAGCTACCTCCGCCATCTCGCCATGGAGGGAGCGACAGCCCGCTACGGGACACCGCTGCCCGAAAAGGTCCAGGCCCGCGTGGCGTACGAGCTCGGGGTCATCTCCGACATGGGTTTCTCCGACTACTTCCTGGTGGTGTGGGACCTGATCCACTACGCCCGCACCCGGGGGATCCGGGTCGGCCCCGGGCGGGGCAGCGCCGCCGGATGCTGCGTGGCCTACTGCCTGCGCATTGTGGACCTCGATCCCATCCGCTACGACTTGCTGTTCGAGCGCTTCCTGAACCCCGGCCGCCGGCAGATGCCCGATATCGACATGGACTTCGACGAGCGCTACCGGGGCGAGATGATCCGCTACGCCACCGAGCGCTACGGCTGGGACCACGTGGCCCAGATCGTCACCTTCTCGACGATCAAGGCCCGCGCCGCGGTACGTGACGCGGCGCGGGTGCTGGGCTTGCCCTACAGCGTCGGGGACCGAATCGCCAAGGCCATGCCGCCGCTCGTAATGGGACGCGACACCCCGTTGAGCGCCTGCCTGGAGGTCGTGGCGGGCCATGAGGACGGCTTCCACTCGGCCGTCGAGCTACGGGACATGTACGCCGTCGATCCTGACGCCAAAAAGGTGATCGACGTCGCCCGGGGGCTCGAAGGGCTGCGCCGCCAGGACGGCATCCACGCCGCCGCGGTGGTCATCTCCGCCGACCCCCTGACCGAGTACCTGCCCATCCAGCGCAAGCCCGACCCAGCCGGGCCCGCCGACGCCGCCCCCATCGTCACCCAGTACGAGATGCACGGCGTCGAGGAACTGGGCCTGCTCAAGATGGACTTCCTCGGCTTGCGCAACCTCTCGGTGCTGGAGCGGGCCCTCGACCTCATCGAGGCCAACACCGGCACCCGGCCCGACATCGACAACGTGGCCCTCGACGACCCCGCCGTCTTCGAGATGCTGCGCCGGGCCGACTCCATCGGGGTGTTCCAGCTGGAGGGGGCGCCCATGCGGGCCCTCACCCGGGCTTTGGCCCCGACCAGCTTCGACGACATCTGCGCCCTGATCGCGCTCTACCGGCCCGGCCCCATGGCCGCCAACATGCACTACGACTACGCCGACCGCAAGAACGGCCGCAAACCCATCACCTACCTCCACCCCGATATGGCGGAGGTGCTGGCCGAGACCCAGGGCCTGATGATCTATCAGGAGTCGATGATGCGGGTGGCCCAGCGCTTCGCCGGGTACTCGCTGGAAGAGGCCGACAACCTGCGCAAGGCGGCCGGCAAGAAGAACCGGGTCATCATGGCGCTGGAGCGGGAGAAGTTCGTGGCCGGAAGTGTCGCCACCGGCTACGGGGCCGAGCTCGGTTCCAAGCTGTTCGACGTCATCGAGCCCTTCGCCGACTACGCCTTCAACAAGAGCCACAGCTACGGCTACGGGCTGGTCAGCTACCAGACCGCCTGGCTGAAGGCCAACTACCCGGTGGAGTACCTGGCCGCCCTGCTCACCAGTGTCAAGGACGACAAGGACAAGACCGCCGTCTACCTCTCCGAGTGCCGGTCCCGGGGAATCGAGGTCCTGGTACCCGACGTCAACCTCTCAGTGGCCGAGTTCACCGCAGTGCGGGGGGGCGTGACCGGCGACAGATCCGGGTCCGGTGGTGCCATCCCCTTCGGGCTGGCGGCGGTCCGCAACGTTGGTGAGGGCCTGGTCGAGCGCATTGTCGCGGCCCGAGCCGAGGGAGGCCCGTTCAAGGACTTCTACGACTTCTGCGAGCGGGTCGACCCGGTGGTGCTCAACAAGCGCACCATCGATTCGCTCATCAAGGCAGGGGCATTCGACTCTGTCGGCCACCCCCGCCAGGGCCTGTGCCTGGTCGCCGATCAGATCGTGGACCGGACGCTGGCCCGCCGGCGCGAGCGCGAGCAGGGGGTCATGAGCCTGTTCGGGGCCTTCCTCGATGACGGAACCGGGGGCGGGTCGCCTGTCTACGACGACACTCGGATCCCCATCCCCGCCACCGATTTCGACAAGCGCCAGCGGCTGGTGTTCGAGAAGGAGATGTTGGGGCTCTACGTGAGCGACCACCCGCTGATCGGGGTGGAGGCGGCCCTCCGCCGCCACGTCGACGTTTCCGTGCGGGAGCTGCGGGAGCTGGGTGAGGGCGAGCTTCGCTGGGTCGGCGGGGTCATCACCGGCCTGACCCGCAAGTACACCAAGCGGGGGGAGCTGATGGCGACCTTCACCCTCGAAGACCTGCAAGCCACCCTCGACGTGTGGGTGTTCCCCCGGACCATGGGTGACATCGGGCACCTGCTGGCCGACGACGCCGTCGTCTGTGTCCGGGGCCGGCTCGACCTGCGGGAGGACGAGCCCAAGTTGATCTGCATGGACATGAAGCGCCCCGACCTGGTGGACGACGAGTGCGAGCCCCTCCACCTGGTCCTCCCCCTCCACGCCCTGTCCGACGAACGGGTTACCCGGCTGAAGCAGCTGCTGGCCGACCATCAGGGCCAGGCGCCGGTGTTTTTGCACGTGGGTACTAAGATCATTCGCTTGGCAGCCGAGTTCAACGTGAATGCTCGGGCGGGTCTTCTGGCCGAGTTGCGGGTGCTGTTGGGCGCCGGGTGCCTGCTGAGCAGCGGTGTCGCTCCGTGACCGGTGCGACGGCCGCGATTGCCTTTTGGAGAAAAGGACCCAAAACCGCGTAAACTTACCGGGTACCCCAAGCGGAGGAGACGACCTGTAGGGAGATGGCGATCGACGTCGGGACCAAGGACTGCACAGCCCTCAGCGATACCGAGCTGGCCGAGATGGCGGACATCTGCCTCGACGGGCCCGCGGGCTTCGACATCGGCCTACTGTCCAAGCAGCGGGATGTCTGGGTACTGATCACCCAGGGCTACGAAGGAGGAAAGCTGGTTGGCTTCTCCTTCTGCACCCTGGAGCGCATCGGGGGGACTCCATGCCTGCTCTGGGGCCTGGCCTCGGTGAAACGCACCCAGAAACGGGAGGCCGTGCTCCGGGCCCTGACCGCAGACCAGTTCCGGCGGGCGGTGCTGGCGTTCCCCGACGAGGATGTGCTGATCGGGACCCGCTTCATCGAGCCCGGCGCCTTTGTGGCCTTCGACGGCCTTGAGGACATCTGCCCGCGTCCCGCTCATAAGGCCAGCGGTGAGGAGCGGGCCTGGAGCCGACGGTTGGCCAAGCGCTTCGGGGCCGAAGGGCGGATCAACGACCGCAGCTTCGTGGTCGAGGGCGACAGCAACCCCGTCGGGGTGTTCGACTACAGCCCGCTGGAGGAGAATCAGGCTCCCGCCGAGGTAGCCGAGTTCTTCGCCCCCGTCCACCGTGACCGGGGGGACGTCCTCATCGCCTTCGGTTGGGGCATGGCCGAAGACCTGGCCTCGCGCTACGGCCCCTGATCCGCCGGGCCGGCTACCTCACACGAGCCGGCCCGCCGGCCCGTCTGTCCGTCTGTCCGTCTTTCGGTCTGTCCGTTTGGGCGACTGCCCGATCCCCCTCTGCGTCTACGCGACCCGGAGAGGAGGTCGTGGCTACGGGCGGGGGAGGAGAGCGGCCACCACCTTGTGGCAGTGTCCTTCGATGGGCGGCGCCAGGGCCACCAGGAGCCGCTCGCCCTTGCCTGAGTCGACTCGGCTGCGCCCGGCGGCGGCCAGGAGCCGGGCCAGGCGACGGTCGACGCAGGGCAGTTCCACCGGCACGCCCCGCCAGCGCAGCAGGCACGACAGCACCCCGTCGCGCAGGCGGATGACCGCAGGTCCCTCGGGTTCGACCACCGCGATCGAGGGATAGTCCGCAGTCCGCTGCCAGAACGGGATGGCGGGCCCGTGAAGGGCCAGCAATGGCTGGTCGGGCGGGTGCACCAACGCCCGCAGGTACCGCTCGGCCCGCTTGCCGGTGATGCGCCCCACCCGCTCGGGGGCGTCGCTGAGCGCCACCGCCTCGGGCTGGGACGGGTCGGGGAGCAGGTCGATCACGTCGTCCAAGGTCCCGCCGACCACGTCGTAGGGACGCAACTCGTCATCGATCGGTACCGGGCTCCACGCCCGCACCAGGGCACCGGAAACGAGATCGATCCCTTCGCAATGGTCGGTATCGACCGCCAGAACGAGCAGTTCCAGCGTCGTTCCTGGGATATTGCTGCGGCGGGGAAGCGCCTCGGCTTCGGGCGCCATCGGAATGAAAACGGAGCGGGCAGAGGTCGATTGCACGAGGCCTCATCTTGGCCGCTAAGGGCTTCCAGCTGGTGGATACCGGAACCGAGCATCGGCAATCACATGTCAAATGGCCCGAAGTGTGTGCCGCGGATATTCGAACGGATAAATCTCACGATCCGGCTTGGCACCTCGGTAATGGCGACGGCAGTGTAGTTGCCAACCACGGCGCTATCTGGGGTTCATGACCGTCTTCCCCGATGACTCGGCCACCATTCCGCTGGCTGCCGATATCACCTGGGCCGCCCATCAGACCGTCGGCAACCTGACGTGGCCAACCTCGGTTCGACGGCCGCATTGGCGCTGTTCAACGGCAGCAACGGCAGCACCGGCAGCACCGACGTGGTCAGGGACATTGTCGGGTACTACACCACCTCGCCGACCGGCAAGGCCCAGGTGGCCCATCGCTGGATCGAGTAGCCACCGGTGGTCAGACCGGCCCCGCGAGCTGCTCCAGCAGGCTGTCAACGTCGCTCACCGGGGCGCCGCAGGTGTGATGGCGGCAGACGAACGCCTTGCCCGCCGTTTCGGGGGTCGTCCGCCCGTCCCACAACGGGGACGGATACGGCTCCCCCCACGCCAGCACCGCATTGGGCAGGTAACGGCGGGCCACCGCCGCCACCAGGTCCTCCCGTTCGCCGGTGACCGCCACCTCCGTCACCCCCGAGACGATCAGGTCGACCGCCGCCAGGAGGTTGGCGAAGGCAGTGGGGTGACGCCCCAGCAGGGCCGCCATCATCTGCACCACGGTGGTCCCGGTCTCCTCGTAGCGCTCGTCGCCGGTCAGGGCGGCCAGGCGCAGGAGGGCGACTGCGGCCACCGAGTTGGCCGAGGGACTGGCCCCGTCGTAAGTGTCCTTGGACCGCACCAGCAACTTCTCGGCGTCCTCCCCGGTCGTGAAGAACGCCCCGTCGGTAGCGTCCCAGAACAGCCGCAACAGTTCGTCGGCGACGGTCCGCGCCTCAGCCACCCAGCGGGCCCGCCCGGTCGCCTCGGCCAGGCGGGTGAACGCCTCGATCAGCCACGCGTAGTCCACCGCGTAGGCGAGGTGGCGGCCCGCCCGCCCCCCCTGCCAGGCCCGCAGCCAGCGACCATCGGGGCGGCGCAATGACGACAGCAGGAACTCCGCCACCTCCTCGGCGGTGGCCACCCAGTCCCGGCGACCCATGGCAGCGCCCGCCTCGGCCAGGGCGGCGACCGCCATGGCGTTCCACTCCGTGACCACCTTGTCGTCGAGGCCGGGGCGGATCCGCTGCTCCCGGGCTGCGAACAGCTTTCGGCGCGCCTTCTCCACCTCCGGGGGCCGCAGCAGGTCAGCCCGCTCGGGCCGCCACAGGATATTGCTCCCCTCCCAGTTGCCGTCGGTGGTCACGCCGTACCACGCCACCGCCGCCGGGCCGCCGATCTCCGACACCTCGTTGATCGACCACACGTAGAACTTGCCCTCGACGCCCTCGCTGTCGGCATCCTCGGCCGAATGCAGGCCCCCGTCGAGTGACCGCATCGGCGGCCGCAACAGGTAGGCCACCGTCTCCTCGACCACCTGGCGGTACCGGTCGGCACCCGTTACCTGCCAGCCGTGGGTGTACAGGCGGATCAGCTGGGCGTTGTCGTACAGCATCTTCTCGAAGTGGGGCACCAGCCACCGCCGCTCGACGGCGTAGCGGGCAAAACCCCCACCCAGGTGGTCGTAGATCCCGCCGGAGGCCATGGCGTCGAGGGTCGTGGTGGCGATGTCGGTGGCACCGCCTCGCAGGGCCAGCTCGACCATGGATGCCTGGGGAAACTTGGGCGCCCCCCCGAAGCCGCCCCACTCGGGATCGAAGGCGCCACGGAGGGCTTTCACACCGCCGGTGACAAGGCTGGGGGACAGGGGGGACGGGGCGCGGGGATCGAGCTTGGTGGTCCCCGTCGCGCGGATGCCCGCTCGGACCGCTTCCGCCAGGTGGTCCGCGTCCCGCTCGATCTCGGGCCGCCGGTCCTGCCATGCCTTGGCCACCTGGGCCATCAGGTCGAGGAAGACCGGTTTCGGGAAATAGGTGCCTCCGAAGAAGGGCCGCCCGTCGGGGGTCAGGAATACCGTCATGGGCCAGCCCCCGTTGCCCGTCTGGGCCTGGACGGCGTCCATGTAGATGGCGTCGACGTCGGGGCGCTCCTCCCGGTCGACCTTGATGTTGACGAAGTTCTCGTTCATCACCTGGGCCACCTCGGCGTCCTCGAAGGACTGGTGGGCCATGACGTGGCACCAGTGGCAGGCGGAATACCCGACCGAGAGCAGGATGGGCCGGTCGTCCTCCCGCGCCCGTCCGATGGCCTCCTCGCCCCACGGGTACCAATCCACCGGGTTGTCCTGGTGCTGGCGTAAGTAGGGGCTGGTCTCGTCGGCCAAATGGTTCACGGCCACCAGCCTACGAGTGCCCGGCTGCGTCGCCGACGGCGGGCCACCCCGGCGGCGGGTAGGGTCGCCGGGTGGACGAGATACCTTTGGAGGCATCCCCTGAGGATGTTGTCGAGCAGCGGGCCGAGGTGCTACCGGCCGGTATCGACGACGACCACGTACCGGCCCCGGCTCCCGCCGACCTTCCACTTGAGGCCGACCCTGCCGATGTCGCCCAGCAGCTGGCCGAGGTGCCGCTGAGCGACGACGACTGGGCCTAGCCCGGGGATCAGCTCCTATGGATCTGCGCCTGGATGGCAAGGTGGCCCTCGTCACCGGCGGCTCGCGAGGTATCGGGCGGGCCATCGCGGCGGCGCTGGCGGCCTCGGGGGCGACGGTCATGATCTCGAGCCGCAAGGCGGCGGCGCTGGAGGAGGCGGCCTCGCTCATGGAGGGGAAGGTGGGGTGGTTCGCCGCCAATGCGGGCGACGCGGCCGCCGCCGGGGCGTGCGTGGCCGCCACCGTGGAGCGTTTTGGGGCTGTCGACATCCTGGTGAACAACGCCGCCACCAACCCCTACCTGGGACCGCTGATCGACATCGATCAGCCCCGGGCCGACAAGATCGTCCGGGTCAACCAGTGGGCGGTCCTGCACTGGACCCAGCTGGCCTACCAGGCGTGGATGCGGGAGCACGGGGGATCGGTCATCAACCTGGCGTCCATTGGCGGCATCGGGGTGGAACCGGCGATCGGGTACTACAACGTGACCAAGGCAGCCGTCATCCATCTGACCCGGCACCTGGCCAGCGAGCTGGGTCCCGGTGTGCGGGTCAATGCCATCGCCCCGGGGCTGGTGAAGACGGACCTGGCCCGGGCCCTCTGGGAGTCGTACGGCGAAGCCATCGCTTCCCGCCTCCCGCTGCGGCGGCTGGGGGACCCCGAGGACATCGCGGGAGCCGCGGTGTTCCTGGCCAGCGACGCCGCCCGCTGGATCACAGGCACGACGATGATCATCGACGGGGGAGCCCTCGTCAGCCCGGTCGGCCTCGCCTAGGAAGGCGAGAATCAGTAGGGGTGCGCTGACAAATCCGCGTGTACACCCGGATTTGTCAGCGCCCCCCCACGAAAAAGGCCAATGAGAGCGGAATCGCGGGCCCCGGGCGGAGGCGGGTTGGCGCCCACCTGTTCAGCCCAGATCTTGGCGGCGCAGCTTCCCCAGTGCGGTCTTCGGGAGGGAATCGACCACGATCAACTCCTGGGGGGCGGCCCACGGGCCCAGCTGTCCCTTGACCAGGTCCCGGAGGGCGGCGAGGACCGGCGGATCGGCCGGGTTGGCCGGGACGACCCAGGCCACCACCCGCTGGCCCCACTCGGCGTCGGCGCGACCGGCCACCACGACCTCGGCCACGGCGGGATCACGGCGGAGCACGGACTCCACGGCGGCGGGCCAGACGTTCTCACCACCGGTAATGATCAGGTCGGACACACGGCCGCGTACGACGAGCCGCCCGCCCGGCCCCGGCCCCGGTTGCCACTCGCCGGCATCGCCGGTCAGGAACCACCCCTCGTCGTCGAGTGGCACCGTCCCGTCCCGATAGGCGCGGAGCAACATCGGCCCCCGCAGCCGGATCGCCCCGCTGGCGTCGATCGCGACCCCGACGCCATCGAGGGGAATGCCGTCGTAGACCACCCCGCTGCCGGTTTCGGTCATGCCGTAGGTTGTGACCGCGTTGGGGGGAAGTTCCTCGGGCGGTGGCGGGGCCGATCCGCCCAGCACCACGGTGTGGAAACGCCCCGCCGAGACCCGGTGCAGGACGGCTGGTACCAGCGAGACCAGGACCGAGGGACCGGCCGCCGCCTCGACCAAGGTCGCGTCGAAACCGGGGTGGACCTCGAGCGGGGTACCGGTGACCAGGGCGCGGGTCACCACGGACAACCCGCCCACGTGGCTCAACGGCAGGCAGGCCAGCCACCGGTGCCGGACCGGGTCCACCCCGAGCCGGGCGCTGGTCGCGGCGGCCGAGGCAGCCACCGCAGCGTGGGTGAGGACAACTCCCTTGGGCTTGCCGGTCGTCCCGCTGGTGGCCACGACGAGCGCATCGCCCTCCTCGACGGGCCGGCCACCGTCGACATTGGTGCGGCCCGACGCGTCCACCACGGCGGCTGGCGCCAGGGTCGCAAACAGTTGCCGCCGGGCGGGCGGGGGCAGCCGCTGATCGACGGGGAGCACCGCGTCACCCTGGTCCCAGGCCCGCTGCAGGGCGTCAACAAAAGCCGGCCCTCCGGGTAGGTCGATCGCAACCAGGGAAGGCACGATGCATTCAGCGCGACGAGCAGGAACGAGGATCGGGTTTTGCCAAAAAGTGTTGTCCTGACATCACTTTTTGGCAGAACCGGTCGAAAGCCACCCGGCCACTGCCGGCCACCTCGTACGTCGGTCGGCTCATCGTGGAAAAAGGGTAGCTTTCCTCCCACCATGAACCGCTGGATCGCCGGCGCCCGGCCCCGCACGCTGCCGGCCTCGGTGATCCCGGTGGCCGTCGGCACCGCCGTGGCGGCGGCGTCCCGGGACGCCATCTGGTGGCGGGCGGGTGCCGCCCTCATCGTGTCGGTGGCCATCCAGGTCGGAACCAACTACGCCAACGACTACAGCGATGGCAAGCGGGGAACCGACGCGGTCCGGGTGGGCCCGGTCCGCCTGGTCGCCTCGGGCCTGGCGTCTCCCGATTCCGTCAAGCGGGCCGCCCTCATCGCCTTCGCGGTGGCCGCCCTGGCCGGCCTGGCCCTGGCCGCCGTCGCCGGTTGGTGGCTGATCGCAGTCGGTGCCGCCTGCCTGGCGGCGGGATGGCTCTATACCGGCGGGCCCCGCCCCTACGGCTACGCCGGCCTGGGCGAGCTGTTCGTGTTCGTGTTCTTCGGCCTGGTGGCCACGACCGCCACCGCCTACGTCCAGACGGGCCGGATCACCGGCCTCGCCCTGCTGGCGTCGATCCCCATGGGGCTCCTGGCGGTGGCGCTACTCGTCGTCAACAACCTGCGGGACATCCCCGGCGACACCACGGCGGGCAAGAACACCCTGGCGGTGCGCCTCGGCGCCCCCGCCACCCGCATCCTGTACACCTCGACCATCGCCGGGGCCTTCGTGGCGGTGCCACTCGTCGCCCTGGTCCGGCCGTGGGCCCTCTTGGCCCTGGCCGCGGTGCCGTTGGCGGTCCTGCCGGTCCGCCGGGTCCTGTCCCGGGAGGCCGGCCGGGGCCTGGTTGCGGTACTCCAGGCGACGGGGCGGTTGCAGTTGGTCTTCGGTTTCCTGCTGGCCGCCGGGATCGCCCTTTAGTGGTCGCAGCGCTCCAGGAAACCGGCGAGCACGGCGCTGAATGCATCGGGTCGTTCGAGGTGGCAGGCGTGGCCGGCATGGGGGATCAGCACCAGCTCCGCGTTGGCCCCGATCGCCTCCGCCGCCCGCCGCCCGATATCGGCGAACTTGTCGTCGCGCTGGCCTGCCACGACGAGCACCGGCATGGCGAGCTCCGCCAGCCGGTCCCACAGGGGTTGCTGGCGGCCCGTTCCCGCTCGCCGGAGCGACGACGCCAGCCCTTCGGCGGTGTTGGTCAGCCGTTCCTCCCGCCCTGCGGCGGCTTCGTCGAGGGTGGAAAAAAGGGGCTGCTGCAGCCACCAGTCGACGAAAGACTCCACGCCTTCGGCCTCCAGACGGCGCGCCATGGCCTCGTCGTCGGCCTGGCGGCGGGCTCGCGCTTCGGCATCGAGAATGCCGGGATGACCGCCGATGAGCACCAGCGACCGGACCAGGTCGGGGCGCAACAGGCCCAAGTGCAGGCACAGCCGGGCTCCCATCGAGTAGCCGAGATATCCGGCCGCCCCGGCGGCCTCCCCGAGCAATGCCGCGCCCTCCCACAGGTCAGCCCGCACCTTGGACGAGCCGCCGTGGCCGGGGGCGTCGACCAGGGTGAAATGGTTGGCCTGCGCCAACCGCGACGTGATCGGGAGCCACGACCGGCGGGTCTGGGTGAACCCGTGGACCGCCGCCAGCCGCCGTCCTTCTCCCACCTCCTCGCGGAACAGCACGGGACGATCCTGGCATGACCAGCGGCGCCGATGTCCAGGCCAGCTTTGCCACCACCCTTGTTGACGAGTGGGTGCGTGGTGGGGTGACCGACGCCGTGGTGGCTCCCGGGTCACGTTCCACACCCCTCATCGTGGCCCTGGCGGGCGACGGGCGGATCCGGGTCCACGTGGTGCTGGACGAGCGGTCGGCCGGGTTCCTGGCGCTCGGCCTCGGCTTGTCCCGGGGCCGGCCGGCGGTGGTGGTGACGACGAGTGGCACCGCGGCCGCCGAACTGCACCCCTCAATTGTCGAGGCGCACCAGGCCGGCGTGCCCCTGATCGCGGTCACCGCCGATCGACCGGCCGAGTTGCACCAGGTGGGGGCACCGCAGACGATCGAGCAGGAGAACCTGTTCGCGGGCGCGCTGCGGTGGTCGGCCTCGCCTGGCGTGGCCGATTCTGGCGCCGCCGGGACCTGGCGGTCGCTGGCGGCCCGGTCGGTGGCCGAGGCGATCGGCAGCCGGGACGGCCCGGGCCCGGTGCACCTGAACCTGGCGTTCCGCGAGCCCTTGCTGGGCCAGCCGACGGCTGTACCTGCCGGCCGGCCGGACGGTCGCGCCTGGCACCAGTTGGCGTTGGGGACCACGGCGGCTCCCGACGGCCTGGTGGCAGAACTGCAGGCCCTGGCCGCCGCCGGCCGCCGGGGCCTGATCATCGCTGGCGCTGGCGCTGGCGCTGGTGCTGGTGCTGGTGCTGGTGCTGGTGCCGGTGCTGGTGCTGGCGCTGGTGCTGGCGCTGGTGCTGGTGCCGGTGCTGGTGCCGGGTCGGATGCGGGCGCCGGGTCGGGCGCCGGTGACGGGGCGGTGCAGGCGCTGGCAGCGGCACTGGGTTGGCCCGTCCTCGCCGACCCGCCGTCGGGCGCCCGGGTGCCGGGGCCGTTCACAGTGGCCAGCGCCGACACCCTGCTGCGGGTCCCGGCGATGGCCGCCTGGCGCCCCGAGGTCGTGCTGCGGCTGGGCCAGCCCTGGGCGTCGCGGGTCTTGTCGACCTGGCTGAGCAGCCTGGGCCCCGATGTCGAGCAGATCCTCGTCGACCCCCATGGGCGCTGGGCCGACCCCGAGAGACAAGCGGGCCGGGTAGTCCGCTGTGACGCCGGTGCCCTGGCCGAGGCCCTGGCGCCCGGCACCGCCACCGGCTCCGACTCCGACTGGGCCGCCTGGTGGAGGCGGGCCGAGGCCGCTGCCCAGGGCGCCATCGACGACGTCCTCAACGGCCACCCAGAGCTCACGGAGCCGGCGCTCGCCCGGGGCCTGGTGGCGGCACTCCCAGACGGTGCACGGCTGTTCGTCTCCTCGTCGATGCCGGTACGTGACGTCGAGTGGTATGCCCGGCCCCGGGACGGGCTGACGGTGTTGGCCAACCGGGGGGCCAACGGTATCGACGGCATCATTTCCTCCGCCCTCGGCATCGCCACCGCGGGCCCGGTCACGGCCCTGCTCGGCGACCTGGCGTTCCTGTACGACGCCGG
Organism: uncultured Actinomycetota bacterium; assembly: GCA_963791545.1. GTDB lineage: Bacteria > Actinomycetota > Acidimicrobiia > Acidimicrobiales > Palsa-688 > JALYXV01. Next base: position 738,800 of record CAWBSR010000015.1, read on the forward strand.
CGCCCTCCTGTGGGCGACAGAGCGCCAGGTGGACTGCACCCTGGTCGTGGTGGACAACGACGGAGGCGGGATATTCAGCTTCCTTCCCCAGGCCCAGGGCGTCCCCCGCGACCAGTTCGAGCGGTTCTGGGGGACCGCCCATGGCCTCGACCTGGCCCGGGTGGCGGCCGCCTACGGTGTTGCGGTGAGCGAGATCACCAGTCAAGCCGGCGTGGCCGCCGCCTTGGAAGGCCGGGGCGTGCGGGTGGTCGTCGCCCGCACCGACCGGCAAACCAATGTGGTGGTCCACCGCCAGATCGAAGCCGCGGTCGCCATTGCCGTCGGGGCCGCGATGGGGTGAAGAACACGTTGGCGAAGTGCCGCGCCGACCCGTCGGCCCGGGAGGTCAGGGGCGGACGACGGCGGCCAGCAGCGCCTGCAGCTTCAGCTGGGTTTCGGCTAGTTCGGTGGCGGGAATCGAGTCGCTGACCACGCCCACGCCGGCGAACAACCGGGCTGTATTGCCCCGCAGTTCCGCCGAGCGCACCGCGACCGCCCATTCGCCGTCGCCCCGGCTGTCCATCCACCCCACTGGACCGGCGTAGCAACCGCGGTCGAAGCCTTCGACCGAGGTGAGATACGCCACCGCGGCCGCAGTCGGGGACCCGGCCACCGCCGGGGTCGGGTGGAGGCGGGCCACCAGGTCCAGCGCCGTGACGTCGTCGCCTTCCAACTCGCCTTCGATGAGGGTACCGAGGTGGGACACGTTGCGCAGCGCCACGATCGAGGGGACCTCAGGGACGTCGAGGGCCCGGCAGACGGGGCGCAGCGCGGCGGCCACCTCGTCGACGACGAGGCGGTGCTCCTCGCGTTCCTTGGCCGACGCCAGCAGGAGCCCGGTCAGGGCGGCATCGGCGGTGGGGTCGCCGCTGCGGGCGACGGTGCCCGCCAGGGGGTGGCTACGCACCCGCCGGCCCTGGCGGCTGATGAGCAGCTCGGGGCTGGCACCGAGGAAGGTCCCGGTGGAGAACACCATGCACGACGGGTAGAGGGCATTCAGCCGGCGCAGGATGTCGGCGGGCAGAAAGTCCCGGTTGGCCACCACCTGGACTTCCCGGGCCAGGACGACCTTGTCGAACCGGCCCCCTCGGACCTCGGAGACGGTGGCCGCCACCAGAGCCGCCCACTCGCTGTGGGGCCGGGGCGAGACCAGCGAGAAACTGTCGGGCGGGACGTAGTCCGGGAGGTCGGCCAGGTCGGCCAGGGACTCGAACTCCGCCCCGGGCGGGCCGACGGTCGTCAGCCAGCGGCGGCCGGTCACGTCGCGACCGACCGTGACCGCAGGGATGATGAGGGTGGCCGGGGCATGGCGGTCGAAGGGCAGGGCGGACAACACCACCGGTCCGCACCCGGGGCGGCCCACACCATCGTCGGTGGCGATGGCCTGCAGGGACTCCAGGACAGCGCGCGGGGCGGCCGGGTCGTCCAGGCCGGCCGGCAGCCGGAGCCGAAGGGCGACGCCTCGGGCCGCCAGGGCGAAGCCCTCCCGGTGCCAGAGGAGGGCGTCGGTGGAGCCGCCCACCTCGAGGAGGTCCATGTCGGTGCCTTCGGGGAGGGCCACGGTGCGAGCCACCAGCCCCGCGGCGGTCTGCAGCGCGTCCGCGATGGACGTCGCCTGGGCCGGCGTTTCCATTGTCCAGGTCATGGCCGGTCCTCCCGGGTGGCGGTGTAGAGCTGCGTGATGCCGCCCGACAGCAGGCGGCGCTGGGCGTGGGTGAATCCGGCTGCCGACAACTGGGCCAGCACCGTGGCCGGCGGCGGCAGGTAGGCCAGCGAGCGGGGCAGGTAGCGATAGGCGGTCTTGTCCGACAGCAGCCCTCCGATCACGGGGACGACCCGGCCGAAGTACACCGCGTGGCCGGCTCGCAGGATGGCCCGTTCCGGCACGGCCACGTCGAGCAGGGCGATGCGACCGCGGGGCCGTAGGACCCGGGCCAGCTCCGCGAACACCGGCGGGAGCTCGACGAAGTTGCGCAGGGCGAACCCGCTGACCACGCCGGCGACGGACTGGTCGGGGACGGGCAGCGCCAGGGCGTCGCCCTGCAGCAGCGGGCTCGCGGTGCGGGCATGGGCCAGCATGCCGAAGGAAAGGTCGACGCCCACTGCCCGATAGCCGGCCTGGACCAGGTCCCGGCACAAATCGCCGGTCCCGCAGGCCAGGTCGATCACGGCCGATCCCGGCGCCAAGGCCAGCGATCGCACCGTCTTGCGGCGCCAGCCGCGGTCCATGCCGAAGGTCATCACCCGGTTGACCAGGTCATAGCGCGGGGCGATGGTGTCGAACAGGTTGCGCACCGCGGTCACCTTGGCCGCGCCCTGGGGCAGCGGCTGCTCCGGTGAGGGGAGGCTGCGGTCGGCCCGGCCCGGGGTCACTGGGGTCGCTCGGCGGCCGCGGTGACCAGCTGCCGCTCGCCCTCGGTGCCCACCCGGTCGATGTGCTCCTGCGCCACCGCCAGCAGGGTGCGGCGGAAATGGTGGCCGACGATGGTCAAGGTGGCCGGGAGGATCTCCTCGAACGCCGAGACCAGCCGTTCCGCCGCCACCTCCTCAGCCACGCCCTCGGCGCGCAGAGCCTGGCGCACGTAGCGGTCGAACAACTCCACCGCCCGTTCCGCGGTGGCTCGCATGGCCAGGGTGTGGGTGCGGGCCAGTTCCAGCAACTCCGCCAGAGGGAGTCCCTGTTGGAGGAGGCGCAGCCCGGCCGCGGCCGAAGCGACGTCGGCCTGGGAGTACCGGTCCTCGCCCTGGACCCGGTGGGGGACCAGGAGCCCGTCCCGCACGACCGCCTCGAGCACGATGAGCGGGAAGCCGCTGCGGGCCGCCAGTTGCTCGATCGTCAGCCAGCCCGTTCCATCGTCGGCCGGCGGGCTGGATGGGGTCCGGGCCTCGGTGGCCACCGCCGCGATCAACTCCTCGTCGGCGCGGTCCAGCTCGCCCGCCAGGAGGCGTTGGATTACCGCCAGGCCGAAGCCCCGGCCCTGGAGCCGCCGGATGTGGGCCAGCCGGGCGAGGTGCTCGTCGCCGTACCAGCCCACCCGGCCAACCCGGGTGGGGGAGGGCAGGAGACCCCGGGCCTGGTAGTAGCGGATGGTGTCTACCGATGTGGCGGCCTTGGCCGCCAGTTCCTCGACCCGGTAACCCATGTCACTACTCTAGGAGTGTTTACTCACATAGTCCAGCCGGGCTAGGCGGTGGCAACGGGCACAGCGCGCACCGCTTCCCGGCCTTCCGGGGCGCCCGCGGGATGCGGGCGGCGACTACTTGAACCAGATGCGCTGATATTCCCGGCTCTGGGGATGCAGCAGCAGGGCGATGAGGGCGATCTCGAACATCATGGAGATGAGATTGGTCGCCAACGGGTTGTGGAGAAATATCAGGCGCAGGACGAAAGGGAGGAACGCCATGGCGATGCCGAGGCCGTAGCCCCACTTTTTCTCGTTGGCAATGCCGAATCCGGCTCCGATCCCGCCCGCGATCGTCAGCAGCCCGATGGGACCGAAGGCGCCTGGCGTCAGCACCGAGAAGACGGCGTTCAGGTACAGCAGGAAGGTGGCAATGAGCAGGGTCTGCGGCTGGGTGGTGTCGATCCAGCGGTTACTGGGCATACGTCAGTTTGGCACTCGCGGCCGGGGAAGCGGTCGCAAGGCCACCGTTCCCGCCAGCTGGCCACAGGCGGCGTCGATGTCGGTGCCCCGGTTACGCCGGATGGTGGCGTTGACACCGTCCTCCACGAGGATGTCCCGGAACGCCCGCACCTGGGCCGGTCGAGTGCCGCGCGTGGGGTAGCCGGGCGTCGGGTTGAGGGGGATCAGGTTGACGTGGGCGCCCAGGGGCCGAACCAGGGCGGCCAGCTCCTCGGCGTCGGACGGCCGGTCGTTGACCCCGTCGATCAGGGCCCACTCGAAGGACAGCCGGCGCCCCTTCCGGGCCCGGTACTCGTGGCAGGCCGCGAGCAGCGCCGCCAGCGGCCAGCGCTTGTTGATGGGGACCAGTTGGTTGCGCAGGCCGTCATTGGCGGCATGGAGGGAAACGGCCAGGTTGACCGGCAGTGCCTCCTTGGCCAGCCGCCGGATGCCCGGGACCAGTCCCACGGTGGAGACGGTGAGGTGGCGGGCCGAAAAGCCCAGCTCGCCAGATAGCCGTTCCACCGCCGCCCACATGGGGCCATAGTTGGCCATGGGTTCTCCCATCCCCATGAACACCACGTTGGCGACCCGCCGGGGCCGGGCTTCGGCGATCGCCGCCACCACCTGCTCCACGATCTCGCCCGCCGTCAGGTGCCGGGTGAACCCGGCCTGGCCGGTGGCGCAGAAGCTGCACTTCATGGCGCAGCCGGCCTGGGTCGAGACACAGACCGTCGACCGGTCCGGGTAGTGCATCAGGACAGTCTCGATCACCGCGCCATCGCCCAGCTGCCAGCCCCACTTGACGGTCTGGCCGCCGTCGGCCACCGAGTGGGCGGCGACGGTGAGGGCGGGTTGGAGGGCCGGCTCCGCGGCCAGCCGGTGACGCATGGCCATGGGGAGGTCGGTCAGCTCGGCGACCGGCAGGGTCCGCCGGTAGAGGCCGTCCCAGACCTGGCCCACCCGGTAGGGGGCCTCGCCCGCCAGCAGGGTGGCCAGCTGGTCGCGGGAAAGATCGTAGGGGCCGGGCACGAGTGGCCAGCCTACGAGCCGGTGCCGCCTTCCCGACCCGAACCCGGCACGGGCGCCGGCGCCGGCGCCGGCGCTGGTGCCGGCGCGACATCGCCGACATAGGCGCGGTCGATGTGATCGATGTCGAAACCGAGGTCGATGTAGAGCTTCACCGCGCGACGGTTGGCGGCGTCCACGTACAGCATCCCCACTCGGAGGCCGGCGCCGGCCAAGTGGTCGAGCCCTGCCAGGACCAGCCGGCGACCCAGGCGCCGGCCCTGGAACTCGGGGTCCACGGCGACCACATAGATCTCCCCCAACGCAGGGTCGTCCTCGCGGTGCACCCGGGTCCAGCAGAAACCGGCCAGCCGGGTCTGGCCCGCGACCAACTCGTCGTGTAGCAGAAAGCCCTCAGGATCGAACCACGACTCCGCTTGTCGGGCCTTCAGCGTCGCCTCGTCCCAGCCGCCCTGCTCGGGATGCCAGTCAAAGGCCCGGTTGTTGACCGCCAACCACGCCTCGTCGTCGACTCCGGGCCGAAACGCCCGGGTCTCCAGCTCATAGGGCTCGGCCACCGGAAGGGACCGGCGCATCTGGTAGAGGTCCCGACCCTTGGTCAAACCGTTCCTGGCCGCGATGTGGTCGTGCTCGGGCCGGGGTTTGTTGACCCACACGTGGACGTGGCCACCGCCCTCGGACGCCACCGTCTTCAGGGCGGTCGCCACCAGGTCGGTGCCGATGGAGTTGCCGGGCACCCGGTGGTGGGGATCGATCACGTACTCCAGGGCCCAACTGGTCGGGCCCCGACTCACCTGGGCGTAGCCGACCGGATGGTCGTGGCCGGGCTCGACCGCGATGAGACCGGCAAAGCCGGCTCGGCCCCCTTGGACCAGGTCCAGCCACTGGTGCTCGCCCAGGGGGTTGTGGCCGTCGGCTTGAGCCGCCAGGTCCAGCAACTCCTGCACCGCCGCGATATCCCCGGCGTCCATCTCCCGCCGGACCTCGACGCGGTACATGAAGGCAGGCTATCCCGGGGACTGCGCACCCCAGCGCAGCCGGCACGCACCCTCAGCCGCGGCCCGCACCACCGCCCTCCTGGTCGCCCGGCCTACCCTGGCCCGGCGATGGCACGACCGAGGACGCCGAAAGGCAGGACACGGGAGACGGCGAGCCGCCTGGCGGGCGAGTACCCGGGCTCCGCCAAGGAGCTGTGCGCCCTGAAGCACGACAACCCGTACCAGCTTCTCGTCGCCACCATCCTGTCGGCCCAGTCGACCGACGCCCGGGTCAACATGGTGACCCCGGCCCTGTTCGCGCGCTATCCCACACCCGAGGACCTGGCGGCCGCCGACCCCGCTGAAGTGGAAAAGCTGGTGGCGTCCACCGGGTTCTTCCGGGCCAAGACCCGCAGCCTCATCGGTATGGCCCAGGGCCTGGCAGCGCGCTTCGGCGGCGAGGTCCCCGTCGCCATCGAGGACCTCACGACCCTGCTCGGGGTGGGCCGCAAGACGGCCAACGTGATCCGCAGCGTCGCCTTCGACGCTCCGGGGTTGCCGGTGGACACCCACGTGCTGCGGCTTTCCCGCCTGCTGGGCCTCACCACCAACACCGACCCCGAGAAGGTCGAGGCGGACCTCACCGCCATGCTGCCCCCGAAGGAGTGGGGAGCCCTGAGCCTGCGCATGATCCTGCACGGCCGGCGGGTTTGTATCGCCCGGCGACCCCGCTGTGAGGAGTGCGGGCTGGCCGACTTCTGCCCTTCGGCCCGGGTGCCCACGGTGGCCAGGACGGCTGCCGGGGCGCCACAACCCGACTAATCAGACGGAACGGGCCCTATCCGGCCCGCTCACGACAAGAAGCACCGAAGAGTTGCGCCTCAAATAGGCGCACGAAATCCAGACGAGGTATCTTTCGTCCTGAGGAGCCAGGTCCCGCCACCTGCTCCCATGAGCGGTTCCGGGATCCGCCGCCTGGACCGCTCCCGTCGACGGCGCCCGCACTAGCGGGCGCCGTCGGCATATCCGCCTCCCAATTTGCCGGTTTACCGCCGCCGAGTCGGTTAACGCCCGTCCAGGGCCCGGCTCAGCCGCCGGGAGGCGTTGCCCAAGGCCCGCTCCACCTCGAACAGATCGGATCGCAGGGCGTCGCGCTCCCCGCCGGTCAGGGAGTCACCGATGGCCGCCACTCGCTGAGCCAGCTCGTCGAGGGCGGTGGCCACCGAGCTGAGTTCGGCACGGGCGCTCACCGGCCCATGTCTACCCGGGCCGGCGCCCACCCGGCGTGGATTCTTGGCGGCGCCCACCCCTTCGCCCGATATGGCGGCAGGCACCCGGTAAGGGCCAGGTACCATCGCCTGCGCCATGGCCGCCCTGTTGCAGCGCCTCGACCTCCGCGCCGTCAGCGGTGACCCGACGCCTCATCTACCCCGTCCCGAGGTGGCCGGGGAAAAGCCGGTGGCGGCGGTCCGCGAGATCCTGACCCAGGTCCGGGAGCGGGGCGACGCCGCTGTGTGCGAGCTGACCGAGCGCTTCGACGGCGTCTGCGTCGAACCCGACCGGCTGCGGGTCCCGGCCCGCGATCTCATCGCCGCCTACGAGAACCTCGAGCCCGGGCTCAGGGCTGCCTTCGAGGCGGCCCGTGATGCCAGCGAGGCCTACCACCGCAGCCAGGTCCAGCCTGATAGGCGTCACGAGCGCCAGGGTGTCGAGATCCGCGATCTCGGGCGCCCCATGCACAGGGCCGGGATCTACGTCCCCGGGGGCCGGGCGCCCCTGGCCAGCACCGTCCTTATGACCGCGATACCCGCCAAGGTGGCCGGAGTGGCCCAGGTGGTGCTGTGCTCGCCTCCGCAGCGAGATGGCAACCTGGCCCCCGTCATCCTGGCCGCGGCCGCCATCGCCGGCGTGGACGAGGTGTACCGGGTCGGCGGCGCCCAGGCGGTGGCCGCCATGGCGTACGGAACAGCATCCCTCCCACCCGTCGACGTGATCGTGGGCCCCGGCAACGCCTACGTCTCCATCGCCAAGCGCGAGGTGGCGGGGGAGGGCCGGGTGGCGGTCACCGCGGCCTTCGCGGGCCCATCGGAAGTGGTAGTTATCGCCGACGAGACGACACCGGTGGAGGCGGCCGCCATCGATGTGATCGTGCAGGCGGAACACGGCCCCGACGGCCTGGCCTGGTTGGTCACGTGGTCCGAGGAGGCGGCCGACCGCATCAGCGATGCCGTCGACACCCTCACCGCCAAGGCGCTCCGGAAGGACGAAATCGAGTCCACCCTGGCCGGCAACGGCTATTGCGTCCTCGTCCGCGACGCTGCCCAGGCCATGGCGGTGGCCAATGCGGTGGCTCCCGAACACCTGGAGCTGATGTCCGCCGATCCCGAATCCCTGCTCGACCAGGTCACCAACGCCGGGGCCGTCTTCCTCGGCCCCTTCGCCCCGGCCAGCGTGGGCGATTACCTGGCCGGGCCCAGCCATGTCCTGCCGACCGACCGCACCGCCCGCTTCGCCAGCGGGCTGCGGGTGGACGACTTCCGCAAGCACATCCACGTGGTGTCCCTCGACCAGGCCGCCCTGGCCCGTTTGGCGCCCCACGTGGCCGCCATCGCCACCGCCGAGGGCCTGGCCGCCCATGCCGACTCCGTCAGGCTCCGCGGGTGACCTGCCCGACCGGCCTCCCCGAACCCCGGGCCGACCTCTCCCTCCGGGAGGGTTACCACTCGCCCCAGGTGGCCGTGGAGGTGCGGCTGAACACCAATGAGTCGCCGTTCCCGCCGCCTGCGGAGTGGCGGGCCGCGCTCAGCGAGGAGCTGCAGTCCATCGAGTTCCACCGCTACCCCGACCGCGCCGCCTGGGGCCTGCGCAAGGCCCTGGCCGATCTGCACGGCGTGGTCCCCGAGGCGGTGTTCTGCGCCAACGGGTCCAACGAGGTGCTCCAGACTCTGTGCCTTGCCTACGGCGGCCCGGGGCGGCAGGTGCTCACTTTCGAGCCGACCTACGCCCTCCACAGCCATATCGCCCACCTCACGGGCACCGGGGCCGTCGCCGCCCCCCGCCGGGCCGACTTCACCCTGGACCCGGGTGTCGTCGCCGCCAGCCTGGTCGAGCACGCCCCGGCCCTTGTCTTCCTGTGCTCTCCCAACAACCCCACCGGCGGCGCCGAGAGCCGGGACATGGTGGAGGCGATCGTGGCCCAGGCGCCAGGGCTGGTGGTGGTCGACGAGGCGTACGGGCAGTTCGCGGCCTGGTCGGCGGTCGAGATGGTCGCCGACGAGCGGCCCCTGGTAGTGACCCGGACCTACTCCAAGACCTGGGCCCTGGCGGCGCTGCGACTGGGATATCTCATCGGCCCCCCGGCGGTGGTCGAGGTCCTGGAGCGCGTCGCCCTGCCCTATCACCTCGACGCGGTCAAGCAGGCCGCGGGGCGCCTGGCGGTGCGCTTCACCGAGCAGATGGAACAGCGAGTGGCGACCATCGTGGCCGAGCGGGGTCGCCTGCTGGCGGGCCTCCAGGCGCAGGGCATGACCACCTGGCCGTCGCAGGCCAACTTCATCCTGTGGCGCCCGCCGCGCCAACCGGCGGACGCGGTGTGGCAGGGCCTGCTCGACCACTCGGTGCTGGTCCGCAACTGCAGCCGCTGGCCCCGCCTGGACGGGTGCTTGCGGGTCACGGTCGGCACCCCGGCCGAGAACGACCGCTTCCTGTCTGCCCTGGCCGAGGTGGTGGCATGAGGGCGGCGTCGCGGTCGCGCGTCACCAAGGAGACGACCATCGGGATCGACCTCGTGATTGAAGGGGTGGGAAAAGGGGAGGTCTCGACCGGGCTGCCCTTCTTCGACCACATGGTCTCCCAGCTGGGGAAGCACGCCGGTTTCGATCTCACCGTGAATGCCACCGGTGATTTGGCGGTGGACGCCCACCACACCGTCGAAGACGTCGGGATCTGCCTGGGGGAAACGCTGCGCCACGCGCTGGGCGACAAGTCGGGAGTGCGGCGCTTCGCCTCCATCGCAGTTCCTCTCGACGAGGCCCTGATCGAGGTGGCGCTGGACCTGTCGGGGCGGCCCTTCCTCGTCTACGAGGTCGACCCGGGAGCCGGGGGCGAGGCCTACCCGCTGGGCGACCCGCCGTTCGACCCGCAACTGGCGGAGGAATTCTGGCGGGCCTTCGTGACCAGCGCCGCGGTGACCCTGCACCTGCGGATGCGCAGCGGCCGGAACACCCACCACATCCTGGAAGCCTCGTTCAAAGGGGTGGCTCGGGCGCTGCGCGATGCAGTGCGAATCGACGGGGTGGGCGTGCCCTCGACCAAGGGCAGCTTGGGATGATCGCGGTCCTCGACTACGGGATCGGCAATCTCCGGTCGGCCGAGAAGGCGCTGCAGCGCGTCGGTGGCGACGCCTTGTTGACCTCCGACGTGGACGTCGCGGCGGCCGCCGACGGGGTGGTGCTCCCCGGTGTGGGGGCCTTCGGGCGCTGCATGGAGGCGCTGGCCGCCAGCGGGCTGGACCAGGTGGTGCGGGGCGCGGTCGAGCAAGGGACCCCCCTCCTCGGCATCTGCGTGGGCATGCAGCTTCTCTACGACGGGTCCGACGAAGACCCCGGCGGGGCCGGCCTCGGGGTGATGCCGGGCATGTTGCATCTCCTGCCCGATGGGGTCAAGCGACCCCAGATGCAGTGGAACCGGCTGGACCCGGTGGGCCACGCGGTCCCGCTTCTGGCCGGCCTCGGGGCCGAGCCCTGGGTGTACTTCGTCCACTCCTACGCGGCCGAGATGTCCGCCGAGGTGGTCGCGACCTGCGATTACGGGGGGCCGGTGGTGGCAGCCGTCGTCCGGGGCCCGCTTTGGGCCACCCAGTTCCACCCCGAGAAGTCGGGGCCGGTCGGCCTCCGGCTGCTGGCCAACTTCGCCCGCGCCTGCGCCCCGACCCCTGCTACGTGATCCTCTATCCGGCCATCGACCTCCGCGAGGGACGCTGCGTTCGCTTGGTGCAGGGCGACTTCGGGCAGGAGACAACCTACGACGACGACCCGATCGCGGTGGCCCGGAGCTTCGCCGCCTCGGGGGCTGAGTGGCTGCACGTGGTCGACCTGGACGCCGCCCGTCGCCAAGGCGACAACCGCCAGCTGATCGAGGCCCTGGCCGCCGTCGTCCCCATCCCCATCCAGGTCGGAGGTGGGGTCCGAGATGCCACCTTGCTGGCGCGGGGCGTGGCCCGGGTGGTGGTGGGCTCGATGGCGGTCGAGGACCCAGGCGCAGTCCGGCGGCTCAGTGAGGCGTACCCGGGCCAGGTGGCGGTGGGTCTCGACCATCGCGACGGCGAGGTCCGGGTCCGGGGCTGGGCCGAGGGCACCTCCGTCGGCCTCGCCGACGCCCTGGCTGCGGTGGACTCACCGGCGTTGGGCGCCGTGGTGGTGACCGAGATCGGAAGGGACGGCATGCTGAGCGGTCCCGACCTGGAGGGGTTGGCGGCGGTTCTGTCGTGGACCGAGACCCCCGTCATTGCCTCCGGCGGGGTGGCCAGCGTGGTCGACCTGCGGGCCCTGGGCGGAGTGCGGTCGGGGAACGGCCGGCGGCTGGCCGGGGTCATCGTGGGCAAGGCGATCTACGAGGGCAAAGTCGATCTGCTGGCGGGGCTGCGGGCGGTGGCCCGGTGAGGACGGTGCGGGTCATCCCGTGCCTCGACGTCGACGGCGGCCGGGTGGTGAAGGGCGTCAAGTTCCAGAACCTGCGCGACGCCGGGGACCCGGTCGAGCTGGCCGCCCGTTACGACGCCGAGGGAGCCGACGAGATGGTCTTCTATGACATCACCGCCTCCTCGGGCGCTCGCCAGACCATGATCGAGGTGGTCGCCCGCACGTCCGAGCAGATGTTCATCCCCCTCATGGTCGGCGGCGGGGTGCGCACCGTGGAGGACGCCCGGCGGTTGCTGCGGGTCGGCGCCGACAAGGTGGGGATCAACACCGCCGCGGTGTCCCGGCCCGAGCTGATCTCGGAGTTGTCGGCCACGTTCGGGGCCCAGTGCGTGGTGGTGGGCATCGACGTGCGCCGCATGACCGGCGGGTGGGAGGTCTTCACCCACGGGGGCCGCAAACCCACCGGCTTGGACGCCGTGTCCTGGGCCGTCGAATGCGAGCAACTGGGGGCCGGGGAGGTCGTGCTCAACTCGATGGACCGCGACGGCACCCGCGAGGGGTTCGACCTGGCGCTGACAAGAGCGGTCGTGGACGCCTGCGGCATTCCCGTGGTCGCCAGCGGCGGCGTGGGAAACCTTGACCACCTGGTGGCCGGGGCTACCCTCGGGGGGGCGGACGCGGTCCTGGCGGCCTCGATCTTTCACTTCGGAGAAGTCTCCGTCGGCCAGGCCAAGGCTTATCTGGCCGCGGCCGGAGTAGTTGTTCGCCCCCCGACCGAGGGAGACCTTCGATGACTGACTGGACCCGACCTGACCAGCCCGCCCAGCCAGGTGGCTGGCAGCCCTCGCCGCCGCCGCCCCCGTCGGGGCCGCCGCCTGGTGGGGGAGGGTGGCAGCCGCCCCCACCGCCTCCGCCCCCGGGTGGGGGAGGATGGCAGCCGCCGCCCCCGTCGGGGCCGCCGGGGGGCGGCCCGCAACCCCCGTCCCCGCCACCGTTTTACGGGGCGCCCCCAGGCGGGCAGAGGACCGAGCCCCTCTCGGCGGTCTCGCTGATCAGCGGGATCGCGTCGTTCCTCGTCTGCCCGGTCATCGGGGCGATCGTCGCCATCATCACGGGCATCCGGGCCAAGAAGGCCATCGATGCCTCGGGAGGCACCAAGACCGGTCGCGGCTCGGCCCAGGCGGGCGAGGTACTCGGCATCGCCAATCTGGTGCTGAGCGTCCTGGCGGTCATCGGCGTCGTGGCCCTGGGCCTGGTGGCCAGCAAGCACACCCGGTACAGCACCCTCAGCTCCGGCAACTGCTACAACCGGATCAGCAGCAACAGCATCTTCAAGGGCGAGGTAGACACGGTCGACTGCTCCCAGGCGCACGACACCGAGGTCACCGGGACCTTCGAGGCCACCGATTCCGGTACCTATCCGGGGTCGGACGGGTTCCGGACCCAGGCGGAACCGCAATGCTCGGCCCTGGGCACCTCGTACCTGGGGAACAGCTCGGCCACCGGACTGCGGATCGTGTGGCTGGCTCCCAACCAGGTCACCTGGGACAACGGCACCCACACCGTGGTCTGCGGCATTCAGAACTCCGACGGCAGCAGGCACACCGGCTCGGTCCACGGCTAGCAGCGGTGCCCGCCGACGCCAAGCTCGCCATCCAGATGCTCGCCGACCGGGTGCTGGTCCAGGTCCCGGTCCGCGAGGGTGAGCGCACCTCGCGGTCGGGCATCCTGATCCCGGCGACCGCCGAGGCCGGCAAACGCCTGGCCTGGGCCGAAGTGATGGCGGTGGGTCCCCACGTCCGCATGATCAAACCGGGCGACCGGGTGCTGTTCAACCCCGAGGACAGTTTCGAGGTCGAGGTCAAAGGCGAGGACCACCTGATCCTCAGGGAGCGGGACATCCATGCCGTGGCCGCCGAGCGCATGGATGGCGGCACCGGCCTCTACCTCTAGGCCCGTAGCATGCCCCCTATGCCCGTCGCCAACCCCATCCCCGTCGCCGAGGACGACCTGGCTCGGATCCGCTTCAACACCGAGGGTCTGGTTCCCGTCATCGTCCAGGAGCAGGGGACGGGCGCCGTGTTGATGCTGGCGTGGATGAATGACGAATCGCTGCGCCGCACCCTGGCCACCGGGCGCAGCTGGTTCTGGAGCCGCAGCCGCCAGGAGTACTGGTGCAAGGGGGAGACCTCGGGCGACCGGCAGTGGGTGCGGGAGGCGTTCTACGACTGCGACGGCGACACGATCCTGCTGGTAGTGGAGCAGGAAGGGCAGGGGGCCTGCCATACCGGCGAGCACACCTGTTTCTACCGCGCCTTCGGCCGGTGATCCGGCCGACCCGGGAGGAGTTCCGGGCCCTGGCGGAGCAGTACTCGGTCGTCCCCGTCTGGCAGGAGCTGCTGGCCGACCTGACGACCCCGGTGGCCGCCTTCTCCCGGGTCGTCGGTGACGAAGCGGGCTTCCTCTTGGAGTCGGTGGAGCACGGCGACCGTTGGGGCCGCTGGTCGTTCATCGGGCGCCGGCCCACCGCCACCATGGTGGCCCGGGGCCGGCGACTGGAGGTCACCGGAGAGCTACCCCCGGGCGTGCCCCGCGACCGCGGCATCCTGGCCGCGGTGGAGGCGATCCTGGGCGCCTACCGTTCGCCGCCGGTCGCCTCCCTGCCGGCCGGGGCGGGGCTTCCGCCCCTGCACGGGGGCCTGGTGGGATACCTGGGCTACGACGTGGTGCGCGAGATCGAGCGGCTGCCCAACGTGCCCCCCGACGAGCAGGGTCATCCCGACGCCGTGGTCTCGGTGATCGGCCAGCTGGCCGCCTACGACCATTGGCGCCAGCGGGTGACCCTCATCGACAGCGTCCCTCTCCCGGCCGGGGCCACCGACCTCGACCGCCGCTACGACGAAGCGGTGGCCCGGGTGATCCAGATGGCCACCGACGGCACCCGGATCCTCGAGGAACCGCTGGTCGAGCCGCCGCTACGCGACGACGTGCTGCCTTCGGTGCGCCGCCGCACCTCGCCCGAGCAGTATCACCGGGCCGTCGAGGTGGCCAAGGAGCACATCCTGGCGGGGGATGCCTTCCAGGTGGTGCTGGCCCAGCGCTTCGAACTCGACCTGGAAGCGGAGCCCTTCGACATGTACCGGGCGCTGCGCCAGGTCAATCCGAGTCCCTACATGTACTTCCTGCATTACGAGGAGCTGGATGTGATCGGCTCGTCACCCGAGCCCATGGTGCAACTGCTGGACGGGCGGGTCATCTCCCGGCCCATCGCCGGCACCCGCCGGCGGGGCCGCACCGAGGAGGAGGACCGGCGCATGGCGGCCGAGCTTCGGGAGCACCCCAAGGAGATCGCAGAGCATGTGATGCTGGTCGATCTGGCCCGCAACGACGTGGGCCGGGTGGTCGCCTTCGGCACCGAGCAGGTCGACGAGTTGTTCACCCTGGAGCGCTACAGCCACGTCATGCACCTGACCTCGCAGGTGTCGGGAACGCTGCGGCCCGGGCTCGGGCCCATCGACGTGCTCCGCGCCACCCTGCCGGCGGGGACCGTGTCCGGAGCCCCCAAGGTCCGGGCCATGGAGATCATCGACGACCTGGAGCCGACCAAGCGGGGACCGTATGCCGGGATCGTCGGCTATCTCGACTTCTCCGGGAACCTGGACACCGCCATCGCCATCCGCACCATGCTGGTCAGCCCCGGCGGCCGCGCCAGCGTGACCGCCGGGGCCGGAGTCGTGGCCGACAGCGACCCCGCCCAGGAGGACCTGGAGTGCCGCAACAAGGCGGCTGCCCTGCTGGCCGCGGTGCCGGGGGCCCGGCGGATCACGGCAGCCCGGTTGGCCCAGCGGGCTGAGGCCGGTGCCGCTCCGGCCGCGACCGAGGCGCCTGTCGCCGGCGTTAGCCGATGACGGGGCAGACTGGCGCCATGGCCGACCTCGAAGGGGACTTCCAGCGGTTGCAGACCGGTGCCGGGGCGGTCTGGGTCGAGCGCGACGTGATCTCTGTGCGCGGTCCCGCCGCCGTCAGCTTCCTCCAGGGCCAGTGCAGCCAGGACGTGGCGGGCCTGGCAATCGGTGCCTCGGCGTGGACCTGGGTGCTGCAACCGCAGGGCAAGGTCGAGGCGCTGTGCCGGGTCACCAGGGTGGCCGACGACCATGTGGTCCTTGACACCGACGGCGGCTGGGGCGGGCCCCTGGTGGCCCGGCTCAACCGCTTCAAGCTCCGGACCAAGGCCGAGATCGAACCGCTGCCGTGGCGGGTGCTGGCGGTGCGCGGCCCCGCCGCCGTGGCAGCCGCCCCAGAGTCGGACATCGAAGGGGGCCGGTGGTACACCGTCGACGCCAGCTGGCCCGGCCTTCCCGGCGTCGATCTGCTGGGGCCGGATCCAGCCGTGCCCGACGGGGTGCCCCTGGTCAGCGCCGAGGCGCTGGAGCTGGCCCGCATCTCGGCCGGGGTCCCCCGGATGGGCGCTGAGCTAACGGAAAAGACGATCCCCGCCGAGACGGGGCTGGTGGCTCGTACCGTCAGCTTCACCAAGGGCTGTTACACCGGCCAGGAACTGGTGGCCCGGATCGACTCCCGGGGCGGCCACGTGCCCCGTCACCTCCGCCGGGTGGTGCTCAGCCAGCTCGCCCCGGTCGGCGCCTCGGTCAAGGTGGGCGACAAGGTGGTGGGCGTCCTGACCTCGGTGGCCGGCTACCCGGGCGGGGGGGCGGTGGGCCTCGCCTACCTGGGCCGGGATGTGGCGCCGCCGATGACGGTAGCGGTCTCCTGGGACGGGGGGAGCACCGAGGGCCGGGCCGAGCCCCTTGCCGCCCCATGATCGGGCGGTCCCGCCCGGCTCTCCGGCTGGCGGTGGCGACCGCCATCCTTCTTGCCGGCTGCTCCGGTATCGCCAACCTGCACATTCCCACCCCGCCATCGTCGGCCCCCCTCGACGCCAGTGCGACTACCACCCCGACGACGGATCTCACGGGCGTCGTCCTGACCCCGGTGGCCAGCGCCCCGCCCACCACGGTGGTGCTGAGCCCGGGCGAGGCCTCGCTGTCGGGAAACGTCAACGGGCCGGCGGGGGCTGTCAAGGGGGCCACGGTCCTGGTGGAACGCCTGGTGGGCGATTCCGTGGCCAGCAAGGCGGTGCCCACCGCCGCCGACGGCACCTGGAGGCTGCCCGGCATCAAGGGCGGGCGCTATCGGATCCGGGCCTGGCATTCGCCTGACCTGGCCCTCATCGTCCCCCAGGTCCTCCTGCTGGGCGCCAAGGACAACCAGACCCTGAACCTGACCCTGATGCCCTACAACGGCCTGAACCTCACCGCCGCCATTTCCCCCAGTCCGCCCCTGGTGGGCCAGGTGACCGCCCTGGTTGTCCAGGCCACCCAGCAGACGGTGGGCGGCGACGGTGTCGTCCGGGCGTCGCCGCTGCCGGGAGCCAGTGTCTTTGTGTTCGCGGCCGGCAACGTGGTGCTGGCGGGTACCAATCCCGGCACCACCGACGCCGGGGGCCGCATGTCGCTGAGCCTGGGGTGTTCGTCCATCGGACCCGTCGGCCTGTCGGGGACCATCAACCAGCTGACCACGTTCCCGCTGACGTTGCCCGATTGCGCCCTCTTCGTGCCGCCCCCGGTGACGTCGCCGACGACGGTCAAACCGCCGACATCGTCGGTTCCGTGATCCGGCTCCAGGTAGGGAGGGTCACCACCATCCGGGTCCCCCCGGCCCGGCTGGTCGGCGATTCCGCCCGCACCGAGCCGCCCATGGCCGCTACCAGCTCCGCCACGATGGCCAGGCCCAGGCCGGTGCCCACCTGGCGGGCCGGGTAGCGGGAGGACATGTACAAGCGGTCGAAGACCCGGGGCAGATCGTCGGCCGATATCCCGGGACCGTCGTCGTCGACCCAGATGACGGCTCCCTCGGCCGTTGCCGCCACCCCGACCACTACCTGGGTCCGGGCATACTTGAGAGCGTTTTCGACCAGGTTGGCGACCACCTGAGCCAGCCGGTCGGGGTCGGCGGTGGCCATGATGGCCCCGGCCGGCCCGGGCTGGAAGTCCAGCTGCAGGCCCAGCTCCTCGGCCGCGGGCCGGAAACCCTCGCCGGTGTCGGCCACCAGTTCCGCCAGGTCGGTCGGGCGGAGGTCGAGGCGGAAGCGGCGGGCGTCGAAGGTGGCCAGGTCCAGCAGGTCCTTCACCAGCCGCTCCAGCCGCCGGGCCTCGGCCGCGATTACCTCGGCGGCGCGGGTGTCGTCCGGGGCCGCCCCTTCCGCGATGGCTTCCGCGAAGCCCCGGATCGAGGTCAGCGGAGTCCGCAGATCGTGCGACACCGACAGCAGGAATTGCCGCTCCAGGCCCTTGGACCGGCTCAGGGTGGCCGCCATGGTGTTGATGGAGGTGGCCAACGACGCCAGCTCGGGGTAGCCGTGGTGGGGGAGCGGCACCCGGGCCGCCAGGTCACCGGCCGCGATCTGCTTGGTCACCAGTTCCGCGTCCCGCAGCGGGCGGCCGATCCGCCGGCCCAGGCGATCGCTCACCACCGCGGCCACCGCCAGCACGATGGTGGCCGACAGGAGGAACCACGGCAGTGCCTGGCGCAGCCCGGTGTCGGGGCTGTTGGTGAGCACGACCACCTGGGTCAGGTCGGCGAGATTGGCGACCTTGGACCGGTAGGGAGCGGCGGCGTAGATCTCCGAACCGATGCTCCCCGACACCACCTGGCCCGCCAGCAGCTGATCGGGATGGAGCCGGGCCGCGGTGAGGCCCCCGGGGAGGGCGGCCGCCTTCCGGGGCTGATCGACGTCGACCAACCTGCCGGCCGGCGTCACGATCAGCACCACGCCGTGCTCGTCTTTGAACGGAGCCCGCAGGATACGCAGCACGTTCACCGCGGGCCGCCCGGCGTCAATCTCGCCCTTGATGGCGGTGGCGCTGTCCCGGGCCTCCCGGATCAGCTGGCTGCGGGTCCGGGTCCGGGCCGCGTGGGCGGCCAGGGCGAAGGTGACGACACCGGTCAGCAGGATGGCGCCCGCCACGACGCCGATGATGGTGACGCGCAGGCGGCCTTGCACGAGCCCGTCTCAGCCCAGCCGGTACCCGACGCCCCAGACCGTCACCAGCGGCAGGGCCGGGCCCAGCTTCTTGCGGAGCTGGCGGACGTGGACGTCGACGGTGCGCTCGTCCCCGTACCACCCCGCCCCCCAAACCCCGTCCAGCAGCTGCTGTCGGGTCAAGGCCAGTCCCGCGTTGGTGGCCAGGAACTGGAGCAGGTCGAACTCCCGGGCCGCCAGCCCGACGACCCGGCCCGTCACCCGGGCCTCCCGCCGGGCCGTGTCGACCTCCACCGCCCCGGCCACCAGGACGTCGGAAGCCTCGCGTGGCCCGTCGCTGCGGCGCAGGATGGCTCGCACCCGGGCGACCAGCTCCCGGGGGGAGAAGGGCTTGGTCACGTAGTCGTCGGCGCCCAGTTCCAGGCCCAGGATGCGGTCGATCTCACCGTCGCGGGCGGTGAGCATGAGCACCGGCAGCGGGAGCCGGGCCCGCACCCGCCGGCACACCTCGAGGCCGTCGATGGCACCTGGCAGGCCGACGTCGAGGATCGCCAGGCGGGGCCGCTCCCGGTCGATGGCGGCCAGCCCCGACTCCCCGTCGGATGCCTGGATGACCCGGAACCCCTCCCGGCGCAGGTAGATGTCCACCAGGTCCGCGATGTGGGGGTCGTCCTCGACGACCACGATCGTTCCCAGGTCAGTCTGCACCGATCGTCAGCTTGTCACCGACTTATGAGGAGGGTGTGAACAAGACCGGCTTACTAGGCTGGGTCACCACCGTGGCCACCTACCTGGACCGCATCCTGGCCGCCCACCGGGCGGCTGCGGTGTCCGACCCCCGACCTGTCGACACCCTGATACACCAGGCGGAAATGGCATCCGTCGGCGCCCCCCGGGGATTCCGGGCCGCCATCCAGCGCCTGGCGCCCGAGGTGGGGGTGATCGCCGAGATCAAACGGCGCTCTCCTTCCAAGGGGGACCTGGCGACGGAGCTGGTGCCCGACGTACTGGCCAAGGCCTACCAAGAGGGCGGGGCAGCGTGCCTGTCGGTGCTCACCGACCGGGAGTTCTTCGGCGGCTCGCCCGAGGACCTGATGGCGGCTCGCGCCGCGGTCGACCTGCCGGCCTTGAGGAAGGATTTCACGGTGGGGCCGGCCGACGTGTGCGACGCCCGGCTGATGGGCGCCGACGCGGTCCTGCTCATCGTGGCTGCCCTTTCCCCATCCCTGATGGCAGAACTGCTGGCCTTGGCCTCTCACCTGGGCCTCGACGCCCTGGTCGAGGTCCACGACGAGGCCGAGGTGGACGTGGCGCTGGCCGCCGGCGCCACCCTGATCGGCGTCAACCAGCGGGACCTGGTCACCTTCGAAGTCGACCCCGGGCGGGCGGTGCGGGTCGCGGCGAGCATCCCGGAGGGGATCGTGCGGGTGGCCGAGTCGGGCATCGGCGGCGCCGGCGACGCCCGGCGGCTGGCCGACGCCGGCTACCACGCACTGCTGGTGGGCGAGGCCCTGGTACGTTCCCGCGACCCGGCGGCGGCCGTAGCCGCCCTGCGGGGGGCCTAGATGTTCGTCAAGATCTGCGGCACCACCAGTGAGGAGGACGCCCTGCTGGCGGTGGCCATGGGCGCCGATGCGGTGGGGTTCATCTTCGCCCCCTCACCCCGCCAGGTCGCCCCGGGAGTGGTCCAGGACATCGTGAAGCGGCTGCCGCCGGAGATCCTGACGGTGGGGGTGTTCCGCAACGAGCTGCCCGAGCGGGTGGTCGACATCTGCGCCCTGGCCGGCCTCAAGGCGGCCCAGTTGCACGGCCGGGAGCAGCCCGAGCAGGCCCGCTGGATCCGGGAACGGTTGCGGTGGGTGATCCAGGCGTTCCCGGCCGGCGACCCCGCCGTCACCCGGGCCGCCGAGTACGGGGTGGACGCGGTCCTGATCGACAACCCGACGCCCGGCTCCGGCGAGGTGTTCGACTGGAAGCTGGCCGGCGAGGCGCCCACCGGGACCCGGCTCATCATCGCCGGGGGCCTGACACCCGACAACGTCGGCGCCGCGGTGGCAGCGGTGCAGCCGTGGGGAGTCGACGCCGTCAGCGGCGTCGAGAAGAGCTACGGGCACAAGGACCCCGTCAAGCTGCGGGCGTTCGTGGCGGCGGCCCGGGCTGCCGCCACCCGGCCCTATGAGGGCGACGAGGACGACCGGCCCTACGACTGGCAGGAGGAGGGCGGATGACCGTCACCATGGGCGAGCCGTCGGCCAGCGGTCGCTTCGGCGATTTCGGCGGCCGGTTCATCCCCGAGTCTCTGATCCCGGCTTGTCAGGAGCTGGAGGCGGCCTTCCGGGCCGCCTGGGCCGACCCCGGGTTCCGCGCCCGTCTGGATGGGCTGCTCCGCGACTACGCCGGGCGCCCGACACCGGTGACCGAGTGCCGGCGGCTGTCGGAGCGCCTCGGGATCCGGGTGCTGCTCAAGCGGGAGGACCTGACCCACACCGGCTCCCACAAGATCAACAATGTGCTGGGCCAGGGCCTGCTGGCGCTCGCCATGGGCAAGGCACGGTTGATCGCGGAGACCGGCGCCGGCCAGCACGGCGTGGCCACCGCCACCGCGGCCGCGCTCTTCGGGCTCGACTGCGTGGTCTACATGGGCGAGGTGGACACCGAGCGCCAGGCGCTCAACGTGTTCCGGATGCGCCTGCTGGGCGCCGAGGTGCGGCCGGTCGGCTCCGGCAGCCGCACCCTGAAAGACGCCGTCAACGAGGCCCTCCGGGACTGGGTGGCCTCGGTGCAGGACACCCATTACTGCCTGGGTTCGGTGATGGGACCCCATCCGTACCCGTGGATGGTGCGGGAGTTCCAGCGGGTGGTGGGGGAGGAGGCCCGGGGCCAGTGCCGTTTGTTGCTGGGGGGCGCGGACCCCGATTTCGTGGTCGCTTGCGTCGGGGGCGGCTCCAATGCGGCCGGCACCTTCGCGGGGTTCGTCGATACCGGGGCGGCGCTGGTCGGGGTGGAGGCGGCGGGGGGCGCGGCCATCGGCCGGGGCGTTCCCGGAGTCGTCCACGGCATGAAGTCCTTCCTGCTGCAGGACGAGCACGGCCAGGTCAACGAGGCCCATTCGATCTCGGCCGGGCTCGACTATCCCGGGGTGGGGCCGGAGCACTCGTATCTGGCTGCGTCCGGGCGGGCCCGCTACGTGACCGCCGGTGACCGCGAGGTCCTGGTGGCGCTGCAGGTGCTGGCCCGGACCGAAGGGATCATTCCCGCCCTGGAGCCCGCCCACGCCCTGGCCTGGGTGCTGCAGGCATCGGGCGACGGCCAGATCCCGGCCGGGTCGACGGTCCTCGTCACCCTGTCGGGCCGGGGCGACAAGGACGCCGAGCAGGTCATGGGTCTCCTCGGGTGAACGAGGCCCCGGTCTCGGTTGCGGGCTCGGCCGCCCACCAGGCGGGCCTGGTGCCCCTGGAGGCGACCCTGAGGGCGGCCCGGGATGCGGGGCGCAAGCTGCTGGTGCCCTATGTGACGGGGGGCCTGGGCAGGCACTGGGTGGAAGTGGTCCAGGCCATGGTGGCAGCCGGGGCGGACGCGGTCGAGATCGGGATCCCGTTCTCGGACCCGGTCATGGATGGTCCGACTATCCAGGAGGCGTCGCTGCGGGCCCTGCAACAGGGGGCCACGCCGCCCCGGATCCTCGGCGACCTGCGCCAGGTGCAGGTTGGGGTCCCGTTGATCGCCATGACCTACTACAACCTCGTCTTCCGAGGTGGCCACCGCCGCTTCGCCCACAACCTGATCGAGGCCGGTGTGGGCGGCATCATCCTGCCCGACGTCCCCCTCGAAGAGCTGGGCGACTGGTCACGGGCCGCCGACGACGCCGGGGTGGAGACGGTGCTGCTGGCGGCCCCCATCACCCCTGACGACCGCTTGGCCGAGCTGTGCCGGCGCACCCAGGGCTTTGTGTACGGGGTCAATCTGATGGGAGTGACGGGCGAACGGGTCGACCTGGCCACCTCGGCCCGGTTGCTGGGCCAGCGGCTGAAGGCGACCACCGACAAGCCGGTGCTGATGGGCTTCGGGGTATCCACCCCGCAGCAGGCGGCGGAGGCCGCCTCCTACGCCGACGGGGTCATCGTGGCATCCGCCCTGATGCGGGTCCTCCTCGACGGCGCCACCCCCGAGCGGCTCGGCGACCGGGTGGCCGAGATGCGCGCCGCCCTCGACGACGCCTAGCGCCGGCCACCTCCCCCGGGCGCCCCACCGCAGATTTCATCATCTCATCTTTCGCGTTAGCCCCGTCACCCCCGGGACCGACCCGCCTCGGTTGCCACGGCGCCCGTGACCTGGCTCACCGCCTGCGACCCTGACGGGCGGGAAGACTCTAAGAATGGGAAAAGGTGAGCACCGTCTTGACATCGTCCGGTTGGCGGGTATACGCCTCGCGCCATTTCTCAAGAGGGACGGCTCGGGTGATGAGCCGGGAAAGCCATTTCGGATCCGCCTGGGCGAGGGCTTGGGCCCCCGCCTCGTAGTGGCGTCGGTTGGCGTTCACGGATCCGAACACCACGTCGTTTTGGAGGACCATCTCCCGGTTGAGCATCCCCGCGTCGACATCGAAGCTGCGGCCGCCACTCGATACACCCGTGAGGCAGATGATCCCGTCCGGAGCGTTGTGGATCATGGCATCCAGGACCAGTTGGGCCACTCCTGTGCACTCGATGACGATGTCGGCGTTGACCGCCGCGTCCTCGATCGAGCCGTGGTGATAAGTGGCCCCCATGTCGGCCACCAGTTGCGGCTTCAGGCCGTCGGTGACCCGGTCCAGGACGTGGGTCTCCAGGCCCCGTTGCACCGAGAGCAGGGCGGCCAGCAACCCGATCGGTCCTGCCCCGGTGACGAGGACCTTGCGGGGGCTGAACACCGCCCGGCTGCCGATCCGCTCGATGTGGTCCCACGCCTTGGCCACGACGGTGGTGGGCTCCAGTAACACGCCCAGCTGGCCCAGGCTGGCGTCGACCTTGACCGCATAGTCGGGCTGGATGCGGTACCGCTGCGATGCGTATCCGTGGTGCTGCTTGATGCCCCGTTCGGTGTACTGGCCGTTGCGGCACATGTCCCATTCGCCGACGGCGCAGTTGGGGCAGGGGACCGGATCGGGCCGGCGCACGATCCCCACGACCAGGTCTCCCGGCTGGAGGCCGGAATCGGCGGGCGCCTCGAGGACGCGACCAAGAGACTCATGGCCGATGGCCAGGCGGGTCTCGCCCGGGGGCGGCCAGCCGTAGTCGCCGTTGATGATCTCCAGGTCGGTACCGCACACCCCGATGGCCAGCGTCTCGACCAGGACCGGGCCGTCCTCCTCCGGTGGTTCGGGAAGCTCGGTCAGGTCGACGGAATCTTTCTGCAACGGGATGACCGTGACGGCTCGCATGACCGGGAGCGTAGGCGAGCGTCCGGGCGAGTATCGTCCGAACGTATGTTCGAACTGAATGAGCAACAGCAGGCCGCGGTGGCCCACCGCGGGGGACCGCTGCTGGTCCACGCCGGTGCCGGCACCGGTAAAACGGGGACGCTGGCCCACCGGGTCGCCGACCTGATCGAGTCCGGGGTGGCGCCGGGGCGGATCTGCCTGTTGACCTTCACTCGCAGGGCGGCCCGGGAGATGCTGGCCCGGGCCGGCGATCTCACCGCGCCCGCGGCGGCCGCCCAAGTGTGGGGTGGGACGTTCCACTCGGTCGGCTACCGGTTGCTGCGGTTGCACGGGCACCGTCTCGGTTTGGGACCCGCCTTCAGCGTGCTCGACCAGAGCGACGCCACCGAGGTGCTGGGGCTGGTTCGCCAGGACGTGCTGGCCGGGGCTGCGGCTTCGTCACCGGCTGGGGCAGGGGCCTCGCCGGTTGGGGCTGGGGCCTCGCCGGTTAGGGCCTCGCCGGTTGGGGCTGAGGCCTCGCCGGTTAGGGCCTCGCCGGTTGGGGCTGGGGCCTCGGCTGCGGCCTCGGCGCCGTCGGGCCGCCGCTTTCCGCGGCCGGACACGCTGGCCGGCATCTACAGCCGGGTGGTGTCCACCGCGGAGCCGTTGGCGGAGGTGGTCGAACGGGAATTTCCCTGGTGCCGCCAGGAGGTCGCGGCCATCCGGGCCATCTTCGTCGGCTACACGGCTCGCAAGCGGGCCCGGCAGCTCCTGGACTTCGAGGACCTGTTGCTGGCCTGGCGGGCCCTCGGCGCAGCCCCGGGCGGGGCGGAGCTGCTGGCGGGGCTGTGGGACCACGTGCTGGTCGACGAGTACCAGGACACCAACGCCCTGCAAGCCGACATTGTGGCCCTGTTGCGCCCCGACGGGGCCGGCTTGACGGTGGTGGGCGACGACGCCCAGGCCATCTACGCCTTCCGGGCCGCCACGGCGCGCAACATGGCCCGCTTCGCGGATCGTTTCCCGGGCACCCGGATCGTGCGGCTGGAGGAGAACTACCGTTCTATCCCGCCCATCTTGGAGGTGGCCAACGCCATCCTGGCGGGCTCGGCGAGCTCCAAGGCGTTGTGGTCCCGGCGTTGCGGCTCCGCCCGGCCCCGGCTGCGGGCCTGCGACGACGAGGCGGTGCAGGCCGAGGCGGTCTGCGACTCGGTGCTCAGCCATCGGGAAGACGGGGTGATGTTGCGACGCCAGGCGGTCTTGTTCCGGGCCTCTCACCACGCCGACCTTCTCGAACTGGCCCTGGCCCGGCGCAACATCCCCTACGTGAAGTACGGCGGCCTGCGCATCCTGGAGGCGGCCCATGTCAAGGACCTGCTGGCCTTGCTACGGGTGCTGGACAATCCCTGGGACGAAGTCGCGTGGTTCCGGGTGCTGCCGCTGGTCGAGGGGGTCGGCCCGGGCACAGCCCGCCGTGTCATGGCGGACCTGGGCCTTGGCACCCTCGCCGCGGTTGCGGTCGGTGGAGTGGGTGCAGTGGGCGGAGCGGGTGCAGTGGGCGGAGCGGGTGCAGTGGGCGGAGTGGGTGCAGTGGGCGGAGCGGGTGCAGTGGGCGGAGCGGGTGCAGTCGGCGGAGTCGGCGGAGTGGGTGCGGTTGGCGGCGCCGCTGCGGCCGGGGCCCGCAGCGGGTGGGGCGACGATGACCGGGCGGCAACCCCCTTGGCGCGGCTGCTGGCGGCGCCGCCCCGATTGCCCGAGGCGTCGGCAGGAGCGGCGGCCGGTTTGCGCCGGGCCCTGGCGGACTGTGCGGACTCGTGCCTCCCGAGTGGGGCGACCCCGGACCCTGGCGCCCAGGTGGAACGGCTCAGCCGGTGGCTGCAGGCAGTGGTGGAGCGGCGCTACACGTCCCCCGCCTCCCGCCTCGCCGACCTCGACCAGCTGGCCCGGGTGGCGGCCCGGTACCACGATCGGGGCCACTTCATCGCCGAGGTGACGCTCGACCCGCCGGCCGCAACCGGCGACCTGGCCGGGGCTCCGCGCCTGGACGAGGACTGGTTGGTGCTGTCGACGGTGCACTCGGCCAAGGGTGGGGAATGGGATGTGGTCCACGTCATCCACGCCTCCGACGGCATGTTCCCCTCCGACCTGGCGTGCGGCGACGCCGAGAGTATCGAAGAGGAGCGGCGACTCATGTACGTCGCCGTCACCCGGGCCCGGGACGTCCTCGAGATCAACTTCCCCCGGCGTTACCACGTGGCGCGCGACCAGTTCCGGCGCCACTCCGACCGGCATCTGTTCGCCCAGGTGAGCCGGTTCCTCACCGACGAGGTGCGGGCCCTGATGGACCATGTCCAGGTGGGAGCGCCGGTCCCGTCCGACGAGTCCCCGGCCGGCGCGGCCACCGGTGCTGCGGCGGGCGGAATGGAGGCGGTGGACCGGTTTCTCTCGGGATTGTGGGCCTAGTCTGAGCCCATGCGGCGACCGCCGGTGTGGATCTACCGGGCGCCAACCGACCTCTTGATCTCCCTGTGCTGGATACCCCTGTTCCTGGCGGGCCATCAACTGGCCGCCGCCACCGGTGCCCCGGCCGCCTCTCGACTCCGGTGGGCCGTGGCCGCGGTGCTGGTCCTGAGTTTCCTTCACCAGCCCCTCACCTTTGCCCTGGTTTACGGCGACCGCCGTCAGTTCCAGCAGCGTCGAGGGCTGTTCGTGTGGGCGCCGCCGGTGACCGTTGCGGTGATCGCGGTGGCAGTGGCGCTCCACCTGTGGGTGGTCGTCCCCGTCGCGGCGCTGTGGAACACCATTCACACCCTGCAGCAGCGCTATGGGCTGTCCCGGATCTACGCCCGCCGGGCCGGTTATGGGTCGGCCCGGCTTGACCGTTGGGTGCTCTACGCCTGGATGGCGGCGGCAGTGCTGGTCGTGGCTGCCCGACGCGAGACCCTCGGCCTGGTGCACCGGGTGAGCCTGTCGGGGGTCAACGGCGCCGGCGTCCGACTCCTGACCGACGCTCGTCCGGTGGCGCTGCTCTTGCTCATCCCGGTGGGCGGCGCCGCCCTGGCGGTGGCCGCGGCCATCGCCCGCCAGGAGTCGTCGGTCGGTGAGGCGGCCAACCCCGCCAAGTGGATCTACCAGGGTTCGTCGCTACTGCTGATCGCGAGCATCGCCGTCGACCCCATCGCGGGGTTCATTGCTTATGTCGGGGCCCACGCCATCGAATACGCGGTAGTGGTGTACAAGACCGCCGAGTCCCGCTACGGGCGCGGCCGCGACCGCGCCAGCCTGCTCGGGCGGGTGGCGGGGTCGGTGTGGGGCCGGGTGGCGGTCATGGCGGCCACCGCGGGTGGGGCGTTGTTCCTGGCCAGCCGCTTCCGTGGCGACTCCGCCAACGTGGTGCTATTCACCGTCGGCGCCCTCCACTTCCTGTACGACGGGTTCATCTGGAAGCTCCGAAAGCCCGCCGTCGCGGCCGATTTCGCCATCCCGACCTCGAGCCAGACCTCCGTCCGGAGCACCGCTCAATAAAGGGCCCGGCCCAGCGTTTTGCCAAAAAGTGTTGCCCCAACATCACTTTTTGGCAAAACGCGGTGGCCGGCCGACGTTCACCGCGGGAACGACGTCGCCGCCTGCCTCAGTCGGGACGGCGACGCTGCATGATCCAGCCCTCGCCCGGCACGACCCGGACCTCGAGACCCTGGTTTGCCACCACCTGCTGCTGGCCGAGGTGGCCAGTCGCCGGGGATCTCAATGACCCGGTAACGATCGAACGGGTGGCGGAGGCGGCGGGCACGGTGGAGCGGCTCCACCTGCTGGCCGCCCTCACCGAAGCCGACTCGTTGGCCACCGGACCTTCGGCGTGGAGCCCGTGGAAGGCGGGGTTGATCGCCATTGGTCGAGCGGGCCGAGCGGGTGCTGGCGGCGGGTGAGGGCGGGACGTCCCGCCCCGCCGGCCAGGGCGGTCCGTCAAGCCGGGTGGGCTCCGGTGACGGGTCGTCGGACCGTCGTGGTGGGGCGGGGGACCCGAGAGCGGCCGCGACGTTTGTTGGCGGTGCCAGTGGCGCGGGACCCGAGAGCGGCCGCGACGTTGTTGGCGGTGCCAGTGGCGGGGGCGCCTTCCCCACCGCCGCCCAGCTGGCTGGCCCAACCAGGGCGCCACCTTGAAGGCGACCGTGACCTCCTGACCGTTATCACCGCCGACCGGCCCGGCGGGTTCAGCCGGGTGGCCGGGGTGCTGGCGCAACACGGCCTCGACGTCGTGACCGCGCTGGCCCATTCCACCGACGACGGGCGGGCCCTGGCGGAATTCCGGGTCATCGCCCCCGTTCGCGACGTCGTCCCCTGGGCCCGGGTGGTCGCCGATCTTGATCTGGCCCGCGACGGCCGGCTGGCCCTGAGCGCCCGGCTGGCGGAGCGGCGCCGCACCTACGACCGGGGCCGCCCCGCCTACCGGAAACCGACCGCGACCGCGGTCAGCTTCGACAACGCCGCCTCCGAGGGGGCCACTGTCATCGATGTCCGGATGGCCGATGGCATCGGCGTCCTCTATCGCATCCCCCGGGCTCTGGCCGAGCTCGACCTGGATCCGTTCCGCCCGGGTCCAAACCTTGGGCCCTGATGTGATCGACTCCTTCTACCTGCGCGACGAGGACTCGAAGAAGGTCACCGACCCCGCCGCCCTGCGAGAGATCGAGCGAGCCGTCCTACACGCTGCCGGCGACGCCGCCGGCGCCTAGCCCCAACGCCGAGTGGGTCCGGCGCCCCAGAGCCCAACGCCCGGTGACCCGTGCCCATCCCCGGCGCCGCCGGCTGGCCGGGCCCTCAGCAGCTCAATCGGCTGCCAGCAGGGTGTACTCGGGGTTCATCATCTCCAGGTGGCCGCCCCGCTGACCGACCACCGCGTGCGCCGACAAGAAGGTCCCGGGAACGATGCCGGGGATGTGGCGGCGCCCCAGGAACACCACCCGCAGATCGCCGGTCCCGTCCGAGATGGTGACCTCCACGGTGGCCACCCCGTTGCGGGGCTGGACCCGGACCTGGCGGACCCGCCCGGCCACGGTGGCCCGGTCCCGGTGGCTCACATCACCGATGGCAACCGTGTCGGGCGGGATGGCCAACTGGGGCGGTAGCTTGCTGGCCGTCACGCCCTCCGCCTTGGCCCGCGCCAACCGCTTGGACGCGGTCTCGGGATGAACCACCGCGCCGCGGCCCAGGTGGTAAGGCATCAAGGTGACGCCGACGTGGGGAACGTCGGAGAGGGCGGCTGCGAACTGCCGGGCGGTGCGGTCGTGCAGCAGGCGGTGCCATGCCCGGCCGTACTCGACCCGGGGGAGGAGCACCGTGAGCTCGGTCTCCTTCTCGTCGAGTATCTCGGCGACCAGATTGACCGCCGTGCGGGCCAGGCGCCGGTCCGGGCACTCGACAATGTCGAGTGGGATGCCCGTCAGGCCCAGGTCGCCCCATGCCTGGCGCAACTCGGCGGCGCGCTCCATGTCGACGGCGAAATGCACCGCCCGCAGCTCGTCGGGCGACAGGCTGCGGGCGTAGCGGATGGCCTGGGCGGCGGCCAGATCCAACTGGTCGACGAAGATCAGCACGATGTGGCCTCGCCGGATGGGCGCCGCGGCCGCCTTGGGGGCGTTCTCGCGCAGCTCCGCGGCCTCTGCCACGTACTGGCGGTTGAGGCGCAACAGGACCACCACCAGCACCGGCACTGCCACGATGACGACCCAGCCGCCCTCGGCGAACTTGGTCACCGCGATGATCACGTCCACGACGAACGACAGCAGGGCGCCGAACCCGTTGATGGCCATCCCTCGCCGCCACCCGGGCTCCCGGCGCTTCCAGTGGTGCTTGGCCATCCCCGCCTGTGACAGGGTGAAGCTGGTGAACACCCCGATGGCATAGAGGGGGATGAGCCGGCTCACTTTGGCGTCGGTCGCAATCACGGTGACCGTGGCCGCGGCGGCCAGGGCCAGCACCCCGTTGGAGAAAACCAAGCGGTGGCCCCGCTTGGTCAACTGGCGGGGCATGAAGCCGTCGGCGGCGGCGAAGCTGGCCAGCCGGGGAAAGTCGGCGAAGCTGGTGTTGGCGGCCAGCACCAGGATCAGGGTCGTGCCGACTTGCAACAGGTAGAACAAGAGCCGACCGGTGGGCCCGCTGCCGTACACCACCCGGCCGACCTGGGAGATCACCGTCGGTGTCCCTCGCTGGAAGGGGGCGGCATGGATGGCGGCCGCCAACACCGACAGCCCGAGGAACATGACCCCGAGCAGCGACCCCATCCACACCAAGGTGGTGCGGGCATTGCGCCACGACGGTTCCCGGAACGCGGGGACGCCGTTGGAGATGGCCTCGACGCCGGTGACGGCGGCGCCGCCGGAGGCGAAGGCCCGCAGCATCACGAACAGCGCCGCCCCCATAAAGAACCCGTTGCCGGCCGAACCCACCGGGACCAGGCCGGCGTGGTGCAGGCCCTGCTGGGCCAGGCTGCCGCGGGAGAGTTGAATCCCGCCCCAAACCAGCAGGGCCACCATGTTGAGCAGGAAGAAGTAGGTGGGGACGGCGAAAACCTTGCCCGACTCTTTAACACCGCGAAGGTTGCCGAAGGCGATGATGGCGATGAACGCGATCGAGATGGGGACAACGAAGGGTTGCAGGGCGGGGATGGCCGACGCCATGGCCGCGGTACCCGCCGCCACCGACACCGCCACCGTGAGGATGTAGTCGGTCAACAGGGAAACGCCCGCCACCAGGGCGGGAACCTTGCCGAAGTTGTCCTTGGTGACGATGTAGGCACCGCCGGCGCTCGGGTACTCCTTGATGGTCTGGCGGTAGGAGAGGATCAGGAACCCGAGCACCACCAGCAACGCCACTGTTACCGGAACCACGAGCGAGAAGGCGGCCACGCCGACCGCAGGAATCAGGATGCGCAGTATCTCCTCGGTGGCGTAGGCCGACGAGGAGAGGTTGTCGGAAGCGAAAACGGCGAGGGCGGTCGGCTTTCCGAGCCGCTCATGGGCCAGTTGCCCGGTGTGCAGGGGGGAGCCCAGCAGGCGGGTCTTGAGCCGGTAGAGGGGGGTTTCCGGTACGTCCAGCTTCTCGGGCGGGGGCGGTTCAGCTTGGGCGACATCCGCGGCGGGACGGACGAGAGCCAGGCGGGCCATGTTCGGGAGTATAAGGACTGGGTAAAGCACGGCATGAAGGCCCCCTCGGCGGGCAAACCGGTGGGCCCGCCCGCCGCCGACCCCCGCCGCCCGGCCCCGCCTCCCGAGCGCGATCATGTCGGATAGTGACCTGGCTCAAAGGGCGACTGCTGGTAGCCAATCCCGCCATGCCGGACCCCAACTTCCATCGCACCGTCGTGTTGCTGCTGGCCCACCAGGAGGACGGGGCCCTTGGCGTCGTCCTGAACCGGCCCAGTGACTTGGATGTCGACTCGCCGCTGCCCCGCTGGGAGCGGCTGGTTGCCGACCCGCCGGTCGTGTTCGTCGGCGGCCCGGTAGCGCCGGGAGCTGCCATCTGCCTGGCCCGGGTCCCCGACCCGCCGTCGGCGGGGCGCGCCGCTGACGGCGCCGGCGACGGTGAGGGTGCGGGCGGCCGTGACGGTGCCGCTGACGGCGCCCGCGACGACGAGGACCCCTTCGCCGATGGCGTCGGCGACCGGGCGCTGGGTGGCTGGCTGCCCCTGGTCGGCGAGTTGGGCACCCTCGACCTCGAACGCGACCCCGACGATCTGGCCATCACGGTCGAGGCCGTCCGGGTATTCGCGGGCTACGCCGGATGGGGTCCTGGCCAGCTGGAACGGGAGATCGAGGCCGGGGCGTGGTTCGTCGTCCTGGCGGAATCGGGCGACGCCCTTTCGGGCGACCCGGGCCTGTTGTGGAAACGGGTGCTGCGCCGCCAAGGGGGCCGATTGGCCCTGGTCGCGGCCTATCCCAACGAGCCCGGCCTGAACTGACCGCTCCCGGCCTCATAGCCTGGCGCACCGTGGCCACCCACGAGGTTCGCAACCAACCACCGCCCCTTGAGGACTACAACCTGTTCACTCAGGACCCGGCGCTGGCCGAGGGTGTGGCCCGCGAGGGGGCCGGATGGTCAGAGGACCAGCTCCACGCCCTGGGGGCGCGGGCCGGGTCGCCCGAGGCCATCGCCTGGGGTCGTGACGCCAACGCCCATCCCCCGACTCTGCACACCCATGACCGCTATGGCAACCGGATCGACCAGGTCGAGTACCACCCGAGCTACCACCAGCTGATGGCCGTGGCTGTCGAGCAGGGCCTCCACGCCGCCCCGTGGCGGGCCGAGGCGCGCCGGAGCGGTACCCACGTGGCTCGGGCGGCCGGGTTCTACCTGTGGAGCCAGGTCGACGCCGGGCACGGCTGCCCGATCTCGATGACCTACTCGGTGCTGCCCGCCCTGCGGCCCGAGCCCGAGTTGCTGGCCCGCTGGCAGCCCCGACTCACCTCGGGCACCTACGACCCTGCCTTCCGGCCCGCCGAGGCGAAAGCGGGCGCCCTGGCGGGGATGGCCATGACCGAGAAACAGGGCGGGTCCGACGTGCGCGCCAACACCACCGTGGCCACCCCGGCGCCCGACGACGGCGGCTACCGCATCACGGGGCACAAATGGTTCTGCTCGGCCCCGATGGGCGACCTTTTCCTGGTTTTGGCCCAGGCGCCCGGTGGCCTGACCTGCTTCGCCCTGCCCCGGTGGATGCCCGGTGGCGAGCGCAACCAGATGTTCCTGCAGCGGCTCAAGGACAAGCTGGGTAACCGTTCCAACGCCTCGGCCGAGGTCGAGTTCGACCGGGCCTGGGCGGCGCGAGTGGGGGAGGAGGGCCGAGGCGTGGCGACCATCATCGAGATGGTCAACCACACCCGACTGGACTGCGTGATTGGCGCTGCCTCGGGCATGCGCCAGGCGGTGGCCCAGGCGGCCCACCACGGCGCCTACCGCCAGGCGTTCGGGCGCCGCCTGGCCGACCAGCCGCTCATGGCCAACGTCCTCGCCGACCTGGCCATCGAGTCCGAGGCCGCCACGACCACCATGCTGCGGCTGGCGTCGGCCTACGACCGCGCCGGCGACGACGAGCACGAGGCCCGCTTCCGCCGCCTCGCCACCGCGGTCGCCAAGTACTGGCTCTGCAAGCGCCATCCAGCGCTGGTCGCGGAAGCGCTGGAGTGCCTCGGCGGCAACGGGTTCATCGAGGAGTCGATGATGCCCCGCCTGTTCCGGGAGAGCCCCCTCAACGGGATCTGGGAAGGATCGGGAAACGTCATCTGCCTCGACGTGCTGCGGGCTATGGCTCGCCAGCCGCAGTCGGTCGAGGCCTTCCTCGCCGAGCTGGGTCGGGCCGAGGGGGCCGACCATCGCCTGGACGCCGCGGTCGCCGACCTCCGCCGCCACCTGAGCCAGCCCGAGGATCTCGAGGGCGGGGCTCGAAGATTGGTGGAGAAAATGGCGCTGGTCCTGCAGGGAGCGCTGCTGGTCCAATTCGCCCATCCGGCGGTGGCCGACGCCTTCTGCGCATCTCGTCTCGCAGGCGATTGGGGCCGGGCGTTCGGCACGCTGCCTCCCGGCGTGGATTTGGCGGCGATTGTTTCGCGCTCGACGCCCAAGCTGGGTTGACGGATCGGTGGCGACCATTTCGCCTTAGTGCGATCAACCGCCCGCCCAGGTCGGGTAAACGTGCCGGTCGGCGGTTGTGGAACGACCCCGGAGTCTCCGGTCAGCTGCCGTGGGCGTTCCTCGGAGTCTCTGACCACGACGGGTCGTCGTCGCCGATAACCAGTTCATCGACGCCCTCGGGTGGTGGGTCCTTGGTCCAGGCGGATATCCGGATTTCGGTGCGATCCCGCCCCACTTCGTGGCAAGCCTCCTTGAGGGCGTCCAGTTGGGTCTCGATTTGGCGCTGTGTCCCGGAGATGGTCCAATGGTCGGCGTATTGGGCGGCCAACTCGGCTGTAGCCCCCGACAGCAGGACGGGAAGGGGTTGTTGCACTGGTTTGGGATCGAGGGGGGCGTCCTGGAGGTGGAAGAAGCGGCCTTCGAAGGTCGTCCGGTCCTGGGTCGTGAGGCTTTTCACCACCCGGCAGGCTTCCGCCAGGCGGGCTTCGGCGTCGCGGTCGGCGGCGGGGATCCAGCCGAGTAGGAGGCGGCCGTGGCTCAGCAGGTCGGCGGTGGTGGCCAGCTTGGCGACGACGGCCGGATGGCGGCCTCGGTCGTCGCGAACGATCGCGTCGAGGCGCACGCGGGGTACGGCCGCAGCCAGGGCGCCTACGACTGACCAGCACTCCCGGCCTTCGGCCGTGTCGACGACGCGCACCGCATCCCATCCCGCCTGCTCCGCGTGTCGGGCCCGGGCCAGCAGGTCGTCCCAGGGTTGGCAGGGGTTGAGCCATAGATTGACGCGCACTGCCAGGACGCTATCCTCGCCTCGATGCGTCGATTTGCCTGGTTGATAGCCGTAACCGTCCTGTCGGTCACCGCGTGCGGCGGCAAGGGAGCCTCGACCACCGCCGCCACCACCACCACGCCAACGACCGGCGGGGCCGCCACTGCGGACACCGCGACCACGGTCCCGACGTTCTCGGGGTCCAAGGATTCAAAGTTCTGCAACCTGGCCCGCCAGTTCTCCGAGGCGTTGAGCCCGAAGTTGACAGGCGACCCCAAGGCGGGGTTCCAGCAGTTCGATACCTACTCTTCGCAGTTCCTGGCGGCGGCCCCGTCGGAGATCAAGGCGGATGCCCAAACGGTGTTCAGTGTCGTCCGCCAGATCGAGGTCAGGCTCAAGGCGCTGAACTACGACACGACCAAGCTCACCGCGTCCGACCTGACTCCCCTCCAGGACCCCAAGTTCATTTCCGCCCTCGACCGGATCAACGGCTATGACACCCAGGTGTGCGGGGTCACCACGCCCACCACGTGATTCTCAGGCGCGACGCGACCAGCGGTGCCGGCCCCGGGCCCGGCGGCGCCGGCTTTCCTCGAGCCGGGAGCGGATGATCTCGCGCCGGGCCTGAAGGTCCCGGTATGTGAGTTGGTCCACGTCGTTGGTGAGGCCGAAGCTGGCTTTGACACCCTCCAGGTCGACGGGCTGGTCCCGCGGGTCGATACCCACGTCGTGGGCGATCCGATCGCCGTAGCGGGTGGCGAAATACAGGGCGACCGACGTGATCTCTGAGAACAGGTCGACGTCAGGAGCCAGGCTGGCCATGGCGCTGTCGAGGAACAGCAGGTCCTTGACGAACAGCATGAGCTCCTTGGGCATCCGGGCCCCGTACGCCAAGAGCGCCTTGGTCAGGTCCCGTATCTGGCCGATCAGCTCGTCGGGCGCCATGGTGGTGGGGTCCTTGACCGGCTGGTCCACGCCCAGGTCCCGCATCACGGCATCCAGGTCGGTGTCCGGAGGCAGGGCGCCCAGGTCGCGCAGGGCGGCCATCTGCAACTTGACGTCGTTTACCGTTCCCCCCATCAGCAGCCGCAGGAAGGCCAGCCGCCGGGTCTCGTCCAGCCGCCCTGTGATCCCGTAGTCGAGCAGCACGACCTTGCCGTCGGGGCGTACGAAGAGATTCCCCCCGTGCAGGTCACCGTGAAAGACGCCGTAGAGCATGGCGCCCTCAAGAAAGGCGATCATGCCCGCGTGGACGACCGCCGAGGTATCCACGCCGGCCTCGTGCATGCCGGCGACATCGTCCCAGCGGAAGCCGTCCAGTCGTTCCATGACCAGCACCCGCCGGGTCACCAGGGTCGGGTGCGGACGGGGGACGACGAGGGTCCGGGTATCGGTTTCCGCCAGGATGTGGGCGATGTCGAGCATGTTCTGGGCTTCCAGCCGGAAGTCGAGTTCCTCGACGATGGTTTCCGCGAACAGCTGCACCAGAGCCGGAGGATTGGCGAGGGCCGCCACCGGGATGCGGCCGATCAGGGCCGGGGCGATCCAGCTCATCACCCCGAGGTCGTCACGGACCAAGCGGGCCACTGTGGGGCGCTGCACTTTGACCACCACCTGCACGCCCGTGAGAAGGGTGGCGGCATGGACCTGGGCGATGGATGCCGCGGCCAGCGGTTCCGGTGAGAACTCCTTGAAGATGCTGTCCAGTGGTTGCCCGAGGTCCTCCTCGACGATGCTCCGTACAAACTCGAAGGGCTCGGCCGGAACCTGGTCTCGCAGGGTCTTGAACTCCTCGACCAGGGCCTCGGGGAAGATGCCCTGGCCCGACGACAGGATCTGGCCCAACTTCACATAAGTCGGCCCCAGCCGTTCGAAGGCCTGTCGCAGCCGGTGGGACAACCCTGCCTGGGATACCTCGGGGCGGCCGCTCCAGCGGGCCCGAAGGCGGTCGACGAAATACCAGCCCGCCAGCGCCCACCCCAGCGACGCCGCCACGAGCACCATCCGGCGCAGCGGGGGCAGGCGCCGCCTGCGCAGCAGGTCGGGGACCTCGTCGGCGGTGGCCTGGCGCAACTCGTCGATCCCGTGGCGCCAGGTCAGCTCCGAGGGGACCACGAGCCAGGGCGGACTCTCGCTAAAGGCGCCGATGCCGAAATCGGCCGGTCGTATTTCGTCTGGAGGCGCCGCCGCCTCCGGTACCGAGGTCACCAGTTGACCGTACCGCGCCCTCGGCAGTCACCTGCGTCGTGGACCTGGAGAATGCCGGCCTGCGCTCGGGCGTCGGACCACCGCGCAGATAGAGCAGGATCTTGCGCACCCGATGGCTGGCCTCGGGCCGGCCGATCCGGGCCTGTCTCCACCGAAAGCCTGACCCGATACCGGGCATACTAAAGCCATGAGTGACAGGCTCTCGGTGGGGGACCAGGCGCCCCTGTTCAGCCTCAAAGACCAATCGGGCGAACCCGTCGACCTGGCCGGCCTCGCCGGCCGCCGGGTGATGATCTACTTCTACCCCAAGGCCGATACGCCGGGCTGCACGACCCAGGCGTGTGGGTTGCGGGACATCCGGGGCCAGGTCGGCGACACCGCCATCTTGGGTATCAGCCCCGACGCACCGGCCAAGCAGGCCAAGTTCGACAAGAAATATGGGCTCGGCTTCCCGTTGTTGGCGGACGAGAACCACGCGGTCGCCGAGGCCTACGGCGTGTGGGTGCAAAAGTCGATGTACGGCCGCACTTACATG
Organism: uncultured Actinomycetota bacterium; assembly: GCA_963791545.1. Taxonomy (GTDB): domain Bacteria; phylum Actinomycetota; class Acidimicrobiia; order Acidimicrobiales; family Palsa-688; genus JALYXV01. The sequence goes on from CAWBSR010000015.1 coordinate 775,683, forward strand.
GGGATCGAGCGCTCGGCCTTCCTGGTCGATCCCTCGGGCCAGTTGGAACGGGTCTGGTACAAGATCTCACCCAAGGACACGCCCACCAACCTGCTCGAGGTCCTGGCCGCCGGGTAGATCAGGCCGCCGCGGAGGCGACTGCGGTTGCCTTCGCAGGCGCTTCGGCCCGAGGGGCGACCAGCTCGGCCGCCGTCTTCACCATGGGGTTCACCTGAACCGGCCCGACGGGCCCTGGCGGTGCGAACGGCCCATCCCAAGGAGCGACTTCATTGGCGGGCACAACCCGCCGGTGTTTCCAGCCCATTTCCTGACCTGCCTTCCTCCCTGAACTCTCCTGTAGTGAAATCGGCACTGGCGTCCCTTTCCTGGAGAGCAACGGTCCACTTTCCGGGAACATTCCGCCGCCGTCTCAACCTTTTCCGGGGCTGGAGCGTCTGAGTCGGGACCCATCCACTGGTGATGGGTGGTGGCTCTCGGGCGAGCCAGTATCCGTCACTTGTGGTCGGGGCTCATCTACCGGTGATGGGTGGTGGCTCCCGGGTGAGCCAGTATCCGTCACTTGTGGTCGGGGCTCATCTACCGGTGATGGGTGGTGGCTCTCGGGCGAGCCAGTATCCGTCACTTGTGGTCGGGGCTCATCTACCGGTGATGGGTGGTGGCTCCCGGGAACCCAAAATCCATCCGAAGCCGGGCGGCCGGCCGCGGTTGGCTGTCCGAGCGCCCCTTTTCCCCGCCTTTGCCTAGGGGGGAGTGATCACCAGGCAACCGTTGTGGCCGCCGAAGCCGAAGGAGTTGGACAGAGTTGGGCCCGGCTGCCAGGGCCGGGGGCCGCCGGTCACGACGTCGAGGTGGACGTCTGGGTCGAGTTCGGTGAGGCCCGCGGTGGGCGGGATCAGCCGGTGGGTGATCGTCAATATCGAGGCCACCGTCTCGATGGCGCCCGCCGCGCCCAGGGCGTGGCCAACCACGCCCTTGGTCGAAGTGACGGGGGGCCCGGGGGTGCCGAAGACCTTGTTGATGGCCTCGGCCTCGGCGGCGTCGTTCAGCGACGTCGAGGTGCCGTGGGCGTTGATGTGGGCGATGTCGGCGGGGGTCAGGGCGGCGTCCTGGATCGCCTGCTCCATGCAGGAGGCGGCGCCGGGCCCGCCCGGGGAGGGGGCGGTGATGTGGTAGGCGTCGGCATTGGACGCCGCGCCCGCCAGCTCCGCGTAGATCGTGGCGCCCCGGGCCACGGCCCGACCCCATTCCTCCAGGATCACGACGGCGGCGCCCTCGGCCATCACGAAGCCGTCCCTCTTGACGTCGAAGGGCATCGAGCGCCCGCTTCGGGAGAGGGCGGTCATGTTGCCGAATGCCGCCGCCGCCACGCCGGTACAGCTGGCCTCGGCTCCGCCTGCCACCATCACGTCGGCCCGGCCGGTAGCGATGATGCGGGCCGCGTTGCCGATGCTGTGGGTTCCCGACGCACAGGCGGTGACGGTGTCCTCGCACGGGCCCCGCATCCCGAAGCGCATCGACACCGCGGCGGCTCCGGCGTTGGCCATGATCATGGGGACCATGAACGGCGAGACCCGCCGAGGTCCCTTCTCCTTGAAGGTCCAGATCTGGATCTCGAGGGTCTCCAGGCCGCCCACCCCGGTGCCGATGAACACGCCCACCCGGGCCGGGTCGACGGCCAGCCCTTCGAGGCCGCCGGCGTCGTTTACCGCCTGGTCGGCGGCCGCCACCGCCATCTGGCAGAACCGGTCGACCCGCCGGACCTCCTTGGCGCCGAAGTACTCGGTGCCGTCGAAGTCAGGGACCTGGCGCACCCCGTCGGCGGGCGTGGCGAGCAGACCCTCCCAGAAGGCGTCCTTACCCGTTCCACACGTCGCAACGACGCCGATGCCGGTGATCGCAACCCGCCGCCCGGGCACCGAACCCGTGCCGTCAGCGGCACCTGTCAGTGCCAGCATCAGATCTTCGAGTAGACCAGCTGAAACGCTTGTTGGACGGTCTCGATACCCTCGAGCTCGGACTCGTCGACGGTGACGTCGAAGGACTCCTCGAGGGCCATCACCAGTTCGACCAGGTCGAGGCTGTCGGCATCGAGGTCATCGCCAAAGCGGGCCGTGGGGGTGACCTTCTCGGGGTCGACCTGAAGCACCTCAACGGCGCACTGCTTGAATTTGTCGAACGCGACTTGGTCGTCCATTACATCCTCCGGTCACGAATCTCGCGAATCTACTGCGTCAGGGCGCGATGGATGAGGCCATCGCGTGGGTTGCTTGGGACCTGTGCCGATCCTCAGCCGCCGACCGGGAGGCCGGTGACGTCTTGGAAGGGGTCACTGGACCAGCGCCATACGGCCGAGGCCCAGGTCATGCCGGCGCCGAAGCCCGACATCAAGATGAGATCGCCGTCGGCGACGCGGCCCTCGTCTACCGCCTCGGCCAAGGCGAGGGGAATGGAGGCGGAACTGGTGTTACCGGTGCGATCCAGCATCACCGCGGCCCGCTCCAGGGGGATCTCGAGGCGGTTGCAGGCCGCCTCGATGATGCGGGAGTTGGCCTGATGGGGCACGAACAGGGCAATGTCCTCGGAGGTCACCTTGGCCCGCTCCATGGCCGCCTGCGAGGACTCCACGGTGGCCCGGACCGCCCGGCGGAAGACTTCTTTGCCGACCATCTGGAGATAGCCGCCGAGGTCGGCGTACAGGATGGGCTGCAGGGCGCCGTCGACGCCGACATCCCATCCGAGCAGCGAGCTGTCGCCCGGGACTTCCTCGACCACTACCGCCCCGGCGCCGTCGCCGAATAGGACCGCTGTCTCCCGATCGGTCCAGTCGACGATGCGCGACAGGGTTTCGGACCCGATCACGAGGACCCGGTGGGCGCCGCTGGTGATGAAGCTGGCCGCGATGACCAGGCCGTAGACGAAGCCGGCACAGGCGGCGTTCAGATCGAAGGCGGCGCAGTGAAGGCCCAGGGCGCTCTGCACCACCGAGGACGTGGCGGGGACGGTCTGGTCGGGCGTGGTGGTGCACAGGATCAACAGGTCGATGTCCTCGGCACCGAGATGGGCCGCGGCCAGCGCCTTGCGCCCCGCCTCGATGGCGAGGGATGCCGTCGTGCCCACCCCCCCGGGAGGGGACTGCCAGAGGAGGGGATCGGCAGGCCGGGGGGCGAATGGGCCGTAGATGACCCGGCGTTCCCGGATACCGGTTCGATCGACGATCCATTGGTCCGAGGTGTCGAGGTAGCGGGAGAGATCGTCGTTGGTGACGACGGTTTCCGGCAGGGCGGTGGCCCATCCGGTGATGGCGCTCCCGCGGTTGGTGGAGATCTTGTTTGGAGTCACAGTGTTAGCTGGCCCTCAGCCAGGCGACGGGTTGACCGGTCTGTACACGCTCACCAGGCAGAGCGAGCATCCCCATCAGCCACCCCGAGAACGGCGACTGCACATCCACCGCCCCGACGGTGCCCAAGATGGTGCCAACCATGATGGGTTCGCCCTCGGCGGCGGCGGCAGCGCTGGCGCCGGTCGGCTGGAAGACGCCGGCACAAGGGCTGATGACCATGCGCTCGGAGACGTAGAGGTGCTCCCCGTGGTGACTGGCGGCGTAGGCGTGCAGGGCGCTGTCGCCCGAAATGGCTTCGACCAGGGTGTCAAGGTCGGCGGGCACCGCGACCGAGATGGCCGTGGCGCTCGGCAGGATGCGGCGGGTGAAGCCGGTCAGGACGCCGCCCGAGCCGAGTTCGACGAAGAGGCGCTCGCCCTCGGCCGCATTGGCGCCGGCGGCGCTGGCGGCGGCCATGATGGACTCTGTAGTGGTCGAGAGGCCGGGGAAGCCGCCGACCAGGTTGCCGGTCAGCCCGGCCAGGCGGAGAACGCTCTGACGCCACCGCACCGGGCTGCACAGCTGGGCCGACGACAGGCCCTGCCAGCTCTCGGCCGTCTGGTGGGGGAGGGCGTCGACGTTGGCGACGACTGGCACTTCGGGTTCTCGGAAGGTAGCGGCCCGCAGCGCCTTGCGGAGCCGGGGCCGGGCGGCGGCCATGAAGGGGGTATGGAACGCCCCGCCCACCGCCACCGGCATGACCCGCTGGGCCCCGAGGACGAAGGCTTCGTCGAGGGCGGCGTCGACCGAGTCGTAGTCCCCGGCGATGACAACGTTGTCAGGGGAGTTGTAGTTGGCGACCCACACCTCGGAATCGGCCCGGTAGCACGCCATGTCGGCCGAGTCGTCGTCGAGGCCCAGGATGACCTTCATGGTCCCCGGCTGGTCGTCGGCGGCGGCCTGCATGGCCTCGCCTCGTTCGCACACGATGGCCACGCCGTCGTCGAACGACAAGGCGCCCGCCGCCACCAGGGCGCTGTACTCGCCCAGGCTGTGACCACCGCACGCGGTGGGCTCGATGCCGAGGCGCTCGACCGCGTCCAGCACGATCAGGCTGAAGGTGAGGGTGGCCAGCTGAGCGTTGCGGGTTTCGGTCAGCTCCTCGGGGCCGGCCGTTAGGAGCAGATGGGCGACGTCGCGCCCGGCCACCTCGGAGGCGTCAGCAACCACGTCCCAAGAGGGGTGGTCTCTCCACGCTTTCCCCATCCCTGGGCGTTGTGATCCCTGTCCGGGGAACACGAATGCTGGCACGCCTGATTCTCCTCCCGTCGCCCTTTCGTTATCTGACCACTGAAGGTTGTCGGAGGTAACAGATTGGCGTGTTGCCAGTACGTTGAGTTTTTGTTGCGTTTGGTTACTGGCGGGTCACTTGGAGTCGGGACGGGGCGGCCTCGGGGGCGTGGCGGGCCCCTGGGGGACCGGGTGGCTCGCCAGGTTGGCGGCGATCATCCGGTTGCGCCAGATTGAGACCCCGGCAACGAGCAGCGCCAGCAAGGCCAGCCGTTTCACCGGTCGGGGCAGCGACTTCACGAGGCGACTGTACACAGGGTGGGGGTTTCGGCCACCGGGGATCGGCGTAGCCTCAGCGCATGGGAGCTGCCGCTGTCATCCTGATCACCGCCGGGTTCACGGTGTACACCCTGGTGAACCCCACCGCGGGGATCGTCCTGTGGGCCGCCGCCCTGTGCGTGGCTCTGGCTGCGGTGAAAATGCGCCTCGCGGCCCGGCGCTCGCCGACGTAGCGGCTTCGTCTCGGGTGTTCTGAGGCCCGGGTGTTCTGAGGCTCGGGTGTTCTGAGGCTCGGGTGTTCTGAGGCTCGGGTGTTCTGAGGCTCGGGTGTTCTGAGGCTCGGGTGTTCTGAGGCTCGGGTGTCTGATTAGCGCCGGGGTGCCCGAGGCGGGATTCGAACCCGCACGCCCTTGCGAGCAATGGATTTTGAGTCCACCGTGTCTACCATTCCACCACCCGGGCCTGACTGGTCCACCCTATTCCACGGTCCGCGGTGTCCGGAGGTTGCGGGACCTGTTCCGACCGGGTCGCGGTTCGGCAGCGGGTTGAGGCTCAGATGAGAAGGGAGTCGGCTTCTGCCGGGCCGGCCGGGCCCGCCCTCGTGGCGCCCCCACGCCGGCGGGGACCGCCGGTGTCGTCGGTGTCGTCGGTGTCGTCGGTGTCGTCGGTGTCGTCGGTGTCGGTGTCGGTGTCGTCGTTGTCGGCGCCCCCCACGGATGGTTCGACCGCCGGCAGGTCGATCCGCACGATGGTCCCGCCGCCCGGAGCCGACACCGCGGCGACCGAACCCCCGCTCGACTCCACCACCTGGCGCACGATGGCCAGCCCCAGCCCGGAGCCGGGGAGGAAACGGGCCGCCGCCGAGCGGTAGAACCGGTCGAACACATGGGGCAGGTCCTCGTCGGTTATGCCGGGGCCGTGGTCACGAACCTCGAGGCGCCACCACCCCTCGCTGCGGGACACCGCCACGTCCACCTCGGAGCCCGGCGGGCTCCACTTGGCCGCATTGTCGAGCACGTTGAGCACCGCTCGCTCCAGAAGGGTGGGCTGGGTCCGAACCACGGCGTCGCAAGTGGACAGGCGGAACGTCAGCGACGGCGCCCGCCGGCGGGCCCGGTCGACGGCGTCGTCGACCACCAGGTCCAGCCGGACGTCCTCGGGTTCTGGACGCTGCTCATCGTCGCGGGCCAGTTCGACCAGATCGCCGACCAGCGTGGTCAGCTCGCCCAACTGGGCCGTGATGTCACCGAACAGCGCGGTCCGGTCGGAGTCCGGGAGATCCGGGACTCGGAGCAGTACCTCGATGTTTGTCCGCAGGCTGGTGAGCGGAGTCCGCAGCTCATGGCCGGCGTCGGCGACCAGCTGCGCCTGTTGCCGGCGCGACTCGCCCAGCGCCGCCAGCATCTTGTTGAAGCTGGTGGCCAGCCGGGACAACTCGTCGTCGCCGAACACCTCGATTCGCTCGTCCAGCTGCCCCGTTGCGCCGACCCGTTCCACGGCCTCGGTCAGGTCCTCGACCGGCCCCAGGCTGGTCTTGCCGACCAGGTACCCGAGTAGGAGCGAGAAGGCGACGCCGGCGACCGCCACGATCAGCAGGATCAATGCCAGCTGGCTCAGGGTGCGATCGGTGTCGCTCAGGGGCCGGGACAGCTGCACCGCGTAGTCGCCGCCCACGGAAAAGGTGAGCACCCGGGCATGGGTGGTGCTGCCTGGCCGGCCCACCGAGCGGAAGGCCTCCTCCTGCCGGCCCGCCGCCACGGCGCGGTCGCTGGCCGTGACCGGCAGGACATTGGGGGTGTTCGGGATCACGACGGTCCCGTTGGATTTGATCACCTGGAAGGTCACGAAGGAGTTGAGGCCGCTGCGCTGCAGCGGCCCGGTGACCGTTGCCAGGCTCGGGATCTCGGGACGGAGGCGGCCGCGGCTCGTGATCAGGTCACCCTGGCGGCGGAGTTGGTTGTCCACCTCACTCACCAGCGTCCGGCGGACGCCGACGTAACAAGCGGCCGACGCCAAGGCGACCGAGAGGCCCACCGCGGCGGCCGCCACGGCAACCAGGCGGGTCCGGAAGCTCATCCGGTGGGGCACAGGTCCCCCTTTCGAACGGTCGGGGCGGTCGCTGCCGCCGACGTCAGCCATTGGGCCCCCGCAATACGTACCCTACGCCCCGGACGGTGTGCACCAACCGCGACTCGCCATCGGCTTCGGACTTCCGGCGCAGGTAGCCGATGTACACCTCCAGCGAGTTGGAGTTGGCGCCGAAGTCGTAGCCCCAGACCCGGTCGAAAATCACCTCGCGGGGCAGCACCTGGCGGGCGTTGCGCAACAGGAGCTCGAGGAGCAGGAACTCCGTCCTCGTCAACTCGATGCTGCGCTCACCTCGCGTCACCTCGCGCGTGGCCGGGTTGAGCGACAGGTCGGCGAACCGCAACACCTCGTCGTCGGGTGGTCCCGACCGGCGGAGCAACGCCCGCAACCGGGCCAGCAGCTCCTCGAGGGCGAACGGTTTCACCAGGTAATCGTCGGCCCCGGCATCCAGGCCTGCCACCCGCTCGGAGATCGCCACCCGGGCCGTGAGCAGCAGGATGGGAATCGCATCTCCGGCCGCCCGCAGGCGCCGGCACACTTCGAGGCCGTCCATGCGGGGCATAGCCACGTCGAGCACCACCGCGTCGGCGGGCCGCTCGGCGATGGCGGACAGGGCGCCGAACCCGTCGCCCGCCATTTCCGTCTCGTAGCCCTCGAAGCGCAAGGCGCGGTCCAAGGCCTGCCGGACCGCGGGCTCATCGTCGACCACCAGGACGCGCATGGTGCTCAAGTGTGGTCAGGAAATCTGAACAACGGATGAGACTTCGACCCCGGCCTCACGTCGACAGGGTGGTCACCGGGATGTTGCCCCCGAAACCGGCCCCCTGATGGGCCGCGATGAAGGTGCGGATGGCGGAAACCGCGGCCGGGGCGGCGGAGCCGCACTCGAGCTTCCAGGTCCATGCGGTAGCCACCACCGGGCTCGGAAGCAAGCCCGCGGGCGGCGCCACCGTGACCAGATCGCCGGCCAGGCCGTCGAGGACCGCCACCTGGTCGGGGGCCAGGCCCCGGTACTGGAGGAGAACGAAGCCCGCCTCGAGCATGGCCACCTGGCTGGGCCGGGAAATGGGCGTCGTGAGCGCCCCGCGGTAGGGGGGCCCGAGCCGGTGGGGGCCCGAGGTCGGGGGGTCGCTCAGGTAGGTCGGTTCCGGGGCTCCCGTGAACAGGTGGTTCGTGGACCGGGGATCGAGGCGTTCTTGGGATGGCGCCCGGCATCCATTGTCCGGAACCGTCGTCACCGCGGCCGAACTTGGTCCCGGGCCCGAGCACGCCCCGGGCACGACCGCGGTAGCGGCCGCTAGGGCCGCTACCGCGGCCCTGACCGCCGCCGGCCTGATCGCCGCTACCCACCGGTACCGCATGGGCCCATCCTGGCCCGGCCCGCCTGGCAACCGCACGCCACTCCCCAGCCTGGCTGGGGAACGTGCCGGCGCAGGACGGGGCAGTGGCGCTGCGACTCGCTCAGTAGACTCAGGCCGACGTGTCCAAATCACTGATCGAGCGACGACTCACCGAGGTGTCCAAGCGGCTGAAGCGCGCTCGTCAGGATTTGGCTGTGGTCGAGGAACAGCTGTCGGTACTGAATGATTCCGCCGAGGACGCCCGCCTGCGCGCCCTGGTGTCGGAAACTCCGTTGGCCAACAAGGAATTTCAACAAGCGCAACGCCACGCCGACGCCATGGATCGAAGCCGTAAGGCCTTGTTGCTCACCGTCGCCGAGTTGCGCCAGACCCAGGACGAGCTGCTCGATCGGCTCGTCATCGAGTCCCACTGACGAGCCCAAGGAGCTAGCCCCCCGTGCCGGTTCGCGTCGTAATCGCGGAGGACGAAGCCATTATTCGCCTGGACCTCAAGGAAATCCTCCAGGAGGAGGGCTACGAGGTGGTCGGGGAAACCGGCCGCGGCGACGAGGCGATCCAGCTGGTCCGCAGCCTCCGACCCGACCTGGTCATCCTCGACATCAAGATGCCCGGGACCGACGGCTTGAGCGCGGCCCGAGAGATCACCGGGGAGCGATTGGCGGCGGTTGTCATCCTGACCGCCTTCAGCCAGCGGGACCTGGTGGACCAGGCCCGCGACGCCGGCGTCTTGGCCTACGTCGTCAAACCGTTCCAGAAGAGCGACCTGTTGCCCCAGATCGAGATCGCTCTGGGCCGGTTCCGGGAGATCCAGAACCTGGCCCACGACGTGAAGAGCCTGGAAGAGCAGCTCGAGACCCGCCGGGTGGTCGAGCGGGCCAAGGGCATGCTGATGGACGAGCTGCACATGAAAGAGGCGGAGTCCTTCAGCTGGATCCAGAAGACAGCAATGCGGGAACGCCTGCACATGAAGGAGATCGCCCGCCGGGTGATCGAAGAAGGCCTGCGCCCGCCGGCCCCGGCCGGCCAACCCTGACCACCCGGAGTTCGAGCTTTGGGCGTGCCTTTTCTCTTTGGGTGTGGTTTATCCCGGTATATCCGGGATAACCCACACCCAAAGCCATGAACCACGCCCAAAGCGGGCGTTCCATGGACACCGGGTCACGCCGACGCCGACGCCGACAGGCCGACGCCGACCGGCCGACGCCGACCGGCCGACGCCGACAGGCCACCAGGCGCGCCCTAGCGGGCGGTCACGTACAGCTGCTGGGCCAGCCCCGGCCCCAGGGCGAAGCTGTGGGAGCCCAGTTCCAAGGTCAGGGTGCCGTCCGGCGCCCGGCCGGTGACGGTGGCGTCGGCGCCGGGAATGAAGCCGGCCGATGACAGGTACTCCAGGGCCTCCAGGTCGATCTCGACCTGCTCGGTTACCCGCTCCAACCGCACCTGCTCGCCGCCGTGCACGGAACTCAGCGCCACCAGGTCCCGCACCGCCAGCGCCCCGCTACCGGGGATGGGATTGCCGTGGGGGCAGGTCGTGGGGTGGCCCAGCAACTCGACCAGCCGGTCCTCGACCTCGTCGCTGATCACATGCTCCCAGCGGCACGCCTCCACGTGGGCCTTGTGCCAGGGCAGTCCGATGATCTCGGTCAGCAGCAACTCGGCCAGGCGGTGCTTGCGGACCACGCTCTCGGCCCGGGCCCGCCCCTTGCCGGTCAGCATCACCGCCCGGTCCTCGACGGTCACGTAGCCGTCCGCCTTCAGCCGCCGGATGGTCTCCGACACCGCCGGCGCCGAGTGCCCGACCCGCTCCGCCAGCCGGGCCTGGATCACCTGGGTGCCTTCCTCCTCCAGCTCGTGAATGGCCTCCAGGTACTCCTCGAGCGGGGGGTGGTAGCCGGCGGGCACGCCGATATGGTATCGGTGGATGTCCCTGTTCCTGCTGCTGGACGGCAACTCGGTGGCCTACCGGGCCTTCTTCGCCCTCCCCACCGACATGGCGACCGCGTCCGGGCAGGTGACCAACGCCGTCTACGGGTTCACGTCGATGCTCATCAACCTGCTCAAGGACCACCACCCGGATCGCATCGCGGTGGCCTTCGACCGGCCTGAACCCACCTTCCGCCACGAGATGATCTCGGACTACAAGGCGGGCCGAGCCGAGGCCCCCGACATCCTCCGCCAGCAGATGGGACTGGTCCGCCAGGTCGTCAACGCCCTGCGCATCCCGACTGTCGAACTGGCCGGCTTCGAGGCCGACGACATCATCGCCACCTTGGCCACCCAGTCGCGTGACCGGGGCCTCGACGTCATGATCGTGAGCGGCGACCGGGACACCTACCAGCTGGTCGAGGATCCCCACGTCAAGGTGCTGTACAACCGTCGTGGGGTCAGCGACTACGTCCTCTACGACGAGGCGGGCATCCACGACCGCACCGGGGTCACCCCGGTCCAGTACCCCGAGTATGCCGCCTTGCGGGGCGACCCCTCCGACAACCTGGCGGGCGTCCCCGGGGTGGGGGAGAAGACCGCGGCCAAGCTCATCAACACCTATGGCGACCTGGACGGTGTCTTCGCCCACCTCGACGAGCTGACCCCCAAGCTGCGTCAGAACATGGCCGAGGCGGAACCCGTCGTGCGCCGCAACGCCCAAGCCACGCCGCTGATCCGCGACGTCCCCGTCGACGTCGAGATCGACGACCTGAAGATGGCGGCCTGGGACTTCGACGAGGTCCGCCAGCTCTTCAACTTCCTCGAGTTCCGGACCCTGTGGGACCGCCTGCTGGAGGTGACAGACGGGGGGGGAAAGGGGACCGAGGCGGATGTCCCCGCGGGTGCCCCTTTCGAGGTGGACGTGGAACACGTGCCCGGGGCCGAAGTGGCAGTCGAGCTGGTAACTGCCTGGAGCGCCGCCGCCACGCCTCTGGCGATGGAGGCCGCCTGGGCCGGGCGCCCGGGGCGCTCCGCGATCGAAGGGCTGGCGTTCGTGGAGCTCCCGCCCCCGCCTCCCGAAGGCGGCGCCCCGGTGCCGGTGGTCTGGCTCGGCGGCTCCCTGCTGGACGACGACCAGGTGAGAACCGCCCTGGCCCGCCTGTTGGGGCCGGGCGGGGCCCCGGTAAGCGCCCACGATGCCAAAGCCCTCATGCGGGGCCTGTCCGTGGCGGGCGTCGATTTTTCCCACCTGGAACTGGACACCGCCATCGGGGCCTACCTCGTTGATCCGGCCGGCGACCAGTATCTGCTGGAGGATCTGGCGGCCCGCTACGCCGGCATCGAGCTGCGCTCGCCCGACGGGCCGCCCGAGGGACAACTGGACCTGGGGGGCGGCGGTGGCGTCGATCCTGCCCGCGAGGCGGGGCGGCGAGTGGCGGCCGTCGGCGTGCTGGTCGAGCCACTGAGCGCCGCCATGTCGGCCCGGGGCCTTTCGCGGCTCTACGACGAGATCGAGCGGCCACTCGTGCGGTCGCTGGCCCGGATGGAAGAGGTCGGCGTCGGCGTCGACGAAGACTATCTGCGCACCCTGGCCAAGCGGCTGACGGAGGAGGCCCGGGCCCTCGAACTCGAAATCCAGGAGCTGGCCGGGGAGCCGTTCGTGGTCAACTCGACCAAGCAGCTGCGGGAGATCCTGTTCGTCAAGCTGGCCCTGGCGCCCAACAAGCGGACCAAGACCGGGTTCTCGACCGACGCCCAGTCCCTGGAGAAGCTCCGCGGCCAGCACCCCATCATCGAGGCGCTCCTGCGCTATCGGGAGGTCGAAAAGCTCCGTTCGACCTACGGCGAGTCCCTCCTGGCCGAGGTGGCCGCCGACGGCCGCATCCACGCCACCTTCAACCAGACGGTGGCCCGCACCGGGCGGCTGTCCTCGGACCAGCCCAACCTCCACAACATCCCCATCCGCAGCGATGAGGGCCGGGAGTTCCGCCGGGCGTTCATTCCCGCCCCCGGGTGCCGGTTCCTGGTGGCGGACTACAACCAGATTGAGTTGCGGGTCATCGCCCACCTGGCCTTGGACCCGGGGTTGGTAGAGGCGTTCCGCACCGGGATCGACATCCACAACGTCACCGCCTCCCGCGTGTTCGGCGTGCCCGGCGACGAGGTGACGCTGGCCCAGCGGTCCAAGGCCAAGATGGTCTCCTACGGCTTGGCCTACGGCATGGAGTCCTATGGCCTGGCCCAGCGCCTGGCCATCTCCGTCGATGAGGCGGCCCAGATCCTGCAGGCCTACTTCGAGGCGTTCCCCAATGTGAAGGCGTACATGGACCGGGTGGTGGCCGAGGCCCGCAGCCGGGGATACACCGAGACCTTGTTCGGGCGCCGCCGCCAGATTCCCGAGCTGCAGGCGGGCAACTACCGGATCCGCCAGGCGGGGGAGCGCCAGGCCATGAACGCCGGGATCCAGGGGCTGGCGGCCGACATCTTCAAGGCGGCCCTGGTGCGGATCGACCGGCGTCTCGAGGAGACGGCGATGGCCAGCCGGTTGGTGCTCCAGGTCCATGACGAGGTGATCCTGGAAGTGCCGCCCGACGAGGAGGAGGCGGCGGCGGGGGTGGTCGTCGAGGCCATGACCGGCGCCGCCGATCTGTCCGTCCCCTTGGAGGTCCATCTGTCCTGGGGCGACACCTGGGCGGGCGCCAAGTCCTGAACCTGGGCGGCGCCAGGCCGGACAGGCCGGTGACGGTAGTACCATTTCTGCGGGCCGCAACCCGGCGCCCCCTGTCCTGCGCGTAGCTGAAGAAGGCCACCATTCATGTCCGACGAGACCGCAACACTCACCGCCACTGCCGCCGCCCCCATGGCACCTGCTCCCAGCAACGGTATGGGGACCTTCGACGAAGCCGGTGTCTACACCCCACGCCAAATCACCATGGACGACCTGGGCGAGCTCTCGCTCGAGGACGCCATCTCGGGAACGATCGTCGAGTTCGACGACGGTGACATCGTGAAGGGCACCGTGGTCAAGGTCGACAAGGACGAGGTCCTGCTCGACATCGGGTTCAAATCCGAAGGCGTGATCCCGGCCCGGGAGCTGTCCATCCGCCACGACGTGGATCCCCACGAGGTCGTGTCGTTGGGCGATGAGATCGAGGCCCTGGTCCTCCAGAAGGAGGACAAGGAAGGCCGGCTGATCCTGTCCAAGAAGCGGGCCCAGTACGAGCGGGCCTGGGGCACCATCGAGACGGTCAAGGCCCGCGATGGCGTGGTGTCGGGACCGGTCATAGAGGTGGTCAAGGGTGGCCTGATCATCGACATCGGCCTGCGGGGGTTCCTGCCGGCATCGCTGGTCGAGTTGCGGCGGGTGCGGGACCTGCAGCCCTATGTGGGCCGGGTGCTCGACGCCAAGATCATCGAGCTGGACAAGCACCGCAACAACGTGGTGCTGTCCCGCCGGGCGTGGCTGGAGGAGACTCAGAAGGAGCAGCGCGACGAGTTCCTGGCCAACCTGAAGCCGGGCGAGGTCCGGCGCGGTGTGGTTTCCTCCGTCGTCAACTTCGGCGCCTTCGTGGATCTGGGCGGCATGGACGGCCTGATCCACGTTTCCGAGCTGTCGTGGAAGCATGTCGACCACCCGTCCTCGGTGGTCACGGTGGGCGACGAGGTCGAGGTGCGGGTCCTCGACGTCGACCTGGACCGGGAGCGGATCAGTCTGTCGCTCAAGGCGACCCAACAGGATCCCTGGCAGGAGTTCGCCAACGCCCACCGGGTCGGGGAGCTGGTCTACGGCCGGGTCACCAAGTTGGTCCCGTTCGGGGCATTCGTACAGGTAGGGGAGGGCATCGAGGGCCTGGTACACATCTCCGAGATGGCCGTGCACCATGTCGAACTACCCGAGCAGGTCGTCACGCCGGGCGAGGAGCTGTGGGTCAAGATCATCGATATCGACCTCCAGCGGCGCCGGATCAGCCTTTCCATCAAGCAGGCCGCCGAGGGTGGCGAAGTGGCGGCCGAGTACCGGGAGCACTTCGGCGAGCACGCCTACGACGAGCAGGGCAACTACATCGGGGCTGCCTACGACACCGAGTTCGTGCCCGAGTCGGAGGCCCAGGCGGCGTGGGCCGAGTACCTGGAAGAAACGGGCGGCGTCGCCGGCCTGAGCCACGATCCCCGGGAGGGGGCCCCGGGCTCCGAGGCCGAAAGCCCGTCCGCCTCGACCGACACCGAGGCGCCGTCGGCTAACTCCGGGAACACGGCGCCGGAGGCCTGACCCGCCTCAGCTGGGGCTGGGACTGGCCAGATCGTCCCAGGTCGTGTGTTCGGCCCGCATGACCAGTTGGCGGATGGGTTCGGCCGGATAGCGCCATTGGCCGCCCGGGGTCCTCATACAGGGCACCCGCCCGCGCCGGGCCCATTCGGAGACGGTGCGGGTGGACACCTGAAACAAGGCCGCCACGTCAGAGGTGCGTAACAGATCCTGCATGTCGTCGGGCTCCTGGTAGCGGTTGTTTCCGCTCATGTCGGGGTGGTGCATTGGTGGTCGAAACTCCGTCGATGTGGTTCCGATATCTACCGTGCCATGCGCCGAGTTGGCTGGCAATGCCCAAGACGGGCCATTTTCTGACTAGTCATTGCCGGAATTGTCGGCCTTCTGGGGACTTTTCGCCCGGGCCAATGTTGCTACCGTGCCCCGGTGGTCGTGGTGGGCCTTACCGGAGGGATTGGCTGTGGCAAATCGACCGTGGCCGCCATGTTGGCCGATCGCGGGGCGGTGGTCGTGGATGCTGATCGGATCGCCCGCGACGTGGTGGCCCCCGGCGAGGCCGCCTTCGGGGCCCTGGTCGAGCACTTCGGGCCTGCGGTGGTGCGCCCGGACGGGACGCTGAACCGGGCGGCGGTGGCGGCTCGGGTGTTTTCCGACCCTGCCGAGCTGGCGGCCTTGAACGACATCACCCATCCCGTCATCGGGGCCGCCATCGGCGCCCGGCTGGCGTCCCTGGCGGCCACCGAGGGGCCGGGACCGGGACCGTTGGTCGTGCTCGACATCGCCCTGCTGGACGCAACCAGCCGGCAGCTCTACCGGCTGGCGGCCGTTGTCGTGGTGGATGCTCCCGTTGAGGTGGCGGTCCGGCGGCTGGTCGAGCAGCGGGGCCTGACCGTGGCCGACGCCGAGGCTCGGATCCGGGCCCAGCCCAGCGGGGAGGAGCGGCGCCGGCTGGGCGACGTGGTCATCGACAACGGGGGCACCCTCGCCGACCTGGCGGCGGCCGTCGCCCCGATCTGGGAGTGGCTGCGGGGGATGGCGGAGCCGCGGGGGCCGAGTCCAGTCGACGGCGCCGCGGAGGAGACCCTGGATTCCGATGGCGCCGAAGGCCGCCGAACGACGGAAGGTCACTGACATGGTGACCCAGACCGGCGGCGCCGGGACGGCGTCTGACCCCGACTGAGCAGGGCGTCATTTTGGTCGCACCCCCCCGGTACGATCGCACCATGCCCCCCTTCCAGGTCGTCTCCGACTTCGAACCGGCCGGAGACCAGCCGGCCGCCATCCAGGCGTTGGCGGCGGGCATCGAGCGGGGGCACCAGTTTCAGACCCTTCTCGGGATCACCGGGAGCGGGAAGTCGGCCACCATGGCGTGGACCATCGAGGCGGTCCAGCGACCGACCCTGATCATCGCCCCCAACAAGTCCCTGGCGGCCCAGCTGGCCAACGAGATGAAGGAGTTCTTTCCGGCCAACCGGGTGGAGTACTTCGTCTCCTATTACGACTACTACCAGCCCGAGGCGTACCTCCCGTCCAGCGACACCTACATAGAGAAGGACAGCTCGATCAACGACGAGATAGACCGGTTGCGCCACTCGGCCACCTCGGCCCTGCTCACCCGTCGCGACGTGATCGTGGTGGCCTCGGTCTCCTGTATCTACGGGCTGGGCTCACCTGAGGAGTACGCAGCCCGGATCCTCCATGTGCAGCGGGGCAGCGAACACGATCAGCGGGCCATCCTGCGGCGGCTGGTGGACATGCAGTACGAGCGCAACGACATGAACCTGGTGCGGGGCAAGTTCCGCGTTCGCGGCGACACCGTCGAGATCCATCCGGCCTACGAGGAGCACATCGTCCGGATCGAGTTGTTCGGCGACGAGATCGAGCGCATCGTGGCCATCGACCCCCTGACCGGCGAGCAGCTGGGCGAGCTGGAGGAACTGGTCGTCTTCCCCGCCACCCACTACGTGGCCGGCGACGAGCGGATGAAGCGGGCTATCACTCGGATCGAGGACGAGTTGCGGGAGCGGCTGGCCTGGTTCGAGTCCCGGGGCAAGCTGCTGGAGGCCCAGCGGCTGCGGATGCGCACCTCCTACGACCTCGAGATGCTGGCCGAGGTGGGGTCGTGCTCAGGGATCGAGAACTACAGCCTCCACATCGACGGCCGGGAGACGGGCACCCCACCGCATACCCTTCTTGACTTCTTTCCGAAGGACTGGTTGCTGGTGGTCGACGAGTCCCATGTCACCGTGCCCCAGTTGCACGGCCAGTACGAGGGCGACCACTCCCGCAAGGAGACACTGATCGAACACGGCTTCCGGCTGCCGTCGGCGGCGGACAACCGGCCGCTGCGCTTCGACGAGTTCTATGACCGGGTCAACCAGTGCGTGTTCCTGTCCGCCACCCCGTCGCCCTACGAGATCGCCCAGTCGGCCCAGGTGGTCGAGCAGATCGTCCGGCCCACCGGGTTGGTCGACCCCGAGGTCATCGTCAAGCCCACCCGGGGCCAGATCGACGACCTGATCGAGCAGATCGGCCAGCGGGTCGAGGCGGGGGCCCGGGTGCTGGTGACGACCTTGACCAAGAAGATGGCCGAGGACCTGACCGACTACCTGCTGGAGATGGGCCTGCG
Organism: uncultured Actinomycetota bacterium; assembly: GCA_963791545.1. Classification (GTDB taxonomy): domain Bacteria; phylum Actinomycetota; class Acidimicrobiia; order Acidimicrobiales; family Palsa-688; genus JALYXV01. The sequence continues at coordinate 792,842 of CAWBSR010000015.1, forward strand.
GGTCCGGTACCTGCACTCCAACGTCGACACCATCCAGCGCATCGAGATCATCCGGGACCTGCGGCTGGGCGAGTTCGATGTCCTGGTGGGCATCAACTTGCTGCGAGAGGGGCTGGACCTGCCCGAGGTCTCGCTGGTGGCGATCCTCGACGCCGACAAGGAGGGTTTCCTGCGCAGCGGGACCTCGCTGATCCAGACCATGGGCCGCGCCGCCCGCAACGTCGACGGCCAGGTCATCATGTACGCCGATACCGTGACCGATTCCATGCAGCGGGCCATCTCCGAGACCCAGCGGCGCCGGGCGGTGCAACAGGCCTACAACCTCGAGCACGGGATCGATCCCCAGACCATCCGCAAGGCGGTCACCGACATCCTCTCCATGCTGCGGCCCGACGACGAGTCGGCGCCCGTTCCCGGCCGGGACCGCCGCAGCCGGCGCCGGGACCGCATGGCCAGCGACTTCGCGGAGTTGCCCCGAGACGAGTTGGCCCGGCTCATCCGGACCCTCGAAGAAGAGATGCACCAGGCCGCGGTCGAGCTGCGATTCGAGTACGCGGCCCGGTTGCGCGACGAGATCTCCGACCTCAAGGCGGAGCTGTCCGAGGCGGGCGGGGGCAAAGCCTCGTCCGGCTCGGCGGGCGCCCACGCGGGGGCCTCAGGGTCCCTCCGCCGAACGCCTGTTCGGTCCTAGACTGGTCGCGACCATGTCAGACCGGCTCATTGTTCGCGGCGCCCGCGAGCACAATCTGCGCAACATCTCGGTCGAGCTGCCTCGCGAGAAGCTCATTGTCTTCACCGGCTTGTCGGGTTCCGGGAAGTCGTCGCTGGCGTTCGACACCATCTACGCCGAGGGCCAGCGCCGCTATGTGGAGTCGCTTTCGGCCTACGCCCGGCAGTTCCTGGGCCAGATGGACAAGCCCGACGTCGACTTCATCGAGGGCTTGTCGCCCGCCATTTCCATCGACCAGAAGTCGGCGTCGCGCAACCCCCGCTCCACGGTGGGGACGATCACCGAGATCTATGACTATCTGCGGCTGCTGTACGCCCGGGTGGGTGTTCCCCACTGCCCCAAGGACGGCAGCGTGGTCCAGCGCCAGACCCCGCAGCAGATCGTCGACCGGGTCCTGGAGCTCCCCGACGGGACCCGCTTCCAGGTCCTGGCTCCGGTGGTCCGGGGTCGCAAGGGGGAGTACGAGGCGCTGCTGGCGGAGCTGGCGGGCCAGGGCTACGCCCGGGTCCGGATCGACGGGGAACTGTTCGAGCTCGGGGTCGGGGCGGCCCAGATCCCCAAGCTGGCCCGCTACGAGCAGCACACCATCGAGGTCATCGTCGACCGGCTGGTCAAGAGGGAGGGGATCGAACGGCGGCTCACCGACTCCCTGGAGACGGCTCTGAAGCTGGCCGAAGGGGTGGCCGAGGTCCAGCTGGTCCCGGCCGAGGGCCCGGACGGCATCGTGGGGGCGCAGCCCGAGGTCCTGACCTTCAGCCAGCACCTGGCCTGTCCCACCTGTGGGCTGTCGTTCGACGAGCTGGCCCCCCGTAACTTCTCCTTCAACTCGCCCTATGGGGCCTGCCCCCACTGCGCCGGCCTGGGTACCCGGTTCGAGGTCGACCCGGAACTGGTCGTCCCCGACCCCGACCTCTCCATCGAGGCCGGCGCCATCCAGGCGTGGGGCGGGGCCCGCAGCGAATACTTCGGCCGGGTCCTGGACGCGGTGGCCGAGACCTACGGCTTCTCGACCAAGACCCCGTGGCACAAGCTGCGCAAGGGCGACCAGAAGGTGCTCCTCCATGGTTCCGGCAGCAAGCAGGTCCACGTCTCCTACCGCAACCGCTACGGACGGACCCGCTCCTACCAGACCCACTACGAAGGGGTCGTTCCCTACCTGCAGCGGCGCCACTCGGAGGCCGAGTCGGACCACATGCGCGAGACCATCGAGGGCTACATGCGCGAAGTGCCGTGCCCGGTGTGCACGGGGGCCCGCCTCAAGCCGGAGTCGCTGGCGGTGACGGTTGACGGCCGCAACATCTTCCAGCTGTGTGACATGTCTATCCGCGACGCCACCGCGGCCATGGCAACGCTGGTGCTGAGCGAGCGGGACCACCTGATCGCCGACCGGGTGCTTCGGGAGATCCGGGCCCGGATGCAGTTCCTGCTCGACGTGGGCCTTGACTACCTCTCCCTCAACCGGTCCGCGGGCACCCTGGCGGGCGGTGAGGCCCAGCGCATCCGCCTGGCCTCGCAGATCGGCAGCGGTCTGGTGGGGGTGCTCTACGTCCTGGACGAACCCTCGATCGGATTGCACCAGCGGGACAACCGCAAGCTGATTGACACCCTGCTGCGGCTGCGGGACCTGGGCAACACCGTGATCGTCGTCGAGCACGACGAGGAGACCATCCGGGTCGCCGACTACGTGGTCGACATCGGTCCCGGGGCGGGCGAGCACGGCGGCCAGGTCGTGGTGGCCGGCCCCGTGAAGGCACTGCTCAAGTCCAAGGACTCCTTGACCGGTCAGTACCTGACCGGCCGGCGGTCGATCCCGGTGCCCGCCATCCGCAGGGAGCCGGGCCACGGATGGCTGGCCATCCGGGGGGCACGGGAGCACAACCTGAAGGGGATCGACGTCGAGCTTCCACTGGGCTGCATGGTGGCCATCACCGGGGTATCCGGTTCCGGCAAGTCCACGCTGATCAACGACATCCTGCTGCGGTCGTTGATGCAGAAGATCTACAAATCCAAGGTCGTCCCGGGTCGCCACAAGCGCATCGAAGGCGCCGAGCAGATCGACAAGGTCATCAGCATCGACCAGTCCCCGATCGGGCGCACCCCGCGTTCCAATCCCGCCACCTACACCGGGGTGTTCGACCATATTCGCAGGTTGTTCTCTCAGACGACCGAGGCCAAGGTCCGGGGCTACCAGCCCGGTCGCTTCTCGTTCAACGTCAGTGGGGGCCGCTGCGAGGCGTGCTCGGGTGACGGGACCATCAAGATCGAGATGCACTTCTTGCCCGACGTCTATGTCCCCTGTGAGGTATGCAAAGGGGCCCGGTACAACCGCGACACGCTGGATATCGAGTTCAAGGGGCGCAATATCGCCGAGGTCCTGGACATGCCCTGCGAGGAGGCGGTGGGGTTCTTCGCCAACCAGCCGGTCATCGCCCGGCATATGCAGACCCTGGTGGACGTGGGCCTGGGCTACGTCCGGTTGGGCCAGCCCGCTCCCACCCTTTCCGGCGGCGAGGCCCAGCGCATCAAGTTGGCCAGCGAACTCTCCAAGCGCTCGACTGGAAGCACCGTTTACATACTCGATGAACCCACCACCGGGTTGCACTTCGAGGACATCCGAAAGTTGCTCAACGTCCTTTCTCGTCTGGTCGACCAGGGCAACACGGTGCTGGTGATCGAGCACAACCTGGACGTGATCAAGTCCGCGGACTGGATAGTCGACCTCGGACCCGAGGGGGGCGATGGCGGTGGATCGGTCGTAGTCGAGGGACCCCCGGAACGAGTGGCCAAGACACCGGAAAGCTATACCGGGCAGTTCCTGGCTTCCCTTCTCGGCCTATAACCCGATGGCGGCCGCTGGCCTGTAGCGGAGACCGTTGGTCCGATTTACGCTGTCATATGGGGGAAATTGCCCCGGTTGTATCAGGTGCTGAACGATCACGTAATGTCCAGCATTCGCTGCAATGCCACCTTGGCCCATGATGCGATATCGGGGTCGACCGTTATGCGATTGACAACCGTTCCCGCCACCAGGTTCTCGAGGACCCAGCACAGGTGGGCGGCGTCGATGCGGAACATCGTCGAGCACGGGCAGATGAGTGGGTCGAGCGACACCACGGTGAGGTCGGGATGCTCGGTCGCCAGCCGCTGTACCAGGTGGATCTCGGTCCCGATCGCGAGCACGCTGCCGGATGGGGCGGCTGCCACCGCCGCGATGATGAAATCCGTCGAGCCCACCTGGTCGGCTGCCTCCACCACCTCGTGGGAGCACTCGGGATGGACGATCACCGCGCCGCCGGGGTGGGCGGCCCGGAAGGCGGCGATGTGTTCGGGGCGGAACCGCTGGTGCACCGAGCAGTGGCCTTTCCACAGGAGCAGGGTGGCCGCCTTGACCTGGCGCTCCTCGAGGCCGCCGAGGTCCTTCCGGGGATCCCATACCGCCATGTCGCCGGCGTGGTAGCCGAGTTGGAACCCGGTGTTGCGGCCGAGGTGCTGGTCGGGGAAGAACAACACCTTCTCACCGCCGCCCCCATTGGGGGACAAGGCCCACCTCAACACCGCTCTGGCGTTGGAGGAGGTGCAGACCGCTCCCCCGTGGGACCCCACGAACGACTTCAGGGCAGCCGAGGAGTTCATGTAAGTGATCGGGACGACCTGCTCGATGTCGGTCACCGCGGCGATGGCTTCCCAGGCCTCCTCGACGGAGTCGAGGTCGGCCATGTCGGCCATGGAACAGCCCGCGTTCAGGTCCGGGAGGATCACCTGCTGGTGATCGGCGGTGAGGATGTCGGCCGACTCGGCCATGAAGTGGACGCCGCAGAACACCACGTAGTCGGCCTCCCGGTTGGCCGCCGCCAGGCGCGACAGCCCGAAACTGTCACCTCGGGCATCGGCCCAACGCATCACCTCGTCGCGTTGGTAATGGTGGCCGAGGATGATCAGACGGGAGCCGAGAATGTTGCGGGCGGCCCGAATCCGGGACGACAAATCTTCCGGCGTGGCCGAGGTATAGCCGTCCGGGAGGACGGGCTGGAGCCGAATCATGGGTGTGTACCTCCGTTGAGGAACACCTCGATCTGGCCGGCGGGGACAGCCCGGTCGCCCGTCCGCGGGGATGTCGGCCTCGAGGGTTATGTGACCGGATACCGGGCCGGCTGGCGGAAGTGTACGCCGTCTGAACCGCGACGGTGGCGGCAAACTGGGGGGGCATGATCTCGCGTCCCCCGGCCGGCTCCATTCCCGACGCTCCCGGGTCGTACCAGTTCAAGGATTCCGCGGGCCGGGTCATCTATGTCGGCAAGGCGAAATCGCTGCGGTCGCGGGTCGGCAGCTACTTTCAGAACCCGATCCACCTGCAGCCGCGGACCGCCCAGATGGTGGCGTCGGCGGAGTCGGTGGAATGGATCCAGGTTCGCAACGACGTCGAGGCGGTGATGCTGGAGTACAGCCTCATCAAGCAGCACCGGCCCCGATTCAACGTCCGGCTCCGGGACGACAAGAGCTATCCATTCCTGGCCATCACCGAAAGCGACGAGTGGCCCCGCGCCATGGTGAAGCGGGGGACCAAGGACCGGGGCAGCCGGTACTTCGGCCCCTACGCCCACGCCTACGCCATCCGGGAGACCCTGGACTCGCTGCTTCGGACCTTCCCGGTGCGAACCTGCAGCGACAACAAGTTCCGGGTCCACGAGAAGCAGGGCCGGCCGTGCCTGCTCTACCACATCGAGAAGTGCAGCGGCCCCTGCATCGCGGCCATCGAGCCCGCCGAGTACGGGGCCCTGGTCGCCGATCTGATCGAGTTCCTCGACGGCGACACCGAGGCGGTGGTGCGGCGGCTCGAGGAGGAGATGAGGTCGGCCGCCGGAATCCTCGAGTACGAGCGGGCCGCCCGGCTGCGCGACCGGCTGGCCTCGGTGCGCAAGGTCATCGAGAAGCAGCAGATGGTGACCGAGAAGGTCGAGGACCTGGACGTCTTCGGCATCGCCGAGGACGAGTTGGAGGCAGCCGTCCAGGTGTTCTACGTGCGCCGGGGGCGGGTGGTGGGCCGCAAGGGGTTCGTCGTCGACAAGGTCGAGGACCTTTCCCGGTCCCAGTTGGTCGCCGACATCCTGGAGCAGCACTATCACGAGGCGCCCACCGGGGTGCCACCGTTGATCCTGGTGCCCGACGATCCCGAGGAATGTGACGTGATGGAGGCGTTCCTGGCCGTCCTGCGCTCGGCCGGGGTCGGCCGCGGTCGCGATGAGGCGGTCGACGCCGGCGTCGAATGGTGGGCGGTCACCGGGCACTACCGGGTCGAACGCAGTGTCAACCCGGCCGCCCACAGCGGAGCCCGGGTGGAGATCCGGGTACCCAAACGGGGCGACAAGCGGGCCCTGCTGGAGATGGTCACCCGCAACGCGGGAGAGGAGTTCGCCCGCCACCGTCTCCGCCGCTCCAGCGACCACAACGCCCGGGCTCGAGCCCTGACCGCCCTGCAGGAGGCCCTGGGACTCCCGGAGGCACCGTTGCGGATCGAGTGTTATGACATGAGCCACATCCAGGGCCGCGACTACGTCGGGTCCATGGTCGTCATGGAGGACGGCCTGCCCCGCCCGAGCGAGTACCGGCGTTTCAAGGTGAAGGGGGTCGGGGGCAACGACGACTACGCCGCCATGGAAGAGGTGTTGACGAGGCGCCTGACGGCGTACCTGGCCGAGCGGGAAAAACCGGTCGAGGAGCGCAAGAAGCGCTTCGCCTACCCGCCCCAGTTGTTGCTGGTGGACGGGGGAAAAGGCCAGCTCGGTGTAGCCGTGCGGGTGGTGGAGGCACTGGGCCTGGAGGAGGAGATCCCAGTGGCGTCGCTGGCCAAGCAGTTCGAGGAGGTCTACGTCCCCGGACAGGCCGACCCTATCCGGATCAGCCGGTCCTCGGAGTCCCTGTACCTGTTGCAACGTATCCGCGACGAAGCCCACCGCTTCGCCATCACCTATCACCGCCAGCTGCGCGGCAAGCGCATGACCGCCTCGATCCTGGACGATATCGCGGGCCTGGGCCCGGCCCGCCACAAGCGCCTCCTGAAGGAGCTGGGGGGCGTCAAAGGCGTCAAGGCGGCGTCCCTCGAATCGCTGTGTCAGTTGCCGTGGCTGCCCGACAAGGTGGCGCAGGCGGTCTCTGACCGGCTCCATGAGCAAACACCGGTCCATGGCTGAGGAGGAGGGCCTCTGGCAGGGCTGGGATAGCGAGTTCGTGACCTCCTGGTGGGTCGAGGGCTTCACCGAGGGGGCCGACGCCGAGTACACCGAGCAGATCCTGCCCCTGGCCGTCCGGCACCTGGCCGGGGCCACTTCGGTGCTCGACGTGGGTTGCGGCGAGGGCCAGGTAGCCCGTCTGGCGGCCGCATTACCGGGCGTCCGGCGAGTGGTCGGGGTCGACCCGACCGGCGCCCAGCTGCGAGTCGCCGCCGCACGCGGGGCGGACGTGACCTACGGGCGGGCCGCGGCCGCGGCTCTCCCTTTTCCCCCCTCGACTTTCGACACGGTCGTAGCCTGCCTGGTGTTCGAGCACATCGAGGACGTGGACGCGGCCATCGCCGAGGTGGGCCGGGTGCTGGCCCCGAACGGCCGCTTCCTGTTCTTCCTGAACCACCCACTGCTGCAGACACCGGGCAGCGGCTGGATCGACGACCGCATCCTGGAGGAGCAGTACTGGCGGATCGGGCCCTACCTCACCGAGGACACCACGCTGGAGCAGGTGGACAACGGCGTGTGGATCCCGTTCATCCACCGCCCCCTCTCCCGCTACGTCAACGCCCTGGTCCGGGCCGGGATGCTCATCACGGCCATGGAGGAGCCGGCGCCCCCGCCGGGATTCCTCGCCCTGGCCAAGGAATACTCAGAGGCGGCCACGATCCCGCGCCTTCTGTTCCTGCGGGCCGAGAGGGTGATGGGTGATGGCTGAGTTCCTCATCATCACCGGTCTGTCCGGGGCGGGCCGCAGCCAGGCGGGCGCCACCTTCGAGGACCTCGGCTGGTTTGTGATCGACAACATGCCTACCCCCCTCATCACCAAGGTGGCGGACCTGGTCACCGCCAGCGACGGCGAGTCCGTGGAGCGGGTGGCGCTGGTGGTGGGCCGCCGGGCCGGCCAGCTGCATGAGCTGGGCGGGGCGGTCGCAGAACTCCGGGCCCGGGCCGGGGGCACGGTCATACTCCTCTTCCTCGAGGCGTCCGACGAGGTCCTGGTGCGCCGCTTCGAGGGCACCCGGCGCCGGCACCCGCTGGGCGCCGCCGAGGGGGTGGCTGAGAGCATCGCCCTGGAACGGGCGTTGTTGCAGCCCATTCGGGAGTCGGCCGACGTGATCATCGACACCACCGACCTCAACGTCCACCAGCTGCGGCGCCGGCTCATCGAGATCTTCACCCCGACCGCCGAGACCATGCAGATCCAAGTGGTCTCCTTCGGCTTCAAGCACGGGGTGCCCCTCGACGTGGACACCGTCTTCGACTGCCGGTTCCTCCCCAACCCCCACTGGGTGGACGAGTTGCGTCCCCTCAACGGGTTGGACGAGCCGGTGCGGCGCTTCGTGCTCGACCAACCGGCCACCAACGAGTTCATCAACCGGGTCGACCACCTGCTGGGCCTGGTCCTGCCCGCCTACGTGAGCGAAGGGAAGTCCTACCTGACTATCGCGGTGGGCTGCACCGGCGGCCGGCACCGTTCCGTCGTGCTGGCCGAGGAGCTCAGCCAGCGCATCGGCCGCTACGGCTTCGCCCCGCTGGTCCACCATCGGGACCTGGAGCGCTGAGCCCGGCTGGGCAGGCGCAACTGGCGCCCGTCGACTCGAATCGAGTGAACTAGCAGAGTTCACGACGTTTTTGGGAGGGCGGCATGCCTGTTCGGGTCGGCATCAACGGTTTCGGTCGCATCGGGAGGAACTTTCTCCGGGCGGCGCTCAAGTCGGGCGCGGACATCGTGGTCGTGGGGGTCAACGACCTGATCCCGCCGTCGACGAACGCCCACCTGCTGCGCTACGACTCCACCCACGGGCGCCTCGGCCTCGAGGTGACCTCGGACGCCGATTCGATCACCGTCGACGGCAACACCATCAAGGTCTTCTCCGAACGCGATCCCAAGGCCCTGCCCTGGGGCGAGATCAATGTCGATGTCGTGGTCGAGTCGACGGGCATCTTCACCGACGGCCAGAAGGCGGCCGCCCATATCGAGGGCGGCGCCCCCCGGGTCATCATCTCGGCGCCCGCCACCAACGTCGACGCCACCTTCGTAGTCGGCGTCAATGACGGCGATTTCGACCCGGCCACCCACAAGGTGGTGTCCAACGCCTCGTGCACCACCAACTGCTTCGTGCCCATGATCAAGGTGCTCGACGACGCGTTCGGCGTCGAGAAGGGCCTGATGACCACCGTCCACGCCTACACCAACGACCAGAACCTCCAGGACCTGGCCCACAAGGACCTGCGGCGGGCCCGGGCGGCGGCGGCCAATATCGTCCCCTCGGCCACCGGGGCGGCCCGGGCCACCAGCCTGGTGCTGTCGGCCATGAAGGGCAAGCTGGACGGGACCGCCCTGCGGGTCCCGGTGCAGGATGGGTCGATCACCGACTTCACCGGCATCCTGGCCAGGGAAGTCACCGTCGAGGAGATCAACGAGGCGTTCAAGGCCGCCTCCGAGAGCGGGCCCCTGGCAGGACGGCTGGTCTACACCGAGGATCCCATCGTCTCTTCCGACATCATCGGTTCGCCCGCCTCGTGCACCTTCGACTCCCTGATGACCATGACGATGGGGTCGCTGGTGAAGGTGTTCGGCTGGTACGACAACGAGTGGGGCTACTCCAACCGGCTCGTGGACCTGGCGGCGATCGTCGGCCGGGCCAACACCGCCTCGGCCTAGCCGGCGGTGGAGCTTCCGCAGCTGGAGGACCTGCCCTCACCGGAGGGCAAGTCGGTCCTCGTCCGGGTCGATTTCAACGTCCCCATAACCGACGGGCGCATCGATGACGCCCTTCGCATCCGCGCCGCCCTGCCGACACTCGAGTGGCTGCGCGACCACGGGGCGCGCGTCACCGCCTGTTCCCATCTGGGCCGCCCCAAGGGCAAGCCGGACCCCCGTTACTCGATGGAACCGGTGCGGGAGCGTCTGGCCGAGTTGGCCCCCGGGGTCGACCTTTTGGAGAACTTGCGCTTCGACCCGGGCGAGGAGGCCAACGACGCCGCCTTCGTCGACCGGTTGGTCGCCGGTCACGACCTCTACGTACTGGACGCCTTCGGCGCTGCCCACCGGGCCCACGCCTCGGTGGTCGGGCCTCCGAGCCGGCTGCCCTGCGCCGCCGGACGGGTGCTGGCCCGGGAGGTGGAGGTCCTGGACAACCTCTTGCACCACGCCGCCCACCCCTTCGTGGCCATCCTGGGTGGCTCCAAGGTGAGCGACAAGCTCGGGGTCATGGAAGCGCTGCTGGACCGGGTGGATTCCCTGATCGTAGGGGGCGGCATGTGTTTCACCTTCCTCGCCGCCCAGGGTCATTCCGTCGGGGCGTCGCTCCTCCAGCACGACTACATCGAGACCTGCGCCCGATTGCTCGAGCGCAGCGGCTCGCGCATCGCGATCCCGACCGACATCAACGCCCTGTCGCCGGGGGGGACGTTCGGTCCCGGCCACGAGCCTGGCGGTGACGTCAAGGGTTTCGGCGTCGACCTCCCCGACGGGTGGCTGGGCCTGGACATCGGCCCGGGCACCGCGGCCGCCTTCGCCGATGAGATCGCGGGCGCCCGGACGGTGCTGTGGAACGGGCCCATGGGCGTGTTCGAGGACCCCCGCTTCGAAGCCGGGACCCGGACGGTGGCCGACGCGGTTGCCGACTGCCCGGGATTCACCGTCGTCGGAGGCGGCGACAGTGCCAGCGCAGTGGCCGGCTTCGGCCTCGCCGACCGGATCGACCACATCTCGACTGGCGGCGGCGCGTCGCTGGAGTTCATCGAGCTCGGGGACCTGCCCGGTCTCAAGGCGCTGCGGGAGGGAATGCGTGGCTGAACGACGCCGGGCGGGGCGCAAGCCGCTCATCAGTGGCAACTGGAAGATGCACCACACCCATCTGGATGCCATCGCCATGGTGCAGAAGCTCTCCTATCTGTTGACCGACGCCGATTACGACGCGGTGGACGCCTCCGTTCACCCCGCGTTCACGGCGCTGCGCTCCATCCAGACCCTGCTCGACGCCGACCGGATCCCGATCTCGCTGGGCGCCCAGAACTGCCACTGGGAATCCAAGGGCGCCTTCACCGGTGAGATCAGCCCGCTCATGCTGGCCAAACTCGATGTGGCGCTGGTGATTGTCGGGCACTCGGAGCGGCGCCAGCTGTTCGGCGAGACCGACGAATGGGTCAACCGCAAGGCCAAGGCGGTGCTGGCGGCGGGGATGACCCCGATCATGTGCTGCGGCGAGACGCTGGACGAACGCCAGGCGGGGTCGACGGAGACACGGTGCCTGGGCCAGGTGGCGGCAGGCCTCGACGGGTTGACCCGGGAGCAGGTGGCGGGACTGGTCATCGCCTACGAGCCCATCTGGGCCATCGGGACAGGGGCCGTGGCCACCCCCGACGACGCCCAGGCCGTCATCGGCGCCATTCGGGTCGAGGTGAGCCGGCTGCACGGCGCCGAGGCAGGGGCGGCCGTCAGGATCCAGTACGGGGGTTCCGTCAAGCCCACCAATATCGCGGAGCTGATGGCCCAACCCGACATCGACGGCGCCCTCGTCGGAGGGGCCAGTCTCGACGCCGAGGAGTTCGCCCGCATCGTCCGCTACCGGGTGCGATGACGGCCGCGACCGGCATCCGCCCGCCTACACTCTTGCCGTGACCCTCCTCCTGCTCGTGATCCACGTGATCGTGTCAGGCGCCCTGATCATGCTGATCCTGCTGCACAGCGGGCGGGGCGGCGGCCTGTCGGAGATGTTCGGCGGGGGCCTCGGCTCGGCTGCTGCCGGTTCCACCGTGGTCGAGCGCAACCTGGACCGCATCACCGTCCTGGCGGCGGTGGTGTTCTCCTTCACCACCGTCATCCTGGCCATTCGCCTTCAGTAAGGAGCAAGGAACCACACGGCGGTCGGTTGAAGTGCATAGTGTAAGCCCGGGAAGTCGTCCCAAAGAACAAGGGGGGTCCATGCAAGTGCGAAGGTTCGGTGGCAAGACGGTGCTTGTGCTGATAGGCGTCGCGATGGTTGCGGCGGCCTGCAGCAAGAGCAGCACACCATCAGGTACCGGTACCAACAGCAGTACAACCGTGCCCGTTCCTACCGGCAGCATCGTTCTTGGCGCTGAGCAGTGGGCTACTTGCATCAACCCGATCACGCAGTGCGCCAACTCGTCGTGGATGTTCTGGGTGACCGACCAGCAGGTCCTCCCCAAGCTCATGTTCCTCGACGAGCACAACAACTTCAAGCCCTCCGCCCTCATCACTGAAGCCCCCACGGCAGCCAATGGCGGCATCAAGCAGAACCCTTTCACCCTGACCTATCACCTGAACCCGGCCGCGGTCTGGGATGACAAGACGCCGATCACCTGCGACGACGTCAGCTTCACCGAGCAGGCCTACCTGAAGACGACCGGCTCCCTGAGCACGGTCGGCTACGACCAGGTCGACAACGTCGCCTGCCCCGATCCAAAGACGGTGGTCATCACCTTCAAGAAGCCCTTCGCCGACTGGCCGGACATGTTCGGCGGCAACCAGGGCCACGTTCTCAAGAAGGCGGCGTTCCCGAACGGGCCCGAGACCTCCAAGCAAATGCAGACCACCCTGGGCTTCTCGGGCATGCCCTGGATGCTGAAGTCCTTCGACCAGAACCAGGCGGTCCTGGTCCCCAACCTGAACTACTGGGTCAAGTCCGACATCCCCCTGCTGGCCCAGGTGACCTGGGTGCCCCGCTCCGACCAGGACACCGAGATCAACTCGCTCCTGACCGGCGAGGTGGCGGCGATCTATCCGCAGCCGTCGCCCGGCATCGCCCAGAAGCTCAACCAGCCCACCGTCAAGATGAAGAGCGGTGGTGGCAACACCATCGAGGGTCTTTGGTACAACCTCTCGAAGGCCCCGCTCGACGACGTCAAGGTTCGCCAGGCCCTGTCCATGGCCGTGGACCGTGACGCCATCGTCAACACCATCCTGCGTCCCGATAGCCCCGGCCTCCCGGTTCTGCCCTGCGCCGGCCTGTGGACGATTGACGGCCCCTGGTGCGACAACACCTTCAAGGACCTGAAGTACGACCCCAACGGAGCCAAGGCCATCCTCACGGCCGACGGCTACACGATGGGCGCGGATGGCATCTTCGCCAAGGGCGGCCAGAAGCTCGACTTCGAGTTCAACACCGTCTCGGGCAACACCCGCCGGGAGAACATCCAGCAGCTGGTCATCCAGCAGGCCAAGGCAGCCGGCATCGCCTTCCACGTGAAGAACTACGACCGGACCACGCTGTTCCAGACGGTGCTGCCCCATCTGAACCACCAGGTGGCCATCTATGCCCAGGTAGCCAGCTCCGACCCCAGTGTCACCAGCATCTTTGCCTGTGACCAGATCCCTTCGGCGGCCAACCAGTTCTCGGGTCAGAATGACTCGGCCTGGTGCAACAAGGATGCCACCACCTTGATGCAGGCTTCGGACGCCAACGTCGACCTGAACGCCCGGGCCGATCAGATCCACCAGTTGGGCAAGTTCATCCACGATGACGCGGTGTGGCTGCCCTTCTACCAGTTGCCGCTGATCACCGCTTATCGCAGCGACAAGGTGGCCGGCCCCGTGGACGCCTACACCCTGAGCTCGCTCGCCTTCTACAACCTCAACAAGTGGCATTTGCCTTGATCCACCGTCGTATCTGAATGACCGAATGGGCGAGCGCACCCGCGCTCGCCCATTCGGCCTTTAGCCTGCAAATCGCCTTCCTGCACACCGGTTCGTCCGCACCTGATCGGGTGACACATGCTCAAGTTTGCGCTCCGGCGAGTCATCTTCTCGATCCCGGTCATCCTCATCGCCACGATCGTGGTGTTCTGGGTGGTCCATACGACAGTGAGCCCAACGGGCGCGCTCAACGGGAATCCCAGGATCTCGATCGCCGACAAGCTCCGCTACAAGAAGGCGCTGGGCCTGGACCGCTCCGGCGTCTCCCAGTACTGGGCCTGGCTGTCCCATTTCCTGCGAGGCGACTGGGGCGTTTCCTTCCAGTCGCAGCTGCGGGTCGCCCCGACGGTCAGGGATGCCCTATGGAACACCCTTGTCCTCGGCATGACCGCCCTCGTCTTTTCCCTGCTCATCGGCATGGCGATCGGCATCTATTCGTCCATTCGCCAGTACACGCTCATCGACCACCTGTCCACCGGGGCCGCCTTCTTCGGGATCTCCATCCCGACGTTCTGGTTCGGCCTCATCATCCAGTTGATCTTCGGCCTCTACCTGACCCGTTGGCTGCATTGGAGGGAGCCGTTCTTCTTCACGGCGGGGATGTTCAGTCCGGGAACGCACGGCTTTCACCTGGCCGACCGCGTGAGACACATCATCCTCCCGGCCATCGTGCTCGCCGTTCAGCTGATCGCGGTCTACAGCCGGTACATGCGAGCCAGCATGTTGGAGGTGCTGGGATCGGACTTCCTCCGCACCGCGCGGGCCAAGGGCCTGACCGAGTCGCGCGTGGTCTTCAAGCACGGCGTCCGCAATGCGCTCATCCCCCTGACGACCCAGGTCGCCATCGATCTGGGGGGCCTGGCGGGCGGTCTGATCGTGACCGAGTCCATCTTCCAGTGGCCGGGGATGGGGACCCTGTTCCTCTCGGCCATGGACAATGGCGACTACTCCATCATCCTGCCGGTGGTGGTCCTGATCGTCACCTTCGTCATTCTGGCCAACCTGCTGGCCGACATCTTGTATGCCGTTCTCGATCCGAGGATCCGATATGCGTGACTTAAAGCCTGAACAGCCGATCGCTCCCGGCGTGGTGGGCATGGGTGCCGGGCCCGCCCTCGACGTGGGCGCGCCCGACGACGTGCCCACGCTCGACTCCAGGGCACTCGAGGTCTCACCCAGCGGCGAGATGATGGGGATGGAGGACCAGCTGCTCTCGCCGGGTCGCATGGCCCTGCGCCGTTTCCGCCGCCACAAGCTGGCCATGCTCAGCCTGACCATCCTCGTCATCCTGGCCCTGGCGTGCATCCTGGTGCCGCTGTTCGCGGCCCACGGGTACGCCTACGTTCCCCCGGGGGTGGAAAGCTTCAAGCTCCGCCTGAAGGGGCCATCGCTGGCCCACCCCTTCGGCACCGACCTCATCGGGCGGGACCAGTTCGTCAGGGTCCTCTACGGCGGACGGGTATCTCTGGCGGTTGGATTCGGCGTCGCCCTCTCCGCCACCGTCATCGGCACCACCGTCGGTGCCATCGCCGGCTTCAAGGGAGGCCGCCTCGACAACATCTTGATGCGGACCACCGATCTCTTTCTCGGCATGCCGCTACTGGTCCTTCTGATCCTGTTCTCCAAGGCCCTCGGCGGCAGCATCCTTGACATCGTCATCATGCTTTCGGCGTTCTTCTGGATGCCGATCGCCCGGATTGTCCGAGGGTTGTTCCTGTCGCTGAAGCAGAAGGAATACGTCGAGGCGGCCCGGGCCATGGGGGCGTCCGACATGCGGATCATGTTGCGCCACATCATCCCCAACTGCGTCGGCCCGATCATCGTCAACGCCACCTTGAGCGTCGCCGGCGCCGTTCTGACCGAATCGCTGCTGTCGTTCCTCGGCCGGGGCATCCAGCCTCCGGTGCCCACCTGGGGCAACCTGTTGGACTCCGGCCGGCGCTTCACCACCATTTCGCCCTCCCTGGTGTGGTTCCCGGGACTGGCCATCCTCATCACGGTGCTGTGTGTCAACTTCGTGGGTGACGGCCTTCGCGATGCCCTCGATCCCACCCAGCGCCGGATACGTACGTGATCGAGGAGGCTTACCTGGAAGACGAACGCAACGCCGACACCGCCCGCCGGCGGCTCCAGCCCGGGGCGGTATTGCTGGATGTGCGGGGCCTAACGACGGTCTTCCGGACCGAGATGGGCACCGTCCGGGCGGTCGACGGGGTCAGCTTCGAGGTGCGGGCGGGCGAGGTGCTGGCGGTCGTCGGCGAGTCGGGCTGCGGCAAGACGGTGACCGCGATGTCGATCCTGGGCCTCATCACCAAGCCGGCCGGGAAGATCGAGGCCGGGGAGATCCTCTATCGCGGTGAGGACCTGGTCACCATGCCCATGGCCCGGCTGCGCCGCATCCGGGGCGACCGCATCGCCATGATCTTCCAGGACCCGCTGACGGCCCTCGATCCCGTGTACCGGGTCGGCATCCAGATCACCGAGGCCATCCTGGCCCACCGCGACGTGTCCAAGTCGGAGGCCATGGACCAGGCGGTCAAGTTGCTGGACCTGGTGGGGATCCCCAATCCGAAGGAACGGGTCCGCCACTACCCCCACGAGTTCTCCGGTGGTATGCGCCAGCGGGCCATGATCGCCATGGGGGTGGCCCTGGACCCCGACCTGCTGATCGCCGACGAGCCCACCACCGCCCTCGACGTGACGGTTCAGGCCCAGATCCTCGACGTCCTGCTCGACGTGAGGGAGCGCTTCGGCAGCGCGGTGCTGTTGATCACCCATGACCTGGGAGTAGTCGCCGAGGTGGCGAACCGGGTGATGGTGATGTATGCCGGCAAGAAGGTGGAAGAGGGCGATGTCGACACCATCTTCGAGAACCCCAAGCATCCCTATACCTGGGGCCTGCTGGCCTCCACCACCAGGACCGACCGACCGCTCCTCGATCGGATGTACCAGATCCCGGGAGCCCCTCCGAGCCTGATCAACCCGCCGCTGGGCTGCCGGTTCGCCCCTCGGTGCCCCTTCGCCCAGGACATCTGCCGGACCGAGTACCCGGCGCCGCGGGCCTTGCCCAACGGCCACGAGGTCGCCTGCCACTTTGCAGATCGCGACGGCTGGAATATGGACATGATGACGCAGGGGAACAACCGGACCATCCCCCCGGCGGTGGCGGACGGGGCTGATGGCCCGGTCGCGGACGGGGCTGATGGCCCGGTGGCGGCGGCGCGAGCAGCAGCCGGGCCGGATGGCGATGGGCTCGGCGGTGGCGGCCCCGTGGCGGCGGTGGAACCGGTGCCGGCCCAGGGCGGTGTGGTCGCAGATGGCCCGGTGCCCACGGTGCCCACCGCCGATCCGGAGCCCGCCCCGTGAGCCGGGCCACCGCGAACGCGGCCCGGGAGGCGGCCGAGGCCACGCCCAAGACCGAAGACCTGGTTCGGGTGCAAAACCTGGTGAAGCACTTTCCCATCACCAGCGGCCTGCTCATCCAGCGTCAGGTGGCCGCCGTGCAGGCGGTCGACGGCCTGAACTTCACCGTCCGCCGAGGCGAGACCTTGGGCCTGGTGGGGGAGTCGGGGTGCGGGAAGTCGACGACCGCCCGCCTCGTGATGCGGCTTCTCGACCCCACGTCGGGGACGATCGAGTTCGACGGGGTGGACATCACCACCTTGAAGGGCGACAAGCTGCGCACCGTCCGGCGAGGGATGCAGATGATCTTCCAGGACCCCTTCGCCAGCCTGAACCCCCGGATGACGGTCCGCGACATCGTGGGCGAACCTCTCGTCATATGGGACCAATGGCATGACGGGGGGCCCGAACGGGTCTCCGAGCTGCTGCGCACCGTCGGCCTGAACCCCACCCATGCCGGGCGATTCCCGCACGAGTTCTCGGGCGGGCAGCGCCAACGGATCGGCGTCGCCCGGGCGTTGGCCATGCGCCCCAAGCTGGTCGTGTGCGACGAGCCCGTATCCGCCCTGGATGTGTCGGTGCGGGCCCAGATCCTCAATCTGCTCACCGATCTCCAGCACGACCTGAACCTGACCTATCTCTTCATCTCCCACGATTTGTCAGTGGTTCGCCAGGTCTGCCAGCGGGTGGCGGTGATGTACCTGGGCATGCTCATGGAGATCGCCGACCGCACCGAGATGTACGAGAAACCGGCCCACCCCTACACCCAGGCGTTGCTTTCCGCGGTGCCCATTCCCAATCCCGGCAAGGAGCGAGGGCGACGCCGCATCATTCTGAAGGGGGATCTTCCGAGCCCCATCAATCCGCCCAGTGGGTGCCGGTTCCGTACCCGCTGCTGGAAGTTCGCGGGGGAACTTTCCGAGGCCGAGCAGTCCCGCTGCATCAACGAAGTACCGGCGCTCGAGGATCGTGGGGTGGGCCATCCGGTCGCCTGCCACTACGCCAAGACCCTGCAAGTGCTGTGATCAGAGGAGTTGAGTCCGCCTCACCATCTCCGAGCGGTGCCCGGGTGTGGCGGACCGTTCTTCTCGGCGTGGTCGCGGTAGCGGCCGGAATCGTCGCCAGTGCCAGCGGCGGGCCGGCTTCGGCCGGGGGGCTCCAGGTTGCCGCCGGAAGGGTCCAGCCCACTGCCGCCTCCCTCCTGGCCGATTCGGGGGCGGGCGCCTCGGCCATCGTGGACGACCACGGAAGTCTCCCCTTCACGCCGCCCCAGGCACTCGACGCGCTCACCCAGGGTCAACTGGACGGCCAGTTGGCCCGGGCCCGGGCCGCCGCCCTGCGTTACCCCACCGCGGCCGACGCCGTCCGGGCGGGGTTCGTGGAAGCCACCGGCTACGTGCCCGGCGTCGGGGCCCATTTTATGAAGTACTCGGCGATTTCGGGCTCCTTCGACGTCGACCACCCGGCCATGATCCTGTACGACGGCGTGGCGCCCACGTCCCGGGTGGCGGGCCTGGCGTATTACGTGATCTCCGGCACCAGTCCCCCCGACGGCTTCGCGGGCCCCAACGACGGCTGGCACCAGCATCCCGCCGTCTGTGTCACCCCCAAAGGACCGGTGCTGGCGGGAGACGCACCCGAAACCTGCCGGTTGGGGGGACGTCCCGCCTGGATGCTGCACGCGTGGGTGGCCCCGTCGTACCCGAGCGCCCTGGGTTACTTCAGCCCCGTGAACCTTTCGATCGGGACGTTGCCCAACCTGCCCTATCGCAGCTACAACTGCCACATCAAGGCTTGACGGCCGGGGCCGTGCCCGAACGGCGGGGCGGGGCATCCCCGCCTGGAAGGTCGCGAGCGGCTCGAGGCCTTGTCATCTTGGTGTTGGGCTCGGTGGTGGCGTGCAATGGGAAGTCCCCCCGGCCCCCCCCGACGACGACGGCGGCGACCACGCGGCCTGTCCCGACCATCAACCAGGGTGGGGACATCGTCGTAGCGGCCGAGGGCGAGCCGGGATGCATGGATTGGATCAGCACCTGCCGGGGCTCGGCCTGGGGGATCTGGACGGTACAGAGCAATACCATGCCCCGGGCCTACGACTTCACCCAGGACAACCTGTACAAACCCAGCATCCTGCTGGCGGGGGAGGCGCAGGTCCAGACGTCGCCCGCCCAGGTCGTCACCTACCAGCTGAACCCGCGGGCGGTGTGGAGTGACGGTCAGCCCATCACCTCGCACGACTTCAAGTACACCTGGGACCAGATTGCCCACGGCCAGAGCATCTACGACCAGTCGGGCTACAAGGACGTCGTCTCCGTGGACGATGCCGACCCGCGGACCGCGGTCGTCACCTTCTCCCAGCCCTACGCCGACTGGCGGAAGCTGTTCGGTGGCTCCTTTGGCCTTTTTCCCAGTCACCTCCTCGAAGGCCACGACCGGGACGCCCTGACGAAGGGCGGCTACGCCTGGTCAGGCGGCCCCTGGGAGCTGGCCCCGGGCGGCTGGGTGCCGGGACAATCGATCAAGGTGATCCCCAACCCGAACTACTGGGGCAAGAAGCCCGACCTGGCCAGTGTCACCTTCCGAATCTTCACCGATCCCGCGGCAGAGCTGCGGGCCTACGCCGCCGGCGAGGTGGTGGCGGCGTACCCCTCGCCGGAGCCGGCCAGCGCCGGGTACCGCAGCGTAGGGTCGACCCTGTTCAGCGCTATCGGCGGATTGGATTTCGAGGCGCTGTGGTTCGACGTCGAACGGCCGCCGCTGAACTCCAAGGCGCTGCGCCAAGCGGTGGCCTACTCACTGGACCGGGGCGCCATCGCCACTTCTCGGTTGGGCCAGTTGCTGCCGGCACCGCAACCGCTCGAGGATCTGCTGACACCGGCCTACGGCACGTCCTACACCGAGCCCTTTGCCAAGTATCACCCCGACATCGCCACGGCAACGCAGCTGATGTCGGGTGACGGTTGGACCAAAGGCCGCGACGGGTACTGGACCAAGGCGGCCCTGAAGGCTTCCATCGACCTCAAGGTGCCCGACGACAGTCCCGGGCGCCTGGCGGAGGCGACAATGCTCCAGGCCCAACTGCGGTCGGCGGGTTTCGTGGTGACGGTTACGCCGGTGGCCCCCCCGCAGCTGTTCATTCATGATCTGCCGGCCGGCGCGTTCTCATCCGCCCTCTACCCGGTTGACCTCAGCTGGCAGGTGAGGGGCGGCCCGGTACCCGCCGGGTCAGGGATCCTCGACAACGATCCCGGGCAATGCCGTTGGTTCTGCTCGAACAGCATTCCCGCCTCGGCATCCCCGGCAGCCACCGGGGCGGCGTCGGCCGGGTCCAACTACGGACGGGTGCGTGACGTTAACCTCGACCGGTACCTGGCCGACCTCGACGCCAATCTCAACGACAACGCCCGGGCGGTCGACGCCAGCCAGGCGGCGGCGATCCTGGCCGAACTGGTCCCGGCCATCCCGCTGGTCGCGCTGCCCGACGTGGTTGTGGTCAACACCGCCAAGCTCGGCGCCGAAGGGGGAACGTTCAGCCATAACCTCGCCTACGGCCCCTACGTCTACCTCAACGCCTGGTATCTGAAGTGACGGCCACCGCGGATCCTGTTGGACGGCAACTCGCACCAACGACTGTTCACGAGCGCCGGTCGACTACCATGACCCTCCGCTCGGTCACGGCCGCAGTCCACTGTCGGAGTGGCGGAATAGGCAGACGCGCTAGCTTGAGGGGCTAGTGCCCGCAAGGGCATGGGGGTTCAAGTCCCCCCTCCGACACCAGTCAAAATCCCTGGCCAGAGGCACATTCGTCGGAGTTCGGGTTTCCGGGGCGCTCTCCTGGTACCGTCGTGGACACACGATTGGACAACACAAACCGTGAGGTCGCGTGTCCAGTGGACACACAGGAGCGGTCCTGGATGGCTTGGCGTGGGATGAGGACTCGCCGGCCGAGCCGGATGGCGGGGAGGTCATGGCGGGCGACCAGCTCATAGGCGTGGGCTCGGGAGATGCCGAGGAGCGCGGCGGTCTCGGGGACCGTCAGGGTCAGCTTGTTCCGGTCCAACAGTGGCGAATCACCTCTGCGTTATGCGTGTCAGAGCTCGACAACCGGGGCGCCTCGGAGTACCGGCACCGGTTGCCCGGTCTTGGAGTCATGGTCACGACTGTCCCAGCGCCCTTGTGGGACGGGTCGGACTGTTGCGACGGGCGGGGGGTAGTGGCTGTGCAAGATTTCGTTCGGCGTCTGTGAGAGGTCACGCCGGGCATCTTCGCTCTATCGTTTGGTGGCCATCGAACCCGCTGGGGCCTCGCCGGAGCCCAGGACCGGCTGGACCCGTCCCATATCTGTTCCCTCAGATGTCGCCGATGCCGGCCTCGAGAAGGCGACAGGCGTCGTCGAGCTCCCTGACCATGTGAGTTGGAGCGGTCCGAGAATCAAGTGGGACCTAGCTGACCGCCCTCAGCGGGCCCAGGTGTACGAGATCGTGTTGAGCGAAGGTGACGACGACGACGTCTGCTGATATGGACGTCGACCAGCTTCTGGATCTGTGGGACGAGTTGTGGCTGACGCCCCATGTCCGGCACGCCTGGGCCGACCGCCTGCAGCGCCTTCGGGGCGTTCGCGTCCGTTGCTGAGTCCCTTCCAGCGGGAGATCGCCCAGCTGCTACCCGCCCTTCCCGAAGCGGCAGGCTTTGCCCTCGCAGGCGGGGCGACACTTATCCTGCCGCGGTTTGGTCGACCGCGAAACGAGAGACCTCGACTTCTTCAGACAGGAAGCTACCGCCGTTGACCGACTCGCTCCTGCGTTCGAACAAGCTGTAAGGAAAAATAGCGGGTGAAGTTGCGAGACGGCCCCCGTTCACGCCGCGGCTCTGAGGGTCACGGCATATCCGAGGCACTGACGTTCCTTGACGAGGCTTGCCTGCGTATGAGCGCGGGCGGCGCGGCTCAAGTCCGCCTGAAGGATCCCGCCGACCGCACAGTCGTCCGACCGGGATGGTCGGACCGTGGTGCCGGCTGGCCGAATGGGGCCTTCTCGATCGCTATGCGGGGCGGAGCAACGGTCGGATGGAGGCGCTGAGTTGATCAGGTCGGTCGAAGCTGGGCACGTGGGTGCCGGGCGCGGGTATGACGGTCGTCCCGAGGTGCTCGGCGAGCCAATGGGACGCCTCGGCGAAGAATGGGGCACTCTGCTGGCCGCACATCACCTGGACGGGGATGCCCACCCGTGTGAGTGCCTGGTCGTCGGGACGCCAGGATTCGAGTGCCCCGAACTCGACGCCGAACAGGACTTCGCCGTTGGCCATCATCCGTTCGATGGTGGCGGGCGGTAGCGAGGCGAGCGCCTCGCCGGCGGCAAAGCCGAGGAAGGCCCTGACCGCTGCGGGCGGCCCGCCCTGCGCCATGCCTGATTCGACGATCGGCTGGATGACGGCCATGGCTTCATCTGGGTGGGCCAGAACGGACATCAGGGGCGGTTCGTGCAGGACGGCGGTTCGGAGGAGGTCCTGATGGCGTAGCACGGCGTTGATGGTGATGATGGCGCCGGCGCTGGTTCCGTAGACGGCCGCCGGGCCGAGTCCCAGGACTGAGATCAACCCGGCCAAATCGTCACCTTGCTCGTCGGGCGAGGTCTGGGACCACCCGGGAGGTCGGGGACTACGAGAGTTTCCTCTGCGGTCGTAGGTGACACAGGTGAACTCGTCAGCCAGCAGTTCGGCGACGCGCTCGAAGTGGCCGGCGTCACCAGTCGAGCCCGAGACGAACACCACGGCCGGTCCAGCGCCCCGCACCTCGTAGTACAGATCGGTCCCGTTGGCCTCGACGGTCCCGGTTCGCCTTGATGTGGTAACGCTCATCGCGCCCTCCTGTGGATTCGCTCGCATGGTGACTGTCCCATGGATGGCGGCAGGCGGACATCGTTCAGGTGGATGATTCCTGGTCGCGCTTGGCTGCTTGCTGGTCGGCGAACCACGCCGCGACCTGCGACCGGGATGTGAACCCCAGCTTGGTGAGGATGTGGGCAACGTGGCTGGCGACGGTGGGCCGGCTGAGGTGGAGTTGTCGACCGATGGCGGGGTTGGTCAGCCCGGCCGCGATGAGCTCGGCGACCTCCTCCTCGCGGGCCGAAAGGGCCCGGTACGAGTCGCGCCGTGGTCGTGTGGGTCCGCCGAGGCGGGCGAGGATGGCGTCGGCCCGTTGCACGCCTGAGTACGCGCCGAGGTCCACGAAGCGCTGGCGGCTGGCTCGGGCCGCTCGGCGATCGCGCAGCAGATCCCCCTGCCAGCATAAGATGAGCGCCGCCAGCCACGGCCAGGGCGCCTGGTCGGCAAGTCGAAGCGCCTCGTTGGCGGCCGGGCCGGTGGGGTGTAGCCGGAACGCGGTGGCACTGAGCGAGGCTCGGAAGAACCGGTCGGGAGAGTCATGGGCTCGGGCGACGCTATCGGCCACTGCCTCGGCCTCTGTTCTGCGCCGCAGACGCAGCAGGGCATCGACATGGAGGGGGACCAGGATCGGGCCTCCCACGGTGAGGTGGTAGCCGCCGCCTCGGCCTTCCTGCTCGGCCGTCGCCAGATACTCGGCGGCGCGGCCCCACCGGCCCTCCTCCCAGGCCAGCCATCCCTGGGCCGCGGCGCGCTGATCGGCCCACACCGCCAACTGGGCGGTCTCATCTCCGGGCGGGAGTTCCTGGAGGAGCCTGCTGGCCTCGTGCAGGTCCCCCCGCTGCAGGAACAGCCACGCCTCGACCGTGTCCATCCATACCGTCATGACCGGAACCCCGAGACGGATCTGGGAGCCGATCCGGACAAAGATGGCCTCGGCGTCATCGGGGCGCCCCTCGACCAAGTGGAGCATGCCTTTCCATACCCTTGCCGGCGCGCCGTACCAGGTCCCGGCCCGCTCAGCCGCTCGCTCGACCGCCTCATACGCCGCAACGGTCGGGCTGAAGTGAGAGGCGCTCCACAGCGCATTCGCCTCAGCAACGGCGAGACCGTGGGCCCGAGCGAACCTGGCGTTCTCCCAGTGCGCCTCGGCCGCCACCTCCCGGGCCCGATCAAGGGCGAACGCGACGTTGGCCAGCGTGTTGCGAGCCCGGCACTCGGACTCGGTGTCGCCCTGGCGGCGGGCGACCTCCAGGGCCCGGCGGCCAAGGATGAGGGCCCGGTCGCTTTGGCCGCGGAACCACGCGATGAACCCAGCCTGGGCGACCAACATCGCCCCGTCATCGCCGTGGCCGGCCCGCTCAAGGTGAGCGATCTCGTCGTTGGCCACGAGATCGGCCTCGCCGACTGAGCCGGTCCAAAACAAATGGAGGGCGAAGATGCCCGCCAGCCAGGCCCGCTCACGGTCTCCGAGGACCTGTCGGTCCGTCCAGCGGGCCCGCAGGAGAGGGTCGAGCTCGCTCCAGCGTCCGGCTCGGAACAGATCGGCGATGGCCGCGGCCACCAGATCCTCTTGGCGGTGAGCGAGGGCGGGGTGGCGGCGCACTACTTCGAGGGCGCCCTCGATCAGCGAGGCAGCCCGACCGGCATTGCCGGCCTGGCGGGCCGCTTGCGCCGCCGTCTCAAGCATTTCCATCGCGTCACCCGGTCGGCCAGCGCGCTCAACATGGCGGGCCACCCGCTCGGGCACGTCGGGACGTTGCTCGGCGACGGCGTGGCCGACGTGATCGTGCAGGCGCGCCCGGCGCGCCGGAGCCATCTCCAGGTAGGCGGCCTCCAGCAGCAGTGGATGGCGGAACCCCACCGCTCCTTGATCGCCACGCACGAGCAGACCGCTTGAACAGCACTCCTCCAGGGAAACGTCGATATCGGGCAGACCGAGCGACACCAGCAGGTCCTCTGTGGTATCGCCGCCGGCGACCGCGACTATCTCGGCGAGTCGCCGAGCGGACGGCGACAGCCGGCTGGCACGGTCCTGGAATGTCACCCGGACGATCTCAGGTAGCGCCGGGAGGTCCCCGCCCGACGGCCCGGCCAGTGCCACCAGCTCCTCAACCAGCAGTGGGGTGCCGGCACTGCGAACCACGACGTTCCGGATGGTCTGCGCCGACAAAGACGGCGCCAGCAGCGCAACCATGGCCGACACCTCCTCGTCGGTCAGCGGTGCCAACTGGATGGCCTCGACCGTCGGGTGGCCCCCACCCGAGACCAACCGCTGCCACCAGTCGTGGCCGAGCCCTATCTCTTCCTCCCGGTACGTCGCGATCAGGACCACAGGCAGCTCACCCACCCGACGCGTGGCGTGTTTCACGAACCCCCAAGTCGAACCATCCGCCCAATGCATATCCTCGAGCACCCACACACACGGACCGTTCGTGCTCACCTCCTCGACGAGATCCAGGAGCGCCTCGAACACCACGGGTAGGTTCGCCGGCCCACCGATCCGGCCATATCCGCGGACGCCGCTCAACTCGGGCACGACACCAGACAGAACATCCGCGCGGGCCTGGGCCGCGTCCCACAGCGCCGGCCGCTGCCGGCGGGCGCCGCGCAGAGACTCCGCCACCGGGCCGAACGCGACGCCGGCATCGCCGGGCAAAGCAGAACCGGCCATGACCCACGCAGGACCTGCCCCCAGTGATCGGCAGTGCTCGGCGACCAACCGGGACTTGCCGATGCCGGCCTCACCGCTAACCAAAGCGACCTGGCCGCGCCCCTCGCCTGCTTCCGCCACCAGCGCCTGCAGGCGAGCCAACTCGACTGCTCGACCGACGAGCGGTAACTGGGCGTTCGACGAGGAACGTGCGGCCCTCATGGCCAGAGGGGTGCCTTCGCCCTTGCCGCCCTCGGAAGCCACCGCTCTTCTCCCAGAGGTCTGTGGCTGCCCGTCAAGGCGCTCGCCGACTGCGCCAATTCCGACGGCCCGCATTCGCCATCCGGCTGTTGTCGGCGAATACGACCGTGATCAGACCCGGGACCGTCATAAGCAGCGCTCATTGGGCGTGGCGGATCAGGTCGTTCAGATCCTCCAGGCTCAGCACCGGTCGCGCGCCGGTCACGCCGACCAGGGTACAGGGGCGACTACCGGCGAGCTGGGCCACCCGCTCACAAGGAGAAGTCGAAGACGCGCCCCACGACTTACTCTTCGCCGTCATTGACGACGGGCTCTACCGCGCTCCGGTGTGGGCCCTTTTGGACGCGAGTTGGACACGAAACAGCTCGTGACATGACCGAGAGGGGCTGTCCGGGCGGACGCGCTGCGCACAAAACCCCTGCTCAGGGCCACCAGGACGGAACTCCGGGGACTAGGCGGACGTATCCTGGCAGCTTGAGGGGCTAGTGCCCGCAAGGGCATGGGTTCAAGTCCCCCCTCCGACACGAACCCCTAGTACATGCGGGTCGCCCGCCTCGACGTGGACTTCGCCGCTGGGGTGGTACGTGAGGCGGACGCCAAGCTCGTCGTACAAAGTCCGTTTCAACTCCGGGTCGGCGCCTGCGAGCACCGCGACGATGTCCTTGAGCCGGCTGACCAGCGCCTTGACCTCGGATGCGGTGAGGACCTGGTTCGTTGGTTTGTGCCCGAGCTGGCGTTCGATGCTTCGCCGCTCGCGGTCGACCTCGGCGATCCAGTCACCGACGACTGACGGTTCGGTGCCACGCTCGAGGACGTCTCGGTACCGGGCGAGCTTTGGCACTCCGCCGGGCATTCTGGGCGAGGACATTCGACCTCAGAGCATTTGGGGGTACCCCCGACCCAGGCCGTTTCCTCGCCGAGGGTGACCGACCCGCGCAATTCCCGTTCTGAAGGACCTTGTCCCGTCGGATCGGGACACGTGCCACGTGACAACGGGACATTCACGCTCCACACTGATCGGCACGACAAGAGCGCCCCTCCGCCGAGAGCTGCCCTGTGATGTCGCGGCCGATGCGCCCGCCGCGTCGTCTGGGTCGACGCGCCGGTCGACCGGCCCGAAACCGACTGGCAGTCGGACCGCGGAGGCTGTGTGGGGGCCGACAGGACCGGTGCTGGCGTGGGCAGCGGCAGGATTGTGTCTAGCCCTGGTTGGGGCGACCGCATTCCTCCACAGCGTCAACGTCGGGACGCCTCGGGGAGAGCTCACGGGGTGGTGGGCGTCGAATGGGTTAATCGGGTTGGCGTTGGCGTTGCCCGGGACGGTTCTTGTGTCCCGCCGCCCCCGCCACCCCATCGGCTGGTTGCTCAGCGCAGCAGGAGTGGCATCGACTGCTACCGGTTTCGGGCGTGAGTACGCCGTGTACACCCTTGGGGGCCAGGGCCGCTCGCTGCCAGGCGGAGCGTTGAGTCTGTGGGCGGCGGGATGGCTGTGGGAGGTCCAGATCGGGATCCTGGTGGTGGTCATCTTGTTATTCCCCGACGGCCGGCTCATGTCCCGGCGCTGGCGGGTCGTGTTGGGGGCCGCGGTGTTGTCGGTAGCGGCGGACGTGGTGAAGGTTGCGACCGCGCCCGGCCCGCTGTTTCACACCGGGTCGGTGGGCTTTCGTGCGGTAGACAACCCTCTCGGAGTCCGGGCGGCGTCGGGGTTTCTCGGTGCCCTGTCCGCCATTGGCCTGCCGATCTTCCTTGGATCTCTCGTGGCGAGCCTGGTGGCCTTGGTGCTGCGGTTCCGTCGCTCCCGCGGCGAGCAGCGTCTGCAGATGAAGTGGTTTACCTACGCCGGTGCGCTGCTGGTGGTGGAGTTGGTGACCGAGTTGGCCGGTCACTCCTCGGGCAGCCTGTTTCTCGCGCCGGTGGCGGTCGGGCTGCTCAGCGGCGCCATCGCCTTGGCGATCTTGAAGTACCGGCTCTACGACATCGACCTGATCATCAACCGGACTCTCGTGTACGCCATGTTGAGCCTGGGTGTGGCCGCCCTGTACGTCGCCGTGGCGGCGGGGCTGGCGTCTGTGTTGCAACGCCGGGTCGAGCTGAAGGTGTCGCTGGTCGCAGCCGCCGTGGTGGCGGTGGTCTTCGCCCCGTTGCGCCAGCGTCTCCAGCGCGGCGTCGACCGGCTCATGTACGGTCGGCGCGACGACCCCTACGGAGTGATCTCGACGTTGGGACGTCGACTCGAGGAGACTCCGGTGCCCGAAGCGGTGCTGCCCGGCGTCGTGGCGACAGTTGCGGACGCTCTGCGGTTGCCGTATGTGGCGGTCGAGCTCGGCCAGGGCGACGACACGAGGGTCACCGCCCACGGGAGACTGACCGGCCAGGCCATCCGCTTGCCGCTCGCCTATCAGGGCCAGCCGATCGGGCAACTGGTGGTCGGCCACCGATCCGGCGAAGAGGGATTGTCGCCTTCGGATCGCCACCTGCTCGAGGACTTGGCCCGCCAGACCGGAGCTGCCGCGTACGCGGTGCGGCTCACGACCGACCTCCAGCGGTCCCGAGAACGCCTGGTTGTTGAACGTGAGGAGGAGCGCCGCCGGCTGCGCCGGGACATCCACGATGGATTGGGACCGACCATGGCTGCGGTGTCGATGAAGGCGGACACGGTACGCAACCTGGTTCGATCCGACCCCGATTCCGCCCAGGAGGTCTTGGCAGAACTCAAGGACCAGGCGCGTGGCGCTATCGCCGATATCCGCCGGCTGGTCTATGACCTTCGACCCCCGGCCCTCGACGAGTTGGGCCTGGTGTCAGCGCTGAGGGAGCAGGCCGCCCAGTTCACGTCCTCGACCGGCGGCCAAGGCCAGCTGGGCGCCGTTGACCTGACGGTGACTATCGATGCCCCCGATGAACTGCGCTCACTGCCGGCCGCAGTCGAGGTGGCCGCCTACCGGATCGTGACCGAGGCGCTGACCAACGTGGCTCGTCACGCCAGCGCCCGGCGCTGTGTGGTTCGGTTGTCGTTGAACGGGGCGTTGGAGCTTGAGGTGGCTGACGACGGGACTGGCCTGGCATCCGGCCACCGGCGCGGTGTGGGGCTGGCCTCGATGCTGGAGCGGGCCGCCGAACTGGGTGGAACCTGCCAGGTCCGCTCCACCCCGGGGGGCACCCAGGTCTGGGCTCGCTTGCCGATACCCAACCGATGATGGGCCCAGTTCGCATCGTCATCGCCGATGACCATCCGGTGTTCCGGGCCGGGCTGCGTGGCCTGTTGGCGTCGCTGCCCGACACGGTGATCGTTGCTGAGGCCGGCACGGGGACTGAAGCGGTGGAACTGGCGGCCGCGCACCGCCCCGATGTGGTGATGATGGACCTGCACATGCCCGGCTTCAATGGCATCGAGGCGACCCGTCTCATCGTGGGCGCCAACCCGGCCGTCGGGGTGCTGGTCCTGACAATGCTCGAAGACGATGACTCCGTCTTCGCGGCCATGCGCGCCGGGGCTCGGGGTTACCTGCTCAAGGGCGCTGACCAGGAAGAGATCTCTGTCGCGGTCCGGGCGGTCGCCAACGGCGACGCCATCTTCGGGCCGACGATCGCACGGCGGGTCATCAACTATCTGTCCGCCCCGCAGCCTGCACCCCAACCCTTCGCAGAGCTGAGCGCCCGCGAACGCGAAGTTCTTGAGCTGATCGCCGCCGGCCACGCCAACGCGGCCATAGCGTCGCAGCTGTTCCTCAGTCACAAGACGGTACGAAACCACGTGTCCACCATCTTCACCAAGCTCCAGGTCGCCGATAGGGCCCAGGCCATCGTGCGGGCCCGTCAGGCCGGACTGGGTCAGGGCCCGCTTCCGCCCCCGCGGTCCTGACAGTTGCGGGACAGTTGCCCGATGCAACGGGACAACGCTCCCATGACAGCAGGACTCCCCGAAGCCCACCATGAGCCCGGATGGTCCGACGGCACGGATGGTCCGAGCTTCAGCGGCCTTCGGGAGGGTCAAGATGAACAAGAAGAAGGGCACGTTGTTCGCTGGCGCCGTGGCCGCAACTGCAGTGACGCTCGGGCTGGTATCGGTGGCATCTGCAGCGTCGAGCCACGACAGCCGACACACCCTGCACCTCGTGGCATCAGGTGGCCAGCACAGCGCACAAAACGGTGGGGGACCCCCTGCTCTTGGTGCGGAAGACGCCTTCAACGAACAACTGTTCGATCAGAGCGGCAACCTGGTCGGCCATACCGGTGGCAAATGCACCATCGTGAGCTTCAAGGACGGAAAAGGCGAGGCGCTCTGTTTGATCACACTGGTCCTGCCAAGCGGGGACATCGTCGTCAGCGGCATCCAGTCCCTTAGCCACGATCCCTTCACGATGGCCGTGGTCGGCGGAACTGGACAATACGACAAGGCCAGCGGCGTCGCCGATATCACGGTCAGTCCCGATCACAAGCGAAACGTCACCGTCCAGCTCAACCAGTGACGGGACCTGTGGGAGTTCGTTTTCTCGAACGGCTCGCTCCGCTCACGGCTTTGGCCGACGATCACAAACCGATCCCGCCATTGGGGTCGCGAAGAAAGCAAACAAGCGGCACCGCCGAGCGGGAACCCGGAACGGCAGACGAAGCCGACACGATCCGTCTCATACGCGCCCACTGCGAGCCACGGCCAACCACCGAGGCTGTCACCAAGCCCAACAATGCTCGACGACGTCAAAGTATCGGTGGAGTTTGGTGTCGCATTCGTTGAGCGTCGGCGAAGGTCGATCGACCACCTCTGGGTCGTTGGCGGGTAGCTGGCTGGCTTCGGCCAGGGCGGCCCAGGTTGCGTCGAGGTGCTGTTATCGAAGAGCCCGGCCAACCACTCGTCGAGGTCCGGCATGAGCCGAAACTTCGCGTAGACGGTGCGCTAATGGTGCTCCGCAGTGGGTTCGTACCCGGCGGTGAACTTGCATCGGTAGTAGGGCTTGGCGTTGCTCCACGAGCCTTGCATGTTGCGGCCGCAGATTGCACCTGACATTCGGCCGGGAAGCAAGTAGTGATGACGGTGTGCTGGCGCTCAAACGGCCGCCCGCTGGGCGCCGGCGAAGATGGTCTGGGCAATCTCGTAGTCTTCGATCGGAATGACCGTGGGATTCGATCCAGCGCCGTGACCACCGCCGGTGGCCGCTCTCAGCAGAGGGTCGCCACGACCTGACCGGTGGCACTGTGACCAGGACTGGCGCCGTACCCAGGGTCGGTTCTGACGACGACGACGTGGACTGTGTCGCCCGAGATACTCGATCCTGCCTTGTTCACCCGGCTGGCCACCACCACCGCAAGGTACGACGGCAACGGGTCGGCCGGAGGGGAGACGCTGTTGCCCGGCCCCGATGTCCAACCGGCCGCGCAGGCGGGAGGCCCGGGATTGGCCTCGAAACCTTTGAAGCTGGACGGGGCCGACCCGCCGCTGAGGCTGTTGACCTTGGTCCATTGCGCATCCCAGAACGTCACCGTACCCGCGGTGCTCTGGTCGCCGATCACGAACGATCCTCCCGAGCTGTAGGCAAACACAAGGGCGCGTGCGGTGGCCGTGGCCGGCTGGAAGAACTGGTCTCCGGTGAAGACACTGGTGACCGGTTGGGGACCCGGCGCCATGGTGATTTGGTCGATGGAGCAAGTGGCGGTGCCGTTGCTGTCCGAGCTGGCCCGGCAGGATTGCGCGGTGCTGCCAGTTCCCAGCGTGATGGTGACCGATTGGCCCGCGATCGGGGCGGCGCCGTCGGGGTCGGTCAACGTCGACGACAAAGTGGCTGCCCCCCCCGTCGCGATAACCAGCCCCGAGCCGGACATGGTGAGCGTCGTGTCTTCCCGGTTCACCGCGAAGGCGGTGCTGGCAGATGACGGCGCGTGAACACCGTCGCCCGGATAGGCGACGGCGAGGCTATATCCGCCGGGGATTTCGTGAGGGTTGATCGAGCAGATGGCGGCGCCCGTGGCCGTCGTGGTAGCGGAGCATGTCTCGGTCCCGCTGAAAGTGAACGTGACCGGGGCGGCGGTGACTGGTTGGCCGCTGCCCCCGTCGACGAGGGTGGCCGACACCGTGGCCGGGTCGTTGAAATCGGCCGCAGTGGCGCCGGTGTAGGTGATGTTCGTGGGGGTCCGGACGATGGTCAGGGAACCGGGGACGAGGGTGAAACTGTAGTTGGCGGCTGTCAAGGTGCCCTCGTCGATCCCGATGGGGTACACGCCGGGCATGGAGGACGGGTTGGCGGCGGTCGCCAGGGTTGGGGAGCCGGAGACGACCGAGGCGGTGTCGCCGTTGACAAAGCCGGTCATGGTGTAAGTAAGCGGCGGGTTGGGGGCGCGGTAGGGTCGGGACTGGTTATCTGCGGTCACGGTCAGCGGCGCTTTGGTCACGTCGACCTGGGTTTGGGCCGAAACGGTGTTGTAGTGCGCTTGGTCGCTAGGGATGAAACTCACCGTCAGGATCTGGCCCGATCCGGCGTTGAGCACCGTGCCCACCGGGGGGCTGTAGGTGAAAGCGCCGGGAACGGAGGCGGTGGCATTCAGCTGGCTGCTGCTCAGCGCGGTGCCGTAGACGATGCTGGCGGGGTTGGCCCAGGTGATGGTGGGTGTCGCCCTGCTCTGCCACGTTTCGGTGGTCTCGTCTCTTTGGATGGCACCCTGGTCGTCGAGGTAGATGGCCGAGATGAAGTCGGTGCCCACACCTCCGTCGTCGGCGTAGGTGAACGTCGCTGTCCCATTGGCATCGGTAGTGGCCGTTGCTGACTCGCCCGCGTTCGGGCCGGTTTCGACCCGGAACCTCACTGTCTGGTTGGCGGTGTTGGGACTGCAGGACTGGCCGCCGAGGGTAGCGGTCACCGAGTGAATCCCGCCCGCCACATCGGTGGTCCCGTGCGGGGCCAGGCTGGTGCACGTGAACTGGTAACCGAAACTCGACCCTCCGTTGGCGTAAGCGAAGTCGACGCTGGCCAGGATGTAGGGCGCGCCCCATACCCGTCCGCGGGTCGTGTCAGGAACACCGGTCGGGGTGCCAATGTCGATCGCTGAGGTCACGGCCGGTACCCCTGTGCCGATGGCCAGTGCGAACGGTGACCAGTCGGACGGGTAGGAGGTAAACCACTCGTGGACTGAGCATCTCCAGTTGGATAGCTCGGTGTCAGCTCCCAAAGGCTGGAAGAACCGCCAGGGGAGGTACGGGTTGAGGATGCCGACGGTGGCCACCCCGTCGACGCAGGGCGTAGGTCCGGTAGCTCCCGTGGCCGCGAACTGATGGGGCCCATGGGTACTGAGTCCGTCGAGGAGCGGCACTGGAGCGCCGGAGGCGGCCCCGTAAGCGTCGCTGAGATCGATGTAAACCCCCGTGGCGCCGGGTTTGGCACCGGCCACAGCAATCAAGTACCGCTCAAGATCGCCGGTCCCTTTGACCGTTGTCGCAGAGGACCCAACGACGTGATCACTCGGATCGGTCCCGATCACCACCTTGCCGCCGCCACTGCCCATCACCACCGGCGCCCACACATTCTCCGTGCTCACGGCGTCGGCATAAACTGCGGGCGATGTCGGTCCAGTCGCGTTGGGGCCTTTCGGGTCGCCCAGTATGAGCACCTGGTAGCGAGCAAAGTCAGCGGCGGTCAGCCCATCCCAGTTGGGGAGCACGTCGACCACAAACCCAAACGACTCGGCCTCGACTTGCTCCAGGCTCTTTCCGCCAGAACCGGTCCCCGGGTCCACGGTGGGCCCGAGGATCA
The DNA here is from genome assembly GCA_963791545.1 of uncultured Actinomycetota bacterium. Classification (GTDB taxonomy): domain Bacteria; phylum Actinomycetota; class Acidimicrobiia; order Acidimicrobiales; family Palsa-688; genus JALYXV01. Next base: position 826,389 of record CAWBSR010000015.1, read on the forward strand.
GCGCCCTCGGCGATGAGGAGTCTGCGGCGGCCCGGCCGGCTGTCATCCCCAGCGTGGACAAGACCAGGAGGGTGGCCATTCCGATGGTGATACCGATGTTGGTCCGTCGCATTTTCCTTCCCTTCCTCATGGCACTCCTGCGCCCGCGGACGTGGGTCGAATGGCTCTGACTCGAGAGAGCCGTGTAACCGCTCGGTTGATTCAGGCCCGACCAATCGACCGCCGTCGCCTACTTCGCTTCATTGAACTACGAGGTGTCGGATGATTCCAGGGTGCTGCCCGGCGAAAGCTGGGGGGTGCTGGCCCCCATCTTCCGGCATTCACTCGCCGCCGCCCGGAACTCATCGCTCGCCGAAGTGAAGAAGACCGGTCCGACTTTCTTGATGCCTAGTAGGAGGCGGGGGATCCGACGAGTAGCTGGCACGCGTTGATACCTCGCGGGCGGCATCGGTGGACGCGCTGATACCTCGCTGGCGGCATCGTGTCCGGACCCTCTTTCCAGGTGGCTGGCGCAAACGCGCCGCGGCCGAAGCGTTGGTCCTACGGCCGAGACGGGCAGATGACGCGCGACAACATCTGGATCGGGTTGCCCGATCACCGCCAGCTGGCCGACGGCCACCGCTCGCGAGCCGCGGCCGCCTGCACGATTCGCCAGCGGCTTGGGCCCGTCGATTTCCTTCTTACATTCCGCCCCAACAGCAACGCCGGATGAGTCCGCGCCGCCACCCGAGCCGGCGGGACGGCCACCAATTGGCAGTGCAATGGCGGCTACCACCACGAGGGCCACGGGTAGGACGGGGACCTCGGGTTGGGCACGGCATAGAGGCCTATCCGGGGGGCCAGGTCGGTGGCATTGCCCGCGTCGTCGGTGCCGGCCGTCTGGATGCTGAGGGTCACGGTCAGATCCGACGGGTCGGTGCCGGCCAGGAACCGAGGATAGGACGACTGGGTGCGCCGGGCCCCGGCCACCGAGGCCATGGCGACGCCTCCGACCAGCCCGATGACCAGCACCACGCTCAGATTGCCGCCCAGCGCCGGCGGAGGGAACCCCGGAGCCGGTACCACCCGACCCGCAGAAGTTGGCGGCTCATCGCGTCTCATTCCGTACGCAGGACCGGGCCCGGGAGGAGCCGCCCGGCCATCCATCCCGGCACCGCGGCGACCGCATTGGCGATCGCCAGCGCCACCGGGACCGACACGAGCAACGGCGGCAGGGGGATCTGGGGCTCGGGCGCGACGCCCAGCCGGGTCGCCAACACCAGCCAGACCCAGCGTCCGGCGGCGACGCCCAGCGGGAGGCCGACCAGCAGGGCCAAAACGACGACGATCGAGGCTTGCCAGGCGACGGCAGCCGAGACCTGGCGCCGTACGAATCCGAGGGTCCTCAACACCGCCAGGTCACGGCGCCGGCGCCGGATCGAGGTGACAAGGAAGTGGGTCACGGTGGCGAGCGCCAGCACGGCAAGGATCCCGGCCAGGACCAGCGGGGTGGACTTGATGCGGGCGTAGTTGCTCACGTCGGCCGGCCGCTGGGCGGTCACCGCCCCATGACAGCCCTGGCCGGCCGGGCCGGCCGGGCATATCCCAGAGGCTTTCAGGTTGCGGGCGAAGCGGGCGATGTTGTCCGGTCGGCCCGGGCCCGGCGCCATGGCCACCAGCGCGAAGTTGAGCCCACCGGTGAGGTCGGGACGGGGGTCAAGCACCGCAGCGCCGTCGCCCAGGCCGGTCGGCGTAAAATTGCCCAAGCCGAAGAAGGGGAACACCGCCCGGCCCACGACCCGGAACGGCCGCGCCGTACCGCCGGGAAAAGCCACCATGACCGTCTGTCCGACCCGGCGGTGAGTCAGGGCCAGGGTCTTGGTGCCGAGGGCAATCTCATCCACCGTCTGGGGGGCCCGGCCCTCCAGCAAGGTCGGGAACAGGGGCGGGCCCTCGCCCGGTGTGAGCCCGATGCTGGCCACTTCGAGCCCATTGATGATGGCGTCTCCGTGGGCGCCGAGCGTCCATCCCGAGACGCCCCCTTGCCGGCGCAGGAAGGCCTCGACGTCGGCCTCGGAGAGCTGGCCGAACTGAGCGTCGATCGACACCTGCCAGGTCTGACCATACAGTCGCGGCGTGTTGACCAGTCGCACCAGGCTGGTGCCGAAGGTGAAGGCGGCCGCCACCGCGGCGACCGCCACTGCGGAGCCCGCCAGGGCGGTCCGGGTCGGGACCGCGGTTCGGCCCCGTCCGGGCTCCAGCGCCATGCGCGCCCCGACCGAGCCGCTGACCGGGACGCCGGTCCGGGTGAGGACGTCGGCCAGACGCGAGCGCCGCTCGACCCCACCGGTGGCCGGCGCCGCCTCGGCGGCGTCGCCCTGCGACGCCAGTCGCCACAGCGAGGGGGTCACCCGGAGCCCGAACAGCACCACCATGGCCGCCCCGCCGCTGCCGAGGAGAGCCCAGTTGAAGGCGACCCCGGGATGCGGTTCGGCTATCCGAGCCGGGCCGATGGGCATGAGGGGCGACGCCATGACCGCGATCACGACGGCCATCGCCGCCCCGGCGGCCGCGGCGGCGACGACCTCCACCAGCCCCACCGCGACCAGCTGATCTCGCGTCAGGCCGAGGGCCCGGAGCGCGGGATGGTCGGCCGAGGCCACGAAGACCTGGCGTACCAGCACCTGGCCGACGATGAGCAGCCCGGTCAGCGCCGTCAGCAACGCGAACAGGGCCAGAGCCACCGCCTGGGGGTGGATGGCGTGGTTGACCTTGGCCGCCTGCTCGTGCTCGTTGGCCACCAGGACCTGTCCTCCGGTTTCCGGGAATTCGGCGGCCAGGGCCTGGGCCTGCTGCCCAAAGGCAACCACCGAGGCACCCCGATGCAGCCGGATGTAGGCGCCATCGAAGGCGTAGCGGTCCGGGCTCAAGCCCCGAAGTACCGCCGGTGACACCAGAAGGGAGCCGACGGAGGCCAGGGCGTTGACGGGCACGACATCGTCGCGGTTGATGCCCAGACCGACGACCCGTACCGTCAGCGCCGTGGCGTGGGCAAAGTCGAGCGAGCGCGGTGTCGAAGATGTCCTGGGCGAACCGGAGGGCCCGGACGGCCCGAACAGCAGGTGGAGCACGCTGCCCACCGTCAAGTGAAGCTGGGCCGCCAGGAAGCGATCGGCTACTGCCTCGTCGACGCGTGCCGGGTCCGCCATCCGCCCGGCCATGAACTTGGGCCGCTCGACGAGTCGCCCCAAGCGGGCGTCGGGGGCTGCAAGCAACTGGATGTGCGACTCGGCGGTGCCCACGGTCACCGCGGCGAGGCCCACAACAGGGGCGACGATGGCGACGCCGGGAAGCTTGGCGACCGCGGCGTAGTAGTGATAGCTGGGAATGTCGGTGTTGGTGGGCGCGATGAGGACGTCGGCTCCTCCCGAGGCCCGGAGGAACCGGGGGTAGGCGGTGTCGGTACGCCGAGCTCCGGCCGCAGTGGTGAGCACCACGCCACCGGCCAGTGCGACCAGGGCAGCGGCGGCCAGCCACCCCCGCCATCGGCCCCGCAACTCCGCCCGTGCCAGTATGAGGACCGCCCGCATGCCCGATATCTTTCCTCGACGCGGGCAGCGGCGACAGTGGGCCAGCACCTGTTCCCCGGGGGGTGGCAGCCTCACTCGGACCGCAGGACCGCGCCCGGACGGGCCCGGGCCGCGACCCAGCCGGGGGCCACCTCGAGGAGGTTGGCCACCACCAAGGAGCCGGGCGGCTGCTGCATCGAGCGGTAGAAGGCGGGTGAGGCCCCTGAGTTGGGGTCGGTCGTCCCCCCGGTTGACCGGGACCACCTGATTGGCGAACCCCACCACCCCGGCCACCCGCAACGACAGGGGAACCGCCCGGGCGGCGTCGGGCTTGCCGGCGCTCCAGCGCCGTCTCGGCCACGGTCACCAACGCCGGCGTCTCCTCGTCACCCCACGGGGTGTGCGGTCCGAAGGCCCGGCGGTACCAGTCGCTGAAATCGGTCGTGGCGCTCTTCGCCACCAATTTGCCGGAATGGTCGTACATCCAGTGGCGTGGGAACCGGCTGGCCCCGATCACCTCGAACTCCGACGAGCCGTCGACATGAATGGTCAGGGCCAGCGTCGACCACACGGTCGGGGCGGCGATCTGGAAGAACGGCTTTCGTCGAACCCGACGCGGCCCCGGAATGCCGGCCCGGCCTCCCGCCGTCTGCACGAAGCGGACCGAGTTGGGACTCGTTTCCGGTTCGCTTTGCAGGTCTGGGAAAAGAATGGCCGGGAACACGATGGCCTTCGATCTCACTCGGACCGTCGTGGATCCGATATGGCCCCGTCCCAGGTAGCCGGCATCGACGATACGGCCGTCGACCGCTTCGACATAGGCCCGCAATTCGTTGGCGAAGCGGTACCGGTCGGCCCGGGCCAATTCCTCCAGGTCACCGATTTCGTCCGGCGGTGGGGCGTCGTAATGGGTTATGCCGGCGTCGAACGGTAGCCGGGTCATTCCCTGTATGGCCTCCGACGGGATCCACGAGAGTGACGTGATCGATGACTCAATGCGCATCGTTGCTCTCCTTCGTTCACTGAAACGTCGATCGTCCCTGGCATCCCGGGTGGCTTCGGGGGCTACCGTACGGTGGCCGGGGGCTCGCCTCCCAGGGCGCCACCATGTGTCTCACTGGCCCGTTGGACCACCCCCGACAGTGGTGGTACCCCCCTTGTGCCCGTCCCTGGGAGGTGGCCCAATAGCAGGGTGGCTGCTCGGATCACCGTGTTCCTGGCCGACGACAACCTGATCGTGCGGACCGGCGTGCGTGCCTTGCTCGGACTACAAGCCGACCTCGAGGTGGTCGGCGTGGCGGGCGACTACGACGAGTTGGTGAGCGGCGCGGGCGCGGCAGTGCCCAACGTGGTGGTGACCGATGTCCGCATGCCGCCCACGTTTCAACGCGAAGGAATCGACGCCGCCATCGAGCTACGCAAGCGCCATCCGGGGACCGGCATCGTGATCCTGTCGCAGTACGACGACCCCGAGTACGCGATCTCCCTGCTCAGCGAGGGGGCGGCCGGCTGCGCCTACCTGCTCAAGGACCGCGTGGCCGAGGGCGACGAGCTCGCCCAGGCGGTGCGGGCCGTGGCCACCGGCGGCTCCATGCTCGACCCCCGCATCGTCCAGTCCCTGGTCGAGCCGGTCGCCGGCACCGGCGGCCTGTCGGGCCCCGAGGAGGAACTGCTGCGTTTGGTGGCCGAGGGCCGGCCCATCAAGGCCATCGCGGTCGCCCAGCGGACCACGTCCACCGACGTTGCCGACGCGGTGGAGAAGCTGTTCTTGAAGCTGGCCCAAGAAGCCAGCAGCGGCGCCACGACCGCGCTGCGGCGGTTGCGCATGCTCCACCAGGCCATTGTCGACCGGGAGGAGCAGGGGGAGACGTTGATCCGGCTGCTGCCCGGCGGGGTGGCGGATCTGGTGCGTCGGGAAGGGGGCCGCATCGGCGAGACCGAGGAACTGACGGTCACTGTCCTCATGTCCGATATCCGAGGCTACTCAGCAATTGCCGAGCGGGCCACCCCGGTCGTCCTGGCCCACCAGCTCAACGATCACCGGGCCGAGATGAACCGGGCCATACTGGCGGCGGGGGGCACGGTGATGCAGTTCGTAGGTGATGCCGTGATGGCGGTCTTCGGGGCGCCGGTGGCAAAGGTCGATCACGCCGACCGGGCCCTCGAGGCGGCCCTGGCCATGCATGCCGCCCAACGCCGGGTCAACGACGTGTGGTCCCAGCAGGAGCTGCCGTCGTTCCATCTCGGCATCGGCCTGTCCACCGGGCAGGTGGCGGGGGCCCTGCTCGGGTCGGCGGAACGCTTGGAGTACACCCTGGTCGGTGACGTCGTTAACCTCGCTCAGCGCTTGCAGCAATGGGCCAGGGGTGGTGAAACGGTGCTGAGCGAGCCAACCTATGCCGCCTTGAAGCACCCGCTCGAGGCGGAACGGCTTGAGCCGGCCCTGGTCAAGGGGCGCCAGACGCCAGTGGGCGGCTACCGGGTGGCGGCCCAGACGGGGACCCGGCCGGAGATGGCTGCGATTGCAGGGCCGTACGAGAGGGCACGAGATAGGTGAGGGCGGAGGAACCAGATGACGACCCAGTCCGTAGACGTAGGAGAGGCGGCGGCCGGCCCGGCCAGGCTGGTGCCCCAGGTGCTCGAGGTACGGGGGGTGCGCAAGACCTACCAATCCGAGGGGGCGCCAGTGCGGGCGTTGCGAGGTGTCGACATGACGATCGCCGGCGGCGAGTTCGTGGCCATAATGGGACCCTCGGGTTGCGGCAAGTCGACCCTGCTCAACCTGGTGGCGGGGCTCGACACCCCGACCGATGGCCAGATCACGGTGGCCGGCGAATCGCTGGCCGACATGGACGAGAATGACCTGGCCCGGATGCGCCGGAGGCACATCGGGATCGTGTTCCAGTTCTTCAACCTGCTCGAAGGCATGAGCGTTCTCGAGAACGTGACCCTGCCCGCTATCATCGCCGGCTCGGCCCGGCGGCAGGCGGAAAGCCGGGCCCGTGACCTGCTCGACCTGCTGGGCCTGGCTGACAAGGCCAAGAATGCCCCCGGGGTCCTCTCCGGCGGCCAGCGGCAGCGCCTCGCCATTGCCCGGGCCCTCGCCAACCAGCCGACCCTGCTCCTGGCCGACGAGCCCACCGGCGCGCTCGACTCCGAGGGTGGGCTGGAAGTGCTGGAGCTGTTTCGGCGGCTGCACGCCGCCGGCCAGGCCATCATGCTGGTGACCCACGACACCAAGGTGGCGGAGGCGGCGACACGGATCGTGCGCATGCGGGACGGCCGCATCGCCGACGACGGGCTGGGTGCCGGTGCGGGGACCGGCGCCACGGTCTGCGAAACGGGCGACGGCAACGACGGCGGCGATTCGTCCCCCGCCGGTCAGCCGTGAGCAGCTTGGACCTGACCCAGCCCACCCGGGCCCTGATTGGGGCGCGGCACAGGCGGGGCTGTTTGAACCCGGTGGCCGTTGCGGCCGCGGTCACCGGTGCCGGGTTGGCGCTGTGGGGCGCGACCATGGCCCGGCACGGGGCCGACCAGGCGCCTGAGGTGGTGCGGGTGGCATTGGTCCTGGCCTGGGCTGCCGTCGGGTTAACGGTCACCATCCGCCGCCCCGCGGAGCGGCTCGGGCCGTTGGTGCTGGTCGGCACGGTCGTCGGCGGCCTGGCCGCCTTGGCGGGCGCCGCCCTCCAGGGTCACGGTGGCGGGGTGCACCTGTCGGACACCGTCGTGGCCGCGGCCCAGCTGGCCCGCCCCTTGACGGTGTCGCTACTACCGGTCGTCGCCATGCACGTGTTGTTGGGCCTGCCCGACGGGGCGTGCCGGGTGGCCCGCTCGGCAATCTTCCTCGGCTACCTGGCCGGGGCAGCGCTGGGGTTGGTGCTATGGACGCAGCGGCCCGGGTTCCCACTGTGGCCGATCGCCCTGGAAGCAGCGGTCGCAGGCCCGGTGGGGGCGATCGGCGCCAATCACCGCTATCGACTCTCTCAGGGCATCGAACGGCAACGGATGCAGTGGTTCGGCTGGGCGGTGGCGGTCGGAGGCGAAGTGGTGGTTATGGCGATTGCGGTCCGCTTGCTGTCCGGCTGGCCGAGCGACGGGACCGTCATCGCGGCCGCCGCCACTCTGCCCCTGCCCCTGGCGCTGGTCATCGGCTCGTGCAAGAGCGTCATCTCCCACATCGACCGACTGCTGGCCGCGACTGTTTCCTTGCTCGGGCTGAGCGGGGTCGTGGTCGGGGTCTACCTGGTGGTCGTGGTGGGCCTGGGCCGGGTGCCGACCCAACAGGAACGATCCCTGCTGGTGCTGTCCATGGCCGCCGCGGCCGTCGCCGCCCTGCTTTACCTGCCGGCCCGGGACCGGCTGGCCCGGTTCTCCAACCGGCTGGTCTACGGCGAGCGGGAGGCGCCGGATCAGGTCCTGCGCACCTTCGGTACCCGCCTCACCCGGGCCCTGCCCCTCGATGAGCTGCTGCTCCAGGTGGCGGAGTCGCTGCGTAAGACGCTGGCGTTGACCGTCGCCGAGATCTGGACCGGGGCCGAGGGCCAGCTGGAGCGGGTGGTGTCGGTGCCGGACGCCCCGACCTCCCGTCTCTCCCTCAACCACGACGAGGAAACGGTGCTCAGCCGAGCCGGGGTTTCGGGTCAGGCGTGGCTCGCCATCTGGCTGCCGCAGCTGCTGGCGGGCCGGGAGACGGCGATTATTCGAGTGGCACCGATCAACCATTCGGGCCGGCTGCTGGGGTTGATCGTGGCGGTGCGACCCGAGGCGGGCGATGTCTTCGGCGCCGACGACGAGACGGTGCTGGCCGAGCTGGCCCGCCAGTTGGGGCTGGCCCTGCACAACGTCCAGCTCGACTCGGCCCTCCAGGCGTCGCTCGAGGAAGTCAAGCGCCAGGCCGAGGAGCTGCGGGCCTCCCGGGCCCGGATCGTGGCCGCGTCCGACGCGGCCCGTCGCCAGATCGAGCGCAACCTGCACGACGGAGCCCAGCAGCATCTGGTCGCCCTGGCCGTGAACCTGCGCCTGGCCCGGCAGCTGGCGGACGTCAGCCCCGACGGGGTCAAGGAGCTGCTGGACCAGCTGTCCCACGATATCGGCGAGGCGGTCCAGGAGCTGCGCGACCTGGCCCACGGGATCTACCCGCCCCTGCTGATGGACCGGGGGTTGGCGGAGGCGCTCAACGCGGCCGCGGCCCGGGCCGCCATCCCGACAGAACTGGACATCGAGGGCATCACCCGCTACCGCCCCGAGTTGGAGGCGGCCGTGTACTTCTGCTGCCTGGAGGCGTTGCAGAACGCGGCCAAGCATGCCGGGGCGGCGGCCACGGCTCGGGTTAGGGTGTGGCAGGAGGCCCAGGGCCTGCTGTTCGAGGTGAGCGATACCGGGGTCGGTTTCGATCCCGGATCGGGCGCAGCCACCGGCCATGGTTTCGTCAACATGGGCGACCGGGTGGGCGCCATCGGGGGGATCTATTCCGTGAGCTCGGCGCCGGGTCGGGGCACCAGAATCTCGGGCTGGATCCCCCTGTCGGGAGCTGTCGTCACGGCGACGGTCTGACGGGACGCATGACAGGGTCGCGCCGGCCGCCCGCTATTTCTGAGCCCACATGGCCTGCAGCACCTGGGGACCGAACTCCTCCTTGTTCACGTAGCCGGCAGCGCCGCAATCGTGGGCATCGGCTGGCAGGTCCTCGGCGGTGTAGGTCGACAGCAGGATCACCTTGAGATCGGGGTGGTCGGCAACCAGCCGCCGGGTTGACTCGATCCCGCTTATCCCGGGCATGTTGATGTCCATCAGCACCAGGTCGGGGCGGAGCGCCTCCACCCGGTCCAGCGCTTCCTCGCCGCTGGCGGCTTCTCCGGATAGCTCGAATCCGGGCGTCATGCGGACCACCGACTTGGCCGCCAAGCGAAACGGCGACTGGTCGTCCACGACGAGCACAGAGACGAGGCCTTCACCCACGAGATCATCCTTCCACGGCGATTTCGGTTGTCCCACGGTGCTGCCATCACTGCACCGGGGGTGCTAACGCCCCCGCTCGGACAAGAAGAGCAGTACGGCCTTCACCCGGCGGTGAACGTCGGTCTCCTCGGACAGGTTGAGCTTGGCGAAGATGGAGTTGATGTGCTTCTCGACCGCCCGCTCGGACAGGACAAGGGAGTCGGCGATCCCGGCATTGTTCTTGCCCTGAGCCATGGCCGCCAGGATCTCGGTCTCGCGGGGCGTGAGCTGGCGCAGCGGCGACTCGGCCGCGCGGGACCGGGCGGCGACCAGACCGTCCACCACTTTGGGGTCGATGACCGAGCCGCCCCGAGCCACCTCCCGAATGGCGGCCACCAGTTGCTCCACATCCGAAACCCGCTCCTTGAGCAGATAACCGCGGCCCCTCGAACCTTCGGCCAGAAAAGCCACGGCATACTCCGGGTCGGCGTACTGGCTCAAGACCACGACCCCGGCATTGGGATTGGTGTCGCGTAGGTGGTGGGCGGCCCGAATACCCTCATCGGTCTTCGTCGGCGGCATGCGGATGTCGGTGAGGACCACGTCTGGTCGCTCCTTATCGATGGCGGCGAGCAAGGAAGCGAAGTCCTCGCACACCGCGACCAGTTCCAGGTCCGGCTGGCTCTCGATGAGCCGGCGTACTCCCTCACGAACCAGGTAGTGGTCTTCGGCGAGCACCAGGCGGATGGTCACATGGGGAGAGTATGCGGCGCAGCGGGATGCGCGGGTTTGGATGAACTTGCGGAAGCCAACCGGCCGTGAGGCGGCTACCGGGGGTGCGCGGCGGTGGGTCTGCCGTGGTTTCTGCGGTGGCGGCCGGTCGGGGTCTGCGGAGACCGGGGAGTAACACCCCGGGGACCGCTCGTGCTGGCACCCTCGACGGCGAACCGGGAGCGCCGTATGTTTCGCGGGTGGATCGGACGCGCCATGGCGGAGTGCGCGGGGTGCCGTCACCAGCTGGGCGGGGCCAGTATGGCCCGCAATGGCGCGGCTGGCTGAGCCTGGCGTTGTTGTGCGGTCTCGCCTAGAGGGGGTGGTGCTGGCCTGCATCGCCGGGGCTCGCCGGACTGATAGCGCCTACCCCCGGTTCGCCCGGCGCCACCTGGCCGCCACGCTGGCTGCGGCGGTCACATTCGGGGCCAGCCTGACCCATTTGCTGACGACACCGCGCCTGTGTGAATGGACTGGGACCTGCAGCTGGTCACCATCGGCTCGAAGCGGGGCTCGGGCATCGCGCCTTTGGCCCAGCTCCTACAGGCGGATCCGAGGATCGAAGCCGTCGCCATCGACGACAGCCCTCCCCTCACTGTTGCCAACCAAAAGGTTTTCGCGCTCGTCGTCGATGACCTCAAGGCCACGTGGCGCCAGTCGTCAAAGCGGGGCATTCTGTCACGAAGTGCGCTTATTCGCACCCTCTTGTGTGATGCTGGCATCCGGAGAATTTCAGGGCAGCACCATTGTTGAAGTTCGACAAATGGCGCTCAATGGAATTGTTCCCAATACCCAGGGAGGGGAAGGAAATGTCCGTTCAAGGTGGTCGTAGAAACAGTCGCGGTCGCATCGCCGCCCAGGTGATGATCCCCCTAATCGCGGCAGGTGCACCATTGGCATTGTCAGCGTGTGGCTCCAGTACCCATACCGCCACGAACATTGGGCAGCCAACCGACGCTGGCTACTGCAAGACCTTCAAACCACTGAATGACCAGGTGCAACAGGCCCTCGGCAAGCTTTTCGGGCCCGGTGCCACGTCCGACGACCTCAGGTCCGCCAGTGCCACCTTGGTGGCAGCAACTGACAAAGCAGTAACCAGCAACCCGCCCGCAGACATCAGGGCGGACCTGGAAGTAGCGCACCAGACGTTTCTGCAGCTTCAATCTCAAGTGGCCGCCGTCAACTATGACGTGACCAAACTTGCCGGGCCTCCACCTGCTCTGAACGATCCCAAATTCAATGCAGCCAGACAAAACATCGTCAACTACGGCTCCAAATACTGTGGGATCCAGCCACAAGAGGGACCAGGCGGGGGGCCTGGCTCCGGTGGCCCCCCGCCGGCGAGCCCGGGACCGAATACCATCGCCATCCAAAACTTCCAGTTCTCGACCCTTACCGCGGCGCCGGGCGCCAAGATCACCGTGCAAAATAGCGACCCCATGCCGCACAGCGTGACCGCCGACGACAAGTCCTTTGACACGTCGGTCATCTCGGCCCACCAGCAAGGGACGTTCACGGCGCCCGCCAAGCCGGGCACTTACACCTACCACTGCCTGGTCCACCCAGATATGCACGGCACTTTGGTGGTGACCGGCTGACCTTGAAGACGTCGACCCTCGGCCGGCCGCGCAGGCCGGTCATCAATCTCAGGCGGGCATGAGGCGAACAGGCCCTCGTGAGCGATTGGGCGGCCCCACGAGGTCATCGTCGGTATCGGGCGCCACGACCAGCCGGGCGGCCATCAGCGGGCTCTTTCTGCGCCCGGCGGGGGGTTGTGTGCGCCTTTCCCTCGCCGCTTTGGGTTCTCCCGACTCGCCTTTTCGGTCCTTCCGGGCCGTTGGGCGCGTCGAGAGAATCCGCAGCGGCGGGGTCAGGCAGCCGGTCGGGAAATACCGACCTCGGTGTCGGTGGGCTGGCCCCGGCGGTGCCGATCATCCGGGCGATCTTCATCGAGTTTTGGGTCAGGATCCCCCAGCCGCACCAGGCCGGCGTCTCTCTTCAGGCAGGCGACACGGCCTTCGCGGCCGGTGCGCCATTTGACGAGTCGCGGAATCGGCGGCTGCGCTCCACGCGTTGGCGGGCGGCTTTTGGACGGCCCTTGCGGGGAATAGCGATTGTGTTGACCCCCAAGGCCGCCAAGTCGGCGTCGACCTTGGCCTCCCCGTAGCCCCGATCCGCAGTGACGCCTTGGGCACCTTGGTGAAACGCGCCCTGACCCGAGCGACGGCGGGCGCCAGCAACGGTGGCGTGAGGCGTGGACATGAGGAGCAGGATGGTCTTGCCAGTTATGGATCACGATGCCGTAGAAGGCCGAGGTCCGAGGCATTGTGGCGAGGCTATAGACGGGCTGTGATGCTGAAGAGGAGATGTCCAACGAGCCCCCGGGGATTCGCGAACTGTGCACCCTGCTTCGGCCCTTGAGGCGGGTGATCACCTCGAGGCGAGTATCGGACATCTCCACGATCGCCGAGACCGGCCAGATGACCTTGTCTCTGGTGTTTCCATAGATCCCCGACTGGGGTACGGCTACGCTGCCACTACATCCCGCACCACGGGGCGCGTGTGCTTGGGGTTGACTCGCCCCTCCGACACCGAAAGTAAATGAAATATCGTGGCGGAACCTATTCGCTAAGTTTCCCGCACCGTGCCTCGCCCACAGGCGCTCGTAAGACCACCGCGTGCGTCGCTGACTCCGGTCGGACGTCGTTCGTGCGATGGCTCGTCGCCCGTTGGACGAATGCCTCTCGCGGGTGCGTGTTACAGGCGGTGCACTTGCTCGGGCGTGCTCAGTTGTGCACGTCGTCCTTCATAGTCGGAGAGTGCCTCGTCAGTAACGTAGACGGCGCCGTCTGAGTCAGGTCCGCCTTCGAGTTGATCAGAAAGAATCAGCTGATAGACGTCCGGGCCAGACAGACCGAGTCGGCGAGCGACGTCTGGAATTGTGAGACGTGTGGACATCGAGATCAGTTACTCCTGTCCTTCGTCAGGGTCGTCGAGCAGCTGGCCCAGGTCCGGCCCAGAGTTTGGCGGTTACGAGCCTTTCGCGCTTTGAAAACTTGCCGACGCCCATCCTCCCCAATCCCCATGTGCTCGGCAGCCACGTCGAGGGCGAACAGGAGATCGCCGGCCTCCTTGAGCGACAAAGAGATGGTCTCTGGCAACTCAACTTGGGGTCCTCGGTCCGGCAACGACGGCTCCCTCAATGCGAGCGAGGCACCATGTTCTCCTATAGGACATGTGGTGGCGCGGACCGTCGGCGTCATCGGGTCGAACGTAGGGCGTCAGCGCCCGGCGCCGGTTCCGACATACCGCAGCTTCCGCTTCGCTTGCTCTGCAGGATGGCACTCGCCCAATGCGAGCTAGGCGACCAGGTAGGTGCCGCACCACGGCGCGCGTGTACTTGGGGTTGAACTCGCCCCTCCGACACCACATCTGACCTGGGGGACGTTAACGGGGCGTGCCGGGGGCCCGGACCGCGCCACGGGGCCTGCGGTGAGGCGCAGTTCAGATTTCGAAGGAGTTGCCGAGCCGGGATTGGCGCTATCGGGGATTCAATACGCAGAACTCGTTGCCGTCGGGATCGAACATGATCACCGGCCCGCCAGGGCCCTGTCCGATTTCGGCTCGCGTCGCTCCAAGGGTGACCAGACGGTCCACCTCGGCCTGCTGATCCTCGTCGGGGGGCGGGGCGATGTCGAGGTGGAGCCTGTTCTTACCGGTCTTGGGCACCTCGGGTCCGCCACCCCAGGTGATAAACGGCCCGGTGCCGTCAGGTGAGCGGATCGCGGTTTCCTCGCCTTGATCCCAGACCAGCGGCCAACCGAGCGCCTGGCTCCAGAAATACCCGACCGCTCGCGACCCGTCGCAGGACAGCGCTCCGAGTCGTCCGCAGCCCGCCAGGAACGAGTTCTGGGGCTCGATGACACAGAACTCGTTGCCTTCGGGGTCTGCCAGCACGACATGCGGCTCGTCCGGGCGCTGACCGATGTCGATGTGCCGGGCGCCAAGTTCGACCAACCGCGACACCGATTCATTCTGTTCGTCGACCGATGTGCTGGTGAGATCGAGATGGATTCGGTTCCGGCCCGCCTTGCTTTCCGGAACGGCCCGGAACACGATCCGGAAAGCGGTATCGTCCGCGGGCAGGAGACCGATCTCATCGCTCGGCTGGCCGTCGATCCCCCATCGCAGAGCGTTGGCCCAGAAGCGGGCCAGGCCGAGCGGATCGTTCGCGTCGACTACGAGGGCGACAAGCCGTGCAGTCATCCGACGCTGCCCCATGCGACCGCGACGGCTGAGACCCTCGTGGGTCTGCGTTTCCGCGACATTGCTTCACCGTGCCGCAGCAGTGGGATGGCCGCAAGCGGTTTCCGCTCGCCCAGCGGAGCAGGGCCCAGGTTCCCCCCCGACCTGGGGACCTTCCGGGGCGTTCCGGCCTGGATGGTCGAAGGGATCGACCGTCGAGGGATCGACCGTCGGCGGAGGCGAGGCTGCGAGGCTCGCGCCCATGGCCATCACACACGAATACCGAGTGATCGAACATTCGAGGGGCAACGAGGCACAGATCCTCCAGGCGCGCCTGAACGCGGCTGCCCAGGAGGGGTTCCGGGCCGTGCTCGCCGTCGGCGCAACGGGAAAGAGTAGCGACGAGGCGTTGAGCGCGTTCGTGATCATGGAGAAGGTGGTCGACTCGGGCCGCCATCCCGGCTTTCGCTCCTGAGTCGGCCCGGCCCTGCCCCGATGTACTGCAGGCGGCGCCCGGCGCCATCGGGAATACAGGGGCGGATTTGTGCCGAACGGGAAAGTCCCAGGCTATTCCCAGGCCACTCCCAGGAACGGGAGGCAGCCTTTGATGGCTCGGCCCTTCCGGGCCTCAAGCAGAACGGAGTACTCATGAATGCTCTTCGCAAAGGCGTTATGGGAGCGGCCATCATCGCCGCCTCGTTGGCAGGTGGCGTGATCGGAGCCTCGCTGGTCGGAAGCGCCAATGCCCAGACACAACCACCAACGACGCCCGCCACCACCGCCCCAGCCGCGGGCAGCGGGTCCGCGGCGATTGGCGATAACAGCAACAGCGATCCCGCCCACGAGGCCGCGGAGAGCCCCCAGCGCGAGGCCGACGAGACGGCGGGGAAGATCGGCGGTGGCCATCACGGGTCCAATACGGATCCTGCTCACGAGGCGGCAGAAAGCCCCGCTCGAGCCGCACAAGAGGCCGCCGACGCCGCCGGCAGGCCCACCACGCCGACGACAACGGGCGGCTGAGAACCCGGCGGCTCGCCCGGGACGGTCAGAGGGGGACGACATAATCGAACGACAGCGCCGGTACCGGCACCAGCGGAACCGCTGGCCCAAGGTGTGGCACCAGGCGCGCCAGAAGCAACGGCGTTCGTGGTTGGACACTGCGCAGGGGCCCAAGCGGCCAAGTCCGCCGAGGCCGCCGAGACCGCCAAACACTGAACATCGCTTCGTTTGGCAGCTCCGACAACCGGGAATGGCGCGTTGAGTATGCCGAGGCTGCGCTACGTCGACTCTTCGAGACCCGGCTTCACGCGCCGGCGCTGCGGGCGCGGGTTCGCCTACTACGACGCCGCGGGCGGACGGGTCAACGATGCAGCACTGGTCCGCATCCGGGCCCTGGCCATCCCTCCCGCTTGGGAGGATGTCTGGATCTGCCCCTGGCCCAACGGCCACATTCAGGCAACCGGGCTTGACGCCAAAAGGCGGCGCCAGTACCTCTACCACCAGGCCTGGCGGGTCATGCGGGACCGGGAGAAGTTCGAACGGATGATGATCTTCGCGGCGGCGCTGCCCGGCCTGCGCTCGCTCGTGGCCGAACACCTGGCGTCCGGGGACCTGGGCCGGGAGCAGGTCCTGGCCTGTGCCGCCCATCTCCTCGATATCGGCTTTTTCCGCATCGGCAGCGAGGGCTATGCCGAGGAAAACCAGACCTACGGCCTGGCCACCATGCTGAAGCGCCACGTGACCATCGACGGTGACTCCGTCACCTTCGACTATCCCGCCAAGGGCTCCAAAAGGCGGGTCCAATCGGTCGTCGACGCCTCAAGCAGCGTCATCCTTTCGGAACTGAAACAGCGCCGGGGCGGCGGCGCCAAACTACTCGCCTACCGGGCCACCGGCCCGCGAGGCGCCACCCGCTGGGTCGGCGTGACATCCGACGACATCAACGCCTACCTGCGGGCGGGAACCGGTGTCCCCTGTTCCGCCAAGGACTTCCGGACCTGGAACGCAACCGTCCTGGCGGCGGTGGCCCTGGCGGTCGGCACCCCGCCCCTCAGCGCGACCGCCCGGAAACGTCGCCTGGTCCACGCCATCGGTGAGGTGGCCCGCTATTTGGGCAACACGCCGGCGGTGGCCCGGGCATCGTACGTCGATCACCGCATCGTCGATCTGTACCTGGCCGGCGAAACGATCTCCGTGCCGTCCAGCGCATTCGGTGACCCCGGCTGCGACGGTGGACTGTGTATCCAAGGCGCGATCGAAGAAGCGGTGATCGCCTTACTCGAAGGCCGTGGAGACCCGAAGGCACTGGCGGCCTGACCGTCGCAATCACAGTTGAGAGGCCCGAAGGTCGCGCGTGAGGAAGACTGTCGGCATGGTCGATCGCAACGTGCTGGGCGGTGATCTCGAGCCGTGCGGCACAGATCCCGTCACCGGCTTCTATCGGGACGGATGTTGCAAGACGGGCCCCGAGGACCGGGGGAGTCACACCATCTGCGCGGTCGTGACCGCCGAGTTCCTGGAGCACCAGAGGGGGATCGGCAACGACCTCAGCACCCCGATGCCGGAGTACGGGTTTCCCGGCCTGACCCCGGGCGACCGCTGGTGCGTGACGGCGGCCAACTGGTTGCGGGCCCACCTCGACGGCGCCGCCGCCCACACGGTGTTGGCGTCGACCCATGAGCGGGCGCTGGAGATCGTCCCTCTGAGCGCCCTCCGCGAGCACGCCGTCGACATCCCGTCCACGCCGGCCGGCTGGGAGGCGTGAGATGACCGACACCGCCGAGCGCATCCAGTGCCGGTGGTGCCACAACCAGAGCCAACTGTCGGCCAGGACCTGCGAGCGTTGCGGCGCCCCGCTCGACGTCCGCAACCTGGTCACCGATGCCGGTTGGCGCCAGGCCCCCAAGATCCGGGACCTCACCGAGGTCCAGGTGGGCAACAGCCGGTACCAGCTGGACGGCACCGTGGTGCCCGTGGCCGAGGCGGAGCTGGCCGCCGGTGACTCCGCCTTCTTCGAGCACCACGCCATGCTCTGGAAGGACTTCGGGGTGCCCATGACCGTCATGCAGACCCCCGGTGGCGCCAAGCAGCGCATCCTGGCGGGGATGCCGTTCGTCCTCAGCGTGGCCCACGGTCCCGGGCGGGTGTCGTTCTCCCGGGACGCCCCCGGCGAGCTGGTGGTGCTGCCCCTGGACCCGGGCGTGGAGCTGGACGCCCGCGAGCACGCCATGTTGGTCGCCTCGGGCAACGTCACCTTTTCCTACGAGAAGGTGCAGGGGGTCAAGGCGATGCTGGCGGCCGGCACCGGGATGTACCTCGACCGGTTCGTCGCCCAGGGGACAACCGGCTTGCTCGTCCTCCACGGGTACGGCAACGTCCTGGAACGAACCCTGAGGGAGGGCGACACGGTCCTGGTCGAGCCGGGCGGGTTCCTCTACAAGGACGCCGGCGTCTCCATGGCCATCACCACGATCTCCCTCACCCCGGAGGGCGCCAATCCCGGCGTCCAAGCCGTGAAGGGCGCCGCCACCCGGGGGTTGGCCGCCCTGAAGGCAGCCCGCCAGCTGACCAAGGGCGGCGACGGCATCGGAGGCCTGCTCTCCAGCGGCGGCCTACAGGCGGCTGCCGGCGTGTTCACCGGGTCCGGCATGACCCTGATGCGGCTCAGCGGCCCCGGCCGGGTGGGCATCCAGTCCATGTACCGGCACCACGGGTCGGGCTGATGAGCGACACCGCCTATCGCTGCCCGTACTGCCGCACCGAGTCCTCGGGTGCCGGGGCCAACTGCCCGGGTTGCGGGGCGCCCATCGACGTCCAGATCCGCACCACCAACTCCGGCTGGACGGAGCTGCCCCCCATCGCCGACATGGCCAAGATCCAGCTCGGGCGGTCGTCCTGCCAGATCGCGGGGCGGCTGGTGCCAACCGCCGAGTTCCGCCTCGCCGAGGGCGACAACGTGTACTTCCCGCACCCGAACTACCTCTGGTCGGACGGCGCCGTGAACATCGATGCCATGTCGATGCGCCGGGCCTGGGCCCGGTTGCGGGCCGGGCTGCCGCTGGTGATGCTCCAAGCCACCGGCCCTGGCACTATCGCCTTCTCCCACGACACCGCCGGTGAGCTGCTGGCCGTCCCGCTGCAGCCGGGCGCCGCGGTCGACGTCCGGGAGCACACCCTGGTGGTGGCGACGGGGGGAATCGACTACGACTGGGTGGACTCGGGAATCTGGTTCACCACCTCGGGCGGCGGTGGTGGGAGTCAGGCGTCAGGCGTCAAGTTGCTCAAGATGGGCCTCGAGGTGGCCGGGATGTTCGACGGGGAGGACTCCGGCGGCACCGAGACGGAGTGGCACTACCCGCTGGGCCGGTACCTCGACCGGTTCACCGCCGGCGACCGTCCCGGGGCGGTGTTCATCCAGGCGGGAGGCAACGCGTTCATCCGCGACCTCGCCGAGGGCGAACAGATCATGGTCAAACCGCCTTCGCTGCTGTTCAAAGATCCGTCGGTCGGGTTCCAGCTCCACGTCGAGTTTCCCGCTGCCGGGGTGAAGTTCTGGCGTTCCTGGGGCAACCGCTACCTATGGCTGCGGATGTGGGGACCGGGTCGGGTGGCGCTGCAATCGCTGTACGACCGTATGGAGGACCCGGGCACCGATTTTCGCGATGTGTCCGGCTACAGCCAACAGAGATGGTGAACGCCGGCGCGCGTGGGCTAGGGCAGCGGGAGCCGGTGCAGGCGGCGTCGGATGACGGCCAGGGAGCCGGCGCCGATGGCTGCCCCACCAGGAGTGGATCAGGCCCATCACCAGCATCACCGCGACGAAGCCGCCGGCATAGGTGGCGCCTCGCAAGACCGCGATTATCCGGTGACGCCCGGGCCCCGCGACAGGGTCGCCTTTTCAGAAATCCCGCAGAATCGCCAGCGCGTCCTCGCCGCCGCGGATGCGCACGATGTCGGCAGTCCGGTAGCTGGCCACCCGGCGGGACCAGCAGTCGATCACGGTCCGGCCGGGTCGGGTCTGGAAAAACGTCGTGAGAGGGCCTTCCTGCTGGTAGGTGTCGGCCTCCTCGATGACCTCGGCCTCGCCGTCCTTCAACCGGATCTCGTAGCTCATGGGGATCAGGGTACGGGGGAGCGGCTGTGAGCTTCCAGAGGTCGAACCCTGTGGATTGGGGGAGTTATCCACAGTGCCGCAACCAGGGCCCGTAGGCGGAGGCGAACAAGGCGGGCAGGCCTCCGGTGTGCCAGAACACAGTGCGGGTGGCGGAACCGATACGACCCTCCCGGCGGGCCCGGATCAGGCCCGCCATGGCCTTGCCGGTGTAGACGGGATCGAGGATGACGCCCTCCAGCCGGGCCGCCAGTTCCAGCGCCTCCCGACAGGCGTCGGTTGGAGCCGCGTACCGGGCCCCGACCAAATCGTGGTCGATCTGGCAGGTTCCCGTGGGTCCGGCCAGGCCAGCCAGCGCCGCCACTTGGGCCGCCTTCTCGGGCACCTGTTGGTCCAGGTCGGGACGGGCGCCCACATCGACGCCATAGACCACCCGGTGGTCGCCGAATCCTGCCGCCAGGCCGGCGTGGGTCCCACCGGAGCCGTCGGCGACCACGACCAGGTCGATGTCGGGGGCCTGCTGGCGGATCTCACGAGCGGCTACCAGGTAGCCCAACGCCCCGACCGCGGTCGCCCCGCCCACGGCCACGGGGTAGGGGCGGCGGCCCTCGCCCGCCAGGCGTTGGCTCTCGGCCTCGATGGCGGCCTCGATGGCGAAGTAGTCAACCTCGCCCAGCCACACCATCTCCGGTCCCAACAGTTCATCGAGGACCACATTGCCACTGGCCGGGTCGGGCCGGTCGCCCGCCACGACCACCGTGCACCTCAGGCCGAGCCGGTTGGCGGCGGCGGCCGTCATCCGGACATGGTTGCTCTGGTGGCCGCCGCCGGTCACGAGGGTGTCGCAGCCGCGGGCCAGGGCGTCCCCGCAGAGGTACTCGAGCTTGCGGGCCTTGTTGCCTCCTCCCGCCAGGCCGGTGGCGTCATCCCGTTTGATCAGAAGGGTGCCTGCCTCCATGCCCAGCGCCGCCCCCAGCCGGTCCAGCTGTTCGAGCGGGGTGGGCAGATGGGCCAGCTCGAGGCGAGCGAACCCGAATGGGCAGCTCCGGGTGGCGACGGTGGGCTCCACCACCCCGACGCTAGGCCGTCGAGCTGGCAGGGCAGACCCGGCGCCGGCCCAACCGCAGGGGGGAGCGGTTGAGCCGGGTAGCCGGGCGGGCCTACCGGCGCTGCGACTGAGAAAGGGGGACTCAGTCGGCCGGGCCGGAGGCGAGGGTGACGGTCGCGGTGTGGCTGGCGCCCGCCGCGCTAACCCAGGTCAAGCTGACCCGGTCACCGGGATGGTGGGGGTGCAGGGCGGTCGTGAGGCCGGTCCCACCGGTGATTGCGGTGCCGTCTACCGCGGTGATGGTGTCTCCGGCCACCAGGCCCGCCTTGGCGGCCGGGGTGCCCGCCGCCACCGAGCTGACGGTCGCCCCGTTACCGGACGAGCTGGCGGCGACGCCCACTCCGAGGAAGCCGGGGAGGCCGATGCGGATGGTGCTGCTGGCCTGACCCGCGTCGATCTGCCTGGCGATCGAGAGGGCGTGGTTGATCGGGATGGCGAAGCTGACGGTCGCCCCCCCGTTGAAGCGGCGAGCCGACGAGGCGGCGGTGTCGATGCCGATGACCTGGCCACTGTTGTTGGCCAACGGGCCCCCCGAGTCACCGGGCTGGATGGGGGCGTTGGTCTCGATCAACCCGCTAAGGGTCTCTGCGTTGGCGCCGCCCATGTCGCTGGCGGTGATCGTCTGGTCGATGGCCCGTACCGCCCCGGTCACCACCGCCGGAGCACCACCCTTGCCGCCGGCGTTGCCCAGGGCCACGACGGAGTCACCGACTCGGACGGTGCTGGAGTCTCCGAGCGGGATGGTCTTCAGCCCCGAAGCCCCCTTCAACTGGAGGACGGCGACGTCCTCGGCCTTGTCGGTGCCCACCACGGTGGCGCTGTAGGACCGGCCGGTGCTGGGGATGGTCACCGAGATGCTGGTGGCTCCATCGATCACGTGATTGTTGGTGAGCACCTCACCGGAGGCGGTCAGCACCATCCCGGTCCCCGCGGCGGCCGCGTTCTGGTAACTCAGCTGGGTGTTGATGTCGACGATCCCGGGGACGACCTTGTTGGCCACGGCGCCGGAATCGGCGGGAACCGATCCCGCCCCGTTTGACGGCGTGCTCGGGGTGTTGCCCCCCGTGGGCGCCGTTGTGGCGTTGGTGGGAGGCGCGGTGGCGGGGACGGTCGCGGGGCTAATGGCGGCGGTGGGCGTCGACGATCGCCCAAGTTGACGGCCGATGGCAATCCCGATCAGGGCCGCCACCAAGGCGGCCACGATGACAATGACGAGGCCCGCCAGGCTCTTTCTGGGAGCCTGGGGGGGCGGGGGGGGCGACGTTTGCCAACCGGGGAACGGTCCCGTCGGGCCGAAGCCGCCGAAGCCACCCCCGCCACTCGGCTGGGTCGGAGGCACCCACGAGGGACTCCACGGTGGCGCTGCGGGGGGTGTGAGCACCGATGTCGCTCCGCTGCCGGGCCCTTCGTAGATGTCGGTCACGATGTCGCTCCTGTAGTGGTGTCTCTCTCCAAGTGAACACCCGAATCCTCAGAGCCCGATCAGGAGCCTCTGTGGCCGCGGTGAGACTTTCGGCTCAGCCGTTGACGATCGAGTCGGGCAGCGCGGCCATCCGGGCGGCGAAGACCCCGGCGATCTTCTCGATGGTGTTCTGCCCGGCCACCGTGATCTGGGGGGTATCGGGCTCGGAGAAGTAAACGCCCATGAGCGCCCGCCCCCGTCGGAGGTAGACGGCCAACCGATGGTGAGGAGACGATAGGCCATCGGTGAAAGTGAAGTCATAGGCCTGCCGGGTCACCGTCGGGGTCGCCGCCCAGGAAACGTCGGGGGCCGCGTTGAACTGGGTGGCGACGGTCGCCTCACCGACCGGGCTCGGCACCGGGGTGGTCGGGCAGTTGGCGGCGGCCGACTTCAGCTCCTCGAACGCCTGCTGGGTGCCCGCCGCGTTCCGGTACAGCACCGCTTCGGTACTGAGCAGGGCGGTGGGTGTGCCGTTGAAGGCGGTCACCTGGACCCGGGCGGTCCGCAGGGCCTCACTGGGGAAGGCGGCGTTGCACAGATCGAGCGTCGGCGCACCGGCCGAGAACTGGCCGCTGTCAGAGTTCGGTTGGACGAGCACGGTCGAGTCGACGTCGGCCTGCTGTAAGACGAGGGAGTCCAGCGCCGACGCAGATGGGTCGGTGGTCCCGGGAGGAGTGAATGCCGGGCCCGACACCGAGGGGCCGGGGCGGGGCCGGTGCCGGAAGGCCAGGTAGCCGCCCAGTGCCCCCAGCGACCCGACGACGACCATCACACCGAGCACCAGGGCCACGAAGGCGATGCCGGTCATGGGCGACTTGGGGGCCGGGGCGGGCGGCACCCGCCACTCCTCGGTGGGGGCCGAGGCGCCCCAGGGCGAATAGGCGGCGGGGGGGGACCACTCCGGGGGAGGTGGGAGCGCGGGGGCGTAGCGGGGCGGCGGCAGGGGCGGCGGCGGGGGGGCCCAGACGGCGTCGGTTCCTTCGCCACCTCCGGGAGCGGGGCCATGGGGGAAGGAACCCCCGGTCCAACCGGCGCCGTCCCAATAGCGGTGGTGCCCGCTCGACCAAGGATCGGGATACCAGCCGGCCGGGGTCAGCGGCATAGTCGGTTGCGCAGGATGCCAACCCTGGGTTTCGTCAGTCATCCCATTTCCTCCAGATCGCGTGCCAGTCTGGTCACAGGACCTAAAAACCCGCTGAAGACGCACTGAGAACCTACCCAGAGGACGGTACTTACCTGTTTCCCAGCCGGTCACCAGCTTTCCTTGAGGTTTGCTCATCACGCTGGCCTCAGGCGCCGCGGCCCGGCCGTACCGCCCCTTTTCCCACCCTGACGCAGAGGAGAACCGATGCAGGACACCGCGGCTGTGCTCGAAGATGCCCTGTTCCAGATCAAGCGGGTAATCGTGGGCCAGGACCGCATGGTGGAACGGTCCCTCGTATGCCTGCTGGCCCGGGGCCACTGCCTCATCGAGGGCGTACCCGGTCTGGCCAAGACCCTGACGGTGTCGACCATGGCCAGGGTGGTCGGGGGATCGTTCACTCGTATCCAGTTCACGCCCGATCTGGTGCCTGCGGACATCGTCGGGACCCGCATCTGGCGGCCGTCCCAGGAGGAGTTCGATATCGAGTGGGGCCCGGTCTTCGCCAACATGGTGCTGGCTGACGAGATCAACCGGGCTCCCGCCAAGGTGCAGTCGGCCCTGTTGGAGGTCATGGCGGAACGCCAGGTGTCGATCGGGGGCCAGACCCGCAAGGTGCCGGAGCCGTTTCTTGTCCTGGCCACCCAGAACCCCATCGAATCAGAAGGTGTCTACGCACTGCCCGAAGCCCAGCGGGACCGGTTCCTGATGCAGATCGTGGTGGACCAGCCCTCGTATCAGGAGGAAATGGAGATCGCCCACCGGATGAGTGTTCGCCCCCCGGTAGCCGAGCAGGTGCTGTCGGCACGACAGCTCATGGACCTGCAGGCGCTGGTGGGGGAGGTGTTCGTCCACCACGCGGTCCAGGACTACGCCGTCCGCATCGTCATGGGCACCCGGGAGCCGGCCCGCTGGGGCATGCCCGACCTGGCGCCTCAGATCGCGCTCGGCGCCAGCCCCCGGGCCACGCTGGGGCTGTTGTCGGCGGGACGGGCGCTGGCCCTGCTGCGGGGCCGGCGTTTCCTTGTGCCCCAGGACGTCTACGACGTCGCCCCCGAGGTGCTTCGTCACCGCCTCCTACTGACCTATGACGGGTTGGCGGCGGGCCTGCAGGTCGACGCGGTGGTGGCACGGGTCCTGGCCACCATCCAGGCGCCACGGGTGGCGCCTCACCAGGACGAGTCTGGCCCCGGTGCCTCGGGCCGGATGCCGCCCACCATTCCCGTGGCGACCAGCGGCCCCGGAGGCCCCGTGGGCCCGGCGGGGTGGACTCCTCCGGCGGCGGGGTCGGGTTCACACCCGGACCCGGCCGTGACCCTCACCGAGCCCAGCCCCTACGAGGCCACCTCGTGACAGCGCCGGGCGAACTCACGCTCGCCCCCCCAACCGGCCCCGCCCGCCGCGCCGCCGGGCTGCGCTGGCGCCAGTGGGGTCCCCGCCACCCGCCCGCCCAGCCCCCTTCGACGCCGCCGGGGCCGCTGGCCGCCAAAGCCGCCTTCTTGCGCCGGTTAGAGCTCGACGTCACCCGCCGCCTCGACGGCATGGTGAGCGGGGACTACCTCACCCTCGCCACCGGGCCGGGATCGGAGCCGGCCGGGGCCCGCCTGTACAGCCCCGGCGACGACGCCCGCCGCATCGACTGGAGCCTGACGGCCCGGACCCTTGCCCCCCATGTGCGTACGACCGACGCCGACCGGGAGCTGGAGACCTGGATCGTGGTGGACCGCTCGGCCAGCCTCGATTTCGGCACCGCCCTTCGGGAGAAGCGCGAGGTCGCTCTGGCGGCTGTGGCCGCCTTCGGGTTCCTCAACGTGCGGGCCGGCAACCGGCTCGGGATCCTAGTGAGCGGTGGTGATCGGCTGGTCCGCCTTCCGGCCCGCACCGGGCGAACCGCGGTGATGGCGGCGCTCTCGGTTCTTTACGACACTGCTCGCCGGGAGGGCGGCCCGGGTCCGGGGGCCGACCTGGGCGCCGCCTTGGCCCAGCTGGTCGGGACCCAACGCCGGCGGGGTCAGGTGATCCTGGTATCGGACTTTCTCGACGCCAACGACTGGGCGACGCCGCTACGACGTTTGGCGCTGCGCCACCAGGTGGTCGCGGTGCAGGTCACCGACCCCCGGGAATTCGATATTCCCCCGGTGGGGCTGCTGGAGGTGGTCGACCCCGAGACCGGTACCCGGCTCCACGTGCAGACCAACTCGGCCGCCCTGCGAGCGCGCTACTCCACTGCCGTCACGGCCCGTCACGAGGGCATCCGGCGAATGCTCTCCGAAGCCGGGACCGAGCACGTGGAGCTGTCCACCGACCGGGACTGGCTGATTGACGTGGCCCGGTTCATCCGCCGGCGCCGCAGCGCCGGCCCCGTCAACCGGGCAACCCGATTCGACGGCCGTTACCGAGGCGCCGCCCCCGCCCCCGCTCCCGCCGCCCCCGTCCCCGCTCCCCCCGCCCCCGCTTCCGCCGCCCCCGTCCCCGCTCCCGCCGCGGCCATGGTTGGCACCCCGTCCCCAGGAGGACACCGGCCATGACCTTCGTCGCCTCATGGCGCCTGTTGTTCCTGGTTGCCCCGGTTGCCCTCCTCGTCGCCTACCTGCTGGTTCAGCGGTCCCGCCCGCGGGTGGCAGTCCGCTTCACCAGCGTCGACCTCCTGGCCTCGGTCGCCCCCCGCCGGTCGGGCTGGCAGCGCCACGTCGCCTCTGCCGCCCTGCTGGGGGCCATGGTGCTGCTGGTGCTGGGCTTCGCCCAGCCGGCCCGGGTGGAGCGCACGCCCAAACAGCGGGCCACCGTTGTCCTCACCCTCGACATCTCCGGCTCCATGGTCGCCAACGACGTCACCCCGAGCCGGCTGGCGGCGGCCCAGCAGGCCGCCCGGGGGTTCGTGAACGCCCTCCCCCCGGGCGTGCAGTTGGGCCTGGTGTCGTTCTCCACCAGCGCCAGCGTGCTCGTCCCCCCGACGTCGGACCGGGCGTCGGTGCTGGCTGCCATCAACAACCTGCAGGCGGGTGGCGGCACGGCCACCGGCGATGCCATCCGGCTGGCGCTCAGCAGCATCAGCACCCTGCCTCCGGGCGCTGACGGTAAGGCCGCCCCCGCCGCCATCGTCTTGATGAGCGACGGCACGCCGACCATCGGCCGCGGTGGCACCTCGCCCCGACAGAGTGTCGATGACGCCTCGGCGGCGGCCAAGCAAGCTGACGTGAAAATTGACACCATCGCCTTCGGCACCCAGGACGGGACGGTCGTGGTCGAGGGCCAGACCATCGCCGTGCCCTCGGACCCCGCCGCCATGGCCCGCATCGCATCGTCGACCGGGGGCCAGACCTTCACCGCCCAGACCGCCGACCAGCTGAAATCCGTGTACCACCAGATCGGGCGGGTGGTCGGCTACGACGTGCACCGCCACGAGATCACCGCCTGGTTCACCGGAATCGGGTTCGCGGTGGCGGCGCTGGCGGGGATTGCGGCCCTCTTGTGGACCCAGCGCATCGCCTGAGCCATCTGATTCTCGGATTACTGGATACCTGATCGCCGCCTATTTCCGGCAACTCAGGTTGGGGTTTGGGCATCCATTCATTCTCCTGGTGCCTCCCACTGGATTTACCGACCGATTGATTGAGGTGATCCATGGCCGGGTAGATATCGACGTGACCCTGAGGAGAAGAGGGAACTGCAAATGGCGGCAACCAGTTTCCCGGAGCAGCAGTCCGCTCTTGGGGGCAGGCGGCCATCGGCTGGCAGCCGGATCCCCGGGGCGACTAGCAAAGGCACTCCCGCGGAAACCGATCCGCAGGGCTTGGTGCCCCGTATGAGGCCGCACTAGCCGTACCGGATGCGGAGACAGCTGAATCTCCCGCTCGTACGGAACCCAGTGTCCTGCACCCCGCCGCGGAACGGCGGACCCCGGTCGGGGTGCAGGGCTTATGCCTGGTTCACCGTATTCCGCTCCGGTTACCACGCCCCCGCCCTGGGTACGGCTGAGACATGACTGACAATGGCAACGCCGTCGAGCAAGGGCGGTTCCCGTTGGAGAAGGCTGATCACGCCATGGGCCTCGAACTCCAGATCGTGGAACTGGTGGAACAGCAGGCGCGGGCTTTGGTCCAGCATCGCGACGATGACGCCGCGGTATTGGAGCCCGAAATCGCCCAACTCCGGTCCGAGTTGGCGGCGACCGCCGACGTGGCCGTTCCCGGCTGGTAACGATATATCTCAGGTTCCCTGGCCGGACTGTGACTAAATGCCGGCATCGATTATCGGCTTGCGGGGCGTAGCCCGGGTCGGGACCCTCAGGGTGCCCGCGACCAGCGGCGAGCGTGGCGAGCGGCGAACCAGGCCCCGGCTCGGGTGCGGGCCAGCCCTACCGGCAGCTGCCACCGGATGCACAGGTTCAAGGTGGACAGAAGCGCCGCCAACCCCGCCGCGGCGGCCACCGTGGCTAACCCCGCGATCACGTCGAGCAGGAAATGGTTGGCCGTCGCCATGACCACGAGGGCCGTCATGGCGGGATAGATGAGCAGCAGAGGCCGTCCCCGGCGGGCCCTCAGTACCTGCCAGAGGGCGGCAGTGGTCCAGCAGGCCCAGGCCATGTGCAGGGACGGCATGGCGGCCAGTTCGTTGGCCTGAGAGGCCATGGCACTGGTGCGCCATGAGCCGAGGGCGTGGGTCACCGCCACCACGTCGACGAAGCCCGCCGACGGCAGCATCCGGGGAGGCGCCAGCGGATACGCCCAGAACACGAGGAATCCGATGACATTGATGAGCACCAAGGAGTTGCGCAGCGGGCGGTAGAGGTGGGGGTAGCGCCACCACAGCAGGGCCACCACGCTCAAGGTGACGACGAAGTGGGCGGTGTCGTAGAAATCCGCCATCGGCAGGGCGATGGCCGAGTGGGCCGCGGCCCAGGCGTTGAGACTGAGCTCGGGGTTCAGGTGCCAGACGTTTTCGAAATGCAAGATGCTGACGGCGTGGCCCAGTGCAGTGCGCAGGCGCAAGGGCGAGAGGTTGTTCATTGCGTCGTACAGCCAGCACAGCCACAAGATGACCAGCGCTTCGACCCACAGCGGCGACCGCCGGCGGGGCTCCAGCCACTCGGTATCGACTATGGGTTTGCGCAGCCGAATTCGGTTGTCCGAGGTGACTGCCATCACCTAGACGCTACCGGGGGTTGGGAGCGGCCACCGCGTTCTGTCCCTGCCCCGAGGCCCACCCCGGCGGGTCACATACCCTTGACCAGGCCGATCCGGTTGCCCGCAGGGTCGCTGAAGAGTGCAATCGACGGTCCCCCGGGCACGTCCATCGGGGGCATGACCGTTTGCCCGCCCAGCTCCGCGATCTTGTCGAGGGCGGCCTGGAGGTCATCCACCTCGACGTAGACCGTGACAAAGGGGTTGCCGTCCATGGAGGCCCCGATGCCCCCGGCCACGCCACTGCCGGCCGGGTCGACCATCCCGTAGTTCATAGGGTTGTCGGAGTTGATGCTCCAGTCGAACGCCTGGCGGTAGAAACCCTGCAGGGCCGCTCCGTCGGGGCCCAGCACCTCGAAGTGAATGACCGGGTGTGCCATCGTTGGTTTCCTCTCGTTGCCTTCTCGCGCTGAACAGGCTCTGTTCTAGTCGCGAATCCCCGGGCGGGGAGCCGCGGCTACGGTTGCTGGGCCAGGTCCCGCATCCAGACCAGCCCCAGTGGCACGGTCTGGAAAAGCACCCCGTCGGCGCCGAGGATAGTCGGCTGGCGATTGTCGTTCTTGGTCGCCCCCGCCCCCGCCCGCTGACGCCAGACGATCCGTCCCCCGGCATAGTCCACGGCCGCGAAGTACCAGATGTAGCTGCCCGCGCCGGCCCGCGCCTCGTCCTGGGTGTACCCATAGATCAACCCGGTGGTGGCGGACAGCACCGGCGCCGACTTGAGGCGCAGCGCGGTGGTCCATTCGGTCGCGCAGCCGGAGCCGTCGGCCAGCACGTCGATCCGGGAGATGCCGCCGGGCATCTGGTCCATGCTGTTGGCGGGCCCATCGTCGGCCGGGTTGGTGAGCGCCAACGGCGTGTTGAACCCGTTGGCGACGATCACGCTGTTGGCGGTTCCCGAGGAGTAGCCGACCGGGGTCGTCGTCACGGCGCTGGCGCCGGGACTGAAGAGTGCCACCTGGCACACCAGGCGGGGTGTGGCGCCACTGGTGGGACGGGCCCCCGGTGGCGAGCTCGTGGTCGCGAGCGGGCCGGTCGTCGAGGAGCCGGGATCCGTCAGTGGGGTGGCGGCACTGCTGGCCGTGTCGCGACCGGCGGCGGTCGGGGTCGTGGAGTTCGAGGTCGAGATCGTGCCCGCCGTGGTCGGGCTCGTGCTGGTCGTGGTCGGAGTCGTGCTGGTCGGGGTCGGGGTCGTGCTGGTCGGGGTCGGGGTTGTGCTCGCCGGGGTCGGGGTTGTGCTCGCCGGGGTCGGGGTTGTGCTCGTCGGGGGGCCATGGCTCCCCCCCGGCGCCCCCCGCAGGAACACCAGCAGGTGGGCCTGGGAATCGGCGTTGTCGGTCACCGCCAGGTACTGGCTACCGAGCAACACCACCGCCGAGCCTGTCCCCCGGGTCGCGGCACCGGCGTGGACCGAGCTGCCGGCGTCGTAGGAATCCTGCCACACCGTCTGCACCTGGCCTCCGACGGCGGCCAGGTCATAGACCTGGCCCCGGGCGTCGCCTTCCGCCGCGGCCCCCGCGGGCGCGGTCGCCAGGTACACGTTGGTCTGGTCCACCGCCAAACCGGTCTCCACCCGCTGGTTGGGCAGCGTGGTGGTCACCACCTGGTCGCCCGAGGTGACGTAGCCGATCGTGGCGTCGGTCGCGGGCAGGCCGGAGGAGCCGGGGGGCGGCGTTCCTCCCATCGTGAACCACAGGTTCCCGCCGGTGTCGGGCACCGTTTCCAGCAGGCCCTGGCCGGGGCCGAGGTGGCTGCTCAGGTCGACGTCGCGCAGGATCCGGAACGGGCCGTTGTCCGGATCGGGCCGGGCGACCACCAACAGGTGGCCCTGGCGGGTGGTGAGGACGAGACGCCCGTTGTCGTCCATAACCACGCCGGTCAGGTTCATGTCCTGGCCCGGCGGAGACCAGCGCGACGTGACCGTCAACGTGGCGGGGCGCACCGCGGCCAGGCAGGCCTTGGTGATCCCGGGAGCGACCTCCATGTGGCAGCCGGCCGTCAACCCGCCCCGGCCCCACAACAGGGGGGGCTGGAGTGGTAGGGCGGCACTGCCCGTCACCGGTGCTCGAGCCAGCGGGGCGGGGCCGTCGAGGACCCCGCTGTTGCCGCCGTCGCCACGGACGGTGACCAGGATCGGCGTGTAGTCGGCCTGCCGGGGGAGGGGGGAGGGGAAGGCGTTCTGCCCGATGAAGAGGGGGGCGTCGACGACCGCTTGGGTGTCGGGTATCACGGCCGGAGTCGGGACGACCCGAGGTGGCGGGGGGGCCGAAGCGCCCTGACAGCCGACGGCCACCAGCAGCAGCGCCAGCGCCGGGGGCAACACCGCTCGGCCCCATGTCACGGCCATCCGCCCGGCGTGCTGGTCACGTCGGGCGCACCGTAGACGGCGGGCCCGTCCCATACCAGCCGGGATCAGGGAACCACGTTGCTCGCCCCGGCGCGGGCCCGGATGGTGATCGTCGTCCAGGCCCCCACATGGATCCGGTCGCCGTCGGCCAGGGCGACGGCGTGGTTGGCCATCAGCGGCGTCGGGTCGTCGTTGAGGGTGGTGCCGTTGGTCGAACCGGGGTCGACGAGCGAGTACGACCCGTCGGGCTCCTCGATCAGGATGCAGTGCAGGTGGGAAATGGCGCTGTCCTCGGGCGCCCCGGTGAGGTCGATTTCGGGTTGGATCCCCCGCGAGGTGCTTCGTCGCCCGACTCGGACCTGGTCGCCCGCCAGGACGAACAACCGCGGTGGGCAATGGGCGGGAAAAGAGACTCCCTCGGCGGCCACCCGGTCGAAATAGTCACGGTCGGCCTCGGCGACGGCCTCCCAGGCCCCGGTGGCGCCGGCGCCGGAAGCGGCGGTCAGCGGGGGACCGGCAGCCGGCGGCGGGGGCGGGGGCACCGTGTAGTCGTAGCCGCAGCCCTCGCAGAAGCGGTCATCGCCGACCCGGGGGGTCTGGCACACCGGGCACCGTTCGTCATCCGGGCCCACTCCGGCCGCGGTGTCAGGTGCCGTGGACACGGTGGCGCCGGTGCCCGGGGGCGGGGTCGGTGTAGAAGCGGGCTCCGAATGGGGGGCGGGGGGCGCCGTCGCCCCGGCGGCCGGCCCGTCGATGCGGGCGCCACACTGATCGCAATAGTCGGTCGTCTCCGACAGGTGGCCGTTCTGGCAGGCGACGGTCATGACACCGACTTCGTCACGCGGACGGTCTTGGTGGAACGAGTGTCCAGCGCCATCTCGTCGGCGTCGTCCACCCGTGATTTGAGCCGCACTGTGCCCGAGGCGGCGTCCTCGACATCGACCACCTTGGACAGCAGCTTGGTGGTGGCCTCGTTCCCACTGGCCGCGGCCAGCTGGGCGGCCCGCCCCAGCTTCACGGTGGCGGTGGCGTCGTCTCCCGCCTTTCGGGCCTCCAGCCCCTCCTGTATGACCTGGGCCAGCTCCGCCTGGCCGGTGTAATGGGCCACGGCTCGGTTGATCCGGGTCGACAATTGGGCGTCGTCGGTCCACAGGGCGCGGACCAGGGCCTGCGAGACCACCTGGTCACCCACGACCAGACTGACCCGGGCCGCCAGCATTTCGTCGCCCACCGCGCCCGGCTTCACCTTCACGCAGAGGTGATAGTCACGACTCTCGTCGCCCCACGCCCCGGTCGGGTAGTCCCCGACCCGATCGTTCACCGCCATCCGCTTGCCCGTCAGATCCTCGATCGTCGGCGCCACCTGCTTGACGAACGACACCGATGACGTCTGGGGCGTCCACACCCGCAACGCCACCGCAGCCGTCGCTTTGCCCATGGCGTGCTCGACCATGTTCTTGAAGTCGGCGGCCAGCTCGGCCGGGTTGGCCACGATGTCCACCGAACCCAGAAGGGCCGAGGCCACTTTGCGCAGCTCGCTCACGACCCAATCGGTCCCGACTCCCCGGCAGTCGCATTGGAAGCGCCCCTGGGCCGCCGCCAGAATCTGCTCCAGCTCCGCCGGGGTCTCGCTCTCGTCCTTGCCGTCGGTGAGCAGGATGGCATGGTTGATGGCTGCGGGAACGGTGGCGAACAGCTGGTTGGCCAGCGCCAGCCAAGCCCCGATCGCAGTTCCTCCCTGGGCCTGGAGCCCGGCGACGGCCCGCTTGGCTTCGTCGCGCGTGGACCCCGAGGCGGGAATCAGGGAGCCCGCGGCGGGGTACACCTGGTGGGCCAGCTTGGTCCCGGCGATGACGCCGAACCACACGCCGTCGCGGATGCAGTCGATGGCGGCGGCCGTCGCCTGCTGGGCGGCCCGCATCTTGGTGGCCGGGTAGTTCATGGAGCCCGAGATGTCGATGATGATGATCTCCGCCGCCCCGCTCTCCTCGGGCGCCTCGGCGCTGCCGGTCGCGGTCACCGTCACGACGGCGTTGACTTCCGCCGCCCCTTCGGCCAGGTACTCGTTCTGGTAGGTATCGGCGGTGAAGGTGGTCACAGGGATCCTTTCTGCTCGGTGCCCGGGGCTGGGAGGTCGATCACGACCACCGTGATGTTGTCGTGGCCTCCAGAGGTGCGGGCGAACTCGGTGAGGGAACGGGCCAGTTCGATGGGCGTGGCGCCGGACCGTTGAGCGGCCAGCAGGCCGGCCATGTCCCCGATGGTGGCGGCGTAGTTCCACAGGCCGTCGGAACACAGCAGCAACCGGCCCGGGCCGGTGGGCGTCAGGGTGACGACGCGGGCGTCGAGCTGGGGGGCGTCGGCGCCGATCCAGCGCGTGATGGCGTGCGAGCGGGGGTCGGCCTCGGCTTCCACCTCGGTCATGAGACCGGTCTCGACCTGGGCCTCGGCCCACGAGTCGTCGGCGGTCAACTGCCGGGTGCCGCCTTCGACCGTGTCGATCCAGTAGCCCCGGCTGTCGCCAACCCAACCCACCGCCACCTCGCCCGCCCGGTGGGCCGCGGAGACGAAGGTGCACGAGGGGCTGGCCATCTGACCCGTCGGTGTCCAGGTCAGCGCGGTGACCGCCCGGTTGGCGGCGTCGGCGGCATGCACGGTGGCTGCCGCCAGGGAACCGGCGCCGGCCACGACCGCGGCCAGGATGCCACCCGCGGCATCGGCGGCCGCCTCAGAAGCGTCCTCGGCCCGGACCGAGGAGGACACCCCGTCGCAGACCACCGCGACCACGCCGCCGTCGGCGCCCGGCCCGGTCAACTCAAGGTGGAAGGCATCCTCGTTGCGGGGGTGGCGTAGCCCCCGGTCGGTGACCCCGGCGGCCCAGCCGAGATCGAGCTCCACGTGGTCCCGGGGTCCCGGCTGCAGGCGACCGCAGACGTCGCAGTATCCCTCGGCGTCGATGCTCTCCGCCGGGGCGCCGCAGGCCACACAAGGGGCAGTGCGGGCGGTCGCCGCCGCAGGGGCGGTCGGTACCGAATGGGTCAGGGGGCTGGCCAGGGCGGCGTCGGACGCGTCCCCAGCGCCACTCGGCGGGGTTCGGGAGGGGCCGGGAGCGCCTTCCGGGCCCAGCGTCACGCCGCAGGCCTCGCAGAACTGGTCGGCGGGCTCGATAGGCTCGCCGCAGTTCGGGCAGGTCACCACAGCGTCCGGGGGCGAGCCTGGTTGGCCCGGTCGATCAACCCGATCCGCTCCTCGGGCGTCGGCGCCAGCCGGGCCAGCGTCCGGTAGGCCCGTTCGAGCCCCAGCCGCAGGCGGACCTCGACCACCGGTTCGCCCAGCAAGGTGGTGTTGGGGTCAGGGGGGATGCGGCCGTTTCGTAGGAGCTGGAGGGCGGCTTCGTACAGCTCCCGGGTCATGCTGGCTCGCTGTTCACCGCTCAGCTTCAGGTGCCCCACCGTGGCCTCCGCCTTGGTCAAGTCGGACAACGCCGGCGGCGTGTCGCCCTCAACTTCGATGAGAGCCCGGGCCGCGCTCAGCTGGGCGTCGAGGTAGGAGCTCGACCCCTCCGGGACCCGGTTGTAGGCACCGACCGCCCCGATGCGGTCACCGGTCGCCACCAGGCAGCGGGCCAAGCCAAAGGAGGACGTGGTGAACCCGGGGTCGGTCCTGGAGACGACGTCGTACCAGGGGGCGGCCCGGTCGGGCGCCCCGCCCGCCTCGGCGGTCACGGCGAGGGCCAACTTGGGCGCCAGCTCCCCCGGAAGGGTCCCGTAGACCTGGTCGAAGGCGGCCCAGGCGCCCGCGGTGTCCCCCTGGTCGACGGCCGAGAGGCCCCGGGTCCACCACACCCGCCAGTCGGCGTTGTCGCTCGCCTCGATCCCCGCCAGGACCTGTTCCGCTCCCCCGTGTTGGCCGATGTCGATCAGGGCCCGGGCCAGGCGGAGGTCGACCTCGACGGAACGGACCGGCGCGTCGCCCAGCAACTCGATCTGCTCGCTGGGGTCGGTCGACGCCAGCGTCGCCAGGAACCCGGCCGATGGGTCCTCGGCGGCCACCACCAACTGGGGCAACAGCCGCCAATCGGGTCGCTCCGCCTTGGCCCGCAAGTCGGAGGTGAACAGGCTGCTGGGGGCGGGCCGGGGGATCCCCGTCTTGGTCGCCACCACTTCTCGCAGGATGCCCAGCAACTGCTCGCCCATCTCCTCGGCGGACTGGAATCGGGCGTCGGGGTCAGTCGCCGTCCCCTTCAGGAGGAAGCGGTACAGGGAGTCGAACTGGGCGAACAGCGGCACCACGTCCGGTGTCGGGAGGCCGGCCACGAACTCCCGCTGATAGCCCTTGAAGTCGATGCTGAGGACCGCCAGCGTCCGCGCCACGGTGTACAGGTCCGAGGAGATGGAGGGGCCGACGTCGGCGATCTCGGGGGCCTGGTAGCCAACCGTGCCATAGACGGCGCTGGTGTCGTCGTCCATCCGTCGCACCCCGCCCAGGTCGATCAGCTTCAGCGAGTCCTCGCTCTGGATGACGTTGTCGGGCTTGAAGTCGCAGTACACCACTCCGAGGCGGTGCAGGTATCCGAGGGCGGGCAGGATTTCGACCATGTAGGCAATGGCCTGCTCCACCGGTAGGGGATCGACCCGGCCCCCCGCATCGGACCGGCGCTTCTTCAAGATGTCCTTGAGCGACGCCCCGCCTACGTATTCCATCACGATGTAACCGGAGCCCTTGTGCTGGACGAAGTTGAAGATCTTGACGATGTTGGGGTGCTCGACCTGGGCCAGGAACTGGCGCTCGGCGACCGCGGCCGCCATGGCATCGTCGTCGCCCGCGTCCAGCAGGCCCTTCAGCACGACCCAGCGGTCGGACACGTTGTGGTCGCGGGCCAGGTAGATCCAACCCAGGCCACCGTGAGCCAGGCAGCCCACCACCTGGTACTGGCCCGCCACCAGGTCGCCCCGGACCAGTTTGGGCGCGAACGAGAAACCCCGGCCGCACCGCCGGCAGAACCCTTCCGCGCGGCCCCGGGCGCCATCGCGGCCGCGTCCCACCGGTTCGCCACACTGGCCACAGAACCGCTTGTCCTCGGCCACCTCGGCGTTGGCCATGATCGCCCCGGTGGGGTCCTGGTAGGGAACTGGCGGGACCTCCACCAGGCCCTGGCCCAGATGGCTGCGCCCCGAGCCCCGGGTGCGGCCGCTTCCGCCGTGGGCGGCGCCGGTGCGCCCGGTGCGCCCGGTCGCTCCGGAGCGGGCGGACGGGCGCGACAGGCCGGCCCCGGCGACACCCGACGGCCGGGACGGCCCGCCGGTGAAGGCGAGGGAAGGGCCGCCTGCATTCGGCGGGCTCCGGGGCGCGGCGCCCGGCGGGGCGGCCGGGGCGGCGGGGGCGGCCGGGGCGGCCGGGGCGGCCGGGGCGGCCGGGGCGGCCGGGCGGGCGGGTGCCAGGCCACACTGGTTGCAATAGCCGTCCTCGATGGTGCCGGTGCAGCCGGCCCGCTGACACCTCACGTGGCGACCTCCCGGGGCGCGGGCCCGGTCAGGGCATGCTGATATTGACCCACCAATTGCTCCGCTTGCGCCAAGTCGGTCGGCGCCGTGTACAACAGCCGCTGGGCCCGGGCGTACAGGGCCGCCACCGCCGGCTCCTCCAGGCGGCCCAGGCGATAGGCCTTGGCCCGGTAGGCGTCGAGGCGGCCCCGCAACTCGTCGCGCACCGCCAGCGGGGCCCGATTGGCGGCCAGGGCCCCCTCGGCATCGGCCAGGGCGTCGCGACACCGGGTCGTCCAGTGCACCAGGAGATTTCCTGCCGCCCGCCAGTCGCCCTGGGCCGACATGCTGGTCGCCCGACCCAGCTCCTCCTCCATATTGTCGGCCACCGGCCGCGGATCGACAACCGCGGGGTGGGCGATTTTGGCCCGCGCCTCGGCCCCGGCCGCCGCCGCCGCCGCCGTGGTCTCCCGCAGCCGGCCCATGAGGGCCCGGGCTTCGTCCACCCGGGCGCCCAGGTGGTCGCGCAGCTGGACCGACCGACGCAGCTCGTCGGCCACCGAGGCCAAGGTTGCAGCCAGCGCGTCGACCGATCCCGACGACGCGGCCAGAGGGTCGCACATGGCAGTCTGGCGGACCCGGGCCAGCTCCGCCCGGGCCCGCTCGAGGTCGGGCCGAGGGGACTCCCCGAGCGCTTCGGCCAGGTGTTGCGCCTCGGCCAGGCGGTCGTCGAGGGGGTTGAGCCGGTCCTCGACGGCCCTCCATTGCATGCTGCACGCCCCGATGACCGCCACCACCTGGTCGAATGCCGCCCGCATCCGGTCCAGCAACTCAGGCGGCGAGCAGCGGATCGTCGTCTCGGCGGGCCCGAACAGGCCTCTCTGGCTGAGCGGGACGTCGGTCTTCGACAGCTCGATCGACGGGCCGTTGACCAGCCAGTCGAGCTTGGTGAGCTGTTCCGGATCCAGCCGGGCCCGGGTGCCCCGGAGCGTGGTGGCCTGATCCAGCACCTCGTTCAACTGGGAGAACCATTGCCAGAGACCGGCCAGGTCGCGTCGGGCCACCGCCCAGCGCTGGGCCGTCATCCCGGTCAGCGGCGCCTGCTCCAGGCGGGTCCGGCTGGCATCGCCCTCGAGGTCCACCAGGTTGGTCGACATGGCAGCGACCGTCTCCCGGAGGCGAGCCAGGTTGCTGTCTATTGCGGGCAGTTGCATCGCTCAGTCCCGGTAGCTCGCCGCCGGAGGGGCGGGGGCGGGCAAGGACAGCCACCGGTTGTAGATGGTGGCCCAAGTGCCGTCGGTGCGAATCCGCTCCAGGACACCGTTGACGAAGCGCACGAATTCAGGATGGCTCAACTTGATGGCCATCCCGTACGGCTCGTCGGTGAACTTGGCGCCCGCCTTGTTGCCGACGATCTTGGTGTACGGATCCTGGTGTTGCAGACCCGCCAGAATGGTGTCATCCGTCGAGACGGCGTCGACGGTCCCCGACTGGAGGGCGACCAGGCAATCGGTCCAGTCGGTCACCTCCACTGGTATGGCGGGGGAGCCGGCCCCGGTTTTGCTGACATCCCGGACGTTGGCGATCGAGGTGGATCCGGCGGCCGCACAAGTACGTTGGCCGCCCAGATCGGCGCTGGAGCGGATAGGGGAGTCGTTTCGCACCAGGACCTTCTGACCGGCGTCGTAATAGACGCTGGAGAAGTTCACCAGCCGGCTTCGGGCGCAGTTGATGGTCATGGTCTCGGCCACGATGTCCACGGCGTCGTTCTGCACGAACGGGATGCGCTGGGCGGAACTGATGGCGGTGAACTGGAGACGGGTGGTCATGTTCTTGCCGTCGTCACCGAAGATGGCCCGGGCTACCTGGCGCAGCATGTCGATGTCGAATCCCTCGATCTCGCCGTTCTGGGGATTGAGGTAGCCGAACAGGAGGGTGTTCTGGTCCACCCCCACGATCAGGCGACCCCGCTGCTGGATGGTGGCCATGAACGAGCCCCCGGGCATGGCGCCGGGAGCCGGGAGAGGTCCCAGGGGCCGCAGGCTGGCGGTCGGGTTGCTGCAGGTCACCGCGGTCGTCGGAGGGCCGGCGGCGATGGTGGTCGTGGTCGCCTGCACCGACAGCGCCGCCAGGGCGTCGCGGCTGGCTCGATCGCGGCTCGAGCAGGCGGCGACTGCCACCAGCGCCACGACCAGCGCCGCCGCGGCCAGGCGTCGGGTCGGGCGTCGCGTCGGGCGTCGGGCCAGGCGTCGGGTCAGGCGTCGGGCCGGGCGTCGGGCCAGGCGTCGGGTCAGGCGTCGCGGCAGGCGTGGTTTCGGCCCTGGGGTCACCGGTACTCACGGATCCGTTGCTCGAGGCCGGCCAGCGCCAGCCCGGCCGCCAGGACGATAAGGCCGATGACGCCGACACTGAGGCCCGACAAGTCACGGGCCCCGGCCGCCGATTTGGTCGTGAAGACGCCCTGGGCCTGCTGGATGCGGACGTTCAGGGCGTCGCTCACCTGGGAGGCGGCTGGCAATTCGGCACCCGCCTGGTTGGTGGTGGCGAGTTGGACGGCCATGATGAACTGGCCGTCGGTGACCGCCTTGCGCACCTTGGCGTGGGCCTGAAGGTAGGCGTCGTACAATCCCCCGGGCCCGGTGAGCCGGGTGTTCTGCCCGGGTGATGACGACGCCTCGGCCTCGTCGAGGAGCCCCGTCGGACCTCCGCCAGC
This sequence comes from uncultured Actinomycetota bacterium, assembly GCA_963791545.1. Classification (GTDB taxonomy): domain Bacteria; phylum Actinomycetota; class Acidimicrobiia; order Acidimicrobiales; family Palsa-688; genus JALYXV01. The sequence continues at coordinate 865,440 of CAWBSR010000015.1, forward strand.
CGGGCCGAGGGCGGTCGTAACAGCGTCGAAGTCGGCCAGGTACTGGCCGCCACTGCCGCGAGCCACCAAGGCCAGGTTCTCGTCCACCTGAGCCCGGGCTAGCAGGATGCGGCCCGTCGACAGGAGCTGGACGGGGTCCGACCCCAGGGTGCGGGCTTCGCTGAGCCGCTGCCCCGAGGCCGTGAATGCAACGCCGGTCCAGCCGATCAGCAGCACCAGGATGACCGATCCTGCCAGCAGGGCCGGGTTGACGATCCGGTTGGTCCGCCGAGCGAGGAAGTCCTGGGTGACGACGAGCAACACCAGCGAGACGGCACCCGCCAAGAGAACCCCGAAGATGTCCAGGAACGAAACCCCAGAGTTGTAAGCCCCCGTCAGCCGAGTGGCCTCGACCTGGAACAACTGGCGGACGGCGGGCAGGATGGCACCCTGCATGAGTGCCGATGCCTGGCGCAGGTAGGCGGCGCCGACCGGGAAGCCGAGGCGGTTATTGACGCGAGCCGCCTCGATGAGGCCGCTGTAAACCGGGAGGTTCTTGCTGATGACCGCGACGGCGTTGGCGGCTTCCCGGGACGTGCCGGCCTGGGCGGCCACTTTGGCAAGTTGATCGGTCGCGGTCGAGATGTCGTGGACGTAGACCTGGCGGCGGTCGGCGGGTTCCAATCCGGAATCGAGAAAGGTGTTGGTGGCAGTGGCATCGGCGTCGGCCAGCGAGGAGTAGATCTGCTCGGCTCCGACCAGGAGCGGCTCTGCCTGGCGGGCCACCGCGGTCGCGGCCCGTTGGCGGGCCCGCACAGCACCGGTGCCGACAACCGCCATCACCAGGAGGCCCACGACAATGGCGGCCCCCGCTACCCGCATCCGCCCCGGGGTGGTCGAGAGATGACTCGAGAGGCGAGGCCCGACCTGCTCCCGGGTGAGGGGTCGGCGGGCTAGGGGAGGATTGGCGCTCTGTACCACGAGCTGTCCCCCGCCCCGGTTGTCACGTCACGACCTCCCAAAACTCCCGATTCCACCGTACCAGCCGGGTACTGCGGCTCCAGCCGGAGTAGGTCCGCTCGGACCGCGGACGTCACCGCCGAACTTGACGCGTTCACCGGAGACTGGACAGGCCGGGATGGGAGGCGGCAGCCGCCAGCCCGTCGTCGTTTCCCAGGATCCCGGCCAGGTAGTGGTCGAGGAAGTGGGTCGTCACCGCCTGGACGACGGGCCGCCACTTGGATTGCCCCGCGAACGGCTCCAGGTGGGAGGCCCCGAAGAGAGTCAGGAGGAACCGGGGCGCGCTGGCCTGCTGATAGACCGCCAGGCTCCGCACCGGTGGGTTGATGGTGTCCCGGTCGCCCTGGATGGCCAGGAGCGGTGGGTTGGGGGCCTGGTGGGGAACGACCGGCTGACCCGACATGGCGATCACCGCCCTGATACGTGGGTCGCCCTGTTGGGCCACCGCAAGCGCCGCCTCGGCTCCGTCGGAATGGCCGGTCACCGCGATGCGAGTCGGATCGATCACGGCGGCCAGCGGGCTCGACGAGTCGACCAGCGAGTTGATCACGAAGTTCACGTCACCGGGCTGGTGGTCGAGGTCGTTCTCGTCGAGGGCGGCCCCGGCGACCGCGGGGTCGCTCAAGGGGAACTCGGGGGCGGCCACGACATAGCCGTGGGCCGCCCATGCCCGACAAAGCTCGGCATAGGTGTCAGGGCCCGCCTGGTACCCGGGAGCGAAGATCACCAGCGGCCACTGCGCGCCCACGGTGGGGGCCCACACCACCGTCGTCAGGGCTCGGGTGGGGGAAATCCGGACCCCCCGGCTGACGGTGGGCCGGCCGGCATCGACCAAGGGGAGCGTGACGGTGCGGATCGGGTACGGCGGGAGGGGCAGAGCCACGGTGGTCGGGACCGCCGGCGTGAACGCCCCGCCGGGCGGAAGGATGACGCCCCCCGTACTCGCGGTCGTTGGGGTCGTCGCGGTCGTTGCGGTCGTCGCCGGGGCGCCGGGCCCCTTACGGCACCCGGTGGCGAGCGAGGCCACCAGGGAGAGACCGGCCGCGGCAACGATGAGGAGGCGAGGGGACGTACCGGGACGCTAACCCCGGCCCCGGCGCTGGGCGAGGCGGGTACCCTGCCGTCCGTGGACGTGCTCGTCATCGTCGGCGCCGCCCCGGCGCCCCCCCGGCTCCTGGCCCGGGCCAACCACCACATCGTCCTTGCGGACGCCATGGTGGCGCCCGGCACGATCACCGACCTGCGGGCTCATATCCCCCACGCGGTCGGCGTCGTCGGTGCCGGCCCCGAAGGCCTCAAGGTGGCCCGGGCGCTGCACCGGGCCGGCCTGCCGGTGACCTTCTACACCGACGAAGCGGTGACCGCCGAACCCGGCGTCGAGGTCGACCCCATCTCCGACCCGGGCCCCGCCATGGACGTCGCCGACTCGCTCGTCGATCTGTTCGGCCACACCCCGCTGGTCCGCCTGGACCGGCTGGGCCGTGACCTTTCCTGCCACCTCCTGGCCAAGCTGGAATACCTGAACCCGGGCGGCAGCGTCAAGGACCGCCCGGCGCTGGCCATGATCCTCGCCGCCGAGGCGGCGGGCCTGCTGAAGCCGGGCGGAACCATCGTGGAGCCGACGTCGGGCAACACCGGGGTCGGGTTGGCGCTGGTGGCGGCCCGCCGCCGGTACCGCTGCGTCTTCACCATGCCGGACAAGGTGGCCACCGAGAAGGTGCAGTTGTTGCGGGCCTACGGCGCCGAGGTCATCGTCTGCCCGACCGCGGTCAGTCCCGACCACCCGGAGTCGTACTACGCGGTCGCCCGGCGGGTCACCGAGGCGACCCCGGGCGCCTTCCAGCCCAACCAGTACTACAACCCGGAGAACCCGGCCTCCCACCAGGCGACGACGGGGCCCGAGATCTGGGAGCAGACCGCCGGTCGGGTCACCCACTTCGTGGCTGGTGTCGGTACCGGCGGCACCATCTCCGGGGTCGGCCGGGCCCTGAAGGCCCGCAACCCTGCCATTCAGATAATCGGGGCGGACCCCGAGGGATCGGTGTACTCAGGCGGTAGCGGCCGGCCCTACCTCGTCGAGGGCATCGGGGAGGATTTCTGGCCTCCGACCTATGACGCCTCCGTCATCGATCAGGTCGTCATGGTGAGCGACCGGGACTCGTTCCTGACTGCCCGGCGCCTGACGAGAGAGGAGGGCATCCTGTCCGGGGGCTCATGCGGTACCGCGGCGTGGGCGGCCCTGTCGATCGGCCGCCAACTCGGTCCCGGCGCCGTGGTGGTGGTCCTGCTGCCCGACTCCGGACGGGGCTATCTCTCGAAGGTCTACAACGACCAATGGTTGTCCGACCACGGGTTCCTGCGGGCAGGCGGCGAGACCGTGGCCGAGGTTATGGCCCGCAAAGGCACTGCGCCCCATATCCCGCCCCTCGTCCACGTCCACCCCGACGAGACGGTCCGCGACACCATCGCCCTCCTGAAGGAGTTCGGGGTGTCCCAGATGCCGGTGGTCAAGGCCGAGCCCCCGCTGTCGCTGGCCGAGGTGGTGGGTTCGGTGAGCGACCGGTCGCTGCTGGAACGTGCCTTCCTCGACCCCGCGGTGGTCGACCGGCCGGTCGGCGAGCTCATGGACAAACCGCTGGCGACCATCGGCATGGGCGAGACGATCGACGAAGCGGCCAGCCGCCTGCATCTCAGTCAGGCCGTGGTGGTGCTGGACAGCGGCCACCCGGTGGGCATCTTGACCCGGTCCGACCTGCTGGAGTTTTTGGCCGCCGGTCGCCCCGGCCTCGACAGTTGAGCGGGCCCGGCTTCGAAACCCTGGCCATCCACGCCGGCCAGGCACCGGACCCCGCGACCGGGGCGGTGGTGACGCCGATCTACCAGACCTCGACCTACGCCCAGGAGGCGGTCGGCAAGCACCTCGGCTACGAGTACAGCCGCAGCGCCAACCCGACCCGTACCGCCCTCCAGCAGTGCCTGGCGGCGCTCGAAGGCGGCGAGCACGGGTTGGCCTTCGCCAGCGGGCTGGCCGCCGAGCATTCGGTCCTCAACGTGCTGGAGCCGGGCGACCACGTGCTGATTCCCCATGACGCATACGGCGGTACCTACCGCCTGGTGGCCCGGGTGCACGCCCCCCGGGGCCTTGGGTTCACCCCGGTGGACCTGGGCGACCTGGACGCGGTGGCAGCCGCCTGGCGGCCGGAGACCCGGCTGGTCTGGGTGGAGTCGCCGACCAACCCGCTGCTTTCCATCGTGGACATCGAGGCGGTGTCGCGCCTGGCCCACCAGCGCGGGGCCCTGGTCGCGGTCGACAACACCTTCGCCACGCCGTACCTGCAGCGGCCCCTGCACCTGGGCGCCGACGTCGTGGTTCACTCCAGTACCAAGTACCTGAGCGGTCACAGCGACGTGGTGGGCGGGCTAGTGGCGACCGCCGACGCCGGCCTGGGAGAACGGCTGGCCTTCATCCAGAACGCGGTCGGTGCAGTGCCCGGGCCCTTCGACTGCTTCCTCACCCTGCGGGGAATCAAAACCTTGGCGGTGCGCATGGACCGCCATTGCGCCAACGCCGCGGCGGTCGTGGAGTTTCTCCTCGCCCGGCCCGATGTGGCCCGGGTGTTCTATCCCGGCCTGAGCGACCACCCCGGCCACGAGGTGGCGGCCCGCCAGATGCGGGCGTTTGGGGGGATGGTCTCGTTCACTATGGTGGGGGGGGAGTCGGCGGCCCTGGAAGTGGCCCGTTCCACCCGGGTATGGACGCTGGCGGAGTCACTGGGCGCAGTGGAGTCCCTGATCGAGCACCCCCACCGGATGACGCACGCCTCGGTCGCCGACAGCGACCTGGCCGTCGACCCCGCCCTGCTGCGCCTGTCGGTGGGCCTGGAGACCATCGACGACCTGATAGGGGACCTTGCCCAAGCCCTGGACCAAGTGCGGTAGAGCGTTTTGCCAAAAAGTGTTGTCCTGACATCACTTTTTGGCAAAACGCTCACTGGCCCCAATACTTCAGCCGAGTTGCTGGCGGGCTCCCAGGTAGCCGAGCGCCACCGCCGCCACGACCAGGGCGACCATGAACAAGCTGAATATCAGGTCGGCCTTGCGGGTCTTGAGGGCGTAGATGCCGAGCACCTGGGCGGCAACCAGGCACCCGGCGGCGCCGATCAGCAGTGTCAACGGCTGACCCTCAACGGCTGACCCTCACAGGGACCCTCGGAGACACACTCGCAGGCTCACACTCGCAGGCTGACACTTACAGGCTGAAACGTCACAGACGGCGCCATGGCCGGGAAGGCTATAGGCCCGCTCGGTGTGACTCAGGCCATGCGTTGCCGCTTCATGAACGCCAACAGTTCGTCGTAGACGCCGCCCTCGTTGGCGAAGAGGGCGAAGTTGCGGGCCGACTCGAACCACGGTCGGGTGCTTGGTTTCACCTCCCGCAGCGCCGCCTCGAAGTCCTGAGGCGAGATCGGTCAGGGCCGGTGGCTCACGGCACGCCGGTGTTACACGACCGCGCTGCGACTCGACCCCACCAACGAGTTCGCCCAGGGCAACGTGTGGGTTCCTGATTCCGCCCCGGCTGCGACGCCTGGCGATCGTGCTGGCCTTCTTTGCCGGCGTCTACGGTTTGCTGGGCCCGGTTACGCGGTGGCGGCACCCTTCCGACTCCCTCCCGGCGGCCCGTGGTGGGCCCACGCCGCAGTGGGCCTGGCCGAGGTGGCGGCGCTCCTCGGCTTGTGGCGGGTGGCCCGGTGGCGCTACTCCCGCCTCGACGCGGTCCTGCGGGGCGTCCTGGCCCGGCAGGTCGGGCGCCGCCTCCGGTTGCCCCGCCTGCGCCTTCCCCGGCCCCTCTCAGGCAGCCGCAGAAGGGGCCGCGACCCCTAAGCGGGCCGCGGCCTCGATTCAGTAGCGGTATTGCTCCGTCTTGTAGGGGCCCCCCAGGTCGACGCCCAAGTACGCCGCCTGCCTCTCGCTGATCTGGGTCAGGTGGGCGTCCAGCTTCTCGAGGTGGAGGCGGGCCACCTTCTCGTCGAGATGGCGGGGCAGAACATAGACCTTGGTCTCGTAGGCGTCCCGCCGCGTGAACAGCTCCAGCTGGGCCAGCACCTGGTTGGTGAAACTGAACGACATCACGAAGCTCGGGTGACCGGTGGCGCAGCCCAGGTTGAGGAGCCGCCCCTCCGCCAGCACGATCACGGAATGGCCGTCGGGAAAGTCGAAGCTGTCCACCTGGGCCTTGATGGTGGTCCGGGCGATCCCGGGCCAACGGGCCAGGCCGGCCATGTCGATCTCGTTGTCGAAGTGGCCGATGTTGCCCACGATGGCGTTGTGGCGCATGCGGGACATGTGCTCGGCGGTGATGATGTCCCGGTTGCCAGTGGCGGTGATGAAGATGTCGGCGCTGTCCACCATCTCGTCGAGCGTGCGCACCTGGTAGCCCTCCATGGCGGCCTGCAGGGCACAAATGGGGTCGATCTCGGTGACCACGACCCGCGCCCCTTGGCCCCGCAGCGCCTGGGCGCACCCCTTGCCCACGTCGCCGTAACCGCACACGACCGTCGTCTTGCCCGAGATCATGACGTCGGTCGCCCGGAAGATCCCGTCGATCAGGGAGTGGCGCACGCCATAGAGGTTGTCGAACTTGGACTTGGTGACCGAATCGTTGACATTGATGGCGGGAAAAAGAAGCGTTCCTGCCTCCTGGCGTTGGTACAGACGGTGGACCCCGGTGGTGGTCTCCTCGGTCACGCCCTTAATGCCTTCGGCCAGGCGGGTCCATCGTTTCGGGTCTTCCCGAAGGGTCCGGTTCAGGGTGGCCAGGATGACGCCGTACTCGTCGGAGTCCTCGGGGCCCAACTCAGGGACGGTGCCGTCGCGCTCGCACTCCATGCCCAGGTGGATAAGCAGGGTGGCGTCGCCGCCGTCGTCGAGGATCATGTTGGGACCGTCGTCGCCGGGCCAGCGCAGCGCCTGCTCGGTGCACCACCAGTACTCCTCCAGGGTTTCACCCTTCCAGGCGAAGACGGGGATGCCCCGCGCCGCCAGGGCGGCCGCGGCGTGGTCCTGGGTGGAAAAAATGTTGCACGACGCCCAGCGGATCTCGGCGCCGAGCGCGATGAGGGTCTCGATCAGGACCGCGGTCTGGATTGTCATGTGCAGCGATCCGCTGATGCGGGCTCCGGCCAGGGGCCGGCTGTCGCCGTATTCGCCTCGCAGCGCCATGAGGCCGGGCATCTCGACCTGGGCCAGGTCGATCTCCTTGCGGCCGAAGTCGGCCAGCGAGAGGTCGGCGACCCGGAAATCGGCGCTGTCGGGGGGGTGCGTGGTTGTCATTGGTGGGACTGACTCCTTGGTATGGGATCGGGGCGGCGGCGCGTCGGAACCAGGGGTACCTGACACGCCGAGCCGGGGTCTTCTGACCCTTCCCATCTGGTCAGCTCAAACGACGGGTACAGTCTACCGGCGCCGCCGACTGACACCGCTCATCGCCGGTTTCCTAGGCTGTCGCCGTCATGTTCAACTTCCCCCAGTCGGCCGCGGCCCGGCGTCGCCGGATCCGGGCCCTGGCGATGCTGGCTGCCTTCTCGGTCGGGGTGGTGTTCGTGATCGCGCGGTGCCGGCCGTCGAAGTCGCCGACGCTCGCCGCGACCAAATCCAGCACCACTTCCCGGGGGTCGGTCACCGCCGCCCCGGCCCCGTGCCTGGCGACCCCGCCCGGTTATGCGCCCGGTGTTCCCCCGAACAGCAACTGCCACAACATCTACGCCGCCGACGGTCCCAACCAGCTGGCCCCCGCCGATGCCAACGACCCGCCCCGGGTGTACGTGCCCAACCTGCAGAGCAACACGGTGTCGGTCATCGACCAGGCGACCAACAAGGTCATCCAGACCATTCCCGTCGGCCGACAACCGCAGCATGTAGTGCCGTCCTATGACCTGAAGACGCTGTGGGTCAACAACGACAAGGGCAATTCGCTCACCCCCATCGACGCCCAAACCGGGTCGGTGGGGGCCGCCATCCCGGTGGAGGATCCGTACAACCTGTATTTCACCCCCGACGGCACCCGGGGGGTGGTGATGGCCGAGTCGTTGAAGAAGATGGACTTCCGCGACCCCCACACCATGGCGCTCCTGCACTCCATGCCCGTGCCCTGCAACGGTCTCAACCACATGGACTTCTCGCCCGACGGGCGCTCGGCGGTGGCGGCGTGCGAGTTCGACGGCCAGTTGCTGCTGGTGGACATGACCAACGGCCAGGAGAAGGTGGCCCAGACCCTCAAGCTCGGCGGCATGCCCCAGGACGTGAAGCTGTCGCCCGATGGGGCGGTGTACTACGTCGCCGACATGCAGGCGGGCGGGGTCCATGTCATCGACGCCACCGCCTTCAAGGAGATCGAGTTCGTGAAGACAGGCAAGGGCGCCCATGGCCTGTACCCCAGCCGTGACAGCACCAAGTTGTACGTGTCGAATCGGGCCGAGGGCAGCATCTCGGTGATCGACTTCTCGACGCGGACGGTCGCCGCCCGGTGGGTGTTCGACGGAGGCAAGGGCAGCCCGGACATGGGCGGGGTGTCGGCGGATGGGAAGACACTGTGGTTGAGCGGCCGGCAGGACAATGTGCTGTATGCCATCGACACCACGACCGGCAAGTTGGTGACGGCACCGATCCGGGTGGGGCGGGAGCCCCACGGTGCCTGCGTCTGGCCCCAGCCGGGGCGTTACTCGATGGGCCATACCGGCGTCATGCGGTAGCTGCATCACGTTTTGGCGGCCGCCCGGCGTAGGGTCGCCGGCATGTCCGATGTGCGCACGGAACCGCTGGGTCCCTCGATCGAGCGGGTATTGGTGGTGACGGCCCATCCCGACGATGTCGACTTCGGGGCCGCGGGCACCGTCGCCCTGTGGTCCGACCAGGGCATCCACGTCACCTACTGCATCCTCACCGACGGCGACGCGGGAGGCCATGACGAGTCGGTGGGCCGGGACGCCATGGGCTCCATCCGCCGGGCCGAGCAGGAGGCGGCGGCCAAGGAGGTCGGCGTCGACGAGCTGATCTGGCTCGGCTATCCCGATGGACAGCTGGCGGTGTCGATGGACCTGCGGTGGGACATCACCCGGGTGATCCGCCAGGTCCGGCCCCAACGGGTGCTGTGCCACTGGCCGCAACGCAACTGGAAGAGCATCTTCGCCAGCCACCCCGACCACATCGCAGCCGGCGAGGCCACCATGTGCGCTGTGTACCCCGACGCCCGCAATCCGTTCGCCTTCCTCAATCGGCTGGGGGAACGGCTCCCGCCCCACGTGGTCGACGAGGTGTGGCTTATGAGCGCCCCGGACTCGGACACCTTCATCGATGTCACCGAGACCTTCGATCGCAAGGTGGCCGCTCTCCGGCGTCACGCCAGCCAGATGGCCGCCGGCAGCGACGAGATCGGCGGCTTCATCCGGGGTTTCCTGACCGCCAATGCCGCCGCCGGAGGACTGCCCGAGGGGCGCCTGGCGGAGTCCTTCCTGCGGGTGTGGACGGGCGAACCGGGCAGCCGCCGCTAAGGCTGGGGGACGCTCGGGGGGACGATCAGGGCCCGGGCACACGCCTGACAGATGTAGCGGATCCCCGCGCCGCCCTCACCGAGCACCGGGATCATGGCCTTGTGGAGGACGATCTGGCCGCAGCTGGGGCACTCCACTTGAATACCGGCGTCATGGGCGGCCACGGCGCTGAAGCTAGCGGCTCTGCGGAGCGGGGTGGCTGGATGGGGCGGGCCGCGTAGGACCGGGGCAGCACTCGGGCCGGCACACGTCGTGGTAGGGACCGTCGCCGCCCAGGGCCAACTTGGGCTGAGACGGGTCCAGCCGCTCCTCGATCAACTGCCGGATCATGGTGACGAACGAGCGGTGGACGCCGGCCGTTGCCGCCCGCACCATCGTGAGGCCCAGCTCGGATGCCAGATGGCGCGCCTCATGGTCGAGGTCGTAGACCACCTCCATGTGGTCGGCGACGAATCCGATCGGCGCTACCACCACCGGCCCGGGGCTGGCGGCGGCCATGGCCCGCAAGTGATCCAGGATGTCGGGCTCCAGCCAGGCAACGGTGGGCGGCCCGCTACGGCTCTGGAACACCACCGACCACGGCAGGACCCCGGCCGGGTCGACCTCGCCCATCACCAGCCGAGCCGTCGCCTGCAGCTGGCCGAAGTAGTCGGAGCTGGCCGCCAGGCTCACCGGGATGCTGTGGGCGGTGAAGGCGACCCGGGCCGGGTTGGCGTCGGTCCCGGCCTCGGGTGGCAGCGACGCCAGGGCGGCCCGCACTCCGTCGGCGTTGGCCCGCACGAAGCCGGGGTGGTTGTAGAACACCCGGAGCTTGTCGATCTCCGGCGCTCCCGGGCCGACCAGGGCACGGGCCCGAGCGATGTCCTCCAGGTACTGGTGGCAGCCGCTGTACGAGGCGTAGCCCGAGGTGACAAAGGCCAGCGCCCGCCGGACCCCATCCTCGCTCATCTGGCGCACCGAGTCGGCCAGGAATGGATGCCAGTTGCGGTTGCCCCAGTAAACCGGTAGCTCGTGACCCGACGCTCTGAGCTCGGCGTCGATGGCCGCCACCAGCGCCCGGTTGTGGTCGTTGATGGGGCTGCGGCCCCCGAAGAGGTGGTAGTGGCCGGCCACCGCGGCCCGGCGCTCGGGTGGAACCGGACGGCCCCGCGCCACGTTGTCGAGAAACGGCTCTACGTCCCCGGGGCCCTCGGGGCCGCCGAAGGAGACCACGATGACGGCGTCGTAGCCGTCGGCTCCGGTCTCTGCCACCGCCTCCTGCAAATCCCTAGTGGCAGGCGGCGCCGGAACTGGATGCCCCGGTGCCCGAGGACCCGGCCGCTCCGGGTGGGCGCGGGTCCTTCGCCGTCCTCGTCCTGCGGTCGGCCGCCAACTCGTCACCGAAGGCCGCCGCTCGCAAGCGGGCCCGCCGCCTGGCCTCGTCGCGGTCTCGCAGGGGCCGCACATTGATCTCGTTTCTCACCGTGACCAACGTCTCGTTCTGGCACCGTATCCGCACCGAGGCGCCCTGGCGGCTCGGGGTGGGGAGAACTTCGAAGCCCCGGACGTCTGACCACGGGAAGAACTCGTGGCCCACTGTGCGGAACAGGTGAACCCCTCCAGTATCGGTCTCCACCCGTGCCTGGAAGGCCCGCCACACCAGCACCGCCAGCACGATCGTCCCCGGGATGACGACCCACAAATAGTCGCCCGGGAGCGGCTTGACCCCCGTTGAGGGGTCAGGTTCGAACACCAGGCTCAAGGTGGCCCCGAATACTGCCAGCAAGCTCCCCGCCACCAGCCACTGCCGGGACCGCTTGCCATAGACGCGCCGCGAGCCGTCGGTGCTCTCGGTGGTCTCGCTGCCCGAATCCGTGCACTTCACCTTGGTCAACTTAGGCCCCCGATGTCACGGCCGGGGACCGCAGGGGCGCCAGCGCCTCGGCGATCGGCTCCAGTACCTCAGGATGGTGGGGCGGTGGCAACTGGATGATGGCCAGGTCCAACCCGGCCTCCCCGAAGGCGGCCGCCTGCTCGGCCAGCGGACCGGGCCCCGCTTCGGGGTCGAAACGCACGTGGGTCGAGGTCAGGATCTCACCCGGGTCACGCCCGATCTCGGCGCAGCGCTCGGCGAGCACCTCGCGCTTGGCCTGCCAGTGGGCGACGGGGCCGCCCGGATAGTTCCAATGTTGGGCGTAACGGGCCACACTTCGCAGGGTGCGGCGTTCCCCGGTGCCTCCAATGCAGATCGGCGGGTGCGGCTGCTGGACGGCCTTGGGCTCACAACGAGCCCCGGACAGTTTGAAGTAGCGCCCGTCATAGTCGGAGACGGCGTTACCCAGCAGGGCGATGATGACCTCGACTCCCTCGTCGAAGCGGTCGAAACGCTCTTTCAGCGTCCCCAGCTCGATGCCGTAGGCCTGACACTCCTCCTCGTTCCAACCGGCCCCCAGGCCCAACTCCAGACGCCCGCCGGCGATGATGTCCACCGTGGCCGCCATGTTGGCGAGGACAGCCGGGTGGCGGTAGAGCAGGCCGGTGACGAGGACGCCGAGGCGTAGGCGGGTGGTCGCCTGGGCCAGCGCGGTAGTGAGCGTCCACCCCTCGAGGCACGGCCCCGTCGAGTCCGAGAAGATGGGATAGAAGTGGTCGAAGGTCCAGCCCGACTCGAAGATGTCGATGTCGTCGCCGGCCCGCCAGACGGCCAGCATGGCTGGCCAGGTTGTGTGTTGCGGTGCCGTCTTGAACGCGAAGCGCATCGCCGTCAGCGCCGGCGGCGGTTCGGATGATCGCGCTTCCAGGTGGTGACCAGGTCGGCGCGCCACGCCAGGGCGGAGATCAGCGACAGCATCCCGAGGAAGGTCCCCACCACGAAGATCACCTGACCGCCGAAGACCAGGCCCGCGATGATCAGGAGCATCCCCACCGCGCCGAAGCCGCAGGACAAGAGGAATCCCGGATGGGTGATGGGGATGGTGGGGGTCCCCCGGGGATCCTTGTCCGTCACGTAGCCAGCCTACCGACCCCGCCGGATTGGGGAACAGTGCCGCGGCCCCGGACGACCCCCGTCGCCGTCAGACACGCGGGTCTGGGCGAGGCCGTCGTCGGCCGGCGGGAAGTTGGGCGGCGCCCAACCCCCCGAGGAGGAGGACCACGAAGCTGAGGGCGAATCGGGCCGTGGCATGGTCATCGGGCAGGCCCCTCGAGGACCCGACCAGGGCGGGCAGGCCGATCGGCGGGACCGCCGAGCCCGCCGGGACCGTGGTGCTCGGCGCCGGGGTCGCCGCCAGTTGGGGTGCCGCCGGGTCGGCGCCCGCCCCCAGCGAGGAAAGATCGCCAGGCCCCGCAGCCGGGGCGGGCAGCCCAACCGCTCCGACCGACGCCGGCCGGCCCGATGCGGTCCTCGTGGGCGCCGGGGTCGGGGCCGTGGTCGTGGTGCCCCGCACCGACTTGGAGGTGGTGGGAGCGGTGGCGGGCGTAGTCGTCACCGGCGCCTTGGTCGTCGGTGGGGTGGTTGGCTTCGTCGTGGCGGTGGGGCAAACCTGCAGGAGAGGGATGCACGCGGCGGCGGCCGGCATGGCTCGCGCCGGCCGGACCGCCGTCCACAGCATGGCGGTGGTGGCAAGCCCGCCCCCAACCAGGGCCAGCCCTACCACCCGGAACCTGCGCCACGTCAGCATCAGCGCCGCGACGCTACCCTGGACGTGTGACCGAGACCAGCACCACTTCGCCGGCCCGGACCGATCCGATCCTCGACGGTGACCACGAGAGGATGGCCCACATCGTCCTCGAGGGCGTGACGACCGACGACGGCGAGTATCTCTCCGCCGGGCCCAGCGTGGTAGAGGGGATCGTCAACGGCACCGCGGTGCGGGCCCTGTGCGGCAAGGTCTGGGTACCGGGACGGGACCCGAAGAAGTACCCGGTGTGCCGCACCTGCCAGGAGATCGCAGAGTCGATGGGCTGGGGCGTCCCCGGCTCGTAGCCCCCGGTTATCCGATGATGGCGACGTCGTCGACGATCCAGTGGCCGGCGGGGCGCCGGAACAACGTCATCAGGATGTGAAGGGTGACCGGTTCGCCCGCTCCTGTGACCGACACCAAGACCACGACCGGCCTCGAGCGGGGATCGGGGAGGACCAGATCGGTGACGGCGGCGCCGCGATAGGGAGGTTTGGCGCGGTGGGCGACGACCCCGGCGGCGTGGGCCGAAAGGATCCCGGGCGGCCCGGAACCGCAGTACAACCACCGGGCCGCGGCGCCGGCGACGGCGAGCGGGTCGCCAGGATCGACGGCGCCCGGGCAGCGGAAGTCGGCGGTGACCAGCGCCGTCGGGCGCAAGCGGGGAGCCGGCGGCGGCCGCCGCGGTGCGGGCAGCGACAGGAGGATGGTCAGCGCCGCCCACGCCGGTACCGGGCCGAGTTTCATCTGGTGGGGGGCGGCGCCAGGGCGACCATGTCCGACCAGATTGCCTGGTAGCGGGTTGCGCGGGCCACGATGGTCGCGGGCACGGCGTCGGGGCCGGTGATGGTAACGACGGTGGGCGGCGGTGTTGCCGGGCCACCGCTGGTCCCCCCGCCGCCCGAGCACCGGGCGCCGGGGTAGGTCGGGCTGCCGAAGTGCTTGGTTCCCCAGGGCGACCGCTCCACCGCGGCGGCGACCGCGGCCACTCCGGCGCTGGCCTGGAAGGCGGCGATGACGGGCTGGTACAGCCCGTTGGTGAGCGCCGTGGTGGTGGCCGTCACCCCGGTGGCGAAGTCGGGATAGTTCCACACGTGGCCGCCACCGGACAGGGTGTTGAAGGCGCTGGCTCCCGGCTCTGGCTGGGTCGTCGCCAGTGGGTTGAATCGGGCGCAGGAGCCCTCACCGGCCGCCCACGCCGCGAAGGCGTCCAGGTTGGCGGCGGTGGCGGGTGCCGAGATGCGGGCGAGTACCGCGGCGCCGAACTGCCGGAGGGGGTTGGCTCCCGGGTCCACCGGGGTCAGGTCGGCGCCGCCGGGAAGGGCCGGGGCGATGATGAGGAGCGGGGCTCTCGCCAGGATCTGCTTCCAGAACCGGGCGGCGTCGGGATAACGTAACGGTCGCCCCGCCAGGGGCGAGCCCTGCGCCAGCGCCACCAGCCGGCCGGCCAGCCAGTCGGCCGCCGCCCGGACATCGTCGGGGTCGCCCAGCGGGAGCGCCGCGGGGTCGGAGCCGGCCGCGACCGGGTCGGCCAGGAACATGCCCTGGCCCTGGCCGCGACGCCCGATCGGCGGCGTCACCTCGGGGAAGATGGAAGTTCCCGTCCCCACGCCGCGCGTCCGCCCGTCAGGGGCGTGGCGGGCGAAGTCGGTGGCCACCGAACCCACCCCGGCCAACAGGAACCAGGGAACGCCGAACCGCTGGCCCGCGTCCTGCAAGGCGGGGACGAGCTCGGGCGGGATGTCCCAGGCGGCGGCCAGTTGCGAGGCCTGTTGCAGCTGGCCGGCAACGACGGCGCCCACCAGGAACGGCGACACGAACAAGGCGGCCAAGGCCGCCGTCACTCCGAGCGCCACCAGCCGCAGCAGCAGTTTCACCGGGGGGCGGGATCCGGCCTGACCCCGGCCGCCCGCCGCAGCCGCTCGTCGATGGCAGCCAGGCGGCGCGGATCGACCGACGTCCCGAAGCGCTGCAAACCGGCTGGGCCAGCCAGCAGCTGTCCGCTGTTGCGGAACTCCTCCCAGCACCGGTGCCGCGCCATCCGCTGGCTCTCGCGGCCGACCCTGAGGCCCCCGACGATGCCCGCGCCGATGCGCCGCAACGCTCGAGGGTCGCCTTCCACAGCGGCGGCGACGAGGTCGAGGTCATCGGAGATCAGGCGGGCCACCGTGGCCACGACCTCTCCGCCCCGGCGGTACTGGACCCGTTCCCACCCCACGGTTTCCGGCCCCGGGACGGTCGCGGTGGCGTCGGTCGCCCGGGCCAGCATGGCGGGCGCCCGCAGGGCGGCGTCCAGGGAACTGGCGCCGATGCGCGGCGCCTGGCGACCCCGGCTCTCCGAGGCGGCGACCAGTTCCGCCATGGTTGCCGCAGGGTCCTGGTGGCAGGTTACGCCGCAGTCGCGGGCCAGGGTCAGGGCAGTTACGGCGTCGGTCGAGAAGCCGTCTAGTCGGGCGATCTCACGGTGCATATCGCGCCGCCCGTCCAATTTGAGCATGCCCCGCCAGGAACAGGGAGGCCGGTCGGGCGAGGAGTAGACGGGGAGCAGCCGGCAGGCCACCTGGAGCCCCCGCTGCACGACGTCGTCGACCTCGAGAAGGGGCCGGTACTGAATGGCCCGGTGGATGGGACCGCGGCACGCGGCCCGGAAGACGGCCTCGCTCAGCGCCAGAAGACGGTGCTCCGCCAGTCGGCCCCGTCGCGTCAGGCGGCGCTGCTGGCGGGCCAGATCGCCGGGAGCACGCAGCCCGAGCCGTTGCGAGGACGGGAGCAGGGCCGCCCAGGGCGGGGCCTCTATCTCCTGACCCCGGCGGGCGAAGCGGTAGCCGGCTGGTTCCGGCTGGTCCTCGCCGAAGGCCCACCCGAAGGTGCCCGAGACCGCGATTCCCGCGACCACTCCCGTGACCCTGGCGCGACCGCGGGCGGTCACCAAGGCGCCCGGTTCCGCGTCGCTCCGCAGCGGGTAGACCGCCTGGCGATCGGCGCCGCCGATGACCACCGAGGTGGGGAAGATCAGGAATGCCCCGGGCTGGTCGCCGATCTCCTGTCGGGCGACATGACGGCCCGCCCGGATTTCCAGCAGCAGCACCTCGGCATCGGCATTCCTGAGGTTCGTCGGCACGCGCCCTCCCTTCCCTCGGTAATGACGGGCGCCAGGGCGATACGGCTCGCAGGAAACCCGATCTTTTTTCCCCTTTGGCGGGGGCGCGGCATGGAAGGAGAGGAAGGCGACCATGGAGGTGGGCAATGAATGTCGTGGCGTTGGGTGGGCAGCTGGCCCGGCCGGCCGTCGAGCGGGTACTGCCCTCGGGTGACCGGCTGGTCACCTTTGAGGTGACGATGGAAGGGCCCGAGCGGGCAGAAACGGTGCCCGTGGTGTGGTTCGGGGCGCCCGCCCGAGCGGCGGGCTACGACGTCGAGACCCAAGTGGTCGTGGTGGGCCGCGTCAGGCGACGCTTCTTCAAGGCGGGCGGGGTAACTGCCAGCCGTACCGAGGTGGTTGCCGAGGTGGTGCTGCCGGCCGGGCAGGCCAAGCGCGTGGGCGCCGCGTTGCGCCAAGCTGCGGTGCGCATCGAGGCGGCGATGGAGCCGGGCGCGGCGGCGCCCGCTACCAATGGGCGCTGACCCCGGGGATCACTGCGGTAACGCCGGCGGGGAAGCCCCGATCGTCGACCCCGCCCCGGTGGGTTAAGCAATCCGCGAAATGCAGGCCGGAATGCGCGAAGGCGGGACTTTGCCTATCTAGGGCCGTCTGGCGGCCACGACTCGGAGGGTCGTGCCCGCCACCCAGGATCGCACCACGCCGAGATCGGCCGACAGGAGGATTCCCTCCAGTTCGGCCCGGTCGAGCGACCGGACGACGACGTCGCTTTCGAGTTGCCAATCGGGACCTTGGAAATAGCGGACATAGCGGGAGGTTCTCGTGGCCAGGTCGTGGACCAGGGTTCCCGACAGCCGGATTCCCTCCGCCTCGCCGAGCGGCGACGGAGGCGCCGCCCCGTCGGGCCCGTCGGCACCTCCGGATTGGAAATCGGTGACCTCGAGGCCGACCAGGCCGGCCGGCGCCAAGTGCTCTCGGGCTGCCTTGAGGCAGGCGACCATCTCGCCGGGACCGGTGAGCAACTGCAGGCTGTTGTAGCCCACCAAGATCAGGCGGAATCGGCGCCCGAACGCGAAGCGACGCATGTCAGCGGCTACGAGCAGCGGCCCCGCCCCGCGGAGCTCCAGCTTCCCCCGAGCCGCGGCGGCCGCGGCCAGCATCACCGGGTCGTGGTCCAGTCCCACCACCAGGACCCCCGCCGCCGCCAGCGCCAGGGTCAGGCGACCGGTTCCGCATGCCAGCTCCAACACCGGGTTGCCGGCAGTGCGGGCCTGTTCGACCCAGAAGGCCACGTCCTGATCGGAGCGGTGAAGGACGTGGCGGCACTCCCAGTCGTACAGCGTCGCGGCGTCGGGGGCCCCTGGGCCGGCGATGATCAGGCCTCGACCTGGCGGAAGACGAAACCGGTCCGGGGCTTGGGCCAGAAGAAGGTCGTCTTGGGAGGCATCCGAGCGCCACCCCGACCCGTCGACGCGATCTGCTCGACGGTCACCGGTCGGAGCAACACCGTCGCCTGCGCCTCCCCTGAGGCCACCGCGGCCAGGGCGTCGCCGAGGCGCTGCTCGTACACGATCTCGTGGCCGGGAAAGGCCGTCAGCGCTACCGCCAGCTGACTCGACCCGAGATCGGGCCGCGACGCCGCGACCGTCTCCGCGGTGGGGTGGAGCAACCACCTCCCGGCCGCGGTGACAAGCGCCAGAGCGTCGCGCCGCTCCATCTCTTCGAGTAGGGCAATACCGTCGGCGGGAGTCGGCGTCAGCTCGAAATGCCGGCCCAGCGCGCCGGCTACGTCGAAGCCGGGCGGAAGCCCACTGATCAGCCGGTGCAGCGAAAGCACCGACAGCTGCTCCTCGTTCAGTTCGACCACCAGCGCCATCACGGCGCCGGCTCCGTCAGCGCCACCGGCTCGGTCAGCGCCGCCGGCGTCGGGCTGGTGGTGGCGCTGATAGTTGAGCGCCGTCTCAAAACGGTGATGGCCGTCGGCGATCACGATCGGCGCGGCCGATACCGCGTCGCCTATCCGGGCGATGCTGGCTGGGTCGGTGATGGGCCACATTTCGTGCTCCACCCCTTCCTCGTCGGTGACGAGGTCCTGGGAACCCGGTGGCGCCAGAACCGTCGAGAGGCCCTCGGCCAAGGAGAGGCCCCAGATGGGGGAGGTGTTCACCCCCGTGGCTTCGAGCAGTTGCAGCCGGTCGCTCCTGGCCTTCGGCGTGGTCTGCTCGTGGGGAAAGATCCCGGCGGTGCCCGGTGGCTCAAGCCCCAGCGCCCCGATCACGCCGACGGTGTGGTGGCGCTCACCGGTGCCATCGGTGTACGTCATCCGGTAGCCGTAGAAGACGGGGCAGGGGTCGCGCCGGAGAATCCCGTCGGCCTCCCATTGCGCCAGCCGCCGTGCCGCCGACTGGTACCGGTCGAGGCCCGGCTCCTCATCGGGAAGCTCGATCCGCACCGAGTTGTAGGGCGAGTGCGATTGCAACCGGGCCCGCTCCTCGGGGGAAATCACGTCATAGGGAGGCGCCACCACCTCCGCCAGGCGGACGCGGTCGGGGTCATAGCGCAGGCCGGGGAAGGGTCGAAAGGGGGGCACTGCCCCTGCGTACCAAGCCCCGAGCCCCGGGGCAACCCGGCGGGGGTCCGGCGCGGTCACCGGGCGCCGTGCTGCGTTTGGCAGGAGGGTGCAGTCGCTCCTGGCACACTGTGGCCATGACCTGGCTGCTGGACCTGGACGGCGTGGTGTGGTTGAGCGGTCGGCCCATCCCGGGATCGGCGGAAGCCATCGAGCGGCTCCGCCAGAGCGGCCGCCAAGTCGTCTTCTTCACCAACAACTCGGGCCCCACAGTCGCCGACCACCTGGCGGCGCTGGCCGCAGCGGGCGTCGCCGCCACCGCCGACGAAGTCCTGACGTCGTCCCAGGCGGCGGCATCGCTCCTAGAACCCGGCGAACGGGCCGCCGTTATCGGCGGGCCCGGCGTCGCCGAGGCTCTGAACGATCGAGGCGTCCTCGTGGTTGCCGCCTTCGACGACCCGGCCGCGGTGGTAGTCGGCCGGACCACCGACCTCTCCTATCGCGTACTTTCCGCGGCCGCCACCGCGATCCGTCGCGGAGCCCGGTTCATCGCCACCAATACCGACGCCACCATGCCCACGCCCGATGGACCGGTACCCGGTGCCGGCGCCATCATCGCCTTCCTCCAGGTGGCCTCGGGCGCCGATCCTGAGGTGGCGGGAAAACCGGAGCTCCCCGCCGCGGTTCTGGTGGCCGATCGAGTCGGGCCCGTTGAGGTTTCCGTCGGTGACCGCCTCGACACCGACGGGTTATTCACAAAGGCGACGAATTCCCAGTTCGGTCTCGTCCTGTCCGGGGTCACAACCGAGAAGGATTTGCCCGCCGATCCCGTCCCCGAACTGGTCGGGGCGAACTTGGCGGCGATCGTCGATCAGGTTCTGGGTAGCCGGGATGGCCCTCATTGACGACCGAGCGGAGTGCGATTGATATTCTGGCGCGATGGCGCAACGCGACTTGTTGAAGCGGTATCTGGATGCGGGAATGGCCTTTACCGCAATGACAAAGTCCAAGGCTGAGGAGATCGTCAAAGAATTGGTGAGGGCCGGTGAGATTCAGCGCGATCAAGTCCAGACCCAGGTCGATGAACTGATCGAACGCAGCCGTCGCAACAGCGACAGCCTGGTGGCTTTGGTCCGCAAAGAAGTCATGTCCCAACTGGCCGACCTGACGACGACGGTTCGCACCCTGGAGCGGCGCCTGGCCGGCGACACCTCAGGGGCCCCCGGGGCCCCGGACACGCAGGCGCCGGCCGGCCAAAAGGCGCCAGCGGCCAAGAAGGCCCGCCCCACCGGGAAGTCCGCCCCGGTCGACGAAGCGCCGCCTGTTAGCGACCAGGCGCGGGCGGCCAAGAATGCCCCGGCCGCTAAAGGGTCGGTCCCCGCTGCGAAGGCGCCAGCCAAGAAAGCAACCGCCAAGAAGGCCGCCGCCAAGGCTCCCGCTGGTCAAGCACCCGCCAACGAGGCACCCGCCAAGAAGGCCGCCGCTAAGGGCCCAGCTGCTCAAGCACCCGCCAACGAGGCACCCGCCAAAAAGGCGCCCGCCAGGAAGGCAACGGCCGCCAAGGCGCCACCAGCCGTCGCTGCCGGCGGCCCGGCCGAAGCACCGGCGCCGGCCACCGAGGCGCCCGCCAAGAAGACGGCGCCGGCCACCGCGGCGCCCGCCAAGAAGGCGGCGCCGGCCAAGCGGGCGCCTGCCAAGAAGGCGGCACCACCCGCGACCGTGGAAACAACGGCAACCACCGAGACATCCGGTTCTGATTCCGGCGCCCCCTAGTTTCCCGGCCGGCCATTGAGCGGCCGGCGACGGCTGGATCTCGAGCTGGTCCGCCGGGGCCTGGTGGACAGCCGGGAACAAGCCCAGGCGGCGGTGGCGGCTCGACAGGTTCTCGTCCGGGGCGCGGTCGCGGAACGACCCTCCCATCTCGTCGATCCCTCGGATCCGGTGGTCCTGGCGGCGCCCCCCTCCCGTTTTGTCAGTCGGGGCGGGCTGAAGCTCGACGCCGCCCTCGATCGCTTCGCCATCGAGGTCACCGCCCGGCGGGCCCTGGATGCAGGCGCCTCCACCGGCGGGTTCACCGACTGCCTCCTGCAGCGGGGGGCGGTGTCAGTCGTGGCGGTCGACGTGGGGCGGGGTCAACTCCACGAGCGGCTGGCTCGCGACCCGCGGGTCGACTCACGGGAACGCACCAACATCCGCCACCTCACTCTCGAGGAGGTCGGCGGAGTTCCCTTCGAGGTGGTCGTCGCCGATTTGTCGTTCATTTCGTTGCGTACCGTGGCGCCCGCCCTCCTCGAGCATCTAAGCGGGCCCGGAGCCGACATAGTGGTCCTGGTCAAGCCCCAGTTCGAGGCGGGCCGGCAGGCGGCCTCGTCGGGCCGGGGCGTCATCCGGGACCCTGCCGTCTGGTCGCGGACCCTCGTCGAGGTCATGTGCGCCCTGAGCGACCACCGAGCCGCGATGATGGGCCTCATGGTGTCCCCGCTCACCGGCGCCGACGGCAATGTCGAGTTCCTGGCCCACCTCCGGGCCCCCGGCGGCGATCGGCCCGAAACCAACCCCACCGGCCGCGCCGACCTCGACCTGGCGGTGGCGGCCGTGGTGGCGGAAGCCGGGGCGCGCCACGGCATGGAGAACCGGTGATGGCCACCATCGGTTTCATCCCCCACCCAAATCGAGAGGAAGCCGTGGGGTTGGCTCGCTCGACTGCCGCCTGGCTGACCGCGGCGGGCCACCACGCGCCCATCCTCTCGGGCGACAGCAGCGACCCGGCAGAACGGGAAAGCGCCCGAAACCTTGACCTGGCCGTCAGCATCGGAGGTGACGGCACCATGCTCCGAGTCGTCGACCTGGTGGTGCCCTTCGACGTCCCCGTGGTCGGGGTCAATGTCGGCCACCTCGGCTTCTTGACCGAAGTCGGACCGGCCGAGCTCACCGAGGCCGTGGAGCGCTTCCTCGCCGGCGAGTTCCGGATCGAGGAGCGGCTGATGCTGGCCATCGAGGTCCGCTCCGGGCCCGGGGGGGGACCGCCCCGCCTCCATTCCGCGCTCAATGACCTCGTCATCCAGCGAGCGTTCTCGGGGCACACGGTCCGGTTGGCGGTCTGCTTGAAGGGGACCCCGTTCCTCACCTACGCCTCCGACTCCATGATCCTGGCCACCCCGACCGGCTCCACCGCCTACAACCTCTCCGCCCGGGGGCCGATACTCTCGCCCCGGACCCGGGCGCTCGTCCTGACGCCGGTGGCGGCCCACATGTTGTTCGACCGGTCCCTCGTGCTGGCCGAGGACGAGGATGTGACATTCGAGATCCTGGGAGACCTGTCGGCCGAGTTGGTGGTCGACGGCCAGATCGTCGGATGTCTGCCCACCGGCACCGTTGTCCATTGCCGGGCGGGTGACCATAACGCCCGGTTCGTCACCTTCGGGGGCTACGACTTCCACCACGTCCTGAAGCAGAAGTTCGGCCCCACGGACCGCTGATGCTGGCGGAGCTCAGGGTCAAAGAGCTCGGCGTCATCGCCGATCTGAGTCTGGTTCTGGGATCCGGCCTCATCGCGCTCACCGGGGAAACCGGGGCGGGGAAAACCCTGGTCGTCGAGGCCATCGAGCTTCTCCTAGGGGGACGAGCCGATCCCGTCCTGGTCCGGCCCGGTGCCACCGAAGCCGTCATCGAAGGTCGCTTTCTGGTGGGCGACGGGGAAACCGCCGCCCTCAGAGACGCGCAAAGCGACGCGGAAAGAGATGCGGACAGAGATCCGGAAGGCGCCGCCGAGAGCGAGGCGCAACCCGGCGACGAGCGCGAGTTGGTCCTCTCGCGCACCGTTCCCGTGTCAGGACGGTCCCGGGCCTATGTCAACGGGCGCATGGCGCCCCTGTCGGCGCTGGAGGAAAAGGCGGGGACCCTCATCGACCTGCACGGCCAGCACAGCCACCAGTCGCTGTTGGCGCCCGCCGCCCAACGCTCGGCGTTGGACCGCTACGCCGGCGTCGATCTCGAGCCGGTCGCGGCCGCCCGGCGCCGGGTGCGCCAGGCGTCAGCGGTGCTGGTCCAGTTGGGCGGCGACGCGGGCAGCCGGGCGCGGGAGCTGGACATGCTGGCCTTTCAGGTCAGGGAGATCGACGACGCTGCCGTGAGTTCGGCCGACGAGGACGAGGAACTTTCCAGCGAGGAGGAGCGCCTGGCCCATGCCCGCTCCCATCGCGAAGCGGCGGAACAGGCCGTGGCCGCGTTCCGCGGCGACGGAGGCGTTACCGACGCCCTGGGCGGCGTGATCGCGGTCGTGGCTGGGCACCCGCCGCTGGCCGGGGTGGAGGAACGGCTGCGGGCCGCCGCCATCGACCTCGCCGATGTGGCCGACGACCTGCGATCGGTCGCCGAGAACCTGGAGGACGATCCGCAGCGCCTGGCCTGGATCCGGCAACGCCGCCAGCTACTGCGCCAGCTGCGCCGGAAATATGGCGAGTCGTTGTCGGACGTCACCGCCTACGCGGCGTCGGCCCGGCAGCGTCTCGCCGAGCTGAACGGCTACGAGCAGCGAGCCGCCGAGTTGGAGCACGAACGCGACCAGGCCGCCATCGACCTCTGCGCCGCCGAGATCGAGGTCGGCCGGCAACGGCGAAAGGCGGCGCCCCATCTGGCCGCCGCCATCGAGCATCAGCTCCACTCCCTGGCCATGCCCAAAGCCCGAGTGGAGGTCCATGTCGGTGAGGACGGGGCGGGAGACGACGTCACCTGGCAGCTGGCCGCCAACCCCGGCGAATCGCCTCGGCCGTTCGCCAAAGTGGCCTCGGGGGGCGAACTGGCCCGAACCATGCTGGCCGCCCGGCTGGTTCTTGGCCCCGCGGGCCGCCCCGCCCAAGGCGGCCCGACCACCTTGGTGTTCGACGAGGTCGACGCCGGGATCGGCGGCGAGGCGGCCTTGGCGGTGGGGCGGGCGCTGGGCGAACTGGGGCACCACCATCAGGTACTGGTCGTCACCCATCTGGCCCAGGTGGCCGCCTTCGCCGACCATCAGATCGCGGTCCGGAAGGACGAAATCGGCGGCCGGGCGGTGGCAACCGTCGAGCCGCTGGACGCGGCCGGCCGCATCGTGGAACTGTCCCGCATGCTGTCCGGCCAACCGGACAGCGCCACCGCCCGCCTCCATGCCGAGGAATTGCTGACGCTGGCCCAGAGCTCCCGGCCCCGCTAGTGCCGGGCGCAGGCCGCGTCCGGCCGGGCACCTGGGCCGTAAGCGCGGGCCCGCTACCGTCAGGCATCCGCCAGGAGTAGCCGCGCCGCGCGATAGCCTGGTTTGGCCGCCCCCGTTGGCGTCCACAGGTTCGAAACGGGAGGAGACACAGATGGCGAAGCACATCTTCGTCACCGGCGGTGTGGCCAGTTCATTGGGTAAGGGCCTGGCCGCGTCGTCGCTCGGCCGCCTCCTGAAGAGCCGGGGTTTGCGGGTCACCATGCAGAAGCTGGACCCCTACATCAACGTCGACCCGGGGACCATGAACCCCTTCGAGCACGGCGAGGTCTTCGTCACCGAGGACGGCGGCGAGACCGACCTCGACCTGGGCCACTACGAACGGTTCATCGACGAGAACCTGCGCCGGGAATCCAACGCCACCACCGGTTCGATATACCAGTCGGTGATCGCCAAGGAACGGCGGGGTGACTTCCTCGGCAAGACGGTGCAGGTGATCCCCCACATCACCGACGAGATCAAGGGCCGCATCAAGCGGCTCGCCTCGGACTCGGTGGACGTCGTGATCACCGAGGTCGGGGGAACGGTCGGCGACATCGAGATCCTCCCGTTCCTCGAGGCCATCCGGCAGTTCCGCAAGGACGTGGGCCGCGACAACGTGTGCTACGTGCATGTGACCCTGGTTCCCTACCTGGGCCCCTCGGGGGAGCAGAAGACCAAGCCCACCCAGCACTCGGTGACCGAGTTGCGCAGCCGGGGCATCCAACCCGATGTGATCATCTGCCGCAGTGACCGCGAGATCTCCTCGGGGCTGAAGCGCAAGATCTCGTTGTTGTGCGACGTGCCCATCGAGGCGGTGGTGTCCTGTGTCGACGCCCCCAACCTGTACGAGATCCCCCTGGCGCTGCACGAGGAGCGCCTGGACGGCTATGTCTGCCGGCTGCTGCGTTTCGATGACGACCGCCATCCGCTCGACCTGACCAACTGGGAGCGGCTGGTGGACCGGGTCGAGGCGGCGACGCGCCCGGTGCGGATCGGCTTGATCGGCAAGTACGTCAACCTGCCCGACGCCTACCTCTCGGTGGGCGAGGCGCTCCGCCACGGCGGCTACTTCCACGGCGCCAAGATCGACCTCGAGTGGATCCAGGCCGAGGACGTCGAGGGGTTGCTGGCCGATGGGCGCCTGCGGGACCTGGACGGGATCGTGATCCCCGGAGGGTTCGGTGAGCGGGGGATCGAGGGCAAGATCGCGGCGGCCGGCTACGCCCGGGAGCACGACATCCCCTGCCTCGGGCTGTGCCTGGGCCTGCAGGTGATGGTCATCGAGTACGCCCGCAACGTGTGCGGCCTGGTCGGCGCCAACTCCCGTGAGTTCGACCCGGCTTCGCCCCACCCGGTCATCGACCTCATGGACGAGCAGCGCGACGTCGTCGACATGGGCGGGAGCATGCGCCTCGGCGCCTACGTAGCCCGGTTGCAACCCGACAGCCAGGTAGCCCGGGCCTACGGCGACACCGTCGTCTATGAGCGCCACCGTCACCGCTACGAGGTCAACAACACCTACCGGCGCCGGCTCGAGGACGCTCGTCTGGTGTGCTGCGGGACGTCGCCCGACGACCGGCTGGTCGAGTTCATCGAGCTGCCCGGCCACCCGATGTGGGTCGGGACCCAGGCTCATCCCGAGTTCAAGAGCCGCCCCGACCGGCCCCATCCGTTGTTCCGGGAGCTGGTCGGCGCCGCGCTGGCCCGGGCCGAGGGCCGAGCTCCCCGCCTCATCGACCTCAGCACCCTGAAGGCCGGCCGGTCCGGCTCGCCCAGCGGGCATTGAGCAGTCCTTTGAGCTCCCAGTTCCGGCGACTGAACGAGGAGCTGCGCTACCAGGGGGCGCTCATCAGCGTGGCCACCGCCAACTTCGAGGCGCCCGACGGCCGAATCTTTGAGCGCGACGTCGTCCACCACCCGGGCGCGGTGTCGGTGGTCCCCGTGATCGGGGGCGGCCGGTCGCCCGGCGGAGAGCCTGACGGGTACCAGGTCATCCTGGTCCGCCAGTACCGGGCCGCGGTGGACGCTGACCTGCTCGAGGTGGTCGCGGGGAAGCGGGACGTGGCCGATGAACCTCCCGGGGAGACGGCCCGGCGAGAGTTGGCGGAAGAGATCGGCATGGTCGCGGGGCGCATGGAGTTGCTGGCCGAGTTCTACAACTCGCCCGGGTTCTGCGACGAGCACTCCTATGTGTTCCTGGGCCTCGACTTGGAGCCCACCGCATCACAGGCCCACGGCATCGAGGAGCAGTACATGACGATCGAGCGGGTGGCGCTGGTCGACGTGGCGGCCATGATCAAGGGGCGGGAGATCGTCGACGCCAAGACAATCATCGGCCTGACCCTGGCCAAGGAGGCGCTCGGCATCCACTGAGCCCGGCCTTGGGGCGCGGAGGCGGGGCCGAGCGCCGGGGTGCGGAGGGGCGGCGTGGCCGGGCCGAGCGCCGGGGCAGCCGCTAGCGCACCGTGAAGCCGACCGAGACCGAACGGGAGTACCGGCCGTTGACCTTGGTCAGGATCGTGGCGTACAGGGTCTGGCCGCTCGGCAGGGTCGGGATCTTGTAGCTCGCCTGGCTGGGCGGTAGCGGCTTGGAGTTGACGAGGTCGGTCCCGTACAGCGTGGTGCCGATCGTGAGGAGGTAGCCCTCCGACGTCGCCGCCGGGGTCCAGGTGAACGCCTGGTTCGGGTCGACGCTGGTCGCCCCGTTGAGGGGGTAGGTAAAGGTGGCCTCGCCGGGCGCCGCCGTGAGCGAGATCGACTGGGGCGGGCTGAAGATCCCGTTGGCCAGGGTCAGCACCCGGGCGTACAGCGTCTTGCCGGTCGGCAGGGCGCCCACGTCGAGTGACTGCTGGGTCGCCGGCAGCACCCCGCTGTCGAGGACGTCGCTCCCTGCCGGGGTGGTCCCGATGATCACCTCGTAGCCCTGGGCCCCCGCCACTTTGGTCCACGCGAACAGCTTCGTCGTATCGACGTTGTTCTGGCCGTCCTTGGGGTAGCTGAACGTGGCCCCGAGCGGTGCCACGCTGAAGGAAACGCCCTGGAAGGCCGAGAAGTTGCCCCCTATCTCGGTGAGGATCGTGGCGTAGAGGGTCTGGCCAAACGGCAGCGTCGGGACCTTGATCGACGTCTGGTTGGCGGGTAGGACGCCCGAGTTGAACAGGTCCGACCCTCGGGGCGTGGTGCCGATCACCAGGGCGTAGGCCTGGGCCGACGGCACGGTGGACCACACAAACGGCAACGTGCCGTCGATGGCCGTCTGGCCATTGGTGGGGAAGACGAAGGTGGCTTCGTTGACCGGGAGCTCCACGATCTGGTTGGCGTCGGGTTCCACCGCGAACACGTCACCGGGGCCGTCGACCGCCAGTTGCCGGGGCCGGATGAGGCCCTCGAAGGCCAGTGTGATCTGCGCCCCGCCCTGGGGAAGCTCGACCACCCGGCTGGAATAGGTGTCGGCCGTGAACACGTCGCCGGCCGCATCGACCGCCACCCCCAGGGGGAACACCAAGCCCCGGAAAGGGACTGTTCCCTGGGTCCCGTCCCGGGCCAGTTCCACGACCCGGCCGTTGGCGCTGTCGGCCACGAACAGGTCCCCCTTGGCGTCGACCGCCACCCCGAAGGGCAAGATGAGGCCCGCGATGGGCACCACCACCTGATCCTTGCCCTTGGGCAGCGCCACCACCCGGTTGCCGTAGGTGTCGGCCACGTACACGTTGCCCAACCCATCGGCCGCCACACCGTAGGGATGCTGCAGGCCATGGAAGGCGAGCACCGCCTGGGTGGTGGCGCCGGCGACCACCTCGACGACGCGGTTGTTGTTGGTGTCGGCCACGAACACGTTCCCGAATGGGTCGACCGCGATCGCGGCCGGCGCCGACAAGCCGTTGAACGGCAATGGCGTGCTGCCCCCGCCGCTCAAAATCTCGGTTACCCGGTTGTTGACGGCGTCGGCTACGAAGACGTTGCCGAAGCGATCCAGGGCGACCGCCGACGGCGAGGCGAAGGCGTCGGGGGGCACGACCGCCTGGTTGCCGCCGGCGCTCAACTCCACCACGCGGTTGTTGCCGGTGTCGGCGACGAAGACGTCGCCGGCCGGGTTGACGGCCACCCCGTGAGGACCCCAGAGGCCCTGGAAGGTCAGCACCTTCGAGGAACCGGTGCCTTTGGCCAGCTGGAGGACCCGGCCGTGGGTGGCGTCGGCGACGAGCACGTCGCCGGCTCCGTTCACCGCCACCCCCTCCGGGTCCAGCAACTCCGCGATGGGCAGGGGCGCCGCGGCGCCGCCCGGTAGCAACTCGAAAACCTTGCGCTGGCCGGCGTCGGCTACGACCACCTCGCCTCCGGCTCCGACGGCCACCGCGGTGGGAACGAGCGCCTTCGGCAACGTCAGCGGCGACTGGACGCCCTTGGCCAAGGTTGCGACCCGGGCGTTGCCGGGGTCCGCGACGTAGACCCGACCGGACCGGTCGACCGCCACCCCCCCGACCGCGCCCAGCCCGGTGAAGCCCAGGGTGGTCTGGGTGCCCCCTTTGGACAGCTCCACCACCGACTGGTTGCCCTGGTCGCTCACGAACACGGCCCCCGCCCCGTCGACCGCCACCCCGACCGGCAGGGCGAGACCGGTGAACCCCAAGGTGGTCTCGACCCCGCCCTTCGTCACCTTCAGCACCCGCTGGTTGCGGCTGTCGGCGATGAAGAGGTCGCCGGCACCGTCGAGGGCGACCCCGGTGGGGGCGCTCATGCCCTTGACCAACGCCAGCTGGGGGGCGTAGGCGATGGGGGCGGCGGCGGCAGGAACGGCTGGCGCCAGGGACCGCCCGATGCCGACGGCCGTCATCATCACCGCCATCAAGACCATCGGCGTCGCGCGCGCCACTCGTCGAAGGATTCGTTGCACCCGGCAGGAAAACGTAGCGGCCGGGGGATCCCGCGGGTGACCGGGCGCCGGGTCCGCTGGGCGGGGGAGACCACCGCTACGCTCGAACCTGTGATCGTCGGGGTGCCAGCCGAGGTGAAATCCTCGGAGAACCGGGTGTCGATGACACCCGACGGTGTCCGGGAGCTCGCGTTCCACGGCCACACCGTCCTGGTCGAGCAGGGGGCGGGGGAGGGGTCCTCGATCACCGACGCCGACTTCGCCCGGGCGGGGGCGGAGCTGGTCGCCACCGCGGCCGAGGCGTGGGGGGCGCAGCTGGTCGTCAAGGTCAAGGAACCCCAGCCCGAGGAGTTCGCCTACCTGCGCCCGGAGCTGGTGCTGTTCACCTACCTGCACCTGGCCGCCTACCCCGAGGTGGCCAAGGCGCTCCTGGCGGCGGGTACCACCAGTTTGGCCTACGAGACCGTGCAGCTGCCCGACGGCTCGCTCCCGCTGCTGGCGCCGATGAGCGAGGTGGCGGGACGCATGGCCACCCAGGTGGGGGCCCACTACCTGGAACGCAACAACGGAGGCCGCGGCGTCCTCCTCGGCGGTGCCCCCGGCGTCCGGCCGGCTCGGGTGGTCGTCCTCGGGGCGGGCAACGTGGGCTGGAACGCCGCCTGGATCGCCCAGGGCATGGAGGCCGAGGTGCTGCTGCTGGACAAGAACATCGACCGGCTGCGCTGGGTGGACCAGATCCACCGGGGCCGGATCATGACCCTCGCCTCCAATCGGGGGGCCATCGAACGGGCCGTCGTCCGAGCCGACCTGGTGATCGGGGCGGTGCTGGTGGCCGGGGGCCGGGCGCCGGTCGTGATGACCGAGGAAATGGTGGCGGGCATGAAGCCGGGCTCGGTCATCGTCGACGTCGCCGTCGACCAGGGGGGCTGCGTGGCCACGACGCATGAGACCACCCACACCGACCCCGTGTACTACGCCCACCGGGTGCTGCACTATGCGGTCGGCAACATGCCCGGCGCGGTGCCCCACACCTCCACCTACGCCCTGACCAACGCCACCCTCCCTTACGTGGTCGAGGTGGCCACCCGGGGCCCGGTGGCGGCCGCCGAGGACCCGGCCCTGCGGGGCGGGCTGACGACGGTCGGGGGACGGGTGACCAACCAAGCGGTGGCCGAAGCGCTCGGCCTGCCCTATGTGGACCCGCTGGTCGAACCAATTTCGACGGGGGAAAAAGGGGCGGGCCCGGGGGCGGCCCGCGGGAACGCCCCTCTCAGCCTGGACGGCGAGGAGTTCCTTTCCTGGTTGGCGGTCGAGCGGGGTAGGGCAACCAACACCCTGGCTGCCTACCGGCGCGACCTCCGGGCCTACGAGGCCTGGTTGCGCCAGCGGCAGCTGACGTTGACCGGTGTCGCCGAAGCCGACGTGCTGGCCTACCTGGCCGCCCTGTGGGCATCTGGGCGGGCCCCCTCGAGCGTCGCCCGGGCCCTGGTCGCGGTGCGCTCGCTGCACCATTTCCTGCTCGACGAGGGGTACGCGGCAACCGACCCCACCGGCGACGTGGGCAACCCCAAGGTACCCCAGGGCCTGCCCAAGGCGCTGACCGAGGACGAGGTGGGATGCCTGCTGGCAGCGGTGGTCGGGGAGGACGCCCCGGCCCGGCGGGACCGCGCCATCCTGGAGCTGCTGTACGGGACCGGGATGCGGATCTCGGAGCTGGTGGGGCTGTCGCTGGGCGACCTGGCTCTCGACACCGATGTGGTGCGGGTGTTGGGCAAGGGCTCCAAGGAGCGGCTGGTGCCGCTGGGCCGCTACGCCCGGCTGGCCCTCGACGACTGGCTGTCGGGCAACGGGCGCGGCGCCCTGTCGCCTACCCGCTGGGCCCGCCGGGGCGACTCCGAGGCGGTGTTCCTGAACGCCCGGGGGGGCCGCCTGTCGCGCCAGGGAGCGTGGGGCATCGTGCGCCGCTACGGCGACAAGGTCGGGCTCGGGGATCGGCTCACGCCCCATGTGCTGCGCCACAGCTGCGCCACCCACATGCTCGACCACGGCGCTGACATCCGGGTGGTGCAGGAGCTGCTGGGCCATGCCTCGATCGCGACCACTCAGGTGTACACCAAGGTGTCGACTGAGCGGCTGCGCTCCGCCTACGAGGCGGCCCACCCGAGGGCCCGGGGCCAGAAACCGCCCGTACGGGCGTCGCGTGGATGACGTGCCGGTTACACTTTGGCCATGACCTCGACTGATGCGACCACGGCGGATCTCCGGTCGCTCCTGGAGCAGGAGCGGGATTCCCTGCGGGCCCAACTAAGCGAGTTGGGCTACGGGGTCATCGGCGTTGATTACGACTCCAACTTCGCAGATTCCAGTCAGGTGACCGCCGAGCGTGGCGAAGCGGAGGCCCTGGCGGCCAAGTTGCAGCAGACCCTGGCCGAGGTGGAGCATGCCCTCGGGAAGGTGGATGACGCCACCTACGGCAGGTGTGAAACCTGCGGCAAGGAAATCGGCGCCCCCCGGCTGGAAGCCAAGCCGGCGGCCCGCGACTGCATCGCCTGCGCCAGCCGGCGCTGAATACCCCCTGGGTCCGCCCCGGGCGGATCCCCGCAACCTGTCAGCAGGAGGGGAACGTGAACCGCGACCAGACCGTCGTTCTGGTGATCCTGGGCGTGGTGGTCGTTCTCGCCTTCAACCGCCACGTCATCACGGTGGGCACCGTCGTGCTCTTCGGCGTCGCCATCGTGTCGATCATCCTCCACGAGGTGTCCCACGGCGTAGTGGCCCGGTGGTTCGGTGACGACACCGCCCAGCGAGCCGGCCGCATCACCCTGAACCCACTCCGCCATATCGACCCCTTCGGAACCATCATCCTGCCGGCCATCCTGGCGCTGAGCGGCCTTGCCGTATTCGGCTATGCCAGGCCGGTCCCCATCGATCCGAGTCGCATGCGCCATCCCCGAAACGACGCGGTGGCGGTGCGTCTCGCAGGGCCGGCCACCAATGTGCTCCTGGCCGCGATGGCCGGCCTGTGGCTTCGCCAGCAGCACGCCGGGCCGGTCGTCGATCTGGTGGTCCGGGGCTTCCTCGGGCTCAACAGCCTCCCGTGGCACCTGCGGATCCCCATCGCCTTCGGGATCGTCAACGTGGTCCTGGCGGTGTTCAACCTCATTCCGATGCCGCCGCTGGACGGCTCGTCGGTGGTGGAGCGATTGCTCCCCAAGTCGTGGCAGCGCGGCTGGGACTTCCTCCGGACCTACGGCATCCTCATCGTCATCGGCGTGGTGCTGCTGCGCCCGGGGCTCTTGTCGGCGCTGTTCAACCCGGCCCTGCATCTGTGGCAGAAGGTGGCATGAGCCACGGCTTCGGAAGCATCTCCCACCTGGCCCGGCGCTTTGCCGGCTCCCTGTGGCCGGGCGGCCCCAGCGCCGCAGACGACGCCTGGGCCCGGTCGTTCCTGACAGCCGGGGAGCAGGCGCTCTGGACCCGGATGTCGGGGGCCGACCGGCGCCACGCGGTGGCGGTGGCCCGCCGGCTGCCGGGGGCCGAGCGCAGCGCCACGGCCGCCGTTCCCGCCGCCCTGCTGCACGATGTGGGCAAGGTGGCATCCCGGCTCGGGCCCTGGCGGCGGGCCGCCACCACCGCCTTGGCCATGGCGGTGGGCCGGGAGCGGCTGGCCCGGGGCCGGGGCGGCATGGCCCGTTACCTCCGTCACGACAGCCTGGGAGCGGGCCTGCTCGAGGGGGCCGGCAGCGACCGCCTCACCATTGCCTGGGCCCGGGAGCACCACCTCCCCGATGACCGCTGGACCGTACCCCCCGGCCTCGGGGCGGCCCTGAAGGCAGCCGACGACGACTGACTTCGCCGTCTGGGTGTGGCTTGTCGCTTTGGGTGCGACGTATCCCGGTGTATCCGGGACCAGCCACGCCCAGAGCGACAAGGCACACCCAAAGCGACGGTCACGTGCCGGGAATCGAGGCGGGACCCGGGGGCGGGTAGATCGGCAGCAATGCCGGCGGGCGGGGCGGCTGCGAGAAGTTGAAGTCGTTGGCCAGGTCACCGAGAAGCGGGACCGACTCCCGGACCGTCGGGCGCAAGTCGGGCCGGCCGTCGGTCTTCGGGTCGAGACGTTGGCCACCCAGGAAGTCGTCCTCGATGAACTTGGCGTAGGCGTCGAAGCTGAGCGTCTGATGATCGATGTAGCCCACCTTGGCGTACGGGCTGATCACCAGCCCGGGGACGCGGATGCCATAGCCGTTCTGGTCGACCGGTGGCGGGGCCACGTGGTCGTAGAAACCGCCCCAGTCGTCCCAGGTCAAGAAGATGGCGGTCGAGTTCCAGTCGGGCCCCTTCATGACGGCGTTGATCAGCGCCGTCACGTAGGCCTGGCCGGCTGAGGTCCGCGAGGGCGGGTGCTCGCTGACCGCCGACGACGGGGTCACCCACGACACCGCGGGCAGGGTGCCCGCCGCCGCCTGCTGGTAGAAGTTGGCGACCGACTGGATGTTGCCCAACTGGGCGTCCTCGCGGACGGTGTCGAACTCCGGCAACGGGTTCCAGATTCCCGGCGTATGCGCATCCAGGGCCCCCTGCACGCAGGTCAGCTCGGACGGGTTCTGGCAGTCCGGCTCCTGGCCCGGGACCACGTAATAGCCCCATGGCACATGGTGGGCATGCAGGAGGTAGGTGAGGTCGGTCCAGCCATAGTCGGCGGTGGGCACCGCCGGGGGATTGGCGAAGGCCCCACCCGGGTCGGGCGGGTTGCCCGGGCTCTGGAGGGCGTTCAAGCAGCTGAGGGCGTCGCCGGGACGGGTGCACTTGGCCGACCACTCGGAAACCAGGAACAGGTGGGCCGGGAGGCTCCACGAGGAGTTCGGTTCGAACATGCGGTCCTGGAGGACATAGTTCTTGGCGTACGACCAGTAGTTGGGGATGTCCCGGGCGTCCTTCCAGCCCATGACGTCGTTACCGGTGCCGTTGGTGCAGAGCGGGTTGTCCACCGCCTGGCAGCCCCGCGCCCCGGTCCCGGCCTGGCGGACGAAGCCGTCCATCTTGCCGCCGTTGACGTCGTGCGCCGAGGCCGCGTCGCCATGGGGACCTCCGCCGTTGACGTCGTTGGGGTCATGGAACGGCTGGACGCAGCTCCCTCTCCCGTCGGGAAGGCAGACCGCGGGCTGGCCGGCGCGCATCGGGATACCGTCGGCGCCGGGATAGGTGCCGAAATAGGTGTCGAAGGACCGGTTCTCCTGCATGATCACGATGACGTGCTTGATGCGGTGGATGTCGGCGGGCCCCGCCGCCGGGGGCGCCGGGCGGTAGGTGGCGCGGGTGCAGCCGGCGACCAGGAGCCCCGCCCCGGCCAGGTTCAGCAGCATCCGCCATCGGGGCAGCGACCGGGTGGCGGACATGGCCCGCCACCGTACACACGGCCCGAGCGCACCTCCCGGCAGGTTCAGGAAGTATCAGCCCGGGGACCGGCCACGGCGCCCGTGCCGAGGTACAATTCGACCTCACAGAGATCATGGGTGTTCGGCAGGCGGGCCCTGAGCATCGAGGGTCCGTTGCCCAGCGGTTGAGTCGGCAGCCGCGAGCACCCTCCTGGCCGTCCTGGTCAGTCGTGTGTCGGAGGAGACCCGTGCTGCTCCACGAATCATCGGACCCGCAGGCCCCCCGAACCGTCAACCCGAGGGAGCCGGCTCCCCCCGAGGAGCGGTACCTCACCCGGGGGGAAGCGGCGCAATATCTCGGCCTCCCGGTCAGCACCATCTACCAGTGGGCCCGCACCGGCCGCCTCCCCTGTTTCGTCACCTTGGGCGGCCACCTGCGGTTCTCCAAGGCGGCTCTCGACCGGGCCGCCACCCCCAGGCCCCGCGCCGCCCGGCGCCGGCACCCCATCCCGTCGCCGATCGTCGGTTCCCCGGTCCCGGAACCAGGCGCCTGAAGCCTAAGGGCGGGGCACCAACCCGACGGCCTGGCGCGCCCGGCGCAAGGTGACCGACGCCAGCGCCCGGGCTTTGTCCGCCCCTTGGGCCAGCACCTTCTCGGCCTCCCCGGGGTCGGCGGTCAGCTCCCGATAGCGCTCCTGGATGGGGCGCAGGAGCTCGACGACGGCATCCGCGGTGTCCGCCTTCAAGGGCCCGTACTGCCCGCTCGGGTAGGCGGCGGCCACTTGGGCCGGGGTCCGGTCGGTGGCCAGGGCCAGTAGTTCCACCAGGCCCGACACCCCCGGCTTGGCCCCCGGGTCGTAGCTCACCGATCCCGCGCCGGTGTCGGCATCGGTGACCGCCCGCTTGATCTTGCGCTCGATGACCGAGGGGGCGTCGAGCACCAGCACCACCCCCTGGGGGGACTCGGCCGACTTCGACATCTTGGCGGTCGGCTGCTGTAGATCCATGATCCGCGCCCCTCGGCCGGCCGCGGGAATGGCGGCGGACGGCACCACAAAGGTCTCCCCATAGCGCTGGTTGAAGCGCACCGCCAGGTCCCGGGTCAGCTCCACATGCTGGCGCTGGTCGTCGCCCACCGGGACCCGGTCGGCGTCGTACAGCAAGATGTCGGCCGCCTGCAGCACCGGGTAGGTGAACAACCCCACCCGGGCCGACTCCTCACCCCCCTTGGCCGTCTTGTCCTTGAACTGGGTCATGCGGCGCAGCTCCCCCAGGCTGGCGGTGCACTCCAGCAACCACGACAGCTCGGTGTGCTCGGCTACGTGACTCTGGAGGAAGACGGTGGAAACGTCGGGATCGAGCCCGATGGCCAGCAACAGGTTGGCGCAATCCATGGTCTTGGTCCGCAGCTCGGCGGGGTCACGGGGCACGGTCAGGGCGTGGAGGTCGACGACGCAGAAGTAGCTGTCGTGCTGGTACTGGTCCACCACCCACCACCGCAGCGCTCCCAGGTAGTTGCCCAGGTGGAAATCGCCGGTTGGTTGGATGCCTGACAGCACTCGCGTCACAGACGCCGATGGTATGCGGGTTACCGTCACAGCCCGCCGGTATTGTCGGACCCGATGGCCTACGAGGTGACGACGGCAGTGTTCGAGGGTCCCTTCGACCTGCTGCTGCACCTGATCACCCGCCAGCAGGTCGACATCTACCAGGTGTCGCTGTCATCGATCGTGGACGCCTACGTCGCCGAGATCGAGCACCTGCCGGGGGTGGACCTCGACGTGGCAACTGAGTTCCTGCTGATCGCGGCGGTGTTGCTGGAGTTGAAGGCCCGGCGCCTGCTACCGGGCAGCGATGAGGTCGAGGACGAGGAAGAACTCGCGCTGTGGGAGGAGCGGGACCTGCTCCTGGCGCGGTTGTTCGAGTGCAAGACCTTCAAGGACGCCGCGGCCGCCCTTAACCGCATGATGGACGCTGCAGGCCGGTCGTTCCCCCGCCGGGCCGGCCTCGAGGAGCGGTTTCTCGAGATCACCCCCGATCTGCTGGCCGGCGTCACCCCCGATCGCCTCCGCAGGGCGTGTCTGGCTGCC
Source organism: uncultured Actinomycetota bacterium (assembly GCA_963791545.1). Lineage (GTDB taxonomy): Bacteria > Actinomycetota > Acidimicrobiia > Acidimicrobiales > Palsa-688 > JALYXV01. Next base: position 901,884 of record CAWBSR010000015.1, read on the forward strand.
CTGACCCCGCGTCCTGTACCGCGCGTGGATCTCGAGCACGTGGCCCCGATCCGGGTCAGCGTGGCCGACGCCGTCAGCGAACTGCTCGACGAGCTGCCCCGGGTGGGCACCATCACCTTCGCTCGGCTGACCGCGGGGCTGGTCGAGCGGCTGGAGGTGATCGTGCGATTCCTGGCCGTTCTCGAGTTGTACAAGCGGGGTTGGATTGAGCTGGCCCAGCCGGGGAACCTCGCCGATCTTCACGTGACGTGGATGGGCACCGACGGCGATGACCGGGAGCCGGTCACCTTTTCCCCCATCGAGGAATATCAGGGCTGATGGCAGCGGAGGTCACACGGGCCATCGAGGCCATCGTCATGGTGTCCGAGGAGCCCGTCGCGCCGTACCTGCTGGCCCAGATCCTGGAGATCCCGCCGGCTCGGGTCGAGGAACTGTGCGCGGAGCTGGCCGGGTCCTACCAGGCCGAGGACCGGGGCTTCGAGCTGGTCCGGGTGGCGGGGGGGTACCGCTTCCAGAGCCACCCCGACCTGGCCGGCTACGTCGAGCGCTTCGCCGTGGAGGGCCAGTCGAACCGGTTGTCCGCCGCCGCCCTGGAGACGCTGGCCCTGGTGGCCTACAAGCAGCCGATCTCGCGTTCTCAGGTTGCCGAGGTGCGGGGGGTGAGCGTCGACGGGGTCATGCGGACCCTGCAGCACCGGGGCTATGTCGTCGAGGTGGGGCGGGACCCGGGGCCCGGGCAGGCGGTGCTGTACGGCACCACGTCCCGGTTCCTGGAGAAGCTGGGCATCGACTCGCTCGACCAGTTGCCGCCGCTGGCCCACTTCGTTCCCGGACCCGAGGTGATGGAGGCCCTGGATGCGGGGCTGCGCCACGGAGGGGCCCGGATTTCGCCGGCGGCGGTGGCCGCCGACGAGGGGGCATCGGACGAGGAGCGATGAGGGCGGACCCGGGCGCCGGACGTCCCGAGCGCCCCGGGAGGCGGGGGAGCGACGTCAAGGCGGAAGCCGGCGACGAGGGGCCGTCGGCGGCGCCCCGAGCGGCCCGGGGGGCCCGCCCCGAAGCGGATGGCGAGCGTCTCCAGAAGGTGCTGGCTCGGGCGGGCGTGGCCAGCCGCCGGGCCGCCGAGGACCTGATCGCCGAGGGGCGGGTGGCGGTAAACGGCGAGGTGGCCGAGTTGGGACGGCGGGTCCACATTGACCGGGACCGGGTCGAAGTCGACGGGGCGCTGGTGCCGGTCCGACCGGGACTGGTGTACTACCTGCTCAACAAGCCGGCCGGGGTTGTGACCACTGCCGCCGACCCCGAGGGCCGCCCGACGGTGGTCCAGCTGGTACCCCGCACACCGAGGGTCTTTCCGATCGGGCGCCTGGATGCCGCCACCGAGGGACTGCTGCTGCTGACCAACGACGGCGAACTGGCCCACCACCTGAGCCATCCCCGTTTCGGCGTCGACAAGGAGTATGTGGCCCAGGTGGGCGGGAAGGTGTCGGCGGGGGCCGTCCGGCGCCTCCGCGACGGGGTGGACCTCGAAGACGGCCGGACCGCACCCGCCCGGGTGGCCCAGATGGGCCCCGACACCGTGCGCATCGTGATCCACGAGGGCCGCAACCGCCAGGTGCGCCGCATGTGCGATGCCGTCGGTCTCCCGGTGCAGCGGCTCGTGCGCACACGGATCGGGCCCCTCACCGACCGCCGGCTGGCACCGGGGGAGTGGCGGCCCTTGACCCCAGCCGAGCTCCGGAGCCTTTCCCAGGCGGCGGCGTCCCCGCACGCCCCCTCCACGCGGTCCCGCTGAAGCTTGTTCCCCTAGCAACGACTCTCGCGTGTGCATATGCTCGACGGGTCGGGTCGATGGGAGGGGTTGGACCAGCCAACGGCAGCCAGCGATGGCGGCAGGACATTCTGATCCGAACTAAAGGGGGAAAAACTTATGCCAATTCGACGTCGGGCCGTAGTGGTGTTGGCCTCGGTCGGTGCCCTGGCGGCTGCCTTGATGCCGCTGGTGGACTCGGTACCGGTGGCTCATGCCGCCACCTTCGGCAGCCGCTTCACCCCCAATCAGCGCCGGATTCTGAGCACCATGATCGGCTCGTCCGCCCCGTCAAATGCCGCCCCCACCAACGACGGCGGCGGCGGGCCCGACGGCGCCCCAACCGGCACGCCTGGCGGCTTCAGTTTCGGAGGCGGGGCCGGCCGCCCAGCCAATTACTTCCCGGCCGCCACGGCCGAGTGCTCCACCAACTACGGCAGCAACATCAAGGTCAACCAGAACTGCCTCAACCTCTCCGATTCGGACCTCCAAGGCCGGGCGCAGGCCAACAACGAGACCTCAATCGCCCAGGACCCGCTGCAACCCACCCATCTGGTGGCCAGCAACAACGACTACGTCCGGGGCGACGGCACCTGCGGCGCCGCCTACTCCACCAGTGCCGGTGCGACGTGGAACAACACCACGGTGCCCGACATCTTCACCCGGGGCTTCGGCGGCAACGCCCGCCAGTACTGGGGCGGCGGCGGCGATACATCGGTGGCGTGGGACACCAAGGGCAACGCCTACCTGAGCTGCCAGGTGTTCAACCGCGGCATCGGGGTCACCCAGAATCCTGATCTGTCGAGCGCCTTCATCGTATTCCGCTCGACCGGCAACAACGGGGCATCGTGGAACTTCCCGGGCCGGTACGTGACCAGCTCCTTCGATCCCAACGGAACAGGGATCCCACCCTTCGAGGACAAGCAGCTGATGACGATCGACACCCACGTCGGCAGCCCGTTCCAGGATCGTATCTACGTCTCCTGGACCGAGTTCTCCAGCGACGGGGCGGCCTACATCTGGGAGGCCTACTCGAAGGATTACGGCGAGACCTTCAGCCCGCGGGTGCTGGTCAGCACCGACAACGCCCTCTGCACCAACACCTTTGGGGCGGGGACACCGAACGGAAACTGCAACGAGAACCAGTTCTCGCAGCCCTTCACGGGCCCCGACGGAGCGCTCTATGTCGCCTTCGCCAACTTCAACAGCCAGGCGCTCTCGGGCCCCGACAACAAGTATCAGATGCTGCTCGCCAAGTCGACCGACGGCGGCGCCACGTTCTCAGCTGCGGTCAAGGTGAGCGACTACTACGACCTGCCGGACTGCGACACCTCCCAGGGGGCGGGGGCGGATCCGACTCGCTCCTGCGTGCCCGAGAAGGGGGCGCTCACCCGGTCGGTGTTCCGGGCCACCAACTACCCGTCGGGCGCCGTGAACCCGGTCACGGGCCAGGTAGTCGTGACGTTCGGCTCCTACATCAATGCTGACTCCCAGGAATCCAACGGGTGCATCCCGACCGGTTTCGCGGGTGATGGGAATCCCACCTACACCGGTGTCAAGACCCCGGGCGCGTGCAGCAACAAGATCCTGGTCAGCACCTCGTCCAATGGCGGTGCCTCCTTCGCCGGCGGCGACCCACGAAGTGGGACCCTGGTCACCCAGGCGCCAGGCCAGAAGGTGACCGACCAATGGTTCCAGTGGGCGGCAATCAACAATGCCGGCACGCTGGCCGTCTCGTACTACGACCGGCAGTACGGCAACAACGAGGTGACCGGCTACTCCGACTTCAGCCTCTCGGGTAGCCGTGACATGGTGACCTTCGGCCAGACCCGGGTCACCACCAGTTCCAACCCGCCACCGACCCAGTTCCCCAACGCCAAGGGCGGCGTGTTCTGGGGTGACTACACCGGGCTGTCGTATGTCGGCAGCCTCGCCTACCCGATCTGGAGTGACACCCGAGCCCAGGACGTGTTCCTCTGCCCGGGCAGCGCGACCAGACCGGGGAATCCACCCGCGTTGTGCTCCGGCACCCACAGCAATGGGCTGGTCGCCAACGACCAGGACATGTATACCGCCCTGGTCGCGCCGCCGACCCGATAAGCCGGAAGCCGAAGAGCCGGGGCCCGCTGGCGGGACGGGCCCCGGCTCCATGGCGCGGTTGGCGGCCACTCGGACCCACCGGTGGGAGCCTGTTATTTGGTGCCGGGCTCCCACTTGAAGCGACGATTGGCGACGATGAGCCCGGCCGCGCCCCAGGCGGCCATGACCAGCAGGTCGGTTCCCCGCAGGCTGCTACGGGCGTGGGGGTCGAAGGCGGCAAAAGTCCCGGTGATGAAATGGCGGACCGGGAACACCGACGCCACCTTGGCCAGTCCCGATGCGCTGTCGATGGGAAAGAAGGTCCCTGAGATGAACAGCAGCGGGAAGAAGACCAGGTTCACGATGGCCGGGGCGGCGTCGGCGTTCGGGATGATCGTGGTGACGGCCAGCCCGAGGGCACAGAAGCAGGCCGCCCCCACCATCAGGGTGAGGATCAGGGCGGCGCTATTGCCGGGGAAGGACACCCCGTAGACCCCGATGCCGAAGGCGATCACCAGCGCCGTCAGCAGGACCCCGACCACGACGGAATTGCCGATCAGGCCCCCCAGATAGATCCATGGCGGCAACGGGGCGCTGCGCATGCGCTTCAAGGTTCCCGCCTCCCGCTTGAAGCTGACGCTGATGGCCAGGTTGGTGAACGTCACCCCCATGATCCCGAAGGCCACGATGGAGGGGATGTAGTACTGCGTGTAGCTGATGTTGCCCAACTGGCGGATCTTGTTGTTGCCGCTGGTGCTGGCGAAAATCACCATGATCAGGATGGGGAACACGAAGGAGAACCCGGCCGCGGCCGGGTTGCGCCAGTAGGACCGCTGTTCCCACCCGACCTGGCGCGCCAGAAGGCCGGCGTCGCTGTTCATGGCTTGGTACCCCCGGCCGGGGCGGGGCCGGTGGCGGGCGCCTCCGCGGGGTGCTCGTCGCCAGCCAGCTCCAGGTAGACGTCTTCGAGGCTGGGCCGGGCCACGACCAGGCCCGGCAGCTCAAGGTCCCGGTTCCGCGCCCAGCCGGTGAGACGGGCCAGGACCGCGGTCGGCTCGGAAGTTTCGATGATCATCTCGCCCGCCGCCTCGTCGAATGTGGCGGGCACCGGGAGGTCGGCCACGGTGATGGCGTCGGGCAGGCCGAAGCGGATACGGACCGAGGCCCGGTCGCGACCGCCCAGGGATGCCGGCGATCCTTCGGCGACGAAGAGCCCCCCGGCGATGACCGCCACCCGGTTGGCCAGATGCTGGGCCTCGTCCATGTAGTGGGTCGTCAGGAGGACTGTCTTGCCCAGCGAGCACAGGTTACGGATGATCACCCAGCTGGCCCGCCGAGCCGAGGGGTCGAAGCCCGTGGTCGGCTCGTCGAGGAAGATCAGGTCGGGGTCGCCGATGAGGGCCAAGGCGAGGTCGAGGCGGCGTTGCTGGCCCCCGGAAAGGGTCCGCAGGCGGGCCCGGCGCTTCTCCTCGAGACCGACCAGATCGATCACCTCGTCGACGGTGATCGGGTGGGGGTACCAGTAGGTGCGCTGCCGGAGGATCTCCTCGACGGTCAGGTAGGGCTCCGTCGGTGACTCCTGCAGCACCACCCCAATGCGCTCCTTGAGCCTGCGGCCGGTGTGCTCGGGGTCCATGCCGAGGACCTCGACAGTCCCCGAGGAGCGCTTCCGGTAGCCCTCGAGGATCTCCACGATGGTCGTCTTGCCGGCTCCATTGGGACCGAGCAGGGCGAATACCTCGCCTTCCTCGACGTGGAAGCTGACACCCTTCACCGCCTCGACGGATCCGTACGACTTGCGCAGCCCGTCGACCGCGACGGCAATCGTCATGCGTCCTCCTTGCCCGTGGGGAGGCGTTGCCGGGCACGCTACCAGTGGCCTTCGAGCCCCGCCCGCCACGTAGGCTCCCCGCTCGTGCGCTACGTCCGAGCCCTCCGCGGTGCCACGACTGTCGATGCCGACACCGTGGCCCAGGTGACCGAGCGGGTCCAGGCATTGGTCGAAACCATGCTGGAGCGCAACGGAGTTGACAAGGAAGACCTGATAAGCGTGTTGTTCACCGCCACCGAGGACATTCGCTCAATGTTTCCCGCCACCGCCGCGCGCGGAGTGGGGCTGGGCGACGTTCCCCTCATCTGCGCCCGGGAGCTCGATGTCGTCGGTGGCACACCGCGGTGCATCCGGGTGTTGATGCATCTGGATACCGAGCGGCCCCGCTCCCAGTTGCACCACGTGTATCTCGAGGGCGCCCGGGGGCTGCGCGATGACCTGCCCGCCTAGCCAGCCTCCCGTGTGTCGTGGCGGGGCGGCCGTCTTGGGTCGAGAGGCGCCGGGTGGCGGGCCCCGCTGAGCCCCGGGCCCGGCGGGCCGCGGTGATCGGCACCGGGTTGATCGGCGGCTCCATCGGCTTGGCGCTGCGCCACCGGGGCTGGCACGTGACAGGGAGCGACCGCGACCGGGGGCGGGCCGAGCGGGCGGTGGAGTTGGGCGCCCTGGACGCGGTCGGCCGGGACCCACAGGCCGAGGTGACGTTCGTGGCGACGCCGGTCCGGGCTGTGATCGACGCCGCCCTGGAGGCCCTGAAGTGGGGTGCCGAGGGCAGCGTTGTCACTGATGTCGCCGGGGTGAAAACCCCCATCGTCAATGCCATCGACCATCCCCGATTCGTGGGCGGCCATCCGATGGCAGGCTCCGAGCAAGAAGGCGTGGAGGGCGCCGATGGCAGCCTCTTCGAAGGCGCCACCTGGGTCCTGACGCCCACCGATGCGACCGACCCCGAAGCCTACGCCCGGGTGCTGGGCGTGGTCTCGGCGCTGGGGGCCGATTCGGTCGCCATGCCCGCCGCCCGCCACGACGACATGGTGGCCATGGTCTCCCACGTCCCCCACCTGACCGCGGCCGCCCTGATGACCCTGGCGTCGGAGGCGGCGGCGGAGCAGGCGACGCTCCTGCGACTGGCGGCGGGCGGCTTCCGGGACATGACCCGCATCGCGGCGGGAGCGCCCGGGATCTGGCCCGACCTGTGCCTGGACAACCGGGCCGCCATCACCGAGACCCTGGACCGGTTGCTCGACGCCGTCGGCGGTCTCCGGGCCATGGTCGCCACGGGTGACCGGGACGGCATCCTCACGGTGCTGGAGCGGGCCCGCGAGGCCCGGCTCAACCTGCCGTCGCGGGTGTTGCACCCCGAGGAGATGATCGAGATCCGGGTACCTGTGCCCGACCGTCCCGGCGTACTGGCCGAGGTCACGACCGTCCTCGGGGAGCGCAGCGTCAACATCTACGACCTCGAGATCGCGCACTCGGCCGAAGGTCCCCGGGGGGTGCTGGTGCTGGCGGTCGCCGCCAGCGACACCCAAACCGTGCTCTCGGCCCTGGCGGGCCGCGGCTATCGCCCGGCCGTGCGGCCCCTGGCACCATGAGGTGCCGGCCGGCGAAGCCCACGGACCGCCCGGTGCGGTCGTGACCTCACTGGTGTTGCCCGGCGGCATGGGACCGCTACGGGGCCGGTTGCGGGCGCCTGGGGACAAGTCGATCTCGCATCGGGCGGTCCTGCTGGCGGCGCTGGCCGAGGGCCGGTCGGAGCTGGGCCGGCTCTCCATGGGGCTCGACGTCGCCCATACCCTGGCGGCAGTCGCGGCTTGCGGCGCCGGCATCGAGACCACAGCTGGCCCGGGATCCGTCACCATCGACGGCGGCCGGGCCCGCTTGCGGGAGCCGGCCGGGGTCCTCGATGTCGGCAACTCCGGCACGGGTATCCGGCTGCTGGCCGGTTGGAGCGCCGCTATGCCCTGGCTCACCATTATCCACGGCGACGCATCCATCGCCGAGCGCCCCATGGCTCGGGTGGCCGAGCCGTTGCGGGCCATGGGAGCGGTCGTGGACGGGCGGGACAACGGAGGGTTGCCACCGCTGGTCATCCGAGGAGGCGGCCTCCACGGCGTGGATTACCGGTTGCCGATCGCCAGCGCCCAGGTCAAAGCGGCCATACTTCTAGCCGGGCTGGCGGCCGATGGTGAGACGACGGTACGCGAGCACGTCCCGACCCGGGCCCACACCGAGGAGATGCTGGCGGAGTGCGGCGCCGACATCGACGTCGGGCCCGGATGGGTCACGGTGCGGCGTTCCTCGCTCGCCCCGTTCCGGCTCGACATTCCCGCCGATCCGTCCCAGGCGGCATTTTGGATCGTGGCCGCCTGCATCGTGCCCGGCAGCGACCTGGTGTTGGAGGACACCTACGTCGGCGCCGCCCGGGCCGGCTTCCTCGATGTCCTGAGGAGGATGGGTGCCGACATCGAACTCGACCGGCTGGACGTGGTCCGGCGCAGCGCCGACATCCGGGTCCGGCACCGACCGTTGCAGGCCACCGAGGTCAAAGGAGCCGAGGTGCCCGGCGTCATCGACGAAATCCCGGTGCTGGCGGTGGCCGCGGCCCGCGCCGAGGGGGTCACGACGTTCGCCGACGCCTCCGAGCTGCGGGTCAAGGAAAGCGATCGGGTGGCGTCCATGGTGGCGGCCTTGCGGGCGGTGGGAGTGGAGGTGGAGGGCCGCCCCGACGGACTCGAGGTCCGGGGCAATGGGGGAGGGCCGCTGGCGGGCGGCAACGTCGACTCCTGGGGTGACCATCGCGTCGCCATGGCCCTGGCGGTCGCCGGCTTGGATGCCCGCGGTCCTACCGTTGTAGCAGGATGGGATGCCGTCGCCACCAGCTATCCGGGCTTTGAGGAGGACCTCCGCCGATGCGTCTCATAGCGATCGACGGGCCGGCTGGCTCGGGGAAATCGACCGTGGCGAGGGCGGTCGCCAGCCGAATCGGCCTCGACTACCTCGACACCGGGGCCATGTACCGGGCCGTCGCCTTCGCGGCTCTACGGCGGGGAATCGACCCTGACGACGCCGCCCCGGTGGCCCGGCTGGCCGAACAGATAGACATCGACGTGAACGACACCGTCACCGTCGACGGGGTGGACGCCAGCATTGAGATACGAGGCCCGGAAGTGACCCGGGCCGTGTCCGCGGTCGCCGCCAACCCCGAGGTCCGAAGAGAGCTGTGCCGGCGTCAGCGGGAGTGGGCCGACAACCATGGCGGTGGCGTGATCGAGGGCCGCGACATCGGCAGCGTGGTGTTCCCCAACGCGGACGTCAAGGTTTATCTGACCGCCAGCGACTCCGAACGGGCCGGCCGCCGCAGCAAGGAGGTGCTGGACCTGGCCTACGACACCGTGGCCGCCGACATCGCGCGGCGGGATTACGCCGACTCCAGCCGGACCGCGGCACCGCTGGTCGTGGCCGATGGGGCGGTAACCCTTGACACAACCGGGCTGTCGATCGACGAGGTCGTCGACCGGGTGCTGTCGCTCCTGCCCAATATCGTGACGGGAAACGAGCCGTGACCACCGATCCGACCCCACCCGAACCCATAGCCGCGGGCCCGGCAGCCACCGAGCCGGCACCCCTAGCCACCGAGCCGGCACCCCTAGCCACCGAGCCGACACCCGGCCAGCCGGCGCCGGCGCGGCCAGCCGTCAGCGGCGCCCGGTTCGGAACGGCTGGGGCGGCCGCTCTGGACCGGCCGCTGACCCGTGGCGAACGGGCCTTCTACCAGTTTGCGGCCGGAGCCGTCCGGGCCTTCGGGTATCTCTTCTGGCGGGTCAAGGTGCAGGGCCGGGAACACATTCCGACCGATGGGCCTTACATCATCTCGCCGGTGCACCGGTCCAACATCGACACCATCCTCATGGCCTATGTCGCCCGGCGCCATCTGCGGTACATGGCCAAGGACACCCTTTTCACCCACGCCTGGTCAGCCCGGCTTCTCAGCGCCCTCGGTGGCTTCCCGGTCAACCGGGAGACCGCGGATCGCGAGGCGCTGCGGACCTGCGAGGCGGCACTGAAGCGGGGCGAGCCGGTCGTCATTTTCCCAGAAGGCACCAGGAAGTCAGGGCCGTTGGTCACCGACCTGTTCCAGGGTGCCGCGTTCGTGGCGCTGCGAGGCGGGGTGCCGATCGTGCCGGTCGGGATCGGCGGGAGCGCGGGGGCGATGCCGAAGGGGTCCAAGTTCCTCCGCCCGGTCAAGATCCGGATCCTGATCGGCAAGCCCATCCATCCGCCCACCCGCCACGGGGCTGGCGCCCGGGGCAGCCGGCGCCACGTGCACGAGCTGACGGCGCAGCTGCAACAGGAGATCCAGCAGTTGTTCGATGAGGTCGAAGGCCGCCGCGGGACCATCCCCGGAGTCGGCGGGGCCTCCCCGGCCTGAGCCGTCGAGCCGTCCATGAACAAACAGCAATGCGGTTTTGCCGATCCCTCGTCTCGCCGCCCCGCCGCCCCGCTCCTGGCTGGGGTGGCGCAGGACGATCAAAACCGGCAGCGCCGCCGTGGCGTGTGGGTCCGGTAGCCTCAGGCATAACCCCCTACAGGGGATGGGAGCTTGTGGTGACCGGTCGATCAGTTTTACGGGGTCCCGGGCTCGCCAACGGCCGTTGTCCTGATGGTTGACGACGCCACGGCCCCCTCGGAGGGAATGGGAGGCGACCAACCGGTCTACGACCTCGTTGTCATCGCTACCTCGGCGGGAGGCCTGGCGGCCCTCAGCGCCGTGCTCACCGAGCTACCCTCCACCTTTCCCGCGGCGGTGTTGGTGGTGCAGCACCTGGATCCCCATCACAAGAGCGTGATCGACGAGATCCTGCGGCGGCGGACCGCCCTCAAGGTGACCCAGGGGACCGAGGGCGACGCCATTGCCCCTGGCAGCGTCATAATCGCCCCCCCGGACCGCCACCTCGTCGTGAACCCCAGCGGCATCATCTCGTTGTCGGAGGCGGCGCTGGTGCACTTCGTCCGCCCCTCAGCCGACCTGCTCTTCGAGTCGGCCGCGGCCAGCTTCGGAAGCCGGGTAATCGGCGTCGTCCTCACCGGGTCAGGCCGCGACGGCGACATGGGTGTCCGGGCCATCAACGAGGCGGGCGGTCTGGTGATCGCCCAGGACGAGGCGACCTCACAGTTCTTCGGCATGCCCGGGGCGGCGATCGGAACCGGCGTCGTCGACATGGTCCTGCCCCTGGAAAAAATCGCGCCGGCTTTGATCGAACTGGTAGGAGGCCGCCCGGTATGAGCGACCTGCAACCGGGGCCCGCCTTCGAGGCACTGCTGCAGTACCTGCGCCAGATCCGTGGCTTCGATTTCTCGATCTACAAGCGGACGACCCTTTGCCGGCGGGTCGCCAAGCGGATGGGTGAGGTGCATGTCGGAACCTTCGAGGAATACGGCGACTACCTCGAAGTGCACACCGACGAGTTCGCGCATCTCTTCGACACCGTCCTCATCAACGTCACCAGCTTCTTCCGTGACCCCGAAGCGTGGGATGTCATCGCCCGGAAGACAATTCCTGCCATCCTGGAAGCCAAGCCGGACGGGCAAGCGATCCGGGCCTGGAGCGCCGGCTGCGCCTCCGGAGAGGAGGCCTACACGCTGGGGATACTGTTCGCCGAGGCGCTGGGCGAGGTGGAATTCCGCGAACGGGTCAAGATCTATGCCACCGACATCGACGAGGGCGCCCTGTCGGTGGCCCGGCAGGGTAGCTACCCGCAGCGGGCGACCGAGTCCCTGACGCCGGAGGTGCGGGACAAGTACTTCGAGCAGGTCGACAGCCGCTTCGTGTTCCGGCCCGATCTCCGGCGCTCGATCATCTACGGGCGCCACGATCTCACCGTCGACGCGCCCATCTCGCGTCTCGACCTGCTGGTGTGCCGCAACACCTTGATGTACCTGAACGCCGAGGCGCAGCGGGGGGTTCTCGATCGTTTCAACTTTGCCCTCGGTGCTGAGGGGGCCTTGTTCCTGGGCCGGGCCGAGATGATGCTTTCCCATCCGGGACTGTTCCAGCCGGTGGACATGAAGGCGCGCATCTTCCGCCGGATCGGCGACGGCGAGGCCCCGCCGCCCCACCCGGCCAGCGTCGCGGAAAGAGGTGTCGTGCCGACCAACGGTCTCCGCCAGCTACGCGAGTTCGCCTTCGACGCCAGCCCCGTCGCCCTGGTCATGCTCAACATGAACGGGGTGGTGGTGTCGGTCAACGACCAGGCACGGGCCATGTTCGGGATCCGCTCCCACGAGGTGGGGCGGCCGCTCCAGGACCTGGAGCTGTCCTTCCGGCCGGTGGAGCTTCGCTCCCGCATCGAGCAGGCCTATGCGGAGCGGCGGCCGATCCACCTGCGCAGCATCGAGCGCCTCTTTCCCGACGGTGCCGCTCAGTATCTGGACGTCATCATCCAGCCTTTGCCGGCCGGCAGCGACGGCGGCCCGGTCGGCGCCCTGATCGGTTACCTCGATGTGACCCGATACCACACCTTGCAGGCGGACCTGAAACGCTCCAGCGAGGAGTTGGAGACGGCCTACGAGGAACTTCGCTCCGCCAACGAGGAGCTCGAGACCAGCAACGAGGAGCTCCAGGCCACGGTGGAGGAGCTGGAGACGACCAACGAGGAGCTGCAGTCGGCCAACGAGGAGCTCGAGACCATGAACGAGGAGCTCCAGGCGACCAACGAGGAGCTCGAGACTATGAATGAGGAGCTCCGGGTCCGAAGCGGCGAACTCGACAAAACCAACGCCTTCCTGGAATCCATCCTGGCGTCGGAGCCCGCCGCGGTGGTAGCCGTCGACCACGACCTGCGGGTCATCAACTGGAGCACCTCAGCCGTCGAGCTCTGGGGCCTGCGGGCCGATGAGGTGAAGGGAAAGTCGTTCTTCGACTTGGACTTCGGGCTGCTCCCCGCCGAAGGACTGCTGGCCACCATCTACGACTGCCGGGACGGGCGTTCCGAGGGCGAGGAGCTGCTGCTCGAAGCCACCAATCGCCGGGGCCGTCATCTCCAGGTCCGGGTGGCGTGCACCCCCCTAGCCCTCGACGCCGCCCAGCCTGGTGTCATCGTGCGAATGGAGGAACAGGAGTCGTGACCGAGCCCGGCCGCCTTTGCCTACTAGTGCTCGCCAGAAACCTCGGGCTTGGTTGACGTTCGGGCCACCAACTCCGTCGCCAGCAGCCGCAGCTTGATATTGGACCGCTGCGAGGCCCGCCGCAGGATCTCGAAGGCCTGATCGGGGTCGCAGTGGGTCTGGGCCATGATGATGCCCTTGGCCTGCTCGATCGGCGCCTGAGACTCCAGCCGCTTGATCAAGCCGTCGGCAGTGTTCTCCAGCTCGCGGATCCGGGCCTGGTAAGCGTCGACCGGTTCCGCATCTCCCAGTCGGACCAACCGGGTATCGGTGCTGACATCGAACGCCCGGGTCCGCGACATGGTCCGTTCGAAGGCGGCGGCATTGGTGACCGCCTGGGCTCGGGCCCGATCGGCCCGGTCGAGCAACGCCTGCAGGCTTGCGCTGCGCACAACGGCGAGTGTCATAGCCGGTCCGTCGGCGGTGTCATTTGAGAGCACGCTCCAGTCCACGCCCCAACCCATGGTACTCCCGGTGACCGGGCCTCGACGGGACCAGTTGCGAGAACGTCATGGGGCTATCGGGTGAGGGCGTCGAGCACGTCGCTGGCCGCGATCTGGCGGTCCTCGGGCAACCCGTCCGAAGCGGCCCCGCCAGGTGGTGGGGGAGCCAGCAACGAGACCGCGGCGGCGGCGGAGACGGCCCGCAGCAGTTCCCGCAGTTCCGGGGGAAGCGGGAAATACTCATCCTCGTCGGTGACCGTGACCTCGGTGGTGCCCCGGCGGGGATGGAGCCGCTCGATAACCTCGCGCACCAACTCCTCGGGGGCAGAAGCCCCGGCCGTGACGCCGACGACGCCCCGCAGGTCGTCAGGCAGCTCATCGGCCCCGTTGACCCGCATCACGCGCGGCGCGCCTGCCGTTCGGGCGGTGCGCTCGAGGGCCAAGGTATTGGAGGAATTCGGCGAGCCGATGACGACGACCGCGTCCGCCTTGCCGGCAATAGCCTTCAGCGCCGCTTGGCGGTTGGTCGTGGCGAAGCACAGGTCGCTGCGACCCGGCATCCACAGGTCGGGAAAGCGGTCCTCGGCCGACGCCAGCACCGATCGCCACTCGTCGAGCGACAGTGTCGTCTGGGCCAGGAAGGCCACCGGCGTTCCCGGATCGGGGAGGGCCCGGACGTCATCCTCGGTCTCGACCAGCCGGACCGCGTCGGGGGCGACGGCAACCGTGCCCACCGCCTCGTCGTGGCCCTGGTGGCCCACGTAGACCACCGTGTACCCCTTGCCCGCCCGGACCCGGACCTCGTGGTGGACCTTGGTGACCAGCGGGCACACGGCGTCGACCACGATGCCCCCGTTGGCCCGGGCCGCGGCCACCACCTCGGGGGCCGAGCCGTGGGCGGAGAGCATGAGCGGCGCCCCGGCAGGCACCTCGGAGACGTCGTTGACGAAGACGACGCCGAGCGAACGAAAGCGGTCCACGACGACCTGGTTGTGCACGATCTCGTGGTAGCAGTACACCGGGGGCTCGAATACCCGGACCATCCAGCCCAGCGCCTTGATGGCCATCTCCACCCCGGCACAGAACCCGCGGGGGGCGGCCAGCAGCACCTCGTCGACGTCCACGCAACCAGGCTAGAGGCTCCCGGGGGCGGAGCGGCCCGGCCCGGTATCCTGGACTGGTTATGTCACTGCCGCGCGTGGTGGCAGTGGCCCCCGGGTCACCTGCCGCCCGGGCCGGCCTGGTGCCCGGCGACGAGATCGTTGCCATGGGCGGCCAAGTCCCCCGAGATGTCATCCAATACCAGTTGCTGGCCGACGAGCCGATCCTTGAGCTCGAACTGCGCCGGGGCGGCCTCGAGGTCCCGGTGACGGTGACCCGCGATGGCAACGAGGCGCTCGGCATCGAGGTTGACGCCGCCCTCTTCGACCAGGTGCGCACCTGCGACAACCACTGCGAGTTCTGCTTCATCTACCAACTTCCCAAGGGTCTCCGGAAGAGCCTGTATGTCAAGGACGACGACTACCGGCTGTCCTTTCTCTATGGGAACTTCACCACCCTGACCCGCTTCACCGAGGCCGACCTCGAGCGAGTGGTGACCGAGGGCCTCTCCCCGTTGTGGGTCAGCATCCACGCCACCGACCCCGGGATCCGGGCCCGCATGCTCCGCAACCGCCGGGGGGCGACCAGCCTGCGGTGGCTCCGGGCACTACTCGACGAGGGTGTCGAGATCCATGGCCAGGTAGTGGTCTGCCCGGGTATCAACGACGGGGCGGTGCTGGACGACACCCTGGCCGGGGTGCTCGACCTCTACCCGGAACTGAGGTCGGTGGCGTGCGTCCCTCTCGGGGTCAGCAAATACACGACCGAGGGCACCATGCGGCCCCACCGCGTCGCCGAAGCCCGGGACACCGTGACCCTGATTGGGCGCTGGCAGCAGACCTTCCTCTCCGCTCTGGGCCGGCGGATGGTCTTTGCCTCCGATGAGTACTACCTGCTGACCGGTGGGCCTTTTCCCACCCTGAGCGACTACGAGGACCTGGCCCAGGTGGAAAACGGGATCGGGATCGCGGCCGCTTTCAGGGCGTCATTCGACGGGGAGGCAATCGGCTCCCACCCGAGCGGAGGCTTCTTCCAGTCCGTCGACGGCGCCCCGGCGGCCGGATACCGGGCCGAGCGGGCCCCGGGTAGCGTGACCCTGCTGCCCCGCCCCGACGCCCCGGTCACGGTGGTCACCGGGACCTACGGAGCCGCCTTGCTGGCACCGCTGGTCGAGCCGCTGGGGGCCCGGGTGCTGCCCGTCGCCAACTCTTTCTTCGGCGGCAACATCGCGGTGGCGGGCCTGCTGGCGGGCCAGGACGTGGCGGCGGCGTTGGCCCGGGAGCCCCACGGGCGCCGCTACCTGCTGCCCGACGTGTGCCTGTCGGGGGGCCGCTTCCTCGACGGCCTCGGCGTCGCCGACCTGCCCCGAGCGGTGGAGATCATCCCCGCCGACGGGGCCGTGCTGCGCCAGGCCCTGGCGCCGGACCGGGTTGCGGTATGAGCGCCGCCCAGGCGGGTCCGCTGGTGGCCGTGGTCGGGCGGCCCAACGTCGGCAAGAGCACCCTGGTCAACCGCATCGTGGGCAGCCGGATCGCCATCGTGGAGCCCCGGCCTGGAGTCACCCGGGACCGCAAGGTCCTCCCGGCCGAGTGGCAGGGCCGGACCTTCTCGGTGGTCGACACCGGCGGCTGGATGGCGGGCGGCTCCAAGCTGGACCAGCAGGTCACCGCCCAGGCGGAACGGGCCATCAAGCTGGCCGACGTCATCCTGCTGGTCGTCGACACCACGGTGGGCGTGACCGACGAGGACGCCCGGGTGGCAGGCATCCTGCGCCAAT
This sequence comes from uncultured Actinomycetota bacterium, assembly GCA_963791545.1. Taxonomy (GTDB): domain Bacteria; phylum Actinomycetota; class Acidimicrobiia; order Acidimicrobiales; family Palsa-688; genus JALYXV01. The sequence goes on from CAWBSR010000015.1 coordinate 918,089, forward strand.
CCGGCCGTCCCGCCCTGGTGGTGGCCAACAAGGTCGACGCCAGCTCCCGGGAATCCGATGCCTGGACCTTCGAACGACTGGGTTTGGGCGACCCGGTCATGGTGAGCGCCCTGCATGGGCGCGGCGCCGGCGACCTGCTCGACGAAGTGGTGGCCCTCCTGCCCCCTCCGGCGGCCGGTCAGCGCGACGCCAGGGCCGGCGAGGCGGCCGGCGAGGCGGGCGGCGAGGCGGGCGGCGAGGCGGGCGGCGACGGCGCCGAGGGTGCTGCCCATGTCATCTCGGTCGCCATCGTGGGCCGGCCCAACGTGGGGAAGTCGACGTTGTTCAACCGTCTCATCGGCGAAGAGCGCTCGGTGGTCCACGACCTGCCGGGGACCACGCGCGACACCGTGGACACCGTCGTCGAGACTCCCGATGGCCCCATCCGCTTCGTCGACACCGCGGGCCTGCGACGCCGGGTCAAGGAAGCCGAGGGGGCCGAGTACTACTCCCTGGTGCGAGCCCTCCAGGCCATCGACGGGGCCGAGGCGGCCCTGTTCGTGATCGACGCCACCGAAGGCGTGACCCACCAGGACCAGCGCCTGGCGGAGCGGGTCGACGCGGCCGGCAACCCCATGGTGGTGTGCCTCAACAAATGGGAGTTGCTGGATGCCGCCCAGCGGGCCCGAGTGGTGGCCGACGTCGAGGACCGGTTGTCGTTCCTCTCCTATGCCCCCATCCTCAAGATCAGCGCCCTTACCGGCAAGGGCGTCCACAAGCTGCTGCCGCAGCTGGCGGCGGCCGTGGAGGCCTACCACCGCCGGGTGCCGACCCGGGAGCTCAACAAGTTGATGGCCGAGGCCCAAGCCGCCCAGGCCTCACCGGGCGGCCGCATCCTGTACGCCACCCAGGGGGCGACCAATCCCCCCACCTTCACCCTGTTCGCCACCAGGACGGTGCCGCCGACGTACCTCCGTTACCTCGAGCGGCGGATCCGGGAGCATTTCGGCTTCGGCGCCACCCCACTCAAGCTCCGGGTGCGCCGGCGCAGCGATTGACGAGCCGCCTCCTGAGGTGCGCCGACGGCCGATCCGCCCCGGCCTGGTCGCGAAATGTCCAGTACCGTCATGCTCATGATCGCCCGGCCGTGGCTGCTGGCCCTGGCCATCGGATGCGCCGTCGCCGCAATCCTGTGGGGGCGATCGGCGCGACGCCTGGAACGGGCCGCCACCCGAATCGAAGCGCAAACCTCGGGTTCGGTGAGCGGCCGGGACGCCGTGGAGTTGGCCCGGAGCGCCTGGCAGAAGGATCTGCACGCCGCCGTCCTGTACGCAGTGCTGGCGATCGGGCTCCTGTTTGCGTCGCTGTCAAACGCGCCCTGGGTTTCTTTGCCCCTCTTGGCGGTCGGGGTGCCGGTGGTGGCGTCGATCCGTTTTGCCCCCAAGTTCCTGGGTGAGGCCCGCCTGGCCGAGGAGCGGTCGCAGTTGGAACGGCGGGCGGCCGAGGTGCTGGCCCAGGAAGAGCTGGCCCCCCGCCGCTGGGCGGCCCGGCTGGCGCCGTCGACGCTGCCCCTGATCGAGGGCTTCGAGTTGGGCCGGGTGTACGAGCCGGGCACCGGCATGATGGCGGGGGACTTCTACGACGTCCACCCGAACGGGCCCGACCGGCTGGCCTGCGTCATCGGCGACGTGGCCGGCCACGGCATCGAACCGTCGATCACCGCCTTCCAGGTCAAGTACCTGTTGCGGAACTTCCTGCGCCAGTACCGCGACCCGGCCCAGGCGCTGGAGGAGCTGAACGTGGTCCTGTCGACCAGCGGTCGCCCCGAGGACCTGGTTTCGGTGTGCGTGGTCGTGTTCGACACCGCGGCGGGCACGGTGCGCTATGCCTCGGCCGGCCACCCCGCGGTGTGGCTGTGGCACGACGGCGACCTGAACGCACTGCGGGCCACCGGCCCCTTGCTCACATTGGACCCCAACGGCAGCTTCCACTCCCGGGAGATGCCGCTGGACCCCGGCGACCTGCTGCTCATGTACACCGACGGGCTCTCCGAGGCCCGGGCCGGGGGGCAGCTGTTCGGCGAGGAGCGCATCGCCAACATCATCAAACGGGACCCGGGACATGAGGCGACCACCTTGTGCAAGGTGCTCCTCGAGGCGGCCCGGGACTTCGCGTCGGAGCCCCTGAGCGACGACGTGGCCATCCTGGCCGTGCGCCGCACCTGACCCCACGCGGTGTCCTGGCCCGAAGGGGCTCGGGGCGCGGGGTTCGGGGCTCGGGGCTCGGGGCGCGGGGCTGGGGGCTCGGGGCTGGGGGCGCCGGTCAGCCCCGGTTCTGGGTGTGGTTTATCGCTTTGGGCGTGGCTTATCCCCTCATAGCCGGGACAACCCACACCCAGAGCGACAATCAACACCCAGAGTGCGAACGCCGGACCAGTTCCGCCGCCACCGCCGCCAACGCCGCCCCCCCGACCGCCGCTACCGCCCCCGATGCCGCCCCCCAACGCCGACGTCGCCGCTACCGCCCCCGCCGCCCGTTCAGCGCTACCGCTACCGCGTCGGCGAGACTGGGTCGATGCCCCGAAACGTCTCCGACGCCAGCGACCGGGCCCGGCGGGGCAATGCCGACCGCGAGCGGGAGCGGGCCAAGCTGGCCCGGACGGGCAAGCTCTTCGTCCGCGACCGCCTGGCCCTCTTACTCGACGAGGAAAGCTTCCTCGAGGATGGGTTGCTGGCCAACTCCCTCGCGCCGGCCGACGATCTGCCCGGCGACGGGGTCGTAACCGGGCGGGGCCAAATCGACGGCCGTCCCGTCTGCGTCATGGCCAACGACCCCACCGTCAAGGCGGGCTCGTGGGGCGCCCGCACGGTTGAGAAGATCATCCGCCTCACCGAGTACGCCCTGGCCCACGAGCTTCCCGTGGTGTGGCTGGTCGACTCGGCGGGCGCACGTATCACCGACCAGGTGCAGCTGTTCCCCGGCCGCCGAGGGGCGGGGCGGATCTTCTACAACCAGGTCCGGCTGTCGGGCCGGGTACCCCAGGTCTGCTGCCTCTTTGGCCCGAGCGCGGCCGGCGGCGCCTACATCCCCAGCTTCTGCGACGCCGTGTTCATGGTTGAGGGCAACGCCTCCATGTATCTCGGTTCGCCCCGAATGGCGGAGATGGTGATCGGGGAGCACGCCACCCTCGAGGAGATGGGCGGGGCCCGGATGCACGCCACCGTGTCCGGCTCGGGGGACCGCTTGGCGTCCGATGACGCCGAGACCATCGCCCTGGCCCGGACCTGGCTCTCCTACTTCCCGACCAACTGGCGCGACCCGCCCCCCGTCGCCGACCCCTGCAAGGCCGCCACTTCCCTCACCGCGGCCATGATCCCGTCCTCGCCGGCGGAGGGCTACGACATCCACGCCGTGATCGAGGCCCTCATCGACGAGTCCAGCCTGTTCGAGGTCAAGGAGCTGTGGGCGCCGGAACTCGTCATCGCCCTGGCCCGCCTGGACGGCAATCCCATCGGCGTGGTGGCCAACAACCCCGCCGTGAAAGGGGGTGTGCTGTTTGTGGACTCGGCCGACAAGGCGGCCCGGTTCATTTGGTGCTGCGACGCCTTCAATATCCCGCTGGTGTTCCTGTGTGACGTTCCCGGGTTCATGGTGGGCACCCAAGTGGAGCGCCAGGGGATCATCCGCCACGGGGCCAAGATGATCACCGCGGTGTCCGAGGCCACGGTGCCCAAGGTTTCGGTGATCGTGCGCAAGGCGTACGGCGCCGGGCTCTATGCCATGGCCGGCCCCGCCTTCGAGCCCGACGCCTGCTTGGCCCTGCCCTCGGCCCAGATCGCGGTCATGGGGCCCGAGGCCGCCGTAAATGCCGTTTACGCCAACAAGATCGGGGCTATCGAGGACCCAGCCGAGCGGGACCGGTTCGTCGCCGACCGGCGGGCCGAATACGAAGCCGACGTCGACCTGCTGCGCCTGGCGTCGGACCTGGTCATCGACGCCGTGGTCGAGCCCGAGGCGCTGCGGGGCGAGCTGATCCGGCGCCTGCAGCTGGCCGGCGGTAAGGACCGTACGTTCAGCGAGCGCCACCACGGGGTGCCCCCGGTATGACGACAGTCCACATTCGCGAGGTCGGGCCCCGCGACGGCCTCCAGGGGGAACGGCCGCTCCTGGTGGGGGAGCGAGTGGGGCTGATCGAGGCGCTGGCCGCAACCGGCGTGACCGACATCGAGGCGGTGGCGTTCGTGTCCCCCCGGGCCGTGCCCGCCATGGCGGGGGCGGCCGACGTGCTGGCGGCACTCAACCGGCGGACCGGGGTGCGTTACTGGGCTCTGGTGCCCAACCTGCGGGGCGCCCAGCTGGCCCTGACCGCGGGGGTCGACGGGCTCTCGGTGACGACCTCGGCGTCGCAGGGGTACTCGAGGAAAAATGTCGGGATGTCGGTGGAGGAGTCGGTGGTGGAGGCGGGCCGGATCGCGGCGCTGGCGGGGGGCCTGGTCCCGGTAGACGCAGTCATCTCCTGTGCGTTCGGTAGTCCGTTCGAGGGCGACGTCGCCCCGGCCGCGGTCGCCGAGTTGGCCCGGCGCCTCCGCCAGGACGGGGCCAGCGGGGTCACGCTGGCCGACACCACCGGGATGGCGACACCCCGGCGCATCGCCGAGGTGCTGGATGCGACGGGTGACGCGGTGGGACTCCATCTGCACAACACGAGGGGGACGGCCCTCGTGAACGCCTACGCGGCCATCCTGCGGGGCGTTTCCCGTTTCGATTGTGCCGTCGGGGGCCTGGGCGGATCACCATTCGCCCCCGGGGCGGGGGGCAACCTGGCCACCGAGGATCTGGTTCACCTGCTGGACGACCTCGATGTTGCGACCGGCGTCGACCTGGCCGGGCTCATTGCGGTCAGCCGCCGGCTGGCGGCCCTGGTCGGTCACCCCGTCTCCAGCCCGCTGAGCCTGGTCGGGCCCGGGAGGTCCGGGCATGCCGTGGTGTGAGGCGTGCAGCAAGTTCTGGAGCCCGCCCGCCATGGGCAAAGGGGGCGAGTGCCCCACCTGCGGTCAGGTGATCGCCCCGGCCCGCAAGGCCCCATGGCACTTCAAGATGCTGCTGGGCGGCATCGCCGTCTACCTCGGCTACCGGGCTGTCCAAGGGGTGGAATGGCTGGCCCATCACCTGTGAAGAGAACTCCTTCCGCCTCAGATCGACTAAGGTCTGCAACCCACGGGTCGTGGCGCAGCTCGGTAGCGCACTAGACTGGGGGTCTAGGGGCCGCGGGTTCAAATCCCGCCGACCCGACTACAACCCGATGGCAGCACGAGGGCCGACCACGCCCCGCGCTTGCATTCGCAGGAGTATCGCCACTTAATGCGACAAAGCGGCTGGGCGTGCCCAAGCCGCTTCGTCAGAGTTCTGTACCCGCCTCGCCCGGTCGTGGCGGGTGTTGGGCAACAGGCGTCTACTCGGAGAGGGCTGCGCCTCGTGCGGACATCTGCCGCACCGCGGCGTCGACGTCCTCGCGACGGAAGCGCCGGTGACCGCCGAGGGTCACGATGCAGGGAATCCGCCCGTCATTCGCCCATCGGTTGATGGTCTTCGGGGATACATGCAGATGTCGGGCGGCCTCGCCCGGCGTTACGTAGTCGTCGCCAGTCTGCGCCGTGCCTTGAGCCGTCTCGCTCATCTAACCGCCCTTTCATCTTTTCCGTGTCCTGAAGCAGACACAGTGCTCGCTCCGGGCAACCCTGCTACTTCGGCCCAGATGCTAGCGACTCAGAGGCCCTGATGCGATCGATGGTCTGCGGATGACCATCGGCGGTTGCCGTCCACGACCCGAGCCGGCCGACGAAATGCGGAGTGCTCGGGTCGCTACACCAGTTCTTCGTCGGGTTCGAACGCCGCGTCCTCGCCCACGTCCGCGGTGGCGTCGGCGTCGAGCCCCGCCACCTCGTCACCGGCGGCGGGACGGTCACCTGGGCGACCCGGGCCCCGGCCCCGACGGGCACCGCCCTTATCGGCCGCCAGTGTCCGCACCAGGTAGGGGAGAAGGGCGAGCTCGCGGGAGGTCTTGATGGCCATCGCGACATCTCGCTGGTGCTGGGCACAGGTTCCAGTGTTGGTGCGGGCCTTGATCTTGCCCCGGTCGGTGATGAACCGCCGCAGCAGGTTGGTGTCCTTGTAATCGACCCAGGCGATCTTCTGGGCGCAGAACATGCACACCTTGGGCCGGCCTCGCCGCACGCGACCTTTGGCATCGCTGGGCTTGGTTCGTGCCCGGTCTTTTCCGTGTGCTGCCATTCCGCGCCTTTCGGGAGTCACGCTGCTGGTAAACCGGTTTCCCAGCCCAGGACAGGGCGATCCACCGATGTCCCGCCAGCTTACACACGGTCGCGCCGACCCGGGCCTCCCCCGTGTAACCGGGCGGCGCTTTTACCCCCAAGGGGGTTATGGGTAGGATGAGGCCATGACAGTTGCTAAAGGAACGCACAATATCGGACCGCAGGACGGCAAGGTGCTCGTCAATGTGTACAAGGACGGCGTCGCCGCCAAGATGGGCCATGACCTGACCCTTCAGGCATCGTCGTGGAGCGGCCAAGCCGACATCAACCCCGACGAACCCTCCGCCTCGTCGGTAAACGTAACCATCGACCCGAGGTCGCTCGAGGTGGTCGAAGGCAAAGGCGGCGCCAAGCCGTTGAGCGAGAGTGACAAGAAGGACATCAAGAAGAACATCACCGACAAGGTCCTCACCTCGCGCGATGACATCACCTTCGAGAGCACCGGCGTGTCGGGGAACTCGCTCAAGGGCAACCTGAGCATCAACGGGCGGAGCACCCCCGTGACCCTCGACCTGGATGTGGCTGACAGCGGCAAGGTCACCGCCAAGACGTCATTCAAACAGTCACAATTCGGGCTCAAGCCCTTCTCGGCGATGCTCGGCGCCCTCAAGGTCAAGGACAGCGTCGACATCACCATCGAGGTCCAGCTCCCGACCGCCTAATACGCTTCTAGGAGCCATCGCTCCCGGCGCCGGCAGCGGGTACCGACCTGCTGACCGGCGCCGCTTCGCGCTACCGGCGCCGCTTCGCCGCTACCGGCGGCCGGCCTGGCAGCCCATGCGGTCCACCAAGGCCAGCAGCCGAGCATGGAGATCTTCCTCATCGCCGTGGTGGCGGTGTCCGTGTCCCGCCAGGACCCACGAGAAGCGCTCTCCAGATGCCAACCGGCCCAGCGACGCCGCCTGCTCGGCCCAGGAGTACCAACAGGCGTGCCGGAACGCGATCAGGTCACCGCCCTCGCCGGCGCCGGCCGGGTCCCACGCCAGCGAGTCACCACTGAACAGGTACCGCTGTTCGAGCACGTAGGCGACGCTGCCCCGGGTGTGGCCCGGTAGCGGGACGGCCCGCAAGCCGGGCCGGATCTCGAAGGCGTCTTGCCCCCGCAGCAGGTCGGTGGCAAACGGTGCCGCGGCGGCGTCGTCGGCGTGGATCCACACCCGGGCGCCGAAATGCCGCGCCCACCGGTCGGCGTCGGCGACGTCGTCGCAGTGCGTCAGGAGCACCTCGGCGATGCCGCCCAGCGCCTCGATCGGCCCGGCCAGCCGGCGGGTCCAGCGGGGGGAGTCGACCAGGAGGTTGCCTTCAGGGCGGCACACCAGGAACGAGTTGGCCCCGAACGAGTGCTCGGAGTTGAACCCGCAGTAGAACACGCCGTCGTCGAGGTGCTGGGGAAAAAGGCCCTCGGGTCGAGGCTCCCGACTCATCGTCCCGATGGACTGGGTGGGACAAGCCTCCGCCGCCCGCCATGCCGCCCGATGAGCATCCCCCGGTTCCGGTTGGGAAACCACGAGCGACTGGTCCCGGCCCTGCCCGAAGGTGGCCGGGGCCAGCTGCCGACACGCACCACAATCGATACAGCGAGTGTCGACATACCAGTTGCCCACCACGTTGCCGGGATGCCGATCCAGCCGTCGTGCCATCCCTCCATTGTTGGCCACGAGCACCCGCTTGCGGTACCCCTGACCCTGGTTGTTGGCGACCCCGTGGCCACCTCCTGGCTACTTCGTGGCGGCTCGGTGGCGGAACAGCCGCCCGCCGTGGCCGTACACTCGTCGGGGTGAAGGCATCGACGGAGGGCCGCCCGCCCGCTCGCATCCTGACGGTGCCCAACGCCATCACCATGGTCCGGCTCCTCTGTGTTCCCCTGTTTCTGTGGCTCCTGTTCGGGCGGTCGCATGGCCAGGGCCGCTACCCCGCCGCCTTCCTGCTCGGGGGCCTGGGCGCCACCGACTGGGTCGACGGCTACCTGGCCCGACGCCTGGGGCAGGTGTCGGAACTAGGCAAAATCCTCGACCCGACCGCGGATCGCATCCTGCTCGGCGTCGGGGTGGTCGCCATCATGGTGGACGGCTCGGTGCCGCTGTGGCTCGGCATCGTGGTGCTGGCCCGGGAGGTGCTCGTGGCCGGGGCGGTCCTGGCGCTGGCGGCGGCCGGCGCCCGCCGTATCGACGTGCAATGGGCGGGCAAGGCAGGCACTTTTGCCCTGATGTTCGCCTTCCCCCTCTTCCTCGTGTCCCACTCGACCGCCGGCTGGAAGGACGTGGCGGCGGTGCTCGCCTGGTTGTTCGCCATTCCCGGCCTACTGTTCGGCTGGTACGCGGTCATCACATATATCCCGCTGGCCCGAAAGGCGGTGGCTGAGGGGCGGGCCGGCCGCAAATCGAAGGTGGCGGTGACCCGCCCGTGAAGGCCGTCATAATGGCCGGGGGCGAGGGAACCCGCCTCCGACCGCTGACTTCCAACGCGCCCAAGCCGCTGTTGCCGCTCGCCAACCGGCCCATGATGGAACATGTCATCAACCTGCTGAAGAAGCACGGGTTCGAGGACATCGTGGTGACCGTCGCCTACCGGGCCAACGCCATCCGAACCTATTTCGCCGATGGCTCCGAGTTCGGGGTACGCATCGTGTACGCCGCCGAAGAGACGCCGCTGGGCACGGCAGGCTCGGTCCGCAACGCCATGGCCCAGCTGGACGAGACGTTCCTGGTGATCAGCGGCGACGTGGTCACCGACATGGATCTCGGTGCCATCGTCGAATACCACCGGAGCAAGTCGGCGCTGGTGACCATCGGCCTCAAGTCGATGGAGAACCCCCTCGAGTTCGGGATCGTGATCACCCGCGAGGACGGCTCCATCGAGCGCTTCCATGAGAAGCCAACGTGGAGCCAGGTGTTCAGTGACACCATCAACACTGGCGTCTACGTGCTCGAGCCGCAGATCTTCGACTACATCGAACGGGACAAACCGACCGACTTCTCGAGTGACGTCTTCCCCGCCCTGCTGGAAGCGGGCAAGCCGATATTCGGTTTTGTCACCGAGGGTTACTGGGAGGACGTGGGCACCATCGAGGCCTACATCCGGGCCCATCAGGACGCCCTCGACGAGCGGGTGGCGCTCGACATCCCGGGATTCCGCCTCGGCGACGGCGTCTGGCTGGGGGAGGGCTCCGAGGTCCACCCCTCGGCCAAGGTGCAGGGGCCAGTCGTGATCGGCGACTACTGCCACATCGAGGCCAACGCCCACCTGCGGGAGTACACGGTGCTGGGCTCCAACGTCCGGGTCTGCGAGGACGGCTTCATCCACCGGGCGATCGTCCACGACAACGCCTATCTCGGGCCGGGCGTCAGCCTCCGGGGCTGCGTGGTGGGACGGTCCACGGACATCCGCCGGGCCGCCCAGTGCGAGGAAGGCGTGGTGCTGGGCGACGAGTGCTTCGTGGGGGCTCACGCGGTCATCAATCCCGGCGTCAAGGTGTACCCGTTCAAGACCGTCGAGGCGGGCGCCATCGTCAACTCGTCGATCGTTTGGGAGTCGCGGGGAGCCCGCAACCTGTTCGGCCGGCTCGGCGTGGCGGGCCTGGCCAACGTGGATATCACCCCGGAGCTGGCGGTGCGGCTGGCCATGGCCTACGCCACCACCTTGAAGCGCGGTTCGACGGTGACCAGTTCCCGGGACACCAGCCGAGCCGCCCGGGTACTCAAGCGAGCCCTGATGGTGGGCCTCAACGCGGCCGGTGTCGACGTGAATGATCTCGAAGTGGCCACTATCCCCCTCACCCGGTTCCACGTTCGGGGCGAACCCAGTGGGGGCGGGGTGACCGTCCGCCTGGCTCCCGATGACCCGCAGTCGGTCGTGATCCGGTTCTTCGACGCGTCCGGCATCGACCTCAACGAGGCCGCCCAGCGCAAGATCGAGCGATTGTTCTACCGCGAGGACTTCCGCCGGGCTCTGGCGGGCGAGATCGGCGACATAAAGTTCCCGGCCCGGACGACGGAGCACTACACCTCGGTGCTGATCGACCACATCAATGTCGAGGACATCCGGGCCGCCCGGCTCAAGGTGGTGCTCGACTACGCCTTCGGAGCGGCCAGCTTCGTGATGCCACAGGTCCTGGCCAAGCTGGGCGCCGAGGTCCTGGCCGTCAATCCCTATGCCAACACCCGCCAGGCCATGGCCTTCGACCGCTGGCAGCACGCCCGTGAGGTGGCGGAGCTGGTACGGGCCGCCGGGGCCCACCTCGGTGCCGTCTTCGACTCCGATGGCGAGCACATCACCCTGGTGGACGACAGCGGCCACGTACTGAGCGATGACGAGGCCCTGCTGGCGCTGCTGCAGCTGGTGCTCAGCACCACCGAGAATGCCACGGTGGCCTTGCCCGTTTCCTCGAGCCGGGCCGCGGAAGCCATGTGTCAGGCGGCCGGCGCCACCCTGATCCAGACCAAGCTGTCGACGCCGCACCTCATGGAGGTTGCGTCCCTGCCCGGGATCGACTTCGCGGCCAGCCAGGAGGGCGGCTTTATTTTCCCCGCCTTTCTTCCCGCCTACGACGGCGTGGCCACCTTTGTCACGACCCTCGGGCTTCTGGCGGCCAGCGGGCGGCGGCTGTCGCGGGTCGTCTCGGGGCTACCCCGGGTCCACATCGCCCACGAGAGCGTGGTCACGCCCTGGGAGAAGAAGGGTTCGGTCATGCGTCTCGTCGTGGAGCAGACCAAGCAACGTCAACATGAGCTCGTTGACGGCGTCAAGGTCCTGTACGACGACGGCTGGGCCCTGGTGGTGCCCGACCCCGAGGAGCCCATCACCCATGTGTGGGCCGAGGCGGCCACCGACTCCGACGCCAGAACCCGGGCCCAGGAGTACTCCCGACGCATCCGGCAGATGATTCGCTAACGGCCGGTTTCTGGCCCGCCGCGCCGCACGGGGGTATGACGGACCGCCGACCGCCGACCGCCGACCGCCAGCCGCCGACCGCCAGCCGCCGACCGCCAGCCGCCGACCGCCGTCGACCGGCCGCCGGGGCGCGGCATAGTCGCACCCCTGCCCGGGTATAGGCCGGGCATGACGATCTCCGGAACCCTGGCCCGACCGATGATGGCCGGGATATTCATATACGGAGGTGTGGATGCCCTCCGTGACCCCGAAAGCAAGGCCAAGGCCGCCGATGACGTGGCCCCGATGCTGGCCGAGGTGTTGCATCTGCCGGTCACCGACACCGTCATGCTGGTGCGGATCAACGGGGGGGTCCAGGTGGTGGCGGGCACCATGCTGGCCCTCGGCAAGGCCCGCCGGCTGTCGGCCCTGGCCTTGGCCGCCTCGCTGGCCCCGACCACCTACGCCGGGCACCGCTTCTGGGAGGAAGACGACGAGGAGAAGCGCAAGCGCCAGCAGATCCAGTTCCTCAAGAACGTGTCCATGCTGGGCGGCTTGATCCTGGCGGCGGGCGATACCGGGGGCCGGCCCTCGCTGCCCTGGCAGGCCAAGCGGGCCGCCCGCCACGCGGTGGAGGCGTCAGTCGCGGCGGGAGCGGTCACCCAAGAGGCGGCCCGGCACCTCGTCGATACGTCCAAGGAGGCCCAGAAGGCGGCCGCCGCCCAGCTCGGGCGCCGGGCTCGCAAGGCGTCCCAGAAAGCCCAGAAAGCGGAATTGGCGGACCTGATTGCCCAGGCCCAGAAACTGGCCCGAGCGGCCAAGGAATCCGACCTCTCGAAGCGGGCCGTGAAAGCGGCCCAGAAATCGGCGCAGAAGGCCAAAGAGGCCGACCTCGCGGGCCGCGCCCAGAAAGCCGCCCAGAAGGTCGAGCAGGTGGCGGTGCCGGCCACAATCGCCGCCGGACGGGCCGCCTCGGACTGGGCCAGCACCCGGCTGGTCCCGCTCGCCAGCGCAGCCGCGGCGCAGGTGCAGCAGGGCACCGGGGGCGCCCTGGAGTGGGCCCGGGACGCAGCCGGCGACGGTGCCGTGGGCCGGGTCCGCGACAGCGCCACGGTCGCCGCCCACCAGATCGTGGAGCGGGCCCGCGACGCCCTACCCGTCGCGTCGTAGCGGTCCGCACCCCTCTGACCAGCACCTCCGTCCCTCGGGGGTCGGGCCTGGACCCCGCTTGCCACCGACACGTTCACCCTGGGCGGCGGCGCGTCCAGTAGGGTCCCGGGAGTGAATGTTCCCGACGATCGTCGCTATACCGCCGACCACGAGTGGGTCGCGCTCGACGGCGCTCGAGCTCGGATCGGGATCACCGACTATGCCCAGGATGCGCTCGGAGACGTCGTCTTCGTTCAACTCCCCGAACGTGGGGCCAGCCTGGTCGCCGGGGAATCGTTCAGCGAAGTCGAGTCCACCAAGTCGGTGTCGGACGTCTATGCACCGGTCAGCGGCACCGTGGCCGAGGTCAACAAGGACCTCGTCGACACACCGGAAAGAATCAATGACGATCCGTACGGCGCCGGGTGGATATGCCTCGTTGATATGGGTGATGGCTCGGAGTACGAACGCCTGATGGACCCAGAGTCGTATCGCCAGCTGATTTCGGATTAGCAATACCGTGAGGGGGACCAAACGCCGGTGACGGGCGTGTTTTGCAATCAGTGCGGACACCAGAACCCCAATGGGTCAAACTTTTGTTCGTCCTGTGGCGCGGTGCTCGAGCATGCCCCCGAGGACGACTCGACTTCGACGACCATCACCTTCCTGCCGGTGGACGCCTCTGGTGAGGTCGGCGACGAAGAGATCTCCGTCACCATGGATGAGGTGCCCGAGGGCTTCGGCGTACTGGTGGTCAAGCGGGGGCCCAACGCCGGTTCCCGATTCGTGCTCGAGCACGACCGGACCGAGGCGGGTCGCCACCCGGAAAGCGACATCTTCTTGGACGACATAACGGTGTCGCGGCGCCATGCCGAGTTCGTTCGCCAGAACAGCGGGTACCTCGTCCGCGACGTGGGCTCCCTGAACGGGACCTACGTCAACCGGGAGCGCATCGACGAGGGCACCCTTCGCAACGGCGATGAGGTTCAAATTGGCAAGTTCCGGCTGGTGTTCCTCGCCGGAGTCGGCGAGGCCTAGCCGGTGGTCGATCGAGCCCACCTCTCCATCGGGGAGGTGCTGTCGCTGCTCCGGGAGGAATTTCCCGACGTCACCATTTCCAAGATCCGCTTCCTGGAAAGCCAGGGCCTGGTCGACCCGGAGCGCACTCCCTCGGGTTATCGCAAGTTCTACGAGGAAGACGTGGAGCGGCTCCGCTGGATCCTGCGTCAACAGCGGGAGAACTTCCTTCCCCTCAAGGTGATCAAGGGTCGCCTGGTCGATCACTCCGATGATGGTGGGCGTGATCCCGCCCCCGAGTTGATTGCCCAGTCGGGGTCCCCCGCCCCCGGCCCGACCGAGCCGCCCGCCGCCGCCTACGCCTCGGGCGAGGACCCCCCGCTGAGAGCGCCCGCGGCACCCGCCACCCCTACCGCGGCCGCCCCCGGACCCTCGCCGACGCCCGCTGCGGCCGCCCCGGCCGCCATGGCCGCCGGTCCCTCGGGGGGCAATTACACCCTCGACGAGTTGGCCGAGGTCACCGGGCTGAGCGAGCAGTCCATCGACGAACTGGCCCGCTTCGGGCTCCTGGGCAGCCGCGACGTGGGCGGCACGGTGTATTACGACGAAGATGCCGCCACTATCGCGGCGCTGGCCGCCGGCTTCGCCCGCCACGGAATCGAAGCCCGCCACCTGCGGATGTACAAGAACGCGGCCGAGCGGGAATCCGCCCTTTTCGAACAGATCGTCATGCCGCTGGTGAAGCAGCGCAACCCCCAGGCCCGCCAGCAGGCGGCCACCGCCTTGGAGGAACTGGGGCGCCTCAGCAGTGAGATGCGTCGGGTCCTCCTGCGCCAGGCCCTGGGCAACGCCTTCTGAACAGCCGGCCGATTGAGCGCGACGGCCTTCAGAGCGCCCCGGCCACCTGATGGCCGCCCACCCGGGGGCCGCGACCGGGCCCCGCCAGCTGATCAGTGCCGCCGAGATCCGCGCCGCCGTGACCCGGCTGGGCCGGGAGCTGACCGCCGCCTACCCCGGGGGCGTGCTGCTGGTCGCGGTGTTGAAGGGGAGCGTGCTGTTCCTCGCCGACCTGGTCCGGGCCGTTGGCGCCGAGGTGGACGTCGCCGTGGATTTCCTGGCCATCTCCGCCTACGCCGAGGGGACCGGGAGGGTGCGCATAGTGAAGGACCTGGCGAACGACATCTGGGACCGCGACGTGGTCCTGGTCGAGGACATCGTCGACACCGGCCTGACCGCCACCTATGTGCTCGGGGAGCTGCGCCGGCGGGGCCCGAGGAGCGTCGCTGTTTGCACCGTGCTCGACAAGGCGGTGCGGCGACTGGTCCCGGTGCCGCTGCGGTTCGTGGGCTTCGAGATCGGCGATGAGTTTGTGATCGGCTACGGGATGGACTTCGCCGAGCGCTACCGCAACCTCGACGGCATCATGGCCGCCGACCTCCACGCCCTCCGGAACGATCCCGATGCCTACGTCGAGGCTCTCTACACGAGGTAAGTTTCTCCCATGGTCGAGATGCATCTGGCCGCCGTGCGGGTCGAGCTTCCGACAAACACGCCGATCCTGTTGTTACAGGAGGCGGAAGGGGCGCGCCGCACCCTGCCCATCTACATCGGCGCCGCCGAGGCCACGGCCATCGCCTACGCGCTGCAGGGTGTTCCCACCGCCCGCCCCATGACCCACGACCTGATGCGCGACATCCTGGGAGAGCTGGGTGCTGTCGTCGATTGTGTCGTGATCACCGAACTACGGGAGAACACCTTTTTCGCCGAGCTGCGCATCACCCTCGGAGGCCGGCGCCACACCGTCTCCGCCCGCCCCTCCGACGCCATCGCCCTGGCGACCCGGTTGGGCACCACCATCTATGCCGAGGAGCCCCTGCTGGACGCCGAGGGCGTGGTGCTGCAACCCGACGACGAGGCCGACGCGGCGCCCGACCAGGACGAGCTGGAGCGTAAGTTCCGGGAGTTCATCGAGGGCGTCAAGCCCGAGGACTTCAGTCCCTGACCCGCCGCCGCCCGCGGCGGTGATTGACGCCCGCCCCCCGGCAGCGTATTCTCAGTGACACTGGCGTAACTACGCCGCTGTGACCGAGCATGGATCGGAGTGAGCACATTGGCGGAGCAACCGAGCGAGGGTTTCCGAGGACCGCAGGTCTGCGCCATCGTCGGGATCACCTATCGGCAGCTGGACTATTGGGCCCGGACCGATCTACTGCGCCCGTCCATCAGTGAGGCCCGGGGCAGCGGCACCCAGCGCTGTTACTCCTACCTCGACCTGGTGCAGCTGAAGGTGATCAAGCAACTCCTCGATGCCGGTTTCGACGTGCGCCGGGCCCGCAAGGCCATCGACTGCCTGCGCTCCAGCGGGGAGGAAATCGGCGCTGCCAACCTGGTGATCGAGAAGGACCGGGCCCTGCTGCGCTCCGGTGAGGAAATCATCGACCTGCTGCGGGGTGGCCAGGTCATGTTCAACATCACGGTGCCGATGGCCCAAGTGGTCTCCGAGGTGGACGCCGCCATCCTCGAACTGGGGGCGTGACGCCGTGGGCGCAGCGGTGGACACCCCCCGCTTCGCCCACGAATCGGAGCGCCACTTCGCAGGCCTGCTCGACTTCTACGGCGTCGCCTGGGAATACGAGCCCACCGAGTTCGTCCTGGAGTGGGAGGAGGCTCGGCCCATCCAGGCCTTCCGGCCCGATTTCTACCTTCCTGCCTTCGACTTGTACATCGAGCTCACCACGCTCAACCAGCGGTTGGTGACCAAGAAGAACCGCAAGGTGCGCCGGCTCCGGGAGCTTCATCCGGAGGTCAACATCAAGGTGCTCTACCTGCGCGATTACCTCAGTTTGCTCATGAAGTTCGGGATCGCCAAGGACTCCGAGACGACGGTAAGACGCTAGGGCACCACTAGATTGCCCGCCATGAGCGCACCTGCCGAGCCGGGTGTCCGGCGCTCACCGCTCGATCGGGCCCACCGTCAGCTGGGCGCCAAAATGGTTCCCTTTGGTGGGTGGGAGATGCCTTTGGCCTATCCCGACGGGACCATTGCCGAGCACCTGGCCTGCCGCCACCAGGCGGTGGCCTTCGACGTGAGCCACCTGGGCACCGTCCGGGTCACCGGTCCCGCCGCCTTCGACCGCATCCAGGCCTCCCTGACCAACGACCTGGCCCGGATCGGCCCGGGACGGGCCCAGTACACCCACTTGCTGGACCCCGCCGACGCCTCGGTCGTGGACGACATCATCGTGTGGTGGATCGACGACGACACCTTCGACGTCATGCCCAACGCCTCCAACACCGAGCAGGTGGTGGCCGCCCTGAGCCCGGGCGGCCAGGACGTCACCGCCGAGCGGGCCATTATCGCCATCCAGGGCCCTCACGCCCGGGAACGTCTGGTGCCCGTCGCCCCCGAGGCGGCCTCGGTGCCCCGGTTCCGGGTGCGACGGTTCCGGTGGCGCGACATCGACTGCGTGGCGGCCGGAACCGGCTACACGGGCGAGGACGGTGTGGAGGTGGCGGTCCCCGCCGGGGTGGCCGAGGAATTCTGGGACTCGGTGCTGGCCGCCGGCATCGCGCCCGCCGGGCTCGGGGCCCGCGACACCCTGCGCCTCGAGGCCGCCCTGCCCCTGCACGGCCACGAGCTCGGAGCGGGCATCACGCCGCTCCAGGCGGGCCTCGGCTGGGTGGTCGCCTGGGACAAACCGGGCGGCTTCCCGGGCAAGGACGCCCTGGTCGCCGAGCGCGGGCGAGGGGTGGCCCGCAAGCTGGCCGGGCTCTCCACCGCGGGCCGCCGGCCGCCCCGCCAGGGCTGCCCGGTGTGCGTCGACGGCCGGGCCGCGGGTGTGGTCACCAGCGGCAACTTCTCTCCCGTCCTCGGCCACGGCATCGCCCTGGCCCTCCTGCCCCCCGACGTGGACGCCGACGCCACCATTGAGATCGAGGTGCGGGACCGATCCGTCCCGGCCACCTTGACCCCGCTGCCTTTCGTAAGGCGGGGGAACGCCGCCTGATGGGCCATTACGTCCCCCATACCGACCACGAGCTGGCCGCCATGCTGGCGTCGCTGGGCCTCGACTCCCTCGACGACCTGTTCGACTGCATTCCCGCCGCCCTGCGCCTGGCGGGCGGCCTCAACCTGGCCGACGGGCTGTCCGAGCCCGACACGCTGGCCGCCCTGGCGGATCTGGCCGGGCGCAACACCAACGGCCTGGTGTGCTTCGCGGGGGCGGGGGCCTACGACCACGGGGTGCCGGCCGCCAGCCGGGCCCTGCCGTTCCGGTCCGAGTTCGTGACCGCCTATACCCCGTACCAGCCCGAGGTGGCCCAGGGCGTGTTGCAGGCGCTGTTCGAGTACCAGACTTTGGTGGCCCGACTGACCGGGCTGCCGATCGCCAACGCCTCCCTGTATGACGGCGCCGCGGCCACCGTGGAGGCGGTCAACCTGGCCAGCGCCGCCGCCCACCGCCAGTCGGTGTGGGTGAGCGGGGGCCTGCACCCGCACTGGCGTGGCGCCCTTCGGACCTTCGCGGCCGGCAGCGGCCATCAACTGGTCGACGTGGGCCTGCGCGACGGGGTCACAGAGTGGCCGGCAGTCGACAAGGGTGGGGAAAAGGGAGCGCCCGGCTGCTTGGTCGTGGCGTCCCCCAACTACCTCGGGTGCCTGGAGGACATCACCGCCGCCCGGGCGGTGGCCGATCAATACGGAGCCAAGCTGGTGGTGGCCGCCGACCCGGTGGCGGCGGGCCTGCTGCGCAGTCCCGGCGAGCAGGGCGCCGACGTGGTGGTCGGCGAGGGGCAGCCATTCGGCACCCCGCTGTCGTTCGGCGGCCCCTATCTGGGGATGTTCGCCTGCCGGAGCGAGCACATCCGCCGGCTCCCGGGGCGTCTGGTGGGCGAAACGGTCGACGTCGAAGGTCGCCGGGCCTACGTGACCACGCTGCGGGCCCGGGAGCAGGACATCCGCCGGGAAAAGGCGTCGTCCAACGTGTGCACCAACCAGACCCTCATCGCGGTGTGCTGCATGGTGCAGCTGTCCTGGCTCGGGACCGGGGGACTACGGGAGCTGGCGCTGCGCTGCGCCCGGGCCACCCGCTACACCCGGGAGGCGCTGCTGGCCATTCCCGGCGTGGAGCCGCTGGCCACTGGCGTCACCCTGCGGGAGTTCGCGGTCCGCCTGCCGGCCGACCCGGTCACGGTGGTGGAGCGCATGGCCGAGGAGGGGTACCTGGCGGGAGTGCCAGTGGGGGTGCCCGGCGGGATCGCCACCGACGCCGGGGAGGGCCGCGACGGCCTGCTGGTGGCGGCCACGGAGCGACGCACCCGGGCCCAGATCGACGCCTACGCGGCCGCCATGGAAAAGGTGCTGGCATGACCGGGGCCGCCCCGGGGGGCCAGGCCCGGTCGGCCCCGTTGATCGGGCGCGACGCCGAGCCCACCATTTTCGAGCTGTCGGTCCCCGGGCGCCGGGCCTGGTCGTTCCCCCGCACCGACCTCCCGGAGTGGCCGGCTGAGGAGCTGGTCCCCGAGGCCTACCTGCGCACCGCTCCGCTGGCGCTGCCCGAGGTTTCGGAGCGAGACCTGGTGGGCCACATGACCCGCCTGACGCACCGTCAGTACTCGGTCGACCTGGGGGCCTACCCGCTCGGGTCGTGCACCATGAAGTACAACCCCAAAGCCTGCGATGATGCCGCCGCCCTGCCCGGCCTGGCCGGGATCCATCCGGCCGCCCCGGCCAGCTTGACCCAGGGATGGCTGGAGCTGCTGTGGCATCTCGGGGTCGTCCTGTGCGAGATCACCGGGATGAGCGCCGTCACCCTTCAGCCCCCGGCGGGGGCGGCCGGCGAGCTCACCGGGCTCCTGCTGATGCGGGCCTGGCATGAGGCCCAGGGCCAGCCCCGCTCCAAGGTGCTGATCCCCGACTCCGCCCACGGCACCAACCCGGCCTCGGTCACCCTCGGCGGCTACCAGACGGTCACTATCCCCACCGACCACCGGGGGCTGCTGGACATGGCGGCGCTGGCCGACCGGTTGGACGGCCAGGTGGCCGGGATCATGCTCACCAACCCCAACACGCTGGGATTGTTCGAGGAGGACATCGCCGAGATCGCCCGGGCTGTGCACCGGGTGGGAGCCCTGCTGTACTACGACGGGGCCAACCTCAACGCCATCCTCGGGGTGACGCGGCCCGGCGACATGGGTTTCGACATCGTGCACCTCAACCTCCACAAAACCTTTGCCGTTCCCCATGGCGGCGGCGGCCCCGGGGCGGGGCCGGTGGCGGTATCGCCCCGATTGGCTGAGTTCCTGCCCGGCCCGCTGCCCATCCGAGCCGACAACGGGAGCTTCGAGTGGACCACGCCGGCCCGATCCATCGGACGGGTCCATTCCTGGCACGGCAATGCCCTGGCCCTGGCCCGGGCCTACACCTACATCCTCCTCAACGGGGGCGACGGCCTACGCCGGGTCGCCGACGGAGCGGTCCTCAACGCCCGCTGGCTGCGCCGGCAGTTGGAAGGCACCTATGACACCCCCTTTGACCGCCCCAACCTGCACGAGTTCGTCGTTTCCACGGCGACGCTCAAGCGTCGGCGAGGTTTGCGGGCCCTGGACGTGGCCAAGCGGCTGTTGGAGGAGGGCTTCCACGCCCCCACCGTCTATTTTCCCCTCATTGTCGACGAGGCGCTCATGATCGAGCCCACCGAAACCGAGAGCCCCCAGACCCTGGAGGCTTTGGCCGCGGCGCTGTTGCGCATCGCTACCGAGGACGGGGAGGAAGCCCGCCAGGCGCCCCGGACCACCCCGGTCGGCCGGGTCGACGAGGCCCGGGCGGCTCGGCACCTCATTCCCACCTGGGACGCCCGGGAGCGGCCCCTATAAGAAGTTGAAGCGGTGCAGCTGGAACGCCCACGACACCGCCACACAGGAAACCACCGCCACCGCGGGGACGCTGATCCGTCGCCACCGGGGCCGCACCACCATGGCGATGGCGAAAGCCACGATCAGCAAGCCGAAGGGGTTGGCCGCCCAGGCGCCGTGCCCGTCGAGGTGGAGGGCCGCCTTGACACTGGTGGTGAGCCCGCAGAACGGGCACGGCACACCGGTCACGCTGCGCAGCGGGCACGGCAGACCGGGGTTGCCCGGCAAGTGGGGGAGGATCACGCCCAGCGCCAGCATCGCCCCGCCCAAGTAGCGCGGCGTCCGCAGGTCCATGTCCAGGCGGGCCGCCATCATCCGGCGGTGAAAGGGCTCTACCGGCCCGAGCGGCGAAGGAGCGAACACCCCGCCAGGGTAGAACCTGCATCCCCTCTTGGGGAGCCTTCTCCGCCCCGAACCGGTCCCCTCCTCTCAGGCGGCCGCGACCACCGCGAATGCCGTGACCCCGATGATCAGGACCACCGCCGTGCTCGCCAGCGTCCTCCACCCGCGAGACCACCACGAGACGCCTCGTTCCTGGGACGCACTACGAACCATGCCCACCAGCGTGCAAGCCCGAGTCCTAAGCCCACGCAAAGGTCGGTCTAATCCTTCACCGCCTTCCGCCCCCGCGGCGCTCACCCTCCAACCCGGCCGGCGGCTCGGCAACCATTATCATTCCCGGCGTGATCGCCGCGCCGGCCGTGTCGTCCTGCGGCGGCGAGGCCGACCGCTTCGACTTGCGCCACGTCACGATCAACGGCCAGGGGGTCGCCTACCGCCTGGCGGGCGAGGGGCCTGCGATAGTGCTCATCCATGGCCTGGCCAGCAGTTCCGCGGCCTGGCGGCGGGTGGGGGGGCGCCTCGCCAAGGACCACACCGTGTTGGCGGTTGATCTCCTCGGTCATGGCCAGTCGTCCAAACCGAGAGGCGACTACTCCCTGGGGGCACACGCCAGCGGTATCCGCGATGTGATGGTGGCGCTGGGCATGGAACGGGCCACATTGGTCGGGCACTCCTTTGGCGGCGGCATCGCCATGCAACTGGCCTACCAGTTCCCCGAGCGGTGCCAGCGGCTGGTGCTCGTCGCCAGCGGAGGCCTGGGCAAAGAAGTCACACCCCTGCTGCGGGCGGTCGCCCTGCCCGGCGCCGAGTTCGTCATGCCTCTGGTCCTCAGCGCCCGGATCCACGGAGCCCTCCTGGCGGTGGGGGCCCGGCTGCGGCGCCTCGGTCTCCGGCTGGACGAGTCCAAGGCGGAGATCTGGAACAACTACACCGCCTTGACCTCGCCGGAAGGGCGCCTGGCTTTCGTCAGCACGGTACGGGAGGTGATCGACCTGGCGGGCCAGCGGGTCAGCGCCCACGACAAGCTGTACCTGGCGGCCGCCATTCCCACCCTGATCGTCTGGGGCGATCGCGACACCATCATCCCGGTATCCCACGGCCACGCCGCCCAGGCCGCCATCCCCGGGAGCCGCCTGGAGATCCTCGAGGGTTCCGGCCACTTCCTGCCGGTCCAAGACGCCGAGCGGTTGGCCGCCCTGGTGGCCGACTTCATGGCCACCACCGAGGCCGCGGAGGCCAACCCGCTGGCCTTCCAGGCCGCCATCCGGCAGGCGTCGGCCCGACTCCCGGCGCCCGACGTGGTGGCGGCCGACGAAGTGGGGCCGCCCGCAGATGCGGGCTCCTCGCCTCAGCCTCGGTGACCGAGCAACATCGCGCAGTTGCCGAGGCCGCCGACCGGGCCGATCCCCTGGCGGCGTTCCGGGCCCGCTTCGTGGTCGCCGATCCCGACCTCGTCTACCTGTGCGGCAACTCGCTGGGCCGCCAACCGAGGGCCGGCGCCGAACGTACTGCGGCCGCGGTCGAGGATTGGGGCAAGCACCTGGTCGGAGGCTGGCACGACGAGCTCGACTGGCTGGACCTGCCCCGCCGGATCGGGGACCTCATGGCGGGGCCGCTGCTCGGCGCCCGCCCGGGCGAGGTGGTCGTATGCGACTCCACGTCGGTCAATCTCTACAAACTGGCTGTCGCGGCCCGCGCCGCGGTGCCGGGACGCCACGTGATGGTCACCGGCGCCGGCGACTTTCCAACCGACCGCTACATCCTCGAGGGACTGGGGCATCGCCGTCTGATCATTGCCGACCCGGTCGAGGGGCCATCGGTCGAGGCGGTGGCATCCGCCCTCGACGACGAGGTTGGGGTGGTCTGCCTCTCGCACATCGACTACCGCTCGGCGGCGGTGGCCGACATGTCGGCCATCACCGCAGCCGTCCACGAGGCCGGCGCCCTGATGCTGTGGGACCTCAGCCACTCCGTCGGCTGTTATCCGGTGAACCTGGGCGAGACCGGCGCCGACCTGGCGGTGGGGTGCACCTACAAGTACGTCGGTGCCGGGCCGGGGGCCCCGGCGTTGTTGTACGTGCGGGCGGAACTGCAGGGCCGGCTCCGCCAGCCCATCTGGGGTTGGTTCGGGCAGCGGGAGCAGTTTGCGATGGGCGACAACTACCGGCCCTGGGCCGACATCCGGCAGTTCCTGGTCGGTACCCCACCGGTGATCGGTCTGGCCGGGGTCCAAGGGGGAATCGAGGTCATCGCCGAGGCGGGCCTGGCGGCCATACGGGCCAAGGCGCTGGCCCTGGGCCAGCTGGCCATGGAACTGCACCAGGCGTGGCTGGCGCCGAATGGTTTCGCGCTCGGCTCACCTCGCGACCCGCGCCGGCGCGGCTCCCACCTGGCCCTGGTCCACGCCGATGCCCAACGCATTCACCGCCAGTTGCTGGAGAAGGCCCGGATCGTCACCGATTTTCGCTTTCCCGACGTCATCCGCCTCGGCATGGCGCCGTTGACGACCCGATTCGTCGATGTCTGGGAAGCCTGTAACCAGCTGCGTTTGCTAAGCTACTGATCAGTAACTTACTTCCAGGGGGTTCGCCATGCCCGAAGCAGTGATCGTCTCGGCCGTGCGGTCGCCGATCGGCCGTGCCTTCAAGGGCTCGCTGGTCGATGTGCGGCCCGATGACCTGGCCGCCCAGATCATCCGGGCCGCCCTGGCCCGGGTGCCGGAGTTGGACCCCGGCGATATCGACGACCTGATCCTGGGCTGCGGGCTGCCGGGCGGGGAGCAGGGCTACAACCTGGGCCGGGTGGTGGCGGTGCTGCTGGGACTCGACCAACTGCCGGCCACGACCGTGACCCGCTACTGCGCCTCCAGTGTCCAGTCCACCCGCATGGCCTTCCACGCCATTAAGGCGGGGGAGGGGGATGTGTTCATCTCGGCGGGCGTGGAGACCGTCAGCCGGTTCATCAAAGGTTCCTCCGATGGGCTGCCCGACACCCAGAACCCGTTGTTCGCCCCGGCCGTGGCCCGCACCGAGGAGCAGGCCCTAGGTGGCGGAGGGACCTGGGACGACCCCCGGGCCAGCCGTCAGATCCCCGATGTGTACATCGCGATGGGCCAGACGGCCGAGAACGTGGCCCAGATCCGGGGCGTGACCCGCCAGGCCCAGGACGAGTTCGGGGTCCGGAGCCAGAACCGGGCCGAGGCGGCCCTCGACAACGGCTTCTGGGACCACGACATCACCCCGGTGACGCTGCCCAACGGGGCGACCGTCGCCGCCGACGACGGGCCCCGCCGGGGGACGACCCTCGAGCGGATCTCGCAGCTGAAGCCCGTCTTTCGGCCCGACGGCACCGTCACCGCGGGCAACTGCTGCCCCCTCAACGACGGCGCCGCGGCGCTCATCGTCATGAGCGACACCAAGGCGGCTCAGCTGGGCGTGACCCCGCTGGCCCGTGTCGTGGCGACCGGCGTCAGCGGCCTGTCGCCCGAGATCATGGGGCTGGGTCCGGTTGAGGCGTCCCGCCAGGCCCTGGCCCGGGCCGGCATGACCATCGCCGACATCGACCTGGTTGAGATCAACGAGGCATTCGCGGCTCAGGTGCTGCCGTCGGCCGAGGATCTCGGCGTCCCCATGGACAAGCTGAACGTGAACGGCGGCGCCATCGCAGTCGGACACCCCTTCGGTATGACCGGGGCCCGTCTTGCCACCACCCTCATCAACTCGCTGGCATTCCACGACCAGCAGATCGGGCTGGAGACGATGTGCGTAGGCGGCGGCCAGGGCATGGCGATGATCCTCGAGCGCCTTTCGTGACGAGGGTGGGCTGAGGCCCCGTTCCCCAAAGGCGGCACGGGTCCTAGGAGACGTTGAAGGCGGTGTCGTCGATCACGAAGTTGGTGGTGGCGCTGCCGCCGGTGTCGACTCCGGTGAACTTCACCGTGATCGTCTTGCCCGCGTACGCGGCCAGGTCGAACGACGCCTGAGCGAACCCGTTGGCCGCGTTGAGGTTGGTATAGCTGGCCAGGGTCTGGACGACCGCGCCCGAGGAGTTGAGCACGGCCACGGTCAGGGTGTCGTTGACCCGGCCGGTGCGCCGGGTGGTGTCGATGTGGCGCCAGAAGGAGAAGTTGTAGGCGGCGCAGCCACTCGGCACCGCGATCGTTTGCGCCAAGGTGTCGGTACGGGCGGTCCGGTAGCCGTTCAACCGGGCCATCCACGAACCGCTGTGGGCCGCTTCTGAGCCGGCTTTGGAGATCACGCCGGTCGTGGCCGCCCACGGGGCGGCGCTGCCGGTCTCGAAGCCCGGGTTGCCGAGCAGTTGCCGGGCGGTGCAGCTGGCCACCTGCTTGATCGTCCACGAGAAGGACGCGCTGCCGCCGGCGCCGGTTGTATCAGTGGCCGTCACCGTGACCGAGGAGGTGCCGGCCGTCGTCGGGGTTCCCGAGATGAGGCCGCTACCAGCGGCGATCGACAGCCCCGAGGGTAGGCCGGTGGCGGCAAAGGTGAGAGAGGACCCCCCGGAATCCGAGGCGGAGACCGCCAGGCTCACCGGGCTGCCCGCGGTAGCGGCCTGATTGCCGGGGTTGGTGACCGACACCGTGTTGGCACCGTTGCCGACGACGCCGTGGGAGAGCTCGCAGCCACCGCTGCCATTGCCGAAGTCGTTGGCCCAGGTCGACTGCATCGCGAACGAGCCGGTGGTGAGGCTGATGTTCTGCGATGCCCCCTGGCCGGAGCGGATCCAGGAGCACTTGTCACCGTTCTCATTACCGGCGCTGTCGGTCCAGCCGCCGGCCGGGAACTGGTCGCTGATGGTCTCCGCGTACTCGTGGCCGCCGACGATGCTGACGCCGTCGAGGGTTCCCGGGGCGGCGCTGTTCACGAAGTTCATCCCGCAACTGCTCCCGGCGTCGCTGACGTAGGGCATGTTGGTGAAGGCCACCGCGGGGCCGCCGACCGCCCCGCCCGGGAGGGTGGGGTCGGCCGTGAAGTCATGCCAGGCGCAAAAATTGGCTCCGGCGTTGAAACCGTCGGGGTGGGTCCCGGTCGGCGAGACGATGAAGTACTGGTTGTTGCGGTTGGCGGCGGTGGTCGTATTCCCGAAATGGTTGGCGGCGTTGACGGCTTCGCCGGCCAGGTCGGTCGCGGTGGGGGAGCCGGCTGCGGCGACCGAGGTGTCCACCCACACCCCGGCCAGGGCGCCCCCGGTCGGGTAGCCGACATGGGCGGCGCTGGAGGGGCAGGTCTGGGCACCTGTGGCCACGCCCTCGCAGTATTGGGTCATCACGCCGCTCCAGGTTTCGGAGCCGGCGCCCAGGCCCCTCAGCAACGCCTGCAGGTAGGGCGCCATTCCCTTGGGGTCGCCCGACAGGGCGACATTGCCCTGGGCGTCGATTGACTGCGAGCCCCACTGGGAGCCGTAGAACACGGCGTACACCCGGGGCGGCCCGGTGGTGACGCCGACGCCACTGTTGCCGCCGGCGTAGGTCAAGTTGTTGGCCGAGGCCAGCCGCTTGGCCGCGGCCGGGCTGCCGACGGTGGGCACGGTCCCGTGCCGGTAACCGGCCCCTTGAGCGGCGGGAGCGGGGTCCGCCTGGGCGGGGCCGGCCGACAGCGGCACGCCTAGCGCGACCAGCATGACCGCCGACACCATCGCCGCCCTGCGCTTGCCCTTCAGCATGACCCGCCCCTCTCAGTCCGAACCCGATCCCGCCCAAGCGGCGCGGCGGAACCACGCGGCCATGAGTGACATTGTCGGCTCTGCCCGACGCCAACTTAACCGGCGGCGCCAACTTCTGGCTCAGCGCGCCCCCGCCGAGGCCGCGACCAGGACATGGGCGTCCCCGCACCCGCCGTGTTCGACTCCGGCGTGGCCCCGCGCATCATGGCCAGCGCACCCAGCGTTACCCCGAGCCCCAACCCCAGGCACAGCGCCACACACAACCGGTCCAGGGCGAGCGGTCCTGCGAAGGGCGCCTGGGAGCGGCTCAGGACGGTGAAATCGAGGCCGCCGGTAAAGACCAGGGCCGACGCCGCGGCCAGTAACCGCCGCGGGCCGGCCGCGGTCGCGACCCTGCCACCGCAG
The DNA here is from genome assembly GCA_963791545.1 of uncultured Actinomycetota bacterium. Lineage (GTDB taxonomy): Bacteria > Actinomycetota > Acidimicrobiia > Acidimicrobiales > Palsa-688 > JALYXV01. The sequence continues at coordinate 944,773 of CAWBSR010000015.1, forward strand.
GCGGACCGCGACCACCCCGAAAATCCAGCCGGGGCCTGGTAGGAGCTGCCTTCGAGCAACTGAGCCGTCGGGAACACCCAGTCGCCGGCCCAGAACCAGGCCACCACCGCCGCCTGCCCGAAGTCGACGGCCACCAGCACTCCGGTGGCGACGGCGAGGAGCCGCCGTGATCAGGTGCGCAACACCATCACCGCGGCGCCCGCCAAGGCGACGGCCAACACCAGCCACGGAATGGCGCTGGGTGCCGGGTACCCAGGTGTAGTCGCCGGTCACCGTGATCGGGGTGCTTCCCTAACAGGGCGACGAACGATGCCGCCGGGGCGGCGCAGAACGCCAAGAAGCGGCAGTTCATGGCATCCGGATGAGGGTGTTGGTGGTCCCGCGCCGCCTGTCGGGGCGGGCGGCGGGACCCGGATCAGGCCCGCTGCAGCTCGTCGCGTGCGGCGAGCGGGATCGCCACCACGAGGGCCGTGGCGGCGGTCGCAAGGTGCAGCAGGTGATCGGCCAGGTTGAGACCCAGGAGGTTGGCGCTGGTACCGACGATGAATGGTCCTGCCAACGCCAGCAGCAGGTAGACCACGCCGACCAGGAGGTTGACGGATCGGGAGATCCCCGGACCGGCAAAGGCGGCGAGCATGAACAGGGCGCCCACGGCCAGGTGGACGATGTTGTGTAGCGGATTCACGCTGAACCAGTGCAGTTCCCGCCCCCCCACTGTCGCCGTCAGCCCGATCCCCTTGGTGGCGGCGTAACCCGCGGCTCCCACGGCCAGGTACACGACCCCGAAGATGTAGCCGAACATCTGGTTGTACGTCAGTGGGAGATGCTTGTTGGTGGCGATCGTTTCGGTCACTACTGCCTCCACGGGTTACGTCACGACAGGAACGACCGCTCTACGGAGCCGCGCCGCGAGGCGGATGATCCCTTATCGACCGGTTCCTGAAGCGCTTCGCCTGGCTACCATCGCCGGGTGAAACGGGTGTTGGCAGATGTCACGCCCCTGCGCCGGCATCGGGACTTTCGCAAGATCCTGGCGGGGCAGGCCCTGTCGGCCCTGGGCTCGCAAGCCACGGTCGTCGGCGTCGCCTACCAGGCTTATCGCCTGACCGGCTCTACGCTGGTCGTGGGCCTGGTCAGCCTCACCCAGCTGGGCCCGCTGCTGGCAGGGACCCTCTGGGGCGGGGCGGTCGCCGACAGCATGGATCGCCGGCGGCTGCTGCTGGTCACGGTGGCCGTTCTCGCCGCCGCCAGCACTGGGTTGGCCGTCAACGCCGGCCTTTCGCGGCCCCAGTTGTGGCCCCTCTTCGTCCTGAGCGCCGTCACAGCCGCCTTCCAGGGCGTACAGGCGCCGACGGAACGAGCGGCGACGCCGATGGTCGTTCCCGCCCGTGACCTGCCGGCCACCCTCGCCCTGCAGCAGATCGTCTTCCAGCTGGCCCAGATCGCGGGGCCCGCCCTGGCCGGGTTGCTGATCGCCTCGGTGGGCCTGAGCCTGATCTTCTGGCTGGACACGGTGACGCTGGCCCTGACCTGGGTCGTCTCGGCCACCCTGCCCCCACTTGTCCCGGCCGGCGAAACCCGCCGGGCCGGGTTGTCGTCGATCGTCGAGGGCCTCCGCTACCTGAAGGGTCAGCGCCTACTGTCGGCCATCTACCTCGTCGACCTGGACGCCATGATCTTCGGCCTCCCCCGAGCCGTGTTCCCGGCCCTGGCGCTGTCGGTCTACGGCGGCGGGGCGGCCACCCTCGGCCTGTTGTATGCGGCCCCGGGCGCCGGGGCGCTGGTCGGTGCCGTCCTGACCGGTTGGGTGGCCCGGGTGCGTCACCAGGGACGGGCGGTGATCGTGGCCGTGGCCGGCTGGGGCATCGCCATGGTGGCCTTCGGCTTCAGCCGGGCGCTGGCCTTGGGGCTGGTCCTGCTGGCCCTGGCGGGGGCCGCCGACGTGATCTCGGCAGTGTTCCGGGGCTCGATCCTGCAGACGACGGTTCCCGAGCACCTCCAGGGGCGATTGTCGGGCACCTATATCGCGGTCGTCACCGGTGGGCCCCGCCTGGGCGATGCCGAGGCCGGGGTGGCGGCGTCGATCGGGGGGCCACAGTTCGCAGTCTGGTCCGGAGGCCTGGCGTGCCTGGTGGGCCTGGGGCTGGTGGCGTGGCGGGTCCCCGAGCTGTGGCGCCAACGAACGGCCGAACCCGCCTCCCTGGCCGCCCCGCCCGAGCCGCCCGGTTAGCGACCCTTAGCCCGAACCGCCCGCCCCCCCGGGCGCCGCGGGCGCCGGCCCCAGCTCGTTTCCCATCTGGCGGCACACTTCGACTACTGCGTCGTACATCGCCTCGGCCTCAGGAAGGGAATCGGCGATACAGGTGACGCCCATTTTTCCCCACCCTCCCAACGCACCCAGCATGTGCAGGGCGGCGCCGGTCCTCGAGGCGGGATCCCAGCCCAGGCCGGCCCGGTCCACGGCGTCGATGACCTGTCGCGGGGTGACCCCCACCAGGCTTGGTTCGTGCAGGTTGTCGGTGGCGACGTAACGCTTGGGACCGGTCGGGCACACCAGTTCCCCCGTCGCCCGGTCGTACTCCCCCTCGGTGGCCAGCCGGGCCATCCAAAACGGGTGGGTCGTGCCTCCCATGCGCAGGTTGATCTCGCTCACGTACACCGCGTTGCCGCGCCGGCCCGGCGCCACCAGGAAGTCGATGCCAAAGATTCCGATCACACCGTGGCCCGCCAGCACCTCGGCCACCTTGATGGCCGCCTCCTGGATCACGAGCCGGTACGAGGGGTCGGCCGGGAATCGGCACCCAAAATACACCTGGCCTTCGGGCCCGCTCAGGATCTGGTCATGGGTCGAGAGGATCTCGACGGGCGCCCCGGGGGTGACCCGGAGCTGGACGCTGGGTGAGACCATCTCCTCGCGCCGCACCAGTTCCTCGACGATCGCCCCGTCGGCCTGGATCTTGGCCTCGAAGGAGGCCCAGCTCTCGTTGGGGGCGCAGAACACGGTGCGCGACTCGGCCAGTTGGCGCTGCGGATTCTCCAGCTCCACGATGGCGTTGCCCTGACCCGCGAAGCCGTAGTTGAGCTTCACCACGACCGCCTCGGCGTGGGGGGCGTGGGCCCGGATGAGCTCCATGCCCCGTTCGATGTCCCGCAGGCTCCAGAGGTCTTCGGTACCCTCCAGCACCCGGGTCCCGGCCTGGCGGGCGCTGCGCTTGGAGCCGGTCTTGGATCCGAGCCAGGCCAGCTCGGGTGGGGGACCGAACAGCGGCAGTCCCAGGGATTCCGCCAGCGCCTTTTCGAAGTCGGTCACGTTGAAGCTGATCAGGTAGGCGTTCTCGCGGTCGCCCGCCAGCTCCCGCAGGCGGGCCTGGGCATCAGGGCGGCGGAGTAGCTTCTGGCTGAGCGGCATGACCTCGGGGTCGTTGATGCTCACCAGTTCCAGTCGGCGCCGGGCGTCGGCGGCATCGGGCAGGAAGCGCAGGTAGTAGTCCACGACGGCAGGGTCGATCGGCAGCGAGGTCACGTAGACCATGCGCAGCTCGGGCCGGCGCAGCTGCAGGAGCATGTACATGAGCCGCTCCTCGTAGCGGACCACGCCGGTGATCTTGGCCAGCTCGGCCATCGAGAAGCTGAGCGAGGGGATCACGACCATGGTCCCGGTGTCCAGGCCCACCAGGCCCTCACGCTCGAGGCGCGCCATGAAAGCGCGCTGACGTTCCTCCCAGATGGTGACGGCGGTGGCCGTCATCGGCTCACCTCGCCATCGGTTCGCCCGCCCCGGGTAGCCACCGGAACATGATGCCGCGTCGGTGCCGGCCCGCACCGGCCTGGCGCGCGAAACTGGGGCCTCTTCCGCCAATGAACGCGTCCCGGCGCCACGCGAGGAGGGGTCGATGACCCAGGCAGGGTGGTACCAGGATCCGTCGGCGCCCTTCCTGGTGCGATGGTGGGACGGCTACCGCTGGACCAACGAGGTGCGCCCCGGGCCGGGCGGCGCCGTCGACCCCGCCAAGGACCTGGCCGACGAAGCCAAATACGGGCGGCTGGCGTCCATTGCCGTCCTGGTCGGGGCGGCCTCGTACACCTGCCAGGCGGTCATCACGGCCGCCCTGGTCAGTCGCTTCTTCCACGCCATCCGCGACCAGTTCAATGCCCCGTTGCAGAGCGACGGGACCCGGGCGCCGTTGGTGCTGCCCCACGGCATCACTCTGCTCTATGTGTTGTCGCAGCTGAGCGGCTTGGTAATGCTGGTCGTCGAGGTCATCTTCCTCGTCTGGTTCTACAACGCCGCCAAAGTGGCTGCCCGGGCCGGTCTCCCGGCCCGGCGCAGCCCCGCCTGGGCCGTGGTGGGATGGATCATCCCGATCGTCAGCCTGTGGTTTCCCTACCAGTCGGGGGTCGACTTCTTTCCGCCCGGACACCCGGGCCGCAGGAAAGTGGGCCGTTGGTGGGCCCTGTACCTCGGCATGAGCGTCTCTTTGATCGTCGCCGCCGCCGTCTCGTTCGTTGGCACCGGGGCCGGCGAAGTGGTGGCGATCCTGGCGGGAGGACTTTCGCTGGCCGCCGCCCTGGCGGCCCGGGAGCTCATCACCGAGGTGGCCCGGGTCCACGCCGGCCTGGTCGGGCGGTGAGCGCCACATGACGGCGGAGCGGACCTACGTGGCCCTGCTCCGGGGGATCAATGTCACCGGCCGTAATCCCATCGCCATGCAGGACCTGCGGACCCTCGTGACCACTGCGGGCGGCGAGGACGTGGAGACCTACCTGCAGAGTGGCAACGTCGTGTTCCGGTCGACCGTGTCCGACTCCGAGCGGATGCGGGGCGCCATCGAATCCCGGGTCCGCTCCCAGCTGGGACTGGATGTGGCCGTGGTGGTACGCACCGCCGAGGACCTCCTACGGTCCATGGAAGCCAACCCGCTGCTGAGCGACGACCGGGAGCGTTCGCACCTGCACGTGACCTTCCTCGGGTCGATCCCCGAGTCCGGCCGGGTCGCGGCCCTTCGAGACGCGGCCGGCACCTATCTCCCCGACCTGTTCCGGCTGGCACCGACAGAGGTGTACCTGTACACCCCCAACGGCTACGGACGCACCAAGCTCAACAACGCCTTCTTCGAGCGGAGGTTGGGCGTCGTCGCGACCACCCGCAACTGGCGAACCGTTACCTCCCTGGTCCAAATGACCCGGCCGTGACCACTTGACCAACGGCCGACGTTTGGCGGAAGGGCAAAGATGCAATAGTTAGCGACGGCCAGGAGCCATGCCTGAAACAGACGGGCGGCTGGGGTCCGCCCAGCATCTCCACGGAAACTGCCGTTTGGCAACCGCCGCAGGGTGTGTGGAGGGAGGTGCGTCCCACGATCAACTGTGAGCCCACCAAGCGAGGCGACCAGGTAAAGGTGACATTCTCGCTGCCGGCGCGAAGTGACAGTTCCCCCCGAGTCTCGGTGGTCGGCGATTTCAACGGCTGGCGGGCCGGCGCCAACGTGTTCAAGCGCCGCGGGGACCTCGACGTGGCGTCGTTGACGCTGAGCGCAGGGCGGCGTTACGAGTTCCGCTACGTCGACGACACCGGGACCTGGTTCAACGACGAGGCGGCCCACGGTTACAGCCGCAACTCGTTCGGCGAGGACAACTCCATCATCGACCTCCGCGACCCGGCCGCGGGACCCGCCAGCTAGCGCGACCGGCGGTTTCCCGCGGATACTAGGGCCGCGAGTTGGGCCCGGTCTCCAGGTGGCGTTGCAGAGCCGCGAGGCGGCGATCCCACCGGGCGCCGACGTCGGTCAGCCACGCCGCGGCGTCACCGAGGCCCCCGCCGACGACCCGGAAGCGCACGTCCCGGCCCTGCCGCTCGCCGCTCAAGAGACCCGCCCCGGCCAGGGCGTTGAGGTGTTTTACCACCGCCTGCCGGGAGATGGAGTACCCCGCAGCCAGTTCGGTGGCGGTCAACGGACCCTGCCGCGAAATCTGATCGAGCAACCGGCGCCGGGTCGGATCGGCCAGCGCCGCGAAGACCGCGTTGGTCTGAGGCGCGGTCACCTGGTGGTCAGCGGGAGATCGTCCCGACCAGCACCCCGGCCGCCGGCCCCCTGGGGCGGGCGCCGGCCGAGGCGGGGCCGGAGGCGCCGGTGGCAATGGCCCAGCATCGGAACAGCTGGTCGTCCCATAGCGTCCACGAGTCACCCGCCGGCGCTGGGGCGACGGCCGAGGTGGCCCGGGCGCTGGCGGTGGCGGGCGGGTCCGATGGGGGCAGCGGCTGTTCGGTCACCGTGAGCCGGGTGCCGTCGTCGTCGGGCTCCAGGTCGTAGCTCACCTGCGACGAGTCCTCGGAGCCTTGGCCGGCCCTCCACCACCGGAAGGAAAGGTGACGTCCCGGCAGGACCGAGTCGACGACACCGTAGCGCTCCGTCCCGTCGTCATCACGAAAGCGAGCCGGGGCGCCGGGGCGCAGGTCCCACTCCACCCGGGACCCGAACCAGGCGGCCACCACCTCGGGCTCGGTGAGGGCCGCCCAGAGTTCCTGGGCGCTGGCGGGGATGACGACTTGACGTACCAGCATCTCGACCTCCTGGCGGCAACGGGTGCAACTCCAGGGTTGCACATTTTTCTAACCTGTGGGGTAATGTGCAACTGTGCGGTTGCACATTAGCAAGGAGGATGGCGTGAGCTACCTGGTCCCGACGGTGATCGAGCAGTCCCAACGAGGGGAGCGGGCCTACGACATCTACTCGCGGTTGCTGAAGGACCGCATCGTGATGTTGAACACCGAGATCACCGATGGCAGCGCCAGCCTGCTCACCGCCCAGTTGCTGCACTTGGAGTCGGAGAACGCCGACCGGGATATCTGCCTCTACATCAACAGCCCCGGGGGCTCGGTGACGGCCACCTTCGCCATCTACGACACCATGCAGTACATCCAGCCCAACGTGTCGACGGTTTGCCTGGGCATGGCGGCCTCGGGAGCCGCGGTGCTGCTGGCCGGCGGCTCGCCGGGGAAGCGCTTCATATTGCCCAACGCCCGGGTGCTCATCCATCAGCCCCACGGCGGCGCCCAAGGGCAGTCGATCGACATCGAGAACCAGGCCCGGGAGATCGCGTTCCTCCGGGGACGCATGGAGGAGGTCCTGGCCGAGCACACCGGCCAGCCGATTGCCCGCATCGCCAAGGACACCGACCGGGACTACATCCTGGGGGCGGCCGACGCTATCGCCTACGGCCTGGTCGACGAGGTGCTCTCGCCCCGCAGCCGGGAGGCGGCGGTGGTCGGAGCCGGCGGCGGCGGCCGACGAGTGAAGATGGAGCAGGCTCTGGTTTGAACCTGCCCCACCGACGCCAACCGCTATTGCCAGGCTGGGGTCACGTCAGGCACTACCCGAGGCCTTGGGCCCGAAACCTCGCTAGCGCTTGGAGGCGACAGGTCGGCGGTGGGCTCAGTAGACCCAGACCGGGGTGCCGATGGGGTCGACGTTGGTCGCCCAGACCCAGTTGATGGCGGCGTCGGTGATCCGCACGCAACCGTGCGACACCGGGCGAGGAGGAACGTAGCTGTCGCCGTGGATGGCGAAGCCCCCCGTGAAAAAGCGGGGTCGGAACAGCAGCCCCAGCGACGAGCGGTGCTGGCCCTCGATCACGCGATAGGTGGCGAAATGACCTTTGGGGGTGAGGGCGACGTTGCGGCTGCCCTGGTCGTAGTAGACGTACCCGCCGCCGGTCGAGGTGTTGAGGATGGTGTCCACGTGGCCGTTGGTGACGAACAACAGCAGGTTGCGGGCCAGGTCGACCTCGATGACATGGCCTGACGAACTCATGGCCGAGGGCCGGGTCCCGGCGCTCAGGGCGGCCGCGGTGGCCGAGTCCAAGAGGCCGCTGCGGGGCACGCCCGCGGCCTTCTGCAGGGCCCACACCGCCTGCTGGGTCGTCCCCCCGAAATGGCCATCGGGGGTTCCGAGCCAGTAGCCCAACGTGGTCAAGCTTTGCTGCAGCTGCAGCACCGCGGGACCGGCACTGCCCAGTTGGGGCAGGCCGGCGGTGGCCGAAGGCACCGTCGTCGCCGTCGACGGGGGCTTGATGGTGGCCGGGGAGGCGGTGGATGCGGTCGGCGCGACTGTCCGGCTGGGGGTGGACGTGGTGCTGGCGCCCGACGCCGAAGGGGTGGTGAGCGACGCATCGGGGGGCGTGGTCGAGCTGGAAGTGGAATGGGCGAGGGTGGGCGACGACGAGCTGCAGCCGCTCAGGGCCAGAGCGGCGACGGTGGCGGCCGCCGCCAGGGTGGCCAGGGCGGTCTGTCGGTGAAGGAAAACGCGACTCATATCCTCAGTCTCCCCCAAGTCGGCGCCGGCGGCGAGCCGTGGCCCCGGCACCGAGGCCGCCGCTCAGCATGAGGCCGGCCGCCAGGGAGAGGGGTACCGTCGTCCCGAGGCCGGTCACGGGAAGAAACGGCGCCTGGGCGGCCGTCGCCGAGGACCGCGCTGGGCCCGCTGTCTTGGGCCCGGCTCCGACCAGCAGCTTGGCGGAGGCGAGCGCTCCGGTCCTCGCCCCGGCCTCGGTCCTCGGCCTGGCCCCGGTCAGGTGGCGGCGCGGGCCAGTGGTGCGGGCGAGGGGTCGCGCCGGTCGGGAAATTCCGGCGAAGGGCGAGGGATCGGCGCTGTCCTTCGCAGAGGCGGCGGTGCTCAACGCAGTGGGCGTGTTCAGCAGGACGAAGGCGGGCCCGGAGTCGCCTCCCACCGCCAAGCCTCGCGCCGGTCCTGAGTCACCGGTGCGGCACACCAGCGAGATGGCGCCCAGCACGTTGGTCAGGCTGATGGCGCAGTTTCCGGTACTTCCGGAGGTGACGAGGGCCGACGAACCGCCACCGGCGCCCGTCTGGGCCACGGCGCCTGGTCGAGCCGGGTGGCCGGCATCGCCGGGGTGGGGGCCAGGGCCGGCGTGGATTGCAGGACCGGCCTGACTACCGGTCCGGCTGGCCGAGTGACCGGCGCCGGCCGGCGCCGAGGCGGCCACGATCGCCACGGACCCCGATGCGCCGCCGATGGCGATCCCGGTGGCTGACCCTGAGGGACCGGTGACGCACAGCACCGACACCGCCGCCATCACGTTGACCAGGTAAATGATGCAACTCCCGGTGCCGCCCGAAGAGATCACGACCAGAGCATTGCCCCCCCCGCCGCTGGCGGCGAGAGAGCCCGGCCCGCCCAGGCCGCCCGGGCCCGAAGGGCCGGCCGCCAGCAGAGTGGCCGAGCCCGACCGGCCCCCCGCCGAGGTGCCGTTGGCGTCACCGGAGCCGCCGGTGACGCACACGATCGTGAGGGCGGCACGAATGTTGACCAGATGGATGATGCAGTTACCAGTTTGACCGGAGGTGACCCTGGTGGTGGCGTCGCCGCCCCGGCCGCTGGAGGCAATGTCGGGCGCACCGGGGGGGCCGGCGAGGCTGCCGGCGCCGCCGGCCGGACCCGGCGTGCCGCCGATCGCACGGGCGTCGGCGGCGCCCACCGTGCCAGGCGCGCAGGTCACCGAAAGGGCGGCGGAGGTATTGGTCGACGACAGGAGGCAGGCGCCGCTGGTGCCCTGGGCCGCTACCGACGAAGCGTCGCCAGGAGAGCCCGCCGCCCGGTCGGAAACCGGGGAGCCGTTTCGCCCGGCGCCCCCGCTGGCCGGGGCGACGAGAAGGACCGCTCCCGAGTCGCCACCGGTCCCGGTACCGGTGGCGGGACCGGAATGGCCGGTCGTGCACTGGACCGATACCGCGCTGGTGAGATTGGTGACGTTGATATTGCAATCCCCGGTGGCGCCCGATGCCGGCGTCGCGGTTCCGGGGCCGCCCGGGCCACTGATGGCGCTGTTGGCGGCCCCGGTAGTGGTGTTGGGGTGGGACGCAGCGGCGGTCGAGGTGGGCGGGCCGGCCGGGGCGGCGGCATCGCGGGCCGGCGGCGGGGGGATCGGCGCGGGTGGGGGCGCGGGCGGCGGCAGGAGTTGGCTCCACGTCACCGCACCCGACGCCACCAGGTCCTGCTTGAGGGCCCGGGCCAGCTCGGCGCCGGGGGAGGAAGGCCGGGGGGGCGTCTGGGGGCGATCGTGGGCCGCCGCATGGGGCGCGGCCGGCGCCGGGGCCGGCGAGGCCGACAACCCGGCGGTCATGGCGATTGCGCTCAGAAGGCCAAACATGAGGGATTCCGGTCAGGGCGAAGGCGGGACGGGGGACAAGAAGTCAAGTCCTAAGAATGTCAGAGTCCGGCGCCGCCGCGGTGGTCCCTTCGGACCTACTTTGGCGGGCCCCCCGCCCGGCCAGTCGGGCCCGCCTGGGCAGTAGGGTCGAGAAAGCCCATCCAGGAGGAGAAGCGGTGCCAGACGGAGAGGATTCGAACAGCCGCATCATCGAGGAGTTCCGGGCCAACCGCGGCCAGGTCGGCGGGGATTGGGAAGGCGCCCCGCTGCTACTGCTCACCACCACGGGCGCCAAGACGGGCAATGAGCACACCACGCCGCTGCTCTACCTTCCCTACGGTGACCGCCTGGTCGTCTTCGGCTCCAATCGGGGCGCCGACAGCCATCCGGACTGGTACTACAACGTGGTGGCGCACCCGATGGCGAAGGTCGAAGTCCGTCACAAGATCTTCCAGGCGACCGCCACCGAGGAAACCGGCGAGTTCCGCGTCGATCTCTGCGCCCAGCAGGCCAAGCTCGACCCGGGCTTCGCGGAGATCCTGCGCGAGACGAGGCGCAGGATCCCCGTGATCAGCCTTCGTATGGCGGGCCGGCCACCGCGCTGAACCTTCGGTGACGGCCGGCCGCTACCGTTCTGTCGATGCCCGATCAACCTGCTACCGACCGTGACGCCATCCGCCTGGCCCTGGCGGCGGCCGGCGGCGTCGGGGCGGCGGAATATCAAGCCATGCTGGCCGAGCGGGCGGCTCAAGCCGCCGGCGCGACCGACTCCGACCTGGAGAGGTTCACCGCTGAGACCCTGGGGACGGCGCGCTGTCAGGAGTACCTGGACGCGCTGCGGCTTTTGACCTGGCGGGCCCGGGGTCTCAGCCGGGCGCTGGAGTTCATCAATATCGGCGGCCCCCGGGGAACCGACGACGCCATGATGCTGCCCATTGTCGTGACCGCGGCCGCGCTGGCGGACCTGGTGGAATCGTCGTTCATCATTCGCGACTCCAGCTCCGAGAACTCGGCGCGCGACGACGCCGCGGCGTGCTGGCGCGAGGCCATCGGAGCGCTGAGCCGGCTTACGGGGAACGAGCCGATCGAGCTGGCCAGCGGTCCCAAGCACGTCCACTGACGCTGTGACCAGGGCGCCGTGGGTCCGACCGGCGCCGGTCCGACGATCAGTGATTGACTGAACCGGTGGCGGGAATCCGCGTGTTCGCCAGCGGTGGCGGCCTGCTGTCGTGGCTGGCGTGGGCGGCTTTGGCGCTGGTCGTAGCCGCCGCCGGCTACGTTGTGCTCGAGGCCATCCGGGCCCGCCATCGCCGGGAACCGGCCGGGCCCGCCGCCCGCCGGGCCCTCCGGGCCGCCGCCTTCCCCGCCGGGGCCGGACTGATCGCGCTGGCCGCGATGGCGACGGCAGTGGTGCTCCTCGTCTTTCTCGTCTTCTATGTGGTGATCGCGGCCCTGGTTGCCGCCCTGGCCGGCCACGCCCCCGGGCTGGGAAGCGTCATCGCCAGCCTCGCGGTGGCCGTCGGCCTGGTGATGGTGCTGGCCGTGGCGTCGCTGACCGCCGGTGGGGTGTCGATAGTCCGTACCTGGCGGCGACGGCACAGGGGCGGGCCCGACCCCGGCCGCCCCGGCATTGGCACTGGCACGGGCCCACGCTGAAGCATTCGGCGGCCCGCATGTATCAGCGGGAGAATGGGTATCCCTCGGCCAGTGCCCTTCCTCGGTCCCGTCATCGTCGTGTGGATAACCCTTGCCGTCGTGGTGATGGCGTGCTATTTCCTTTTCGTCGCCCCACAGGCGGGCACCGGGAGTGCCCCGGGCCCGTCCCCCAGGTACGAGTACCAGGCGACCGCACCGTGGGTCCAGCCCGCCAGTCCGGTCCCGCCCCCGGCGCCCCTTCCGTCCTACGATATGGAGGACTTCCCGACCGAAAGGTGGGGGGCCCGCTAGCAGCCTGCCGCTCGCGTGCCTCCTTCAGGTGACCACGGTGACCCAGGGTTTCGGCGTTGACATCGGCGGATCGGGGATCAAAGGGGCGGTCGTCGACCTCGACACCGGCACCCTGATCGGGGAGCGGTACAAGCTCGAGACCCCGCAGCCGTCCACTCCCGAAGCGGTGGCCACCGCAGTGGCCGAGATCACCCGCCACTTCGGGTGGGACGGCCCCTTTGGGGCGACCTTCCCCGCCCCGGTCACGCACGGCACGGCTCGCACCGCGGCCAACGTCGACCCGTCCTGGGTCGGGACCAACATCGAGGAGGTGTTGGGCGACGCGACCGGCCTCGACGTCAGCGCCCTCAACGACGCCGACGCGGCGGGCGTGGCCGAGGCCGCGTTCGGGGCGGCGCACGGCCACGAGGGACTGGTGGTCGTCACGACCCTTGGTACCGGCATCGGGACCGCCCTGCTCTTCCGCGGGGTGTTGATCCCCAACAGCGAACTCGGCCACATCGAGATCGACGGCGAGGACGCGGAACGACATGCCAGCTCCGGGGCCCGAGAGCGCGAGGATCTCGGCTGGGGGGAATGGGCGCGCCGTCTCGACCGGTATTACCAGGCGCTGGAGCGCTACCTGTGGCCCGACCTGTTCGTGGTCGGAGGAGGTGTCAGCCGCAAGGCCGACAAGTTCCTCCACCGGCTCCACCTCCGGACACCGATCGTGGCGGCCGGCCTGCGCAACGAAGGTGGCATCGTGGGCGTCGCCATGCACGCCCACAACGTCGGCTCCCGAACCCGAGCGGGCGCTCCCGACGGGGCGCCCGTTTGAGAATGCCGTGGTACGGGTAGTCGACCGGGGTCCATGACGAACACCGGAGTAGGCGGCCGCGGGCCGAAACGGCAGGATAAGTCCCGTCCGGGGGTCGGTACCGATCCCGCCCAGAGCTCCTCGGTCGCCGAGAAAGAGGTCGAAGAGACCTTCCTCCGTACCGTCGACGAGGGGCGCCGCCGCATGTCGCGGGCCACGGTGCCGCTGCTGGCGACGGGCTTGGTGGGCGGCATCGACGTCGGAACCGGGGTCCTGGGATTGCTCCTGGTCGAGCACATCACCGAGAGCAAACTCCTCGGCGGCCTGGCCTTCGCGATCGGTTTCATCGCCCTCGCCCTGGCCCGCAGCGAGCTGTTCACCGAGGACTTCCTCGTCCCCGTCTCTACGGTCATCGCCCGCCAGGCCCGCTTCCGGATGCTGATCCGGCTCTGGGTCGGCACCCTGATCGCAAACCTCATCGGTGGCTGGATATTCACCTGGCTGATGATGCGGGGCTACCCCGAGTTCAACAAGACCGCCATCGAGTCCGGCTACCACTATGTTCAGCTGGGCTACGGGTTGCGGGCCATGGCGCTGGCGATCCTCGGCGGCGCCGTCATCACCCTCATGACCTGGATGCAGCACAGCAGTGAATCGATGGCGGCCAAGATCGTTCCCGCGGTCACCGCCGCCTTCCTGCTGGCGGGGGGCCAGCTCGATCACGCCATCGTCAACTCACTGCTGATGTTCGCCGCCCTGCACACCGGCCACGCCCCGTTCGGCTACCTGGCATGGGCCGAGACGGCCGGATGGGCGGCGCTGGGCAACATCGTCGGCGGGGTCGGGCTGGTCACCCTGCTGCGCCTGCTGCAGGTTCCCCACAAGGTGAAACAGGAGCGCGAGAATCCCGCCCTCGGCGTGGCTATCGGCGACGACCGGCGGGTCCACGATCAACCAGGATCGAAAAAGACGTAGCTATTCCTGCCGTTACCCGGCCCTCGGGTCGAGCGGCCAGCGGTGTTTCGGATAGCGCCCCGCCATCTCCTTGCGCACCGCGGCGTAGCTGCCGGCCCAGAAACCGGGCAGGTCGGCGGTCACCTGGACGGGACGGCCGGCCGGGGACAGCAGGTGCAGGACGAGGGGCACCTGGCCCCCGGCCACACAGGGATGGCGAGTGACTCCGAACAGATCCTGGATGGGCGCCGACGCCGATGGGGCCTCGGTGCCGTAGTCCACGCGAAGTGCGCGATGCCCGGGGACCGGGATCGAAACTGGAGCCAGCACGTCGAGCTGCCGGCGGCCCGGGACGGCGGGGAGGAGGCCCCAAAGGGCCCGGGTCAGATCCAGCGCTTCGAGCCCGGCCCGGTCCCGGGCGCCGCCGAGCAGGGGTGCCAGCCACTTGTCGAGGGTGGCGAGCAAGGAGGCGTCCGACAGGTCGGGCCAGGCATCACCATACGTGGCGTGGAGGAACTGCACCCGTTGTTGCAGCGCCCGGGCGGGGGCGGTCCAGGGCAGGGCGTGAAGCCGGGAAGCTCGAACCTGCTCGAGGAGGGCCTCGGTGGCCTCGGGGCCCGGTTCCGCCTTGCTCTCGATGGTGGCGAGGACCAGCCCATCGAGGTTGCGGGTCACGGTGGCTCTCAGGTCGTGGCGGTCCTGATCCCAGATCAGGGCGGTCGCGGTGGTGGCGGAAGCCCCGGCCGCCGACTCGAGGTCGGCGGCGTCGAGGGCGGCCGCCAGGCGGATGCGGCTGTCCCGGGAATCGGCGTCGAGTTGAGCCACCACGACGAACGCCTCGCCGGCCAAGGGGTCGGATTCCGCCAGCCACGCCCCGGCTCCGCTGCGCAGGCGAAACCGGCCCCCGCCCCGGGCCTGGGCGATCCGGTCGGGATAGGCGAGGGCGAGCACCGAGCCGCAATCCCCGAGGTCCAACGGCCCCGGGGCAACACCTGCTCTCCGGCGGAGCTGGGCGGCCCGGCGACGGGCGGACGACAGAGCGGCCCGGTCGTGGGCCCGCCCGCCGGCCGGGGACCGCACTGCCGGCGCGTCGTCGGTGATCAGCCGGACCCGGTCGGCCAGATCGACGCCGACCTCGTCGGGCCTTCCCCGGACCAGGTCCCGGTCCTCCAGCACCGCGGCCAGGGCGCAGGCCACCGCGCCTCGGCCCCCGGCGACGGCGCCGGTCACCATCGCCGCCAAGCGGGGATGCAGGGGCAGGTCCGCCATCCGCCGGCCCGCCGGGGTCGGCCGGCCGGTGGCATCCAGAGCGCCCAGTGCCACCAGCAACGCCCGACCGTCGTCCAGGGCGGCCCGCGGTGGGTCCTGCAGGAAACGCAGGGCGCCCGGCTGGGCACCCCACACCGCCAACTCGAGCACCAAGCCGGCCAGGTCGACGGTGGTGATCTCGGCGGGCGGGAAGCGACGCCGGCTGGCGTAGTCGTGTTCGCCATACAACCGGTAGGCGACGCCGGGCCCCTGGCGTGCCGCCCGTCCGGCTCGCTGGTCCGCCGACGAACGCGAGGCGGGTCCGGTGTGGAGCCGGCTGAGCCCGGTGCCGGGGTCGTACCGGGGCGAGCGGACCTGGCCACTGTCGACAACCACCCTGACGCCCTCGACGGTCAAGCTGGTCTCGGCGATATCGGTCGCCAGCACGACCCGCCGCCGCCCCGGCCGCGACGCCATCAGCGCCCGGTCCTGTTCGGCCCCCGGCAGGGCGCCGAAAAGGGGAACCACGTCGACACCGTCGCCGAGGGCCCCCGCCAGCCGGCCTTGGACCCGCAGGATGTCGCCCGCCCCGGCCAGGAAGACCAGTACGTCACCTTCGTTGTCGGTTAGCGCGGCGACGACGGAGTTGACGACTGCGGAATCCCCGGCCACCGCGCGCGACGGCGGCAACCAGCGAATCTCCACAGGATACTGTCGCCCGTGGCCGACGACGACTGGCGCGGGAGGCCCGCCGTCGCCCAGCAACATCGCCAGGCCGGCGGTGTCCAAGGTGGCGGACATGGCCAGCAGGCGCAGATCCGGGCGCAGGCCGGCCCGTACATCGAGTGCCAAGGCCAGGGCCAGGTCGGTTTGCAGGTTCCGTTCGTGGACCTCGTCGAAGACGACCAGGCCCACGCCGGGCAGGTTGGGATCGTGCTGGAGACGGCGGGTGAGGATTCCCTCGGTCACCACTTCGATCCGGGTGGCAGGTCCGACCCGGCGATCATCCCGGGTGACGTAGCCGACGGTTGTCCCGACCGTCTCACCGAGCAGGCAGGACATGCGGGCTGCGGCGGCCCGAGTCGCCAACCGGCGCGGTTCCAGCATGACTATCCGCCTGCCTGCCAGCCACGGCTCGTTGAGAAGTCGCAGCGGCACCACGGTGGTTTTCCCGGCTCCGGGGGGGGCGTGGAGCACCGCATGGCCGGCTCCTGTCAGGGCGGCCCGCAGTTCGCCCAGGCACGCCTCGACTGGAAGACCACCGCCGGCGGGGACCGTGCTCACGGCCCTATTTTCCCTCCTGGAGCTGATCAGACGACCCGTAACCGGTGACCGCGGAGCGACACCAGGTCCCCCTTGTGGAGTTGGCGACCCCTCCGGGTCTCGACCTCACCGTTCACCCGGACCGCCCCCGTCGCCAGGACCGATTTCACGTCGCCTCCGGTGTCGACCGCGCCGGCCAGCTTCAGGAGCTGCCCGAGGCGGATCATGTCGTCGGAGATGCGCACGTCGGGCACCGGGGCATCATCGCACCGCCCGGGCCGGCTAGGGCGACGGTGGCGCCGCCAGCTTCCGCTGACTGGCCCGGGAACGGGTCCGGGTGGCCTTGGCGGTCCTCTTCAGGCGCTTGCCCTCCACGATGCGCAGGCGGGCGACCGCCGGAGTCTCGGGCGGTGTTTCCCGGCGAAGCTGCAGCCAGCTGGCCACCCGCTGGGGGGCCAGCAGGCCCGCCGCCATTGCCGCCGTGACGGCGCAGCCCCGTTCGGTCGTGTGGGAGCAATCGAGGAATTCGCACGACGTCGCCAACTCCTCGATATCGGAGAACACCTGGGCCACCCCCTCGGTGGCCGCCGAGACCGACAGGGCCCGCATGCCCGGAGTGTCGATCACCATGCCGCCGCCCGGAATCGGCACCAATTCCCGGTAGGTCGTGGTGTGGCGGCCCTTGCCGTCGCCGCGGACCGCTGCGGTGGCCAGAATCGACTGGCCGGCCAGGAGGTTCACGAGGGTCGATTTCCCGGCCCCCGACAGCCCCAGCAGGGCCACCGTCCGGCCCGGGGCCAGGTAGGGCGCCAGTTCCGCCAGTCCCTCACCATTCACGGCACTCACCACGTGGACCGCGACATCGCTCGCCACCTCCGCCACTCGGTCCATATAGCCCGCCACCTCCTCGGGGGAAGCCAGGTCGGACTTGGTGATCACGATCACGGGGACGGCGCCACTCTGCCACGCCAGCGCGACATAGCGCTCCAAATGCCGGGCGCTGAGTTGGCCGTCTACGGCGTCCACCAGCAATACGGTGTCGATGTTGGCCGCCACCACCTGTTCTTTGGCCCCGGCGGCGTCGACGATCCTCCGGAAGGAGGACCGCCGGGGCAGGATGGCTGCCATGACCCAGTGGCCAACGGCGGCCGACGCCGTGGCTGGGGCGGCGTCGGCGAGGGCTACCCAGTCGCCCACGGCCAGCTTGAGGTCCGCCACCGCAGCCACGCGTACTGCGCCCTCGGCGGTCAGGACCGTCGAGATCCCGCGGTCGATGCGCGAGATCCGACCGGGTATCAGCTCGGGCTCGGGACGGGCAGCCAGCGCCGCCGCCCAGTCCTCGTCCCAACCGAGGTCGACCAGCGGTACCACCGGTGAAGCAGTGGGCACAACACTCCTCGGTGCGGCGAAGGACCCGGTTACGGGCGGAAAGGGAGCCGCCGCCTCGAGTCTCAGCCCCAAGGTGGCTGCCTCCAGTGTAGGACCGTTGTTCGCCAAGTCCGTGTTCCGGGCCCTGAGAGGCCGCTCCAGGATACCTGTCGTGGCCCGCGACGGCGGTTCAGACGCCCGGCTCCGCTTGTAACAAGAACCATTCTCAGTTAACCTGGACGAGTGCCGCGCCTTACCTGGTTATCGCCTTACTCGTCAGGCCGGAGGGGCCGGCGGCGGGCCGCGGCGCTGCTCGCGGGAACGGTCATGCTGGCGGGTGCTTGTTCTACGGCGTCGAGCCACGGGAGGCCGGTCAGCTCGACCAGCTCGGGCCCGGGGCGGGCGCTGAACATCGTGGCCGGCGAGAACTTCTGGGGCAGCATCGTCAGCCAACTGGCGGGCCGGGCGGCCCGGGTCACCAGCGTGGTGAGCGACCCCAATGCCGACCCCCACAACTACGAGTCGAGCGCCGATTCCGCCCGGGCCTTTGCCGACGCCGATTACGTCGTGCTCAACGGGGCGGGCTACGACACCTGGGCGGACCGGCTGCTCGCCGCCAACCCCAGCGCCAAACGCAAGGTGCTCACAGTGGCGACCTGGCTGGGCAGTAAGGAAGGCGACAACCCCCATTTCTGGTACCAGCCCGATTTCGTCACCCGGGTCGCGGACCGGGTGACCGCCGACCTGAAGAGCATCGACGCCGCCGACTCCGGCTACTTCGACGGGCAGCGCCAAGCCCTGGCCGCCGCGTGGGCGACGGTCAGCACCCGTCTCGACGCCATCAAAGCCAAGTTCGCGGGGACGCCCGTGGCCGCAACCGAGTCCATCTTCTCCTACCTGGCCGATTTCCTAGGCTTGAAGGTGGTGTCGCCGGTTGAGTTCATGAACGCCGTGGCCGAAGGCAACGACCCGCCCGCCCCCTCGGTAGCCGCCTTCCAGGATCTGTTGACCAGGAAGGTGGCCAAGGTACTGGTCTTCAATCGCCAGACCGCCAGCGTCGTCACCAGCAACGTCGAGAAGCTGGCCACCGCCAACGGCATACCGATCGTCGGGGTTACAGAAACCATCCAGCCACCCGATGCCCGCTTTGAG
The DNA here is from genome assembly GCA_963791545.1 of uncultured Actinomycetota bacterium. Classification (GTDB taxonomy): domain Bacteria; phylum Actinomycetota; class Acidimicrobiia; order Acidimicrobiales; family Palsa-688; genus JALYXV01. The sequence goes on from CAWBSR010000015.1 coordinate 963,668, forward strand.
GAGTGGTTCCGCGTCGAGTTGATCGACCTCCAAAATGCTCTGAACGCCGGGGTGCCAACGGGCGGCGCGGCACCGGCGGCCCCGGCGGCCCCGGCGGCCACCACCGCCACCACGAGCGCGGGCCCGGCGACGACGGGCCGGTGAGGGCGACGGCTCGGACTACGTCATCCAGCGTGACGGCACGGTACGGGCGGGCCGGGCGGCTGGCACCGGGTCCGACGTCGGGGTCGCCGCCTCCAGCGGCTTCAGGTGACCTTGTGGAAGCTTCGCGGCTCGGTGTTTCCTACGGGGACCGCGTCATCTGGGCGGGGGCCAACTTCTGTGTGGCGCCGGGGGAGTTTGTGGCCGTCCTGGGGCCCAACGGGGCCGGCAAGACCACCCTGTTCCGGGTGCTGCTGGGCCTCCTGCCGCCGGCCGCGGGAACAGTGTCGGTGCTGGGCAGGCCGCCCCGCCGGGGCAACCCCACCATCGGCTACATGCCCCAGCGCCGGCCCGTCGATCCCGAGCTTCGCCTGGCGGGCACCGAGCTGGTGAAGCTGGGCCTCACCGGGCCCCGGTGGGGCACCGGGTGGCCAGGCCGGGGATCGCCGGTGCGCCGGCGCGTCGACGACGCCATCGCCGCCGTCGGTGCCGAGGGCTATGCCCGCCATCCCATCGGCACCTTGTCGGCCGGGGAACTGCAACGCCTCGCTCTCGCCCAGGCCATCGTCAGTGAACCCCGGATCCTGCTACTCGACGAACCTCTGGCCAGCCTCGACATGCGCAACCAGGTGAGCGTGGCCCACCTGGTCGCCGACCTGTCCCGGGCCCGGAACATGGCGGTGATGCTCATCGCCCACGACGTCAACCCGCTGCTGCCGGTCGTGGACCGTGTGATGTACATCGCCCGGGGCAGGGTGACCTTGGGCCGGCCCGAGGAGATCATCACCTCCGAAACCCTCTCCCAGCTCTACGACGCCAATGTCGAGGTCCTCCACGACAGCCGGGGTCGCATGTTCGTGGTGGGCCTCGACGATGAGCATGCCCATCCCCACGACCTCGATTGGCGCGACCGGGGCTCGGGCGGATTGGACGCCTGCTGAGCATGATCACCGCACTTCTCGCGGCCGCGCCCCGCCCCACTTGGAACCTGATTCACGACGGCCGCCAGGTGTTGCACTACCCATTCATGCAGCACAGCTTCACCGCGGGAACCATCGTCGCCGTCCTGGCAGGTGTCGTCGGCTATTTCGTCGTGCTCCGCCAATCGTCCTTCGCGGCCCACGCGGTGTCGGAAATGGGCTTCGCGGGCGCCAGCGGCGGCGTCGCCTTCGGATTCAGCGCCGTCTACGGCCTGTTGGGCATGAGCCTCCTGGGCGCCCTCGTCATCGGCCTGCTGGGCAAACGGCTGCGGGGTCGCGACGCCGCCATCGGCAGTGTGCTGGCGTTCTCATTGGGCCTGGGCTCGTATTTCCTGACGCTTTACAAGGGAAATGCCTCGGGCGCCTTCGGCCTGCTGTTCGGCCAGATCTTCGGCATCGGGGTCCGTGACATCTGGGTCATCGCGGTCGCCGGAGTCGTCACGCTGGCAACGGTGGCGGTTGTCTACCGGCCGCTTCTGTTCGCATCCCTCGATCCCGACGTCGCCGAAGCCCGCGGCGTTCCCGTCCAAGCCCTCTCGATCGGCTTTTTCGTCATCGTGGCGTTGGCGGTCACCGCCGCCGTCCAGGTGGTCGGCGTCCTGCTGATCTTCAGCCTCCTCGTGCTTCCCGCCGCCCTCGCCGACCGGCTGTGCCGAACCCCGAGCCGGGCCATCGCGCTGGGGGTGGCCTCGTCGCTATTGTTCGTCTGGGCAGGACTGATCGTCGCCTTTTACACCAAGTTCCCGGTCGGATTCCTGATCACCACCTACGGCTTCGTCGCCTACCTGCTGGTCCGCCTGGTGCCCGTGGTGGCCAGAACCGGCTGGCTCCGGCTCGGCCGGGGGTCCGCCCCGGCTCCAGACCCAGTCCCGGCGACGGCGACGGCTACCATCCCGCCCCCGGCCCCGAGCTCGTGACCGAGCAACGCCCCTTGCTCGAGGGCCTTCATCTCGAGGTTTCGGTCCGGTTGGCCCAGGTCGACCAGCGCTACACCGCCTCCCGGCGGGCCCTCGTGGAGACCCTGGCGGCGGCCGGCCGGCCACTCAGCATTCCCGAGATACTGGCCGCCAACCCCTCGGTGCCCCAAAGCTCCGCCTACCGCAATCTCACTGTCATGATCGACGCCAAGGCGTTGCGCCGGGTGGCGGGTAGTGATGACCACGGCCGCTTCGAGCTGGCCGAGGACTTGGCCGGCCACCATCACCATCTGATCTGTGGCAGGTGCGGCCAGATCCTGGACATCGGTTCCTCGCCGCGCCTCGAGCGTGCCCTGGCCGAGGCGGCACGCGTCGCCGAGGAGGAAACCGGCTTCTCCGTGGACGACCACCGCATGGACCTGGTCGGCACCTGCCGTGCCTGTCGTGCCCCCCAGTTGCCATAAACGGGCCCACCGTCCGACAAAAAGTGGGAACCATGGCGATGGCGCCCGCAGCCGCGACGAGACGCTCCCGTGGCGACCATTCGGCGAGCAGCCAGCCGGTCGGCGGGGACGCCCGGCGCCGAGGTGCGGGAGCGTCACTGGCGCCTTCGCAGGCCCGGGTTTGTCAGTCGTCGCCGGGTAAGGCGGTGGCGCGGCAAATCCGGGCGTACGCCGTCGCCAGGTCGAGCACTTCCTCAGTCGGCGCGGTGCCGCTCAATTCTTCGATTCGGCGCAGCAGCGCCATTTCCGTCCTGCGCTGCATCTCGGCGAGGGTCTCGCGACCACCGACCATGGCCTTCAGCCGGGCACCCAAGTCGCTCAACGATTTGGTGCTGTCCGCCTGCCCCGAGAACTGGTCAACCAGCGCTTTGAGGGGCTTGAACAGTTCCGCCCCCCGTCCTTCATTGCGCGCCGTCTCCAGGGCGTCAGTAAAGCTGGCCACATCGGTGATGCCCAGTTCCTTCGCCACCCCGGCCAGCTTGCGCAGCCCGGCCAGAGGGTCGTCGGCTACTGGTTGGTCGGGATCCGGCGCGGAAGCTCTGTCCTGGGGCATCATTGCGAACGTACCGCCTCCCCGGCGGTAGGAGACGCCCGGGCGGCGCCCGTGCGCCGTCGCCACCGTCGAGGACACCGCACCACGACGCCGTGGCCGGGAACAATCGGCGCCGAGGAGTCGCGTTAGCCACACTGACGGGGTGGGCGGACATGGTCGGGTCGACCGGGTGGCGAAGCGGTTGGTGGCAGCCGGCTGCGTTGCCGCCGACGAAGAGGCGGAGGAACTCGTGACCGCGGCCCCAGACGACGACGCCCTCGAGGCGTGGGTCGCCCGGCGGGAGCAGGGGGAACCGTTGCCGTGGATCACGGGAAGCCTGCAGTTCTGTGGTCGCATCGTGCGGGTCGACCCCGGCGTCTACGTTCCCCGAAGACAGAGCGAGGAACTGGCTCGCCGGGCAGCCGCGGCGCTCCCCGCGGGGGGCCGGGCGGCCGACCTGTGCACCGGCGCCGGAGCAGTCGCCGCCCATCTCGGCGCGGAGGTGCCCGGGGCGGCCGTCATCGGGATCGACATCGACCGGCGCGCCGTCTGGTGCGCCCGGAGCAATGGTGTGGCCGCCCTCATCGGGGATCTGGCCCAGCCCCTGCGGCGAGCCGGGTTCGATGTCGTCACGGCCGTGGCGCCCTACGTCCCTACCGGGGAGCTGCGGCTGCTGCCCGCCGACGTCCAGCGCTTTGAACCGCGCCGGGCCCTCGATGGTGGCCCGGACGGCCTCGACGTGGTGCGCGGGATCGTGGTCGCCGCCTCGGCTGTCCTCCGGCCGGGCGGCTGGCTCTTAGTGGAGTTGGGCGGCGACCAGGATCGACTCTTGCAACCTGCCCTGCTGCAATCGGGATTCGGTCCCGCCACCGCCTGGTTCGACGACGACGGAGACCTTCGGGGTCTGGCCGCCCCCCGGCGCGCCGAGTGACGGGCTGAAGGCTCCTCCCCGGGGGGCCCCTCAAACCGTGGTTGCCGGCTCGGCCCGTATCCCCCAGCAGGTGGTCGTCTTCTGCCCCGGTTCGAGCACCATGAGACCGGTGCCACTGCGGAATGCGTCGGGGGGGCAGGTCATCGGCTCGACGGCCAGCGCCCGGCGGCGGCGGTCTGGGGCCAGGGTGTCGCCGCTGAAGACCATCAGGTAGGTGACGGTCGAATCACCCCAGAGGGTCACCGAGGCCGGAGCCGAGGGGTGTGTGAGGACGACGTGGACGACACCGTCGCCGTCCCGGTCGAGGTCGCAATAACACACGTCGAGGACCGCGGAGCCGACCCTTCGGGGGTGCCGGAAGTCCACCTCGGTGTCGGCCACCGGGACAGGAGCGGCGCGGGGCAGGCCTCGGTCGTCGGTGGGAATCATCGTCGCCGCGGGAACCTGGAGCACGATGTCGTCGACCCACTCCGTCCCCACACGGAGATAGGGGTGGTGCCCGGCCCCGTAGGGGGCCGGCGTGGGGCCGGCGTTGGTGGCCGCCAGTTGGGCTCGGAGGCCGCCCTCGGAGAGCTGGTACTCAACCTCGAGGTCCAGGCTGAAGGGATAGCCGGGCTGGGGGTACACGTGATGGCGGCCGACGACCCGGTCCCGAGCAGGCTGTTCCAGCGCCCAAGGCGACCAGCGGACCAATCCGTGGCTGGCATTGTGCTTGCCGGGCTCGGTAAGGGGAAGTTGATAATCGGCGCCCAGGAAGTGGTAGCGGCCGTCGCCGATACGATTCGGCCACGGGATCAGGAGCTGACCTCGACCGCCCGATGCCATCTCGTCGACGGCATAGCCGTCCACGACCGACCAGCCGTCAACTTCGTAGGTTCGCAGGCTGGCGCCGAGGCCGGTGATCACGGCTCGCTGGGAGCCGAACACCATTTCCATCTGGTGGCCCGAAGGGGGCAGAGTGGCCCCCACGCCCCCCGGGTTGACATTCATCCCCGTCATGGGACGCAAAACCCAGTCAGACGGGATCCTGGCTGGCCGCGACGACGACCGCATAGGAGCCAGAACCGACGACGGCGTCGGCGGGTATCTCGCGGTCGGCGACGTGGAGCGCCTCGACTGATCCGCTCTCGGGATCGAAGGTGATGTCGACGATCGAACCCAGTTCATTGCCGGACTCGGTAAGGGTGCGTCTTCCGAGCAGTTCGAGTTTGCCGGCCGCTGCCGCTTGTTCCCGGCTGTCGGCGGGGGAGCGCAGCGTCGCTTCGTCGCTGACCATGACGGCGTCGGCGCCGAAGCCGGTCAGCTGAGCCCAGTCGACCAGTGTGGCCTTCTTGCCCTTGCCCAGGATCACCGCCGCCACCTGGCGGCAGTCGATGGTGACCAGCAGATGCGACACCGTGCCCAGTTGGTGGGCGGTGGCCCGGCTGACCACCTTCCGGCCCAGCGACTGGCGGAACGAGTCACCCATCAGGTCAGACCCAGACGGGACCGGAAGACGTCGACCGCGGCTCCGAGGCCCACCAGGTCGTCGACTACGAATGTTTCAGTGACATCGGGCACGACCAACGCTGATCCCGATACCGCCAGCTGGGCCGGGAGCGGGATATACCCGGCTCCGCCGTTGGTTTTGTCGATGTGATAGCCGACCACCTCGCCGGTGCTCCCCACGACGAGAACCAGGTCCCTCACCTTGCCCAGGCTGACGCCTTTTTCGGTGAGCACGTCATTGCCCAACACATTTCGCTCGGTGGCGGGGTAGGCAACCTCATCGGGGGCGGCGTCGGGGAGCACCAGGGCCGACTCGTCCACGACCATGACGGCATGGCGACCGATGGCGTGGATGGAGTCGGCCGGAAGCACCTGGCGGCACCGCCCGGCGAGAAAGCCACGCTTGTTCAGGGTCAGGCCGACCAGCCGCCCCGCCCCGGGGTCGTAGATCACGTCGCGCACCTCGGCCACGTCCTCGCCACCGCCCACGGTGACCACCGGCAGGCCGTTGATCCCCGATGCCGTCATCAGCAACGTCATGGTTTCGGCTTCCGAGTGGCGATCACGGAGCCGCTGCGGCTGCGGCGCCGAAGCACTACGAAGACCGCGAACGCGACAAGGACCAGCACCAGCGCCACGATGAGCCAAGCCAGGACGGACACGGATCTCACCCTATCGTGGGCGTCGAGGCCGGTTACGAGCCCGGGTTAAATGACGTTCCCGAGACTCGCCGGCTCTTCGCCGCTATTGACGCACGAGCGGACGAGACGGCTCGTAGAAGCTCGACACGGGACGCCATATCTTCCACACCATCTCGTTGAAGGTGGCGCCCGTCCGGCACGCCTCGAACCGCCACTCCCAGGCAAGCCCGGCGTTCATGTCATCCGCGGCCAGGCGATAGCTGTCCTGCAGGACCTGGCACCGCAGGGCGTCGACCTTCCGGCAACGCCAGAACAACGCCGCCGGCAGCAGCGCGGCACCGAGCCCGAGGATCGCGACAAGCAACAAAGCCAGGACAGTCACCCGCGTCTCCTTTACGGTCGCGACCGGGCGTAACGCTATCCGGTGGATGGAGAGCCAGGAGAAGGACAGAGAGGCGACAGAAATCCGACAGCCGCCACCCTCGGTTTCCCCTGGTTATAGTTGGTATCGGCCAAAGTCTGGAAATGCTCGAATATTGTGGCTATTCTAGCCTCGTGGACGCATCGGTCGACCGGGCTGTTCTTCTCCGCCAGCATGGAGTTCGGGTCACCGCGCAGCGTCTGGCTGTCCTGCGGGCGATGTCCGATCGGCCGCACAGCACCGCGGACGACATCGACAAGGTCGTTCGGGCCGAGATCGGTGCCATTTCGCTTCAGTCGGTATACGACACCCTCGCCATCCTCACCGACAAGGGCCTCCTCCGGCGCATCCAGCCCGCCGGGTCGCCGGCCCGCTACGAGGACCGAGTCGGCGACAACCATCATCACCTCATTTGCCGAACCTGCGAGGAGATGGTCGACGTCGACTGTGCGGTCGGCTACACGCCCTGCCTGACGGCTGCCGACCCCTCGGGCTATGAGATCGATGAGGCCGAGGTCATCTACTGGGGCCAGTGTCCGCAATGTGTCAAGGCAAACAGCGCCCGCTTCAAGAGCGATCAACCATCGAATGACGAACCAGTGAGACAACAGGAGGACCCACGTGTCTGACAGCGAGAATCCAGCGATCCCGACCCCGACCCCGGCCCCGACTCGGCTCAGGTCGATCGAGGACTGGTGGCCCAATCAGCTCAATCTGCAGGCGCTCCACCAGCACTCGCCTCAGTCCAACCCGATTGGCGAAGACTTCAACTACGCGGAAGAGTTCAAGTCCCTTGACCTGGCGGCGCTGAAGCAGGACGTCATCGACGTGATGACGACGTCCCAGGACTGGTGGCCGGCCGACTACGGCCACTACGGGGGACTCTTCATCCGCATGACGTGGCACGCTGCGGGCACGTACCGCATCGGCGACGGCCGCGGCGGTGGCGGCAGCGGCGCCCAGCGCTTCGCCCCCCTCAACAGTTGGCCCGACAACGCCAACCTCGACAAGGCACGCCGGTTGCTGTGGCCGGTCAAGCAAAAGTACGGCCGGAAGATCTCCATGGCCGATCTGATCGTCTTCGCCGGCAACTGTGCCCTGGAATCCATGGGTTTCCAGACCTTCGGCTTCGGCTTCGGGCGTGAGGACATTTGGGCGCCCGAAGATGACGTCGACTGGGGGCCTGAGGCCACCTGGCTCGGGGATGAGCGTTATAGCGGCGACAGGGAGCTCGCCGGAAGTTTCGGCGCCGTGCAGATGGGCCTCATCTACGTGAACCCGGAAGGGCCGAACGGCAACCCGGATCCGCTGGCTTCGGCCAGGGACATTCGGGAGACCTTCGGCCGCATGGCGATGAACGACGAGGAGACTGTGGCGCTCATCGCCGGCGGCCACACATTCGGCAAGTGCCACGGTGCCGTCAGTTCCGAGTGCGTCGGTCCCGAACCCGAGGCGGCCCCCCTTGAGGAGCAAGGCCTCGGGTGGCGGATCACCTGCGGGGCTGGCAAGGGATCCGACACCATCACCAGCGGGCTCGAGGGCGCGTGGACCAACGAGCCGACGAAGTGGGACAACGGCTACTTCGACAACCTGTTCAACTACGACTGGGAGCTGACGACGAGCCCCGCGGGTGCCAAGCAGTGGACTCCCAGGGACGCTTCCGCCCAGGGCACCGTGCCGGATGCCCATGATCCGTCGAAACGGCACGCTCCCATGATGCTGACGACCGACCTGGCGCTGAAGCTGGATCCGATCTACGGCCCGATCTCGAGACGCTTCCACGAGCATCCGGACCAGTTCGCAGACGCGTTTGCCAAGGCGTGGTACAAGCTGCTTCACCGCGACATGGGACCGGTATCGCGCTACCTCGGCCCGTGGGTTCCGGAGCCGCAGCTGTGGCAGGACCCCGTCCCCGAGGTCGATCATGAGCTCATCGGGGCGGAGGACATCGCGGCCCTCAAGGGCAAGCTCCTTGAGTCGGGACTGTCGATCGCCCAACTGGTTTCGACGGCATGGGCCTCGGCGGCCACCTTCCGGGGCACCGACAAGCGGGGCGGGGCGAATGGGGCGCGGATCCGACTGGCGCCCCAGAGGGACTGGGAGATCAACAACCCCTCCGAGCTCGCCGACGTGCTCCAGACCTTGGAGCAGATCCAGCAGGAGTTCAACAGCGCGTCGCCGGGCGGAAAAAGGGTCTCCCTCGCTGACCTGATCGTCCTGGGCGGGACCGCGGCCGTCGAGCAAGCGGCGAAGAAGGCCGGCCACGAGATCACGGTTCCGTTCGCGCCCGGCCGCACCGACGCATCACAAGAGCAAACCGATGTGGAGTCGTTCGCGGTGCTCGAGCCGACCGCGGACGGGTTCCGCAACTACCTCCGAGCCGGAGAGAAGCGGCCCCCGGAGCACCTGCTGGTAGAGAGGGCCAACCTGTTGACACTCACCCCCCCCGAGATGACCGCTCTCGTCGGCGGCCTGCGTGCCCTGAACACCAACTTCGGGCATACCCGGCACGGCGTTTTCACCGACCGGCCCGAGATGTTGACCAACGACTTCTTCGTGAACGTGCTCGACATGACCACCGCGTGGAAAGCGTCGGAGTCATCGGAGAACGTGTACGAGGGTCGCGATCGGGCCACCGGCGAGGTCACCCGGACCGGCACCGCCGTCGACCTCGTGTTCGGCTCGAACTCCCAGCTCCGAGCCATCTCCGAGGTTTACGCGTGCGATGACGGGCAGGAGGCGTTCGTGCGTGCCTTCGTGGCGGCGTGGGACAAGGTCATGAACCTCGATCGTTTCGAGCTTGCCTGATCGAGGTCCCGGTTTGGTGACCGGTTCTACGGGAACCGGTTACCAAACCACCCGACCGTTCTGGCTAGGTTTCGGGAGCCCGATCCGTTCTTTCCCATGTGCTGTGAGCTCGACGTTGGTGTTGGGCTTCTTGAGCACGAACCGCTTCTCGATCTTGACCAGTCCCGCCTCTTCCAACTTCGTCCGGTGGCTGGACAGGTTGTCCTTGGTCAGCCCGGTGGTGGGCTGGAGGAAGACGAAGTCGCCGGCTCGGACCGATGACAGCACCGTCAGGATCGCCAGGCGGGCCGGCTCGCGGATCAGACCGTCGAGGGCCAGGTCGTCGCTACGCCCCGGCATCGGCGTTGTCGAGGTCCAAGGCTCGGTAGGACTTGAAGGTGCGCACCAGTAGGCGGTGGTCGAGGAGCCCCGACGCGACCGAGGCTGCTCCGATCGGAAAGTACGCCACCGCGTCCCGGTTGACGCCCAGGCCCCCAGACGGCAGGAGACCGGCCACCAGGAGCGTCCCCCATATGACGATGTGGCGGGCCTTGAGCGTGGTGTTCATGGCATAGAAGACCACCATGCCGAGAGCAAGTGTGGCGGCCGTTGTGCTGACCGGGTGCTGGGAGGGCCGCCCCAGGATGGCCCGGGCCAGTTGGTCGGCGGCTATGTAGACGCCAAAGCCGGCGCCGTCGGCGCGGAGGGTCCGCACATTCCGGCTGTTGGTGGGAGTGACCAGGCCGAAGCGATGCTGGTATAGACGTTGACGACCCAGAAGCCGAGGGCCCCCAGCAAGACCCCGCCGCCCATGGCCAAGGGGCTCAGAGGTTCCGTTTACGTATTGCTGAGCGCAACGAAGCAGTACATCAAGCCCAAGGGGATCCCGTAGAGGCCCTGTAGGCCGCGGTAGCAGGCTGTCGGCACACTTCCGCTGTCCGTCGGGCGGGCGATATGAACTAAGCGACGGCGACGCTGTTCGACGTGCCGGGTGGCGAGGTGCCCATCATGTTGGTGGCAGTTACCTCAAAGGTGTAAATCCCGGTCGGCAGTCCAGTAATGGTCACACTGGTGGAGGAAGCCCAGTCCACCTGCACCGGTGTCAAGGCGATGCCATCCCGGAACGGGGTCACGGTGTAGTGCGAAATCGGCGAGCCGTTGTCAAACGGGATCGACCAAGTCACCGTCGCCTGCCCGGGCCCGTCGCTGACGGCCGCCACGGCGGTCGGGGCGCCTGGGGCTCCGGCGACGGTGGTTGTCGTGGGCGGCGGGACGGTGGTGCTGGTGGTCGGCGGCGGGACCGTGGTGGTAGTGGTCGGCGGCGGGACCGTGGTGGTTGTTGTGGGCGGCGGGACCGTGGTGGTGGTGCTGGGCGGCGGGACGGTGGTTGTCGTCGTGGGCGGGACCGTGGTCGTTGTGGTCGGCGGGACGGTGGTGGAGGTTGTCGTAGTCGTTTTCTTGCACTGTCCGGGAGGCAGGTTCCCTGCCGGGTTCGGACAGTTGTGGCCCGGGCTAGGTTCCCCGCTGGTGGCTGGCGCTAGTAACAGGCCGAACCCGAGGAGCACCATGACGACGGCCAGAAACCTTCGCATCATGCCAGCTGCCCTCCTCTCGGACATGAGCGGGAAAATTCTATTTCGGTCCGGAGAGCGAATCAACAGGGCGTATCAGCTTCCTGCCGCACCTCTCCGATTGACCTCGGTGGAAGATGCCGCCATTCGTGGATGACGCCGTGGCTGGGTTCCGGAGCCGGGAGCGCCTCGCCGGCTTAGTCACCGCGCGTGGCCGAGGTGGGACAGTGAACCTTCGCCGCCATTCACAACATAGCGCGAGGGAGGGGGCTTGCCGCAAGCCGCCCAAACGTGCTGATGATGACTCGTTCGCTGAGCCGATACGGCCAGGACCATCAACCCAGGAGTTGCGAAATGGATGTGTCGTCGTCGCCAGATGGGCCGACCCGGAGCGCGGAACCGGTCGAGGAGGTTGCGGCGGGGGTCGGGGGGACCGGCGCCGGGGGGCGGTCGCTGCGCCCGAGGTGGCAATCCCTGTCCGGTGCCGCGTTCGCCGGCGAGCGGCGATGACCGAGCACTCGGTGGTGATCGCAGGAGGGGGCCCGACCGGGCTGATGTTGGCGGGCGAGCTGGCGCTGGCCGGCATCGACGTCGTCATCGTCGAACGACGGGCCACGCTGGATCTCGACGGATCGCGGGCCGGGGGTCTACACGCGCGCACCATCGAGGTGCTTGATCAGCGTGGCCTCGCAGATCGGTTCCTCTCGGAGGGCCAGGCGATGCAGGTCCACGGGTTCGGGACCCAGTTGGACATCAGCGACTTTCCCACCCGCCACAACTACGGGCTGGCGCTGCGACAGCGCGACTTCGAGCGCATCCTGGCCGGCTGGGTCGACGAGCTGGCGGTACCGGTTGTTCGCGGACACGACGTGACAGGCTTCGAACAGGACGACACTGTCGTCGACGTCGAGCTGTCCGGCGGCCGGTCGCTGCGAGCGGACTACCTCGTGGGGTGCGACGGAGGGCGCAGCGTGGTCCGCAAGGCAGCCGGCATCGACTTCGTCGGTTTGGATCCCTCTACCAGCTGGATTATTGCCGAGGTCGAGATGAACGAGCCGGAGCTCGGCATGCGCCGCGAGGGTGGCGGCATCGGTCCCGTTACCCGGGGGGCGGGCGGGGGACCATTCCGAGTGGTGCTGACCGAACGGCACATCGGGCACACCAGCGAGCCGACCCTTGAGGATCTCAGCGAGGCACTCATCGGGGCCTATGGAACGGATTTCGGGGTACGCAGCCCGACCTGGATCTCTCGATTCACCGACGCCGCGCGGCAGGCCTCCTCCTACCGGGAGCGACGTGTCATCCTGGCGGGCGACGCGGCACACGTGCATCCCCCGCAAGGTGGACAGGGCCTCAACGTCGGCGTACAGGATGCCGTGAACCTCGGATGGAAGCTGGCCCAGGTGGTCAACAAGTCGTCGCCTGAGAGCCTCCTGGACACCTACCAGACGGAACGGCATCCGGTTGCAGCCCGTGTGCTGCACAACACGATGGCGCAAGTTGCCCTCAGTTGCCCCGACGACCGTCACCAGTCCCTCCGCGAGACCATGACCGAGCTGCTGGGCATGGACGAGCCCCGGCGGCGCATCGCGGCAATGCTCTCCGGTCTCGATATCCAATACCGCCTCGGGGAGGGACACCCGCTGGTCGGGCGGCGCATGCCCGACGTCGACATACAGACCGCCGACGGTCCCACGAGCGTATTCACCCTGCTGCACGACGCCCGGCCCGTGCTCCTCAACTTCGGCGAACCCGCCAGTTTCGACCTTTCTCCTTGGGAGAGTCGAGTCCGGTCCGTTGATGCCATGCATGCTGGCGGGGGGTGGGAACTTCCGGTCCTTGGTGAGGTCGCTGCGCCCCCAGCCGTGTTGATCCGACCCGACGGGCATGTCGCATGGGCGGGAGACCTCACAGACCCAGAGCTGCCGCAGGCACTTGCGACCTGGTTCGGAGCAGCCATTCCGCCGGGCACCGGGATGAGCTCAGAGCCAGCAACAATGCTGATGTGAACCGGGAAGGGAGTGCCTTCGGGTTCGGTCGACGCATCGATGGAGGGATGGCCGATGCCAAGCCCCGATGAGATCCGAGACGTTCAGCGAGCGACGTGGGCCGGGCTCTCTGCGAGCTGGTAGAAGTGGGACGCCGTCATCATGGATCAGCTGGGCCCGGTCGGCGCAGCGATGATCGAGGGTCTCGACATTGCTGAGAATCATCAGCATTTCGACATAGCCGCGGGCACAGGTGAGCCGGGACTGAGCATCGCGCGACTGTCGCCGAAAGGGCGGGTCGTGCTGACCGACGTCGTAGCGGAGATGGTCGACATAGCGGCGCGACGGGCCAGGGCGCAAGGGATCGCCAACATCGAGACGCAGGTGTGCAGTGCCGATGATTTGCCATTCGACGACGCAACATTCGATAGCGTCTCGGTGCGCTTTGGGTACATGTTCTTCCCCGACGTGGCCAAGGCGACGGCCGAGTTCGCGCGCGTACTCAAGCCGGGCGGACGTCTCTGCGCGTCGGTATGGGTCAAGCCCGAGCAAACCCGTGGACGGCGGTCGCCATGGAGGCAATTGCGACCGAGGCGGTCGTGGCGCCACCCGACCCGGACAGGCCGAATATGTTCCGATGCGCTGCCCCGGGATATGTCGGTGCCCTGTACGACCGCGCCGGGCTGGGCGACGTTGCCGGGTGGGATGTCTACGTGGAACTCGTGACGCGTTCGCCCGCCCAGTAATGGGAGATGATCAGCGAGCATGCTCGCTTGCAGTTGCGGCGCTTCAGCAGGTCGACGAACCGGCGCGGGCGCGGATTCGGGCAAACGCGATACCAAAGGTGAGCGCGTTCGAGAAGGACGGAAAGGTCCTGGTTCCGGGGGTGGCGCGCTGCGTCGTGGGAACGACACAGGACGCCAGCGGCACGCGCCCACGCGACGTCGCGTGATCCTCGAGCGCTGAGGCACCATCTGGGGTGATCCCGGACCTTAAATCCGCGAAACCCCGAGGTCGACAACCCGAGGGTGAAGCTCCGGGCGAAAACTAGGGGCTCCCTCGAATCCGACCATATTTTCGACCATATCCATCGTGCTGGCAGTCCTTGGCGGCCTGGTGGTCGCGGCCGCAGGGCCCGTGGTGGTTGCCACTTCCCCCGCCGGCGTTCTGGTCGAAACATGGATCCAAAAGACCCCAGCCGTCAGCCCTCCAGGGCGGGCCAGCGCCGCCTTGACGGCGTAGGGAAATTGGTCCTGTTCGGTGGTACCAGCCCCATTCGGGCCTTCTCGACGACACTTGGACCTGGGACGGGAGCACCTGGACGCAGCAGCTACCGCCGAAGGCTCCCCTCGCCCGCGGCTACGCCTCCTTGGCGTATGACGCCGACATCGGGCGGGCGGGCGGTGCTGTTCGGCGGGCAGGACAACAATCTGCTCAGCGACACCTGGACCTGGGAAGGGACCACCTGGGTCCAGCAGGCCCCGCCATCCAGCCCTACGTCCCGCAGCCAGACGGCGACGGCCTATGACCCCGCGACCGCGTCGCTGGTCCTCTTCGGCGGCCCGAAAAGCAGCGGAGTCCTGCAGAACGACACCTGGATCTACGCCGCCCCGGTCGTTTTCTCCCTCTACGCCGCTTGTCGGCAGGAGCCTGCACCGTGTCGGCGGCGGGGACGGTTACCTTCCGCGGGGTGGGTCGGTGCGTGATCGCGGCCGACCAGACCGGTGATGCCACCCATGCCCCGGCCCCGACTGCGCTGCAGTCGGTCAGCGTCAGCAGGTCGGTCCCCGGTGACTACGACGGCGATGCCAAAACTGACCTCGCCGTCTACCGGCCCACCACCGCCACCTGGTTCATAAGCCGCAGCACGGGCGGCGCGACGGGGATCTTGTGGGGCTCGCCGGGCGACCTCCCCGCTCCGGGGGATTACAACGGCGATGGAAAGACGGACCTAGAGGGTGGGCAGCACCAATGCCAGAACGGGTTGGGCCCGCGCCACGACGGCTCCCATCGCAATACCCACTGCAGCCAGGACGACCGGCCGCCGGCTCGGCCTGATGGCGGAGACGGCCATGGGCGATACGATAGGTGGTGGCTGGAGCCCGTTGGTCTCGGCCCCTCCGGTCCCCTGTCCCCTGACCTCATGGCTACACGGGATCGCGAGAGAAGTACCGGTCAATGGTCGAGCCAGAGGCAGGGTGGGACATGGATGTCGAGTTGGTCAAACGGCCGCTGCGAGCAGTTCGACGCTGGCCGCCCCTCAATCTGGCGCTGACGAAGGCGTGCCGAGCCGGGCTTGACCATTTGGGTATTCCCACCCAGCGTCTGGTCCGCTACCTCCCCCGGGTGGGGCTGGTCGAGGCGCCCCTGCCCGTCGGTGGGCCCCTCCGAATGTGGTCACGAGGTGATGATCAGATCGCCAGCATGGTGTACTGGAGCGGGTGGGACGGCCATGAACCAGAAAGTGGGCGGGAGTTCTTCCGTCTCGCTCGGTCTGCCCACGTCACAATCGACATCGGTGCCCACGTCGGATATTTCGCCCTTCTCGCCGCCCACGCAAACCCGGGCGGCAGGGTCTACGCCTTCGAACCGCTGCCGGCCGTCTTCGAGCGGCTCCAGGGCAACAGGGCCTTGAACAACCTCAGCAACCTGACATGCCTGCCGCTGGCGGTGGGCGCTGAAGCCGGTGTGGCACAGTTCTTCCACGTCGGTTTCGGAATACCGAGTAGTTCCAGCCTATCACGAGAGTTCATGGAGAGCGTCGTCGATCAGTCACATCTGACCAGTTCAGAGGTAGAAGTGGTGACCATTGACGACTTCGTCGACAATCAGGGGATTGTGGACGTGAACCTGGTGAAGGTTGACACCGAAACGACCGAGGACGCAGTGTTCCAAGGCATGACCCGGACGCTCTCGCGCCACCGACCGCTGGTGTTCTGCGAAATCTTAAGGGAAGACATTGCCACGCGCATCGAGGCGATTCTGCGGCCCCTCGACTACCGATTCTTCCTCCTGACCGGCGGTGGCCGACAGTTACGGGAGCATATTGCGCCCGAGCCGCCGTGGAGAAACTACCTCTTCTGCCCCGAGGAGCACCGCGATCGCGACCCCGGTGCTCAGTCGCCTACATCTTAACGAAAGGCGTGCCCGTTCTACCAACGACTCGTGAACATCCTACGGTGTCCGCAATGCCGCGGCACCCTCGAGGGCATGGTCCTTTTGGACGCAGAATGCGGAAACGGAAACCAAATGGTCGCCTACTCTGAGTTCGGCGTGGATGTCATCGCCATGGATATCAGTACCGGGCGAGGCCCGACCGGGTCCATTTCATACAAGCCGACTTGCAGGCACCCCCCTCGCCCCAGCAAGCCTCGACATCATCCATTCAGCCGGCGTTCTCCATCATACCCCCGACACCGGACTTTCGAGGCGCTGCGGCCCCTTTTGCGCCCCGGAGGGACACTGTATGTATGGCTCTACTGCTATGAGCGATTGGTCACCCTTACCGTCAACTTCATCCGCCGCGGCACTAGCCGTATCCCGCCTCACCGCTTCGCTCGCGTCGCCGATGCCATGGCCGGCCCGTTCCAGGTGTTCTGCAGGGTGCTCAATGCCGCCGGCGTGAGGAGTTACCCGGCTCTGCAGCGACGCGAAGCTGCCCTGGCCCTTCTGGACATCTTCGGCGCCCCGTATTGCCCATTGCCACTCCTTTGCCGAGGTGGCCCAGTGGTATCGGGAGGACGGCTTCGCGGAGCCGTGGGAATGCAACAATAGCCGGCGGGGCTTCGGCATCTGCGGGCGGCTGGCTCCAATGAGCGAACACCGGGACGCGCCATGTATA
Source organism: uncultured Actinomycetota bacterium (assembly GCA_963791545.1). Taxonomy (GTDB): domain Bacteria; phylum Actinomycetota; class Acidimicrobiia; order Acidimicrobiales; family Palsa-688; genus JALYXV01. The sequence goes on from CAWBSR010000015.1 coordinate 980,409, forward strand.
TCCTCGGCCTGACGACGCTCGGCGACGCCGCCGCCACCCTCATCTCCGATGGTCAGGTTGTGGCCCACCACCGCCACCTGGTATCTGGACCGCAGCAGCGCCCGTCCACTGGGGTGCCGGCGGCGACATTCCGACGGTGCGGGTATCTGGAGCCGGGGCCTAGCTGATAGGCCGAAAGGGTAACTGGCAGTGCTACAGCCGAGGATTTGACGGTCACATGACGGCGGCGGAGCCACCGGCGCCACTGCTGGTTCAAACCTTGTCCTCCAGGGTCCCTCCCTCGCTGTCGCCCTCTCCGCGTGCATCGGCACCGGAGGATTGACCAGGGACCGTGGATTTGGTGGGGCCGGGGTCGGAATCCTCGTCGCGGCCTTCGGTGGTAGGCGTGTCGGTCATTGGGCCTCCATAGGTCCAAGATCTTCTACCCTCGGCGCCCGACCGGCTAACTGGGCGGTCCGGTTGTAGCCACACGCGGTCGATCGGCGGTATGCGCGGCGGACCGATGACAACTGGCGTCGGCGGCAGTCTCGTAACGCGTGACTGACATCTTCGCGACCGGGATCCAGATGGGTGAGTCTCCGCGGTGGCACGACGGCCGCTTCTGGATGTGCGACTGGCTGGCAGGCGAGGTGCTGGCCTTCGAGGCGGACGGGAGCCGTGAGGTCATGGCGCGAGTCGAGGGGGGATTGCCGTTCTCGATCGACTGGCTGCCCGACGGCCGCCTGGTAGCCACCACCCCAGGTGGCGTGATGGTCGGCCCTGACCTCGCCCTCTATGGCGCAGCTGGGCAGCCGTTCAACGAGATCGTGGTCGACGCCGCTGGCCGGGCGTGGGTGGACATGCCGGGCTCGATGCCCTGGGAGCCGCGTAAGCCGGGGATCGTCGCCGTTGTGCTTCCCGACGGGAGCAGCCACCGCGTGGCCGACGACGTGTGGTTCCCGAACGGGATGCTCATCCTGGATGAGGACACGCTGGTGCTGGCCGAGTCACACGCGGACCGGCTGACCGCCTGGACGATCACCGAGGCCGGCCGCCTTGCCGACCGGCGGGTGTGGGCCGACCTCGGGCCCGGCTCCGCACCTGACGGCATTTGCGCGGACGCCGACGGTGCGATCTGGTACGCCAGCGTTCCCGGGCGATGCTGCACACGGGTCGCAGAAGGAGGCCAGCTGCTGAACACAATCGATGCCGACCGGGGCTGTTTCGCGTGCATGCTCGGCGGCGCAGACGGCCGGACGCTCTACATCGTGGCCAATCACTACGGCGCCAGCGGCGCCTCCGACGGCATCGTGCTGATGGAACACGTCGACGTCCCACACGCCGGCCGACCCTGACGGGCCGCCATCGGATCGCGCAAGACGCCACGGTAAACCTTGCTGACCGGCCGACCGAACCACAGAAGACACACCGCCTAGGCAGTCGGCCGGTACCGGCACACCTGGACCCCGGTCGTCGAGGTAATGGCGGAGGTAAGTTCGAAGGTGCGGAGCTCGCCGTCGGGGGGGAACAACGTCTTGCCACCTCCGAGGGTGATCGGCTCGATCATGACGATGAGTTCGTCGACGAGCCGTGCCGTTAGCAACGACCGCACCAGCGACAGGCTGCCGTAGACGTAGATGTCACCGCCCGGCTTCTCCCGGAGTGCAGCCACCGTGTCGACGAGCGCCTTCCCCCGGATGATGGTGGCGGGATTCCAGGTCAGGTCCGACTCAGCCAGGGTGTCCGATACGACGTACTTCTGGGTGCGATTGATCCAGTCCGCGAAGGGATCGCCGCCACGGGTCGGCCAGGCCTCGGCCGACACCTGGTAGGTCCGCCGCCCTTGAAGCAACGCCTCGCTCCGCCGGGCGAGCTCCCCGATGATCGGTCCCATGACATCGGGGTCGAAGAACCGCTGCGACCAACCGCCGTGTCGGAAACCCCCGCTCGTGTCCTCTTGGGGGCCACCTGGGGCCTGCACGACCCCGTCGAGACTCATGAACTCGCTGACGACAACTCGCATGGTCTTGCCTCCCTGGCTGGTTGCTCGAGGTACAGACGGCTGGTTCGGCCGGAAGTCATCGCCGGCTCGGGCGAAGACTTCAACGCCTGCTCGAAATCGTCGAGAGCAAAGTGATGGGTGACCAACCGGGCCGCGTCGAGTTGCCGACCCGCGAGCAACTTCAAGAGGGTGGGCATCGAGGAGGTGTCGACCAGGCCGGTCGTGATGATGACGTTGCGGGTCCAGAGATCCTCGAGATGAAGGGTCACTGGTTCCCCGTGTACCCCGATGTTGGCAACGTGGCCGCGGGGTCGGATCAATGTGGTCGCCAGCTCGAAAAGTGGCGGGCAATCCGACGGCTTAGATGGCCACGTCGGCGCCCAATCCATTGGTGAGCTCGAAGACGGGCTGCTGCGCGTCCTCACGGCTGTTGCTGACGGTGACGTCGGCGCCAAACGGCTTTGCCGCTTCCAAGCGTGCATCAACTTGGTCGATGGCCACGATTTGACTAGGGCGTAGAGCCGGGCACCCATGATGGCCGCCGGGCCGACTGGCCCGGATCCGACGACGGCGACGACGTTTCCCGGCCCCACCCGACCCTTGAGAACGCCCACCTCGTAGGCAGTGGGCACGATAATCCGCAGGCCCGGAGGACACCCCGCAATGTCGGACGCACTGTTGGATCTCTCCGGTGCCACGTCGATTTGGGCTCGGGTGGCACCGGGGATTCCCGATGGCGAGGGTGGCCTGGCATTGCTGATGGCCTTCTGCGCCGGTGGTCCCGTCGCGCTGGGACTTGGAGCCCCTGACTGGTTGGTTGGGTATCTGGCGCTCGGAACGCGGCGGGAGGTTCGAGGGCACGCAGCGCGATCATGGGCGGATGGCCGAAGTGTTCGAGTTCCAGGACCTGAGCGACGCAGCCTTTTGGGGCGTAGACCTGCAGCGGGCAACGCTGCGCGACGTTGACCTGACGGGGGCACGGATCTCGCACGCCCGCCTCGTCGACGTCGTTATCGATGCCGAGATCGATCGCCTCGTGGTCAATGGCGTGGACGTGACCGCCTACGTGAACGAGCGAGACCCGTGGTTCGTCCTCCGCTCGCATCTCCGCCCGACCGACCCAGAGGCCATGCGCGACGGGTGGCAGGCCTTCGACACAGCCTGGGAGTCCGTGATCGAGCGGGCGCTGGGCCTCACCGAGGAGCAGCGCAACGCGTCGGTCGGCGGGGAGTGGTCTTTCGCCCAGACCGTCCGCCACCTCGTGTTCGCCATCGACAAGTGGTTCACCGTGCCGATCCTCGGCGGCGCCTTCCACCCGATGGGCGTCCCGAACACCGGATCGGTTGACTTCGGATGGCCGGGCCTTGACGCCGCCGCCGACCCGACGTTCGACGCTGCCGTCGCCGCCTGGCGGGACCGGTCAGCGCAGCTGCGAGATCACCTCGATGGCATCGAGCCCGCATCCTTGACCGACGAGGTCATGGTTCTCGAAAACGGCGCAAGCGCCGTGCATGACTGCATCGGCGTCGTCTTCGAAGAGCACTTCCAGCACCTTCGCTACGCGATACGAGATCTCGATCGCCTCGGCTAAGGCGGTGGCATAACCTTCCCAGGATCGCAGCATCGCGGGATTGCAACTCGCCGCCGAGGTTGCGGTGCGCTGCCCTTGCCGATCGGACGCGATCCGAATCGCATCTGGCTCCTGCCACCCCGACCCTAACGCCCCGAACACTCATGGGGAAGGTGCCCTGGAGTCACCCGCGGGCAACGTGACTGAACGCCGGCTTTGCGAACGCCACTGTGTCTCGCCAGATTGCACGGCGCGCTGGTCGGGGGTGGATCAAGCGACAACTGTGGGTGCGATCAGTCCTGTAGGCGGGCGTTGGATCCGACAATTGCCGTGATGGTCTTGCGCCCCAGGCCCGAAACCTCGGCCAGTTGGCGGATCGACGCCCCCGCGCGATGGGCAAGTCGAATCATGTCGTCGCGGATCCGAGATTCTTTGTCGGCCCTTTCTGAGCTCAGGCCGACAACTACAAGAGCGGCGCCAACCTCGCCCACCTCGCCCGCCCTGTACTTGTCCATCGCTGTCGTCGCCGCGGATACTTCGGCATCGCTGTAGCTCATGATTCCTCCCGGAGGGCGAAAGCGAGCTTGTCCCGGATAGCCATAAGCAGGGCTACTCGAGGTGATATTTTTGCCTTGGCCTCGGCGTCGTTGAGGTGCGCCAACGTCATACCGAGAAGCTCGAGTGCTTCGGCCCGTTCAAGCTCGACTCTGACCACTGGTCCGATCGTACCCGGCACCGGTCCACTTTGGACCGCGTGGTCCGCATCAAAAGCACCGATGCGCCAAACGGCCACGAACTCCTACGGCCCCCTGATGGACGGTCGGTCACGTCCTGACCACTGCGTCGCTCTCGGGCGGGCAACGCCAGCGCCTGGCCCTCGCCCGCGCCTGGCCACACGACCCAAGGTGCTCCTGCTCGCCGAGGCGACCAGCCATCTGGACGCGATCACCGAGGCCGCGGTGCATGCCAATGTGGCCTCGCTGGGCTGCACCACGATTGTCATCGCCCACCGGCTGAGCTCACTTCAGTCGCCGAGAGCATGTCAGTGCAGGCTCTGCGTGACAAAGCGTTTCGCCATCTTGGTGGCCGCCCCGAGCTGGCGGAAGTCGGCTATCTCGTGAATCTTCCCGGCGTGGATGCGCAGGGCCTGGAACATCTCACGGTCGGCCTCCCCGCCCGCGGGTCGCCACCGCAACTCGACGACACACGCCGCATCGGCTTCCCACACGACGTGCGCTTCAGGGATAGCGTCAGGGGCGACCATGCGGGTGCGGTTCTGGAGGACCGACCGGGCCTCGTTGGGGCCGCGTCAGGAGGGCGCCTTGCGCCATAACCAATGCCCGCGCTCGAGACCACGCCACTCGAGTCCGGGAGCGAGCAAGGCGACAAGCGGCTCGACGTCCCCCGCGGCCGCAGCGTCATATGCGCGCTGGACGTGGTCGCCGGCGGCGGACTCCATGCGTCTCAGGCTATCGGAGGGAGTAGCTCGCAGGCGCTGGACGGGATCGTCGGGAGTCCGTCGTGCGCGTAGCACGCCCGTCTTGTCGACAATGACCGCATGTTGCTTCTTCTCGGCCTTGCCCTCACCGCCGTCATTGGCTGGCACGTCCAACGCAAATCGGTCCGCATGGTCCCCGTCGCAGCCGCTGTCGTCTACGCAGCGATAGTGTTCGGCATGGTGTCGGTCGCGACACCCCCATTTTCGCGCTGGCTGTCCTCGCTGAACTGGGGCTCGGGGCCGGTCTGCTCAGTAGATATCACGCCCTACGCACTCGATAGGGCAAGCTCGGCAATCGATTTGGGTGCCGATGTGGCTGCCCTCACCGATCCACGTGCACGCCTCTACGGAATCGCCGTCCTGTATTCCAACCATTTAGTGACCGGAGGGTCAGTTTGCGGTTGCGACGTAAATAGTGGCCCACATTTGGGCGTTCACGAACAGGTTTCCCGACGATCCTGGTGTGGGTGTCGGAATAGTGCACGTCAATGCGCTGGGTTGGACCTCGACGCTGAAAGTTCCGGCTTTCGGATAGACATGGTCAACCTGCTCGCTGAACGTCCCCGGAGGAGTCTCGAAGCACGGATGCTGCTTGGTGGTGTCGGGTAGGACATTGGTTCCATCGCCCGGGTAGAACGCCGTCAGGCAGCAGCCGGCGATGCTGTAGGTGGCAGTGATCGAGAAGTGGACCACTTGGCCGGCGCGGGGTGTTGCAGGCGACATTTGGAGAGTGGTTGTGATGCCATTCACCGTCGAGCTCCATGGCCCCGCCAGATTGACGGCCGTGGTGGGCGGAGTGGATACCGTCGTTGAAGTCGGGGCGGTTGTCGACGGATCGGCGCTGGTTGTCGCGGTGGGCCCGACGGTCGTCGTGGGCGTGGAAGAGTCTCGTGTGGTGGCGGCGGCGGCTCTGCCGGCGGCCGGGGTCCTTGCCGGCGGAAGCGCGCCCGGTGTCAGGGTGAGCACAGTCGTCGACGGCGGTGTGACCGGGGCGGCAACGACCTCGGCCAACCCCACTGTCTTGACCCCCCTGCGCCCGGTGCGGGGCTGGCCGCCGTGACCGGACGGCGCAATCGTCAGAACTACCACTGCAAGGAGGGCGACGGCGACCACGATCGCGACCACCGGCCGACCGATCGCGGCTGCGACTGGCGGTGGGGATGGAGAAGCGTGATTACTCTGACCGTGCCGTCGTGTCAGCATCGTGGAGCCTGTCTGGCACCTCGGCTTCCGAGACGAGTTTATCCCGGCTCCTGGAAACCTCAGCGCCACCGCCATCATCGCACCCGAGCTAGTAGATGTCTCTGGCCCAGGATGACCATTTACGGGTAGTCACTTGCCATTACTCGGCGTCATCGTGGGTACGCACGTGCTGCCGAGCCGGCAAACGGCGAAGGAACGCTGCCGGGCCACCGCGGCGCCCGCTTATGCACCGGATTCGGCTGGCAAACTGCCGACCCGCCCGACGACGCCGGAACGGAGTGGGACCGGCGTCAGTCGGCAGGAGCGCGCCTCGGAAATGGTTTCACCTGTCCCCAGGCGGCGAAGATTCCGATGTTCGCGACCTCGACCGAGGTCGTCGATTGGACGCATCACTGCATGCCGAGCGAGGCGTAGCCGTACTCGACGAGGCCGGCGTCATTGAAGAACTGTGCTATTTCGTGTTCGGAGAAACCGAGCCAGATGTCGGCTTGCTCGGTGCGCATCCATTCGTAACGGTGGGCGACGGCGTCGGTGACGGCAACCCGGCCCCCTGGTCGGGTAACTCGTGTCATCTCTCGAAGCATGTTCGCTGGGTTGGGCGCGTGGTGCAGAACCATGTTCGCAACCGAGGCGTCTACTGATGCGCTGACGACGGGCAGGTCGTCAAGCTCGGCCCGGACCAGCGTGGCGTTGGTGACGCGGAGGGCGGTGAAGTTGTTGTTGGCGACCGCGAGCATGGCCGCTGAGTTATCCACTCCGATCACTTTGGCGGCCAGTGGAGCGAGCCCGGCGGCTACGAAGCCGGTGCCGGTGCCGACATCGAGCACCGTCATGGTGGAGTCGGTCTGTGTCGACGCGGCGAGGGCGTCGATGACTCCGTTGTTGTAGAAGCTCGACCGCATGTCGTCCCACTCGGCCGACACTTTGTCGAAATATTCTTTGACGTCCGCGGAGTTCATCGGTTCAATCCTTGTTCACCGTCGATCGAACTGGTCGCCGGCCTTGTTACGCGAGTCTCATAAACATCTTCTCGACGTCGTCTATGTCGTAGCCGTCACGGGCGGCATCGTCAGGGTGCGCGAGACAGTATGTGAGCCCGGAGGCGACGAGCTTGAATCCTGCCTGGTCCAGCGCCTTGCGGGCGGCAGAGATCTGAGTAACGACGTCGCGGCACTCTCGCCCGCCGGTGAGCATCTGCTGGATCCCGCGAATCTGACCCTCGACGCGGCGAAGGCGCTGGAGGAGATCGTCGATCGTGCGCTCGGGCAGTTCCATGGCCGCCTCCTCGTTTGGCCTCAGTATACCGTAGGGGGTAGGGTAGTGAGTCTAGCAGGGGAGAGGAGTGCGATGGTCCGGCGCCACAGGAGCTGCTAATGCCTCCGTGGTGGGAGGTCACGTCGGCCGGTCTGGTCGTCGGCGTGCTGTTCGGGTTGTTCGGTGTGGGGGGCTCCAGCTTCGCCACTCCGGCGCTCGGCCTGCTCGGCGTCCCGGGCCTGGTGGCGGTGGCGGCGCCCCTCCCGGCGACGATTCCGGCCGCCGTGGTTGGCATGGTGGCGTATGTACGGCGCCACCAGGTGGAGTGGCCGGTAGCGCGCTGGTCGATCTATGGCGGAGTCCCTGGGACGATCATTGGAGCGCTCCTTTCGCAGTATGTCGGTGGCAGGCCGCTGCTCATCGCCTCCGGTGTGGTGCTGGCCGCGGTCGGTGTGCGCATACTGCTGCCACTGCCCGAAAGCCGCCTCGCCGGGCTGGCGCGCCGCCGCGGTGCAGTGGTGGTTCCCGCCGCTGCCGCGATCGGGCTGCTCACCGGGCTGTTGGCCAACGGCGGCGGCTTCCTGCTCGTACCGCTGTTCGTGGTGGTCCTCGGCTTGACGATGCCCGAGTCAGCCGGAACGAGCCTCGTCGTGATCGCCGTGCTTTCGGTGCCCACCTTGGCGACCCATTGGGCTCTCGGCCACATTGACTGGTCCGTCGCCGCCGCCTTCGCCGCGGGGGCCATACCTGGAGCGGCCGCCGGATCGCGCCTGGCACAACGCTTACCCGCCCGAGCAATGAAACGGGGCTTCGGTGTCCTGCTGATCGCCTTCGCCATCTACTTCGTCACCCGACAGATCCTGAACCCGTGACTCAAGCGACCAGCTGCCCTCACGTAACACCCGCATGAACGCCATTGACACGCTGGCACCTACTACTGGAGGCCACCACCAATACCCCACGCCTACGCTTCGGGAAGAGCAGCGAAATCACGCTTGGCCTGCCGGTACCAACCCATGCCTTTGACAGGGTTCTTCCAGCGGCCCTTCATCTCCTTCAAGGCACTTTCATGTCCGGTGTCACCGTTGGCGACCACTTCTTTGAGGTGTCGATCGTGTGCCTTTATGACCTCGTCTGCGGTCATGCCCTCGTGCGCATGGTCGCAGGGGCCGCCCAGTTGTTGACATGTCATTGCCTTCATGATGCTCACTCCATTCACTTGGCGGACCAACTGGTCCCTGTGCATCAGCTCTCAGGCTTTGGCCCGAGTGCGGACTACATTCATCGTCGCCAGCACGTCCGGGTCGGCAATCAGCTCGATCTCGCGCACCCGACTCGACTCGACATGGAATGCGAATGCCACCTTGACCTCCCCGGCGTGGATCCAGGCGGCGCCGAGCTCACCGTCGATGGTGACAGGCGCGGCACCCCGGACGCCGTCGAAACGGGCGGCCACCGCGGCTGCTCCTTCGTATACGGGATCCGTTCCCATCCTCTGTCCGACCAGGTCGGCACGCATGACCGCGTCGGGCGCGAGGAGCAACAACAGGGTGGCCAGATCCCCACCGCGGGCTGCGGTAAGGAACGCCTCGACGACACGGCGGCTCTCGGCGCGCGCGACCTGCGAGGCGACCGGTTCCGGCTCACCTCGCACCTTGCGCCGCGCCCGGCTCGCCAGCTGGCGCACCGCGGTACCCGAGCGACCCATGACAGCGCTCACCTCATCGAATGGATACCCGAAGACGTCGTGTAATACGAACGCGGCCCTCTCGGCCGGCGCCAACGCGTCGAGGACAACCTGCATCGCGTCGCCCATCCTCTCGGCGAGCACCGCGTCGGCCTCCGGGTCAATCGGAGCCGAGTCGGCGGTGCCCTCAGCTTCGCCCAACGACCTGGTCCGTCGCTTGCGCAGCTGGTCAAGGCACAACCTGGTCACGACCGTCGTCAGCCAAGCAGGCAGGTCGTCGATGCCGTCGGTACGGGAGAGCCGAAGCCACGTCTCCTGCAGCACGTCCTCCGCGTCGGAATCCGAACCCAGTATCCGAGTGGCAATCGCAGTCAGCCGGGGCCGCTCGGCCTCGAAGTCAGTCACTTCCATCGTGGTCACATCATCTTGACGTAGGCGGCCCCCGGAATGTGACAGCCAAGCTTGTTGTCACATTCGGCCCCTTGAGTAGTCAATCAGCATGAACATCTCGCACCCGACTGCGGCTGCCGTTCCGCAACGACCTGTTGTATGCGTGCCCAGCTCAGAACGTTGAGATCCATCTTCTCTCTCCGCTTTGAACGTGTTCAAGTCAGACTTTGGGCTCTGAGCGGCCCCCTGTAAGAACTTTCTGAACACGTTCAACGAGACTCTGCTGGGCGCCTACCAGGTCTCACCAGCGCTCTCCCAACCCAGGACCGGCAGAACCGGTATCCCCGAACTACCTCCTCCGCGGCGAGGCATTGACCTCGATCGCAGGCTCTAGGACGCTCGATCCGTGCTCCGTTCTGGCGTGGGGCTGATCTCGCGTGTGGGAATGTGGGTCTACACCTGATTACATTCTGCCTAGCACCGTCACGCGGGTGGTCGAGGAGCGGCATGGCCAAGCTGATTTACGTGGCGAACGTGTCCCTCGACGGCTACATCGAGGACGCCCACGGCGGGTTCCAATGGACCACACCCAGTGACGAGGTTTTCACCTTCATCACCGACCTTGTGCGCCCCGTCGGTACCTACCTCTATGGACGGCGCATGTACGAGACGATGGCCGTATGGGAGACCGACCCCGCCTTAGCCGCCCAGTCCGAACTCAGGGCGGACTTCGCGAAGGTGTGGCAAGCGGCTAACAAAAGCGTGTACTCCACGACGCTGGCAGGAGTCTCGACCGCCAACACGCGGCTCGAGCGCAGCTTTGACCCCGATTCGGTCCGCGAGATGAAGGCGTCCGCGGCCCGCGATTTGACCGTCGGTGGGCCGACCCTCGCGGCGCACGCGTTCAACGCAGGCCTCGTCGATGAGTGCCAGCTCTTCGTTTGCCCGGTGCTCGTCGGTGAAGGAAAGGCCGCATTCCCCCGCGACGCCCGGATCCAGTTGGACCTTCTGGAGGAGCACCGGTTCGCCAGCGGTGTCGTGAACCTCCACTACCGCGTCCAGAGCTGACGTGTGATGCGGGGCGAATCACTGCACAGGCATGGGGCAAGGATCTCGGCATGCCGCCGTGGGTGGAGGGGTCCCCTGGGTCTCGAGGAGGGAGCCGAACTCCTCGATGTTGAGCAGCTCGTCTCGGACCCGGCCGTTGAAGGACTCTACGAACGGGTTCTCCCAGGGGGATCCGGGCTCGAGGTACATCGTCGCCGTACCGGACAGCCGGCACCATTCCCGCAACGCCCAGGCGATGAGTTCAGGCCCGTTATCGATACGCAGGAAGGTCGGGCGTCCCGCGCTCGGCCACGAGGGTTTCGATGGTGGCTACCAGTTGGTCGGCATCGCAGGAGCGCCCGACGGGCATGGCCAACGCCTCCCCGGTGTGCTCGTCGACGACGTTGAGCAACTTGATGCGGCGCCGGTGGCGAATCTCGTCGAAGACGAAGTCCAACGCCCACACGTGGTTGGGCCGCTGCGCCCGGAACAACTCCTGGCCGGGTTCGGGCCGGTGACGTTTGCGGCGGACGGTGACCGGCCGGCCCAGCCCCTCGTCGCGCCACAGGCGTTGAATACGCTTGCGGTTGACGGCGAAGCCCTCCCGGCGCACGATGGTGTGCGCCATCTTCCAACCCCAACGGGGATGATCCCGGGCCAGCTGACGCACCGGCGGCGCAGCTTGTCCTCCACCTCCGGCCGCGGTCTCGCGGACAGGCGCTGGGTGGAGCGGTGCTGGCCGGCCAGCCTGCAGGCCCGGCGCTCGGAGACCCCGAAACGGACGATCAGGACCGCCACGGCCCCGACGGCGACGTTCCGGGGTCAAGAGTTTCTAGAGGATCACGTCAACCGGTGTGCCAACGGGGACAGCCAAGAGGGCATTGATCGTGGCAGCGCCGACTCGGACGCAACCGTGCGAGGAAGCAACGCCTCGGGTGGAAGCGGGATCGGAAGGATAGGCGTGAATGCCGACGGTCCCGTTGCCACCGTCGAACTCGGTGAAGACGTTCGAGTGGGTACCAAGGACGAGCACGGTCGGTCCGTAGATGTAACGCTGACGTGCTGGCGTGTTGACGATGGCGTCGACGAACGTCGCCCCGAGCGGGGTCGGCCACTGGGGCCGGCCGACACCGACCGGGGCGGAGTACACCTGGTTGGCCCCTTGGTAGAGGGTCAGGCTGCGCTGGCAGACAGAGATGACGATGTGGAACGCCGTCGAGCTCACCGTGACGTCGCCGCTGGGTACCCACGCGGTCGAACCATTGGGCCGGCTGTTGAGGGCGATTTCGACCCAGCCGTTGGCCTGGCCGAGCACGGGACGGCTCGACGGGCCACCCCACGGCGCCTGCAGATGACCGACGGCGCCCCCACCGGGTGAGGCCGAGTAGGCCAGGTTGGGACGGTTAGGGGTGGCCAGCTCGGTCAGCCCCGAGGTCGGGGAAAAAGACGACGGCACGCAGTACGGGGGAGTCGCCGGGGCCGCCGTGGGGGTCGGCAGCAACGTGGTGGGGGCCGTGGCCGGGGACGTGGTCGTGTCGTTGATCGGCGGCACGAGCGTGTCGACCGTCATCGGAGCGGGAATCGTCGTGACCGCACCAGGGATCTGCTGGACCGGGGTCTGCGAGAGCAACGCCGCGCCAAGCAGTATCAGTGCCACTACGCCTGCCAAGGCGGCCCACAGACCCTTCAACCTAGAGATTCCGGCCTCCCCTACGCTTGTGTGATCATTGCCACTCTCAACCATTCTGCAGTACCCACATCTGGCTCAACGGAACCGGTTTCCGTTCTGGTCTACGAAGGCTGAGCGAGTTCGTCGATAAGGCTTTTGATTGCCAACGGGATGGGACGCGCGCCCCGACCGGCCGGTACCGCTGATGGCCGGCGCCGCCGCGTTCGGGCGACTGTGCATCTGCTGGCCGCCGCCATCCTAGGGGGGCCGAGACTTGTCCTCGATGAGCGCCGTCCTGGCCGACACCGCCTAACGTCGGCTGGCGGCTGATGGCCCGGCCTCACTTCAGGTGCCGGGCGAAGAACCGGTCCCCGTCGTCGACCTCGAACCAGGGGGTGCCGGCGTGGCCGCCCAGATTGGCGTGCAGCGTCTTCTCCTTGGTGCCAAAGGCGTCGAACAGGTCCAGGGCCAGCTGCCGGTCGTTTTCTTCGTCGTCCCACTGCAGCAGGAACTGCAGCGGAATGGTGACCTGCCGGGCCTCTTCGCGCTGGGCGCGGGGCACGAAACCCCCCGCGAAGAAACCGGCGGCTGCGATCCGCGGTTCGACTACCGCCAGCCGAATGCCGATGGCGGTCATCCCCGAGTACCCGACTGGGCCGCCGATCTCGGGCAGCGAAAGGAGGGCGTCCAGGGTGGTACGCCATTCCGGGACCGCCTGTTCGACCAGCGGGACGATGAAGGACTCGAAGATCTCGTCGACCGACTCGCCGGCCGCCATCGCCCGGCGGAGGTCGGCGCGGGCCTGCTCGTCGACGGCGGAACGGGGCCGGTCACCGTGCCCAGGGTGGTCGATGGCCGCCACCGCGAAGCCGTACTCCGCCGCAGAGTGCCGGGCCCGGGCCACCAGCCGCGATTCCCGCTTGTGCAAGCCGCCGTTGTGCCCGAACAGGATCAGCGGGGCAGGTGCGGATCCAGACGTCCACAGGATGCCGGGGATCTCGCCCAGGGTGAATTCGCGTTCGAGAATGCCACCGTCGAGACGCTGTTCAGAAATGAATCGCATGGTCGTGCCTTTCGGGAGTGCTATTGAACGGCGCTCCCGGACGACCTATCGCCCGACCGTAACCCCGGAGGAGAGCACCAATGTCGATACTGCGCTCACCGGTACCACCTCCTCGTTCTCTCGCACGGCCTCCGCAAACTAGCAGTAGTCCTTGTGGGCCGCCGACAGGTTTTTGCGGGGGCTCCGTGGGCCGCGAGTCCTGGTCGACCGGATTGGACGATTGCGCGAGCCACCCCTTTCGTTGACGGGCGTCCCCGAAGGTCGGGCGCCGCCGAGAACTCCAATCCATCCCGACCGCCGGGTCCGAGAGTCCTCCACGACCACTGAGGCAGGTTGTTTAAGTCCCCTCTCCGTCCGGGTGCTCGGCTAGCTGCCGGTAGCCGGGATGGACGCCGGGGGTTAGCCCTTGGTCGTCTGCGATGCGCTGCAGCAGGCCGGCCAGCGTCGGATGCTCTTCATCGCTCAAGACCTGGGTGATCGTGGAGTCGTGCAGTTGCGAGGCCGCTTGGAGTTGGCGGAAGAGCGACTGACCAGCGGGGGTCAGCTCCAGCTCGTACTGGCGGCGATCAGCGGTGCTACGAACCCGCCGCACCGCTCCCTGCGCCTCGAGGTCGTCGATGAAGGAAACGACGCGACTCGGCAGCAGCCCGAGCCGGGTGGCCATCTGCTGCTGATTGCTGCCCGGGTGTAGGACGATCTGGCGCAGGAGTCCCGCTTGCGGTGGCGAGAGCGAAAGCTCGGCCAGGCGCTCCCCGTATCGGGTGGCAAGATGGGTCCCCAGCTGGGTCAAGAGGTACGACCCACTCATCACCCTGTCGTCGTAGCTGACATCCCACCACAGCGCCCTCGTCATCAGCACCTCCTCTTCCCATTCGCGGGCGGCAACGGGACGCCGGTGCCCACCGCGGCCGAGACCGTCGCCATTGGCGCAGCGTGATCGAGAGCGATCTCACCGCTACCTTTCTGACAGTCTCGGCGTTTCTGCCCGAGATGATCGCCCGCCATCGGGGGGTGATCGTCACCATGTCGTCGGCCGCGGACCGCCAAGCGGCGCGGTCGTCGGCGGCCTACGCCGCCGCCAAGGCGGGAGTCGTGGCCTTCAGCCGACACCTGGCCAACGAAGTCGCTGGCCACGGCATCCGGGTCAATTGCATCGCCCCGTCGTCGGTCGAGAACTACAAGCTCCGCACCTGGACGACCTGGGAACAACGGGCGGCACTCGGGGCCACCTTCCCCCTCGGCCACATCGGCCAACCCGACGACGTGGCGGCCGCGGCCCTGTTCCTGGCCTCGTCGGAGGCGTCGTGGATCACCGGGGTCACGCTCGACATCGCGGGCGGAAAGATCATGGTCTGACCATGGGTCCGGGCCCTACCGACGGTCTGTTGCCTTGACGGTTCACCCTTTGTATTCGGGACGCTGATGCTCTGAGACGCCGTCATCGCCGTGGTCCTGATCAGGGACTTCACGGAGGCGAGAGTAGGAGAGGTGACGGTCGTCCCGATCCAACAAGACGATCTCAGAACAGGTATCCCGCAAGCCCGCTCCCCCCGCGGCCTCGATCGCCGGCTCGGCGGCGGTGGCGCGTGCGGTCGAACTGTTCGGCCGGCACCGGGATGGCCCAGCACTTCTCGGCAGTGGGGACCACCGCGACCAGTAGCGCGCGAAGGTCGCCACCCGCTTGCCAGTTCCGAGTGCAACCGATGAATTCTCGACCGTCGTAGCGTCGAAGTCCATATGAGCGGATTCGACCCTCAACGCCTCGCGCGCCTCGCCCAGACAATGCAGCACCATATCGAGCAGGACCGGGTCGGTGGTGTCGCCTGGCTACTAGCCGAAGGCGATCACGTGGAGGTCGGTGTCGACGGCCAGCTCACCCGAGGCGAACCGACGCCTGTCGGCCGGGACAGCATCGTGGCAGTGGCGGCGCTCATACTGGTGGAAGAGAACACACGCGCTCACGGCGTCATGCTCAGCGCCGATGCCTTTGCCGGCCCATTTCCCCCGCCGGCGGTCATCCAGGACTTCTGGAACGGCGCGTCCACCGCGCTTGACAACTGACCCGGGAGGTCGTGATGTCATCGCCTGCTCCGACACCCGATCTGCACACCGGCTTCAGCGCGCCGGGCGCCACGGCGACGCGGTGGGAGGACGTTGTCGGCGTGCTCGTCTCGGCCGAGCTGTTCTGGATCTCGACGGTCCGCAGAAATGGGCGTCCGCACGTCACGCCGCTCCCGGCAGTGTGGCGCGACGGCGCGCTCTACTTCTGCACCGGTCCCGGCGAGCAGAAGGCCCTCAACTTGCGAACCAACGTCCAGTGCGCGCTCACAACCGGCAACAACCGCTGGAAGGCCGGCCTCGACGTCGTCGTCGAGGGACGGGCCGAGCAAGTCACCGATGACGCGTTGCTGCGCGCTCTTGCCGCAATGTGGAGAACGAAGTACGACGGCGACTGGCAGTACGACGTGCGCGACGGCGCCTTCCACCACGAACAGGGCGTCGCCCACGTCTTCGAAGTCCGTCCCCGCAAGGTGCTGTCCTTCGCCAAGGGCGACTTCGCCCAGACCCGGTTCCGCTTCAGCGGTTGACCCGCGGATCGCACAGTTCAGTTCTCCGCCTGGTCGGCCAGTTTCGTGCCCCAGAACGCTCGGCGGCAGTCGACATCGGGGTGCCCCCCGGACACGGCGCGATAACGATGCCGAAGCGACCGATTCGCAGCATCAGGGAACCGACCGGGGCCGGGCGTTACAGGTGCCCAGTAACGCCCGGCCTATGGTCATCCGGAGGCGCCGGCGATGAAGTTGGCCACGATGTAGGTGGCGCGGCGATACCGGCCAGCCCATTTCCCCTGCCGGCCGGCCTCAGCTAATCATCCAGGGTTGATTGATGTCGAAGTACGACGAGGGCGCGGCCAAGCCGCGCCACTCCGCGAAGATCTTGGTTAGTTCTGCCGATGTGCCTCGGTGCTCGGCGGCACGAGTTTCGGCTTCGGAACAGAAATAGGCGACCTCGAGCCACGAGCCATCAGGCCACCAGACCAGCATGCTTCCGATGAAGTCGGGACGCTCGGTCAGGAACCCCTTTTCGATATGGCGCTCCAGCTCCATGAACGTCGCCCGATGCTGAGTGCGTCCCTCGATCACCTGAACAAAGCCCGCACGGTCGGATCCTCCGTTGGCCAGCAGGTCGTGATCGTTGGATTCGCGGACCACGATTGGGCCTACGAAACAGCGCTCAGTCTCCCTCCACCATGCAGCCTGCTCTGGACGCTGGCAATTGCTTCGAGCGGCCTGCTCGTTTTCGAAGCGGGCGACCCCGACAAACTCGCCATCAGCAGCGAGGCCAGCAGTGCCGCCCAAGAACCCGACTGCACCCGATCGTAACTCGTCCGCCCAATGCTGGAACTGGCGGCGGAGTGCCACCCGGTCGCCCACCTCACCGGAGACGATCTGCACGAACACGACTACTCCTTTGCCGGGGTTCGACGGATCCTACGGCCCGAAAAAGTAGGGCATCATCGGAGAAAGGCGGATCCGCTCATCTCCTCGAAGTGCATCGCGCCAGTCGTCCTCGAGGCGTCCGTGACGAGATTGTCGCGAAAATGCATTACGTGTGCTTTCACTACGAGTTCGAGCGCGACCCGACGGATCCCGAAGAGGAATGCTCAGCGGGCGGTTGCCCGTCGGTGCCAAGTTCGAACGGGTCCTCATCCGAGAACGCCAGCGGGAATGGATTGTCTTGGCCAAGCAACGGGGCGTCTACCGCGGTCGTAAGGAGTCCCTCAGTGCGGAGCAGATCGACCGGCTAAGACAGCGTGGCCCCGCAGGGGAACCCAAAGCCCCACTGGCCCGAGAGCTCGCTATCAGCCCCAGAGGCCGTCTACCTATCTGCGCTCCGGGCCCGGCATCGGAACGGCGCCGGGCGCGACAGCAGGATCGCCAACACCGCCGCCGTACTCTGGATTCGATGGGGCGGCGATCGAGAGACCTGAGACCAGCGTGCCGCCGCCGAGACAGACGCTGCAGTGCCCCTGTTTCTTGCCCGAGTACACACAAGGTCGGCTCGGGGACGTTTAGCTCAATGTGAGTAACGTTCCGAGGGGCTCTAGGACAACGGAGGTCATCGATCACACACGGCGGGGGAGGGGGGGCGAGGGCATAGCCCGGTAGCGCTCCCCATTTTCCCACCCCTGGCAATGATGGGGTCCCGGTGCGCCGGTTTCGGCTGGCTGCGGCGGTCGGGCGGGGCCGAGCGACGTAGGCTGAGGCGGTCGATCTTCGAAGGCGGCTTTCATTGGAGGCAGTCCGTAAACGCCAGCCCGATCCTGGTGACAGCTCACCGCCGCGGCGCGCAGTCGGGCGGCGAGAGAGCGGGGCTGCACAGGCGGGCCGACCGGCGATGGAACGGCCAGCCGCGACCACCGCTCGCGGTGCCGGGCCACAACCGGCCGCGGTCTCCACCGTCGCCCGGCTGGGCAGCGCATCCCCCAGCGACCTGCTGCGCCTGCAAGGCCTGGTCGGCAACCAGGTGGTCACCCGGCTGCTCCGCAACCAAGGCCAACCCCAGCGGCTGCAGCGGGACATCGAACAGGGCTCAAACACCGGGTGGGGGATGTGGGGCGCCGCCAAGGACCCGCTGTGGGTGAACCTGAGCGACAAGTTCAATGTGCAAATGGCCGCCGCCCTGAAGCGGCTGAAGGCGGTAGCGCCGCGGCAGGCCGACAAGGTGTCGGCAGCTCGCAAGACCATCGAGGACCTACAGGCGACCTACGACGGAGCGCTCTTCAAGAAGGCTCAACCCCCGAAGCAACCATTGTCGGCCGAGGACTTGCTGAAGGCGGTCGAGGTTGCCCTGACCGCGGCCACGCTCGCTGAGGACGCTGCCAACAACGCCGAGACGGCGGAGGTGCGCCGGGAGGAGGAAGAGGCGGAACGGCTGCGCCAGGAGCAGCTCGAAGCCGAGGCGGGGGAGCGGGCCCGCCAGGAGGCGCGGGAAGCCCGGAGACAGGGCCACCAGGAGAGGCTGGACGCGGCACGGGCCAAGCGGGAGCGAAGGGCCAAGGAGAATGCAGACCGCAAAGCCGAGCAGAGGTCCAGCGGTGCGGCCAAGCACCAGCAGCGGGCGGCCAAGGCCGATGCGGCGTGGGCCGAGAATCCGCCGTTGACAGAGGAGGAGCAGGAGGAGCACAAGCAAAACATGGCGCTTGGCCGCCTGAACACCGAGCGCAGCGCCCTCACGTCGGACCTCGACCGCCGCTTCGGTGACGACCTGGTCGCCGCCTTCCGGGACAAAGTGCTCGCCTCTGAGGCCGCCATTGAGATGCGGCTCGGCATGTACACCCACCGGGCTCGGATCCGCAACGACGTGGTGCAGATCCCCGAGGAGGTCATTGGTGGCTGGCTGGCCAGTGTCGCCGCTCTCCAGCGGGAGTCGGCCGCGGTGTGGTCGGAGTGGGGACCGTCAGTGCAGCTCTTGGCCACGGTGCCGACCGGGCCGAGCAAGTCGGAGCTGCGGGGCCAGCTGCACACCGCCGATCCAGCCGGACGGGCCCAGCTCCTGGCCTACGTCGAGCCCAAGGTCGCCCAGCTCGCACTCGCCCTGCAGTGCCTGGCCGAGGCCACGCTGCTCGAGCCGGGCGCGGCGGTGGCCCGGGCCCAGAAGGTCCTCGACATGCTCCTGGCGCTGCCCGAGGGCGAGGGCCGAAGCGGCGCCCACGTCATGGTTGGCTCCGCCCCGGCCGAGGTGCTCGACGCACTGGTCGGTTACCTGCGCCACAACAGCAACCGGCTCGACCCGGCGCTCGACTGCCTGCGGCGGGCCCTGGCCGAGGAGTCGCCCGACGCCGTAGGACGGGCCACCGCCGACCTCGAGGCGTTGGCGCCATTCAACTATGACCGGAAGCTGCGGGACACCTTCGCGGGACTGACCGGTACTGCGGTCGACGAGGACGTGGCGTCCAAGGTCGCCGAACTCGAGGCGGCTGGCCAGAAGTTCCTCGCCGAGAACCCGGTCGGAACCCTGGTCGGTCAGAAGAAGAAGGAGCGGAACCAGCTTCGCAGCGCCAAGTCCAAAGCGATCTCCGACCAGACGGAAGGCCTGAAGGCCGGGGCCGAGGGCCGCAAGAAGGCGGACCTGTCGTCGGTAGCCGCCTTCCTGTCCCGCCAGAAGTTCTCACCCGATGCCTCGGTGGTGGCCGAGTGGGCGGTCGGCTTCGCGGCCGGCGACGCCTTGGTACTGAAGGGTGTGCTGGGCGCCTTCGAGTCGTGCGCTCCGGGCACCACCTCGGACGCGTTCACGAGGGCGGCGACGGACGGCGATCTGAAGATGCTGTCCTGGGCGCTGCCGCTGGTCGCCGGCAACCTCACCGACGGCGTGACCTTGGCCGGGCTGCGCAAGACGGTAGACGAGAAGCCGCTGTCGGCCCTGCTCAAGAACGTGGCGCTGACGACGATCGTCAAGCTGGTCGCCATTGACGCCGACGCGGCCCGGCTGGAGAAGCTGCGCAAACAGATCGCCGACACCGACGGCACGGTGCTCCTCAAGCTGCTGGAGCCCATCGGGTCCTCCAACGCCAAATTCCCGACCGACGACCTGGCGACGCTGCTCGGCTACCTATGCGCCGACGGGCTGAAGGGCACCGAGGTGCTGGAGATCCTGGTCGCGTTGAGCGATGGCGGCCTCGGCAAGGCGGCAATCGAGAAGCGGCTGAAGGAGCTGCGGGGCACTGACTACGTGCCCAAGAAGGACGACGACGACCACGTCGAGGCCCGGTACCTGAACGACATCCCGACCCGGTCCGGGGCCGACATCCTGGCCAGCAAGGCGGCCAAGCCCCCCGGGAAGAAGTTCCTGAGCGGCCGGGACATCTACGTCCAGCTGGTCGCGGCCCGCGACGCCATCGACGTGTTGGTTCCGGCGGTGGCCGGCACCGCGGAGACGCCTGCGCCGCGGGGGATGGACACGCTCGACACCCACTACCCGACGGGCCACGACGTCGCCTCCCGCAGCGTTGCCGAGCTGTGGAAGGACGCCGACCCCGACTCCGAGAAGCTCGACAATCTGGGCCAGCGCAACACCAAGGAGACCGACGCGGAGCAGGCCATCCGGGTGAAGTTGGCTTACAAGGCGCTCCTGAAGCGGCCAGGGCTGCTGAAGGAGCGGGTCAAGAAGGTCTACGCCTACGACTACGGCCGCACCCCCCGGCCGATCTTCTTGCCCTCCGTGGAGGACAAGCTCGGTGCAGGGACCGCCCACATCGTGGAACGACATGTCCTGGGGACGCCGGGCATCCGGACCGAGCAGGACGTGCGGGACCGGGCCAGCGGCCTCACCGTGAACGGCATTCCGCCGGGACCGGGAATCGCCGGGGCCTTCACCGACGCCGGCGCCGCCCAGGCGGGGATCCAGGGGGCGGTCACCGCCTGGACTGCGGCCGCCACGGCCAACTGGCGGACCATGCGTGCGGCGATCGTCACCGGTGGCGCCGTGGGGACGATCGACCGGGCCTACGCGGCGAGCGGTTTCTGCCACCGCTCAGGCGGGGCGGTGGACGTCCGGGCACCGACTCAGGTGCACGTGGTGTTCAACGGCGACGACGTGGATGGCGGGTTCTACGTGCAGAGCGCCTGGCCGGTGCCATGACCCACGAGCGCTCCGACCCGGCCGACCTCGAGGGCAACGACGCCGCAGGCGACGATCTCTACGACCTGGCAGCGCGATCGGCCCGCAACCGCGCCGATCCGGTCGCCATGCTGCGCGCCTTCCTTCAGCAGTTCTGGCAGGACAACACGCCTGAGGAGGCGCTCACCTTGTGGCGCCGGCAGGTGGCCAGCGGCCGCTGGTGGGCCGAGGACGCCCTGTACGGGCTGCGGGAGGTGCTAAAGACGCCGCCTCCCAACCTGGCCGACGTGTTGCGCGATGACGGCTGGGTGTTGCTCGACGGCCGGGACCCGGTGGTCTGGTTGCGGTCGATGGTGGACCGGCTGCAGGCCGTGGTGGACGACGCCCCCGAGGACGGGGCGTAAGACCGCCGAACGCTTACCGTCATGGAAGCCGCCCGCCGTCAGGGACGGGAATTGGTGGTACCGGCCGGTGTGGTCGCGCAAGTGTGGCGAGATGGTCAGCGCCAGGCTCGTCTAGCCAAGTTCCTAGCTGCCCGAGGCGTCACGATCGAGGTACTCACTGATGCCGGTGCGAGGGCCTCGGGCGTCGTTTCCGGGCGGGCCGGGACTGCGGACGTCGTGGACGCATCGGTGGTGGTGGCCGCCCGCCGTCGCCACGCCACCGTGGTCAGCTCGGATCGCCGCGATCTCGAGATTCTCGACGCCGATATCGCCATAGTGGACTGCTAATGGCACTGCCTCGGACGGTGAACCGTGGCCACAGCTCGACTCCACCACCCCCGCCGGCCGGCTCGTCTTCCACGTCTTCGCGGCCCTGGCCGAGTTCATCGGTGAGCTGATCGTCGAGGGCACTCGCGAAGGCCTCGACGCCGCCCGAGCCCGCGGCCGTGTCGGCGGCCGGCCCCCGGTCATGACCCCGGAGAAAATCGCCGCAGCACAATCGCTGCTCCCCGAGCACAGCATCTCCGCCATCGCCCGCATGGTCGGCGTCAGCCGTGGCACCGTCTACGCCCACATGGACGCCATCACTGCGGGCCCAAGCTGATGAGGTGATGGGCGCAGCGAGGACAGCCCGACCCTCACTCCGACAAGCGTTGGTTATTGCGCCAAAACTACCGGTACCCCAGGGTGTACTGTCGTGGTTGACACGGAGGCGTGCCCGCACCGTGTTGGACAGCGCCGAGGATATCGGCACTCTCCCGGGAGCGTTGCTCCGGACCCCGGTAGCGCATTGAGTGTGCGCTTTCTCTAGCCAGGGAGGTGGCCGGTGGCCACCGCAGTCCTTTCATCATCCGCGGGTACGGCCAGCGATGCCCAATCGGCGCCCACGACCCCAGTTGTGGGAACTGAGGGTGCTCGCAGCGTTGTCGTCCTGTCGGGCGAATGGGATCTCTCCAGGCGGCCTGTCCTGGCGGAGGTGCTGGCGCGGGTGATCGCCTCGGGCACGGGCGATGTTGTCGTCGACCTCGCCGGGGCGCAGTTCATCGACACCGCCATCGGCCGAGCCTTGACGGTCGGATGTCGGTGGTTGGCTCGCGGGGGTCGCAGGCTGACCGTCCGCTCGCCGTCGCCTCTGGCCGCACGGATCCTGGGCGCCTTCGGGCTGACAGATCTGATCGAAGCACCGGAAGGGGCCGCCCCCGCGCCAGGGGGCCCCAAGATGAGACTCGGAGACGAAGGTAGCTGTGTATATCCCAGGCAGAACAATTTCGTGTCGACGCGAGACCAGCAAAATCTAGTCGTGTCGGATCCCGGGTTACCGAATCGCGAGACTACAGTTGATCAAACCTCAAATACAAGGAGAACCCAAAATGGCAGATGAGAAAACACCGACCGAGACCGAGTCCGTTCTTCCCCAGCAGGTGGACCCGAACGCCGACCTCATGAAGGCGCGTCCCGGCGGCGAAACAGAAGTCATCGGAAAGAACCCGGGAACCGGCTTTCGCGACGAGAAGCCCGACTCGACCTACGAGGGTTCCGGATCTGAGGGCGGTTACGAAGGCGGTCCCGAGGTGGCCTATGAGGAGAAGCCGCCCGCTTGAGCAACAGATTCTGATGCGCCCCCACAGTGTTCTTCCCGGACCGATACCCAGAAGCCAATAGTTCCAAACAATATTCCCCATATTTGATTGCTGTCCGATTATTCCAGTAACATCGGAATATATGACGATACAAAAAGGGAATCACAACATCGGTCCGGAGAACGGAACATTGACCGTCAAGGTCTACAAGGACGGTATGGCGGCCAAGATGGGTCACGACCTCGTGTTCGAGGCCACGAAGTGGCGCGGGAACGTCACGGTCGACCCCGAAAATATTTCGGGATCGAGTGCGCAGGTGACCATTGACGCCCGATCCCTGGAGATCATCGACGCGTTGGGCGGCGCCAAGCCTCTTGGCGACAAGGATCGCCAGGACATCGCCAAGAACATCGAGGAGAAGTGCCTCCAAGTATCGACGCATCCGGACATAACGTTCGACAGCACCGACGTGTCCGGAGACGCCTCGCGCATCTCCCTCAACGGTGACCTGACACTGGTCGGCAACTCCCGTCCGGTCACTCTGGATCTGTCTGTCGGCGACGATGGCCACGTCACCGGGAAGGTCACGCTCGTCCAGTCGCAGTTCGGCATCAAGCCATTCTCGGCCATGATGGGCGCCCTCAAGGTGAAGGACTCAGTAGACATCGAGTTCAAAGTCGCCTTGCCCGTGGCCTGAGCATTCGCTCACCTGCTCGAAGGGCAACCGCTGAGGCCGGCCTCAGCGGTTGCCTAGCACGGTCACCTCACCGGATCAGGCCTTCTCGGCGCTTCGCAACCACGCCCGCGGCCACCACCTCCGCCTAGTCGATGTCGCCGACGATGTCATCGCCGGCACCCTGGCGGCTGATTCTCTCCACCCTGGAGCTCCCGCGCCGCACGCGGAAGCTCGCCTCGTGCCGGCCGTCGACCCCGACGTTGCCGGCGACGCGCCGAGACGCTCGAGTTGTTCAGCGAGATCGCCGCCGATGCCAGCGACGCTGACGCCTGGGGCCGGGAAGACTTCGGGACTTGAACTGATGGGTGGGCCGAAAGCGGAAAAACTCAGCAGAGGCAGAATGAACGGTGGATATCTGACAGCCGTCGGTTGAGCAGCCGTTCTACCTGATCGAGGCGAGCCCCCGTCGACGCACTCCGAGTGGAGGCGGCCGACCCAGGCGCCGACCGAGTTCAGGCCTGACTTCCGCCTCCGGCATAGCGTTGGGCGTCGTCCTTGGGCACCAGGTGGCAGGAGTCGCGATGGCGGACCGGCGCGATGCATGTTCGGCCGGTCCGCAAATCGGTCGTCCCGCACAGGTGAGCGTCGGCCATCTCCCTGTCAACGGCGGCATTGTGCACATCAAGACGATTGTCGGGCTCTCCGTGCATCTGACTCCTGACGCCGTGCTGGCTTATCGGATGATCAATCGGCACACGGTGCCGGGAACTTGAGTGAATCTGTTCGCGGTCGCTCAACGTTGCAGGACGCCGGCCAGCCAACCGGGGGGACCAGCTGTCGGCGCCTTGAGCCACTGGGCGTGCGCCCCCCAAGCCGTGCCCTGGATCGAGAGGATGCTCGGGCAGCGTCGTACCTCCGAAATTGAGGGCGGTGGGACGAACAATCGTTCCCGCACCGCACCACAGGTCCCCGAGGAGCCCGCGCTCACGCCGGATCGGAACGAGGACGTCATCGGATTAGGGCGACCGTTGCCCATAGGGCCGCAGGCGCGAGCTGTCAATCGGGATCGACGGGCCGGTCTATGGAGAACGGGGTCTTCGCCCCTCGCGCCGAGGCTGCGAGGGTGTACCGTGGGGGGCGATACGGAGTGCGGACCCGCACCGTGTTGGACTCTGCCGCTAGCGTCGGCACCCTCCCGGGGAGCGTTGCTCCGGACCCTGGTAGCGCAGCAAGTGAGTGCGTCACCTACCAGGGAGTTGGCCACAGTTGTGTTTCATGAGCCGGGTTATCGGGGGGTCTCCACGACGCCCCACATGTCCGACATTTTGTGCCCGATGATCTTCGTGCGTGGCCGGATGTCGTCGCCAGGGCCCACCAAGACGGACGCCATCGCCCCGGCCGCCGGCGGTGCCTGCGATCGAAGTATCAGACGTGTCTGCGAATGAGACGGCCGTGAAGGCCGCCAGCCCCCATGGGAGCCGCAGCTTGTCGCCGCCCGACGAATAGAAGGGATCCAACCGTGACTTCGATTTCGACCGCGCCCCGAGCGGCGCGACAAGGCGCCCAGCGGGCGTCGCACAGCGTGTGGGTGTCAAGACTGGGCCGTCTGGGCCTGGGCGCCCGAGGCGTGCTCTATGTCCTGTTGGCCTATCTGGCGCTGCGAATCGCGTTTGGGCGACCCAACAGCGGGGCCGATAAGCAAGGGGCGCTGCACACCGTCGCACGCCAACCGTTCGGGCATCTTCTGCTGGCGGCGCTGGCGGTCGGCTTCGGCGGCTACGCCGTCTGGCAGTTGACCCTGGCCGCCGTTGGGGGCTCGGCCCGGGGCGGTTCCGACAAGAAGTCCAAGCGGGCGAAGGCGGTGATCAACGGCGTATTGTACGGGGCGTTCTGCGCCAGCACGATCGCCTTGGCGGCCGGGTCGTCGGGTTCTGCGGGCGGTGATAAGGCCGAGGTCGACTGGACCGCCAAGGTCATGAAGCACAGCTTTGGCCGCGGCATCGTCGGCCTCGTCGGCGCCACGGTGATCGTGATAGGCGCCGTGTTGGTGTGGCGGGCCCTGTCGGGCAAACGAGACCTCGACCTGCGACCCATGAGCCGAACCGCCCGGCAAAGAATCGAGTCCGTTGCCAAGGTGGGCCTGACCGCCCGAGCGGTGATCATCGCCGCCGCCGGTGTCTTTGTCGTGCAAGCCGCGGTGGCCTTCGATCCCAACAAGGAGAAGGGACTCGACGGCATACTCAGATCCTTCGCCCACACACCGCTCGGCCCGTGGCTGCTCGTGTTGGTCGCAGGCGGAGTATTGGCCTTCGGCATCTACTCGCTCGCCCTGGCCAGATACGCCGATATCTGACCATCCATTCGAGGCGTCACCAGATCGCTGGACCAGGGCTGGTCATTCTCCTTCAGCGGCCGCGACGCGAGATGCTTCCACGGCCAACTGCCGCTCGCTTGCGCCCGGCGGGCGTCGGCCCGTTCCTAGAAGACACGATCGGACCCGTCGCCGGACCGGCTTTCCGTACCGTCACGGCAGTGCCGGATTGCCAGGGCGCGCATCCTCGGATCTCGCCCACATTCGGGGGGTTCCGCCTCCACTCGGTCGACAATCGACGTCGCCGTGGAGGATTCTGGAGGCCGCCTTGGGGCTGGCGAGCTCAGAACCACGACCCGCGGCTAAGGCGAGCAGAGTGGCACCGGCGGCTGAACAACGAAGAGCCGCATCGTCTCCAGCATCCATCTGGTTCGGGCCCATGACGTCAGCTGCGCGGAGGTATCCCAAGCAAAGGAGGTTTCCACAGCGCAACGGCGGGGCCAGTCTCTCCCGCCAGGGACCGGGCGCGCAGGCCGTCAACTCACAACAGCCGGCAGGCCACGAAGAAGAGCACCATAGCCATGGGAAGCTCGACCACCACGGCGGAGGCGATGCTCATCGCCCGGTCAGTGAGACTCGACGCGCTCATGATGTCGAACCAAGCGTCTGTGACCAATAGCGTCGAGGTGATGATCGCAGCGACGACGACCGCCTGGCCTCGACGCCAGGCGAACCACGCGGTTGCGGCCAGGCCGCTCAGCAGCGCCGCATCGAAGCCGACCCATGCGGCACCCCAGTCGCCGGGTTCTCGGGGACTTTGACGCCCGTGGCTCTGTGCCGCTTCCCGGCGTAACAGCTGTCGATGACGTCTGATGCCAGCGCAGCAGCGCGGAAATCGTGGGTGGGTAAAGCGCAGGCTTGCCACGGAGTGCATCGCATGAAACAAGCCCGTACCAGAGAAGGACACCCCAAGCCGACGAACACCTAACGCGCCCGAGAGGCGGGGACTTCTACTGGCCAGCGGGCTACAACCTTGGCCATCGACACCGTGAGCGCCGGGCTCGCCACCGCTGGCGCCACCATCAGTGGCTGACGGGACGTCGGCCGAGGCGCTGCCGTCGCCTGACCCCTCTGATTGATATAGGTGGATCCATTCACGCCACGGGATGGGGGATCGGCGCGGCGTCGAAGCGACTGAGGAAGCGGGTGTGGCTGCTCGTTGCCTTCAACCTGCCGCTGGCCGCGGTCCTAGGCGGAATCCAGGTGCTGGTGGTGTTCATGCTCGGCCTCCACCTCCACAACCGGCATCGCTCGGTCGGATTCGCCGACCTGGGCCGGGCGCTATGGGACAGCCCCACCGCATTCCTGCTCATCATCTTCATCATCGTGTCGTTCGGCGCCATGATCCGCCTGGCCCATGACGCCAAAGGGTTACCGCGACTCTTGATCGGCCTCGGGCATTCGATGCTGCAGTTCGGCGGCCTCGCCGCGGTCATTGTGGTCGCCTCGGCGCTGTCGACACCGCTGGGCGATGGTCCCACAGGTCTGGTCGCGTTTCTGGCACTGGTGTGGCTGCTAGGCGGCGTGGGCGGTGGCCTGGGCATCTCCGGGTACCTATGGGCCACCAACACCCTCGGCTACCACGGCAACGAGGCCTTCGCTCCCCTCCACCACCAAGACCAGAAGAACTTCCTTCGCCTCCATATCGACACCCACGGCACCCTCACCATCTACCCCGTCGGCATCGAGCGCGTCGGCCGGCGGTGGCGGTACTGCCCCGACGACGACGCCGATTCCCCGTGGCTGGCCCCCGACGGGCCCGAGCCGAAGGCCCACCTGATCGAAGCAGCAATCACCTTCGAAGACGAAGACGGGGGCGCGGACCGCGCAGTTGGGGGAAGCAGCCCCCATTGATCGACCCCGGCCGCGGCTGCGATCGAGGTGCTGGGCCCCAGCGCCGGTTTGGCTGCCTGCCGATGTCTCCCTCGTCGCCCGCCTCGACATCGACGCCCTGGTGACAACGCCTGGTCGATGGCGACCGGGGCTCACTTCGAGACGACACCGTGTACTTGCTCGACGGCCACCCGGCTGTTCAGTGCGTGCTGGACCTAGCTGACCTTGGTGCGGGTGTGGCGGGCTGCGTCAGCAGGGTCGCGTGGTGGCGGCATCGAACCGGTGCCAGGATGACGAGCTCGGCCGGCGACCAGTGTATCGGTGTAGCTGTCCTCGCCGACCACCAAGGTTTGCCCTCCGATGACTGAGCCGCGGTTCGATCACGGCGTTAGGCCAGCACTGCTCGCGACTGCCGGCAGTGTCGGTCGGCTGGGAGTGGGGTTGTTCTCGACGGTGAGGACGAACCCGGTCACGCCGGCGGCGAGCGAGAAAACGACGGCGTCGGGGTGCTGGCCCAGTCCTGCTGCGGCAGCGATGGCGCCGGTGCCGTCGACACGCCACAACTGGTAGATCTGCCCGTCGCCCGGGCGAGGTAGGGCGCTGTTGATGGCGTAACTGCCGCCGCCTCGGTTCACCACGGCCTGATCTGCCGGTGTGCGGAGCGCGGTGACGACCGCGGCGGGGTCCACGGGCGCCAGTTGCACCCGTTCGAGCCGCTCGATATGGGCGGTTGTCTCCGTCAGACGGTCGTCGCGGATCTGTCCCTGAACGAACAGTGCTGCCAGGAGGAGGACCAGGATCGCAGTGGCGAGGGGAAGGCCCCAGCGCCGGACCCGACCGCGGGGCGCGACGTGGATGGTCGCCTGGGCCGAGCCGTTGGATTCGGTGCTGGCCAGCAGTGACACCCGGGTCGCGTGTCGCCTCAGGGTCTCCGCAAGGCGGCGGTGGTCGTCGAGCTCAGCTCGGCATGACTCGCAGCTCTGAAGATGCGATTCGATCATGGCCCGCTCGGGTTGGTCGACGGCGTCCAAGGCGTACGCCCCGAGCAGCTCCTGGATCTCGCTGTGGCTTAGATCGTCAGTCAAACCCCTGCGCGCCGATCCCGCGCAACGCAACCTCGAGGCGGCGAAGACCTTGGCGGATACGACTCTTGATGGTTCCCTCGGGCTCACCGAGCTTGGCTGCCACCTGCCGGTAGCTGTCGCCACCGAAGAAGGCCAGTTCGATGGCGACGCGCTCGTTCATCGGCAGCGCCCGCAGTCGCACGAGGCGAAATGGTTGCTGGCCGCGGCCGCTGCTGCCAGTCCCGCTGTCGCGGCCGTGGGGCGCGTGTCATTTTGAGGCGCGGGCATCCCATGTCCAGCCGGCGACGGCCTCCAGGGCGCTGACACGCTGCGGGTGGATCCGTCCGTGGCGGTAGGCGATCCGCTGCTTTGAAACCCAGCGGCCGAGGGCGAAGCCGTCCTCGACGTGTCGTACCGGAACCCGGGCGTGGCCTTCGCGTGCCGCGAACCTTGAAAGAACCTTCAAGCCTTCTTGCCAGCGGGTCCAGGTGGCATCCCAGCTCCACCCGGGCAACGCGGTCAGGGCGGCCGCCGAACTGGCACTGAGGGTGCCCCACCGTCGCGCCTGGCGTTGTTGCGCCGCGACCCACCGCCCGAGGGGATAGCTGCCCTCGCGATGGTCTTGGGGGACCAGGGCGTGTCCCTCCCGGTTGACAAAGCTGACCAGCGATAGGAAACCGGCATCCCACGCACTTGGGTTGCTGAGAGCTCGTTCGCTCGGAGCCGACCGAACGTTGCGGCCGTTGCTCAGCGGGATGGTGCTGGCCATAACATTGGGAACACTCCTCGGGCCGGGCTGTGCGGACGGTCTCGGCCGGACAGCGGCGGCGGCGCAGAAAAGGGGAGATCTGCACCACCGCCGCGGTGGCCTCTCGGCGGATACCGACGCTTAACCGGCGAAGGCTTTGTCCTTCTTCTGGAACACGTCGGGCACCGGATACTCGCCCAGCACGTAGTGCAAGATAGCGGCGTGCTCCTGGTCGACGACCTGGAGTTGGCCGGCCAGCAGGATCGCATCCTTGGACTTCAGTCCGGGAAGCGCGGACAGGTAGGTGTCCGATGCCGTCTGCTCCAACAGCAACGCCAGCTTCGCCACGCCGGTGACGTCGGTGACCTTGGCGAACGCAGCGTTGACCGTTGCCGCCAGCGACGCTGGGGGCTGGGTCACCGCTTGGGCGCCAGCCGAGGTCAACACGCTGTTCCACTTGTCCAGCGCGGCCTTATGGTTGGCCATGGCGGTGGTGGCAAACGACGCCACCGCGGCGGGCACCGCGCCCAGCTTGTTCGCCCCGGCCGCGTCCAAGGCACCCTTGTAGGTGCTGACCGCGAGCACCTCGAGGCTGGCCGCCAGCGCGGCCACCTTGGCGTCGCCGCCGCCGCCCGCCGCGGCCGTGGTCGGCGTCGCCCCGGTCGTCGACCCAGCGGCGGTGGTGTCAGTGGTGGTGGCGGTCTTCGCCTTGGAGGAGCAGGCCGCCACGACCAGTGCCCCGCCCGCCGCCACGCCGGTCAACAGGAAACCGCGGCGGCTCAGGCCGGCGGCGGACTTGATTGGGGACTCATCGGTCATGGATTCGCTCGTCTCGGAGTCGGTGATCTTCGGGGTCATTGCATGGCTCCTTCGGCTGGCGGGCTGGCCATGGTCGGCATGGGGAACGGCCCGTCAGAAAAGCCGACCCCGCCGGCCGCGGCGGGCAGCGCCGCCACCATGGTCGGGATGGCAATCAGCTGCGGGGCGCCGCCCGAGATGAGGGCGGCCACCGCCCGCAGCACCGCCAGGTGCTGGGTTTCGACGCCCATGACTGTCGCCATGAGCAGCAGCGACGTGGTGTCGGTGAACTGGGCCAGATCCGACAGGTAGGTGTCGCGGGCGACTGTCTCAAGTGTCATGGCCAGCTTCACGACATCGAGTGGCGCCTTGAGGGTCGGCGCGGCCGCGGCCACGATCGGCGCGTACTTGGGATTCGGGGTGTCCTGGGCTTTGCCGCCCAACGATGTCGTCTGGGCTTGGAAGGCCTTGCGATGCTCGTCGTGTTGCATCATCGTGGTCTGGGCGAACTTGACGATCACCGCGTTGCCGCTCTTGATGAACGGCAATGTGAGCGCGACGCCGTAAGTGTCCACCGCCAGGCGCTCAAGCGACGACGCCGTCTGCAAGATCTGGACGTCGATCGCGGTGTCGGCGGCCGCGGGACGGGCCAGGATCGAGGCCATCGCAGTGCCGATCCCACCACCGAGCAATCCGACGCCGGCGACCCCGCCGCCCACCGCACCGAGGCGGGCCAGCAGCTGGCGGCGACCAAGGTTGAAACCGGCGACCTGATCAGGGTCGACCTCCTGACCGCGGCGCTCCTCGCGAACCTCGGCCAAGTCACGGAGCGTGGCCTTCGAGTCACGCAGGGCGTCGACTTGGAGGTCCTGTGATTCGACGATCAGCTCATCGACAGCTCGTTCATCTATGCGCATACCGATCATGCCTTTCTGTTAAGGGCGAGTCGGCCGCGTCCCGGAGCAGACAGGAACACCAGGAATTGCTCGACCAGGCTCTTCTACGGAGACACACCGGCAAACGGATCAAAATATCTGGTCCCTGATTTCGCCGGTTCCGGGGTACGCCTCGGGGGTCGGCGGTCACCCCTGCTGGTAGCGACCGCACCGGGTCCATCGCAGATGAGCCCGCCGCCACTCACAAGCGGGGCGTGCCGGGGGCGGGTTCGGGTTCACCGACGTCTTTGGCGACCAGGCCGACTGTCTACCATGGCCGCGACGGGCGTCAACGTCGCTGAGACCCCTGCCGACACAGCAGGCCTCGGATCCAAGGCAGAGCTCGCCTCGGCCTGCGCCCGTTTTCACACGTCTCACCGCCGTCGCCGGCACCGGTCACTCGTCGACAGGAATGGTCTTGGCCGAAGCCGGCCCACTGGCGGAGGCGAGTTGGGCCGCGATGCGGCCAGGTCGTGGCGGTTGCCGCGACCGGTATGCGCGGAGCCCTTCTTCGGCGTGCGGGAAACGAAGAGCGCTCCACAGGACCAGACAGTCAGGACCTCCTCGCGGTGGTTTGTAAAAGATAGTTGAGAATTGTAGAGGTAGATGAGAGCGTCCAGTGGCATCACCTGTCGTGTCGGGCGGCCATTGCGAACGCGAGGAAATAGGCGTCGAGCGACTGAGGAGTCGATTGGTAGTCGTTGTCGCCGACCAGGAAGTCGCAGACGACCTCCCGGGATCGGAGAGCCTCCGGGCGCTCGGCGACGAAGCGGGGGTCGGCCACGGTCAGATCGAACAGTTCCAAGGCCCGGTCGAGCGCGGCATGCATTCGACTCTGATTGCCCTGTGCCTGGGCCCGTAGCGCCCGGCTGACCTCGCTGCCGATGTTGCCGAGCTGCTCATCGAAGGTCATCGTGTGCCACCGTCCGGCGGCGAGCCTGTGTGGCCGGGCGCAGAATCGGGCATCAGCGTTAGTGGCTCCCGTGATGGGCTCCGGCCGGCGACTTGGGGCCGGTGCGAGCGAGATGAGGTGGGGGCACTGCAAGATCGTTGAAGGCGGGTGACCGGTTCCGGTGTGGCTCAGATGGTGATCACGTTGACAGCGATCGCAACGATGGTTGCCGATGCTCGGACTTGAGTCCGTAGCGGCGGGTGTCGGGTGGGGGATCAGGTCGGTGTAGACGGAGAGGGTGACGAAGACGAAGGTCCCGTGCCGCCCGCCCCCCTGCGAGACAGGCGCGGTGACGCCGACCCCCCACCTCCCCGGTCGGCTCCGACGCTGGGGGTTTTCCGACCGCCGTGATCCCAATGCGGTCACGAGTCGACCACTGCGGTCAACGCGATCAGGGCCGGCCCGATCTCGATCAGGGGCAACACGAAGTCGACTATCTCAGTGCCGATAGCGGCACCGGGCATGCCGAAGGTGTGCGATGTCGCCTCGTCTTGGGCGATCACCGTGCCTCCCGCTCGCTTGATCGCCTGGACACCCTTCTCGCCGTCGCTGCCCCTTCCGGTGAGAACGACGGCGATGACGCGTTCGCCGTAGCTGGCGGCGGCCGACTCGAAACACACGTCGGCCGATGGCCGGACGAACTGCACCCGAGCGGTGTCGGAGAGCGAGACGGTGCCCTCCGCATTGACGAGCAGGTGTCGACCCGGTGGTGCCACCATCACGGCTCCGGGCGCGACGGGCGCGCCGTCCTCGGCTATCGACACCTTCAACGCGGTGCGCCACCCGAGGATCTCATCCAGGATGGTTTTGTGATGGGGATCGAGGTGCTGCACCACCAGCACGGCCGCGGGGAAACCGGTCGCCAGGGAGCTGAGCACCGTGCTGATAGCGGCCAGGCCACCTAATGACGCGGCGATGACGACAAGCTTGAACGGGGGAACAGTCGAGGGGCCAATGGAATGGTCGGCCCTCCCGTTCAGCACCCGGGCGGAGGCCAGGGTTGGGTCATGTGCTCGGCTGCGGTGTCTTACATGACTTGATCTTGGGGTTGACGCCGAGGTAGTTGAGGGGGCCGGCGACGATCGTCACGAGGATTGTTCCGGTTTTGGCGCAGTTGGCGGCCGAGCCGCTGTAGTAGTGACGCTGGCCGGCGGCGATGGCGCCGATGATCAACCAGACGACGAGCAGCACCGGAACGAGGGATGCGCCACCCCTACGCATCGGTCCTGCTGCTAACGCTGGAAGTAGCCGGGGTTCCCCATTTTTCGTCGGGGTAGTTCTCCATGTCGTAGGCCGGGAGCTCGGACTGGGGTTTTCCCTCTGAGCCTCCAGCCCCGCGCATATCCGACCGGAATGACAGCTGCGATGGTTGCACCCGGTCCCACGGCGTCACCCATGGCGGGCCCAGCGGCTCATTCGGGTGCGGTTCGCACGTGGCTGATTGGCGCCGCTGTGGCGGACCTTGCACGCTTCTGGTGCGATATTCGCGGGAGACCGACAGGAAGTAGAACGCCATGACGCCCACGATGAGGGTGATCCATGCGGCGATCGCGGGACCGAGAAATGGCAGCCCTGTTCCCAATACCGATCCGGACATCGGCGTTCCTCTCTGTTGTCGATCTTTGGGTTTCGGTCACCGGGGGCGAGGGCGCTAGCGGGCCGACTTCTGGGGAAGCCAGCGACGCCAAGTGCGCCTCGCGCCAGGCCGGTGCGACGGCATTGTCGGTCGGCCTGGTGGTGTGGTTGCGGTGGCGCAACCAGGGAGCGGCTAGTTGTTGCGACCCTCGGGGGCCGGCGGCCCGTCTTGGGCGTTGATGCTGGTCGTGTCGCGCGGGGTCGACTCGCCGTCTTGGCGGCCGGTCTTCTCATGCACGGTGGTGTCGAAACGGCCGGGCTCTTTGCCGTCGGTGGCGATGATTTCCTCGCCGCCCTTGACCCCTTCGGTCTTCTCGCCCGCGCCCTCGGGCGCCATGGCGCCGGTCCCGCCACCGGTGGGGCCGACCTGGCCCTCACGGTCGGTGTCGCTGGGTGCGTCTTCGCCGGTCAGCATTCGGCCTACGCCGGCGGCACGTTCTTCCTTCTCGGTTGTCGACATCAGTTACTTGCTCCATTCTTGATGGGTTTCGAGCGCGAAACGTCAGTGCTCGTTTGGGATTCGCCGGGCTTGGCCACACGGCCTCGACTCGACGCCGGTGACTGCCGACCAGGAAGAACAACGCAGATTCATGACCGCAACTCACACCCGATCCATCGGGTGGTTGGGGAACACCACACCGGTGTCGGGAAATCCGAGTCGCTGCCGATCGACACGCCCAGCTCTTCCCTCGTTCGTGAAGCTCTCACGCTGCCGGGGTCTGGGGCAGTCGGACACGCATTGCGCCCGACCGGACAACCGCCCGCAAGGGGCACTCATCCCACTCCAACCAACAGTACTCCGTGATCGGGAGTTGTCAACGTGACGGCCGATCCGAGCCCGGGTGCCACCTCCCCGAAAGGGCGGTCGGACAGGCCGAGGGCTCGCGTGACGCCACACTGCCAATGAGGCTCGGTGTGTGAAGACAGCCATAAAGGGGTATGGCTGGATATAGGCATCCAACTAATGAGTCGAAGGCCAACAAAAGGAGTTGTTGTCCCTTATGGGAACCAACACAGGCAATTTGTCTAACCCGCAGTCCGATCATTCGTTCGGTTACGCCATGGGCATGAACTATGCGCCCGGCGGCACCGTCGTCACCTGGGAAGTCACCCCGTCGGATCGCCGTATCACGGGCGCCACCGACAACGGCAAGGTGCAGCGCGACTCGATCGCCCGCCAGTATGGCGGGGACCGCAAGATCACCGCGGCGGCCTAGCCGCAAGCTTTGTTTTCGTGGCCTTGGGGGGCAAAACCTCCCAGGGCTGCAGGAAACATGCAGGGCACACGGGCGGGGGCTGCAAACATCGGCAGGTAAACGTCGCCACGCGCGATGGCTTGTGAACCGGCTACGGCGCGGCCGGTTCACCGCAGCGTCACCCTGGTAGGTGAGCTTTCGTCGTCGATGGTCGACGGTCGAGGGTGGAGGGGTCGAGGGTCCCGTCGATGACGCCGTGGGCGACGTCGACGAGGCGAAGGTTGTGCTTGCGGGCGTGATCACGCAAGGTCGAGAACGCCTGTTCCATGTTGAGGTTGGCTCGCTGCGCGACCATCCCTTTGGCCTGCTCGATCACGATACGACTGTTGAGGGCGTGGCTCAGTTGCTCGTTCAGTGCCTGGGCCTCACGCGAGGCGCGGTGGGCGAGGATGGCGATGGTGGCGACATCAGCGAGGGCCTGGGCGGCGTCGACATCGGCCTCGCGCATCTCGCCGGGCTCGAGGTGGAACAAGTTGAGGGCGCCGATGACGACGCCTCGCAGCCGCATGGGCAGCGCGTGCACCGAGTGGAACCCCGCCGCGAGGGCTTCGGCGGCGAAACGGGGCCAGCGGCCATTGACCGTCGCCAGGTCCTGGTTCACGACCGCCTCGCCGCTGCGGTAGCAGTCCAGGCAGGGGCCTTCCCGGGATTGCAGCTCGAACAGTTCCAGCATCCGCATCGCTTCGCTGGAGGAGGCCATCACCCGAAGGTCCCCGTCGGGTGCCACCAACATCAAACCGGCGGCCGCGACGTCGAGCACGTCGACGCAGCGGTCGGCGACCAATGTCAGCAGATCGACCACGTCGAAGTCGGCCACCAGCGTGTCGGCCAACTCCACGAACGTCCTGGCGAGCAGCGCCTCTCTCGGCATCGGGCCTCCCGTGTCCTTGGGACTCGGCCATGCGGTCGTTCCAGTGACCCCGGACCCATGTTAGAACGCCAATGGATTTCCGGGCGACAGCGAGCGGCCATGGGGACTCAGAGCCCGCGGTCGGTCTCGCCGCTGGCGGGATCGAAGCGCAGCGTTCTGGCCACCACGTCCTCGGCCACCTCGGCTAGGCGACGGTCGTTGCCGAACGCGAAGGCCCGCAGCCGAACGAGGGCCTGGCCGACGCTGACATTCAGCTGGGCGGCGACCATCCCCGCCGCCTGATTGACCACATAGTGGAAGTCGGCGCCGGCCTCCAACTCGACGGCCAGTCGCCCCGGCGGCGCCCCCGCTTGGAGCACCAGGATCGCCTGGGCTGCCATATCTGCCATGACCAGGGCGTCGGCGTGCTGTTCGTCGCTGAGCGGTCCGGCGCGGTCGCAGTACAAGTTGAGCGCCCCCAGGCGCGCCGCTCCCACTTGCAGGGGGAACCCGAATACGGCCCGGGCGCCCGCCGCCACCGCAGGGCGGGCGAAGGCCGGCCAGCGAGGCGTGGCGGGATGGGCCAGGTCGGCTTCGGAAACCGGCTGGCCGTGGCGGTAGGCGTCCACGCACGGCCCCTCCCCGAGGGAGTACTGCAACTCCTCGATCACCGCGGCCACCTTGTCGGTGGTGCACACAGAGCCACCGGGCGCGTCACCCGACATCAGCATGATCCCCGCGCCGCTCATGGCGGTCACCTCGGCACACACCTGGCACAACCGTTTCGTCTCGCCCGCTTGGCCGGCGGCCAAGCGGCTCAGGATCCGCAGACGCCGTTCACTAGCCACGGCTCACCGGATCGCGCCCACCGGCCACGCGGCGTGCCACCTGATGCACCGCCGCCGGTGTTTCACGGCACCGACGACCCGGCGTGCACCGTGCACACAGGCGTCGGCGGGTCAATCACCGACGCCCGGACCTGAGCCGCGGCCGGGCCGGAGGCCGACCCCAGGGTTCGGCACACACCGCGCCACGTGTCGGTCGACTCGATTCGGGTGCCGTCGCACGCCCCAGCCCTATTCGGGGAGACCAAACGGTTCCCGGCCCCCCGCCAGGGCCGGCAACCGGTAACCCAACGCCCAGCCCCGGCACAGGTCCCAGTCACACCGACACTGCTCCGCAGCGCGGCCCGAGGCGTGGAGCGCCTCGACGGTGGTCCCGACGGTGGCGGCGTAGGCGGCCTCGAACTCCCCGGCGGCCATCAGCGACTCCTGGGCGATCACGGGCTCGGGCAGCGACATCGGCTCTCCTAGGACGACCTGGTCGGACAAACGTCACTGTCACCGGGGTCCGGGGTGCGCTCAAATGGCGTGCTGGTATCTGGACCCCGAACGTACACCCCGCCGGGATCGGGCCCGACAAAGGGGCTCCACGAGGTCTCGTTTGGCGATGCCCGCCGCCGGCTTGGCCCAACGCGACACGACGCCTCTGGCCCGTTCCCCACAGGGAAGTCCTGCTATGACCCATCGTGCCACCGCCCGGGTCACCTGGGGCGTTGGGGAGCCGTTCGAGCCATTTGACAACGGCCATGTTTGAGAGCATTGTGACTGTCAGATGGCCACCCCGGTCTGGGGTGACCGTCCGGTAGGGCGAGTTCCATCTGCCCCGGACCCCGGCAGCGTCGGCGAAGGACGACGTTTGAGGGGACGGGCAGGTGATGATCGGCCAACAACGCAGTTCCCGACCGGCCCCCAGGGTCGATCTCGCCTGGCGGAACCAGGCGAGCTGCCGGTTCACGAACCCTGGCCTGTTCTTCCCCGCGGGCAGCACCGGCGTCGCCGTCGGCGAGATCGACGCCGCCAAGGCCATCTGGGGCGCCTGCCAAGTCCAAGACCGTTGCCTGCGCTTCGCGCTCGAAACCAACCAGGACCACGGCATCTGGGGCGGGACCACCGAGGCTGAGCGACGGAAACTGCGCCGCGTCTGGCTGGCCGACCGCCGCCGCCTCCTCAGCCAGGTGAACGCATGAGACCCTCCGACCCCCACTTTGTCGTCAGCTGCGATCCGTCTCGCAGCCAAGTTCCCGTGCCGCCCGTCGCCCCACGAGGCAGGCGCGGTGCCGCCGACCCCTGGCCCTGGTGGGTTTTGGCCGGGGTCGGCGGCCGCCTTCGCAGCAGCCAACATCGCAATCACATGGGCCGATCAACATCGAGAACCACAACAAAAGGGACAAGTGAAACAAGATGGGCTTTCTAATCTGGCTTCTGCTCCTGTTCGTGATATTCGCGGTCGCGGGATGGGGTTGGCGCTTCGCCCGCGGTCGGCGGTAGGCGAACGACGCGATGTCGGACTGCGCGGGTAACGCCGCCGGCGCATCGGAACTCCGAACATGACCGCATTGCACGCCGTCGCCGGTGATCTAGCCGCTCTCCCGGCGAGCGAGGCCGAGCGGCTCGCCGCGGTTGCCCGCTACGACGTCTTGGACACACCCCCCGACGGCGCCTTCGACCGGACGACAGCCCTCGCGGCGCGGCTGTTCAAGGTCCCCATCGCCATCGTGAGCATCGTCGACCGAGACCGCATCTGGTTCAAATCCCATCACGGACTCGAAATCGACCAGATCGGCCGAGACTCAGGGCTGTGCGCCTCGGCCATCTTGCAGGGTGAGCCGTGGGTCGTGACCGACGCGTCAGTCGACCCCCGCACCCTGGCCAACCCGCTCGTCGCCGGCGCCCTCGGCTTGCGCTTCTATCTTGGTGTGCCCCTCACCACCGACGATGGCTACAACCTCGGGACGCTGTGCGTCATGGACAAGAAGCCCCGCACCGTGAGCGACGACGACGTGGCCACACTGCGGGATCTGGCCGCCATGGTCGTCGCCGAACTGGAACTGAGCCGCGCCGCCCGGCGCACCGTGGAAATAGAACAGCAGCTCCGCCGCCAAGCCGAAATGTTCTCCACCGCCCTGCAGACCAGCCTGCTGCCCCCGTGCCTGCCCACCATCCCCGGCGCCGCCATCGCCGCCCTGTTCCGCCCCGCCGGCGGCGCCCTGGTGGGCGGCGACTTCTACGACCTGTTCCCCGTGACCGCCCACACCTGGGGGGTCGTCATCGGCGACGTGTGCGGCAAAGGCCCCCTGGCCGCCAGCCGCAGCAACCTGGCCCGATACAGCCTCCGCGGCGCCGCTGTCCACGGCGACTTCCCAGCCGAGACCCTGCGCCGGGTCAACCAGGCCCTCCTGGCCGGCGAGAGCGTCGACGAGGACTCCTTCTGCACCCTCATCTTCGTGCTCATCGACCCGGGCGAACAAGGCCTCCGGGTCCGTCTCGCGGTCGGCGGCCACCCCCTCCCCACCCTGCTGCGCGCCGACGGGGCGGTGACCGCGGTAGGCCGGTCAGGCTCGATCGTCGGGTCGTTCCCCGACACCGAGTTCTACGACGACGAGATACTCGTCGAAGCGGGCGACACCCTGGTGCTGGTCACCGACGGCCTCGTCGAAATCCACGGCGAGGCCGGCGTGTCCGGACGCGACGAGTTCGAACACCGACTGGCCGCCTGCGCCGGTCTGGCACCCGCAGCGCTGATCGCACGCCTTGCGTCTGCAATCAACGCCAACGACGACGACGCAGCCATCATCGCCGTCCAAGCGGTGTGAAGGGGCGGGCGCACATGCGAGCCTATTCCTGCGGCGATCGACGGCTCGGTCGGTCGATTCTGGTCACCTTGAAGGCTGCTTCGAGCTGTTCGCGGAGCTGATGGTTCTCGATGCTCAGCCGGTGGATGCTGGCGGCGGCGACCTTGAGGTGGTCGGTGAGACTGCCGTTGGCCCGTCGCAGCTTGGCCTCGCGGGCCACCTGACGGTCGTAGCGGGCCGCTCCGGACGTCGCTGGAGTGTCTCGTGGCGGGTTGCGGCAAGCGTCGGAGACGTGTTGGGCGATGTCAGGGAAATGCCGCCTGAAGGTGGTGTTGGACAATCCGAACAGGCGGGCCAGGGCCAACACGCTCGAGACGGTGCCAGTCTCCGTCGCCTCACCGAGCAGCTCGTCGAGTGCTTTTCGGACCCGTGGTTCGGGCGGCACCTCGGCCGGCCGGATCACGATGGTGCCGAGCCTGTCGCTTGTTGTCGAGGAACACCGCGATCTCGTCTCGGCGGGCGCTGAGGCGATGCGTCAACAGCGGCGGCAGCGGCGGTGGGCCGGCGAGGCGGGCATCGGCTGTGCGGTACTCGTGGCGGAGGGCGTCGATGTTGGCGACGGGGAGGGCCACGTTGCGACAGGCCAGCGGCTGGCAGCCACCGTTGTCGGGGAGGCCCTCACTGCCGCCGTGTCTCGCCCGTTCGCA
The DNA here is from genome assembly GCA_963791545.1 of uncultured Actinomycetota bacterium. Taxonomy (GTDB): domain Bacteria; phylum Actinomycetota; class Acidimicrobiia; order Acidimicrobiales; family Palsa-688; genus JALYXV01. The sequence continues at coordinate 1,020,873 of CAWBSR010000015.1, forward strand.
CAGGGCTTTGGTGGGGTCATGTACGCAGGTGACGTATTTGCCGGGGTAGATACCCCGGTCGTGGCGTCGCATGAGCCGGCGGAGACGGACCGGGTCGACGATGACGCTGCCCTGGTACCGGGCGTCGCCGCCGAGGCCTTCGAGGCGCCGGGCCGCTTCGTCGGCCGCCGGGCCCGCCAACTGGAGGTGCTGATGGTTGTCGACCATTTCCATCAGTTGCTCGCCTCGGGCCAGCGCCTGTTCGCTTTCGACCTCGGCGCGGAACCCGGACTCGGTAGTCCCGGCGTAGCCCTCGAACATCTGGGTGCTCTGATCCGCCGAGACGGTCCGCCAGCTGTCGCACACCGTCGTCGACCACCACGGGGTTCTGAGCGACGACACCACCACCTTCCGGGTCGACTTCCACGCTTAGCAGTGCAACAGGGTCGGGCCCGCGGCGCCGAGATGCGCGCTCAGGCGGTTGCCGGGCGGAGAAGGCCGCGGTGTTGGGTTATCGGGCGGCCGGCGGGCCGGAGCCGGCGGCGAGGGCGCCGGGCGCCAGCGTCTTGTCGATGACCCTCCTGGCGACATCGACGAGACGCAGATTGTTGCTCCGGGCATAACGGCGCATGGCCTCGAACGCCGATTCCATGTTCAGCCCCGCTCGTTCCGCCACCACGCCTTTCGCCTGTTCGATCACGACGCGGCTGGTCAGGGCATGGTCGAGTTGCTCGTTGAGGACTCGGGACTCGACGAAGGCCCGCTGCTGCAAGATGGCGATGGTGGCAACATCGGCCAACGCCTGGCCGGCCACCACATCGTCGTCGGCCATGGCCCCAGCGTGGGAGGAAAACAGGTTGAGGGCGCCGAGAACCGAGCGTCGCAGCCGCATGGGCAGGGCGTGCACCGACCGGAACCCCGCCTCGATGGCAACGGGTGTCAGGCGAGGCCAGCGACCATTGACCGTCGCCAAGTCCTCGTTGATGACCGCCTCACCGCTGCGGTAGCAGTCCAGGCACGGCCCCTCCTGGGCCTGCAGCTCGAAGAGCTCGACGACCCGCATCGCCTCACTGGACGACGCCACCACCCGCAGATCTCCATCGGGGGCGACCAGCAGCACCCCGGCCGCGGACACCCCCAGCACCTCGACGCAGCGTTCGGTGAGCGTAGACAGCAGCTCGACGACATCGAAGTCGTCGACCAGGCTGTCGGCCAGTTCCACCAGCGTGCGGATCAACAGCATCTGTCGGGGCATCCCCAGCCTCCCTCAACGCCGACCACCGCTGCTGGAGATCGGGCGAACCTCTGTTCACATGATATGCCCGGCGCCCAGATCTTGAGCGGGCCCGGGGCGATCGTCCCGTCGCCGAGGCTGCTGGCGCGCCGGTCCGAGATCAGTCGAATCGGTGCCTCCGTGCCCCCGTGGGCGGCGGCCTCAAGGAACGGGACGTTCCAGCCTCACGCCCAGCCCGGCCCATGACGGGGTGGCCGACGACCGTCGAGGAGGTGCGCCGCCCGCACGCACGCCCGCAGCCGGCGTGGCGGCACAAGCCCGAGCCCGCAATCGAACTCGGCGCTCACCGCCAGCGCGCGGAATCAGGGCCGCCTCTTGAGGGCAACGCGACCTCGGCCAGAATGCCAAAGCAGCGGTACCATTTCCCAGTAGACGAGTCCAACCAAGTCACCCCGGACCCCAGTGGCACACCCCGTAGAGGCGCTGGCAATGTCGGGATCGGTCCTAGCAGCCGGGGTTCCTTTTCTCGGTGAAGCGGTCGCCGCTTGGATCGCGCTCATCGTCGGCGTCATGGCCTTCTACTTCCTGTCGCTCTCCCGCCAGTCCCGTTCCCGAGGCGTGCCCGTCGTGCCCGAGTGGCGCCAATCGACACCGGTCGAAGCGGGGCTTCCAAACGAGCCGATGGGCTCGACGTGGGTGTCGCAGTCGGACCCTGGGCATTCACCCCAAGTGTCCTTTCGCTCAGATGTCCGCCGAGCGCAGGCCACGGCGCCACAGCGCCGCCCCCCGCTCCCGGCCTACGACATGGAGAACTACCCCGACGAAAAATGGGGATCCCCAATCGACAGCACTGCCAGCGTCAACTGGCGCGACTATGCCTAGAGAGGCGGCGCGGCATCCATCGTTCCGGTGCTGCTGGTCGTAGGGCTGATCATCGGTGCCCGGAGAGCGGCACGAGGCCGGTCGGCGCCTACTCGGCTTCGTCAAGGCTCGAGGCCACCGGAACGCCGCGCAACGCTTCGGGCAACACCGGTCGAACCGGAGCTGACGAGTGGCTGACCGCGGCAGCCGCCCACCGGCTCCCGGAACCGCATTGTCAGCGCGCCGCGCACAGGTGCTGACATCTCGCTGCGCAAGGGCGCTGACACGTTCCCTGCGTTTCCGCTGAAATTCCGCCTGCGCACGACAGCACACTGCACACTCGGTGTGAGACTCCCCGAAGCCACCAGATACCACCGCTACTTTGCCCCTGGGGACAGCTTCGGGAGTACTGGGCCTAATCGCGGCGGCGACGAAACCGCAAGCGCCCCACTCATCTCCACTGAGCGGACGGAGTCGCTAACCCTTCGGGACCGCTTGGTGTCGGACACCCAAGAGTTCCTCTTCATCGCCCAGAGAACCCTCGGCGGCGTGCTGGCCGTAGTAGCTCTGGTCCTCGTCCGCTTTCTCCTCCCCGTACATGCGGAAGAACCAGGCTTTGCTCGCCTCGCCCGTGTCCCCGGGCTTTCGTTGGTGCGCAGCTTTGCCCCAGTTCTCCATCGTCACGTAGTCGGGTCCGCTCTTGGCAACGACGGGCGCGAAATGCATTGGGAAGGTCCCAGCCTTAGGGTTGCCGACGCCACGGATCGCCTCCATAGCATCGCCCACTTCAGGTGAGGCGAACTGGTTGAATCCGAATCTCTTGGCGTACCGGTCGCGTTCCGCCTTGGTCAGACCCTGCCAGGTGATCTTGGCATCGGCCGTCGTGACGTGGTCGCGTTTCAGGTGTGCCTTGGCCGCCTCGACCAGGAGGGCGTTCTTGGCATCGACGTCGTGGCCGCCGAAGGTTTCGACTTCCGTGCCGTTGACGTCGACCACCAACTTGTTGTTGCCCTTGTTGTAATCCTTCTGGGTGATACCCAAGCCCATAACATCTTGGGCGTTGGCATTGCACCCTTCAAGAGTGGTCATGTCCTCGGACGCTTGGGCTCCAGCCTTGCGCATGTCTGTGGGCGCGGCCCTCACCAACTCTATGGGTGTCCCCAGCGACTTCTTGGTGGCTGTCCCCGGCACCACCCCTCGGAGCCGTTCTTGACTACGGACGGTGAGGGTGAATGGTGATCCGACCGCGCCGAGCTTGTCCTGGGCGGCCACGATGACAGGGGGGGTGGCATAGAACTCCTTCTCCCCCTCGAAAACGGCGGAGTCCACGACCGCCATCCTCCCGTCGTCGGAGACCCGAAGCGGCTTGCCGAGCTTCCACGTCTTCTTCTGATTCTTGACGGGAATGAGGACCGATCGTTGCACCTTCAGCGCCTCGACAGTGGCCTGGTTGCCCACCGCCCGTTGCATGGCGAGCACACCTTCTGGGTCTGTCAGCGAAGGCCGTACCGCCGATCGGGGCGACACATCCCTCGACCCTGCGGCTTCGCGCTGAGCTAGTTCCTTCTCCCGGTACCCCCGCAACTGAGACACCCGGACCTCCGTCGTAGCCGCGCCTTACCAGGATGGACCGTATCAGGTCGCCGGGGCACGCGAAAGCAGCCATTGGTGTCTAAGCGCGGTCGATTTGTCAGCGGGATTGCGCAGTAACGGACCCGCACCGACCCTACGACGCGCCGCCGCCGACCAGAGGCCGAAGAAGGCTCCCGCCCCGGCTAGGCCCACCAAAAAAGCCTCTTGACACAAAGAGGCCTCGTTCTGGCATTCTGCCGTCGCAGGGGACGACCTGTCGTTCGGGCGGTGGACGAGCCCAAGTTACGACGCTGGAGCAGTTACGAATCGGTGTTGGGCTGTTCCTCCGAGTCGGCCGACGCCGCCTGCACTTATGCATCGTTGAATGGAGAATGTCCGTGCTCCGGGCAAGCAGCAACCAGCTTCTCGCGTGGCCTGGGAGCCATCATCGGACCACAGGAGGGGCCGTCGAGGAAGGTCGTTGCTGCCACAACTATCGGCCGGTGACAGATTGGGCAGTGCTCGTTCGGGACAGGAGGCGGTAGCGGCCTCGATCGCCATAGCCAAGTCCACACCCGACGCATCCCGCTTGCGGCCATTCGTGAAATCATGCCCCTTTCGGCGCCGCGATGTTTCGTCCCCTCGGATGGCCCGCACACTCCCGTCGTTCGGTCGCGGCGGGTGTAGTCGGCCTCGGTGTTCTGGGGTGTGCAGATGGATTGATCCCGGCGGTGAGCGCCGACGACACCAACCGGAGTTCAGGCGTCAGTAATCGGCTACGTCGGAGCGTCCCCCTTTGTGGCCAGCCGTTCGAGGGGCTAGCCGGTCGTTGCGGCAGTTAGCTCGAAGTCCTTGTCGACGTGCAGGACGGTGAAGCCGGCAAGTTCGGCGGCGGCGGCCACGAGGAGGTCTGCGACGCTTGGCGCCCGGTGCTGTCCCCGCTCGGCGAGCAGCAGCTGGACCTCGACCGCGCGGTCCTCGATTGCGGGGGTGAGGTAGTGGACGGGCATGGCAGACATCACGGTGCCGTGGACTTGTGAGCGCAAGGCGTCGGCGGAGCGGGCCGCGTAGCCGAGCTCGAGACGCGTCACGCTGCTGATACGTACGAGGCCACGGTCGATGCGTTCCACCCATATGTCGACCGCAGAGCTTTCGCCAAGGCGGACGTAGGCGGAAGTGTCTATGAGCCAGGTTGGTGCCCTTCCCGGCGTGATAACAGTCACTGGTCGGTGTTCCAGGCCCCTGACATGATCTCGGACTCCTTGGCGTCGGCGAACACCTCGGCGGCCCGCACGAGATCCTCGACCGTGACCTTTGCCCGCGGCGCGAACAAGCTGGCCAGCTCACGGCGGAGGTACTCGTTTCGGGACAAGCCGAGCCGGTGGGCGGTGGCGTCGATCGCTGCCACGACGTCTTCAGGAAGGTCCCGCAACAGGATGTCGCTCATCCCCCGAATGATAGCTGCGATATCGCTCGTTTGCGAAACTGGGAGATGCAGTGGCTGTGAACGCGCCCGGAGGCCCATTCAGACCGGTTTCCCGGATCGTCTCAAAAAAGACCGTTTCTGGGACCGCGGTCGTGCGCGCCCACGGGGCCGTGAGCCCGAGTCTCGACTGGTGTCTGCGGCACCTATACTGGCCGCTGAGGTTCGAATAGAACGAGAGTCGCGAGAAACCTTTGCCGGCGCTCGACACCTGGGACCTGCCAAGGCCGACCCAGCCGCCTCCCTTACCCTTTCGGCTCCTATTCGCGACAACCTTTCTCGTCTACACTGCATCTAGTCGGTCGGTGTTCACGTTTTGGAGACGACTTGAGCGAATCAAGCAAATGCGTCTCTAGCGGACTGGAGACCGGGTGACAGTTGCGCATCTGCTGCTGGCAGAAGAACTGGCCCTCTTGGCCTTGGTGCCCACCAAGGAGGACTCCGGTCGCCGCACACTTCGAGCCACAAACAAGCTGAACACCTGCATCGCTGGGCTCCTTGTCGGTGAGCTCATGCTCGAAGGCCACGTCCGCAAGGGAGCGCGCGCCAATACTGTCGTTCTCGTCGATGGCAATCCTCCGACATCATTGACACTTGTCGGCGCCGCCCTTTTCGTCGCCGACTATGGCCCCAAGATCGCCGAGATACTCCTCGAGATGGAACGGAACCGTGTTCGTGGGGTCGGCCTACCGTGGGATGCCGCCGTCCTCGGCCTGGTCGAAGCGGGCGTTATCGCCCCGCAACCGGACCGCCTTCGTTCGCATTACGAGCTGATCGACCCCGCCCGGCGCGACATTCTCGTCAGCCAGTTGCATGTGGCGGCGTCAGCGGACGACCCGCTCGAACCCCGAACGGCTCTGTTGCTGGCCATGGCCGGTTCGGCCGATCAATTGCACGTCATCGGAGCAGAGCTACCTGCCGACCACACTGCCCGTCGCGCCCGGCATGCTCTCGACGGAACCTTATTACGCCCGCTCCTGGAGGCAGTCCGGTGGCGACTCGTCATGAGGCCGGTTAGTGACAACGTCGACAAGGTCCCAAAGGCGATAATGGCTATCGGCAAGAGACTGTTGCCCTGACTCCTGGACAGCCACGAGCGCCCCGTTCGGAGTACTAGGCCCGCTGCTCGGGTCGGTGTCACCAACCGCAAAGTAGGACTGCCGTTCATATACGAGGAGCTAGGTTCTCTCACCACGGTGAGCGTGCCACACGCCTCACACCGCCGCTTCTGCACCTCTCGGGCTTATCTTGGCCGTACCCCTGTGGGGCGGACGGCTGCGCGGGACGATCACGGGATCGAAGGATCTGCCGGGCGACAAGAAGGCGCCCACCGCGGGCTGGTCGCCCCGTATCTGCTCGCCCTCGACGTCAAACGCCTTGAGGGGAGCGTCCTGAGCGGATCCGCACTGGCAACCCAAGCACTCCGGAGGGCCAAGGACCCGCGACCGTTCAGGATCCTGCACAGATCCTCGTCACAGGCCGAGCGGCGCGGCAGAGCCCGGGCGACAGTTGCCCGCCGGCTGTGCACGGTGACCAGCTTCTACCGCTACGCCGAGAAGGAAGGGGTGCTGGCCCACTCGCCAGCTGTGCACGTGCGTCGCCCCCGCATCGACTACGAGTCCCACGCCACCGGTCTGGACCGAAATGAGGTCGGGGGGCTCCTCGTCGCCGCGGGCCTCGGGGCTCCGTGTGAGCACGCGCTGGTGTCCCTACTCGCTCTGAATGGCCTGCGGGTCTCGGAGGCGACCGAGGCGGACATCGACCGGCACGGCATCGAGCGGGGCATCGGACGCTGACGATCCTGCGCAAGGGCGGCAAGATTGTGGCGATCCCGCTCGCGCCCCGCACGGCGCGGGCGATCGATCTGGCGATCGGGGAGCAGCTTGAGGGGCCGATCTTCCTCGGGTCTGACGGCCGGCGCCTCGACCGGCATGCCGCTGGGCGGATCGTACGACGAGTGGCCAGACGGGCCGGGATCAACAAGGAGGTCGGTCCGCACACCCTCCGACATGCGTTCATCACTGCACCTGTTCTCGACGCCGGCGTTCCGCTCCGAGACGTCCAGGAAGCGGCATCGCACGCCGATCCGCGCACCACGATGCGCTACGACCGGGCCCGAGTCTCGCTCGACCGGCATGCCACCTACATCGTGGCCGCCTTTCTCGCAGGCGCCGCCGCTAACCAGCCTCCGGCGTTCGGGCGCCATCTGACGCCGGTGCCCCGACGCCGGACCCGTCGATCGGTTCGGCTCGCGGCAGATCCTTCCGGCTACGGCGGGCTCCCAGATGAAGCGTTCGGTGTCCCCAACAGATACTGTCGCACGCTGTGCTACGGTAACCCTATGAGCCGAGAGGTCAGCCAACGCGAGTTGCGCAACGAAAGCGGAAAGATCATGCGCGAGCTCGATGAGGGCGAGACCTTCATCGTGACTCGAAACGGCGTTCCCGTCGGCGAACTCGCGCCCTTACGACGTCATCGCTTTGTCGCGGCCGAGACGGCGGTCGCCTTGTTCAAGACCGCTCCGCCCGTCGATTATGAGCGTTTCCGCACCGATCTTGACAGCGTCGCACGTCAAGACGCGACTCCCCGTGGCTAATCGACCCCGTCCACGGCGGGGGGTACTCGACACCTCGGTGGTGATCGACCTCGACCAGATCGACTCGACACAGCTCGCGGTCGAGGTCTCGGTCAGCGGGCTCACCATGGCCGAACTGGGTGCCGGTCCCCACGCGGCCAGCGATCCAGACGAGCGGGCCCGTCGACAGGATCGCCTCCAGCGGGCTGAGGCTGTCTTCGATGCGCTCCCATTCGACGGGGACGCGGCGCGAGCATACGGCCGCATTTTCGCCGCGGTAGTCGCCGCAGGGCGTAAGGCTCGAGGCGCCCGGTCGGTTGACTTGCTCATCGCCGCGACAGCGCTCGCCGCTGGCCTCCCCCTGTATACCCGCAATAGTGAAGACTTCCGGGCGCTCGACGACCTTCTCGAGATCATCGTCGTGTAGCGCACATTCCCGTCTGATCGGTACGTCTTGGACGACCTGCGGGGCCCTGTTCGGGACCGCTCTGATCTGATGAGGCATTCTGTGCGCATGCCGGAGGTTGAGTGTCAAGTCATTCGATGGGTGGCCGACGAGCCATGGCCCGGCCTCGTTGAAGCGCAAGTCGTCGATGTAGACGGTCGAATCTGAGCTTCGTCGACAAGGAACCCATTTTCTCGAAAACGCCAATCAGTCCATCCTCGGCGTATCCGGTAGTCGGCGCGATCCGATGCGAGGTCCTAAGCCGCGAGACACGAGCCGACGGTCGCGTGATCGTGACCATCGACACAGGTCACCCTGACGGTGTCGATTCAGACGGGCAGACGCGGTTCAGCGTGCCTGATTCCGCTCTCAGGTAGATCGTCGAATGTAACCGCCGGCGGTAGCTACCTGGCTGGGGGGCCACGCCCGAGCCGTCGATACGCGCCGCAGGTGGCATCCGTCGCCTTGGGTCTAGAGACTGGCCAGATGAGGTGATATGGCGCGCCGGCCGAGAGAAGGCGCATGTGTAGGACGGCGGCTCAGAACCGACGGGACACCCGAACTGAGGTCCAACCCTTTCGGCACTGTGATCCGATTGTCCTCGGCGATGGGTTTTTGATCATTTCGGCGAGGACACCTTGAATCCCATGGAGCGGGCGGCGGCCGCCATCCGCTCGTCATAGGTCACGATCTCGCCAAGATCAGCTCCCAGTCGAGCCGCGGTGGCCAGGTGGATCGCGTCGAGGGTCCGCAGCTCGAGCGGAGACAACGTTGCCGCCAAGTTCAAGACTCGATCGTTGACCCGGGCCATATCGACTCGGCTCAGGACCCGTCGACCAGCGACCAGCGCCTCTTCTCCGCCGGGGAGGAGAGAACGGAGTACCTCGGTGCGAGCGAGTGCACTTGAGATTAACGGGCGTCGGCGACGGAGGTATCGACGAAGTGCGTCGGACTCCGGTTCGCGCACCGCGAGCTTCACGATTGCCGACGAGTCGACGTAGCTGACAGTCATCGATCAGCGTTCGTCTCGGCGCAGACGGGCGAGGGCGGCAGAGGGGGTCTCTACGTCGCCACGGAGCAACAATGGATCGGGAAGGTCATCGAGGCTTGCTGAGGCCGCGTCGATCTCGCCGGCCGCGTACATCTGCTCCACTGGTGTGCCCGACGGGACCGGCGTGAGGCGAGCAACGGGGCGGCCGCGGTCGGTGATCTCGATCGTCTCGCCTTGTTCGACCAGCCTGAGTAGCTCGCTAGCTCGCTGCCGCAACTCCCGAACGCCGACCGATGTCATGTGTTACATGTAGCACAAGAGCGGCGGGATTGCAACGATTGGACGCGGCGCCGCGCCCGCGATCCGACCAACCGAGCCGTCGATAGGTCGCGAGGACATCCAGGTCGACAAGAGACCACGGGCACTCAGATGAGCGGTTCTGCGCTCGCCATCTGGCAAACCGGGGTCAGCCTGCACCTCGGTGTTGTCGGCCTTTCGTACCTGGATCGTGACCACCTCGCGAAGGCTCGATGTCGCTTCCCGAGATCCAAGCCGATCGGTTCGTCACTCAGCTCAGTCCGCTTCTGTGCGTCTCATCCGTCTCGAGCGCTTTCCTCACTAGCCTCGGTCTCGGCCAGGTAACGGGCTGTGAAACGCTTTACGTGTAACCGGCAGGAGCAAGACAACCAGCAAGGCAACCGATTCCGCGCCGCCAACGAATCTGCCGAGGAGGCTTCGCGACTTGGTGCGATTCCGAGGCCTTTCCGGTCTGCCGCCGGTTATCGCCTTGCTGCCATCGTTATAGCGGCAGTCGGAGTCTTGTTCATTGTTCTCGTGGCCGCGGCTGCGTAGGGAGGAACCTTTCGGCCTCGCATCTGGTGGGCTTCGGCGAGCTCGCCCGCCATACCCGTCGTTATCTCAAGGGAGGATCGGCGCTCCTTCGGACATAGGTCCCGGCGTCGTTCGGAGCAAGGTTATGAGCGATCCCCACTGGGCGGCCGCTACCGGCACGAGACAGAATGACCCTTGTGCAGCAGGCCCTCACTGACGGCCTCTATTCCTTCGTGCACGGGACGTGGATCGGTGCCATGCGCTACACAGGCCGCTTCAAGCAAGGCGAGCGGGAGGGCCTCTGGCGGGTCCTGAATCCCGACGGCTCAGTCGCGTGGGAGACGACCTGGGAGCACGGGCACTGGCATGGCCCATCCACGACGTGGTGGAAGAGGGGTCATCTGAGTAACGGCGCCAAAGTGGCCAACAATTCATCCACTAACGCGGGTTAGACGTCGAAGGCGCAGGCCAGATCGTCCCGGCCGAAGCCGATCAAGACTTGTGCAGAGTGTCATCGAGATCGGCGAGCACTGCCCGACTTCGTTCACTTAGGGGCTCGCCTCCGAAGACCGCCGTCGCTATACCTTCGACCTCCTCGGCGCTGGTCGCTCCGACCAGACGGGCGAGGACAACGATGTCGGCGACGTCGCTCTGGCGGGCGGCTCGGATCTTCAGGGCCAACAGGTGGCGGGGTGACGCTGCGAGGACCGTGAGGCCAGGGCGCTCTAGCACCACCGTGGCCTCGGCGTCCTGCTCGGCGGGCAAGTAGGAGGTCGCCTGTTCGTTGAGCCACCAGAACGGAAGGCCGAGCTCCTCGGCCACGACGCGAGCCTCGGCCAGAACGGCGCTGTGCTGTCGCCTGATGGCCGTGTCGAGGTCCATAGTGGCCTCCCGGGCGTTGTAGGCGAGCACCATCGCTCCGCCGCCGAACAGGTACAGCTCGCCATGAACTCGTCGGCGCTGAAGGTGATGGGCAAGGCGTTCGAGGGCGTCCTGGAGCTGGCGTCTGGTGAGAAGCGGGGCGTTCACGCCCGGGCCAGGTCGTAGGGGTCGATCAGCACCCCGTGCCGGCGAATCTCCGGGGGTACGTGGTCGGCGGCAAGACGTCGCAGTGAGGCGAGTTGGTGCGGACTCCAGGGCTCGCAGAGCGTGCGCTCGGGCGTTCCGACCCAGGACGGTGCGGGGAAGCCGTCCCGGGCGGCCAGCCACTCGGCGATGGCCGCCAGGAGCGCATCCCAGTGAGCATCGTTGGTCCCTCCAGGCTCCTCCTCGACGAGCGATGGGCGCTGGTTCGCTGGTTCGTGCTCGTACTCCTCGAGGAACTCGAGCAGGAGCAGCCAGCGGCGGTCGGCGTCGGCCTCATCGGCCACATGGGCGCCCAGGCGCCGGATGGTCATGGGCGTGAAGGTCGTCATGGGCGACGCAGTGGTCGTCGCGACCGCTTGAGGACGCCGGCGATGTCAAAGACCATCGTCCCGTAGGGGTTGATGGTCTCGAAGTGGGCGAAGCTCAGGTGGGCCTTGGCCTCGTCGGTGACCTCGTGGCCGTCGGCCTCCTCGGCGTCAATGGCGTCTTCCAGGTAGCCAGTAGTGGACAGGACGCAGGCATTGACGACGAGGGTGTGGCAGTGGGCCTGGGTGGTCTGGTCGTCGTGGTGGGGGGACCGGACAGCGCCCCGGTTGGCGAAGAAGATGAAGCGGCGGAGGTCGTTGGTGGCCTCGCCCCGGTTGAGCTGGCGGCCGATCCGTCGGCGGAAGGCCTCGTCGGTGAACCAGCGCAGGGCGTGGAGGGTGCGCAGGAGCTTGCCGTACTCCAGCATGGCCTTGGCCAGGGGGTGCTGGCGGGAGCCGGCCTGGAGCTTGGCGATGAGCAGCGCAGCCGAGACATAGCCGAGCTTGAGCGAGCCGCCGATGCGGACCAGGTCGTCCCAGTGCTCGGCGATCACGTCGATCTGGGCGTGGTGCTCCAGGAGCGGCCCGGCCCGCGGCCAACCCTGGTAGTGGCTGGGCGGATGGGACCGCCACAGTGGCGACTCGGCGACCTTGGCGATCCGGGGCGACAGTCGGTAGCCGGTCAGGTCGAACAGGGCGAAGGTGGCCAGGGTCTGGCCATGGGTGTCGGTGGTGTGCTCGGCGATCGGCAGCTCGGTGGTGTTGCCCAGGATCTCATCGAGGGTGAACGTTGCGTCGCGTTCGGTCGAGACGATGATCTGGGTGCCGTAGGTCGAGTACTGGTCGGAGATGTCGATGACTGCGACGACGGTGGGTGAACGCATTCGTCCACGCTCCTTAGTTTTTTCGGGTGAGGGTAAGCGACAGGATGACATGGGTATCATTGGGAAGGAAGGAGCCGTATAACTGGACATGGTCTGCCCCTTTGTCGGCCGCGAAGCTGCAGCCCGGTGTCGGCCGAGTCGCGGCCTGGACCGTGCCGGCGTCGGCCCAGGCCGCGATTGAGGCTTGGGCGGCGGCGCACACCGATGCCGGCTGCCCGGCAATGTCCCAAACCGTGTTGATGCTGGGTGTGGCCGTCACCTCGGTGGTAGTTAACTGCCTGATTACGCGTGGGGGAACGTTGAAGTGGGCGATGGCGGTCCGCTCGGCGGCGAAGGAGGGATGGAGCTGGCTGTAAGCGTGCACCTCGGCCACCACGGCCAGGCCGATGGAGACGGCGGCTGCGGCCGCGGCCAGCACGTGGGCGTTGGAACCTAGCAGCGCGGGCCGGCTGGCAGCCACCCCAACGACCAGGATCGCGGCGGCCAAGGCTATGAGGGGCAGAAGGTGCGATCCGACGCGAGCGCCGTAGAGGTCCGCCGACGTGGGTTCGAAGACGGCCTTCAGGAACAGGGCGTAGGCGCCGCCTGCCAATATGGTGACGATGGCCGAGACCACTAACCCGACGGTGAGGAGGTGCAACGCATTCCCGCCCCGTGACGCGCTGATCGAAGTCCTCGACCCGCGGTTATCTGCGCGGAGAAAGGGCGTTGTCACAAGATGGCGAGCAGTATCTGGTTGGATGCCGGCCCCGTGTTGCCGGCGACGTCGGTTGCGGCGGCGGTGACGGTGTAGATGCCGAGCAGGCCGCCGGTCGAGACGGTCCATGTCGCTGCGGTGGTTCCGCACCCCGCGGTGCAGGTGGCTTGGCGGACTGTGGTGCCCAGGAGGCCGAACAGGTCGGCGAAGCTGACTTTGATCGATGCCACCCCGGACAGGTTGTCGGCCGCGGTGCCGGTGACCGGGACGCCCAGGACGGTTTGTACTGGGTTGCCGTCGATGTGGGCGGTGGGCGGGGTGTGGTCGTAGTTGAGGGTCACTGAAACGGCGGTGGTGTTCCCGGCCCGGTCGGTGCAGCTGCCGCCGATCACGATCCCGCGGGCGTCGGGTCCGGCGTAAGTGGTGGTGGTGCAGGTGTCGATCCCGCTGGTGGCGTCGGTGCCGGTGAAGGCGATGGTGACGGGATGGTTGTACCAGCCGTAGGAGTCCGGGGGTCGGGCCGGCACGCCTTGCACGTTGACCGGTGGGGTGGCGTCGTATTTGAACGCCAGGGTGACCGGTGCGCTGGTGTTGCCGGCGATGTCGGTGCAGGTTCCCGTAAGGTTGGCGCCGACGGTGTCGGGGCCGCTATAGGTCGTGGTGGTGCAGGAAGCGATGCCGCTGAGACTGTCGGTACCCGACCAGGTCGCGATGAAGGGGTGGTTGTACCAGCCGTTGTGGTCGGCGCCCCGGTCGGTGGTGACGGCCACGTTGGTCGGCGCGGTCTTGTCCAGCTTGACGGTGAAGGTGCCGGTGTTGGTGGAGGCGTTGCCGGCGTTGCCGATCGCCGTGTAGCTGATGGTGGTGACGCCTTCGGTGGTGATGGTGACCGGCACGCTCGCGGCGTTGACGGTGGTCGAGGGGATGGGCTGGGCGCCGGTGGCGCTGTAAGTGATCGAACGGATCCCCGAGCCGCAGGGCCCGTCGTTGCCGGTGATGGTGACGACGGGGTTGGTTTTGTTCCACCCGGACCCGTTGGGCGCTGGGTTGGCGGCGGCGGCGATGGTGTGCGCCAGTGTGTCGGGAAGGTATGTGAAATACGACCCAATGGTGGTGACGCTGGTACCGAACTCAAGACCGCTGTTGGTTTGAACCGTGACTGGCACGATGCCCGCGGGCAACCGTGGCGCCGACGCGGTCAACTGGCTGGAGGAGGTCACGTTGACATTCGTTGCCGGCGTTCCGCCGAAGAAGACACCCGTCCCAGGTGGTGCGGATCGCTGAAATTCCCCGGTCTCGATCACCGAAATTCCCCAGTTTGTCCCGGGGGAGGTTGGTGGGCTTGGGTTGAGTCTAGGGGCGTGGCAGGGGCGACCTCCGTGGCTTGGTTGGGGTCGGGGTCATCAGCCGGTGATGGCGCGGCGGGTGGCTTCGGCTCGAGCCCGGTGGGATCGCATGCGGTAGCTGTCGCCGTTGATGTTTAGGACGACGCTTCTGTGGAGTAGTCGGTCGAGCATGGCGGAGGCGATCATGGGATCGTCGTTGAAGACTTTCCCCCAGTTCGCTATGCCCAGGTTGGTGGTTAACGCGATGCTGCCTTTCAGGTATCGCTGCGAGACGACTTGGAACAATGCGGCGGCCGCTTCGGCCGGTAATGGAAGATATCCGACTTCATCAATGATGAGTAATCGTGGTCCGGCGTAGAACCGCATCACGGTCGCCCAGCGTCCCTCGAGGGCGGCGCGGTGGCAGCGGGCCGCCAAATCGGCGGCGGTGGTGTAGTAGGTCCGCATTCCCGCCGCCACCGCGGCGTGTCCGAGGCCGACGGCGAGCATCGTCTTGCCGACCCCCGGAGGGCCGATCAGCAAGATGTTGGTGGCGTCTTCGACGAAACGCAAGGTGCCCAGCTCGGCGACGAGTTTGGGGTCCACCGACGGCTGGGCGGAGAAGTCGAAATCGGCCAGGGTGAACGGCGACGGCAGCGACGCGAAACGAGCGCTACGTAATTGGGAGGAAGTGGCGGATCGTAGTGGGGTGGCAGAGTTGGAACTGTCGTCGTGGTCGTCGACGGCACCGTGGTGGTGGTCGACGGCGTCGTGGTCGTGGTTTGCGGCACGGTGGTAGTGGTCGACGACATCGTCGTGGTTGTAGTGGGCGGCACCGTGGTAGTGGTCGTTGATGTGGTCGGGGTGACAGGGTTCGACGGTGACGAAGTCGGGCTGTCGCCGGCGGCGCTGTGCGCGACGACGGTGAAGGTGTAGGCGGTGCCATTAGTGAGGCCGACGACGGTGGCGGTGGTGATCGAGCCGTCGGCGGTGGTGGCGCTGAACACGCCGTTCGAAACCGTGTAGCTGGTCACGGGGCTGCCGTTTGTCTTGGAGGCGGTCCATGTGACGGTTGCCGTGGTGTCTCCGGCCGTGGCGATGACGTTGGTTGGGACGGAAGGCGCTTGGGGTCCACCCGGGGCAACGATGTTGTACGCGCCGGGCGGGCCGTAGCCGGCCGCGTTGTGGGCGTAGACCGCGACTTGGTAGCTGTGTCCATTGGTCAGACCGGTGACCGTCGCTGATTGCGGGTTGGTGCACGGGCAGTTCTGAGCCAGCGACACGACAGTTCCAGTGGCCTGGTCGACGGCTCCGATCAGGTAGCTGTCAATGACGGTCGTGCCCCCGGCGGTTGGTGGCCGGGGACGGTACCCGTGTAGCAGGTGGCGCACACAATGATGGCCTGGCCGCTGTACGTGCCGTTGGTGTAGTAGGCCAGCACGGCGTAGCCGGTGATGGCGCTGCCGCCGTTGGGACCGGCGGCGACCACACCATGGAGTCCACGCCGTTGCCGGCGCTGGCCACCGCCGACTCGGGCGCGCCGGGCCGAACGGTGGGCGTGATCGTGCCGGTGTAGTCGGGGGGGGCGGAGAAGTTGACGGCGTTGTGGGCGTAGACCCCGAAGTAGTACGGGTGGCCGTTGGTCAGGCCGCCGATGCTGGTCGAAGTGCAGGTGGCGCACACTTCGGACTGCAGGTTGACGTAGGCGCCGGTGTAGCCGTCGAAGGCGTTGACCCA
Source organism: uncultured Actinomycetota bacterium (assembly GCA_963791545.1). Lineage (GTDB taxonomy): Bacteria > Actinomycetota > Acidimicrobiia > Acidimicrobiales > Palsa-688 > JALYXV01. The sequence continues at coordinate 1,036,878 of CAWBSR010000015.1, forward strand.
GTAGGAGTCGACGGGGGAGCCGCCGTCGGAGGCTGACAGGTTCCAGGTGATGTTGGCTGAGGCGTTGGCCGGGGTGGCGAAGGCGTTGGTCGGTGGGCTGGGCGCGGTCGCGGCCGCCGACCAGGTGATGTCGATGTGGGGGGTGGGTTGCCCGACGCCGCCGTTGCCCTGGTTCCACGAGTAGAATTTCTTCCATTGCGAGTTGTTGCCCTCGTCGGGGGCGACGACGGCAAGGCCGAGGTTGGAGGCGCCGTTGGTGGCAGCCCAGTCGGCGACGGTGCCGGTGATGTCGAAGCCGACCCAGTTGGCGTTGCCGCACGAGGTGCTGTCGGCGAAGTTGGATTATCCGGCCTGTGCCCCCAGGTTGGGCCCGGGGAAGGGCGTGAGTGCCGAACCGGTCCAGCCCTGGGAGACCTGGTAGATATTGGCGGGCGACGCGGTGCAGGAGCATGACCACCAGTCGTACAGCCACAAGGTGGCCCCGGAGACCTGCTGGCCGTTGAGGTAGCCCAGGTTGTCGAAATGCATGAACGAACGGGCCTTATTGGTGCCACTATCGAACGTCCCCACCTTGAGCTGGAAGTCGCTCGAGTTGTCATAGGTCGGGCCGGGGGGCGACAGGGAGTAGGTGTAGGTGTCGTCGGCCGAGGTGTTGGCGGGGGTCACCGTGGGGTCTACGGAAACAGGGTATTGCCGGGCGGGGTCGGCCAGCCACGCCCGGTCCAAGATGACCGTCAGCGTCTGGCTGGGACCGAAGCCGGCGATGGTGTAGGTGACGGCGTCGGATCGGGCCGGGTCGCCGCTTTTCGGGTCGATCTTGGAGTCGACCATGAACCCGTGCGGGGTGCGGCCCAATACCGCGCCCGCGGCGTCGCGATACACGACGTCGCCGGTTGCGGCGTCGACCGCCGCGGTCAAACCGTTCAGGTGCAGCGGGAAAGAGAAGCTGGCCGGCGCTGACGGTGAGGTCAGCACGATCGTCTCTTTCAAGCCGCCCGAGCCCGACGCCAGTTCCAGGTTGACGTTGGGCAGGATGGCCGGATGGACGATGGTCGACGCCGACGATCCGGCCACGGCCTGAGGGCCAGCGGCGGGGCCGGGGGCGGCGGCGGGGCCCGGCGCGGCACCGGAAAGACCGAATCCGACCGAGTGACCGGCGTCGAAGGACACCACCGCCAAGTTGACATCGGTGGGCGACGACGCCAGGTCCACGCCGACGACGCTGGCCTTGACGGCGAAGCGGCCCGGGGCGGAAAGGATCAGCGTCGGGTCGGTGTCATGCATAACGCCGTCGGTGCCGCGGAACTGGATGGGACCAGAGTACGCCTGGGAAATCACCTTTCCCGGGGTGGTGGACGCGAAGGTCTTCGACGTGGCGTTCCGCCGGCCTGTGAGCTCTGTCGTCGGCTGCGGAGCGGCAGCCAACACCGGGCCCAGGACCGGACTTGGAACGGGGCTCAATATCGGGTTGGGGACCGGGCCCAGGATTCCGGTGGTGGGCTTGTGGCCCGAGAAAGCGTCGGGGGCGTCACCGGCGAAGGCCTTGTTGGATTCGGCGATCTGGGCGGCGCTTGGCGGAACAGTCTTTTGTGCCGGCACAGGCGGAAGGTGGCCGTCGGGGGGAAGGCTCACCGGCGAGGCGTTGGAAGGAGCAGGCGGCGGAGCACTGGCGGCCGGCACCGAGGGCAGGGCGGGAGCGGCCTGCACAGCAGAGATCGACAAGGCGGTCAACGCCGCCATCATCGCCACCACCGACAGCGACAGCCGCCAACGGCTCGCCCCGGATTCCTTGGCAATCAACATGTGCTGAGCACAACGTTGACCGCGCTGAACACGGCAGAAATGACGGGCATTGACGTTCCTCCTCGTTGGGAAAGTCGACCAACCCTTTGCGGCCCACAACGACAGTTGCCGTTCCGTCCAAGGCCAGGCGCCTCTTCAAACTCTGCTGACGCTCCCGGAGGCTGCCCAAGTGTCCAAGCAGAGTCCAACACGGTCGGAATGGTCGCCGTATCTATCTACACCGTACACCCTTTTACCCACCCGCCGACGCCCTTCCACAATCTCCTTCCCGGCGGGAGAGTTGGCGAAGCGGGCATCCAAGTATTCGTTGCGCTAACAAATACAAAAATTTTCGTTGCGTTAACAAATACATATCCCAGATACATATCCAGGGGGAACGCCAAATCCCAAGGGAGCGAAACCACGGTTGCATGAATGGGACGGGGCGGAGGGCGCCCCTCCGATCTCGGCCACCGCGACGAAGTGGTCGAGGGCGGTCGTGCGTAGCAGGCGGCTCAGGTGCGCCGGTCGCAGGCCACTTGCAATCGACCCCGTGTATTACTGCTACGGAGCCGAGCTGACGATGCCGGAGGGGAGATGAGACGAGTCACCGGCGAACGTCGCCACATACGACGACGGCCGGGGAGGATCCTCGAACAGGGGGTAGGTGACACTGCACGCCGCGGTCCCCGCCGCATTGGTCATTGCCGAACAGGATTGTCGGCCCGCGATGGTGATCCGAATCGTTGCGCCCACCACCGCCGAGTTGTCCGCCGTGGCGTGCAGATGGGTGGAGAAGGTGACCCGGGTGCCGCTCAACCCCAGTAGTCCGAGCGCTCGGCGGCTGGCAGGATCGCCCGCCAGCGCCGTCGCCGCCCTCGCCGCCGGGAGGGCGCCGCACCCGGTGCCGTCGCTGTACCCCCGCTCCGTTCCCCAAGGAATGCCCTGCCAGGTGGCCAGCCCCCAGGCCTGGGGGTAGCTCACCGGCTGCGAGCCGTGACACGCTTTCAAGGCGCCCGGGTCCCGGGATCCGGCGGCGAAGCGGCCCGACGAGGTTGTCTCGAAATGCAGGTGGGCGATGCTCGCCGTGCCCGTCGAGCCGACTGCGCCGATCACGGTGTTGGGGTCGACCCAGGCGCCTGCGGCGCTCACCAGGGCCCGGCTCATGTGTGCGTAGAGGCTTTCCACGTTGTTCCCGTGGTCGACCACGACCACGTTCCCGTAGCCCGAGTATGCGGCCTGCCCGGTGACGTCGCGGGCGTAGCCGGCGCCGGCCGGGTAGATACTGGTCCCGGCGCCGGCGATGAGGTCCAGCGCCCAGAAGCTGTGGCTGCCGGCGCAGTCATAGCCGCCATGGGCCCCCCGGGACAGATAGGCCAGGACCCCATCTACAAGAACGGTACCTCGCCCGTAGGCCAAACACCCGTTCCCGCCGAGGCCGTCCCGTTCACGCAGTTGATGCCGCCTTCTCCGAAGGGATACGCCGAACCCCGCCAGGTCGAATGCAGCCATCAGGCGGCCACCGGCAAGGGGTCCCAGCGCGGCCCCCGTCGAAGGGGCGGGGACAAGGGGCCAGCGCCGGGGCCGAGCCGCCGGGTGGGGCACCTCGGCAGCTACTCAAGTATTGCTCGCATGGCCCGGAATGCGCAGCAAGGCGTTCGACAACTCATGCCAGGTCCCAACTCGACCCCGGGGCGATCGCTTCGACATCGCCTCGACGACGACCCTCTCCAACGCCTAACACGTATTAGTGGATGGATTGTTGGCCACTTTGGCACGGTTACTCAGATGACCCCAAGAACGGTCGCAAGCAGCACGAAGGTCGCCACGATCATGGTGCCCGAGCCTCTGGAGTTTCTGGTTTGAGAATGGCCAATTTGCCGCCGGCGGTGAGTATCACGATGACCACAAGGTGGGCGACTGGGAGTATTTCGACCAAGCGGGTGTGCCGATGGACTATTCCGAGTGGGAAACCGCCTTCGAACAGTGGGATTGGGCCTACGACGCCTACGCAGGTTTCCCTCGCGGCGAAAACTGGCCCTTGCCACCGCCAGGAACTGAGTTTAGACCCCCAAATTCGTCGCGTGACCCTTACGTCACAAGGTCCCGGATGCTGAGGGATTGTCCCGGCCGTCCGAAGGAACGCACACCGCGGCTCGGTGTGAGTTGGTGCTGGGACAGGAACGCCCTCACGCTGAAGGGCCCAGAACCGCTCTCTCGTTGGCGGGTTACCGACCAGGTGACGGTGTAGTCGGAGTTGCTGCCGCAGCCGGCCGGCGAGTCCGTGCCGGGGTAGCGGCGGGATTGTACGTACTTGGTTCCTCCGGCGGCGTCGATGGCCGAGTCCAGTTGGCTCTTGGTCCGCCCGATCACATCGGCGGCGACGACCCCGTCGCAATCGGGAGAAATCAGTGAGCCGATGGCGGCCAGTTCCAGCACATTGAGCCAGCCGGTGTCGGTGAAGGTGGCATTGTCGGGCAACGCTGGGTCATCGGGAATCTCCGCCGACGGGTCCGACGAGGGACCGCCCTCCAGGATCTGCTTGGTGTACTCGTCGAGGGTCTCTTGCACCACATGTGCTAGGTCGATGCCCGCGGAGGCCGGGGTGCCGTTGTAGATCACGTAGCTGAGCAGCGCCATACCGGTGTCCTTGGCCACGAAGAGCGGTCCCGAAGCCAGGCCGACCGGATGGTCGCCATTGTTGACGTCCCCGCAAGGCTTGCTCTGCGGCGGCTGTGGGGCGGCCACCAGCTGGGCTGCGAAGGTGACGGTGTCGGTGTCCTGATGACGGGACCGGGTGTTGTCGATGTGAAACCCCTCGAGAACGAAAGTGTAAAGCGCCATGGCCAAGTCGGGCGGCTGTGTTACTGGAGGGTGATCAGGATCGGAAGCAACGCTGTTCCCGACGCCAGAGTGGCGAGGGCCTTGCCAAGAACAGAGCCGAAGGCCTTGTCTGGCTCTGTCGCTTTCATGGCGTGGCCTGGCGTCGCCGAGGTCGTCAGGAGGTCGCCGACTTCGATCGGCGCGAACCCGGCGTCGACTTTGCAGAACACCTTGCCGACCAGACCGAGGCGGCGCCGGCCGGGGCCGGGCCGGTCGAGCACAATGCCCGGTCGATAGTGTCCGGCCCCGGCGAGCACGCCGCGACCCGCTTGTCGTACGGCTGGCGGCACGGCTCGAGCGTCGACGCCCCGCCGATCACCATTACCGTGCCCGGCTCCGTGGCCTCCGCATCCTTGACGTCAAAATGCTCAGCGCAGTCGGCCCCGTCGACGAAGACATCGTGGGCATGAATGTCGTGCGCATTCAGGTCACCGGTGACCTCGACGTTGCCGTCGAAATGCCCGGCCGGGTTCCCGCTGGCCTCGATGCCGCGAAAAGTGTCGCTCTCGGCATGCACTCCTGGCCCACTTTTGCTATGGCCCCAAACACCTGTGCCACTGTTGGCGTCGCCAACCGTCGCGATCGAGCTGTCAGTGAGCCCCCACACACCGCGGCCGTGGTCGCTAATGCCGATGACACCGGACTGTGTATCGGTCCGCCGAGCACACCGGCGTGGTATTGATGCGCGGAGTCGCCGCCCAGGCCCAATTGACCCCTATGACCCCGGCGAGGCGCGGATGTCCAGGGGTGAACGAATCGGCGGCCACCGTTTGGATGAAACCCTCGGGCTGAAAGCTAGCCGAAGTGATCCCGACTACTCCGTACCCCGCGGCCGACTCACTTTCTCCCAGCGCACCCGCGGCGAACGCGCCCATCCTCCCTTCGTCCTGACCCACAACCTGCGCCCGGGCGTCGGATGAGAGAAGGATATAAGTACCGACCGGTGGCTTCTCATGTTCGCCTTGCGCCGGGCACACCGACCCCGGATTGAGGGTGTAGAACAAACCCTGGCATTTGTGGCACCACGCCCAGTTGTCCTGTCCCACAGAAAACCTCCGCTCTCGATACCTCTGCGTTCGTCCGGCCCGCGCTTCGCTACCGTTGTCAGTGTCAGCCGACCTGGTCGGAGCGACGCGCCGACCATGACGCTAGGCATCCCGGCAGCGGGTCGCAATGGTCGGTTTGTTCGCCCGCTTCGATGGTCGTCGGTCCGACCGCGCAGTACCGTTGACGACGGTGAGGGGCCAGGAGCAAGGTAACGCCGGCGCCGGAAGACCCACCGGGGCGCACGTGCTGGTCGATGTCGGTACCCCCGCGGCGCGGACCTTTCCGATCGCCGACCGTCTCTTCGTCGGGAGGGAATGCACCGGCGTCGACGAGGCCCGTCGACGACCCGACGGTCTCCCGACACCACCTCGAGATCCGCCACGACGCAGCGGGTTCCGCATGGGTGGTGGATACGAGTACCAACGGCACCGGGCTCAACGGAGTGCGCCTCCAGCGGGCCGTGCCGGTACCGCTGGCCGACGGCGACCGGATCCAGCTCGGCTCCACCGAACTGCGTTTCGGCATTGACTACGCGGCGCCCGTGCGGCCGGCGGACCAGACGGCGCGGAGCACGGTGGCCGCGTCGACCTTCGGCCTGCGGGCCCTCGTCGTGGGTGATGTGGCCGGTTACACGACGATCGCTCAGACCGCCATGGGATACGACCTGGTGGAAGCCATCAACACCCTGTTCGGGGATCTGCGGGTTCTGCTGCATACCCAATACGGGACGCTCGCCGACGTGCCCGGCGACGCCATCTTCGCCTATTGGGACCCGGAGCCCGGGGGGGTCAGCATTTCCCACGCGGTGGAGTTCGCCCTGCTAGCAGACCGACGAGTCAGACACCTTGCGCCCAGTTTGGCGCTCCGCAACCCCGACGGATCCCCCCTTGCAGATGGGCTGGGCCGTCGTGGTCGGGGAGGTGGGCGGTGAGCCCGCTGGGCATGTCGGTCTTAGGCGACGCAACCAACTTGGCGTTTCGCGTCTCCGGGTTGGCCGGTCGTGACGGACGTCCTCCGGTCCTGGCGACGCGGCGGGTTCGCGAAATGTGTGGGCGACCGGTTCAAGTTCGGACCCAGAATGGATCTCGCGGTCAAGGGTCGGACGGGCACCGAGGCGCTCTTCGGCGTCGAGTTGTCCTGACGGCTCTTTTCCTTGCTGGGCACTGGCGAGGATGCCCGGTGGCGTTACGTCGACGAGTCGTGGCGGGAAGCTGTCGCCGAGGTTGATGGCACGCTGATAGTCAGGACTGCCATGTCGTCATCGGGGGCTGCCGGGGCGTAGGCGATGGCGGCGTCTTCGACGCGTCGGGCCAGCTCGCGCGCCGATGCTCCCGCCAGCGACCGCAGGATTTCTCGCAGTTCCTGGTCGCCGAACTGATGGCGGTCTCGGCGGCGCTCGGAGATGCCGTCGGTGAACAGGACCAGGGCGTCGCCGGCGACGAGTTCTCGGGTTTCTTCGGACAGGTCGATGTTGTCCAGGGCACCGAGCATGGTTCCGGGCCGGCCGATCTCCACGACTGCGCCGTCGCTTCGGACCAGCAGGGGCAGCGGATGGCCGGCCACGGTGACGACTACCCGAGCTCCGGTCGGAGTGGGGGTGACCACGGCCAGGCACACCGTGCAGAAGCTCGCCTCGCCGCAGCTGCCTTCGGAGGCTCTGGTCCGCTCGTCACCGGAGGCACGCAGCACATGGTTGAGGTCGGTCAGGATGGCGGCGGGGGAGGTGGTATGCAGGGCGGCAGCGTGGATGGTGTGACGGGCCATTCCCGTCATGGCGGCCGCCGGAATGCCGCGTCCGCACACGTCGCCGACCAGCAGCCAGGAGCCGTCGGCGATCGGGAAGCAGTCGTAGAAGTCGCCGCCGACTTGGCCCGCAGCCCGGTACCGGGCCGCCAGCTCGACACCGGGGATTTTGGGCAGTCGCCCCGGCAGCGAAGCCCGGGCCAACGTCTCGGCGGTGTGGTTTGCTCGGCCGCGTACGACCGGGCATTGGCGAGCGCGGCCGACACTCGGTGCGCCAGTTCCTCGGCCAACACCAGGTCGGCGGGCCGGTAGCGGCCCCGTTGACTGCCTGCGGCCAAGGTCAGCACGCCGATGAGTTGTCCACGGCTGCGCAATGGGCCTGTGACGATGATCGGTGCAGGATCCTGAAACACTCGTCCGTCTCCGGCCCGTCCGAGGGGGTCATGCTCGTCTTCCTCGCCACTCTGCTTGTGGCTCCGGCACCCGACCCCCGTATCAAAACCGGTGGCACCCGCATCTTTTGAGCCGATGATTGTGGACACGGGTTATGAAACGCGGCAGAGGCCTCTTTTGGGTGTGACACGCGGCGCTATCTGGCGGGATATCGCGGCGTTATATGGCCGTCCAGCCCCACGAGGGGCGCGCGTAGACCCGCCGATATGGCCTCCAGGCGGCACTCGTCGCTGGCGATCGCAGGCGCCCTGATCGGGAGATCGGTGCTGCGAGCCGGCCGATGGGCTTCCCGCTTCGGACGCCAGCAAGATCCGCGTCTGCACAGGTCGGTCTCGGCACCGCCGTATGCGATCGGTCAGACCTTCCTGCCGCTCTGGTCGCACGTTTTGGGAAGGTCGAATAACGGCGTGGGGCGAACCACAACCTTCGCGCGGCTGAACCCGGTCATTCCCGCCTGAGCAGATCGCTAGGCCCGGCTTGATAATGGAAGCGACGTACGTCGGCCAGATCATGGCTCCGTGGCTACGGAAGCTGACCACTTCACCGTCGGCCACGTCGAACCAGCGCTCGCGGCTTGAGTATCTCCCGGTCGCTCGATGTGGGGTCACGCGACGAGGCACCCGCAGCAAGCCGCACCTCATCTAAGGCATCATCCGCGTCCAACTCTGACGAAGACGTCGGTGGCGAATAAAGTCGTGGTCATGGTGAACCTCCTCATCGTGGGAGGTCCAGGAACCACCTCGACGTGCCGGAGTTTGAGGGCACCTCGATTCGATTCTGAGAGCCCCGCTATTGCGGACGGAGCGAGAGCGCCAGGCGTGGCACGACGAACGACACGAGAAAGATCGGCAAGAACCTCTTTCCGGTGCATCGGAAGGCCACGATCTTACCCTCGACCGCGTCGAAGGACAGAGTGCGGCTCAATTTTCGGCCGTCACGGACTTGCAGGGTGTGATGTCCAGCTTCGATTGGTATCTCGATCGTCGCGTTCATTTCGAGCGACCCGACACGCTCATCGTCGACCACCACGTCGAACGTGCCACGACGGACCTCCACGCCGATCGCTTTATGCGTCAGCTTGAGAGTTGCCGGCATCGTGACTCTTCCTTTCTGTGTCAGCCGATCGGCTGTTGGTACCTGCTTTGATCATGAAGGCGTCACCTCCGCCGACCAGCAAGAGACATGTCACATCGTTGTTGCCGGTCACGAGGCGCTAGCGGTCGAATAGCCAAACGATCCTCGAAGCGCTTTGTCAGCTTGTTGACAACGAGGGCGGACCCGATCTGAGCCTCACCTCGGGCCGGCCGCCAGGATCCGCCAGAGCAGATACAAATCCAGGACCAGGGGAGCGACGAATACCAGGCCCCACCAGCGTCCCGTGGCGCAGAGCACAACGACGATCACGGCGATCCAAACCGCCAGCAACAGCCGGATCACTACCGATGACTTCCGGTGCCGCAGATCCCAGTTCACTGTTGTCCTACGCTACAACCAACTGGCCTCTGACATGCCCTTACAGAAACCCGAGGTGCTGTAGTCGCCGGCGCCGACCGGGGATCCCGGCGGCTGTCCTGCGACCAGAGCACCGCAGACCAGGGGATCAGCGCACCCGGCTACGGCCGAGCAGTTGGTCATCACGAGCGCGAAATCGGCGGTCAGGATCGAAGACTGACTTCTCGCGCAAGTTCGTCGGCCCGGTTGGGGCGGCCGCCAGTCACCGTCCTTCGGAGCGGCTTGCCTAACCCGGCGAAATCGGCGGGCTACCGTGGTGACATGAAACTTCCATCCGAACCTGGGGGCGGTCCGCCTGGTTCTGGAAGGTGATTCTCTTTGGTGCTTTCGTGAACGCAGTGGGTGTCCCGCTGTTCGTCGTTGAACGAAGGCATGCGCAGGCCTTGCTGGCTCTCGGAGCAACGATCGTCCTCGGCCTGATGACTGTGATGGCGAGGCCACGATCGGGGGGAGCGGGGCCTGAGCCGCTACACAGCAGCCCAATTACCACCCGTTGGCCCGCGAGAGGCGTAGCCGAGACGACCGGAGACGCACACTCCCGTCGATACGCGCCGTCTGGGATGGGGCTCACGACCCGGCTGATCCCGTTCAGATGCGATGTTCGGGCGCGCTGCGACAGCCGGAATCGGGGCTTCCGACACCGGCGACGGCGTCGCAGAGCTGCTGAGTCACCGACGGTTGGTGTGCCGTGGTCCGACACCAAGTACGATGTTCCGCATGGACGCAGTGCAGCAGTTCTTGGTCTCGGCATCTGGGCAAATGTCCCTGCCTGCCGCCGTACGCCGGCGGTGGCACCTTGACCATGGGGGCCCGGTCGACGTTGTCGATCTGGGATTCGGAGTATTGACCGTACCCGCTGGGGAGGCAAGGCATCTTCTTGGCGACCTTCTCAGCCGCGAAGAACATGCGGCCTTCGTCGCGGACCTATCGGAGGATCCCGACCTCGCCACCACGTGACCCACGCCGTCATCGACGATCATCTCCTACGTGATTTGGTTGCAGAAGATCTCAGTGAGCAACTCAATCGCATCGCCGGGGAATATTCGCTTGCAACGACGAATCTCTACTTCGTTCGCCTCTGCGAGAGCGTCATAGGAGCACGGGGCGGCCAACTGACTGGAAACTGGTCCCCTGAGCGGCGGCGTGCGCTTGGTCAACGCCTCCTCCAACTCCCAGACTCGATTCTGATCGTGCCAATACGCCTGATCGGATACCGGATGGCGGAGGTGTCGGCCGCACACAGGGTTTCAACCCTGGGCGCCGAGGCGATTGCCGCAGCCGAGCACCTCGCCGGCCCGTTGTGCGTCTGGGATGGTGACGACGGACCAGCAATCCGATCTGCTGCCGCGGCTAGCGGCATCGACTACCGAACTCTGAGCCGTTGAAGAGACTCCGCCTCTACCGCCGTCCGGCGGCGAACGCTCATTTCCGTCTGATCGGATCGGCTCGTCGACTGACCAACCTCAGGCTGGCTAACCGCACCGATCAATCGCTCGGCTGCGTTCGGGGCAGTCACATCTGTGGACGATTTGCCGGCGGATCGCGCCCACTCGATGCCACGAACGGGAACACTCCCCGCTGCCGACGGACTGGCACCGGATTGGAAGTGGTTCTCTACGACAAGGACGACGAGCCAGGACATCCCATCGATGCCTCCTGTCCGCTCCGAGGGCATCCGCAACGGGTCAGTCGAGCGCAGCGGCGATGTCGGCGTCGACGTTGAGCGTGCGAACGGCCGAGGCCTCCTCGAGCGATGTCCCGGCGGTATGGGCGCCCTTGGCGTTTTAGTCGGAGCGCAGCTGGTCGGCCATGGCGTCGATCGCGGCGGTAAACACCTCGCCCATGCTCCCGCCGAAATGACCGGCGTCGTCGACGACGACCAGGCGGCTCGCGGGCCATGCCTTGTGCAGATCCCATGCTGTGTCGAGCGGGCCGGAGACGTCGTGGAGCCCGTGGATCAGCGTGGCGGGGATGTGAGCGATGCTCGCCACGTTCGCCAGCACCTCGTTGTCGGCGAGGAAGCAGCCGTGCCCCCAGTAGTGCGTCACCAGTCGGGCGAAGACCATCTGCCAGGACAGGTCGCGGACGCTGAGATGGGGCTCGTAGCCCGGTGCGAGTGACATGTGGGTGTCCTCCCACTCGCACCACCGTCGGGCAGCCTCCTCGCGTACCGACTGGTCTGGGCTGGCGAGCAGTCGAGCGTACGCGGCAGCTAGATCGCCTCCCCGTTCTGGCTCTGGCACCAGTTCCACGAAGCGGTCCCACTGCCGGGGGAACACCCGCCCCATGTCCCTGGTGATCCACTGCGTCTCCCTCCACCGTCCTGATGTGACTGCGGCCAGCACCATGCCGAGCACCCGTTCCGGATGACGCTCGGCGTAGACCAGGGCGAGCGTCACGCCCCACGAGCCGCCGATCACGAGCCACCGGTCGATCCCGAGGTGGGCGCGCAGCCGCTCCATGTCAGCGACAAGATGGTCCGTCGTGTTTGTCGATAGATCGGCTTCGACGTCGCTGCCCAAGGGCCGGCTGCGACCGCATCCTCGCTGGTCGAAGATGACCGCACGATAGCGGGACGGATCGAAGTTCCGCCGGCTGTTCGCCGAGGCTGGCGCGCCCGGACCACCGTGCAACCAAACCGCCGGGAGACCGTCGGGCGAGCCGACGACCTCCCAGTACAGCGCGTGAGCATCGCCCACATCGAGGTGGCCGGACTTGTATGGCGCAACGGGCGGGTACACGGCGGCGATTCTCGCAGGACAGAAAGAACCCGACACCGTCATCGACCTCGCGCTGAGCCGAACAGAACGTCGGCGGACCAGCGGTGGCAGATCACGATCCTCGGAACAATCGGCGTTCTGCACCGGTCGAGGCTGAGCCCGGACGCCGTAATTGTGCCAAAGGGTTCGGCGTCGATCGGCGAGTGTCCGGTCAATCAGGCGAGCCGTCGTCGTCGGTGGTGGGCGTCGGGATCTCGAGGTGGAGCCGTTCGGCGGCGGTGCGGCGGGCTTTGTCGCCGCGGCGGTCGTAGCGTGAGGTGGTGGCGGGGGAGGCGTGTCCGAGGAGTTGTTGTACGGCGGGCAGGTCGGCGCCGGCGTCGAGGAGATCCCCGGCGTAGCTGCGGCGCAGGTCGTGCGGTGAGAGCGCCTTGACCCCAGCGGCCAGGCTGCGTCGACCCAGAACCTGTCGGATGGCTTCGCCGCTGAGAGCGCGGCCGTGCTGCACGTTGTCTCCCCGGTCGATGGGGCAGAACAACGGCCCCGGTTGGTCGCATCGCCAGGCCAGCCAGCCCTCGATGGTCGGGGCGGCGGTGGGGGAGAGGGGCACCAGGCGTTGTTTGCCGCCTTTGCCCACGACCCGGATGGCGGCCGGGTCAAGGTCGAGGTCGGCCAGGTGCAACCCGGCGAGCTCGGCCCGGCGACCGCCGGAGAGGTAGGCGAGGGCGATGATGGCGGCGTCGCGGGCCCCGGCCGGCCTCGGGTCGGCGGCGCACACGCCGAGCAGGGCGTTGAGTTCGTCTTGTTCGACGTTGCGCCCGGCGGGGAGTCGGCTGCCGGGGATGGGTCGGAGGTCGACGGCCCGGAGGTAGTCGTCGGTGGCCAGGGTGCCGAGCCGCAAGGCGGCTTTGAGAGCCCCTCGGAGGGCGGCGATGTGTTTGTTGGCGGTGGCCGGGGCGTAGCGGCCGTCAGTCACGGCCCGGGCCAGGGCGGCTCGGATGGCGGTGGTGTGGGTGAAACGCAGGCTGGCCCACGACAAGGTGTCGATGTCCGCGGCGCCGCCCGAAACCCAGTTGGCGATGGCGGCCAGGCACGCAGTCATGGTCCTCCGGCCGTCGCCGGACAGGCCGGCCACCTACACCCGGGCCGGCACTCGGCCCCAGTCGGCGACCACGGCGCCGTCGAGTGTCCGCCGGGTCGGGACCGGGATCGGCCGTACTGGCGCCACGTCGACGCGTCGAGGTCGACATCGTCGATGCGGATGGCGACGAGCTCGGCGACGCGGACCCCGGTGTAGAGCAACGTCTTGACGAGCACCGCGTCGCCGGTCTTGCGGGCCTTCCACACGACCTCGTAGTAGCGGGGGATCTCGTCGTCGCTGGGCACGTAGGGGAGACGTTTGGGTTGGCGAGCGACGTCGACGGCGAGTTCGTCTCGCAAGGCCCGGAACACCGCTTTCAGGTAGGCGTAGTCGGGCCGCTCGTCGCGGAGGTACTTGGCGAGCTGGCGGGCTTTGCGTTTGGGCGGCGTCCGGTGGGGCGGTCCCGGGGTGGCCGGGTCTGTGGTGCTCACGCCGCGAGGTCGAGGTGGTGGTCCAGGTCCAGCTGGAAATGCCCGTAGGGGTTGACGTTGGACCAGAACAGCGGCGAGAGCCCACGGCGGTCCTCCTCGACGAGACGCTCGGCCCAGACCGGCTCGGCCAGGACCCGCTGCACGAGGAGGGTGTTGAGGTGGACCAGCGCCGATTGGAGGAGGTGGAGGCTGAGCATCGTGATCTCTTGGTGCTCGCGGTCCGCTCCGGTCAGGTCGCCCTGTTTGCCGTAGCACAGCACCCCGTTGGCGCTGTTCCAGTTCTCGACGACCTCGAGGCCGCCGTGGACCTCCCGACGCAGCTGCTCGGATGCCAAGTAGTCGCAGATGAAGATGGTGCGCACGGCCCGGCCGAGCTCTTCGAGGGCGGCGTAGGTAGGGTGCTTGGGGCCGCCCCGGGTGAAGCGGCGCAGGACCTGGTCGGCCTCGGCGGTGCCCAGGCGCAGGGCGGTGGCGAATTTGACCATCTGGTCGTACTGCCGGGCGATGAGCTCCCAGTCGATGGGCCGCCCGGCCAGCACTTGGGCGAGCTGTGACCACGCCGCTGACTCATCGGCGCGCAGGTTGCTCAGTTGATCGCCCGCAATCCGCCCCGACGACGTCCTTCGACCAAGACCACAAGCCAACCAGCCAGCGGCCTCGTCGTAACCCGTTCGCCTCGAAGAATCCAGGGCTGACACCGCGCTGCCCACGGCTGCTGACACCTCACTGCGCACGAGCGCTGACACCCGACTGCGCAAAGGCGCTGACACGTTCACTGCGTTCCCGCTGACATCCCGGCTGCGCATGACAGCTGACACCAGAGCGTCGTTTTACAACAGATGGCAAGCAGCGCGTAGGCTCAACGGTATCTGACTTTACATAACCGACATTCTCGGCGGTTGGTCAACGGTCGCTATCAGGACCGGCGGTCAATGTGTAAATGTAGAACGAAGAGAAAATGGCACGGGAAACGCAACGGTTTGTCAGTGGGAACGCAGGTCGATGTCAGTGGATGCGCAACCGTTTGTCAGTGATGCGCTGACAATTTGACAGCGGACGAAGTACGTCTGTTAGTACGGATCGGATGATTGGACGTGCGGCGGTGTTTCGTCGGGTGAATCCCAGCCTTGGAGGCCCAGGCTGAAGCCCACCGCTGGGTCGATGTCGATCCGGCGACCCTGCGCTACTACAAGGCCGGCCCGTTGGAGTACTTCGAGGCAGTTGTCGTCTGGCGCGACCTTGTCCTGGATCCAGCGCCTGTTGCCGTAGCCGCGCACGATGGCCAGGAGCACGGAGGCGACGTTCGCGGGTAAGGCGTCCTCGGCGATCATGATGTGGCTCAGCCGAAGGCGCTCGCCGACCGAGAGGCACGAAAGGTCGGCCTCGATCCGGTGGCTCTGCGGGCCGACGCGACGCAGGCGCAGGCCGGTTCCATGAAGGCGGAGCTCGATTCGCCGCAGCGATGCTGCAACGGCTGGGAGCGTCCAGCCCAAAGCGACGGCCAGTTGTGAGCGCGTTATTGGACTGCTGTCGAAGATGGCGGCGGTCGCCCTGGCGTCGTCCGATGGCACGGGGGGTTCGGCTGGGTTGGGATGGATAAGCTGATCCAAGGGGATGTCGAGGGTCTCGGAGAGGCGTACCAGTACGCCGATCGGCATCGTGTCGTCGTCAGCTGCATACCCGTTCAGGAACTGCCGGCGGACGCCGATCCGGTCCACCAGTTGCTGCATGGTTAGGCCGGCCGCGACACGGCGCTCGTCGATGAGCGACCGGTTCAGTCGAACCATGGTGATGTCTTGCGGGGGGGATCCCCGATCTGGACGAGCCGGAGGGCCTCGAGGCTGAGCCAGGAATCTGGCGGCGCTCGTTTCGGTCCCCAGAAAGACGGAAACGGAATCTGAAAGCGGATCCTGGTCCGCTCGGTCAAGGCGTCGAGCATCGCGCGCGCCTGGTTCAGGTCCATGGGGGCGGCCCCTGCCCGGTCGACGAACAGGCGGCTTCCCGCCCGTGCTCCTGCCTGGCGGCGCTGTCGTACCAGGGTCGTCACCAGTCCACGCGCCCAGGGCGGGATGGCGTAGCGGTTGCCGTCGATGTCGAGGTGTCGTGGCCCGCATTGGCCGACTTTCGTACCCAGTACGGATTCGACGGCCGCTTCGCTGAGGAGCACCATCGCGCCCAGGGCGGTGGCGCGGGGGTCGGCGAGAGCCCGGAGACGGGCGGCCCGGGGCCGGTCGAGGTGTGCGAACGAGTCGCTCGGGTCGACGGCCGCCGACTCTTGGCCGGTCGCCGTGAGCAGCCACCCGTTTCGGAACAGCTGAGCCTGTGCGGCCCGGAACCGCACGAGCGCCTCCCCGGCGTCGTGGCAATCGGCGGTGAGGCGCTGCAGGAAGGCATGGACGGCGGGCCGGCAGAGCGCGGTGCCTTCGGGCCAGGCCGCCAGCCACGTGGCGGCCTCACCCAAGCAGCGCAGGTAGGTGGCGTCGACCCGCTCGAACTGCTGAGGTGTCAATGTCCAGCGACAGGCGGCCCGAAACACCAGGAAGCTGTCGGCAGGCAACATCGGGCTGGGCTCGGCTGCCGGCGGCGCGCTTGACCCGTCGGGCCATTGTCGGTTGAACTCCTCGAGCGCCATCCGTTTCCAAGTGGTGCCCGACAGCGCCGCCGTCTGGGCGGGCGTCGGCGCTCCGGTATGCACGACAAGCCACAGGCGCATACCGCGGGCGCCCGGTATCGACCTCAGGTCCTTCCAACGATCGGCGGGCAGCAGGTGGGCTCGCAGGACGAACAGGTCCCGGACCTGTTCCCCCACCATCCACGTGCATGCCAATGGCCACGCCTTGGCACTCAGCCGCTCGAGGGTCAAGGTGTCGTGGTCTTTTCCGAGGGCGACAAGCATGTCCATGGCGAGCGACCTTCGGCCGGTGAGTCCGGGCGTCGGATGGCACACCACGCGACCGGCGTCGAGCGACGCCAGTGCGGACACGGCCCGGTAACAGCGATCGCTGTCGGTGGGGTCCAGGACGATGCGGACTGTTGGTGTCAGGCCGCGTCCTTGCCGCCGCCGTGGAGTAGGAAGGCGTTTCGGGCGACGTCCTCGTCGAAGCCCCGGTCGCGCCGGGCGCACAACGACAGGGCGGTACGGGTGAAGGCAGCCCAGTTGCGGAAATTTCCATGAGCGAAGTGGTCATCGACGAACAGGATGAGTTGGTCGGAGGCGTCGGCGTAGAGGCGATGGAAGCGTCGCACCACGTCGAGCACTTGGGCCGAGGTCATGGGTGCGAAGCTGACCCGGCGGTAGATACGCGAGCGGAGCATCGGCTCTCGGGCCAACACGTCCCAGCATCCGTCGCCGCCGACGAGCAGCAGCCCGAACGTAGTGGCGGGATGGTCGTGGAGGTGGCGGAGGAACTCGATGCATTCCCGGTTGAGTCGTTGCGCCTCGTCGACTACCACCATCCGGCGACACGTCGACAGCTCCTCGATCAGGCGGCCGGTCAGGCTGAACCGGTCGCCCTTCGGGGCCGGTTCACCGGCCAGGCTCATCCACAGCTCGGCGGCCACCAGCCGCATGGTCGGTCGGCTGGGGAACGACGCCCAGCACACAACACCTTGTTGTCGGGCCGCCAAGGCGTCGTCAACCGCGAACGTCTTGCCCGAACCTGCCGGGCCGTGCACCGCCCCCATGGCGCAGGCGGCCCACACGTCGGCTGCCGCGTGACGGGTCAACAGCAGCTGCTCGGTGGCCACGGTGTTGGCGTCGCAGAGCCCGAGGAAATGGCGGCCCATCAGCGATGATCCTGACGTCGGGTGTCGTCCTCCCAGCACGGCTCGGCGTCATCGAGCAGGTTGGACCGGGCCAGGTGAGTCAGCTGGTCGTGCCCTGACCGCAGCTCGTCGTCGGCCGCCTGGTCGCGGGTCACGACCGCGGTTTCCTCGACCGGTCCCGGGGCGGTGATGGGCGCCAACCGGATCCGGGCCCGCCGGCTGGCCGCGGCCTGCCGGCGGGTTTGCTCGGCCTTGGCGGCCTGTCGGGCTGCGAGAGCCTTGGCCCGCTCGTCAGGTCCGAGCGTCCCTTGCGGTTTGGCCGTGGCCAACCACCGGTCGCCGGCGAACACCTCGATGCGGCGGGCATCGTGGGGCATGTAGCGGATCTGGACGACGTCGCCGACCCGGCCGTCGAGCTCGGACGCGAAGTAGGTGAGACCACCGAAATGGATCCCGTCCTTGGCGATTGTGCGCTCGGCGTCGGCTAGCAGCAGGAACCGCAAGTCCTCGTCCGCCACCACGGTGATCGGCGTGGCGTCGGACTCCCAGCGCTGCAGCGGGGTTTGGCCCCCGAGGGCGCTGTGGGGCCGAGCGGTGTTGTACTCCTCGACCCAGTCCGCGAACCGGCCAACGAAGGCGTCAAGAGTCATGGGCCCATTCGACGGGCCGTACAGGCGGCCGTCGGCGGCCCGAGGGCCGTCAACCCAATAGGGCAGCTGGGCCAGCAGTTGCTGGGCCACGGTCCGGTTGACCCGCTCAACTTTCCCCTTCAAATAGGGCCGGTAGGCGGGTGTGGGCTGCACTGCGATACCGACCGACGCGGCCGCCCGGGTGATCGATTTGGCGGCGAACTCCAGGCCCCGGTCGGGGCGGATCACGGCCGGCACGCCCCCGTAGGGGCCGCGGGCTTCGTCGACGGCGATCCCGGCCCGCAACCCAGCCAGCACATGCGCCGACGAGGGATACGTCGAGATCGCCCAGCCCATGATCAGGCGGCAGTAGGCGTCAACGAACAGCGTGACCCAGGGCTTGGACGGCCTCTGCGCCCGGGGAGCGATCACCCACACCCCGAGCTCCTTGTGGTCAGCCTCCCACAGGGCGTTGCGCTGCGTCGGCTGCCAGCGCAGATAGACGGTGTGACGGCGCCGTCCCTCCTCGCCGTCGACCACCGCCGCCCGCTCGCCGGCCGACAGCTCGCGACGAAACGCGCTCTGCAACGTTCGCAGCGCCGGGCGCTCCTGGCCGGCGGCCCGCCGGACCCGCCACACCTCGGCCACGTTTCCCCGGTGATCCCAGTACAGGTCCCAGTCCTGCGGGGTCAGCTGGTAGTGGGCCCATCGCCCATGTGGCGGCCCGGCTTGCAGCCAGCGCCACACGCTGCGCTCCGACACTCCCAAACCCTGCGCCGCCAAGCGGACCATCTCGACGCTGAGTCGGCCGTCGTCGCGCAGCCGGCCCAGTCGGGCGGCCAGGTTGGCCCGCTCCTCCCACCCGGCCCGCCGGCCGCCGCTCTGATCGCCCGGAGGATCTCCGCCCGCCGGTACAGTCGACTGGGAGTTCTCGCTCACCAGGATCGAACTCCTTAGTAGGGAAGTTTTCCTGACCTGGAAAGGATACCGATCTTGAGGCGCAGCGCAAGCGGCCTAAGCGAGGCGGAGCTTCGGGTGTCGGTCGCCCGGGAGTTCGAGTTGCTGGCCAAGCGTTGGACGCCCCAGCTGCTGGTCGCCCTGCTGGCCGGCCCGGCCCGCTACAGCGAGCTGGCCCGCACCGTGGAGGGCGTTTCCAAGCCGGTGCTGACCGAGCGCCTGCGAGAGCTCGCCGACGCCGGGTTGGTGGCCCGGGAAGTGGATGTCGGCCCGCCCATCACGTCGACGTACCGCTTGACCGCCGACGGCGAGACCTTGCGGCCGGCTCTGGAGCAGCTGTGGGACTGGGCGGAGCAGCGCTGGCGGGCTCGCTCCGCGTCCTGACCGGCCTCGGCGTCGCAGACGCCTTGGTGGACGGTCGTGGCTTGGGCGCGGCCGCGATCAGGGTCGTCACCTGGTCGACCAGTTGTGCCAGCGCGGCATCGTGTCGGGCTCGCTCGGCTCGAAGCTCGGCCCGGGCGTCATCCAACGCCTTGTCGGCCGCGTCGGCGCGGGCCGTCGCCGCCTCCGCCGACCCGGTCGCCTGGGACACATCTACCCGCAGCCGAGCGGTCTCGACGCCGATGTCGCGGACCCGATCGGCGGCCGTACGTGCTGCCTGGGCGGCGGCAGCGGCCCGTCGATCGGCCTGCTCCGCCCGGGCTTCGGCTGCTGCCGCCGCCGTGCGGGCCCGTTCCAGTTCCTCACTGAGGTGCCGTTGATCGGCCTCGTGCGCGGCCGCCGCCCGCGCGGCCGACGTCTCGCGCTCGTCAAGTTCCCGCTGGTGGGCGGCGATCGCGGCGTCGAGTGCATCCGTGGCCGAAACCGCCGTCTCCCGGGCTCGGATGGTCGCGGCCCGGGCGTCCTCGAGCTGGGCCTCCAGGTCTTCGCGTTGCTCTCCCCAGCCGGCCCGCTCGAGGGCCAGGGCGTCCCTGGCCCTCGATGCGTCTTCGGCGGCCGTCGCGGCGGTCTGCTGCGCCGCCAGGATCTCGGCTGTCGCCTCGGCCCGGATCCGGGCCGTGTCCGACGCCTGACGGGCCGAGTCGATCGAACGCAGCGTCGCCTCGTGGCGGCGGAGATCGTCGAGCACACAGCCCAGGCGATCGAGTGTGGCACCGACCGCGTCGGCGGGGGCCGGCTCGGGGGTCTCGGCCAGGCGGCGCCGGCGGGCCTCGGCCCGGTGGGCGTTGGAGCAGTACAGACGGCGCCGCCCCCCTCCCGGCGGCTGGACGACGGGCTCCCCGCAGCCCGCCAGGGCGCACACGACCGGGGCGCCGGTCCCCGACTCAAGTTCCGTAACGTTCGCATCATAGCGATACGGTACGTTCGACCGCACTCCCCCGCCGCCAAATCTGACTTGGAGAAGTAGCCTTCCCGCAAGTAGACTACTATTTCATGGTCGGGGAGGGGCGTTCGGACGGCGCCGGTGCGACACCGGCGGTGCTGGTCGACGTGGCGCCAGTCAAGCCGATCCCGGTCCCGACCCGGAGGACCCTCGACGGTGCCGTGGTCGCCGACTGGGGCCAGGTCCCGGCCCGGGTCTACGTGGCCGGCCTTTCCGGCGACGGCCGACGGACCATGACCGCCTGCCTGGCCGCCATCGCCGCCTGGGTCTCCGGTGGCGCCGCCGACATCGACACCCTGCCATGGGCCGCCTTGCGCTTCACCCACACCACCGCCATCCGTGCCGCCCTGGCCCGGGCGGTCACCGACGGCCGCTACGCCCCGGCCACCGCCAACAAGCACATCGCCGCCCTCCGAGGCGCCCTCAAAGCCGCTTGGCGGCTCGGCACCCTGGCCACCGACGACTACCTACGCGCCGTCGACCTCAGACCGGTCCCCGGCAGCCGGCTCCCCGCCGGCCGCAACGTCGAACACCACGAGCTCGCCGCCCTGCTCGCCGTCTGCGCCGCCGACCCACGACCGGCCGGCGCCCGCGACGCCGCCATCATCGCCCTCGCCTACCTCTCCGGCGGCCGCCGAGCCGAACTCGCCGGGTTGCACCTCGCCGACCTCGACCTCGACCCACCCGCCATCCGGGTCGTCGGCAAAGGCGGCAAGCAACGCCTGGTGCCCCTCTCCCCCACCGTCGCCCCGGTTATCGAGCGCTGGCTGGCCATACGAGGCGCCGAGCCGGGACCGTTGTTCTGTCCCATCGACCGGGGCGACAACGTCCAGCTCGACCGCACCCTCAGTGGCGAAGCCATCCGCCAGGTCCTCGGCCGGCGCAGCCTGGCCGCCGGGGTCAAAGCCCTCTCGCCGCACGATCTGCGCCGCAGCTATGCCGGAGATCTGCTTGATGCCGGAGCCGATCTTCCCGCCGTCCAACAACTCATGGGCCACGCCTCTCCCGCCACCACGTCCCGCTACGACCGCCGCGGGGACAAGGCCCGTCGCACCGCCGCCGAACGGTTGCATCTCGAGACTCCGACGGCCGGCACCGACGATGACGGCTCATCCGGATGACCGAACCCTCGCCCGCTCAACGCATGGCGGTAGACATAACGACGCCCCCGACCGGCCCCCGGGACGGATGCAGAACGCCGAATATTTGCGGCGGTCGCTTGGAAGGTGGGTAGAGATTGCCGCGCCGTTATGTGCGCCCATGTTGAAGGCGAATGGGTGCAGAGCGCAGCGGGGCCAGCATCGATAGTTGTCGAAGTTTTCGGTGGCATGACGGACCCGACACACCTCTTCGATCAGCAAGTTGACGGCTTTCGTTGGGCCCGTGGTCGCGCCGGCGGAGCGGTTGTCCCGGATCTCGCATTCCCCGGAGGTCAGCGTGTGTATCAAGGTGTCGAGCCTCAAGGCGCTGCCCACAGACGTGCTCACCTGCTGGCGGCTTAGCTGACGAGCATCACCTACTCAAGAATGGTCGATCCCATTTAGCTGGCGGCGGTGATGACCAGGAACCCGACCGGTAGGGCGATAGCACCGTCGACCTCCAGGTACGGAGCGACCAGATCGTCGAATCCTCGACGTGCCGCCTCCTTCACGGATTCGGGTTGCGCCGCGAACAGTGGACCCGTTCTGATAGCGGCGGCCAGCCACCCATCCCACAGCGCCTGGGGGCTGAGGTAACGCTGGAGGAACGAGACCGGTTCGACCGACTCCAGCCGAAGCCCCGCCGCTGCCAGGAGTGGTTCCAGTTCGTCTGCGCTGTCGTAATCCGGCGCGTTTGGCGGGGTCGGAAGGTCATCGGGTGCGACGGCACCGGCGGCAGAAATGGCTTCGGGGATCAAGGACAGCGCGGAGCGATTCTCGTCCCAGACGGTCAGCGACAGCCTCCCCGCCGGGCTGAGCACTCGTGCGAACTCGGCGACGCCGCGCGCCGGGCTGATGAGGTGGTGAACGCCGAGGTTGCACACTACGGCGTCAAAGGCGTTGTCGGCGTAGCGCATGTCCTGGCAGTCGCCGACCTGGAACCGGGCAGCCGGGTAACACCTGGTGGCGAGCGTGACCATGCCCTGGGAGATGTCGATGCCTTCAACCTCGGCTCCGCGCTCCAGTGCCCGTCCGGCCAGGTACCCGGGACCACAGCAGGCGTCGAGAACCCGGCTACCACGTCCGGCGCCGACGGCGTCAAGGAGGGAGTCGGCCAACCTCGCACAGATCGGACCGAAGAACCGGTGGTAGGGATCGACGTGCGAGTCCCATCCAGCGCGTTCGAAGTCTTGCCACGAAGGCGGGGGAGTCGCCACGGGCCATTGTGGCACTTCGGGCAACATTTGACGGCCCGGGGTGCTCGCCGAGATCCTCACCGCTGGCCACGCGGACCGGTCGGGCGCGGGAGCCGGGCAAGGATATGAATCCCACAACCCGCAGAACGGCCAGCCTCCTTGTAGGACCGCCGTCCAAATCGCATGCTCAGCCGGGCAGTTCCCCGCCGACGTGGGCGAAGGTCTTATTCACGATCTTCCAGATGCCGCCGATTCGCGCCAGGGAGAAAAAGTCGATGAACGACACTGTGCCCCAATATCCGTCTTCGGCGACTACCGCGACCGCGGCGTCTCCCGCTTGCGTCACCGACGTGACGCGGCCCTGGTAGTTCCCGGTGTCGCCGGGCATCTGAGCGGCCATGTCGAAGAACTCGGCGATCGGCATGTCGTAGCGGGTGCCTCCCGCCTCGCCGAACATTCGGGAGTCCGAGTGGAACGCTTCCTTCAGCTTTCCTACGTCGCCCTCGGAGGCTCCGTCGATGTAAAGCTGAATGACCCGAACGATCTCGTCGTACTCGGTAGTTGCGTTCGTCATGGCCGACCTCCCCACAGGTTGCCCATCATCGTGAAGGTAGTGGCGGCCCGACAGGAACAGGACAGGTCAGTTTGCGAGACGCCGAGAAAGGTGCCGCCTCCGCGGGCGTGAGCAAACCGTCCGGTGCCTCCCGTGACCGTGTAGGTGCCGGTCAGGGTGGACTGGCCGGGTCCGCCGGTGGGGCACACGTGCCCGGTGGCGGTGTAGTCCACGGTGTCACCGTCGGCTGCCTTTAGCGTCGTGAGTGGATTGGCGAGCGTCGCGCAGGGTGCCGTCGAGAAGTCGATCTGGCTGGTGTTGTCGACCTCGACACTTCTGCCGAGATGCGTTGCCCATCCAACGCCGTATATGTGCACGCAGGCCGTCGTTGCCGGCGTGCCCGCATTACAGGCGACGAACGTCACTTTCTCTTGGTAGGTAGCAGCGAAGGGAACAAGTCCTGTCCGTGCGGTGGAAGGATCTGGTCTGCTCGGCGAGGCCAGGACCGGTTGCGCGGTGGCAAGGATGCCGATGGCAGCGACCATAAGGCCGGCGCTTGCCCGACGGTGTCTCGCTGGTCGTTCCAGACGGTCGATCGGCGTGGGCGTGCCGGGGGCTGGTCTCGTGTGTAGGTGCGTCATTGGTAGTTTCCCTTTCTTTCTCCGGCGTGGTTGTTGGTGCGCGCGGGTGGCGCGGCCGAAGTCCGCCTGAAGGATCCCGCCAGCCGCACGGTTGCCTGCTCGGAATGGTCGGCTGGAGACGCCCGCTGGCCGAAGGGGGCTTGCTGTCGCTATGCGGGGCGGATCAATGGTCGGATGCAGGCGGTGAGCTCGTCGGGTTGGTCGAAGTTGGGCACGTGGGTGCCCGGCGCGGGTATGACGGTGGCCCCGAGGTGCTCGGCGACCCAATGGGACGCCTCGGCGAAGAACGGGGCGCTGCGTTGGCCGCACATCACCTTGACGGGGATGCCCACCCGTGCGAGCGCCTGGTCGTCGGGACGCCAGGATTCGAGAGCCCCGAACTCGACGCCGAACAGGACTTCGCCGTTTGCCATCATCCGTTCGATGGTGGCGGGCGGTAGCGAGGCGAGCGCCTCGCCGGCGGCGAAGCCGAGGAAGGCCCTAACCGCTCCGGGCGGCCCGCCCTCGGCCATTCCCGATTCGACGATCGGCTGGATGACGGCCATGGCTTCATCTGGGTGGGCCAGAACGGACATGAGGGGCGGTTCGTGCAGGACGGCGGTTCGGAGCAGGTCCTGATGGCGCAACACGGCGTTGATGGTGATGATGGCGCCGGCGCTGGTTCCGTACACAGCCGCCGGGCCGACTCCCAGGACTGAGATCAACCCGGCCAAATCGTCACCTTGCTCGTCGGGCGAGGTCTGGGACCACCCGGGAGGTCGGGGGCTACGAGAGTTTCCTCTGCGGTCGTAAGTGACACAGGTGAACTCGTCAGCCAGCAGTTCGGCGACGCGCTCGAAGTGGCCGGCGTCACCAGTCGCGCCCGAGACGAACACGACGGCCGGTCCTGCTCCGCGCACCTCGTAGTACAGCTGGGTGCCGTTGGCCTCGACGGTCCCGGTTCGCCTTGGTGTGGTAACGGTCATCGCGCCCTCCTGTGGATTCGGTCGACATGGTGACTGTCCCATGGATGGCGGCTGGCGGACATCGTTCAGGTGGATGATTCCTGGTCGCGCTTGGCTGCTTGCTGGTCGGCGAACCACGCCGCCACCTGCGACCGGGATGAGAACCCCAGCTTGGTCAGGATGTGGGCGACATGGCTGGCAATAGTCGGGCGGCTGAGATGGAGTTGTCGACCGATGGCGGGGTTGGTCAGCCCGGCAGCGATGAGCTCGGCGACGTCCAGCTCGCGGGCCGACAGGCTCCCGTGCGGGTCGCGCCGACCCGTTGCGAGTCCGCCCAGCGCTGCGAGGACGGCGTCGGCCCGTTGAACGCCGGCGTGCGCGCCGAGCTCCTCGAAGCGCTGGCGGCTGGCCCGGGCCGCTCGGCGATCGCGCAGCAGATCGCCCTGCCAGCATAAGATGAGCGCCGCCAGCCACGGCCAGGGCGCCTGGTCGGCAAGTCGAAGCGCCTCGTTGGCGGCCGGGCCGGTGGGGTGCAGCCGGAACGCGGTGGCACTGAGAGAGGCTCGGAAGAACCGGTCGGGAGAGTCATGGGCTCGGGCGACGCTATCGGCCACTGTCTCGGCCTCGGTTCTGCGCCGGAGACGCAGCAGGGCATCGACATGGAGGGGGACCAGGATCGGGCCGCCCACGGTGAGGTGGTAGCCGCCGCGTCGGCATTCCTGCTCGGCCGTCGCGAAATACTCGGCGGCGCGGCCCCACCGGCCCTCCTCCCAGGCCAGCCACCCCTGGGCCGCGGAGCGCTGATCGGCCCACACCGCCAACTGGGCGGTCTCATCTACGGGCGGGAGTTCCTCGAGGAGCCTGCTGGCCTCGTGCAGGTCCCCCCGCTGCAGGAACAGCCACGCCTCGACGGTGTCCATCCACACCGTCATGACCGGAACCCCGAGACGAATCTGGGAACCGACCCGGACAAAGATGCCCTCGGCTTCATCTGGGCGCCCCTCGACCAGGTGGAGCATGCCTTTCCATACCCTCGCCGGCGCGCCGTACCAGGTCCCCGCCCGCTCAGCCGCCCGTTCGACCGCCTCATAAGCCTCAACGGTCGGGCTGAAGTGGGAGGCGCTCCACAGCGCATTCGCCTCAGCAACGGCGAGACCGTGGGCCCGAGCGAGCCTGGCGGTCTCCCAGTGCGCCTCGGCCGCCACGTCCCGGGCCCGATCAAAGCCGAATGCGGCGTTGGCCAGCGCGTTGCGAGCCCGGCACTCGGACTCGGTGTCGCCGTGGCGGCGGGCGACCTCCAAGGCCCGGCGGCCAAGGATGAGGGCCCGGTCGCTTTGGCCGCGGAACCACGCGATGAACGCAGCCTGGGCGACCAACATCGCCCCGGCGTCGCCCTGGCCGGCCCGCTCAAGGTGCACGATCTCGTCGGTGGCGACGCGATCGGCCTCGCCGATCGAACCGGTCCAAAACAAATGGAGGGCGAAGATGCCTGCCAGCCAGGCCCGCTCGCGGTCTCCGAGGACCTGTCGGTCCGTCCACCGGGCCCGCACGAGAGGGTCGAGCTCGCTCCAGCGTCCGGCTCGAAAAAGATCGGCGATAGCCGTCAGCGCCAGGTCCTCCTCGCGGTGGGCGAGGGCGGGGTGGCGGTTCACTACTTCGATGGCTCCCTGGATCAGCGAGGCAGCCCTACCGGCATTGCCGGCCCGCCGGGCCGCGTGCGCCGCCGTCTCAAACATTTCCATCGCTTCACCGGGGCGGCCAGCCCGCTCAACATGGCGGGCCACCCGCTCGGGCGCATCGGGACGTAGCTCGGCGAGGGCGCGGCCGACGTGATTGTGTAGGCCCGCCCGGCGTGCCGGAGCCATCGCCAGGTAGGAGGCCTCCAGAAGCAGCGGATGGCGGAACCCCACCGCTCCTCGTTCGCCCCGCACGAGCAGTCCGCTCGAACAGCACTCCTCCAGGGAAACGTCGATATCGGGCAGACCGAGCGACACCAGGAGGTCCTCTGTGCTATCGCCGCCGGCCACCGCGACTACCTCGGCGAGTCGCCGAGCGGACGGCGACAGCCGGCTGGCACGGTCCTGGAATGTCACACGGACGATCTCGGGTAGCGCCGGGAGGTCACCGCCTGACGGCCCGGCCAGTGCCACCAGCTCCTCAACCAGCAGCGGGGTGCCGGCACTGCGAGCCACGACGTTCCGGATGGTCTGCGCCGACAAAGACGGGGCCAGCAGCGCAACCATGGCCGACACCTCCTGGTCGGTCAGCCGTGCCAACTGGACAGCCTCGACGGCCGGGTGGCCCCGACCCGAGACCAGCCGCTGCCACCAGGCGTGGGCGAGTCCTACCTCTTCTTCCCGGTACGACGCGACCAGGACCACAGGCAGCTCGCCCACCCGCCGGGTGGCGTGTTTCACGAACCCCCAAGTCGAACCGTCCGCCCAATGCATATCCTCAAGCACCCACACACACGGACCGTTCGTGCACACCTCCTCTACGAGATCCAGGAGCGCCTCGAACACCACGGGCTGGTTCGCCGGCCCACCGATCCGGCCATATCCGCCGACGCCGCTCAACTCAGGCACGACACCAGACAGAACATCCGAGCGTGCCTGGGCCGCGTCCCACAGCGCCGGTCGCCGCCGTCGGGCGCCGCGCAGAGACTCCGCCACCGGGCCGAACGCGACGCCGGCATCGCCAGGAAGAGCAGAACCGGTCAGGACCCACGCACGACCTGCCTCCAGTGATCGGCAGAGCTCGGCGATCAACCGGGACTTGCCGATGCCGGCCTCACCGCTGACTAAAGCGACACAGCCGCGCCCCTGCCCTGCTTCCACCACCAGCGCCTCCAGGCGTGCCAACTCGATTACTCGACCGACGAGGGGTAGCTGGGCGTTCGAGGAGGTGCATGCGGCCCCCGGGGCGAGGGGGGCGCCTTCGCCTTCACCGCCCTCGGAAGCCATCGCTCACGTCTCCCAGGAGTCTGGCGGCGCGCGCCAGGCCCCAGAGCGTCGCGCACTTTTCAGTCGCACGCCTCCGACAGGGAGCAAGGGATGAATGGTGCATACCCCTACCGATGTCGATGGCCAGCCTGAAGAGCGCGACCGCGGCAACCAGGTGACCGACCAGAGGTTGAGGAGGCGTAGGACCGGCTCGTTGCCGCCTTTCGTCCTTGTCCGAGGTGGATGGGCGCGTTCGCCTCGAGAAGAGCGCAGGAGGGATTCTCGGACTGCTGGTCGGCTCGTAGGTGACGAGGTGCATTGCCGCTGACGATCCGCCGCGCATGGCAACCACGTCGACGACACGCACCTCGCCGGGACTCTCAACAAGCCAGCGGAGCGCGCACGCCGGCGGATCCGCCCGACGCTGGCAACGGATCTCGGCGTCGTCCTCACCGAAATGTCCGGGTTCCGCGGTCACAACCGACAGCTTGGCTCACCTCGACCGCCCCCCCGGGCGACCACTGCGGCGCCCCAGCTGGCGGGCCCGACCGCCCTGTCAGGCGCGGCGCTGTGCGAGGCTTGAAGCTACCATTCGTTATTCCGTGCGCGAGATGCGGGTGCGCAATAGCAGCCATCAGGGGACTGATCTCGGAGAGACTGCTGCTGCCACCAGCGAGGTTCCAGACGAGTGACGGACTGTCGGAGTAGCGACCTGAACGAGATGGAACACAGACTCGCCGCCGCGTCCGGCGTCATACCGCCGCCGTAGCTCGCGCATCGAGAAGGGAGGGGGGACTCGGCGGGAGCAGTTTCATCCAGGGCGGCGATCCTGACCGTGATCACGAGATCTATCTGGAGCTGGATTCTTGAGGGTGAACTGGTTCGATCACCGAATGAGGCCTGGACAACGTCGCGGAGTTTCTCGGGCGTTCCGCCGAGGACAGCGTGAAGCTGATCGCCGAGGGTCCGACGACTCTGCGGCGCCGCATCCTCACGTTCGAGCCCGAAGGCGGTGAAGGGCAAGAAGACAGATCTCCCTATCTGGATCTGAGCGGCGTCGGGTGAACGACGGAAGCCGCTCGACGGGCGCCAGATCGACGGTGCTGCGCCGCCGCGGCGGACCCAGACCGCCGGATTCCTCAGCGGGCTGCGCCGGCGATGAAGGCGGCGACGATGTAGGTGGCGTGGCGGTTGAGTGAGACCCGGGCCCGGTCGTAGCGCATGGTGGTGCGCGGGTCGGCGCAGGACGCGGCCTCCTGCACCTCTCGCAGTGGCACCCGGCGTCGAGGGCGGGGGTGATAAAAGCGTGCATCAAAGTGTGAGGGCCGACTTCCTTGGTGATCCCAGCCCGCCGGGCCACCCGGCGTACGACCCGCCCGTCATTCTCCGGTGCGACAAGCACCGATACGTTCAGGATCCTGCACGGATCCTCGTGACGGGGCAAAAGCCCGAACCCCGTCTTCCAGGTCGGTGCAACCTGACGATTTGAGCATTGTGTTTCTCGCGAGTTGGCAATTCGGTCGCAGTGAGTCCAGTCGGTCCGGGAGCCGCAAAGGCGGCGGCCAACACGACGATCATCCCCGACCGATGGCGAGGAAGTTGCGGACTTCGCTATTGAACTGCTCGGGTGCCTCGATGTTGCAGAGATGACCGGTGCCTGGCAGGACGACAAGCCTCGAGCCGGAGATTGCGGCGTGGAGGTCCTCAGCCACGTTCAGCGGCGCTCGCACGTCCGTGTCGCCATACACCAGCAGCGTCGGGACCCTGATGTGCGCAAGCACATCGTGCAGGTCCTCGGCCGATGCCCGCGCCATGGCCCGGAACCCGGCCGGATGGAACGCCGACATGGTCGCCCCGAACTGCTCGACAACGTCCGCTGGCGTCGATGCGGAGAACATCGTCGGGAGAAGCGTGTCCACGAACTGATCGGGAGACAGATCGGCTAACTCCAACGCCTGCTGAAGGCGACGCTCAGCAACGTCCTTGGGCAGAGAGCCGGCCCATCCGGCGTACGCGGAGACCAACACGAGCGTGCTAGGTACCGCGGGATACCGGTGGCAGAACGCGAGGGCAAGCGCTCCACCGAAGGACAACCCGGCCACGTGCGGCTGCCCCAAGCCCAGCCCATCAACGAATCCGGCCAGACAGTCCGCGTAACCCGCCATGCCAAATGATTCCGGTGGATCCGATGAGCCACCGACGCCTGGCGCGTCCCAAGCCACCACCGTGAATTGGTCTGCGAGTCCTTCGATTTGCCGACGCCACGTCGCCCGGCCATCGCCCACATAGCCGTTCAGGAACACGAGCGGCGGTCCACTGCCGGCACGTTCGTAGGCGATGCGCAGGCCCCCAACCTCGATCTCGTCCATAGCGCTCTCTCCACCCCCGGATCAGAGTCATATTCGCGCAGGTCGACCGATCGGGTGCGCCCGCGCCGATCCGAGGCTCGGCCCCCGTCGGCCGTCCACAGCCGATGGAACGACGGTGCTGCGCCGCCGCGGCGGACCGAGACGGCCGAGTGCTCAGCGAGCGGCGCCGGCGATGAAGGCGGCGACGATGTAGGTGGCGTGGCGGTCGAGTGAGACCCTGGCCCGGTCGTAGCGCATGGTGGTGCGCGGGTCGGCGTGGTTGGGTCCCGGCGGCGCCGCGAGCCACCCTCTCCTCGCAACCATGCGTTCATTACCGCCGCCCTAAGGAACGGAGGAAACGCCAACATTCGCACCGGTACGGAATCGCCGTCGGCGACTCACGGGGCCGGCTGAGAGCGAGTCGGGCCCCAGGCCGAGTTCAGCGGCTCGTCGGGTCAGCTCGACCTTGGATGCCACTCCGAGCTTGACGTAAGCGTTCGATAGCGATCGAGAGCGCCACACTCGGTTCGCTGGCCATCGACTCGCCGACCCGGTGCGTATCGCTCGAGAACGGCAGGCAGGCCGAACAGCTCGCCGGGATGCATCACGTCCAGGACGGTTTCGTCACGTCGGGGGTGAGCATGGTCATATTCCCCTGGCCACTGACGAGGACCCACGTCCGCACCGACGGCTCGCGGCCGTTAGAAGTACGTGCACCACCACACGCTGGCTACCGGGCGGAACCTGTTACCCCACCGCCAGGTACCAGCCCCCCGAATTGGGCGCGGCCTCCAGACCGAATGCGCAGACACCCCGCCGGGTTGGTGCGTGGCGAGACGATCGTCCACCGGCATCGTCACGGGCGAGATGACGCCACTTTGGGTCGCCGGCGAACTCGTCCCTGCACCGCCCAGACTCGCATGCCCAGGCTGATGGAGCCGTCGGCTTTTGTTGGTAGCCGCTGGCGCAGTGCGTCGGCGACGGCCGAGCGGATGTGCTGAGGCTGCGCGGCGACAAATGAGGGTGCCGCTCCCTGTCCTGCCAGAAACGGCGCCCAGTAGTCATCAAAGTCACGGAACTCGGCGGTGGCGTCGAGCGGTTCGACCGCGACGTCGGCCAGATCGGCGTCAGTGAACAACTTGAGTAGCGGCCTCGGCTTGCAAGCCGCGAACCGTCGTACCTCGTCGAGGTCACGGGCTTCGGGGACCAGGTCGAAGATCGCCTCCCAGAAGAATCGCAGTAGCCACATCTCGCCGGTGTAGTCCCACACGTATCCTGCGACGGTCCCGTTATGGCGGCACACCCGTACCATCTCGAGTACGCCATCGGCTGGGTCGGGCAGGAAGTTCAAGACCAACCCCGAGACCACGGCGTCGAACGTCGCGGCGGGGAAGGGAAGCGCCCCGCCCTGACCGACGACGAAAGTCGCTCGCGCGTCGGAAGCCGCCGTGTGTGCGGTCTCGACGAATCCGGGTGAGGGGTCCAGGCCGCAGACCCAACGGACCCGTCCATCCCCGACGCTCAAGATGGCCTTGGCCAGCGCACCGGTCCCGCATCCCACGTCCAGAGCTCGGTCAGAGGACGAGAGGCCAACCCAGCGCACGAAATCCGGCGCCAGCTTGGCGCTCCAACGACCGAGGTAGCGCTCGTAGGCGTCACCCTTTGCCCAGCGACGGCCACTCGGACCCGGGGGGCTGAGCGGACGGGAGGCCAATCGCGGCGAGACGCGGCGATCCCCCAGCCCGTTGCCGGCCTCTTCGTGTGGGGGTCGGGTCACTCGTCGAAGCCGACTGGGTGGGCTCGGCGCCGATTCACGTTCAACTCGAACACGTCACTGCGGGCCGAGTGACCGGCCGGATCGAAGCTCTGACGGGCTTGACGCACAGAGGCGGCGTCAGCTTCTGCGATTACCAACCGTTCCTCGTCGACGACGGGCTCGGCCGCCCAGCTACCGTCGGGCGCGGCGATGCACGAGCCCCCGTTGTAGAAGCCCGCCGGCTTGTCGACCAGCAGCTCGGAGAACGGGAAGTCGGCGGGGACGTCGTCGGCTGAAAGCAGGCCGCTCGCCGCCACCACCCACACGCGGCCTTCGAGGGCCACGAATCGGGTGAGATCGGAGACCGCGAATGCCGAGCCGGGGAAGGTGGCCACGTGCAGCTCCTCCCCCTGGGCGTAAAGCGCGTAGCGAGCCAAGGGCATCCAGTTCTCCCAGCAGTTCAGCCCGCCCACCCGCAAACCGCGGGCGGGGTGGACCCGAAGGCCATGCCCATCGCCAGGACTCCACACCAGCCGCTCGCCGTAGGTGGGGACCAGTTTGCGGTGCGCGCTGAGCACACCGGCTCCGGGCCCGATGGCGACAAGGGTGGCATGCACGCTGCCCCGATTCCGCTCCGCGACACCCAGATAGACCATGACACCGAGGTCGCTGGCGGCTTCGGTGATCTCGGCGATCTCCGGCCCCGCAATCTCGACCGCGGCGTCGAGGTAGGCCGCATAGGCCGCCTTCTGTCGTGGGTCGTTGAACGTGGTCGCCCCGCCCACCATCACCCAGAACGGGTAGCCGGGCAGGAAGGCCTCGGGGAACGCAACCAGCTCGACGTTGTCGTGGGCGCACTTTTCCAGTGCGGCCAGCACCTTGTTGGTGGTGGCGGCGGCGTCGAGCCACACCGGATGGGCCTGGACAGCTGCGACACGCATCGTCGTCTCCTCCCTCCCGTCAGGTCCTCAGCCTCTCAGCGTTTGGTGCCGTGGACCACGACCTGGGTCGGAGTGAGCTCGATCGTGCCCACCTCGGCGAAGCCGCAGCCTTCCAGGAGCGCCACAAACCGGGATGCCGGGAGCAGCTGGCAGCCGATGTGGGCCTCGAAGAGCTGGACTCCGCACATCAGCCGGCCGGGCACACCCCGGCAACTCTCGGTGCGCTCGGGGAAAGGGAACTCACTGACAACGAAGGTGCCACCCGGGCGGAGCGCGCTGTGCACCCGCTCGACGGCGCGCTCAATGTCACGTGCCTCGTGCAGCGAGACGTTGATCACCGCCAGGTCGTGGGCGGCGGGCAGGTCGAGCGTCTCGACGAACGAGCAGACGAAATCGAAGCTATCGCGTACCCCCAGCTCCTTGGTGGTGCGCTCGGCCACCGCGATTGTGTATGGGTCACAGTCGACCGCGGTCACCCGGGTGGCCGGGTAGGCGGCGACCACCTTGGCGGGGCCCTTGCATGTCCCGCAGGCCAGATCGAGGTATCTCGCCCCGGCCTCGAGCGCCGCTCCGACGCTGTCCAGGCGGGGGACGACGGCGTCGAGCAGGCGACGGTAGTAGGTCTGGCCGTTCTCGCCGACGGCATCGATCCACTCGGGGTCGAAGTCCTGCCACCACTCCCGCTCGCCTGAACGGGCCAGGTCCCGGAGGTCGAGGAACGTCTCGCGCAGCGCCACGAACGTGCGCACCGCCCCCGCCACGTATCCGGGCGCGTCAGAGTCGAGCAGGAGCGTTTCCATGTGCTCGGCCAGCCGGTAGCGATCGCCTTCGAGATCGAGCACCTCGCCCGCGTATGCGGCGCGCAGGATCACCGCGGTGTAGGACGGGTCCAGCCCGAGCGCGGCTGCGACGGTGTCAGCCGCGGCCCCAGCAGGGTGCTCGGCCAAACTCGCGAACAGCCCCAGCCGCAGCCCCAGCTCGATCGTCCATGCCGTGCTGAGTCCCGCCACCGAAGTGAGCACCTTTGCCGCCTGCTCCGCGACCTCGGCCATGGCTCCCCCTCCTGTGGTATCGATGGTGACGACCCAACCGTAGGTGCCGGTCTGCGGAGAAGCATCCGTACCGGTACGGAATCGCGACCGACCCCGCCGGCCGTCAGAGGCCGAGGTCCTTCGCTCTACGAGCCAGCTCGACCTTTGAGCGCACCCCGAGCTTGGCGTAGGCCCGTGCCAGGTGGCTTTCCACCGTCCGCTCGCTGAGGAACAGCCGCGCTGCGATGGCCGGGGCGGTCTCGCCCTCCAGGGCCAGGGCCACGATCTCGCGTTCGCGTCGACTGAGCGCCTCGGGGCCCACTGCGTATGACGCTGCTCGGGACCGGCGCCGCCCGCCGGGCAGGAACCCCTCGATGACCTCGAGGATCTCGTCGGCGTCACCCAGCCACGGTCGGTGGTCCCCCCCGGACACCTCCACCAGCTGCGCCTGGGCGATGTTGGCGGCGAGGTAGCGGCTGTTGCCGACATCGACCCACTGCTCATGGGTGCGGTGGATGATCAGCGTCGGAACCTTGACCTTTGCCAGAAGGTCGCGGACGTCGAGGCTGGCGTTCATCTCCATCGCGGTGCGCGCCATGCTCGGGCTGGCGGCAGCTCGCAGATACCGGGACCACCACGCCCGGTAGGAGGCGTCGGCGGCCACGCTGGGGTTGGCCGCGTCCCACCATTCACCGGTGTGCCACCCCCTGTCCATGTTCTCGATGACCTCGTCCAACCTCTCGCGGGTCCAACCCCATGGGTAGTCCGGGCTCCTCAGGCGGCGGGCGTAGGCGCCATAGGTCATCAGCGCCACCGAACGTTCAGGGTGGGCGACCGCGAAGGCGATGCACAGCGGACCGCCTTCGGAGACCCCGAACAGCGCGGCACGTTCGGACTCGGCCGCATCCAGAACCGCCTCCAGATCCTCGACCCGTTGCCCCAGCTCGGCTGGCGTCGCCACGGGATCAGACAGGCCCGTGCCCCGCTTGTCGAACAGGATCAGACGAGAAAACGAGGCCAACCGTCGCAGGAACCGGGCAAGATAGGGCTCCTCCCACGCGATCTCGACGTGTGACACGAACCCGGGCACGAACACCAGGTCCGGTGGGCCCTCGCCGAGAGTCTGATAGGCGATGTGCACCCGACCACTCCTGGCGTACCGCGTCTCTGGCATCTCGCCCAGTCTGCCGCCGGCGGCCAATCCAGCTCGGCTCAGGTCGAGCCGGACCCTCCCTGCCCAAGCCGAAGGCGAAACGATTCTCCACCGTCGCCTCGCCCACCCCGTCGGGGCCGGCCAAACCTAACGTTCCATCTGAGCGTCCAGCGAGGTCCGCCCCGGCCGGACGCTGAGCGAGCAGAACGACGGGGATGTGCGTGGTCCCAGAAGCTGCCGCTCCAGACCGGGCACAACCTGAGAGCACGTCGACCGAACCGCCTTCGGATCGCCGGTCGCAGATGTGGATTCGAGGAACGCTGGGAGCGTCGAACCGGATTTCAATGGACGATCGGATGCGGCCGGAAGCTGACGGCGATACCGACCGCGATTGCGGCGTTGAGCGCCGCGAAGCCAACAAGTCGGTAGGTGGGCCACTTCCAAGGTGGTGCGAGGACAGACCTGAGCCCCGGGCCCTCATCGGTGACGGCGTGTGTGACCTGTTGCCGCAGACCGAGGGCCGCTGCGACTACGGACAAGCCAATGCTCACCCAGAGCGCACGTGGCTCCTGGACGCGCCCGGCGGAACTCAACCGTTCACCCCACCAGAGACCACCAGCGAGCCCCACGGCCGCAGCGACGACAAACCGCCCGAAGCGCGACCGCAGAATGGCGGCTGAGGCGTGGAACCCGGCCTCGAAGAGGATCTGGCCAACAATCTCGAACAGGAACTGGACGAGAGCCTCCAGGATGAAGTCCATGTGCCGGCTCCCAGGGTCGCAATCGGATGGCTTCTGTGTCCGGCTCACCGTAGGCGCATGGGCGCCGAGAACGATGCCCGAGCTCGGCGCGTCGCCCAACGTCAGTAATTGATGGATCGAGGCCGCGAGAGCCCTCGACGGGAATGATCGAGTGGTCGAAGGCGCTTGTCCAGGCAATCGACGGCGATACCTATCACCTCATCTGAGCGGTCGGAGCCGCTCGGTCCCTGGCGCCGGATCCACCCCGATCGACGGGTAGGGCGCTGAAAGGTAGGACGAGAGTTGACGTGGCGTCTACGAGGTCGTCGCAACGGAATGCGAGCAGATCATGTACGACGAGGACGACCGTGCGGTGGGGCGGACTCGGAACGCGGTGACGGTCACGCCATTCCCTAGCGCCGACGCTGACAGATCACTTCAGTCTGCGCCCATTGCCCTCCCGGGCCCGGTACAGCGCCTCGGTGGGCGTCGGCGATCATGCGGGCGTAGAGGGCACCGCTGATCGGGCGTTTCAACGCCCGCAGGGCTTCCTTGGTGGTTTTTCCCTCGGCGACCTTGCGGTCATAAAAGGCGCGGCCTTGGCTGTGGCGGTGGCGGATCTGGGTGACGGCGGCCAGATGAATGGCGTGGTTGAGGTTCCGGTTGCCGCGACGGGACAGCCGGTAGATCTTGTGGATCCCTGAGGACACCTCGACGGGGGCGGTGCCGTTGAAGGCGGCGAAGTTATCGCGGTTGGGGAATCGGGTCACGTCGCCGGTGACCACGACCCCGGCAATGCCTTGCAGCTCAACCAGAACGTCCTGCCCACCGGCTGAGAGCTCTACCGCCTTAGCATCCCGACTTGCAGACTAAGTTCGCGGGGTTGAAACCCCGTCAGCTGTCCGGGGATCCGGCCCGTGCTGGGATTAGCACAAGGAGGGTTCGGGGGTGGCTGGACGATCAAACAGAGCGTGGTGGCGGGACTGGTACGGAATACCGCCTTCGGTGGAGCGCCGCTGGCGCCCGCAGTGCCCTGAGTGGGATGAACTTTCTCTCCAGGACCGTTGGCGGTGGATTGACCAGGTCGGAATGCGGGACCAGCGTGAGCTGTGGTGGCAGACCTGGCAGCGCATGTCACCTTCGGTGGAGCGCCGCTGGCGCCCCCTATGCCCTGAGTGGGATGAACTTTCTCTCCAGGACCGCTGGCGGTGGATTGCCCACACCCGATGGCCGTGGTTGGTCCGGCCTCCCAAGCAGACATGAGCGACAACATCTGGTACCGCCCGGATAACCCATTCCGGCCCGTCGCCCTCCGCCCCGAATCCGCAGCCAGAGCCGCCTGGTGAACGAGATGTCCGCCAGCTCAGCGCCCAGCTCGGTCTGCCTGGTCGCCTTCGAGGACCTGACCAGCGGCGACGCGCTCGAAATGGTTCCCCCGGGGAACCACTTCATGTCACAACAAGCCATCGGAGTCGCACATCACCGACCAAGGCCACGACTCAGGATCACAAAGCCCGCCGCACCGCCGCAGAGCAGCTGCACCTCGAGATCGACGATCTGTCGACTCCCTTTTCGTGGCCTTCGAGGTCCGCCGACAGCATCCGACGGGAGCCCGTCGCACCTACAAAGGCGAGGTGGTGGTGGTTGGTCGCATCACGCCGTGAACCTTTCTGTCTCAGACCCGGGCCAGGTAGCGTTGGTCGTAGGCGTCGGCCAACGCCCGCAACGCCGTCCCGCCGTCACCGCTGAACGACGAACCGTGCATGACCGCCAGCGTGGTCGGTTGCAGGTCGGCCAGCCGGGACAGCACGACCGAGGTGTCGGGGGCGAGGGAGCTGGCACGGAACAGGGCCTCGCATTCCATGGCTGGTGTGACCAGGTCGTCGGTGGTCAGCGCCGGCCCGTTGCCGATGTGGGCGAACAGGTCGCCGCACATCAACGTAGAGGTGGTCTCCTCGAACAACACCCCGGCCTCCCAGCAGTGGGGCACGTGCGGGGTGTCCAGGTGACGGATGCGCTTGCCGCCCAGGTCGAAGACCTCGCCGTCTTGCAGCGCACGCGGCGGGCGGTCGGCCAGGTCGTTGAGCGAGACCATGCAGCCGATCGCCCCGTGGGCCACTTCGGCGAGCGGTGCCGCGGCCAGCCACTGGTTCATCGAGCCGCACTCGTCGGACTCGACATGGCCGAAGGTGATCCAGCGCAGCCGGTCGACGGGGACCACCCGGGCCACCGCCTCGGACACCAGGGGGAACATGGCCCGGGGCCCGGTGTGAAACAGCAGGGGTTCGTCGCCGGTCACCAGGAACTGGTTGAAGCTGAACCCGGCCGGCGGGGCCACCTCGGCCACCCAGGTCGAGATGCGGTAGATCCCGTCGGCGATCTCGTCGATCTTGGTGTCCATCTGGTCCCTCCCCGGCCGCTGGTCGGATGACGCGGCCTGGACAACGATGACAGGTACCGACGAGGGGCGAATCGGGGGATCCCCCCATGAACCGCCCCAATTTCGGGACAGCTCAAGGATGGCGGGACACAGTGGCAGCGATGGCCGCGGCCTCGGCCCGGCTGCGGGCGCCCAACTTGGTTAAGATCCGGCTCACGTGATGCTCGGCGGTCTTGGCCGAAATGTACAAGCGCTCGGCGATCTCAGCGTTGGTGAGCCCCGGGCGCAACAGGTCAAGCACCTCCTGCTCGCGTGCGGTGAGGGTCCCGACGCCGGCCGCGGGTGTCACGCGGCGGGGTCGCTCGGTGTCGCCCAGGCTGCGCAGCAGAGCCGTCGTGCGATCGGCGTAGGGTCGGGCGCCCAGGCGCTCGAAGACCGCCAGGGCGGCGCGGGCCTCGCCGATGGCCGTCGGCTGATCGA
This sequence comes from uncultured Actinomycetota bacterium, assembly GCA_963791545.1. Taxonomy (GTDB): domain Bacteria; phylum Actinomycetota; class Acidimicrobiia; order Acidimicrobiales; family Palsa-688; genus JALYXV01. Next base: position 1,075,566 of record CAWBSR010000015.1, read on the forward strand.
CCGCCTCAGCCAGCACCCGGGCCAAATCCAGCCTGACGATCCCCGACAGCAGCGGTGGCTCCTCCCCCGCCAGGAGGCGCAGCGCCTCTTCGATGTGAGCCAACGCGGCCTTGTGGTCGCCATGGGCGGCGGCCACCCGGCCTGCGGCCAGAGCTGCCTCGGCCCTCAGGCGGGCGCTGTCGACCTCGGCCGCCACGCCGGCGAGGCGTTCGGCGGCGCACCCGGCGGCGTCGATTTCGTCCCGGGCGAGCTCCACCTCGACCAGCAGGGCCAGCAGCGGCCCTTCCCGCAGCCGGTCGCACACCAGCTCCCGTAGGGCTCGGCTGATTGCCGCCGCCGCCAGTTGCAGCTCACCGCCGGCAAGGTGCAGGCGCGCCAGGGGCCCACAAGCCGCCAACCGGTCCTCATAGGGGCGCAGCAACGCGGCCGCCTCCTCCAGTCTGCCCTGTAGGACGCGCAGATCGGCTAGATGGGCCGTGGCCTCGACGCGCAACAAGGACGTAGCCGGGGCGGTGGGCGACAGAGCGTCCATCATCGCCGCCTCCGCCTCGGGCCAGCGTCCGACGTCGCACAGCAGGGCACCGTAGGCCAGCCGGCAGTGGGCCTGAAGGGCCCGGGGCCGGCCTTGCTGGCGCTCCAGCGTCGCCGCGACCACCGTGGTCCACTCCTGGGCCCGGCGCACGTCGCCCGCCCGACCGCAGGCCTCCAACATGGCGCAAAAACTCTTGCCCACGATGCTCCAGTCGGTCACCTCTCCGGCCGTGATGGCCGCCATCGCCTCATCGAGGCGGGAGAAGCCCTCTTTGGTTCGGCCCTGGGCCACCAGGGCAAACCCGCTTTCGGCCAGCGCCCGGACTTCGAGATCGGAGTCGCCGAACTCGACGGCCAGCTCGAGGGCGAACACCGCGTCCCGCTCCAGCGCGGCGACGTCGGGACGCTGGACAGCCAGATAGGCGAGGGCCACATACCCCTGCTCCACACATCTTTCCGACCGGCCGAGCAGGCGGCGGGCCCGCGCCAGCCACCCGGCGCCCACCGCCTGGTTCCCGAACTCGGCGGCGTGCAGGAGGGCCAACTCGGCCGCCAAACGCGCCGCCGCCCGCAACTCCCCCGCGGCGCGCAGTTGGCGGAACGCCAGTTCCCAGTGAGTACGTGTCCGCTCGAAGTCGGACTCGGTATAGGCGACGCCACCCAGCATGACGTGGGCGGCCGGCGCCTCGCCGGCCTCGGCGGCGGTCACGAATGCCCGCCGGGCCTCCTCGAAATCGCCGGCAGCCAAGGCGACACGCCCCGACGCAACTAGCTCGTCGACCGTCGCGGTCACCCGGCCCAGGATAGGTGATCTTCCTTATCCCCGCAGGAACCCGACACCAGGTCTACAAACTCACGACCAAGCGCAAGAGAGCCGCTCGTGAACCCCTTCAACGAGACGTCGAGCCATCCCTGAGTCGGCCGGAGCAGATCTGCGGTCCAGGTGTCGCGGTTGCCGCTGTCACTTGCCGTGCTTGCCGCGGTCCGTTGCCGTTACTGCCACCAGTGGACTGGGGATACGAATGGGGTGCCGCGGTGGTCGGCGGCGCGGTGGTCGGCGTTGTAGTTGTGGTCGCGAGGGTGGCCATCTCGGTGCTGACCGCGGAGGCAAGGGACAAGATCTCACAGGCCCGGTCGCTGGTCGTCTGATGTTACCCCTGGAGGGCGAGGACCCCAGGCCCGCAATCGGGCCAGGTGAGAGTCGACGTCGGCCCGGGTGCCTGCGACCACCGCGGCTCGGACCTCCTGCTACTGCTGGAAGAGCCGCTGCCTGGACGAGATCGATGAGCCGGGAGGCCGAGAACTCGCCCTGGTTGGGTACCTTGACCGAGGATCGACCGATGCCGCGTCGCTTGACGTACTCGATCGTGGCGTAGCAACCTGTCCGACGAGGTCACGCAGCCGACGGTCAGGTCCTTGATGCCCTCCGGCGGCAGCGCCGTCCGGAGGCAGGAGACTTGTGTGCGGACCGGCGGATCGGTCCGCGAGGATGACACTATGGGGCTCCGGCTAGCGGATCCGATCATCGGGCTGTCGGCCATCGGGGATCTCGGCCGTGGCCGAGAGCCGGGAATGGCCGCTCGCACCTGCTTCATCGGGTGCCGGCTGGCGCGCCGCCTGGGTGGCGACGACGACACGGTTCGGAACGTCTTCTACGCGGCGCTATTGCAGCACATCGGCTGCGTGGCGCACGCGCATGACTCGGCGGCGCTCGACGGCGGCCGCAACATCGACGTGAACGCGGCCGCTGATGAGACTGACTTCTCCCGACCGGCCGAGATCCTCAACCACTTCCTGGTCGAGCTCAGTCCCGACGCCGGGCTCGTACGTCGCCTGGGGCTGCTGCTTCCGGCCCGGCGGATGGCGGGTGTGCTGAACCGCACGTCCTGCGAGGTGGCGGAGAGCACCGCCCGCCGGATCGGGTTGCCCGAGGGCGTCCAGGCTGCTGTGCGGCACATGAGCGAGTGGTACAACGGCAAGGGTGGCTATCTGGGCACAAGTGGTGACGCCATTCCCCTCGCGGCGCGCATCCTGCCCGCCGCGTTCGCGGCGTCGGTCTACGACACGATCGCCGGCCCAGAGGCAGCGGTGGCCGCGGTTCGGGCCAGAGCGGACCGCATCATCGACCCGGCGGTGGCGGACGCCTTCGCCCGGGACGGTGCCGACATCCTGGCCGAGCTGGCAGCATCCGACCTGCTGCGCTGCGTAGCAGACGAGGAGCCGACACCGCAGCTGGCGGTGGCGGAGGGAGCCATCGACGAGATGGCAATCGCGTTCGGCGAGGCGGTCGATCTGAAGGCGCCGTTCACCCACGGCTCCGCCCGACGCGCCTTCGAGCTGGTCGGCGCGGCGGCCTCGTCGCTCGGCCTCGAGCCGACGCTTGTCGGCGAGGCGCGTCGGGCCGCGGCGCTGCGTGATATCGGCAAGGCCGCCATCGCCACCGCCGTCATCGAGAAACCGGCGCCGTTGACCGAACTCGAGTGGGAGACGGCTCGCTTGCACGCCTACCACTCCGAGCGGGTCCTCTCCCGCTCGCCGAGCCTGGCCGGCGAGGCGACGTTGGCCGGCCTGCACCACGAGCGTCCCGACGGGAGCGGCTATCACCGGGGGACAGCTGGCTCCTCGATTCCCATGGCGGCCCGGGTGGTTGCCGCCGCCGACGCGTTGGTGGCCATGACCCAACCGCGGCCGCACCGCCCCGGCCATGCCCCTCGAGCAGGCGTGCGAGGAGATCGAACAGGGAGGCTCGGACCGGCCGGGTCGATCCGCAGGCGGCGAGCGCGGTCACCGCCGCCGCGGGGGCCGCCCGCGCCAGGATGCGACCCGCGCCGCCCGCCGGACTGACCGCCCGCCAGATCGCGGTGCTGCGCCTGATCGCGGAAGGGTTGAGCAACCGTCAGATCGCCGAGCGGCTGGTGGTCTCGCCCCGCACCGCGGAGCATCACGTGCAGGACGTCTACATGAAGATCGGTACGTCCAGCCGGGCCGCCGCCGCCCTCTTCGCGGTCCAGCACGAACTCCTCTAGCAGCGAGCGACCGGCGACCGGCCGTCGGGGAAGATTGGTAGTTCTGCCGATGCGGACCGCCGCCCCTCCGAGGATGCTCCGGATGTGAACACGTCCGTCGCAGCGCCTCCAGACGGCGGCGCGAAGGGAGGAGCGAAGTCATGACGCAGACCCTCACGGCCGACCACACCAACACGGCCCTCAGCCACCCAGCTGGGTCGGCGGAGTCCGACCTACATCGTGCCGAACGCCTGGGAGCACGCCCGGCGCCGCCTCGAGCTGCTCGAGGCCAGCTACGACCCCGCCAGCTTCAGCCGGGCTACCGCGCTCGGCGTGGGCGAAGGATGGCGCTGTTTGGACGCCGGCGCCGGCGGCGGCTCCTTCGCCCGTTGGCTCAGCGCCCGGGTCGGCCCGACCGGCAGTGTCGTCGCCGCCGACGTCGACACCCGGTTGCTCGACGACATCGAGGCGGCCAACGTGGAAGTCCGGCAGATGGATCTCGTCACCGACGAGCTGCCCAGAGACGAGTTCGACTTCATCCACACCCGCTGGGTACTGATGCACATCCCCGGAAGGGAACCGGTCCTTGACCGGCTGTGCGCCGCGCTGCGCCCCGGCGGCGTGCTGCTGGTCGAGGAGGGGGACGCGTTCCCGGTCCTCGCCGCCGCCACCGGCGCCTACCGGGACGCCTGGCTCTCGTTCAACCGTGCGTGCCGGGTGGCAGGCACGGATCCCGATTGGGCCCGAGACCTTCCCCTCCGATTGGCCCGGCGCGGCCTGACCGACATCGACGCCGAAGTTGACGTGCACCTCTTCCGCGGCGGGTCCACCGAAGCACAGTTCTGGAGCCTCACCTGGGAACAAGCCCGCCACCGGGTCGTCGCGGCAGGCGAGCCCAGCGAAGTCATCGACCGCGGCCAGGCCGACCTGGACGACGACGAGCACTGGTTCCACGCTCCCGCAACAGTTGTCGCGTGGGGACGGCGCCAGCCGGCCTGACCCCTGCCGGCCTGACCCCTGCCAGCGCGGCGCACCGTACGGCCACCGCGTGGACCGGGTTCGACCCACCCATCGCCTCCCAGCTCGTCCAGTTAGGTGCCAGTTGGGCCTACGGGAGCAGTTGCCGGCGTGGCGTGTCGTCGAAGACCGGTCCGGGTTGAGGAGCGGCGCGCCGATGTGAATCGACGCGGCGCGAACTCCAGATAACCGTTGTGCCTTTGCGGAACCACCGGCCGGTCCTGCCAGTGTTTCTGAGGCTGCGTCGCGGCAACCGGCGGGACATTTCACCACCTTGACCGACCCGTCATGGGGCCGTACGGTGCTCTACCGCCGGTCGGCGACCAGGTTGTGTTCGAAGGCGAAGGCGGTGGCGGCGGCTCGGGACGTGACGCCGACCTTGGTGAAGATGTTCGACAGATGCCGCGACACCGTCTTGACGCTGAGGTACAGCTCGGCGGCGACCTCGTTGTTGGTTTTCCCCGCGGCAACCAGTCGCAGCACCTCGACCTCCCGGGCTGTCAGTCCGGCGGGGAGGGTCGGCCGGACTCGGATGTCACTGAGCCGGGCGTCGAGGTGGGCGCCGATCTGCTCGAACAGCTTCGCAGCTGCGGAGAATGAGTCGGTGGCAGCGGTCGTCTCGCCGCAGTCGCGGAGCGCCTGGCCGAGCAGGGTCCGGGCGGTTGCAACCTCATAGGGCACGTCGAGGGCCAGCCAGCGCTCCACGGCGTCCTGCAAGGTCGCCCGCGCGCCAGCGGCGTTACCTCGGGCTAGCTCGAGGCGGCCGCGGGCCGAGGCTGCGCCCGCCCGCAGGATTGGGATGTCGAACGTGGCGGTGATGTCGTCGAGCTCGCGGAGGGCGCGCTCCGCCTCATCGAGATCACCCTTGGCGCAGGCGACCTGGACCAAGGTCGGCAGGAGGTCGGCGCGGGCGAGCCGATTGGTCGTGTCGCGCAGACAGCTGGCGATGATCGTCAAGGCGGTGTCGAACCGGCCCTGCGCCAAGCGCAGCAACGCCAGAGCGCCGCATGGTCGGCCGCACAGCTCCTGGCCGCGGGCAAACGCATCCTCGGCCCGGTCGAGGTCACCGAGCCGGCGTCGGATGTCACCGACCTCGGCGTACGCGGCGGCGGCGTTGGCGACATGGCTCCCGATGAGCTCGTCGCAGGCCTGGGCGGCCTCGCGCTCGGCCTGGGCGAGCGAGCCGCGCCGCTTGAGCACGACGGCGCGATGCACCCGGCAGATCCCGGGGAAGATGGCAAAGGGGTGCCCCTGGGCCCACCGCATGGTGGCCTCGGTCCACTCGGCGGCGCGGTCGAGATCGCCGAGCTCCTCGCAGGCGCTGATCAGGCTGCAGTACACCTTCCCGGTCGAGTAGGGCCCCAGGCGTCCCTCGACCGCGAGGAGCATCGCCTCGTCTAGGTGTCCCATCCCCTCGGCGACCTCGCCCCGGTCGATCAGGACCCGACCGATCGTCTGGAGGGCCTCGGCCTCCAGGTCGGCGGATCGGAGGTTCCTGGCGAGGTCGGCCACCCGGGCAGCGAGGTCGCGGGCCTGGTCGAGGTGGCCGCCGCCGTGGGCGACTTCCGCTTCGCGGAGCAGCAGGGCCCCAACCTCGACGCAGTCCGGTTCGCTCTCCAGCGCCCGCCGAGCGCGCCGCAGCCAGCCGCCGGCGATGGCCGGCCGGGCGCCGATGCCGTGGTGCTCCCAGAGCCACACGGCGCACTGCCCGGCGCGGCGCCGGTCACCGAGCTCGTCGAAGAGGCGGTAGGCGCGCTCTCGGGCCTCGATGCACTCCTCAAGGCGACCGAGCCACCACGCCGCGTCGGCCACCAGGTCGGAACGCTCGGCCTCGAGCTCGGGCGAGTCGATGCTGGCGTCGGTCGCCGCGTCGAGCGCAGCCTGCCAGTCGTGGCGCGACCGCAAGTCCCGTGCCGCGGCGAGCGGGTCCGTTGTCGTCACGGCCGCCCCCGCCCACGACCGCCCACGCTTAGCATGGGCGCGAACCTACCCACCGCGGGGGACTGTCGCTTTGCCTCAGACCGAGGGTGTCAGCTGCGCGCCGACATGTTCGAGAACCGGCCGCAGGTCGGCGGCGGGGCTGAACTCGATGAACGTGACGCCCTCGTCGGTCCAGCCGGTGTGGCCGCCGGGCCAGTAGTACAGGTCGCCCGCCCGGCTGAGCTCCTCGGTGCCGTCGGCATAGCGGAGGTGAATCGAGCCGGCGATCACATAGCCCCAGTGGGCGCACTGGCAGGCGTCGCCCGGCAGGCCCTTGAACAACGGCCGGAAGTCGGCGCCGGGCGGCAAGCTGAGGTGCCGCACCAGCTGGCCACCCCACTCCTCGCCCCGAGTCACGATGTCGCCCACCTCCAGCTCGACGTCGAGCTCCTTCTCCGAAGCACGCATGTCTCCCTCCTTGTTGGGTCAGGCCGGTGGTCCCGGCTGGTGCATCCATCCTTGGCAGAAGGCCGGTCACCCGGCATCGGACGGCAGCGCCAATGTCATCGTCTGCGGCGGCGGGGGGATGGGGTGTTCGTCCCATCGGCTCTCGACGCCTCGGGACAGAATGGGGTGTCCGGCCGATGCAGACCGAGCCACCGCGGACGACAATCGTGGCATGGCCAATCACGACCGCGGAGTGACCGAGTTGATCGCGGCGGGCCGCGACCGAGAAGCCGCTGAGCTGGGGGCGCGAGGCGTACTGACGGCCGTGCCCGCCGCTTCAACCCATCCGATCGGAGGACCCATGGACCCCTTGTCCCAGCTCGACCAGCTGGCCCCGCTTCTTGCCGGCGTCGTTGGCGGCATCGCGGCCGGCCAGCTCGACCGGCCGACCCCATGTGCCGAGTTCACCGTCCGGGATGTGCTCGAGCACATGATCGGCGGGGCGACGATGTTCGCCGCCGCCTACCGGGGCGAAGCGCCCGCGGCGGTTGACGTCGGCGACGTGCTCGCCGGGTTCGGCTCGGCCCTCGCCGACCTCGGCGCGGCGATCACCGCACCAGGGGCGCTCGACCGGACCGTCGCCGCCCCCTTCGGCGAAGTCCCAGGGGAAACCTTCGCTCGCTTCGTCGTCCTCGACGGGCTCGTCCACGGCTGGGACCTCGCAACGGCCACAGGCCAGGCCTACAATCCGCCGGCCGCACTCGTCGCCGCGGTGGACGACTTCGCCCACCGCACCCTCGACCCCCTGCGCGATGGCCAGACCTTCGCCGCCGCTATCGAACCGGCCGCGGACGCCTCACCCATCGAGCGGCTCGTGGCCTACACCGGCCGCCGACCCTGAGGAGGAGCGATGACCCAGACCCTGAGCCTCGACGCCCTTGAGGCGATCAAGGAGAAGCAGCGGACGACTTGGGCATCGGGCGACTACGCCGTGATCGGCACCACATTGCAGATCGTTGGCGAGTCACTGTGCGAGGCGGTCAACGTCGCCGCCGGCTGGCGGGTGCTCGATGTGGCGGCCGGCAACGGCAACGCCGCGCTGGCCGCGGCACGCCGCGGTGCCGAGGTCACGGCCTGCGACTTCGTGGAGGCGCTGCTCCGGCAGGCTGAGCGTCGCGCCAAGGCCGACGGTCTGCGCCTCGATACCCGAGTCACCGACGCCGAGGACCTCCCCTTCGACGATGCCAGCTTCGACGGCGTGCTGTCGACCTTCGGCGTGATGTTCACCCCCAATCCCCAAAGGGCCGCCGCCGAACTTCTCCGTGTGTGCCGGCCGGGCGGGCGCATCGGGCTCGCCAACTGGACGCCCGACGGGTTCGTGGGCCGAATGTTCAAGATCGTCGGCCAGCACGCGACACCGCCTGCGGGGGTGCCGTCGCCGCTGGCGTGGGGCACCGAGGAACGCCTCCGGGAGCTGCTCGGCGCCGGCGCCCGCCTCGACATCAGCCGCCGCCAATTCGTCTTCCGCTTCCGGTCGGGCGAGGAATACTTCGAGACGTTCCGGGCCTACTACGGTCCGCTCCTGCGAGCATGGGACGGGCTCGACGCCGCCGGCCGGGCGTCGCTGCACACCCAGCTCGTCGGCCTCGCCGAGGAGGCCAACCGTGCGACCGTCGGTTCCCTGGCGGTTCCGTCGGATTACCTCGAGGTCGTGGCGACGCGCGAGCCATCGTGATCCGGGGCCGTGCTCGCCGAAGGACGGGCCGACCCCGAGCACCACTTCCCGCAGGGCCACACGGTCCACATCGCCTGCACGACGCAGACGAGACGGGTGCCAGCTCCGGTTGCTCATGCCATAGCATGAGCCTCCACGTTCAATCGGCGCTCGGGCGGCCAGGTAGCGACAGCGACCGTTCGTCTACTTCCCATGCCGTCCCCGCCCGACCAACGTCCAAGATCCTGTGGAGCGCTCGCGGAGAGTACGTCCGGCCCGACCGGCCGGGAGGCGCTGGGGGCGCTCGCCCGGATATAGGTACCGCCGCATAGGGGTTCTCCTGATGCGCGGGTGCAACCGGTCAGTCAACCATGCAGAGCGACCGTGGTCGAAGCGGTCGTCGGGGAAGGAGAAACCCATGCCGGGAGCCCGAAAGACACAACACCCATCACTATTGAGAATCCCATGTACGTCGGTCGAGCTGCGTCGCTCCGGGATTACCCGGTCACCTTCGAGACGATCCGGCGCGGCATGGACTGCGATTCTGAACTTGCCCGGGCGCGGGCGATACCGCACAATTGGAGCATGAATGGTGGGAGGGGCGATGTTTGATGTGGATCAGTTTGTTGCCGACTGCGTCCAGGCCCGGGCCGAGACGAACGGCTTGCGGGCAGTCAAGGAGGTGCTCGACAAAGCGCTTGCGAAAAGCAGCGACATCGCCGATGCGCTGCCGGCGACCGCCGCGGAGTTCCTACCCCTGTACACGTCACCTGAGATCAGCATCTTCAAGTTCGTGTGGGGCCCGGCGATGTTCGTGCCCCCCCATGATCATCTCATGTGGGCCATCAACGGGATATACGGCGGTGAGGAGGACAACGTCTTCTATAGGCGTACCCCGGCGGGGATCGTGCAATCGGGTGGGCGCCGGGTGGGCGCCGCGGAGTCGGCGATCCTGGGAGCGGAGGTCATCCACGCGGTCACCAACCCGAGCGCCAGGGCATGCACCGGATCGATCCACATCTACGGCGGCGACTACCTCGGGAAGCAACGCAGTATCTGGGACCCCGACACGCTCGAGGAGCGGCCGGCAGACGGCGACACGATCCGCCGGATTTTCGAAGCCGCCCGCGCTCACGCCGCAGACGCCGCGGAGAGCTGAAACCTGGCACGGTGGTCGCGGTCTTCAACTGTCAATTTCCCTGCGTTCCACAGCTGACGGTGTGCGCCGCCGACCACGACCGGCCGGTGCCCGCGATGCCGCCATCATCGCCCTGGCCTACCTGTCCGGCGGCCGCCGGGCTGAACTGGCCGGGCTGCACCTGGCCGATGTTGACCTCGACCCGCCCGCCATCCGGGTCGTCGGCAAAGGCGGCAAACAACGCCTGGTGCCCCTCTCCCCCACCGCCGCCCCCCTCATCGAGGGCTGGTTGGTGTGGCGAGGCGACCAGCCGGGCCCGTTTTTCTGCCCCATCGACCGGGGCGACAACGTCCAGCACGGCCGCGTCCTGAGCGGCGAGGCCATCCGCCAGGTCCTGGGCCGGCGCAGTCTGGCCGCCGGGGTCAAAGCCCTCTCCCCGCACGACCTGCGCCGCAGCTACGCCGGCGACCTGCTCGACGCCGGCGCCGACCTCCCCGCCGTCCAGCAGCTCCTGGGCCACGCCTGCCCGGCGACAACATCGCGCTACGACCGGCGGGGCGACAAAGCCCGCCGCACCGCCGCCGAACGGTTGCACCTCGAGATCCCGACGCCCGGCACCGACGATTACGGCTCGTCTGGTTGACCGTACACTCGCTGCTCGAGTTCCGGCGTCGCCATAATTCCGGCGTCTGGCCGAACCCGAAACGGGTGCAGACGCCGAGTCTGCACGGCGAGTCGGCCGTCGCATCCCCACGGCGAGATCGACATTCTGCGCGCTGTCCTTCCAAGGAGACGAAGGATGTCGTAACGGTGCAGCTCAGGGTCGGTCGAGTTGTACCGTGCGGTCGCGAACCTGCACTCGCCGAGCGGAATTAGTATTAGTGGTCCCGGACCCGGATCCATCTCAGGAGTATCGGCGCAGCGCAAGGACTCGGACCTAGTTTGTCCCCGCCGGGAACCGGCATCCACTTCTAGCGGGGAGGGCTCGGTGAGTGAGCATGAAGGGGCGCAGGCAAACCCAGGACAAATCCTGCAACTGGCTACTTCGTTCATGGTAACCAGGCATCTGATCGCGGCCAGCGAGGTTGGGCTGTTTGAGGTTCTGGCTGAGGGGCCCCTTGCATTGGATGAGCTCTCGCTACGACTGGGGATCCCGCGACGCACCGCCAGGATCTGCGCCGATGCCATGGTGGCCTTCGGCCTGGTCGACCGCGACGGCGATCGGTACCGCAACGGCGCCGCCGCCGAGAAGTTTCTGAGTGGCAAGTATCCGACCGACCTGCGTCCCTTCCTGAGGTTGTGCAACCAGAATTACGCCACGTGGGCCGATTTCACCCAGGCGATCCGGCTGGGCCAGGGACCGGGGTTCATCACGGAGATGGATGAAGAGAAGCAGCGGATCTTCTCCGAGGGTGTCCAGGCTGTCAGCGCCGGGGCGGCCCAGGCGCTGGCCGCCACCTACGAGTTCGACCGCCACCGTCGTCTCCTCGATCTGGGCGGCGGGACGGGATCTTTTCTGCTGGCGGTCATGGCCAACTTTCCCGATCTCGAATGTGCGCTCTTCGAGCTTCCGGCGGTCGCAGCTATCGCACGAGACCGGCTCAGTGCCCGAACCCCCGTCAGTTCGGTGAAGGTCTTTGAAGGCAACCTCCTGACCGACCGTATTCCTGCAGGCTATGACGCGATCTTGCTCGCGAACGTCGTGCATGTGTTCTCGCCCGAACAGAACCGGGTTCTGTTGGAGCACGTTCACGGCAGCGCCCCAGACGACGCGCGCCTGCTGCTGGTCGACTTCTGGACCAATCCCACCCACACCGAGCCGCTCTTCGCCGCCGTGATGGCGGGCGAATTCTTGCTGGCCGGCGGCGAGGGAGACGTCTACAGCGAGGATGAAATACGTGACGTGCTGGAGAGCGCCGGCTGGGCGGTGCAGGACCGACGGCAGGTTGCTGGCGCGGCCAGTCTCATCGTGGCACAACGGACCTAGACTGCTCCCGGACTCGTCACCGAGCCACGACCGGGCGGAGCCGACCCGGCTCTTGCCGGTAGCGGCGTCGACGATGCCGGCGGCACCGCCGAGCTTTCTTCAGCGGATGAACCAGCCGGTGCCGCCAATAGGCACATCTTCGGCGATGCGGGGAACATGTGGTCGAAGAACAGCTTTGGTTGGCGGCGAGCTCCACTCGGTCTGCCCACCGCCAGTTTCGAGAGGATCGTTTGTGTGGTCGTCAACGGTACGTCCGGTCGACGCCATGGTCTGCTTGTCTGTTTGATCGTCCAGCCACATCGAACGTTCTGTCCTAGTCCCAGGACGAGCGGGATCCCCCGATCTGATGACGGGGTCCGGACAGCCTGAGGTTGATCTGCAGTCGGACGAAGGCGTTGGAGGCCTCAGCCGGTGGGCGGGATGTTCTGGTTGAGCTGGAAGGCGTTGTCGGGGTCGTGGTGGCGTTTGAGGCTGACCAGCCGGTTCCAGGTCGCCTCGCCGTAGGCCTCGCGGACGCGGTCGGTGCCTTCGTCGCAGAGATGGTTGACGTAGCCTCCGCCCGCCGACCAGGGGCGTAGCCGCTGCCAGGAGGTCCGGGCCCAGGTCCGGTGGTTTTCGCCTTGGTCGGTGACGTCGGGCCACATGGCGGCGATGGTGACCATGGCGTGGGCGTTTCGGAAGCTGAAGGCGGTGGCGTCGCCGGGGACTTGGGCGATGGCGCCGCCCATGATGCGCAGCAGGACCTGCGAGATGGGTGAAGTCATGTCCTCGGCGGCGGTGACCAGGGCGTCGATACCGGCGTCGTCGAGGGGGCCGAGCCATTCCGAACGGGCGTAGGAGGCCAGCCCGGCGGGTAATGAGTCGTCGACCAGGGATTGCAGCACGACGTAGGGCATGGGCCCGAACAGGTCGGCCGCGGGGGTGCCGAAGTCGCGCAGCGACTTGACCGCGTGGGCGCCGTCGTCGAGTGGGCCGACATAGCCGGCGGCGAGTGCCACGACGGGCCTGCCGTGCAGGGCAGGGGGGATGAACGGTGCGGGCGGGGCGGTGAAGAGGGCGGCGTTCAGCCCCAGAGGAGGCGGGGCCTGTTCAGCCAGGTCGAGGAAGACCCGTAGCGCCGCCCGGGCCTGTTCGAGTGGGTGGAGGACCATTCCCGCGTACAGGGGCACCGGCGCCGGGTTGAGCCGGAATGTGAATCGGGTGACCACGCCGAAGTTGCCGCCACCGCCGCGCAAACCCCACAGCAGCTCGGGCTGGCGCTGCTCGTCGACGTCGAACACTGTCCCATCCGCGGTGACCACTTCGGCGCCGACCAGGTTGTCGCAGGTCAGTCCGTACAGGCGGGACAGCCAGCCGACCCCGCCGCCCAGGGTGAGCCCGGCCACCCCGGTGTCCGACACCTCTCCTCCCGGCACGGCGAGGCCGTGGGCCTGGGTGGCGGCGTCCAACTCCCGCCACAGCACACCGGGCTGCACTCGGGCGAGCCGGGCGTCAAGGTCGATTTCGATGCTCTTCATGGGGGACAGGTCGATGACCAGGCCGCCTTCGCACACTGATAGGCCGGGGATGCTGTGGCCGCCCCCGCGGACCGCGATCGGCAGGCCGTGGCGGACCCCGAATCGCACCGCCGCGGCCACGTCGCTGGTGACCCGGCATTGGGCGATGAATGCGGGGTGGCGGTCGATGGCGCCGTTCCACACCCGGCGGGCCTGGTCGTAGGTGCCGTCGCCGGGCCGCAGCAGCACCCCGGAGAACCCGTTCAGTGAGGCGTCGAGCGTCGTCATAGGGGAAAAGATCGCCGAGAAACGCGGCTGGCACCATCCCCGGTTCCGGGGGGATGGCGACCGCTCCCAGCGGGACAGACGGGCCATAATCGCGGTCATGGTTAAGGTGTCGGAGGAGCGTCTGGCGGCGGGGATCGAGCGGGTCTGTCGGACCACGTCGGGGGCGGTGGCGATCGAACGCGGTGTCGCGGCGCGCTTGCAGGCAGCCGTCGGCTTCGACGCCTGGTGTGTGCTGACCATCGATCCGGCGTCGGTGCTGCCCACCGGCGGTTTCCACGAGGAGGGCGTGCCCCACCGCCAACTGCCGCACCTAGTCGAGATCGAGGCTCGAGGCGAGGACGCGCTTTCCTTTCCATCCCTGGCACGCTCCACCGCCCGGGTGGTCACTTTGAGTCAGGCCACCGGCGGTCACTTGGAGTCCAGCCAGCGTTTCCGGGAGGTCCTCGCCCCGTCGGGTCTGCGACATGAGCTGCGGGCCGCGTTCAAGACCAGTTCGGGGCTCTGGGGTGCGCTGGTGCTGTTCCGGGGGTCGGACAACAACGACTTCACACCCACAGAAGCCGCGCTGATAGACCGCTCGACGGCGGGTGTCGCGGCCGCCATCCGCCGCGAGATGGTGCTCACCGAGATCGACCGCAGCGACGACACCGACGGCCCGGGACTGCTTCTGCTGGATGCGTCGCTGGCCAGGGTTGCCGCCACCGGCGGCGCCTTGGGTTGGCTGGCAGAGATCGATGACGGCGCGGACGCAGCCAGCGGTCTGCCGTACGCGGTGATGACTGTCGCTCATCGGGCCCGCGCCGACCCCACCATGCCGGCGCGGGGCAGGACCCGCACCCGGGCCGGTCGCTGGCTCACCTTGCACGCCGAGCGGCTCGCCGACGACCCCACCCACCTGTCGGTGATCATCGAACCGACCCGCCCGGTCGAAATCGCCCAGCTCATAGCCGACGCCTACGGCCTGACCGCCAGAGAACGGGCGGTGGTGCGCCTCCTTGCGACCGGATACTCCCGAGGCGAGATCGCCCGCATGCTCGCAGTGTCAGCCCACACGGTGGACGACCACATAAAGCGGATCTTCGCCAAGCTCGATGTGCGCAGCCGGGCCGAGCTCACCGCCAAGCTGTTCTTCGATCAGCACGTCCCTCGCATGGCCGACGACGTGCCCGTCGGTGGCACCGGCTGGTACATCCGCTGAACCAAACACGTCCCGGCGACTCCGGTCTCATCAGATTCAGATGCAGTCGATGGCTACGACGCCGAGTTGGCTGAGAATACCGAGCCAATCCCACACCGCCCACACGTCGACGATCCGACCATTTTCGACGCGATAGGTCGTGGCGCACGCGGCCCGCCAATTCCTGCCAGTCGGCGCCACCGTGCGGCCGGCGAAACCTCCGAAGCTTCCCGCGGCCGGCAGTTCCCACGCGCCGTCATGGGTCCCTGAACCGTAGCACCACACCGAAACCTTGTCGCCGTGCCCGCTCATCCATTCCACGTCGATGTGCAGGTTGGGATGTGCTCGCCCCAAGCCGTCCCGTACCGCGGAACTGAGCGGCTCGATGGTCACCTGTGCGACCGCGTCCCAGTCGTGGTGGTTTATGGCGTCGAAATACCGGTGCACTACCTCGAGGTTGTCGTCGGTCATTCCGTTCCCCACGGATTGTCGATGACGAGCAGCCAGGTTCCGTCAGGTTGCCGCCGTGCCACTTCTGTCCCGCGGCCCGCCATTGTGAAGGCAGAACCGGCAGGGTCCGTCGCCGTGGCCGCCCAGTCAGAACAGGTCAACGCGACGTCGCCCGCTTCGAACACCTTGGTGGTAGTGACCCGTTCGAACCGGGGCCGCAGCGCGAGCAACTCCGTAAGATGTGAACGCAACGCCTCGCTTCCCGACGCTGCTCCTCGGGGCTGGACGGCGAAGGCGGGATCGGGTTCGTACAGGGCGACGAGCGCTTCGACGTCGGAGTTGTTCGCCGCCTCCTGGAACAACGCGTGCAGCTGTGCAGGGGTCGTTGCTGGCATGGTGACCTCCGTTCCGGGTTCCAAGTTTGATGGAATGACACTCTAACTGATAGAGTGGTACTCTAACATCGTGTCCAAGAATGTCAAGGCCCGCCGGTACGACTCCTCAAACCGCCATCGGCAGGCGGCCGAAACGCACGCCCGGATCCTCGACGCGGCTCAGATGCTGTTCATTCGCGACGGCTACACCGCGACGACGATGAATGCGATCGCGGACCAAGCAGGTGTCGCGGTACAGACCGTGTACGCCAGCACCAAGTCGAAGCGCGACATCCTCAAGGGGATCATCGATCTGGCCGTGAGTGGGACCGACGAACCAGTCGCGGTGGTCGCCAGTTCACGTTGGCTCGAAATCGAGCGGGAATCCGATCCTCGAACGGCGTTGAGGATGTTCGTGCGACTGCACCGGGAGATCTGCGATCGGGAGACGCCGGCCTTTTCCATCATGGCCGACGCCGCCGGCTCGGATCGCCACATCAGAACGCTCATGCACCAGACCGCGGAACGTCGCTACCAAGACCAGCTGCGACTCGCCCAATCCCTGCGCCAGCACGGATACATCCGCAACGAGCGGTCGACCGCCCGCGCCGCCGACATCATCTGGACTCTCGCCAGCGAACGAACCTACCTGGCCCTAGTACGAGACCGAGGATGGTCAACACAGGACTACGAGGACTGGCTGACCGACCAGTTGATCGCAGCGCTACTGCCGAGAGCATCGCAGTGCTGAGCAAAATACCCGAGGATCGGAGCGGCTTGGACGCTCCGATCATCTCGAAACTCGAGCTCTTTGTCCCCTACCCGTTGGGGTAGTGCTCCACCTCGGCGATGAGGCCGTCGTAGAGATCTCAGTTTGCGTTACCCGGCAAGCAGGTCAACGGCCTCCAACCCTGGCTCATGGAAGCAACCATCACATGCGCCGCGAACCGGAAGGCCACATGACTGGCGGTGTCATGGAGATCGTGCCCCGAGTCGGACCCACCGTGGCGGGCCCGTCGGAAGCCTTGACAATCCTGCTCCTACTAGAATACGGTTTACCTGATGGTCGTAGGACAAGATCGTCGGCGGGTCCATCATGAGGACACCAAGGCCCTCATTTTGGATGTCGCCTGGCAGCTGGCCGAACGCGACGGCCTGGCCGGCGTATCTCTCGGAGACTTGGCCCGGGCCATGGAGATGCGTCCTCAGTCGCTTTACACCTATTTCCCCTCCAAGCAGGCCATCTACGACGCCATGTACAAGCAGGGCTTCGAGGAACTCCGGGCCTGCAACCAGGCGTTGGACCCCGGCGCTGATCCCGTGGCCTTCCTGGCCACGGCGGCCGAGGCGTTCGTGGACTTCGCGGCGCAACGCCCCAGCCGCTACCAGCTCCTGTTCCAGCGGACGGTGCCCGGTTTCGAACCAACCGAGGGGTCTTACTCCCTCGCCAAACGCGTCCTGGAAGACATGAAGGCATGGCTTCAGCGCGCTGGCATCACCTCCGAACGAGACCTTGATCTATGGCGAGCCCTCCTACTCGGCCTGGCCGCCGAGCAGCTGGCCAATGATCCCGGCGGTGACCGATGGCGCCGGCTGGCAGGTCACGCCGCCCGATACTTCGTCACCTTCGCCCGAACCGAGAAAGGTAGACACACATGAGCCCACCGGCATTATCCGGCTTCCACCATGTCACCCTGAATGTCCAAGACGTCGAAAAGTCTGAACGATGGTACTGCGAGGTGCTCGGCTTCGCCCGGGTCACCGACTATGCCACCGACACCTTCGAGCGCGTCATCATGCGCCACCCCGACAGCGGGGCGGTCATCGGGTTGAACCGACACGTCGGACCGGTCAGCGCCGAGCCATTTGACGAGCGCCGAGCCGGCCTGGACCACCTCGCCCTCAGGGTTCCCGATCGGGACACGCTTGACGCCTGGATCTTGCGGTTTGATGAACGGAGAGTCGCGCACTCCGAAATCAAAGCCGCCGCTATTCCCGGGTCCTTCCTGGTGGTGTTTCGTGACCCCGACGACATCCAACTTGAAGTCTTTGCTGCTGGCTCGGGGTAGGCACTTGCCGTTGCGCCACCCCGGGGCGCACCGCGGTCATCATTCAACCCGCCCCGCCCAACGAGGTGGCCCCGCTGGTGGCGTTGGCTTACGGGCTGACACCACGGGACTGCCAGGGACCCGGGCTGTGCCTGCAGGGCCGCTCCACCAAACAGATCGCCCAGGCGCCGGCCGTGTCGCCGTCCAGGATTATCTCACCTCGATCTTCGACAAAGACCGGTGTCCGCAGCCGAGGCGAGCTGGTCGGCCAGGTGTTCGTTGAGCACTACGCGCCCCGCTGGGAGGACTGATCGACACGAGCAGGATGGCAGGCCATCGGCGTGCCCCAACCCGCGACCGCCTGACGCAACCTGCCGACAGGCCCCTCCCGCTCAATGGCCAGCCATCGTGAGTTGGCCACTGCCGCGACTTGATCGTCGTTCCGCTGATCGCCAGGTCAATGATCCGCTGCAGGACGTCCCGCTCCCCTGCGCTCTCACTGTCAGTTTCCTTGCGCCATCACTGTCAGTTTCCCTGCGCTGCACACACCCACGAATGCTCGAAGTGCGGGTGGCTGGCTGTTCTTCCGCAACGAGCACACAGGCGGGAAGGACCGGCCATGCCCAGTATGCCGGCAGAAGGACCTCAGATCGCTCGGATCGAGCGGCCGAGCGGCCGAGCCGGCTGCTTCGGCTCCACCCGTATGGCCGAACTCACCGGCATCCCCGCCGACACCATCGACTGGACCATCCAGTGGTACCTCCGGGAGGACACCCTGCGGGCAGCCAACGCCGCCATCGTCAACGCCCACCATCGCCACGCCCTCGCGCGGCTCAAGGCGGGGGAACCCTGTCATCCTCCGACGGCCTGCGCATGCCATGCGAGGCAAGTCGCTCACCGGCCGGGCCCTGTCGCGCTACTTCGTCCATGAGGGCCTGACCAGCTAAACCCACATCTCCGACCAGTACTCGACCTACGGCACCCAGATCATCGTCTCCACCGAACGCGACGCCACCTTCACCCTCGACGAGATCCTGGGCAACACCACCGACCTGCCCATCGACGAGCACACCACCGACAGCCACGGCCAGACCCTGGCCACCTTCGCCCTGTTCGACCTGACCGGCTTCCGCCTGTCGCCCCGGATCGCCAAGCTGGCCGAGGCACCGTTGTGGCGGTCGCATCCACCCAGCCACTACCAGCGGTGGCCTCGGGCCGGCCCGCTGTTGGAGCACCACGCCCAGGTCGACGTCATCGCCGAGCACTGGGACGACCTAGTCCGCATCGGTGGCTCCCTCAACTCGGCCACGTCTCGGCCGCCCTGCTCATCGCCAAGCTCCAGGCCGGCTCCCGCCAGCACCCCCTGGCCAAAGCCATGGTCGAGTACGGCAAACTGCTACGCAGCCTGCACGCCCTGCGCTGGTTCACCAACGAGGCCTTGCGCCGACGGATCGGCCGCCAGCTCAACCGGGGCGAGGCCACCAACGACCTGCGACGCTTCATCTTCTTCGCCAACCGCGGCACGGTTCGCTACCCCCACCACGACGACCAGACCACCCAGGCCCACTGCCACACCCTCGTCGTCAACGCCTGTGTGCTGTCCACCACCGGCTACATGGAGGACGCCATCGACGCCGAGCAGGCCGACGGGCATGAGGTCAACGACGAGGCGAAAGCCCACCTGAGCTTCTCCCACTTCGAAGCCATCAACCCCTACGGGACGATGGTCATCGATATCGCCCGCGTCCTCACGCGTTCCCGACGACCCCTACGTCGCCCATGAGCCGATCTCGACGACCCTCCACGAGTCCTGAATCGAATCCCTCTCGCCGATCGGGTCAGGTTCCGCATCTAACGTGCGTTAGTGGATGAATTGTTGGCCACTTTGGCGCCGTTACTCAGGAGACCCCGCGGCGGGAGGAGCGCGAAGTCCCCGTCGACGAAACCAGCGAGCGCGGCAGCGACCGGCGACGACTCCAGACCGACGGTCAAGACGGTGTTGAAATCCAGGGTGTAGGGCATATCCATGCTCAGCCGTCCTGGAGCGGCCCGAGCACGTTGCCGTCTGGGTCGGTGACGGTGGCGACCAGGCGGCCGCCGCCGACGTCGTCCGCGGGTTCCTTCACGGTGGCGCCCGCGGCGGTCACCTCGGCCAGCTTGGCCTCGATGTCCACCACGTGCCAGTAGGCGACCGGCGAGGTCATGGCCGCTGGTCCGCCTCCGGGCACGAGGCCGACGTGTTGACCGGCGGTGTCGAAGCCGACGTAGTAGTCCGAGTCCGCCTGCGGCTCGACGCCGAGCAGGGCGATGTAGACCGCCTTGGCCTTCGCCACATCGGACACGGGGTGCAGCACGGTCTTGATTCCTTGGGTGGCAGAGTCGTTCACTGGTCGCTCCTGAAGTCGTGGGTCGCACCGACCCGGTGGTCAGAGTCCCGCTTCGACAGGCTCCGGCCTGTCGGCATCATCGTCACTCGTTGCGGGCGACCTCCGGCCCGGTGATGCGCTCGAGCAGTGGGAGGGTTGCGGCGATGATGGCGAGCGCGGCGACGATGGCGATGGTGACGGTGGCGTAATAACCGCCGCCCGGTGGGCGGAGCGATTCGCTGAGCTGGGCGTGCAGGAACAGGTCGGCAGCGACGAGCCCGGTGCCGGCGGACAGCAGCGAGACGAGGATCAGCGGGACGGCTGCCTCGAGGGCGACCACCCGGCGCAGGACGCCGAGCGGCGTGCCGGTGAGCCGCAGGAGGCTGAAGGGCCGTTTGCGGTCGGTGAGCCCGGCCGCCACGCTCACCGCGAGGCTGCACGCGGCAATCGGCAGGCTGGCGATGATGGCCACGGCGGCGAGGCGCTCGTAGCCGGCGAGCTGCTGCTGCGTATGGGGGCTGATCTCGCTAAGTGTGCTCGGCGGGATGATGGTGTCCGGGCTCCTGGGGAGGGATGTCTCGAGTGCCGTCCGCACCCGCTCGATGGCTGCCGCGGATCCGTCGGTATCTGCGTACAACGATCGGACAGGAAGCGGCTGCAGCTGGGCGGAGCTGATCGCCGCGGCGGGGCGGACGTTTCTTGCGTCGAGGGACGAGTGGTTGTTGCCGACGCCGCCGCCGGAGATCCACGGGATGGTGGCCACCCTCACCCCCGGTTCGCAGTGCCCGAGCGCGGGGATGTTGGCGAGGTCGGCGCACGCCACGAGGCCCGCCGGCAGGCCGAGTCCCTGCCCGCCCGGGTTGGAGCTGTCGGTGTGCACGACGACGACACCCCGGACGCCTGGGGTGTCGGCGAGCCGGTTGACCAGTCCGTCGGACAGGGCGCCGAGGGGTCGAGAGACGAAGTCCTCAGCGATGAGGTTCCGGCCGGCCGTCCCGCCGGTGCTGGCAGTGTGGTAGCCGACGATGGTGGTGATCACCCCGAAGGCTGTGGTCGTGATGAACAGGGCGAGGATCAGCCCGCTGACGGCGCGGAACGCGGCACGCGGGTTGTCGGCCAGCCGCCGTCCGGCGATGAGCGCTGGTCGGGTGGTTCGCCCGCCGGGCCATGAGGCGCGAGCCGGCCATGGTGAGCCACGGTCCGGCGACCAGGAGCCCGACCATGGCGAGCAGGAACCCGGCCCCATAGGCCTGGATCTGCCTGCTGGTGGTGCTTGGCCTGCCGACGCCGACGAAGTAGGCGAGCTCGCCGATGCCGGCGAGCAGCGGGACCAGGCGCCACGCTCCGGGCGCGCGGCCGGGGACGTGGCGGCGCACGCCGAGCGGGGAGATCTCGCACCCGGCGCAGTGCGAACCGCGCCGCCACCGCGGCGGCGACGGGACGCCGATCGCGACGAGCAGGACGTCGGCGCAGGTGAGCGACAGGTCGGCGGGGAAGAACGGCTCGCCGGTGAATGGGACCTTGGCCATCGCCGGGCGGAGCAGGAAGAACAGGCCGAACCCGAAAGCGGCCACGCCCGCGGCGGCGGCGACGTCGACTCGACGGCGGAGATCACCGAGACCTGCCGGGGTGTCGCGCCGACGAGCCGCATGGCGGCGAACCGCTGCTCGCGGCGGGCGGCCGCCAGACGGGTGGCGGTGCCGATGAAGATGAGCACCGGGAACAGCAGTGCCCCGGCGACCACGGCGAGGATCAGCTCGAGCCGGCCAGGGTGCCACGGTTGAACGGGGAGGAGCCCTGCGGCCCGGTCGTCGATGCTGTGCACCTCGCATGCCGCCCGGGGTGCTGCGCGAGCTGGGCCGACGGTGCGGCCGATGACGATGATCAGCGAGTCCGGCGACGGGAGCGCGGCGTCGCCGATGGTGCCGATCAGGCGGCCCGGGATAGCGGTCGCGCGAGCTGGTCGGCCGGGGTCGTGTGCAGCAGGCGGGCGAGCGCGGGCGAGGCGTAGTACTGCGCCGGGTCCCGGCAGCTGCGGGATGCCGGGCGGCACCGGGCGAGCGGGCCCGGTCGCGGCGACGTCGACCCGGTCGATCGCTCTGGCCGCCGAACTGGTCGACGTGACCAGTCCACCACAGCGGATCCGTCGTCGCCGTCGCTCGAGCGCTCGGGCGCAGGTTGTGGTGCCGGAGGTGTCGAGCCAGGCGGACGCGGCGGTTCTGGGCGTTGACGGCGTTGATGCCGGCGAGCGGTGATCAGCAGCAGCCCGACGCCGAGCGCGACCGCGGCCGCGGTGACGGCGAGGCGGACGGCCGCCTCCCGGCCGCCGGCGACGCGTCAGACGCGAAGCCCGAGGCGGATCATCGACGCCGCTCCGGTCGGGGCGCGGTGACCTTGCCGTCGCGGACGATGACCTCGCGGTCGGCGTAGGCGGCGACCCGCGGCTCGTGGGTGACCAGGACGACGGTCGTGCCCTCGCTCGCGGGCGGCGGCGACCAGCAGGTCCATCACGTGCTCGCCGGTGAGCGAGTCGAGCGAGCCGGTCGGCTCGTCGGCGAACAGCACCTCGGGTGCGGCGACCAGGCCGCGGGCCAGCGCGACGCGCTGGGCCTGCGCCGCCGGACAGCTCGCCGGACCGGCGCTGCTCCAGCCCGTCGAGGCCGAGCCGGTCGAACCACGTCCGCGCCTCGGCCGAGCGCCTGGGCGCGGCGGGTGCCGCCGAGCAGCAGCGGCAGGGCGACGTTCTCCTCGGCGGTCAGCTCGGGGACGAGCTGGCCGAACTGGAACACGAACCCGAACCGGTCGCGGCGCAGGGCGCTGCGCTCGGCCTCGCCGCAGCGTGTCGATGCGCCGGCCCGTCGAACCGGACCTCGCCGGCGTCGGGCATGAGGATGCCGGCCAGGCAGTGCAGCAGCGTCGACTTGCCCGAGCCGCTCGGGCCCATGACGGCCAGGATCTCGCCCGGCGGCCGACCGCCACGGCTGGCGCCGCGCAGCGCCGGCGTCGGCCCGAACGACTTGACGACGTCGCGCGCCTCGATCGACGAGCCGTGTCGCCGGTCGACGGCGGTCATGACCGCACCACCTCGGCGAGGGCGTCGAGCCGGGCGGCGGTCAGGTCGATCCAGCGCAGGTCGGCTTCGAGGTGGAACAGGCCGTGGTCGGCGAGCAGGGCGTCGACCAGGCCGCCCGTCCGCTCGAGCTCGGTCAGCTCGCGCATCCGCTGCAGGTGCGCGGCGCGCTGGGTGTCGAGGTAGCGCTCGGCCGGCCGGCCGAGCATCAGGGCCAGCACGACCTTGGCGAACAGCACGGTCTGCAGGTGCGGCTCGGGCTCGACCGGCTCGGCCAGCCAGGCCTCGACCTCGGCCGCCCCGTGTCGGTGATCGACGTAGCGCTTGCGGTCGGGGCCGGCGCCGGGCTCGGCCTCGCCGGCGACGACCTTGCCGTCGCGGGCCAGGCGGGCGAGCGTGGCGTACACCTGGCCGAACGGCAGCGGCTTGCCCCGGCCGAAGTAGGCGTCGTAGTCGCGCTTGAGGTCATAGCCGTGGCTGGGCTCTCGTTCGAGCAGGCCGAGCAAGGTGACGGGAACGCTCATACGCTGAGAGCATACACTGAGCGTATACATCGAGTCAACAAACCGACTTCCCGCTCTGCAAGGACTGCTGAGCGGCGTGGCGACACAGCCAGCCTTCTAGTTACACCATTGTAGGTACGCTCGAGCCGTGGCTCCCATTCCGGTCATCTGCGACAACTGCGGCCAGACATGGATCAGCAACAACCTGATCGGGGTAGGAGCCGGCTCGACCGCCCACATAACGATGACGAACACCACACTCGCGCCCTGCCCGTACTGTGGCGGCTCGGGTCACACCATCGATGGCGACTATCTGATCACCAGCGACTCGGTCCAGATCTTCACCGGACTCCCGGATCCGATCAAGCAACTCCTGGCCGCCGAGTTCCAACGCGCCAAAGAGAGCGAGGTCGGCCCGGTGGTGCGGATCGCTGAAATTCCCCAGTCTCGATCACCGAAATTCCCCAGTTTGTCCCGGGGGAGGTTGGTGGGCTTGGGTTGAGTCTAGGGGCGTGGCAGGGGCGACCTCCGTGGCTTGGTTGGGGTCGGGGTCATCAGCCGGTGATGGCGCGGCGGGTGGCTTCGGCTCGAGCCCGGTGGGATCGCATGCGGTAGCTGTCGCCGTTGATGTTTAGGACGACGCTTCTGTGGAGTAGTCGGTCGAGCATGGCGGAGGCGATCATGGGATCGTCGTTGAAGACTTTCCCCCAGTTCGCTATGCCCAGGTTGGTGGTTAACGCGATGCTGCCTTTCAGGTATCGCTGCGAGACGACTTGGAACAATGCGGCGGCCGCTTCGGCCGGTAATGGAAGATATCCGACTTCATCAATGATGAGTAATCGTGGTCCGGCGTAGAACCGCATCACGGTCGCCCAGCGTCCCTCGAGGGCGGCGCGGTGGCAGCGGGCCGCCAAATCGGCGGCGGTGGTGTAGTAGGTCCGCATTCCCGCCGCCACCGCGGCGTGTCCGAGGCCGACGGCGAGCATCGTCTTGCCGACCCCCGGAGGGCCGATCAGCAAGATGTTGGTGGCGTCTTCGACGAAACGCAAGGTGCCCAGCTCGGCGACGAGTTTGGGGTCCACCGACGGCTGGGCGGAGAAGTCGAAATCGGCCAGGGTGAACGGCGACGGCAGCGACGCGAAACGGGTCATGGACGCTCGGCGGCGCACATCGACCGCGGCCACCTCGACTGCCAGGAGCCGTTCCAGGAACGCCTGGTGGCTGAGCTTGGCCTGGGTCGCGTGGTCGAGTTCGCCGGGGAGCGCCTCGGCCGCCGCGGTCATACGCAGGAACGCCAGGTGGGCCCGCAGTTTCTGGTAGTCCGACCCGACGGCGCTCACGCGCTCACCGGCCCGCCGGGCACCTCGGTGGCGCCTGGGAAGGCCCGGGCCACGATGTCGGCCAGGGCGGCCAGGTCCACGACCGGCTCGGCGCCGGCGGGACCGAGCAGCCGGGCCCTCTCCGCCAGCGCCGCGACCCCGGGCGGCTTGTTGGCCTTGCGGTCACAGGGCCGGGCGGGGGAGAACTGTGACAGGACGACGGTCTCTAACGCGGCGCGGTGCGCCGGGGTGCGTACGACCATCCCCGCCCCCGGCGGCGCCAGGCGGTGGGCGACGAGCAACGCCCCCGCTGGGGTGAAGATCTCCAAAGTCGCTGTTCCCAGGCGGTGCGAGACGGTCAGCTCGGCGCCGCCCAGGCCCGGGTTGACCGAGTAGCGGTTCCCCCGGAAGGCGACCGTGGCCCGGTCGTCGACGCGACGGGACTCTTCGACGGTGGCCGGGAACGGGGCCGCGGGCAGCGCCATCAACGCCTCCCGGCCGGCCAGTTCGCCCACCGTGGGCCACGCCGGGCGGACCCCGTCGACCAGCGTGCCCGCCTCGGCGTAGCGGCCCGGGGGTCGCAGCCGGGCGTCGCCGATCGTGGACCAGAACCGGTCCAGCGACACCTGCGCCTCCTCAGGTGTGGTGGCGGTCATGGTCCGCCACCAGCGGCCGCACATGAACTTCACGCCGCACTCGACCGCCCCCTTGCGGTTCCCCCGCCGCGGCGGGCACGGCGCCACGATCGCCCCGTAATGCTTCGCCACCGGAACGAATGACGCCTGAACGTCCGCGGTTCCGGGGCGGATCACCGTCGCCAGGCGGTCGGTGCGCCACACCCTCGTCGTGCCCCCCAGGCGGCGCAGGACACCGTCCATAGCCTCGATCAGGTGGGCTTGGTCCATCGACGACGCCAGCACCTCCCGGGTCCGGCCCGAATGGGCCAACGTCCCCAGCAGCCCGTAACAGGTGGCGCCCCACGGGGCGTTGCGACGCTCCGCCCAATCCCATTGGATCTCCTCGCCGGCCGGGTGGGCGATCTCGACGGTCTCGCGGCCCGTCACCCCCGAACACGCCTCGCAATGGGGCCGCAACCCGGCCACCCGGACCTGACGCACGAAACTCGGATACGACTGGCCGTAACCCAACTCGACGACCTCGTCGAATAGCGCCGACGCCCACAAATGCGGGTCATCAACAAATCGGGCTTTCACATATTTGATAAATGGTTCCAACGGGTCGGGGACACTGGACCGCCGGACACCGGCGACCCGTTCCCCATTCACATAGGACCGGACCGTCTTGCGGTCACGGTCGAGATGGCGGGCGATGGCCGAGATCGACCAACCCCGCTTGAACAAGGCAGCTGCTTCCACGTCTTCACTCCCTGACAACATGGGCGGGGGACTCCTCGTGCTGATCGGCCGGAACCGTCAGCGTCGGGGAGCCCCCAATCGAACTGGTGGACCCTCTCCAGCGGGAGCCCACCAACCCCTCAAGGCTGGGGAATTTCAGTGATCGAGTCTGGGGAGCGCTCGGTGATCCCTACCAC
Source organism: uncultured Actinomycetota bacterium (assembly GCA_963791545.1). Taxonomy (GTDB): domain Bacteria; phylum Actinomycetota; class Acidimicrobiia; order Acidimicrobiales; family Palsa-688; genus JALYXV01. Next base: position 1,101,968 of record CAWBSR010000015.1, read on the forward strand.
CGGATGAGCTAGGGCGGCGCATCGACGAGCTGGCCGCCGAAGTGCAGTCGCAGAAGCAGGCCGCAGCAGAAGTCGAAACGGCCGTTGACGAGAGAACGGCCCGCCTGGAGAAGGAGCAGGACGAGGTCGTCGCCGGGCTTCATACTCTCGCTCGTGAAGTTCGGAAGACTCGGCCGGCCGACTGGGCGACCTACATCGGTCTGGTGATAGCGATCCTGACAGCGGGCCGATCACTGGCGGGCGGTCGGTCGGGACCACCCGTGACACCGCCAGCTATCACCACCACGACGACTACGCCGAGCAACCTGCCCGCGAGGACAACGAGGGTTGGGCGCAACGACCCCTGCCCCTGTGGCAGCGGTAAGAAGTACAAGTTCTGCCACGGCAGCCATGGGTCTACCTCGACGGTCCCCGATGCGACACCAATGCCATGATCCTCGCCGCATCGCAGTTCGCGAGTTACCTCGCTGCCGGAGTGGCGCTCGTCGCTGTCCTGGTCGGTGTCGGCAATGCCGTCCTGACCGTCAATCGGACAGCGCAGCACACGCAGCGCGGTGACCTGCTCCATTGGAACTGAGACGTTTTGCTCCCCACCTATATGGAGTTCAACAGGGCGAGCTTGGGGCGCCAGGTTGCCGTCTTGCGCCTGGTCATCCTTGACGAGGAAGAAGACGAGGCCAGTAAGGCGCAACGGACCAACGCCGCCAATGCCATGAACGTAGCGAGTGCCCAGCTGCGCCTAGTCGCCGCGCCCGCAGTTCGAGCGGCGGCGGACGAACTCGCAAAGAAGCACGACGAGTACGAGGCACTACGGAAGCCAGCCACCGCTACGAGGAACAAGTTCCACGATGAGCTCCGCGATCTTCGACAGAGATTCGTGAAGGCGGCCAGGACCACCCTCGGCGTCGCCGACTGAAATGAGGCCAGGAGCTTGCCGCTCCGTCAGGGGCCCTGCGCGTCCTCTCGTAAGGCTGAGCCCCACTACTGCTTCACAAGGTCGTAGTACCCACGCATCATGCGCCTGGAGGTGGCGACCGCAACGAACCGGGCGCCGGTGTCACCGGCGGCCGGCGCGGTCACGGTGACCTGGACGATCGGCTGATTGTTGGATTCATACGTCGCTGCAAGATTAAGGGCGTCGCCGCTCTCGAGAGATACCTCCATGGGACAGGCTTGCACCGCCTCCAGCAGTTGAAACCGGCCTGTGGTCCCCGCGATGTCGTAGGAGAACGCCGTTGCCAGGTCGGCGCGAGGCGTGCCGGGCGTGACAGTGCACACGGTTCCGCCGAACCGGTCGATCACGAGCTCGGCGGCGTGGCCGGGGCTGACCGTTACCGTCCCCGTTGACGGCGACGGCTGCAGGATTACCGGGGGTGCGGCCGGTTTCCCATCGGGGTGGAGGGGTGTCACCTGTCCGTGTTGCTGCAAGTGGCAGGTCCGCCGCGATTGCACGCTCACCAGCACCAAGAAGTCGTAGCCGTTCCCGGCGGGCACCTGGGGGATGGCAGTCGTGGAGATATCCGACGTGGCGCAGCTGCCGCTGGCTGGGGAACGAGCCTCAGCGACGCGGAGTCGGGGCCCCCGCCGACAGGACGGTCATGACGCGGGAGGAGGGTGTGCCAGGTTCCGGACGGCCGGACGCGGGAATGAGCACCCAGGCCACGAGCGTCGCCACGATCACCGGGACCACAATCGTGGCTATGCGCCGCACTGGTCCCACCTCCTGTCCCGGGACGCAGTCGCGGCGTCCCCCATGGCGTCAACGTTGGTAAGCCGTCCCGCGGAGAACCCGACCAGCACCAATGCCACGACGGTCCGGAACCCATACGGAGAACGGAGAAACGGGGCTGGCCGTTGGCGGCGCCTTCGCCCACCGATCAGTCGCAGGGTCGAACGCCGCCGGCTGGCCGTCGCCCCATGTGAGGACAAAACGACCCGTGAAAGCGGAAAGACCACTGCCTCGGGTGCAGGAGGAGGAACGATCGCCGGGCGACCCCGGCTGTCGCCCAAAGAACAGCCGCTTCCCGCGAATACCACCACGGCCGCAAGAACTCGAAGATCTGACCATGCTCGGCCCGAACGGCGCGGGGCGCCGATTCCACGAACCGCCGCCCGACTTAAACCATCGTTGATGGGCCTTAATCGCGCATGTCCCCCTCATGACAGCGGTTCCATCGCTCGTGTCGCCCAGCGTAGAAGAGGGAGGATCGAAGAATCGGCCCGCGACACCATCCGACACCAAATTCGGGCCCAACTCTGTCGTCCGGTCACCGCGTCCTTCTGCGGTCAACCTCACCACGTGACGCCAGACTCCGCCAACGGCCTGTTGGGGCGATTCGGGTACCCGGCACCGTCTAAGCGAATCGACACTCGGGTAGGCCGCGGGCTATACCACGTGTCACCTGACGACCAGCCGCGCCATGAGCAGAGCGCACCCCGCGAGGCGCACTGTCCCAGAATACACGCGGCTCTGACCTGGCAAGGGCATCCCCGATAAGTGCCGGTCGGGGACCCATGCGAGGATATCGGCCCCGATCGGTAACGACGGCGCCCGACGACCGAGACCAATGTGCGGGCGGTAGCGCATAACTGGCGATCGCGGATGGGCCGTCAAGTCCTCGATCAGCTCCTTGGTGCCGTTGCTACCCTCTGGCGGTTCATCTGTATGGACCGGTTAGGTCTCGACCAGCACGGCCTCGACAGCGGCGTCTTTGTCTGCTTGGGAGGGCAGGCTGTAGCGCCGGGTGGTGTCCAGCCGGCGGTGCCCGGCCAGCTCGGCCACCAGGACCACGTCGGCGCCTGAGCGGATCAAGTTTGTGACGAAGGTATGGCGCAGCACATGCGCCGACAGGTCCAGGTCGGCGGCGACCGCGAAGCGGCGTATCACCAGGTCGACGGCCCGGCTGGTCATCGCCGTCCCGGTACGAGACAGCCACAACGCCGAGACTCCCCCTCCCCCATCGGCGGATCCTGACAGGAGGGTGGCGCGCTCGGTGAGCCACTCCCCCACCGCCTTGCGGCAGGCACTGTTGAGCGGCACCTCGCGGTAGGCGTGACCCTTGCCGGCGCGGATCTTGATTTGTCCCCGACGCGACGACATCTCCACGTCGCCCATCTCCAAGTCGGCCAGCTCGGAGAGGCGCAGGCCTCCGTAAAAGAACAGCGTCGCCATGGCCCGGTCCCTCGCCGAGGCGCTGGCCTCCACCACACGAAGGAACCTCCGCTGGTCGCCCTCCTCCAAAACGCGGCGCCACCTCGGGCAGCTCCTCGCGGGCGACGTCGGCCGCCCCATCGTCAGCGACCGGTAGAAGTTGTCGATGGCCGCCAAAGCCTGGTTGACCGACGTCGGCGCCCAACGCCTGGCGACTTTGACGTGGCGCTTGTAGTCGCGCACCGCCCAATCCCGCACCGAAGGGTCGCTCAAGGCGGCGGTGCCGTGCTCAGAGCCGGCCAGCCAGGTGACAAAGCCGCCAACCTGGGCCAGGTACGCCTCCCGGGACCGGCCAGCCAAGGGTTGGCGCTCCAACCACTGCCGGTAGGCCGCCAGCACCGCATCGGCGTCGACACCCGCCCGCCTTGCCGGTTGCGTCTTCTTGGGCCGTGGCACCATGGCCCCTCCCCTGTTAGTGGAACCATTCCAGCCGGGCTACGACCCGGCCGACCGGCACGTTAGTGGAAGTCCAGGCCTAATCTGCTTCCAGGATGTGGGGGAACGAATCAGGACGCGACAGATTGACCAGTTCTTCTAAACCTGCTTAGTGGGCTTCCATCTGTGCCTGCTCGGCCTGGTCGCGCCGGCCCGCCTCGGCGAGACGCAGCGACAGGTTGTTAAGCGACATCGCCAGGTCGGGCTCGTAGGCGGCCGGGGTAGCCGCCGCCAACCGGCGGTACACCTCCACCGCCTCTTCGATGGCGGCCAGGCCCTCGCCACGCCGGCCCGCCTCGGCGAGACGCACCGACAGGTTGTTAAGCGACGACGCCAGGGCGGGCTCGTAGGCGGCCGGCGTGGCCGCCGCCAACCGGCGGTACACCTCCACCGCCGCTTCGCTGGCGGCCAGGCCCTCGCCGCGCCGTCCCGCCTCGGCGAGGTCGGCCGACAGGTTGTTAAGCGACATCGCCAGGGCGGGCTCGTAGGCGGCCGGGGATGAGCCAGAGCGTGCTGCCGGCTTCGGCGGCCGCCGTTTCAAGCTGGTGCCACAGTGGCGGTGCGAGGCGTTGGGCGTAGAACACAACAACGTGGCGGATCTGCTCGGCGCGGACCCACAGCCACGCCAGCCTCCACGGCCGCGCACCCTGGCGTTCGCGTGCCAGAGCGTCGTAGCGCTTCCCGAGTGCGATGAGCACCTCGATCGCCAACTGGCGGAGGTTGGCCACGCCGGGCACGGGGCGAACCACGATGACGCCGGGCACGCCTGCGTGCTCCTCGACCTGGTCGGACAGGTGCGGGTCGTCGTCCTCGTCGTCGACGACGAACACCCGGGGTTCGGGCGGCACCGACTCCGCCGCCAAGGAGCGCGAACACGTTGCGGGCGACCTACTCGTCGAGTCTTGGCCGCCCAGGTCATCGCAAAGGTCGACAGCGGTAAGGGTGAATGACGCCCAGTTCCGGAAGTTCCCGTGCCCGCAGTAGTCGTCCACGAAGCGGATCAGGGCGGGGTCGACGCCCTCGTAGATCCGGTGGTAGCGGCCGATCACCGAGACGACCTCGTTTCCGGTCAGTTGGGGTGAAGACGACGCGGCGAAACACACGGGAGCGAAGCATCGGCTCTCGGGAGAGGACTTCCCAGCAGCCGTCGCCGCCGCCGAGCAGCATGCCGCTGCGGCGCTTGGGGTCCTCGCCGAGGTGGCGCAGGAATTCGATGCATTCCCGGTTCAGGTTCTGGGCCTCGTCGACCACGATCAGGCGTGGCGACGCGGCGAGCTCGGCCTTGAGGATCCGGGTGATCTTGAACCGGTCGGTGTGGCTGTGCGAGCCGCAGATTACGGCGAGCAGGTCGGCGGCGATGAGACGCATCTCGGCTGGGAGGGAAAGGACAACCACAGCGATGCCCATTCCCCCGCCAAGGCTTCGACGGCCCGTTCGACGGCACTCCCCCACGATCAAATCTGACCTGTAGAAGTTGTCTTCCCGGTTGATAGACGGTTGTTCGGGATGATTGTCGTCTCGGCTGCCCCTCGACAGGCGTAGCCAAGGTTTAACCGGTGTGAGGTGGGACCGAGAGCTCGACGACCGGATTGCTCGCCGACACCCATGGGGACCCAGTTTTCGGGTCGCCGAGGCGACAACGAGGCACCTTCTCGGCTGCTTGACACCCCCGTCGTAGGGACGTTGAAGCGCCAAAGCGTCGTGACGTCTTCGTGTCCCGCATGGACACCTGTCGCGGCCGGTCGCCCAATGGGAAACCGACAATTCGTGCGATTCCCCGATTGAGTTCAACATGCTCCCGGAGGAGTCGCACAAGAGCCGAGCTGGGACTAGGAGAAATAGTCCATTGGATCAGCGAGATGCACCGTAGGCCTTGCCATTGTGGAACACAGCAGCCCATCGGAGTGCTCTCATCTGTTTTGGCCCCAACCTCAGGGGTCGGGCGCAATCCCTCCGGTCCAAGCCTGCGCTGGCGCTACACGTTTCCCTGCCGGGGTTCGCGCATGTTGCTTGACGGCCTGAGTTAACTGTGAAACCTTTTAAGCACGTGGCCCGGCAGTTTTCAACACCGGCGGCCACACTCTTGAGCCTGGGGAGGGTCTATTTTATGTCCCAACATGGTGACCGTATTGGTCGCGGTGGACGGGTATTCCCCATTGCAGGCTTGGTCATGGCCCTTGTCGTCCCAGCCGCGATCGCGGGGGCGGCCCCGGTGGCGTCGGCCGTCTCGTCGACGTCGTGTGGGCCTGCCGTCGCATCAGGGACCAGTTTCGTGGTGACGTGTAGCAACACAGGATCGGAGCAGACGTTCTCTGTTCCGCCCGGGGTAACGAGCCTGCACGTGGTGGCGGTGGGCGACGCCGGTCACACGAATGGCGGTTCGGGAACCGGTGGTGGACCGGGGGCGATAACCGCCGCTGACATTCCCGTGGTTTCCGGTCAAACCTTGTTCGTCGAAGTCGGAGCCGGTGGCGGGTTCGGGGGCGCCAATGGCGGAGTTTACGCGGGCAGCGGGGGCGGTGCGTCGGATGTCCGTACCTGTACCGTGATCATGGGTCTCGCGAACTCATGCAACCCCGCCAATTTCGGAACGGGCGGCGACCCGAGGTTGGTCGTGGCTGGCGGCGGGGGTGGCGTCGGTATCGAAAGCAACGCGGGTGGCGCCGGAGGCACGCCGACTGGAGGCAACGGCACGAGCGCCACGAACCACGCTGGGGGCGGCGGTGGTGGCACGACGGCGGCCGGCGGCGCAGGCGGTGTGGCCGGCGCTCCCGATCCACAATTTCCTGGCGAATTCGGATGCCCCGGCCAACCGGGCTCGGCTGGTGCCGGGGGGGGCGGATGCCGCGGTGGTGGCGGCGGTGGCGGCGGTTTCTTCGGCGGCGGCGGGGGGGGCGGCGGCAACGGCCACCTAATCGGTGGCGGCGCCCTAGGCGGCGGCGGGGGGGGCGGCTCCAGTTATGCAGCCTCCAGCGCCACGAATGTCTCCTTCGGTTCCGATACCAGCGGCAGGTCGTCGGTCACCATCACCTACACGCCACGCCCTCATGTGACGTTGTCGAAGTCGGCGTCGCCGTCGTCGGGGTCGGCGCCGTTGGCGGTGACCTACAGCTACTCGTTGGTGAATGATGGCGCGGAGACGTTGTTCCACGTCTCGGTGGTGGATGACAAGTGCTCGCCGGTGGTGCTCCAAGGTGGCGACGTCAACCATGATCAGCTTTTGCAGCCCGGTGAGACGTGGACGTTCAGCTGCTCGGCGACATACGGCGCCGCCGGTAGCTAC